>CAYVCQ010000049.1:0-4795 GCA_964450405.1 uncultured Leptospirales bacterium | reverse complement strand
AGTAAAAGAGATAAAATTTCAGAAGATGAAATAAAAGAGAGGCTTAAACATCAAATTCCGCTAAATGAAAAAGTTAAACTTGCCGATTATATCATAGATAATTCAGGTGATATCGAACATACTAAAAGGCAGGTTGTTGATTTATGGAAAATTTTGATCCAAAACCGAACGCAGTAAAAGAGAAAAACCTATATATAGTTCATCTTGACACCCCCAGAATCATTATTCTGACGTCAGTAGTTATAGGTATAATTGCCGCGGCTTTTCTTTTCGGAATGAGTTTTATGAAGGACGACAAACCGGGTTCTAAAGAACTTACAGTCAGCGGGATGAATTTTGATGATAATAAAACTGCTGATATGATTGGAGCTGATATCCCTCCTATCCCCACTGAAACTGTTGAAGAGGGAGTTACTGGTGATAAAATAACTGCCCTTGATGACAATAAAACAAATTCTGTTGTTAAAGAAGAAAATAAAGCTGCTCAGGGTAATGAAATAATTACCGCTAAAGCAGATATTAAAAATACAAAAGGGGATGTTCTTACTAATGAGAATATAAAAGAGATCATTCCGCCTGCTTCAAAAAATAAATCATCTAAAAAATCAGATAAGATTGTAAAGAATGACAAAAAGAGTGATCAGAAGAATACGCAGAATAATTCCAGGAAGATAGCGGCGAAAGATAAGAAGAAGAGTGATGAGAATCATGATCTGACAAATCGTAAGAACAGAATTTACGAAGTTTCAAACGATGTTCGTGAGAAGAAAAGTTTTGATTCCTATGCAGTACAGGTAGCCTCATTTGATACTCTTTCCAAGGCAGAACATGAAAAGTCAATTTTGAAATCAAAAAGATTTGATGCTTATATAGATAAAAGTCTTGTAAATGGTAAAAACTATTTCAGAGTTCGAATAGGACCTTTATCTTCATCTAAAAAAGCATATGATCTTTTAAATGATGTGCAGAGTGATTCGCGATATGCATCAAGTTATATGGTTAAGGAATAAATTATTATGGTTGGTCACAAAAACATCGTTTTTGTGACCGCAGGGAGCCCTGCGGGGCTGGTAAGGGGCTACCGCCCCTTGAACCCTGTAAAAATTGGGTAACTATAACCGCCCAATATATGTGAATTAAAAAAGCGGCAATTTTGTCGCTTTTTTAATTAGAATTTTTTAGAATATTCGTTTGTGTTGCGTTCCGCGCAACACGGAGAAGAGAGGGAGTCAAGGGGCACCGCCTCCCAGTCCATTATCTCTTTGCGCACGCGAAGTGTGCGCGTATTAATTAAATATAAAGGTTAGTATTGATGGATCAGTTCTTAATGAAATATTTAAAATCATCAGAGGCTATCGATTTTGATAACCCTTTAGTTTTTAACAAAGCTAAAGAATTATCATACGGTTTGAATGCTGATCTGGATATAGCAAAAAAATGTTTTGAATTTGTACGGGACGAAATTTTCCATTGTGTAGATTATGATATGAATCCGGTAACTTATAAAGCTTCAGAAGTATTATTTCACAAAACCGGGTTTTGCCTTGCTAAAAGTCATCTTCTCGTTGCTTTGCTCAGGGCTAATTCAATTCCGGCAGGATTATGTTATCAGCGTGTTAAATCTGAAAAGTTTAACCGTTTTTTTCTTCACGGACTTGCAGCATTGCATCTTCAGGATTACGGCTGGTACAAAATTGATGCAAGGGGAAATAAAGAGGGTATAAACGCGCAGTTTAATCCGCCGGAAGAAATGCTGGCTTATAAAAGTCTGCTGCCGGGTGAATATTTTTTTCCTGAAATATGGATTGAACCTTTATATGCAGTAAAAGAATTGTTAACAAAGCATATTGATTACAGAGAAGCAATGAAACATTTGCCGGACATGGAAGTCATAGATGCTAAGAATGTAAAATAATTTAAGAATATTAAATTCTGGTTAAAACATAATATTTGAAAGGGTCGAAGGGATAAATCCTTTTAAAAAAACCCTCAAACTCCCGGAAGGGGTTTGAATCAGGAGACTTTTATGTATTCAATATTCACAGCAACTAAAGATCTGGTAATGAAGATCGATACATTTATCGACCTTGTAAGTGAGTCTGTACTTCATTTTGAAGAGGGACTTAAGTTATATCTTTCCGGAAAAGAGGATGAGTTTAATGAACGTCTCGATATTATAAAAGTTCTTGAGGGGCGTGCAGATGATCTCAGGCAGGACATAGAGGCACAGCTTTATGTTCAGACACTTATCCCCGAGTCGAGAGGTGATGTTCTGGGGCTTCTTGAAAACATGGATGATATAATCGATTTTTCAAAATCTATAATGTTTGAATTCTTCATAGAGAAGCCCGATATTCCTGCATCACTTCATGAGAGGATAAAAAAACTTGCAGAGACTGCGGTTGATTCAACTCAGGCGCTGGTCCAGTCTACGAGGTCGTATTTTTATGACGTCAACAGTGTGAAGGACCATCTGCATAAAGTGAAATTTTTTGAGAATGAATCGGATCATCTTGCGGAGAAAGCAAAAAGAGAAATATTTGAACTGGATATTGACCTAAGCCGAAAACTTCATATTAAAAATTTTATTGTATCGATTGATTCAATTTCTGATATAGCGGAAAATATTGCAAACAGACTGTCAATAGCGGCACTGAAAAGGATAGTCTGATGTCTATACTCATTTTTTTATCCAGCGGCCTTTTCCTTGGATGGTCATTTGGTGCAAATAACGCCGGGAATGTTTTCGGAACTGCAGTGGGTTCCAAAATGGTCAGCTTTAAAGTTGCGGCCATTGTAACGAGTATTTTTCTTATTCTGGGAGCCTATGTCTCAGGGGCGGGCGCCACTCTTACCCTTGGCAAACTGGGCTCAGTAAATGAAATAGGCGGTTCATTTATTGTTGCTCTTGCAGCTGCTGTTTCAATTTTATGGATGACCAGGCTGAATCTCCCGGTTTCAACATCTCAATCAATTGTAGGATCAATTATCGGATGGAACTTTTTTTCAGGATCAATAACCGATTACGAATCACTGATGAAGATTGTTTCAAGCTGGATGATGGCTCCGGTAATATCAGGTGCCTTTGCGGTATTATTTTATATTATTGCTAAACGTTTTCTTAACAGGAAAAAATTTCATATTCTATATCTAGATTTTTATAACAGAATAGGGCTTATAGTTGTCGGAGGATTCGGAGCATATTCACTTGGTGCAAATAACATCGCCAATGTCATGGGAGTCTTTGTTCCAGTTGCCCCATTCAGGCCATTTGAAACATACCTTGGAACAGTTTCCGGCAGCGAGCAGCTGTTTATCCTTGGAGGGATAGCCATGGCCGTTGGTGTTTTTACATATTCCGCCAAGGTTATGCAGACCGTGGGTAAAAGTATTATCCCCCTCACACCGATCACTGCCCTTGTCGTTGTATCTGCATCATCAACGGTACTTTTCCTTTTTTCTTCACAAAATCTTGAACGCCTTCTGGCAACGAACGGACTTCCCACTATTCCGCTGGTTCCTATCTCAAGCCCTCAGGCTGTTGTGGGTGCGATTATCGGTATAGGTTTGTATCAGGGAGGAGGGGGGATGAATTTTAAACTCCTCGGAAAGATTGCCTCGGGATGGGTTACGGCTCCGGTATTATCCTGTGCTATAAGTTTTATATCTCTTTTTATTATACAGAATGTTTTTAATCAGCAGGTTTACAGACCCGTGAAATTCAATATGTCTGCAAGTGTTGAGAGAAGGCTTGTGTCAGAAGGGATCACGTTTAATTCTATGGATCAGTTTATCAACAAAGAGTTCAGGAATGCGGTTGATTTTAAAAATGAACTAAAGAGCAAGGCCTCTGAACTTGAAACCTCGGACCTGAACAGAGTTGTTGAACTTTCAGAGCTTAGAAATATAGTAGTAAACACAGATATTATAGAATACGAAATATCTCAAGGATGGTTTACACCGGAACAGGCCGAATCATTGAAGAAGATGAATGGAAGAAGTTTTAAATATTCATGGGAGCTTCGCGATGAATTGGAAGCTGCCAGCGCCGACTGGAAGCTCAAAAAAGATACCCCCGAGGGGCGACATAGTAATAGAAAATTAATTTCCAAGCTTGACTATCTATATAAAAAATTCTGGGTGATAAGATAAATATATGATTTTAAGAGATGTGAAAAAAATAATAAATGATCGAGGTGAGATCTGCCTATCAGAACTCTACTCCGCAATTGAAGGGGAGAGAGGGCTGATAGATCAGGCTTTGTTTGAGCTTATAGAAAAGAAGATCATTACTGAGATAAATCCTGAAAGGGCATGTAAAGGATGCCCCATGAACTGCAGCACAAAGGGTGAGAGAATCTTTAGAATTTCCTGATTTAGTTAGTGTCCTCTTTTGCCAGGAGTTCTTCAATCTCATCAGCTTTTGCCGCTATATAAATCAGAGATTTCATAAATCTTCTCGGCTCGCAGTTTTCCAGAAGTACTGTGTTATGCATTACCAGTGTATTTTTATCAAGAGCCAGTGCGCCGTAATCAAACGTTAAATTCTGCTGAAGTGAAGATTTGTAGAGGTCCCATGTATCCTGTTTCAGAGAGGCTATCTTTGAGTGGTAGTGAATAACTCTGTCTCCCGATTCATCCTTTTTTAAAGAAACAAGAACATCCTGAGATCTTCCATTGTCAAATTCAAGGGAAACCGTGTAGTTACCTTTTTTATCTTTATGAAAAGGTATCTTTAACTCACTTGCTATTGCTGATATAAAACCGTCAAAAATCTCCATCTTAACCCCTTTTT
>CAYVCQ010000048.1:0-10936 GCA_964450405.1 uncultured Leptospirales bacterium | reverse complement strand
CCATATTATAAAAAACCCGAAGGGATTCTCCCTTCGGGTTTTTTCATGCCTAAAATTTATCAAAATACTAACTATAGGAAAAATTCTAACCGGTTTCCGAGTTTAACGTACCGGCAGATTAATGTCATTTTCAATATCGTTCTTAATGTATCTACTGCTAGGATTCTTTCAGTTCTGTACAATGCTGAATTGAAAGAAAAAATGCTAGAGTTAAAATTGTGTCATACAGAGAAAATTAAATCGCCAATAACTGAATACACCAGAAAATCAGAAATCCACCAAATAATACCAATGTTGAAATTGGTTTTTCCGGTACTTCATGAGCCTCTATCAGTAGTTCCTCTGTAACCAGATATAGAAGAGCTGCTCCTCCAAAAGACAATGCTCCTGAAATAATTAGTGGAGATGCATCAGTCAGTAGTATGTTGCCCATTACTGCAAAGAGCAGTACGACGATGCCCAATCCGCCTGAAATGACCGCTATGCGCCAACCCTTAATAGTGTCGGAAGATAGAGCCAGACCAAGAAATAAAAGCTCAACTGCAAGACCGATTGCCAGAATTAATCCAGTCTCACCGCCGGCTGCAAAGCCTGCGCCGATAATCATTCCATCTACAGAAACGTCAACATATGTCGCCAGCAGAAGACCTAATGGCAAACCTTCCGAATTATTCGATCGGTATTTATATTGATGTTCAATTCTAATAGTCCATAGCTTCAAAGTATACATGAAAAGAGTTCCCAATAAAAAAGATCCTGCCAGAATCCAGCCGGGTGCATGTTCACGGCTAATTTCCGGAAACACCTCTACGCACAATGCAGCCAATACCACTCCTGCGGCGAAATGCTGAATCAAGCTTCGTATATTACGATCGGGATTCCAGAAAGCGGCAACAATACCTCCGGTAACGGCAACCAGAGCGGGAATCAGCATTAATAAGAAATTATTCAGTTGCATGGATATACTCCAGAGTTAGTATTATATTTAAGCGTCTGTACAATTGATAAAATTATGAATTGATTGGGAAATCTCATTTATATAGAACCGGAAGGGATAATATTTTGTCAATAATAATGATATTATTTCATTCTACACATAGTTGTATTACGGGTATGATAATTAAATAAAAGAATTCCTCATTGAAAAAGATATCATTCCGTATCCCGGTAAAGATTCTTATTTGTCAGTTTTTTTCTTTTGTAGCGGCTTCATTTCAGACTTGTTGCTCATTGATTCATTCCAACGAACCTGATACACCTTATCTAAAAAAAAATGTTCTTTTCTTAGATCAGCTTTTCAAAAAAATAAAGATATAGGGAAATGCAGGATACTCCAGGAGATTGATGATTCATTCTGTGAAGTTGATATGTCGCAATCAACAGTTAGTATTAATTAATCTTAACTATGAAGTTTAAAAGACGAAACTATCAGTATTCTAAAGAGAAGAGATGCAGCTCTATTTAATAAACTTCAACTCTTGGACTAATGAGAATTCATATATCCTATATTTCGAAGCTGCTAAGAAAATAATCAAAATATACAATGAATCAATATTATACTGCCTGGTTCATTTGTTAAGAAGTTTTGGTTAACTTTGATCAGTTTTTGAATACTTTAACAAAAATAATTATTTAGAGTCAACGAATGATAAATATAAAAGACAGCATCAGTAAAATTTTAATTTCATTTACTTTGTTCCACTTACAGTCGGTTTTTTCTTCAGTGCCTCCATTTGAGCTTTCACTGAATTGACCGGTTTATCTAAAGCTTCTTCCGTGGCTTTTTTGTCTTCCGGGGTTTTGCCTGCACTGCTCTTAATTTTCTCAATGCGGGCAGCATCGGAACTTTTTTGATTTTCAACACTTTGTGTGTTTGCTGTTTTCTGGTCTTCCACTGCTTTTTTTATTTCTTCACGCTGTGTCTCAAATTTTATCCGGATATCTTCTTTTGCCGCTTTTATATCAGAAAGAATTTGAAGTTTTTTGAGTTTATTATCGTCAATTAGTGATTTAACAGGATCTTTTCCTTCTGTAACAGCTGTTTCCTCATTTGCTTCTATTACAACTACTGCACCGGCGTTGTTATTTACTGCAACTCTTCCTTTTAAACATGATACGGTGGTTTTCCCTTTAATATCTTCTACTGCAAATTCCGTTCCTCGGACCGCTGCAGTTGCTGTTCCGGTTGAAACATTGTAAACATCGTCTTTTATAAGTTTACGGGTAATCTTATTGTATATCAATCCATTGACAAGAGTGATGGCAACCTGCTGAGTTCCAGTTGATGAATTTGTTGTCAGCCTTGAAAGTGTAATAGTTGAATCACCGGTTATGCGGACAGCATTCTCTCCGACAAATATATCAGCTGTTGATTTTTTTCCCGTGGTGGTGATTATCATTCCTTCGGTAACTGCATCTCCGGCATTTGCCGTGGTTAAATTTCCTGCATTATCTTTTTTTGTCACAGTGCCGATAGTAAAGCTTATCATGCCCGTTAATGGTACGATTGTACTCTGATCCTTAGCGATTTCAGGCTGTTTACCGGCACCATTAAAAATGTTTAAATAATTGTTTACTGTTAATGCACCACCAAGGATGACAACGAAAGAGGCTGCGACAAAAGATACCTGAGCAAATCTTCGAGCAGAACTCATATTGACTGAGAATCCGTAATTACGTAATATGGAAAATAATGAGTAGGCATAACCGGATGCAAATGACCACCCTGATTCCTGTTTCATTATTTTTTTATAAACCCGGGCTTTTGAAGATATATTGGCTTTAATCACAGTCCGGTCTGCAGGACGGACAAAGTCGTATTTTTCTAATATCTTTATGACTTTATTTTCATTTTTCATAGCAGTTCCTCCAAATCTTTGATTCCTCTGTTTCGGAGTTCCTCCTGAATTTTTTGTGAAGACTTTTTGAAACTGTAACGAACCTGGCGATAGCTTATTTTTACCAACTCCGCGGTTTCGATATATGAATAATTGTGAAACGCGATAAGATCAAATACTGTTTTTTCACGGTCATCATCGAAAATGTTTCCGTTATTGATGACATCTTCTATTATCAGTCGCGCTTCCTGAAATCCGTTTACATATGTCATTGATGAATCATCGATTATTGAATCTATGTCTTCGTCATTACGTCCTTTTTTCTTATAGTAATCATACACTACATTGCGCATGGTTCCGTTCAGCCACGCACGATGGTTTTCGATCGTCTCAAATTTATTGTAAAAGATTATGAACACTTCCTGACAGATATCCTCTGTCTCATGTGTATCACGTACTTTCCCGCATATAGAATTAAAAAGAATGGGGTAGTAGTTGTTATACGCTTCAGTAAACAGATCCAGCTTTTTTTTATTTGGCATGTTCATCGGTTTCTGTATATCCCTGATAATGTAAATTTCTTCGATGTTAGATTTGAATAGTAAAAACATATTTTGTCTTAAATGCAATACAATTTTAAAAAATATGAGAATTTTCACAATTCCACCTTGCTTAAGGGAATTTTTCATTTGAAATAAATGATAAATACGTTAACAGCATCGCTTATTATTTGATAAGATAACTCATTTTTAGTTTATCAAATACAAGAAATCTTCTCTTGAGCTTCTCTATAAATATGTAGTCTCATTTTAATGATAAAATTAACACAAAAAATATTTTGAAGTTATTTTTTTAAATAATAATAACGGAACGTTGTGTTCGATTATGATCCATCGGGGATAATGAATTAGATATTTTGAGATTTGCAGTTTTTTTAAAAGCGTCGTCGTTATAAAAACGTGAAGCGATATTATATTGAATAAAGAGTGAAAAAATGATTATAGCTTTATTTCTTTTTGGTTTTAATTTTTGAAATCAAAACTTTATCTATTTTCAAACCATCAATATCAACCACCTCAACCTTATAACCGTCAATTTTAAAAAAATCTCCAGTATGTGCCATCCTTCCGGTCTTCTCCATGATATAACCAGCAATTGTGCTGTACAAATCGTTTCTTATTTTAAAATCATGTATATCGATAAATTCTCTTAATATATCGATTTGAGTTTCTCCATCTATCAGATAACTATTATCGTTTCTTTTAACAATTTGAGGGTCAAAATTCTCATTGATATCGGGCAGGTTACCGAAAATATTTTCCGAAAGGTCATGAAGCGTAATTATTCCCTGAACAGAACCGTATTCATCCAGCACCATTGCAAAATGACACTTCATTTTTTTAAACCTGTCCAATATTTTCAGTGAATCAGAAACTTCAGAAATAAATATTACCGGGCGTAAAATATTTTTTAAACTGAAATTCTTTTTATTACGGTTATCGATGTAATCCTTTACAGTTATAATTCCTATTGTATTTTCAAGACTGTCATTACAAACCGGAAACTTACTATGAGGAGTCTCCATTATTATTTTTTCGATAGTACTTAACTTGTCGTTTATATTCAGCCATATAATATCATTTCTTATTGTCATAATCTGCTCTGCTTTTCTATCAAAAAAACGGAACAGGTTCTGATGTATTTCAGCTTCCCTTCCGGTGATAACTCCCTCGGTTTTTGCAACCTTGATCATCATCCTCAATTCTTCTTCAGTTAAGCTGCTCTTCTTTTTGTTTTTTACAAACATCATTTTGAGTAACAAATTCGTGGAAATTGAAAGAAATGCTACAATAGGATAGGTGATTTTGGTTAAAATAAAAATTGCAGGTGCTACGATTGAAGCAATGGTTTCAGATTTGTTCAATGCGAAAGTTTTAGGAACAAGCTCTCCTATAACTATTGAGAAATATGTGATGGTTGTAATTACTATAGTAAGTGATATTGTTCCGGCATGTTTTATAAAAATATTATTTTTCAGCAGCCATCTGGTGAGATCATCTGAAAAACGTATTCCTCCATAAGCACCGGAAATAATCCCTACAACAGTGATTCCTATCTGAATTGCAGATAAAAAATTTTCAGGTTTTTCAAGGAGTTTAAGAGCAAAACCGGCACCCTTATTGCCTTTTGCACTTTTATTCTCAAGCCTTGCGCTATTAGATGAGATAAGCGCTATCTCACTTAGAGCAAAAAATCCATTCAAAAGTATAAGTGCTGCTATTATCAATATTTCCATTTAAACTCCGGGTATTTATTATAGAAATGAATTATTTATAGATTTTCTGATTAAGAGTCAATATACAAATTTCAACTGGCAAAAAATAAAAAAATATTATACTTAACAAAATTATAGTAAATAACTTGACAAAAAGACCGATTAAATACTATACATTGATGTAGTTAAAGAACAAATGTCAGACCCGGTGAATATTTTATTGCAATATTTAATATGCAATTATAATGGGAAATGATTTCAGTAAAAAAATTCAAAAAATATCTGCATTCGTTCGTATGTATAAATATAAAATATTTTCGGAAAAATAAGAGGTTATTATGAGTATTCAGAGTCAGAAAGAACAGAATGTGAAAAGTCAGGCGCTAGATGCAGCTATGATTCAAATTGAAAAACAGTTTGGCAAAGGATCAATTATGAGGCTGGGAGATAATCCTGTCAAAGCTCAGATTCCGGCCATTTCAACAGGTTCTCTTGAACTTGATATAGCCCTTGGAGTAGGCGGTGTTCCAAGAGGACGTGTAGTTGAGATTTATGGTCCGGAGTCATCCGGAAAAACAACAATGACACTTCATATAATTGCGGAGGCTCAGAAGCTTGGAGGATCTGTAGCGTTTATAGATGCCGAGCATGCGCTTGATCCTGCATATGCAGCAAGATTAGGTGTAAAAACAGAGGATATGCTGGTATCTCAGCCGGACACTGGTGAGGAGGCGCTTGAAATTGTTGAAGCACTGGTCAGATCAGGTGCACTCGATGTAATAGTCATCGACTCAGTTGCTGCTCTTGTTCCGAAAGCTGAAATTGACGGAGATATGGGGGATTCTCATATGGGGCTTCAGGCGAGACTTATGAGTCAGGCACTCAGGAAGCTTACCGGTGTTATTGCAAAATCAAATACATGTGTAATATTTATCAATCAGATCCGGATGAAAATCGGAGTAATGTTCGGTTCTCCGGAAACAACAACCGGTGGAAATGCACTGAAGTTTTATTCTTCAGTCAGACTTGATATAAGAAGAATTGAGACCTTGAAAAATGGAGATGATTCAATAGGGAGCCGTGTTAGAGTAAAGGTTGTAAAAAATAAAGTCGCTCCTCCTTTTAAACAGGCTGAATTTGATATAATGTATGACAGCGGAATTTCACGAGAGGGTGGAGTTCTTGATCTTGCTGTTAAGTATGATATAATAAATAAATCCGGAACATGGTATTCTTATGGTGAGGATCGTATTGGACAGGGCCGTGAAAATGTCAGAAAATATCTCAGGGATAATCCAGGAATAAATAAAGAAATCGAAACAAAGATTAAAAAAGAAGCCGGACTACTGGATAATTCAGTTGCAGAAAAACCTGAAAAACCCGCAGAACCCGTTAAGCAGGGGGCAGTTAAACCGGAAGTGATTAAAACGGAAGCGGTTAAACCGGCTGTTGCGATAAATACAGAAATTGAAGCTGTTGTTGAATAAAGAAAAAAAAAGAAAAGCATATAATGAACCGGGTAGTGCGGTTAAAAACCGACGATGATATTAAGCGTATTAAAGAAAGCGGGCTTATAATATTCCGTTTATTTAAAATTATTAATTCAATGGATCTTGCAGGAATATCAACGTGGGAACTGGATACATTTATTGATGATTACATTTTAAAAAACAAGGCAAGACCGGCTTTTAAAACAGTTAGAGGTTACTCCTTTGCATCGTGTATATCAATCAACCAGGTTGCGTCGCATGGAATTCCTACTAAAAAGAAAAAAATAATATCCGGGGATATTGTTAAGATTGATACAGGAACAGTAATGAATGGATACTTTGCTGACTCCTGTTCAACTTTTAAAATAGGTAAAGTAACTCCTGAAGCTGATCGTCTTGTTTCTGCCGCATTTGCTGCGCTCCAAAAAGGAATATCCGAGGTTACATCTGACAAATATACCGGTGATATAGGATTTGCAGTAGAAAATTGTGTCAGGGATCTTGGATATTCAGTGGTGAAAAATTTTACCGGTCATGGTGTTGGTTTTGCTCTTCACGAGGCTCCGGTAGTTCCCAATTATGGAGAGAAGGGCAGAGGAACAATTATCCGTCCGGGAATGGTTCTGACCGTCGAGCCGATTGTAACAGAGGGTTCGGACGAACTGATTGTGCAGGAGGATGGCTGGACCTCTATTACAAGCGATGGTAAATTATCTGCGCAATTTGAGCATACTATAGCTGTTACAAAAAATGGACAGATTATCCTCACTTCTGAGTGATGTTTCAAATTTCATGTTTAAATCACTGTTTAAAAATTGTTTCTTATACTTATGAATGATATTTTTACTAAAAAGGAAATAAAGTTTATCTTTACCAGGACTCCTGAAAAACTTAATTCACTCCTGTTTTCTCGATTTAAAAGTAATTTCGAACGATTTTTAAGAAAAGAATATTTGAAGCACTAAGTTTTAATAATAGAGCAGTGCTTACATTCATTGTATCTATTTAACAAAGGCGGTGTAAATGTGTTTCACCCGCAACTCCGGCGCGAGGGAAAGCTTAATTACACGTAGTTTCTGAGTAGTTAATGTGAATGTTTTAAAATTATTCATGTTTTGGTTGACTATGGTGGGTATATGTCAAATTTTTGTAATTATTATTACAGGATGATATTATGAAAAAGAAAGAATTAAGAGATATACAGTCAGAACCGGATCATAGAAAGCTTCCGATCAACAAAGTAGGCGTGAAGGATATTAAATATCCCGTGGTTGTAATGGATAGAGATGAAGGTAGCCAGCATACCGTTGCTACAGTAAATATGTACGTTAATCTGCCTCATCATTTTAGAGGCACACATATGAGCAGATTTGTAGAAATCCTTAACCGCTACAGGAACGGCATCTCCACAAAAAACGTCAGAGAAATTCTTGAAGAGATGAAAACTCAACTCGACTCTGAAACTGCTCATTTTGAAATTGAATTCCCGTATTTTATGACAAAGGCAGCACCTGTTTCAGGTGAAAAAGCTAAAATGGAATATACCTGCAGGCTTGTGGCAAATTCAGACGTTGACTATTATATGGTAGAAGTTAAAGTTCCTGTTTTATCTCTATGCCCCTGTTCTAAAGAAATCAGCGCTTTTGGTGCTCATAATCAAAGATCTATATTTACAGTTCAGGTTGAGGCCAAAGATAAAATATGGATAGAAGATATCATTGAGATCGCCGAAAGTTCAGCAAGTTCAGAAATTTACTCAATTCTTAAGCGTGAGGATGAAAAATATATAACTGAGAAATCTTATGAAAATCCGGTTTTCGTTGAGGATATGGTGAGAATCGCTGCTGAGAAATTAATTATAACCAAAGGAGTTTTATGGTTTTCTGTTGAATCAGAGAATATGGAATCAATACATAATCACTCCGCCTATGCTCAGATATTTATGAAAGTGAAGGATTCGTAGTAATGAAAGCTTACATATTATTTTTAATAATATTTTTATTTTCTTTTTCCTGTAAGCAGAATGACGATGTTTTTGCTATTTTTAATGAAGGTAATATTACCAGATTAGAGTTTAATGATTGGCTTGAAAGCCGGAATATCCTCGCTGAATCAGTTTTTAAAGATAAATATTCAATGACCGACTATCTTCGCCAGATGGCAGTTGAAAAGCTGACAGCAATTAAAGCTGAAAAGGAGGGATATGCCAATGATAAATCATACAAAACAGTGGAGAATACTCTCTACAAAAATCTTTTAGCAACATATTTTACTGATAACAAAAGCAGAGATATTATTTTTAATGAAAAAGCCGCAGATGTAAGTATAATCAGAGTCTTTTTAAAACAAGATATTTCTGCAGAAGCATCAAAAGAAAATGAGAATAAAAAAAGAATAATATACTTTTTACTTGAACAATTAAACTCCGGAAAAGATTTCAATGATCTGGCTGGTAAATATTCGGAAGACGCGGCATCAAAAAAAAATGGGCATCTTGGTATTATTCCTGAAAATGCCATGGAAGACATTATCAAGAAAGCCGTAAACTTATTGAATGAGAACGAATATACAAAAGAACCTGTTGCAGTAGGCAATTCATTGTGTTTAATTAAGCTTCATAAAAGATATGAGCTAACTGAAAAGAATATTAAAGAAATTGTAGGGAAGGAAAACTCTGACCGGATCATTGATTTTTACAAGAATAAAAACCTGGATTCAATTTGGGAACAAATACTAAAGAAGAGAAATATCAAACCAACACTTGATAATGTGTTGTATAAAAAGAATAAAGATATAGTTTTTACGGTCGATGGAGAGAATTTTACTGCAGAACAGCTTGAAGATATTCTCAAACTTTTCTATTCATTAAAATACGGAATGCCCTCGACAGAAAAATTCTCGCAAAAAGAAAAACAGATGACTTCAGAAAGAATCTTCAAAGAACGCCTGTTTGCTTCCGAGGCGGAGAAAATCAAGATGAATGAAAATGCAGAGTTTAAACGGAACTGGTATTATCTAAAAAGAGCAACTCTTGCAGGTGCTTATAAATACAATATTCTGATGAATCAACTTTTGATTGATAAAGAAGATATCATGAAAGAATATCTTCTCAATAAAACAACCAGGTATTACAAAGTAAAGAAAGTTAACAACATCGATAAAAAAGTATTTCTACCATATAATGATGTTCGCGTGGAGATAAAGAATCAGCTGAGCAGAGCAAAACTTAAGTCATTGAAAAAAAAATGGGATAATGATATCCTTAATGAAGGTAAATTTAGAATCCTGAATAAAGATTTTCTAGTTAATTAAACTGTTGTTCTGTAAAGTCTGGCTTGAAAAAAAATTTATATCGGCTCCTTCGAAAGAAAGATCTTTAAGAGGGTTGATGCTGATTCCAAGTTCTTTTGCCGAGTTTACATAAAAATTTATCACTGCTTTTATACGTCTTAAAGCTTCATCTCTATCGGAGCCGTAACAATTGATGTCAAGTTCCGGACAATTCGCAATATATTCTGAACCATTATCTATCAGTTTGATTGAGATGTTCATTTTATTTCCCCTGTTATACCCTATGTCTTACTCAATGATTATCGTCACAGCTCCGTTATACCATTAGTTATGAAAAATATTATTTTTTTAATAAGCTGGAAAATTTCTATTTTTTTAATACTTCTTGATTTAAATTCCGGAAAGTATATATATTGCCATATGGTTTTTATTTAAGGAGACTAAAGTGGTAAACAAGAGGAATTCCGGCAGGGAGGTTTTTTCCCATGTTACAATAGGATTGCAGCTGGCAATCACAATGCTTATATTTGTTTATGGAGGGTATAAGCTGGACTTGTATTTTACGAAATCTCCTCTTTTTCTTGCTATAGGTACAGTGCTTGGCATGGGGCTTGGATTTTATCATCTTTTAAAAAATCTGCAGATTGGAAATAAAAAAAATGAAACAATAAAAGATGAAAACACGAGCAGCGAAAAAAGAATTAAATGGAATTAGCGCAGTGAAATAGCTATTAATTCTAGAAGAAGTGCAATTTATTAAAAAGTTGTAATTAAATTTAAAAAAATATTATTAGAGAAAAAAAAAGGTTTACAAAATAATTGCGTTTGTTTATTAACTAAACGAGCAAAATTTTAATCAAAGAATTTTGAGTCCGAATTCGTAAACAAAATAAATAAAGTAGCATTCGCCGGTTAATCCGCAATGGATTATATATATTGTACAAGATAGTAATGGATATTATTGCATTGCGGTAGTGTCATGTAACCTAATAAATATATATACAAAATGAGGTTGAATCAGTATGGTCCGTTTTGTTCAATTC
>CAYVCQ010000047.1:0-13681 GCA_964450405.1 uncultured Leptospirales bacterium | reverse complement strand
CCAAAAGAATCGGCAATACTCATATTGGTCTTCCTCCTAAAAATATCGGTTCTATAAATTTTTTTATAGTTGGTTGCAGACTTTTCTCAGAAACCAGTAATCCGGCGATAGTGCATTTCTGATCAATATATATATTTTTGTCTAATTTCAGGTATTATACTGCAAATAAATTGTCAACAAAATTTCATTCCGCCTGAATTATATGGTCGTATCAGTAGAGACGTAATGCGATACGTCTCTACTGATACGAAAATACTCTTTTAAACGAATAAATTAAGCTTGAAATAATTCCCGCTGATGCATTAAATGTGAAAAAAATGATTTAATCCGGAGGATTCAAAAAAAGATGAAAAATTCAAAGAATATTCTATCACTGATTTTTAGTGTTCTATTCGCCTTTTCTTTCACAGCAATTTTACACGCAGAGGCATTTAAGAGTCCAAGTATCGGTGGAGCAACAGGACTTATAGCTACTCCTACGGCACACACCGGCTGGGAAGGGACCGGCATGGGTCTTGATGTCGGATATCATTATCTTCGAAACCATGATGCCGCCGGAAGTGATGAAGGATACAACATTCCAAAAGCACTAATCAACGTTGGAGCTGCCGGAATGAATATGGAATTCGGTTTTGCATATGATGACCAGCCTGATTGGCCTTACGATAAAAAAACTGATGACATGCTCTTCAACGCCAAACTGGAATTCACCGAGGGGCTTGCTATTGGTGGAAACTA
Organism: uncultured Leptospirales bacterium; assembly: GCA_964450405.1. GTDB lineage: Bacteria > Spirochaetota > UBA4802 > UBA4802 > UBA5550 > WRGT01. Next base: position 12,943 of record CAYVCQ010000047.1, on the reverse strand, counting down.
TCAGAGAATTCAGGTTAATGGATCTGAGGATAAAAGACGGGACTACCAGATATATCTGGCGGCAACATATCCTGGAAACTTTTTTTCAATGCCTGCTGAAACTACATTAGTTGTTGGTCACACTTTTTTTGGGAAAAGACAGACTGAGCATGATAATGACAATATAGACTTCTCAATGGGATTTGACCTCGACTTCGTACCGTCAGTTTTTAAAAACTATATCCACCTGATCTGTGACTTTTCAAATTACTCATACAGCACAGAGGCGGGGGGAGCGGATGCCTGGAACAGAGGTGCATTCAATACAGGATTAAGACTTGCGGTTTTAAGAGATAAAAAATATAAACTCAACTTTGATGTAATAATGACAGATGCCCTTGATCATAACAGAGACTGGGCGGCAGGGGTTGCCTTCGGATTAGCAATTTAATTTGTTATTTAAAATAATCTTTCATAAAAAAAGCGGCCGGTGCCGCTTTTTTTTATTTATATAGCTATTTAATATTATTGACCTCATCAATTCTTTTTTATCTGCTAAATAAAAACTGGTAATTAAATTTCTCTCACAGCCGATGTTCTACTGGAGAAAAATCCAGCAGCAGTTTTAAAGTGTTATATTCATTTTTATTGATTTTTACTTGAGTATGCATTTATTTTTATTATTATGTTTATCATCAGAGGATTTTATGGACAGTTATATTAAACGGAAAAAAACCAGGAAAATTCAGATTGGAAATCTTTCCATTGGTGGGGATTCCCCGATAATAGTACAATCAATGACAAATATACCGATTGAAGATATTAATCGTAATATAGCTCAAATTGAAAATCTGAAAAAAAATGGTGCCGGAATAGTCCGGCTGGCAATACGTAACGAAAAGGGGATCGAACCTCTATCAAAAATAATTAAAGAATCGCCAATCCCGCTTGTAGCAGACATTCATTTTGATTATAAACTCGCCTTAGCAGCAATAGATGCAGGTATATCAAAAATCAGAATTAATCCGGGAAACATCGGTGATGAAAATAAAGTTAAAGAGGTTGTAAGAGCCGCATCTGCAAATAATATTCCTATAAGGATTGGTGTAAACGGCGGATCCATTAACAGGAAGAAATATTCACATGTTACTCCTGAAAGTCTTGTTGATTCGGCAATGGAAAATATCAGAATCCTCGAAGATAATAATTTCAGTAATATAGTAGTTTCAATTAAATGCTCCGATATTTTTGATACGGTTGAAGCCAACAGATTGATCTCCGAATTGCGGGACTACCCGATACATATTGGCCTTACCGAGGCGGGATACGGATTATCATGTATTGTGCAGAGTTCAATTGTAGTGGGACATCTGCTGATGATGGGGATTGGAGATACTATACGTGTTTCTATGACCGGGGATCCTGTAAACGAGGCCGTTACCGGAACAAAAATTCTTGAATCGCTTAACCTTAAATTTTCACCGGTTAGAATTATCTCATGCCCCACATGCGGAAGAACTGCCGAAGATATAGACCTGCTTGCCATTGCACAGGAAACAGAAAAAGAACTGACACAAAAATTCGGTGAAGAACTAATCAAGAGAAATGAAAAACTCACCGTGGCTATTATGGGATGTGAAGTTAATGGACCGGGAGAGGCTGCTGAAGCTGACTTCGGACTTGCCGGCGGACAGAATGGAAAGATTTTACTCTTTGCAATGGGTGAACGAATTAAGACTGTTGTGGTGAAAGATGCGGTTAAAGAGCTTATTGCTGCAGTGGCGGAGAAATTGATCAGCCCACACAGCACTTGAGATGAAAATGTTTAATCCGACGAATGAATAAATACCATTGCTCATATCAATTATTCCACTCCCATATCGTGACACAATGTAGTTAAAAAACCGATGATGACAAATGTCAGATGAAAAGCTTCTGTAAAATAATCATTGAATACTTATTCTTTAACATTCTTGACAATTTGATTTCATATTATATACATAAAACATACACGATACTTTTTTGATGTATATACTCTTCAGACAGATTGAGGAAATAAAAGCAGGTATCTATAATGAACCGACTATTATCTTTTTTTTTGCATGATCCGGAAAACTGCAGTTTTGACATATTACTCAAAACAAAAACTCTTATATTATTCTCAATGGTCATACTTCTGGTAGTCCCTGTTCTGTGGATTTTACTTCTTGTTGTACTTAAGCATTCTATAATATCTATTTTAAGCCTCTTTCTATTTGTTGTGATAGTTTCAAACATAATATCCCTTTTCATTTTACGCGATGGGCACTATAACGCCGCTGCAAATATTTTTGTACTCACTTCTCTTGGCGGTTTCAGTTCATATTTACTTTTCGGATCATTCAAGTTTGACATTGGTGTAATAGTTTCCGGCTATCATCTTTTTATATTTATTCTTTTCAGTACTCTCTTCTGCACAAAGAGGATTACTTTAATGGTATCATCTTTCGTGCTGGTGATACAGATTTCATCTCTATACTCTTCCAGCGGATTAACACGCGGGATTAAGACCATGGCGTATATAAATTTCACCTTTGAACTGATTATAGTTACAGCTATCTGCTATCTGATAATCAGCATCACAGAAAAAACAATGAATCGCCTTAAAGAGGAAGCAGATAATAAAATAATTCTTGAACGGACCAGAGATCTTATTTTTTCAGTTTCAGGAATTTCCAGAGAGCTTGCAGAGTCCTCATCTCTTATGTCTGACACGACAGATACTTTTTCTTCGAACGCGCAGAACCAGGCCGCTTCAGCTGAGGAGATTACCGCCACAGTGGAGGAGATTTCGGCGGGGGTTGAAAGCATTTCAAACATTGCAAATCTTCAGATGCAGAAAATGGAGGGTCTGGGAGTTAAGCTGAGCGAACTTTCGGGTCAAATAAGCAGTATGAAGAATATGATATCTGAAACTCTCAAGATGACTATTTCTATATCAAATGAAGCCCGTAATGGAGAGACTTCATTGAAAAATATGGAAGAGAACATGAATTCTATGAATCATAGATCAGCGGAGATGGCAAATATAATCGCAATAATAAATGATATATCTGACAAGATAAATCTTCTATCACTTAATGCTGCAATTGAAGCTGCAAGGGCTGGCGATGCAGGCCGTGGTTTCGCGGTTGTTGCTGATGAGATCTCGAAGCTTGCCGATCAGACATTCAGCAGTGTGAAGGATATCAGTTCATTAATTAAAGCCGGCGAAAATGAAACAAAACATGGTATAACGACTGTTAACGTGGTGGTTCTCTCTCTTTCAAAAATAATTGATGGAGTAACCCGCATAAACAATATGGTGGAGGCTATGTCAGATTTTATGAACAGGCAGTACTCCACAAATCTGGAAGTTAACAGTGAAGCCTCCGAAGTGAAAGAACGGTCTGAAGAGATAAAAAATGCTTCATCGGAACAGACGACGGCCACAACCGAAATTGTAAAATCAATATCAACAATTACAGAATTAACCCAGGCAAATGCCGCCGGCGCTGAAGAGATGGCGGGAAATGCAAAAAAAATATCAGATATAGCTGTAAGTCTTAATGACAAGGTAGAGGAATTCAGCAGAAATTTATAGTTTTAAAATAACTGCTTTAACTCATCAAAAAAATGTATCTCTGCAGCTCGCTTAGCAGCGGAGATACTTAAAACCTACTTAGCTACTTAGCTACCTTAGAAAGAATAAACTCTGTGCCGTTCAGATGCAGTTTACCCTTTTCAACAGACCATCCGAAAACTCTTTCAGGGCTGAAGAATGAATTTGTTTTCAAAACAAGGAACTGCTGTCTGAAAGAATAAGTCCCTTTATTCCCCTGCTGTTTAGCTCTGTCTTTTAATGAATCAAGAACGACCTGCCGCTGTTCTTTTGGAAACTGTTTCAGCAGCATTGCAGTTGCTTTTATTTCATAAGTCCAGGTATTATCACTTTTAAATGTGTAGCGATGCAGATCGTAAGGATTCGAATTCTGCAGCCCTTCCCATATCCCTACAATGGCTTTACCTGATTCATCCGGTTTTTCTGATGCATCGGTGGTTCCCCCCTTTGAGGTAAGAACTGCAACTATTTTTTTATGTCCGTTCTTTTTAGCCAGAGATAACGCAGTACTGTTATTTTTATCTTTAGCATTTATGTTTGCCCCTTTTTCAAGCAGAAGTTTTACAAGTACCGGGAAATCACTGTTGTTGTCTTTAAGGTCAATAGTTGCAGTTGATGCAATCATCAAAGCGGTTTGCCCCTCTTTATTCTTTAACTCAATATCCGCTCCCCTCTCGATCAGCAATTTCGAAGTTTCGACATGTCCGCGATATGAAGCCATCATGAGCGCAGTTTCTCCCTTCTTATTCTGGAGATTGACCTTTGCGCCTTTATCTAGAAGAATTCTTGCTCTTTCAGGATTCTTTGTAACAACGCCCCACCCGCTTGCATACATCAGAGCTGTATCCCCCGTGACTCCCTGGAAGTTTATATTGATACCGTTTTCAATAAGGAGATTCATCATCATGATGCTGCTTTTTTCCTGATCCTGACGGCCGAAGTTAATTACGTTCATTAAAGAATTAGCACCATTGGTTGGTGTGAATGCATTTACATTGGCTCCTCTTTTCAGAAGAGCAGAAGCGGTATCATAAAACAGACCGTTGGATGCAATAATTAAAGCAGTGCTTCCAACTGTGTCGACAGCTTCAATATTTGCACCCCGATCGAGAAGATAATTCACCAGTGCGGTTTTATGAGCATTTGCTGCAATCATCAATGGTGTCCATTTGTTGCCGTATATCTGGAGTTCTATTTTCGCTCCCCTGTCGAGAAGAAGCTTTGCTCCTTCAATGAATCCGTTCATCGATACATACATCAATGCCGATATTCCACCTCCACCTCTGACTATAAGATTCGGGTTTACTGACGCTGGGGTCCCCTTCGGGAGATCAACTTTCATAAATCTGATTGTGGATGAAAAAGCGCAATTATCCACCTTCGCACCTCTATCAAGGAGAAGAGCAGCTGTTTTCACGGCATTTTCCTTTTCAATTACCGGGGCCTGATCACTAATAGTTCCTACGGCAAACATCAGCGGAGTCATTCCAATTGAACTTAGCTGTTCAATATCAGCCCCTTTATTAAGAAGCATTTCAGTCAGTTCAACAGATCCCTGACCAGCTGCATACATAAGAGCAGAATTCAAAGGATTCGGCCCTACAATATCTACTGTTGGAACATACTGATCAGCAAGGTTGACCTTTGCACCTTTAGCAAGAAGAAGCTTAACTGCTTCTACATTACCAGCTTCGACGGCGGCAATCAGCGGAGTGCGATACCATGAGTATGCTCCCATCGGCCTTGTGCTGTATTTATTAACATCTATTTTCTTTGCATTGAGAAGCAATTTTACTATTTCAGGGCTTACTCCCTTTGTTCTAACAGCTTCCACAAGGACAGTATCCTGATGTTTAGCATTGACATCAGCACCCTGTTTTATAAGAAGTTCGACCTGCGAGACATCGTTCCTCCAGATTGCTTCAATCAATTCAGGTACGAATACTTTTTCGGCAAACGTGTTATTATAACAGAGAAGAGCAGAGAACAAAAGTATTGCTGCAGTAAATGTTTTTTTCATGGCAACCTCGGTATATATTTATCAGGATGTTTTATTCCCGGAAACATCTGCATTCGGGAGTACTACTTTACTTTTACGAAATAAGACTGAAGAAGTTTGATAAAGAGCTGCTGATTAAATCAACAATTATTTAAACTTCCCGATGAAGCTGAATATATCACCATACATTTAAAGTTTCTGAAAACCTGATAGAAAAGTATTCAACACTCCCAGCTTTAAATTAATTTTTATTTCGAGCCAGGCGCAGGCCTTTAACTACCTGTTTAGATTCAACAGCACTACGAACACGATAGCTGATCCCGGTATTTTTCAGCCCGGAATTATAGCTGCCGCCTCGGAACAGATGTGTGCTGGTTATAGAATAACTCTCTTTGGGAAAGGAGATGGTATCTTTCAAATCGGTCTCTGCATCCCAGCACCATTCAGCTACGTTTCCGGACATATCGCAGATGCCGAGTTCGTTGCCCCCTTTGGAGCCGCCAACAGCAATGGCGGAACTTGTTGCCACAACTCCATCCTCGCCGCCGCTGTACGGCATCGATCTTGATTTTTCTCCACCGGTGGCGGCATATTCCCATTCAATGTCAGTGGGGAGCCGATAGCCTGAAGACTTGGGGTTTCGTGTAACTGTTTTTTTCTTTGTATCAATGGTGTAATACGGTTTTAGACGTTCTTTTTGACTCAGTTTATTGCAGTAAGCAATGCAGTCAAGCCAGCTGACATTTTCAACCGGCAGGGTATCGCCTTTTCTGGTACTGGGATTTGTGCCCATCAGGGCTTTCCAGGAGGCTTGAGTTACTTCGTAGGTGGCAATCTGAAAATCGAATGCCGTTTTTTCTTTCGGGTAATAGTTTGAATATGGTGAAACAATAGGCCCGGCATATACCATTACAAATGGCCTCGATGAAGCATCACCCGAGGTCTTTTTTTTGGGAGTAATTACTTCTTTAGGTTTGTCTGGAATTACAGCTGGAATGACAGCTATAGGTGTGGGTTCCTTACGATTATAAGAAGCATACCTGTATTTAGTGCTGGTACATTCGGGGTACTTTGTCTCCTCCCATTGATGATCGGCACGCATTTCCTGGTTGGTAAGATTGAAATAATTATAATTAATAGCCGCGGCATCAGCTGTTTTCGGGGCTGCCCAGGTGGTGTCAACCATATAGTATTCGCCATCCAGTTTGACAATATTCCAGCCATGATTTCTAAAAACGCCATCGTACGGGGCTTTGCCAAAGACTACCCGACACTCGACCCCGACAGAATTCATGAGCAGGTAAAAAGCATTGGAATAACCGCCGCACATTGCCAGATTGTTAACCAGGCTTCCGTAAGCCGAAGAGGCCATATTATCGGATTGGATTTTCTTATTGAATGTGTCCCAGTCATATCTTGTGTTTGTCGCGATATAGTCGTGGATGGCTAATTCTTTTTCGATATCGCTCATTCCAGGTTTAATAATTTTTTCCAGAATCTGACGGGATTTATTATTCAGAGCGATATGAAGCTTCAAAGATTCAGGCCCCCACAAATACCCGGCATATTCAGGATCGTTGCCGCTGTCGGTGACTACCTTAACATTGGTACCGGGGTTTTCCAGCACTGATAAATCTGAATAGACTGAAACTTTCAGTAAACTTATTTTTTTTAAATTTTTTAAGCTTTTCACAAAGCTGTAATCCGCTTTATTCCAATTTGCATTAATTTCAAGATCCTCCAGGGAACTGCACGTTTTCAGGTATGATAAATCCTCTTCGGGTTTGATAGTCAGAATTAATGTAGTCAATTGGCTTATGTTAGCAATACCGGAGTAGTTCTTCAGCCCGGAGTCAGTAAGGCTCAAATAGGGTAAATCTTTCAGCTTGCTTAAGGGGCTGATATCCGTTAACTGGTCCTCATACAGGGTTAACCGTTTTAAATTCTGCAGATTATAGAGAAAAGACAGGTCCTTCAGTGGTGTTTCGCCGATGTACAGATTGTCTATTGAATTCATGCGCCCGATGGTTTCGGCGTAGGATTCAAAATTATTACACTTTGTTATTATGAGCAAGTTTATTTGTTTGAAGTGGGCCAGATCGGCTAAGGATTTAACCTTGTTACCCCAGACAATAAGTGTGTTAACATCATTGAGCATATAGTCATATATTTGTCCTGTCGGTTTTTTCAGTTGTTCACGAACCTGGGCTTCAATGTCGGATTCGATAAAACTAACCGGCTGCTTCTCATTGCCGATCGCCGGAGCATCTTCGGCACTTAGTGTAAAGGATATATTGATCAGTACCAGGATTGAGGCTATCAACATAGTTTGAAATTTTCTGGGAATCATGGGCTTCCTCGATTATGTATTTATAAGAGCTAAATGCAAAGTCAGATTCTGCAGGCAGACAACTGACAGCAGAATTGATTATAGGGCAATTCTATTAACTCAATTTTAACAGGGTCAAAGAGGCGGTAGCCCCTTTACAAGCCCCGCAGGGCTACCTGCGGTTCCCCAAACGGAGTTTTGTGAGCCGCCCTATAGTCAATTCAATGAATAACATTGCATGCACTTATCCAATTTTGAAAAGTCGACTTTTTTAATAAACCCAATGGTGTTATTAAAAAAGTTTACTTTTGAAAGAGTCTCATAGAATAAAAAAGATATTCAATCTTTCTGCTTAAATTCTCCATCTGATCATGGTTGAAAAAATTAATCTTCAACCATGTCAATGAATTCGAACCGTTGTATTCTTTTACAATAACCTCAGCTGATTTGTCTTCAGCAGGTCTGCATCATGAGGTTATACCGGTTTTACCGCCCTGATACAACATACTCTGTTGTTTTCTCTCCGCCGAGACTGCATGTTGTAGTTATAACGACTTTAGTACCGTTCTTGAGATCTAATTTTAATGCTGCCTTAAAAGTGTCACCAGTCTGTGATGTGAAATTGAATTTTTTACCGCCTATTGTTATAGTTTTAATAAAATGCTGTTTCGTATCTTTGTTCTGGGATGTTGACACCATATGCTTCCCGGTCACTAAAAATCCATACTCATTAGACGGGTAACTGATAGTGAGTTCCGAAGCGGGGTGAGCAAAAAGCATACTTAGAGGAGATACAACCAGTGCGATGAGAACGATTAATCTTTTCATAAACTACTCCTTTTAATTGGTGTTGCTGTTTTATCTTAATGACAATCAGTATAGTAAACTTACTTACGGGCACGATTATACTAATGGGAATATGCTGCGAATATCTTCCTCAAAACAAGCATTCAACACGACCTGCTTTAAATTAAATTTTAATTGTTAAAAAGCCCGAACAGCACGCACATACACTTTTTTGTTCTTCTTGTTGGGGCTCGGGGCGCCAAAGTCGAAATTCCGGAGCCACGCGCCGTCAGCACTGAATTCAGAGGAACTCCAATACTCGCCATCAGTTAAACCACCAATACCCTTCATACGTAACTTCCCATACAATTCTGTGATTTCATCCTTTGATGGCAAAAACCAGTCTTTTTTACCACCGCCTTTATAACTGGCAGCTATTTCTGCAGCTGATTTCTTTCCTTTACAATCTTTAATAATGGCATTTGTATTTTCTTTTCCTGTACCTATATCTGTGCCCTTTGCTCCGGGAATTGATTTTTTATAACAACCCCATTCTGCTTTAGCACTCTGATCCTTCGGAGCTGCTTCTAAATAGCGCCATCCATTGGAAGAATTTCCTTTATCATAGAATACCAAACCTCCGCCTGGACCTTTATCGCCAATTTTGTATTCCTTATCCTGAGCATTGATTTCGTTAATAAAGAAAACCCCTGCTCCAAAGACCATGACCAAAGCTGCGATTAGACTTGTTAATTTTACCTTATACTTCATCTTATCTATCCTCCTTCTATATAGGTTATTTGACGAAAAACCTAATAAATGTTAATTTGTGTTTCGACACTTAAGCCTGATGGTTGGTTTTTTTTGATCGCCAACAAAGTTCCATCCTTTTTTTAAAGTAACTGGCTTATCGGTAAAATTGGAAGTTACGATACCATCTTTTTCTGAATATATAAGTGTTATAGACAGATCACCACGTCCGGACAGATGATTACTTGCAGCTTCACTATTTTCAAATACACCACCCCTGATTATATGTATTTCCTGTCCTGCTTCGGCGGCTCCAAAATCAGGGTTTGATGGAACTATTATATCAAACTTTCCATTTTTAACAGGAACAGTCCGAATATTTTCTATAGAAAATGTACCATTTACTTTTATATCCTTTTCACACTCCTGGAGCCTAACCCCTTTTGCCAGAACTACATTAGCTGATTTTTTATCATCCTTTTTTGTCTCTGCAGATTTATTGGAAGTCGCCTCAGATTTTTGTTCCTCCACTGCTGAAGTTTCTTCAGAAGATCCTCCCTGTTTTTCTACAACTATATCTGCATCCTTTGGTTTAGCAGTACGGCTTGCACGGGTCATAGAAAAATCCTCATAAAGACCGGGTATTGACTTGTTTTTCATGTCGAGAAAACGGTAGGTAAGTTTGTTGCCTTTAACCGTATACTTCATCGAAAGTTTTATAGTCTTCCCATCTGGAGTTTTATGCTCAAGTATAATAGGTGACTTGCTGAATTTGTATTTCATTTCAACTTTCTCGCTTCTATAAGTTTCAGGATTTCTCACATTAAAAATTGCTGTATCGGCGGCAAAAGTAATCTCAAAGAATTGATTCTGACTGAAGAAAGACCATTTCCCGAGAAGCGGATTTGCTGTTGCTGCAGGTTTAGCTTCTTCTTTTTTTGTTACTTCAGCTTTAACTGCTGCTTTTTTTGCCGCAAAGCCAGTTGATGTCAATGAAACTGCTAATACGGTGAGAAGTACAAAAATAATTTTCTTCTTCATTTTTATCCTCTTTATTTTTTTAAGCATTTCTATATGTGAAACTGCAATAAACTATACTGAACTCCATGGCGCAGAAGGAAAATCTCCATAGAAACTCAAGGAAATCTTTGTATTAGTTTATTTTTCTAAAAATTTGATTTTATTGACACGTAAGGATAACTTTTAAATCCTTTTTATCTCCAAGAATGTTCCATCCCTTTTTTAAAGTAACATCTACAGTAGTATAGTCATCATCATTAAGATTTTTCTCAGTGACTTTTCCTTTGACATCTCTATCTGAGTATAAAATCTTGAATTGAAAAAAGGCGGATCCCTCAACTCCATTTGCAAAACGACCCCCCTTAATATTTTGAAAATCTACCTTTGTAATCAAATATACTTTCGCGGTTCCGAAATCTATGGAAGCACCTCGATAATCCAACTGTGTCTTTAATCCTTCTTCGTTTCCAAACACGGGATTTGATGGTAAAACCAGATCAAACTTCCCGCTTTTAACAGTGATAGTTACATCGTTTAAACCCGGTATATTAACCGTACCACCGTCTTTTACTATTTTTTTACACATGCTTAACTGTAGTCCTTTGATCAGAACTACCGGACCGTCTTTCTTTGTTGCTGCAGCTTTTACTGCTGTTTTTTTTGCGGCATAGCCTGTTGATGCGAATGAAACTGTGAGTACTGCAAGCAGTACAAAAATATTTTTTTTCTTCATATTTATCCTCTTGAAATTTTTTTTAAGAATATTTACTAAAAATAAAAGTTCTCAGCCGCGGCAGCCGATTGCGACATTTAAATCTTTTTTCTTTTCAATAATGTTCCATCCTTTTTTTAATGCCGCAGGTTTTCCATTAATTGTCCCTTTGATATCGCTATCTGAATAATAAATACTGAAAGCAAGACCGCCTTCCCCTTCAGCTTTTTCTTCACGGCTTTTTTTAGTATTACTATTTTCGAAATTAATAATAAGAAACTGATAGACTTTCGCAGTTCCAAAATCCAGCTCTGAAATACCTGACTGCTGCCTTAAGCCATCTTCATCTTCAAAAACAGGAATTGAAGGTACAATCAGATCAAACTTTCCTTTTTTAACAGGAAGAGTTACACCTTTTAAACCGGGAAAAGTAACCGAACCATTGTCTTTTACTGCACGGCCGCACCAGCTGATCTGTAGTCCCTTTACCAGAACTACCGGAGTAGATTTTTTTGTCTCTGCAGCTTTAGCTGCAGTCTTCTTTGCGGCAAAGAGTGTTGATGCGAATGCTATTGAGAGTACTGCCGCCATTACAAAAATAATTCTTCTTTTCATGTATATCTATATCCTTTTTATTTTTAAATATATTTTAAAACAAGTGCTCTGCGATTAATCAGTTACAATCAGACTTACTGTTCGCTCCACATAATAGAGCGAACAGATTGAAGTAAAATATCAGCCGTTACACGAAGCTCGAGTATATAAATTGGTTTTATCACCAACGATGTTCCATCCTTTTTTTAATGTAACTGGTTCTCCCTGAATTGTCCCTGTGACATCGCTTTCTGAATAATAAATATCGAAACTGAGGTTTCCTCTTCCCCGATCCATTCTTTTGTGATTTTTCTGATAGTACTCCTGTTCTGTCATTAATCTGGAATTTGCATTTGAAAACTCTACAGCATTTAATCTATATACTTTTACAGATCCGAAACTGGGCTCGGAGTCACCATCTGCTGCATTAAATAATTCCCTTGCGTCTCCAAAAACCGGATTAGAAGGAAGAACTAAATCAAACTTCCCTTTTTTAACGGGAATATTAACACTATTAACTAACGCATTTATAGTAATCGTACCATCGTCTGTTACCTCACTGCTGCAGCCGTTGACCTGTATTCCCTTAGCCAGAACTACATCCTTTGTAACCGGTGCTGCTTTCTTCTCATTCTCTACAACAGGTGCGGCTTTCTTTTCTTTCTTCCCTGTTACTTTTTCTTTCGCTTTCTTTAAAAATTTTGGAGCGGTTGAACCTGTCGATGAGAATGAAACTGCGAGTACTGCAATCAGTACAAAAATAATTCTTTTCTTCATAAATATCTCCCCATTTTTTTGTGCATTCTGAAATCAGTTTGTTGACTAAACACTGATAGACGATCTATATTATAGAGAAGGCAAATTGGAATATCCCGATCAGCCTGCACACATAAGCCTAACGCTTAACTCAGGGTTATCTCCAACGATGTTCCATCCTTTCTTCAATGTAACTGATTTACCGTCAACTGTCCCTTTGACATCGCTGTCTGAATAATAAATCCGGAAGGGCAGATAACCTCTCCCGCCTCCTCCATTTTCATTCGGGTTACTGGTACTAAAAAAAATGGTCTGAAACGGCAGTACTTTTGCAGTTCCGAAGTTCATCTCTACACCATCGGACTGCTGACCCAATTC
>CAYVCQ010000046.1:0-15289 GCA_964450405.1 uncultured Leptospirales bacterium | reverse complement strand
TGGTCGCTTTAATTATCGGAAACTGCCATCAGACACAATTATTTGCACACTACCTTTTAAAACGCTAAAGGTTAATAATTCTTATAACAACTATTCGAGGGTAAATTTCAGCATTCACGGGAAAAATCATTTTCTTCCTTAGTCTTTGAGATTTTATATATTGCCTTTTTAGGGTGGTGTAGTACGGTCTTAACCCCCTTTTTTTAAGGGGGTCGGCGTACCCGCCGGGGGGATTGATTCTACAATTTAGAAATCTTCTCCATTGCTTTAATAACATTTTCGCGATTATTGAATGCGCTGATTCGGATGTAACCCTCACCGCACATGCCGAAGCCTTCACCTGGAGTACATACAATTCCAAGTCTGGTCAGGAGCATATCAAAGAATTCCCATGAACCTGTTTTTGTATTTATCCAAATATACGGAGAGTTGTCTCCGCCTGTGCACTCATATCCCATTGAGCTCATCTTTTCTTTTACTATCTGAGCATTTCCCATGTAGTAATCGATAATTTCTTTAACCTGTTTTTTACCCTCGGCAGAATAAACAGCTTCGGTAGCCTTTTGTACAGGGTATGAAACTCCATTGAATTTTGTTGTATGTCTTCTGTTCCATAGCGCGTTTAGTGAATGCTTATTGCCTGCAGCATCATATGCCATACATTCTTTCGGAACTACCGTGAATGCGCATCGTGTCCCTGTAAATCCAGCTGTTTTGGAAAAACTTCTGAACTCAACTGCAACTTCACGAGCTCCATCTATTTCATAAATACTTTTAGGGAGTGATTCGTCCTGAATGAAAGCTTCATATGCCGCATCGTAAAGTATAAGGGCTTTATTCTTACGGGCAAAGTCGACCCATGTTTTAAGCTGATCCTTTGTGATTGTTGCTCCCGTTGGATTATTGGGGAAGCATAGATAAATAAGATCAACCGGCTCAGTGGGGAGTTCCGGAACAAATCCGTTTGAAGATGTACAGTTCATATAAACAAGATTTTCGTATCTCCCGTTGGTAAGGGTTCCTGTCCTTCCCGCCATTACGTTTGTGTCTACATATACAGGATAAACCGGATCGGGTATGGCAATCTTTGTATCGGTTGAAAACAGTTCCTGGAAATTTCCGGTATCGCACTTAGCTCCGTCGCTGATGAAAATTTCATCTGCGGATATATCTGCTCCACGGCTTTTAAAATCGTTCTGCGCAATAGCTTCGCGGAGAAAATCATATCCCTGCTCCGGACCGTAACCGCGGAAGGTTTTTGAGGTAGCCATTTCATCAACTCCTGCATGAAATGCCTTTATTATTTCTGAAGGAAGCGGAAGAGTAACATCGCCGATTCCCATTCTAATTATTTCCATTTCGGGATGATCCTTCTGGAATGTTGAAACACGTTTTGATATCTCAGAAAAAAGGTATGATGACTTCAGTTTTAGATAATTTTCGTTAATACGTATCATTGAGTTCTCCGCTATGTAAGAATGTAAACACAAACCGGTAAGGTTGTGATGAGTCTGTAATTTAAAAAATTATATACTGGAAACATGATGTTATTTTTCTGTCAAGGAGATGTGGTCCCGGTTTAAAAAAAATTAAAGCGGGAAGGTAATTATATAATCAGCGCCATTATCGCCGCTAACCGCTATTTCACCCTTAAGTTGTTCAACGAGGATTTTTACAAGATTTATGCCGAATCCCTTTGATTCCATAGAAATTACCGATTCTGAAAGCCCGATACCATTATCATGTAAATTTATTTTAATTACGTTTTCATTTTTTAAAAGAGATATATTGATTTTTCCATCTCTTTTATCGGGAAAGGCATATTTAAAAGTATTTGATAGAAGCTCATTTATAATAATCCCCACAGGGTATAAAAGGGCGGTATCGATAAAACAGTTTTCAATATTTTTTATAATTTCTATATTGGATGAAATATTAATAGCAGTTGAAATGCTTTCAATAAGTTCGGTTAGATATACTTCTGCAGAAATTTCGCGGAAATCGGATGATTTATAAAGCTTGTCATAAATAAGCATCATGCTGTTTACCCGGTTGCTTGCATCAGTAAGGTGAGATGCAACATCAGGGTCCTCTATTGAATCTGCCTGAAGATAAAGAAGACTTGCTATGGTGAACATATTATTTTTTATGCGGTGATGAACCTCTTTTAGAAGCAGTTCTTTTTCTATAAGAAGTTTATTTATTTTTTCTTCAGCACGCTTTCGTTCTGTCATGTCCCTTGCTTCACCAAGTATTGATTCCGGAATTCCGTTAACTCCACGTATAAGAGTGAAGGTGCTGTCACCGTGGAAAGTTGAACCGTCTTTTTTGGAATATTCCAGTTCAATGGGAATGACAAAGGTATAAGAAGGATCTGCATTTACTTTTTTCATCTCTTCGTTAAAAATAATCAGGGCTCTTTTTAGAGAGTCTTCCGTTACCTGCTTTTTAAGTGGAAGCTGAAGAATTTCCTCGGCTGTGTATCCGCGGAGTTTAACAACCGATGGACTACAATAAGTTGTATTCAGGTTCATGTCCATTAACCATATAGCATCGGACATGTGGTCTGCGAGAATGTGATAGTGTGACTCACTTTCCTTCAAAGCTATTTCGGCCATTTTTCGTGATGAGATGTCATCTATAACCGCTATGGCAGATCGGATATTTCTGTTTTCATCACGTATTACATTGGTATAGAGATGTACCCATACTATATGGCCGTCTTTGTGTATGCAGCGTCGTTCCATAGTATATGAGTCAATCTCACCTTTTAGAACTCTGGATATATAATTTTTATCAATATCTAAATCATCAGTATGAGTTAATATTGAGTGATTCATCCCTAGGAGTTCGTTCATTGAGTAGCCGGTTATTTCACAGAACCTGTTATTAAGTTCTAAAAAATCACCTTTTACAGAGATGCTGGCAATACCAACTATTGCCTGATCAAAAATAGTTTTAAAATTTTCTTCGCTTCGCCTTACTGCTTCCTGCGCAATTTTATTTTCAGTAATGTCGGTCATAGCCGAGAGAATGCATTTTTCTCCATTCATTTCAATATAATCAATGGAAAAAAGTCCATGCCGTATCTCACCGTTCCTGGTAAAAATTTTTGTTTCAAAGTGACGCAGAAATCCGTTTTTTATTAAAAGATCAATTGCATTTGAGCGATCGGTTTTATCGGCCCATATATTAAGACTGGTGGATTTTTTCCCGATAATTTCTTCGCGTTTATATCCGAGATTGTTTAAAAATGTTTCATTAACTTCAATAAATAATCCATCAGAAATTGTAGAGACCGACATGAGTACCGGATTTATATGAAAGATCCTTGAGAAAAATTTTTCTTTTTCATCAAGTGTTTTCATTTTCTGTTCAATATTTTTATGAGCCTCAAAAAGTTCAAATGCCATCTCGATAGATGAGAGGAGTACAAACTCACCGGAGTCCTTAATTACATATCCGTATCGCGTAATGGCTTTAACTTTATCAACCATGGTGCTTTCCGAATGTGAAGTGAGAAAAACTATAGGAAGTGTTTTAATGTTAAGAATATGCTGTGCAGTTTCCGGACCGCTTAACCCCTTTCCAAGATCTATATCCATAAGTATCAGATTTATTGATGGATCTCTGAGAACTGCTTCAATTGCACTCTCTCCATTTTGTGCATGCACTACGGAATAGCCGCTTTTTTCAAGCATTAAGACCTGGCTCATAGCAATTAGCATTGCATCCTCAACTAAGAGGAGTTTTTTTGATTCCGTAATCTTCACAGGTAACCTTTTTGTAATTATTATAGAATATTGATAATATATTAACAAAGATTGACTATATGGCGCTCTCAATAATAAAAGATATTAATCGGAGTTTAATTTATTAAATAATTTTGTATAGTAAAACAAATTTTTTATTAAAAAATAAAATGATTTTTTTAGTATGGGGATTTTTTTAGAGCAGTAAAGAAATGTCCTTCGAACTATACATTTAAGTATGATACTTAGTTTTCAACATCTGATTCTATTGCGCCAGAGGAACTATTCATCGGCAGTGATGACGGAGATACCATCCGCCAACCCCTTGCCGCCGATAAATTTGTGTTATATTTCTTCCGGAGGATTCTGAACTGAAAAAGTTTTGTCTCTGAGATTAATGCATAGAACTCTTCCGGTCCATCCGTACAGGTCGGGCATAATTAACTATTTGCCTTTAGTGTATTGAGAACGGATTTTCGGGTATTCATCATGCCTTGATGCCGAGTAGACTGAGAATCTGTTCTTACCGAGGAATTTTGCTTCATAGAGAGCATCATCGGCTTTTTTCTGAAGATTTTTATACTCTTTCTGTACACTATGGTTTCTGTCTGAAGAATGGAGATCTAAGCGGCACGATGTTATCCCTGCGCTGAGCGTAGTTTTTATTTTTTTCTCATTATTATAATGGAAATTAATTTTTCTTGTTTCAGCAAGAATCTTATTAACGTAAACCTCGGTTCCCGGAAGGTCAGTTGATGGGAGAATAACATCAAATTCCTCTCCGCCGAATCTGATGACATAATCAGTCGGGCGTGAAAAATCTCTTATTATTGAACTTACAGTTTTTAAAACTTCATCGCCAAGATCGTGTCCGTATTTATTGTTGAATTTAGAAAAATCATCTATATCAAACCGTACAAATCCTATTTCAAGGTGAGGGAAGCGGTTATTGTTCATTATTCGCGATGCAGTTTTTACTATATCCGTGAGATGGTTCTCGTTGTATTTTAAAAGGCCGGTTTTATCATCAATATTGATTTTATCGCTTAGGATCTTATATTTCTCCAGCAAAGAGAAGTATTCAAGTTCATTTTTCCATAATTCTTCAAGTATAGAATCTTCAACTGCATCCTTTTCGAGAAGCATTGATATGATTCTCAAAGTATTTATCTGAAAACTATTAAGTTCCCCGGCCATTCTTCCTCTTTTATATCAGGATATTTCAAAAACTCCATCTTCTGGAAGTAAAAGGGATAAAATCCCGATTAGTAACTCAGTAGAGTACATTTAGTACGGAATATGAGTTTAAGAATCCACCTTATTGATATATATAATAGATGATATTTTCTAAATGAGACATAGTCAATGATTTTTAGAATTAGATTGAATTATTTTTAAAAGAAGGCTTGATTTTGTAAATTTTATTTATTAAATTAAAGCAGCTGTCGATTAGATAAGCAGGTCTCAATTCCTGTTCAGGGAGGAACAGGTGACCGGGAGGTTTTCAATGAATAATCTCATGAAAATGGATGATCGTGAGATACGGCAGGGTAAAATTTCAGGAGATGCTGAAAAGGTAGATGAATTTAAGAAGCGCATCTCTGATGAAAAATATCTTGATCATGCAATATCAAAACTTGCCACTGATCTGTCTCACTATCTTACCAAATGATGAAATTCGAAAAGGCATGCGCTGAATAGCGTCTGCAGCCTTATCAAATAAACTATACATCTCTCTCGCGGGAGATGTATAGTTTAAAAAATCTATTTTATAGAAGAACCCCAATGACAGAAAACAATTCATACGAAACTTTATTCCGGAATAAAACCATGAAGAGTTATTTTCTTATACTCTTTGCTGTAATAGTTATGTTTCTTTTCTATATATTCCGGCTTTACTTATGGATATTCTTATATTCATTAATTTTTTATGTGGCACTCAGACCTCTCCATGAATGGCTGCTGAAGTATGTAAAAAAAAGAATTTTCAGTTCAACACTGGTTATTCTGATAATTGTAGCTCTTGTGGTTGTCCCTTCAATGTTTCTTCTTATGATTTTGTCAGAGCAGATTTATGATCTCTATGGTAAAATACATTTCACTATAAGTTATGACACAATAAAAGATATAGGTAATCATCCGCTATTGGATAAAGCTCTTACATTTTTTAACATTGAAAAGGCCGATTTCGGTCAGAGGATAATAGACTATTTTAAAGAAACTTCGATGTCAGTTTTTTCAAGCATCACTTCGATAGTATCTTTTCCAATAAATTTTATTGTTAAATTTTTTCTTATGATGCTGATTCTATTTTTCCTTTTTAAGGATGCATATAATTTAGAAGGAGCAGTTTATAGAATACTTCCGCTTCCAACAGATCTTGAAATGAATATAGTCGCCAGACTCAAGGGTGTGATCTATGTCCTTATGCTGGGTAATCTTTTTATAATGCTGCTTCAGGGATTTATGGTTGGAGTAGGTCTTTATATTGCCGGTGCCAGTACGCCGCTTATCTGGGGGACCTTAGCTGCTATACTTTCACTAATACCAGTGATAGGTACAACACTCATCTGGCTCCCCGCTTCAATTTATTTTTATTTTACCGGCAATTATGGCATGGCAATATTTACAGCTGCATGGTGTTTCTCGTGGTATATGGTTCTTGAAAATATTGTAAAACCGAAAATTTTCGGAGATAGATTGAATTTTCATCCGCTGCTTTTCTTTTTTCTTCTTCTCGGGAGTATACAGGCTTTTAATCTTCCCGGTGTTATAATCGGTCCGATTATACTTTCTCTCTTTTATTCATTCTGGGAGATATATAAGATTCTAGATGATTATGTGCAGCATAAAAGATCGTTTTCATCGGATGTTTCTCCGGAAGATTATAATAAAGATATTAATAATGATTTCTTTCAGGGATAGTTCTCTATTTTTGTCTTCAGTCTCTCTTTAAGCAGAGGGCTGGAGCTCCCCAGTTGTTCCAGAATATATTCTGCCTCTTCCCGGTAATTTTCTATCTTTTCCACACTCCATTGAGATGGAGGGGGCTGGAGATTTGTTATCCGGTCTGCAAGTTTAACCATCCAGATTTCGGACGGGTGCAGTTTTATCCTTTCGATTGATTCCGACATTCTGTTTTTTTTATCTATGAGTTTGTTTTTTGTAAGAGCGAGAACTCCGGCGGCAACATCTCTTCCAAAAACAAATTGTATCTCGTTGAATGTTTTTTCCGTATCCTCGATTGTATCGTGAAGAAGAGCGCACTGCACTGCAAGATCGGGATTTTCGATTTCACCGGCGCAGACTGCTGCCATAATCTCCATGCATACAGAGGAGGGATGTATTATATAGGGAAGATCTGTTCCTGTTATTTTCTGATCTCCATGAGCCTCACCTGCAAAACGCAGAGCTTTGAGATAGAGGTCCTGCGACCATATTTTTTTCTGTTTCATATTTTGCTCCTTACTGAAGATTACAATCTTGATTAGTATTGTCAATTTAATTTGTTTTAACCGTGATTCGCCTGATTAGAGGATTCACATGATCCGGATGATTTATCTTTCTTAGATTCAGGAATAGTTTTATTGCGGATGAAAGCCGGTTATAAAGTAATACTTTGAGTTAATATTGACATAAAATCATAATTTACATACAATAGAGGCAGGATCATCTACAAGAGGTTTCTAAAATGAATTATATAAGCCGAATAGTTTTGATAACAGCAGTCATCATATTTCCTGCTTCCGGAATACTGCATCCGCAATCCGAAGGTGTAAAGGTTGGTGTTGTAGAAGATATAGATAAGAAATCCGGTGTTATAACTGTGTCATCGCCAACGGCAGGTAATGATATACAAATGGGTGATTTACTATATATACGGATAGATGGGGACGTAGTACAGATCCGTTCAACATTTCCTATGATGACAGTTTCTAAATGTAAACCTGAAGGCAAAAATCGCGCGCTATGGACAAAGGCCGAGAAAGGGATGACGGTGTACCGATACAAGAATGAAATTAAAGACAGTAAGGAAATTGTTGAAGAAAGTGAAGCATCTGATATTAAAAACAAAAATGACAGGATAGGTAAAATAGGACCCGGGGGCGGTTTTATATTTTATGATAAAGGTAATTCTGCCGGAGGCTGGAGGTATTTGGAAGCTGCACCTGAAGATCAGAGCACAGCTGTACAATGGTATAATGGATTTGAAATAGAAACAGCAACAGATACAGCAATAGGTGCAGGAAAATCTAATACCAGAAAGATTATTAAAGCTCAAGGTCGCGGGAAGTATGCTGCACAGATATGTGCAGACTACAGAGGCGGAGGAAAAAGTGACTGGTTTCTGCCGTCAAAAGAAGAACTTCATTTGATGTATAAAAATTTGTACGAAAAGGGTGTCGGCGGTTTTGCTGATGATTACTATTGGAGTTCTTCTGAGAGCAATGCTGGAGAAGCCTGGAACCAATATTTCCTTGGTGGATTCCGGTACGGCGACAGTAAGGCTAATCCACGCAATACCCGTGCTGTCTGGGCTTTTAACAACTGAACTATTTTAAAAATATATTTTTATTTTCAACAAATAATAGCAGGAAATTGAAACGAAAAAAGAGAAGAGTTAATATCGTAACGTTATTTTTTAGAGAGATAATCTGTTTGACAGATTGTTTTCTGTATATAATAATCAAATATTATTTAAAACCATCAATGACAATATAAACAATTGAAAATCAATAAAGGGGGTATCATGAATAAAAATTTAGCAATAGTTTTAATATTTTCTATAGCTCTTGTCGTTACAGGCTGTTCAAAAAAAAATCAGGAAGATCTGGCTGCTGAGCAGTTTAAGATTTCTGAAAATTCATCTGTAAATATGGAGATAAAAAATCTTAAAGAAGCACTGAAGAGTGCAGGTACAGATGTTGAAAAGGCCGAAATAAATACAAAGATTGCTGTAGTTCTTGATGAGAAGGGTGATGTAAACTCTATGATAAAGGCTGCAACAGAGGCTATAAAATTTCAGCCTAATCAGTATATGTCTCACTATCTTCTTGGTAAGTCTTATGTTGCTGCGGGAAGATATAATGATGCTATTGAGGAACTTAATATTTCGATAAATTTCAAAAAGGATTTTGCTCCTGCATGGTTTGAAATGGGCAACGCACAGTATAAAAAATTAAATTATCCTCTTGCTAAAGAAGGATATAAGAAAGCGATAAGCTTAGATAAAAACATGATAGATGCTTTCAACAATCTTGGAGTACTTTCCACTCTTACCGGGGATCTGGCAGGTGCGGAAAAATATCTCAAGACATGTATATCTCTCAACCCTGAGTATGCCATGGCTTATAAAAATTTAGGTATCCTCTACGATACAAAAATGAAGAAGGGGCCTGCAGCTGTAGAGAACTATACGAAATATCTGACACTCCGCCCCGACTGCCCGGATAGAGGTCTGGTGAAGCTATGGATCTCGGCAATTGGAGGATGAAGAAAATGAAATTAAAAAAATATATTATAGCAGTTATATTTTCGGTTCTTATACCCGCAGTTCTTGTGAGCCAGGACGCGGGGTCCGGAAAGATCCGTCTGGCAGTATCGGTGTTTGATGATACTTTGACAAAAGCATCGGAACAGGAAGACTGCGCTGAATCTATCACGGAACGGATTGAAAATGCGTTTGAAAATAATGATAAATTTGCCGTGAGAGAACAGGGAGCGGTCAAGTCGTATCTTGACAATCTTGCCGGGGTTCAGACCGGAATGATAAAACCTGAAGCAATGAAGGGTGATCCGGCCTCTCTTAAGATCGATTATCTGACAGTCGGTACCGTATCGAAGATAGACGGAAGATACGAGGTTGATGCAAGAACAGTCGGTATAGATAATATGCTGATAGTACACTCTCAGGGGAGCAGTGCAAAAACTCTGGTAGAGGCCGCAGCTGATATCGAATGGTATATAAAGGAAAAATTCAACAGCGATTATATAAAAGAACGACAGACAGATGATGCGGAGAAAGCAACAGTAACTGTTTATAAGTTCAGAGATTTTAACGAAGCAGCAGGCAAGGCCGGATATGGCGGAACTTTTGCGGAGATACTGAATAGTCAGATGGGAACTTTTCTCTCAATATCAACTGTAGAAAGAAAATACTCCAAGGCTTTGATAAATGAAAAAATTCTTGAGATGGCTGGAGTTATTGAAAATGACGAGTCAGGCGGAAACTTCAGGGACAAGGGAATTCAGTTTAAAGTTGAAGGTGACATCAGGGTATTTAAAGATATAATATGTATAAATTACAGAATGTATGACACCTCGGATAATTCGATTGTCTTTGTAGGATCAAGAGATATTGCGTCATCATCGGGTCTCCGTCCTGTGGCCTGGAGTATTTCAAACACGGTTGAAGATGTGCTTAACAACAGGCTTGGAACTCTCAAGCTGACATCAACTCCAGCTGGTGCTGATATATATATTGACGGAAAAAAAGAGGGTAAGGCTCCGGCACAGCTTCCAGTGCTCAGGGGAACACATAAGCTGATGGTTAAGATGGATGGCTATGTTCCATTTAAAGCTGACATAGAAATTCAGTCAAAGAAGGTTCTTGAACAACTGGTGGTTCTCAAAGAAGTTCCATATAAGATTTTTGCAAATGCTATGGATTTTGAAAGGAAGCGTGACTGGGCGGGTGCAATAGCGGCATATACAGAATTTATAAAAGAATATGATGATACAAAAGAGGCCGATGGAGCCTACTACCGCAAGGGTCATCTTGAAATGATGTACATGAAAAACAATCAGAGTGCTCTAAATACGTTTGAGTCTCTTGTAAAAAGATATCCCGATGCAATAATGCGGGCAGAGGGATATTATGGGATGATGAGAGCCTATGAGTATATGGGGAACACTCAGAAGGCATCTGAAATAAGACAGTATATACTGGTAAATTATGGTGAAACTAATGCTGCAGAAGAGGCGAGAAAGGCTAAATACTGATACTATAGTATTTTACGATTGAATTAAACCATAGTGTCATCTCTGCGAAGGCGGAGATCCATTTTTTAAGTTAACATAAGTGTGGAATAAGTAATGGATTCCCGTCTGCACGGGAATGACATGCAGTAATAGATAAAAATATAGATCGAATCAATTCGTAAAATGCTATATTTAAAATGAAAGAAAGTGGATCGGGATGATCTCCTGAATTAGATATAAAAAACCGCCGGAACAGTCCCGGCGGTTTTTTATTAGGTCATAATTGGCATATTATAAAAATTTTTATATAACATAATTAATTTGACATATGAAGATATGCTAGTAAATTTTTTTGATTCAGATACATTCGAGTGGGCTGAGGATTAAAACAATAAATTTCTGAACACTCTTTCTGATGCGTTTAAATAAAAAAATATATATAAAAATCTTATCCAGGAGGATATTCATGTCTGTTACACGAAGAAATTTCCTCAAGCTGTCAGGTGCGACAGCAGCCGGAGCTTTTTTGGGAGGAACTTCCTTTCTAACCGGTTGTAAATCATCACCGGACAAATTGAAAGGTACAACTGAGAGCACATCCATATGCCCGTACTGTGGTGTAGGCTGCGGACTCATTGTTTCAGCTCGGGGCGGAAAAATTGTAAACATTGAAGGTGATCCGGAACATCCTATCAATAAAGGGAGTCTCTGCGCAAAAGGTGCAGCTCTTTATCAGATAGCTTCCAATCCTATCAAGAGAAGACTTGATAAGGTTCAGTACAGAAAACCGGGGGGATCCGCTTGGGAGGAAATCTCATGGGAGAAAGCCTTCGAGATGATGGCGGAGAGAATTAAAGAAGCACGTGACAAAACTTTCATCGAAAAAGAAAACAATGTGACTGTTAACCGTACAAACGGGATTATCGGTCTTGGTGGAGCTGCTCTTGACAATGAAGAGTGTTACGTATGGTCTAAGTTCGCACGCCTAATGGGTTTAACCTATCTTGAACATCAGGCCCGGATTTGACACAGCTCAACAGTTGCCAGTTTGGCAGCTACATTCGGACGAGGCGCAATGACAAACCACTGGATAGATATCCAGAACGCAGACGTAGTATTTATAATCGGAAGTAACGCAGCAGAAAACCATCCTATCTCTTTCAAATGGGTTCAGGAAGCTAGAGACAGAGGGGGGAAACTGATCAATGTTGACCCGAGATTTACAAAGACTTCATCCCTGGCAGATCTTTATGCTCCAATAAGACCTGGTACAGACATAGCCTTCATGAACGGTATAATTAATTATGCTCTTCAGAATGACTTTATCCAGAAAGAGTATGTTCTTGAATATTCAAACGCATCATATTTGATTAACCCTGCATTTACATTTAACGATGGTATCTTCTCCGGTTACGACGGCGGGAAGAAAACATATGTTAATGATACATGGAAATATCAGCTTGATGATAAAGGGATTCCTAAGAGAGATAAAACTCTGAAAGATCCGAACTGCGTATACCAGTTAATGAAAAAACATTTTGAAAGATACACTCCGGAGAAGGTAAGTGCTATAACAGGCTGTCCTGTTGAGTCTTTCAAAAAAGTTGCAGAGCTATATACATCTACACACAAGCCTGATAAAGTTGCAACTATTATGTATGCAATGGGAGCTACACAGCATACAATAGGAGTACAGAATATCCGTGCGTATTCAATACTGCAGATTCTTATGGGTAATATGGGTATGGCCGGCGGCGGTATTAATGCACTTAGAGGTGAGTCAAATGTTCAGGGTTCTACTGACCATGGTCTTCTCTGGCACATTATAACCGGTTACCTTAACGCGCCAAAAGCGGCCGATAACAATCTCGAAGCATATATTAAAAATTATGTTCCTAAAACAAATGACCCTCTCAGCCTTAACTGGAATCAGCATACACCAAAATATCTCATCAGCATGTTGAAAGCATGGTTTGGAGAAGCTGCGAAGAAGGAGAATGATTTTGCATATGATTATCTCCCGAAGGCACACAAGCCGGTTCCTTACATGACAATGTTTGAGGATATGTCAAAGGGACAGCACAAGGGCGCGATCTTCATGGGTACAAACCCTGTAGTCGGCGGACCGAACTCGAACCTTATTATGAAAGCAGTTGAAAAACTCGACTGGATGATCTGTGCTGACCTATGGGAAACAGACACATCAATCTTCTGGAAGAGAAAAGGCGTTAATCCTGCAAATATCAAAACAGAGGTTTTCCTCCTACCAATGGTTTCATCTGTTGAGAAAGAGGGAAGCGTTGCCAACTCCGGAAGATGGACACAGTGGAGATATAAGGCTCAAGCCGGACCTGGAAATTCAATTCCTGACCTTGACCTGATCGATGAGCTCTTTCTAAAAATAAGAGGACTCTACGAAGCTGATGTAAAGGCTGGAAAGAAAGTTGCTTTCCCTGATCCGATTCTTAAAGCTAACTGGGACTATAGACACCCAGGAGCGAAAGAAGCAGATCCGCATATGGTAGCCAAAGAGATTAACGGATATCAGATCGGTAAAGACGGAAAAAGAGGGAAGCAGATTGCAAACTTCCTTGATCTTAAAGATGACGGTTCAACTGCAAGCGGAACATGGATATATTGCGGATCATACAATGAAGACGGCAATATGATGGCAAGAAGGGGACTTAAAGATGCTTCCAACAAGATCGGTATGTACCCTGAATGGTCATGGACATGGCCTCTTAACAGAAGGATCATTTACAATAGAGCAGCTGTAAACAGAGCTGGTGAACCATGGGATCCAAAAAGATGGGTTATTAAATGGAACGGCAAAGAGTGGAAGGGGGATATTGTTGATGGCGGAGCTAAATTCGGCCCTGCACAGAAGAATCCCTTTATCATGGTTGGAGAGGGTGTTGCGAGACTATTCTCTGCAGCACTTAAAGATGGTCCGTTCCCTGAACATTTTGAGCCTATGGAATCTGTTGCAAGGAATTTAATGAACTCTCATCAGCTTAATCCGGGAGTTACAGTTTCTGATGCAGCTAAGACTCAAGTTGGAACAACAGGCGGATTCCCGTATATCGGAACAACCTACCGTGTAGTTGAACACTGGCAGGCTGGAGCCATGACAAGAAACCTTCCATGGCTTAATGAGCTTGTACCTGATATGTTCTGTGAAATAAGTCTGTCTCTTGCAAAAGCAAAAGGAATCAAAAACGGCGATAAGGTTAAGATAAGTTCAGCCAGGGGTGTAATTGATTCGTACGCTCTTGTGACTGACAGGGTACAGCCTTTCAAAGTTGACGGAAAGATGGTTGAGATGGTTGGTATGATCTGGCACTTCGGCCAGGGATGCGAGTCAACCGGTGATTCATGTAATACTCTGACACCTTCAGTCGGCGATCCGAATTCATCAATACCGGAATACAAAGCATTCCTGGTAAATATCCAGAAGGCGTAAGGGGGTAGAATATGTCAGAAAAAGCGTTTTTAGTAGATACATCAAAATGTCAGGGATGCAGAGGATGCCAGGTTGCATGTAAACAGTGGAACGGGCTTCCAGCAGAAAAGACTGAATTTTTTGCGGGACCTGAATATACAAATCCCGGAAAACTTTCTGCAAAAACATGGAACCATGTTATCTTCTGGCCAGTAGATAGAAGCAGTGCCGAGCGTCCAATATGGACAATCCAGCACAAGAAATGTTTTCACTGTGCAGAGGCAAATTGTCTTAATGTATGTCCGGAGAAAGCAATATTCAAGAAGGATGATTGGACAATTATCGATCAGGATAAGTGTATAGGATGCGGAGCATGTGTTAATGCATGCGTATACAAAGTCCCGGAGATTAGCGAAATCAATCATGTAAACGACGCAGGACAAAAAATATTAAAGAGAGACAAGTCACACAAGTGTAATGCATGTACACTGAATGAAAGGGAGATCCCTGCGTGTGTAACGGTTTGTCCATCTGATGCTATGCGGTTTGGTTACAGACAGGATCTGATCAAGTATGCAAAAGAAAGAGTTGCAATTCTTAAGACTGAAGGGTTTCCTAAAGCGACCATTTACGGTCTGGACCAGTTCAAAGGTCTAGGAGTAATTACAGTACTCAGAGATGACGCAACCAAGTATGGTCTTCCGCTTAAACCTGAAGTTGTTGATATGGCTAAGACTGAATCAACAAAGGATGTATATGCATTGCTCTCAACATTCACAATGGGTGTACCAATGCTGAAGAGAGCCGCGTATAAGGCGTCGAGGTCACTTTCAAAAGATGCATAACAATTTGTAAAAATAAAAGTTTTAATATAGATTTAAATGGCTCGCCGGAAGGCGGGCCTTTTTTTTATTACACCAACAAGTCCGGCGCATCATGGATGTGTGCCGGCTTCGCGCCGCAGCCGTCCAAGGATGGACTCTGCGGCGCACTTGTAGAAGTTTAAAATTACAATAAGTAAGAGAAAGGCCCTCCGCCTTCGGAGGAGACGCGGGGTTCGGGTACTATGCATTTTTATGTGTCTGATGACAGCCCTCTAACATATAATCGAGTT
>CAYVCQ010000045.1:0-16041 GCA_964450405.1 uncultured Leptospirales bacterium | reverse complement strand
TCACTTGCTATTGCTGATATAAAACCGTCAAAAATCTCCATCTTAACCCCTTTTTTACGTATAATTCTTATTAATAGTCATCCCTTAATTCATGATTATTATATTATTATATAACCACGGAGGAATAATAGATTTAATATTCAGGAACAAATACTGAATATTATATGTCATTAAGCATTATAAAAGTCAAGTTTGATTTTGCCATTACTGTTCAAAAACCGGTGAATGTAATTGTTCCGCAGTAAA
This sequence comes from uncultured Leptospirales bacterium, assembly GCA_964450405.1. Taxonomy (GTDB): domain Bacteria; phylum Spirochaetota; class UBA4802; order UBA4802; family UBA5550; genus WRGT01. The sequence continues at coordinate 15,795 of CAYVCQ010000045.1, read as the reverse complement.
TAGCCAGGCGGATCATGTTTTACAACCGGTTTTGAGCAAATACATTTTACTCTGTAATTATACAAAATATTTTTTATTGACATGTTTCTGCATGACGGAACTCTTGATAATATATGAAAGATCTCTTAATGGTAAATACTCAGAAATCGCTGGTAATTATGATTTTCCACACTTCGCAGGTGAGTGGGAAAAAGTTTCACTGCCGGTTTTTAAGGAGTTACCCTGCCGGGGAGATGACTCTGTAAAAGGAATAGTAATTATGATTGAAGGAATTTTCGTTGAAGGTCTTATATATGGAATAATGGTGCTTGGGGTTTTTATAACCTACAGGATACTCGATTTTCCCGATCTTACAGTTGATGGATCATTTCCGCTTGGAGCCGCGATAATGGCTTCAATGATTGTAAGCGGTTATAACATATTTTTAGCACTACTTGCGGCATTTGCAGGGGGAGTTGCTGCTGGAATTGTAACAGCTACAATTCATAATAGACTCAAAGTGCCGAACCTTCTTGCCGGTATACTTACAATGACGATGCTCTGGTCGGTGAACATAAGGATACTCGGGAACAGGGCAAATCTTCCTCTTCTTCAGAATCATACAATTATTACAGATATAATCGAAAAGACAGAGAGTTTTATTCCCAAGGAATACTCGGTACTGATATTCTTTTTTCTTGTGGCCATGGCGATAAAGATATTGCTGGATATTTTTTTCAGAACCGATATGGGGCTTACTCTTGGTGCGCTTGGTAATAATCAGCAGATGGTTATTTCTCAGGGCGTGAATATTAATACAATGAAAGCAATAGGTGTCGGTCTCTCAAACGGACTTGTTGCCGTGTCCGGTGCTTTTGCCGCGCAGTATCAGGGATTCGCAGATGTAGGGTTTGGTACAGGAATAGTTATCGTAGGTCTTGCCTCGGTTATGATTGGTGAATTTATTTTTACATCGAATAAAATATGGATTCTGACACTAAGGGTTTTAGCCGGGTCGATAATTTATAAAGCGATAATGTATATGGGGAGATATTACGGTTATCATATAGGGCTCACTCCCAATGACCTCAAACTTCTTGCAGGTCTCCTGATTATATTTTGTCTTATTATCGCGAAGAGTAAGGATAGTAAAAACATATTCAGAAGGTGGAAAAATGATCAGGCTTGAAAATATAAAAAAAGTTTTTCACGAAGGTACCATTAACGAGAATACCGCTCTAAAGAGTATTAATCTCACAGTTAAAGAGGGCGACTTCATCACTATAGTCGGTAGTAACGGAGCAGGGAAGTCAACACTCTTTAATACAATTTCAGGATCATTTTTTCCGACTGGCGGACAGATATTTTTTAATAATGAAAATGTAACAAGAATGCAGGAATATATGAGAGCAAAATTCATAGGAAGAATATTTCAGGATCCTCTTCTTGGAACTGCTTCAAATATGGCTCTTGAAGATAATATGATGATCTGTAATAAAAAAGGATTTAAATGGCTGAAGGTTAGTTTGAATTCTAAAATGAGAGAAAGCTTTAAAGAGGAACTTAAACTTCTGGAAATGGGACTTGAGGAGAGAATGGGGCATAACCTTCAGCTTTTTTCCGGCGGACAGAGGCAGGCGCTGACCCTGCTTATGACAGTTTTGTCGAATCCGGCATTGATACTTCTTGATGAGCATACTGCTGCGCTGGATCCTAAGAATGCGGCAATGGTTCTGGAACTCACTGATAAATTTATTCGGGAAAGAAAACTTACGGCTATGATGATTACACATAACATGAGCCAGGCGATAAAATACGGCAATAGAATACTTATGATGCACAAGGGTGAGATTATTCTGGATATATCCGGAGATGAGAAAAAGAATTTAACAGTTGAAGGACTTGTTAAAAAATTCTATGATGTAAAAAATGAATTGATGACAAACGACGAGGTGCTGCTTTCACACGAGTAGATGAAATGAGGCTGTTCCGAAAATGAGTTCTCCCATCCCTTGATGGGAGGGGCCGGGGGAGGGATTATGCAGCAGTGAAACAAAATACTTCGATATAAAAAATTATTTGCTGTAGTTTTTCCCGATACTCCAGGCGTCTGCAAATGGCTCACCAAGCTTCCAGTATTTACGCTGATGCATGTCAAAGAGCATAGGCCGCACTTTGGCTAAATCAATGGTCCCGTTTGTAAGAATACTCTCCTCTGCATAGATTTTTTCAACTCTTCCGACAAACAGGTCATGAGTTTTGTAGTCAAAGTGATCTACCAGTGTACACTCCATTGTGACAGGTGCTTTCTCAATCATGGGGGCATGCTTTAATGATCCACGGAATGTTTTGAAAACAGTACTCTTATCAGTTTTTGCTCCGCCTGCCATTCCGATATAATCAGTTTCTACGACCATATCATCCGATGGAATATTGATACTGAACTCTCTATTTGTAATTATTCCTTTGTTCGAGTAATGGACCTTTCCCATTCCGAGTGTGACCATGTCCATTGCTCCGATACCAAGATGAGCAATTGTAATGAAATTCTCTCTTCCATCAATAACTGTTCCTATCAATGCAATGGGTAAAGGGTACAATGCGTTTTTTTCTTTTAATTCTATTTTCATATGGTTCTCCTTTTATTTAAATCAAAAAAATCTCCCCGTTTCGCTCCGCTCAACATCCCCCTTTAATAAAGGAGGTGGCCGATAGGCCGGAGGATTTAAATTATATTTTTAATATCAATAACAATCTCACCGATATCAATCATTGCGTTTATAAGAGATGCCTTGCTGAAATTTTTAATTTCAGCTATTGTTATATCTTCAGCAATGATAATGCCTTCATCGAGAAGTTTTTCTCTTTTTGTACCATGAAGTAATGGAGATTCCGGGGTGTACCATTTGCCTTCTCTAAAAAACACTATGTTGGCCGATGAAGTGTCCGTTATGCGTTTATTTTTTATTATAAGTATATCGTCGCAGTTTCCGCGTTCTGCAAATAGTTCTTTAATTCTTTCGCGGTTTTCAAATTTGTAACTGTAGTCAATCTCTCCATAAACTATCTTTAGAGAACGGACAGTTTTTATAATGTATGGAATAAATTCTATTGTATCAATTTTTTCATCGTATACAACCCTGCATTTGTATAATCCGGACATGAATTCACCGGGAATTATAATTTCTCTTAACAGATCGGCTGCTTTATCCATGTGGAAAAGGTCGCGAAGAGATCTCTCCATCCTCATGTTGTGGTATTCAACATTATGAAGGATTCCGTTTTTTAACATTAATGATTCAACTAATCGGGACATTTACTTTGTCTATCATCTCCTGATATTCAGAGAGGAGTTCACTGTAAACAGTTATTCCTCCACCGCTTTTAAATATATAGTTATCGTCTTCTTTTTCAATATAACGGATCATAACTCCGCTGTCGAGATTATTTCCGTCAAAGTATCCGCAAATTCCGCAGTAATAACCTCTATCATATTGTTCGGCTGCCTTAATAATTTCGATTGTTTTGCGCTTTGGTGCACCGGTTACCGAGCCGGCAGGGAGAAGTTTTTTCAGAATTTCTCCGAGATTATTCCTGTAGTCAGCATCGAGATGTCCGGTGATTTTTGAACTCACCTGTAGAAGGTCTTTCCCGGAGGTTTGAATTTTTTCTATATAGCGGTAACTCTCAACAGTGACATTTTTTGAAACTCTGCTCAGATCGTTTCGTATAAGGTCTACAATCGTAAGGTGTTCTGCAGCCTCTTTCTCATCACTCAGAATAATGTTCTCTGCATCGGGAATTGCTGCATCGATTGTTCCCTTCATGGGGAATGATGAGATGATATTATTGTTAATTGTAACAAAACTTTCCGGTGAAAATACTACAAATTCATTACGGTACCAGAGTTTGTATCGGGCAATGCTCAGATGGAATATATCTTTCAATGAGTAATTGGTTTTGATAGATGTGGGGAATGTGAGATTTGCAAGATAGGAATTTCCTTCAGACTGATTTTTCTGAATGAGATTAAATGCCCCGGTATATCTTTCAATAGGTACTGGAATTTTTTTTAAAATAAATTCATACGATTTTTCAATGGAAACTGCCGGGGAGTTTCTGAATCCGTTAAAATCATATAGTATCTCTGCTGGATCAACATCAGCAATCGGTATGACAACAGGCTTGAGAGAGTCAAAATCAATGATGAATATAAATGGAATTTTCTGTTTTGAGTATGATGTTATTTGATCGAATGAGTTCAATGACCTGTCGTGTAGGCCCCCGCACCCCCGGAGGGGGCAAGGATTTTGCTTTGCCCCCTCCGGGGGTGCGGGGGCTGCAGTTTGGGGAGTCATATGTTTCATGATAATATTTAAGTTTATTTCCCCTAAGCTTTATAAACTTCAACAAATCGATTCACCAGTTCGCCAAAATGTTTAATCGCTTTCTCAACAGGTTCAGGTGAGCTCATGTCTACTCCTGCATCTATAAGTTCATCAAGCGGGTATTTGCTTCCGCCGAGTTTTAGAAAACCAAGATATGCATCGCGTGCCGGAATCCCCTCTGTAAGTACTTTATCTGCAAGAGCAATTGCAGCAGAGAGTCCCGTTGCGTATTTGTATACATAGAATGCCGAGTAGAAGTGAGGTATCCGCAGACACTCCAGTGTAAGTACATCATCTATAAAGAGTTTGTCTCCAAAATATGTTTCAAGCAGTTCTTTATAAACGCCCTGTATAACTTCCAGTGTCAGTGGTTCATTCTGCTCCACTATCTTATGCGAACGTGTTTCGAACTCGGCAAACATTGTCTGTCTGTATAGTGTCGCACGGATGTTGTCGATTTCGCGGTTCAGAATGTATGCCTGCATTTTAGGGTCATCTTTATAGAGATCAAGAAGATATCTGCTCAAAAGAGTTTCGTTGAATGTTGATGCAACCTCTGCTACGAATATTGTGTAATCGCTCAGTATGTACGGCTGTGCATGTTTTGAGTAGTATGAATGCATGGAATGTCCCGCTTCGTGAATAAGCGTATAGAGGCTGTTGATATTTTTATCTTCATAGTTTATCAGGATATATGGCGGGGAGTCGTAGCATCCAGATGAGTATGCGCCGCTTCTCTTTCCTCTGTTTTCATAACGGTCTACCCATCCGCCGAGGAGTCCATCTCTCATTATTTTTGTATACTCTTCACCAAGTGGTGCCAGAGATTTTACGCAGGTTTCGACTGCCTCTTCATAAGTCATGCTGAAGTTTACATCTCCAACAATTGGAACATATGTATCATAAAAGTGAAGCTTGTCGAGATTAAGGGCCTCTTTTCTGAAGTCGAGATATTTGAACAGCGGTGCAGTATTGCTTCGTACAGTGCTTACTAAATTGTCATAAACCATTTCCGGCATATTATCTGAAAAGAGAGAAGCTTCCCTGCTGTTGTTGAACTTCCGCACCTTGGCGTAAAAGCTGTCTTTTTTGTTTGAGTGGTCAAGAGTAGATGACACAGTGTTCTTAAGATTTTTGTATGACTGGTAATACTGGAAGAATGCCTGTCTTCGGATTTCTCTGTCAGGATCCTGAAGGAATGTGCTGAAATTTCCGTGACTCAGTTCAACCTCGTTTCCATCGCTATCGGAAATAACTCCGAAAGTCATGTCGGCGTTATCGAGCTGACTGAATATCTGTGAAGGAGCCTGCGCAACTTCACCCATCATGGCAATAATCTGTTCCATATCTTTTGAAAGGGTGTGCGGCTTGAATCTTAGAATTTTTTCCAGAAAGAACCTATAGTCTTTCATTGAAGCATCATTCATATATGACTTCACAACATCTTCGTCGATCTCCTGTATCTCCGGAGTCATAAAACTGGATAACTCGGAAATTCTTGTATAGAGGTTCACCGAGCGCTGGTACATGGCAAGTGTAAACTGGTTGGTTTTGTCTTCATCACTACGCAGGTGAGAGTATGTGTAGATCTTCTCAATCTCCCGTGAAATGCTCATGTCAAATTCAAGGGATGATCTGAAAGTTTCTAAAGACTCCCCCATCTTTCCTTCGAAATTTTTATATCTGCTGATTTTCGATTCAAGATCTTTATAGAGTTTTTCCCACTCATCGTCATTGTGTATCAGGGATGTAAGATCCCATTTATAGTTATCATTTATCTCTTTTCTTTCAGGTATATTTACTACAGCCATAGATTTTATCCTCTTAAATTTATGTTTTCACTCAGCATTAAGGCTGCATGATTTTACGATAAGTTACGATGCAGTGAAAAATGGTCAAGATGAATATTGCAGGGATTGAATCTGATTATGTCCCTTAAGATATTTAAAATACAAATAAATCAGTGAATCTGAATTATTTCATTTAAAAAGGGAAAAAAATTTGCTGAATACACTTAAATAAGCCTATCCGGGCTTTTATTTGTTGAAAATAAAAGCACTATATAGTACAGTATCCTGATGGGAAGTCTGTCTGGCATTGTAAGCAAATCTGCTTATTTATGCGCAGATTGGGAGGATAAGGATATGTTAAAAATTGATGTTGAAGAAAGAGATTGGATACTAATTGTAAGCCTTACTGGCGAATTACAATTCAGTTATACTGAAGAGTTGGGAGCACTTTTTAAAAAATATACAAATTCAAAATTCAAAGTGATTGCTCTGGATTTAAAAAATATGCCGTATCTTGATTCATTTGGAATTAGCCGGATCATTAAAATATCGAGACAGCTTATTTCCGGGGGAGCAGATTTTTTTCTGATCGATTTATATGAGGATGTATATCAGATTTTAAAAATTGCTACTCTTGACAAGCTTTTTAAAATAATGACTCGAGAAGATTTTTCGCTGACATATAATCTTAGAGGAAAACCCGTAGATCATAGTTATTCTGAAATAATAGAAGAAGGGAAATTTCAGATGAGAAAAAAAAATGCTGTGGAGATAAAATACGCCGAGCTTGTGGATGATGGTTGTATTAAAACTGTGTATCTGGATTAGAAGTTTGTCTGTGACCTCAATCTAAAAAAATCCTTGACTTTGGTATAACTATGGTTATACTTATAATATGAAAACTGCAATATCCATACCGGATCCGATCTTTAATCAAGCTGAAAAACTTGCGCATAAGCAGGGTATCAGCAGAAGTGAGCTTTATACTAAAGCGATTGCTGAGTACATTAAAGAAAAAAAAGAAAAAAATGTTACTGAAGTTTTAGACAGTATTTACAATGATAATTCAAATACGGTAGATAAGGAAATTTATTCCATTCAGTATTCCTCTCTTAAAGTGAATGAGGATAAATGGTAAACAGGGGAGATGTCTGGTGGGTTGATTTACCGGATCCGGTTAAATCAGAGCCGGGCTATAGACGCCCCGTAGTAATACTTCAGGCAGATTCATTTAACCGCAGTAAAATAAGTACGGTGCTTTGCGCTGTTATTACTTCTAATCTTAAATTATCCGAAGCTCCGGGAAATGTTTTATTATCCGCTAAATCAGGTTTGTTGCCAAAAGATTCGGTAATCAATATTTCGCAGATAATCACTATTGATAAATCATTTTTAACAGAAAAAGCTGGAGAATTGAGTTCGAAAATAATTCATAAAATGGATGAAGGACTGAAGCTTATTTTGTCTTTAGAATAAATTCAAGAAGTTTGTTTTATCCCCCTTCTCCTTTTTTTATGAGAGGGGGGATGGAGATTTTTTACTACTTAATCACAAATGTCATGATTACCGGAAAGTGATCCGAAATATCCTTCGTATCTGCAGAGCGCACCTTGAAACTTTTCACTGTAATCATATCAGAATGTATCATGTAATCAATAATTCTATCGGGGCCCTTGTTAATGTTCGGGAAGTGTGTTAAAAACTTCGCCCTGTTCTTTTCTACATTATCCAGAGTGGGGAGCACATTAAATTTATCGTAGAGTACTTTCATTTCAGATTCTTTCTGGAAATACTGTTTTTCCTTTTCAGGAAGAAGTTTAAAACTGCTGCCTGGAGGAATAAGATTGAAATCTCCTGCAATAAACCAGTTTTGTTTTTTATTATCCATTCCGCTTAAAAGATTTGAAATGTACTTCACCTGCTGCTGCATCGTGTCTGTTCCCTGGGCGAATGCATCAAGATGTGTTGTCATAAATGAAACGGTGCCGCCGTTTTTAACCGGAAGAACTGTCTCAAGGATTGCCCGTTTAAACTGAAGACTTTCAACAATATAATTATTCGGCATTAATGGGAGCTGATATCTTACAGCATTGTTTATTCTGTATTTTGAAATTACAGCAAGCTTCAGTCCCACTTTACCCATGATTTTCGGATGTGGAACAAATGCTGCTTTCCAGTAGTATGCTTCGGAATGTGAAGAATACTCAGCCGGAAGAAGTTTAAGAAGCTCCTTAGTCTGATCTTCAAAGTCTGTGCGTTTTGCGTTGTTATCCATCTCCTGAAGGAGAATAATATCGGGGTTTTCATTCTTTATAATTTCAGCAACGCGTTTAAATGTAATACGGATATCTGCTGCAGAAGGGCGAATATCCGGTCCTGAGCCATCCCATTCATCGTAATAAAAAACATATTTTTTACCAGCCATGTATTGAACATTCCATGAAAGAACTTTATATTCTTTCCCTTTTTCTAATTCAGGAGAATTAACTGCGGATATAAATTTTTCATTTTGAATTTGAGAAGGGTGAAATGTTGTAAAATAAAAGAGTGAAAAGAGTATTAGAAAAAACGAGATTATTCCAGCGGCGATTTTAGCTATCTTTTTCATTTGTATCTCCTTTTTAAAATCAGCATTACGCAATATCTCACATATTATAGATTATGCAAATTGTTTTTTAGTTAATACTGGTAAATATATGGTTTATTGTCCTGTACTGAAATGCCGGGCTGATCTGTATATCTTTGTGGAAACAGCCTGAAACACATGAATATGGATGATGTTTTTCTATTGCTATAAATATTTTTTGAATTTTACTTAAACGTATAGTGTTAGTTTTCTTCTATGAGAGTATTGGTTGTTTCAATCCATTTGTCAAAGGTCTCTATAGCTTTAACTCTCTGTTCTGCTGTTACAATATTTTGATCAACATATAGATATAAGTCAATATTGAATTTTCTTCTGGCTTTAAAACTCTCCAGGTAATCAGCGGGTGTAGATTCCGGGTCGCGGATTATCCAGTTTTTTAAAAAAAGAGTCATTTTGTCTTTTGAAGCTTTCTTGTTTATAAGTTCAATAAACTCTTTCTGTTTTATATTTTGATATTCCAGGCGGTTGAATGCGGTTGCCTTTCTAACTTCAATATAGCTTTTAATTTTCTCCTGTTGTTCGTCGGAAAACGAACCGTAAAAATTCGACAGCAGTTTTACTGCAGATTCAGTTCTTTTCGCGGGAGAATTCTCCTCTTCTGGTTTATTTTTTTTCTTATCCTCTTCTCTATGATTATTTACCTCCTGCTGGTAGTTCTCCAGCTGATCTCTGTTTAATGTTAGGACGAATTCAGCGGCGTCAGGGGCAGCCTTTTCTGCCAAAATTTCAAACTCCCTGTCTAAGGTGTTAAATAGATAAATTAAATCATTCTCTGTGAGTCCGGAACTTACAGATGTTTTCATGCTGAATAAAATATTCCGGAATTGCGGAAGCATATTTTTTCTGCTCCACTTAAGCAGGGATGCAAGTCTCTGCTTGACGAATTGTTTTTGATTGTCGTCGGGATGGAAATATTTTTTAACTTCAAGGTAGAGAATGAAGTCGAGCTGATTGTATATGGTTTTGTAGGCATAGTTACTGCAGGTAAAAAAAAATAACATATTAGTAAGCAATAAAAGAGATGTAAAAGATTTTAAATTAATAATTTTCATAGATGAAGATTCCGGAAAAAATTTATTACATAAAGATTAGACATCAATATTACTAAGTCCGAAATGAACTTTCTATAAATAAAATAAAAAAATTGAGTTTTTAAACAATAAAATATACCCGGGTTTTATGAAACAATCCCAGGTATATTTTATAAATTTGCTTTATTATCAGACTATATCCATTTCAGAATCCCTGCAAAGAGAATGAGCATTATTGCATTGATTACAAAGAGTGAACCTATAAAAGTTTTCTGTCTCTTCGGTTCCCAGTCGTAGGCCAGATTTGCCGCAAGGAAAAACGGGATGTACACTGTCAGAAATACAGGGAGTGATCCCCACCAGGGATAGACCCAGTGGAATGCCGGAGTTTTCGCCAGAAAGATTTCGAATATTGAGTAGAATCCGGCATTTACAACTGCTATGAATACACGGTTATTGATGCCGAGAATTTTCATCTTCGGATCATCGGGGAGTATTTTCGTAAAAATAAGTCCTGCTACTGAGAACATAAGGCTGATCTCAACTCCAACTCCCACAAGCAGAAGAAAAGATGTTCCTGAAGGAACAGTCCATAGTGCGTGTCCGGAAAAGTGCTGCACCAGGGCGTTAAGTATTTCATAAAACCAGTGCACCATATAGAGCGACAGACCCGCTGCCACACCCTTCCAGTTCTTGTTTGAGATTTCATTAAAGTATATGTAAACTACAAATGCAAAGAGAGGAATAAAGTACCATTGAAATGTTTCAGGATTTCTTAAGATTCCCAAAGCCTTTTGAGTGAGTTCCGGCTGATTCATAAAGTCCTCCGAGATTAATTTTTTATATTGTATAACAGATTAAAGTTCCGGAGTCAATCAATTAACGATAAACAATATCTGCTTGACATGCTCTTTGTCGTCCGCTATTATCTTTCGATTGAAACGGAGATAAAATGAACCAGTATATATTTACATATTCAATAATCGGAATCACATCACTTGTTACTCTCTATGCGCTGCAGAATAAATCTTTTTTTGAAAAAGCACTCTTCTCTATAGATGCAATTACAGGAGCAAATGACTATTACCGTATTCTATCATCGGTATTTGTTCATGCAAATCTTGGTCATCTTTTTTTCAACATGTTCAGTTTGTATGCCTTTGCTACGGGAATTGAAATGAAGTACGGACCAAAAGTTACCGCATACCTGTATCTCTACAGCGGATTAGGTGCGGGGATTCTTTCTCTTCTTCTTCATAAAAAAGATCGAAACTACAGGGCGGTGGGAGCATCCGGTGCAGTGTGCGGAATAATTTTTGCTTCAATATTTTTAATTCCAGGGGGGAGTATTATGATATTTCCGATCCCTATTCCTATGCCGGCCTGGTTATATGCAATAATTTTTGTTTTCGGATCAATCTATGCATCTAAAAGAATGGCCGGTGGGATTGCTCATGATGCTCACCTCGGAGGCGCTTTGATGGGTATCGTTGTTGCAGGTACCATAGATTTTCAGGCATTGATGGCAAATACGTATCTTCTCGGAATAGTGGTGATACCTATTGTGCTGTTTTTTGTTTTTAACAAAGAGATCTCGAGTTTTATACAAAAATAATTAATTTTATCCGGAGGATATTTATGCGTAAAATCTCAAACAGTTTTTTTATTAAATTAGCAGTATTGTTTTTTGTCTTTTCTGTAAATACATATGCTCAGGAAAATCAGAAGAAAGAAATTTCTATAGACTGGCTTAAAGGACCGGCTAAGGCAAAGCTCGGATCAATGGCTGAAATTAATGTTCCGGGGAGTTACCATTTTGCTTCAGGAGATGATACAAAAAAGCTGATGGAGCTATTCGGGAACCGGCCGACAGACAGAGAAATGGGATACATTGCACCGGAGGGTGATCAGTGGTTCATGGTGTTTTTATTTGATGAAACCGGATATATTAAGGATGATGAAAAAGATTCACTTGATGCGGATAAAATTCTCCAGGGTTTTAAGGATGGAGATAAAGAGGCTAATAAATGGCGGAGAGAGCAGAAGCTCCCTGAACTGGAGATTATAGGCTGGCACAAAAAACCGGCATATGATCCTCAGACAAATAATCTGGAATGGGCAACCATATATCAGTCCGAGGGGAGGAAGGGAATAAATTATAATATACGATTTCTCGGACGTAAAGGTGTTATGGAAGTGGTAATCGTTGCCGATGAAAAGAATCTTGATAAAGTTGTCGCTTCGGCAAAAAAAATATTAACAACATACTCGTTCTCTTCGGGAAACAAATATTCTGAGTTCACAAGCGGCGACAAGATAGCCGAGTACGGACTTGCGGCTCTTGTTGGCGGCGGAGCATTGGCAGTGGCGGCTAAATCGGGTCTGCTTCAGAAATTCGGAAAATTTATTGTAATTGCAATTGTCGGCGCAGGAGCTTTTCTCAAGAGACTTTTTACTGGAAGGAAATCTGTTAAAGTTGGTGCACCGGAAGACAGGGAATAGATCCGGCAGCATTAGAGTCCGCAATATACCGGCAAATATAGTTGCCGGTATAAAGCATATCATGGCATGTTTACAAGACCTCCGCCATTGAGTACGTTTTTATATCCATGTTTTTCGAGAATCTTCTTGGCTTGACCGCTGCGGTTACCTGAACGGCAGTAGACAATAATTTTCTGATCTTTATTTCCGAAACGTTTTATATTGTTTTCAACCTCAGCAAGAGGAATGTTTATTGACCCTTTGTAATTTCCTGCTGCAAATTCTTCAGTTGTCCGTACATCGACAATCAGCGCTTTTTCTGAAATCCATTTTTTTAATGTTGCGCTATCGGCCATGTCCCCGGCACCGGCAGTTGGCATAAATGCGAATAATGAAACTGCCATGAAGATGCCGGTTATGATTCCGGTATTTTTTTGATTATTAAAACTGGTAAAATGATTCATTATATTCTCCTTTTTGAACAGCTGGAATCTCAAAGTTTTATTTCTCATTGATAAATTATGGTTATAATTTATACTGAAAGTTACGTGAATTTATATATACTATAGCAATTTACGAAATGTTTAGAACCTGTCATTTCGAACCCCCGTCTATTCTACGGGTGAGAAATCTTTTTAACCTCTAATAAATCTAGTGTAATACAGATTTCTCAGTCGCTATCGCTTCTTCGAAATGACCGAAAGATTACTAATTCAAACGAAAAGTGGTATAGCCACTTGTTTATGATTTACGGTAAAATCGTAATATAACCATATTAGTGCTTGACTCATTTGAAATAGGTTGTAGTTTAAGAAATAGATAAAGGGGGGAGTGGTATATGTTTTTTAACTCAAAAAAGAAAAAAGAAACAGATTCCGAAAAAAGAAAAGAAGAGAGAGCCGAGTTTTTTCAAACATCATATTATCTTCCAGTCAGACAGGATGAGGAGTCGGCAACATTTGAATGCTGGTTCAATAATATCAGTAAAGGCGGATTATCCTTTGAAACAAAAAGGGAAGATTTGAAAGAAGGGGATGAGATTAAAGTTCTTTATAAAATTGGGACAAAATTCAGGAACGATAAATTGAGAATTCAATTTGCATCCAGATTTCTTGATAGATTCAAATGCGGATGTGCATTTATTGATGCAGATGAAGAAAGAAAATATATGATAGATGAGTACTTAAGTATAAGACCGATTAAAATTGAAAAACAATAAATAATAGTATAAGTGGATAAAGGCATTCTTAAAAATTTTTTATTCATGTTTTAAATTAAGAAATAATAGCAGTAATAAAAATTCTCCATGACCGTGTTATGGAGAATTTTTATTATACCGGCAGATGGGGTTTCACTTGAAAAGCATAATGATTGTAATTTCTTCCATTTATATAATACCGTAATATCCAAAGGAGATTACCGGAACACGGATAATCCTCTAATCCTTTGAGCGGGTGTCTCTACTGCTTAATTCACTGGAGTCATCATGTCAGTATTGTTTACCCATAGTGCAAAATAGGGATAATTTTTTCCCTTCTCTTTGAGATAAATAAGAAATGGTTTGTTAAATACAAAACTCCTCTCGTGTCCGCCGTCCTTATAAATAATTCGGGCTTCCGATTTTACTTCAGCTCCCCGTTTATTTAAAGAAAACTTTGTTCGCTGATATGCCTTGCTGATGTTTCCCGTTTCAAGTTCTTTATAGTAATGTTCTGAATCGATATTGATTTCAGGAATATAAAGATTGTCAGCATGCTTAAGCAGTTCAGGTGTGGAGTTTCGGAGTCTATTCTCTGCGGCATTTATAGTCTCTATTAATGTTTTTTCGGGAGAGATATTTGCAAGAACGATTATATCCTTTTCGGATTTTGAATTCAGAATCAGGATAAAATCCTCACGATTTTTATAATCGTAGATCTTCACCTGTTTTTCAAGTCCCGCATGTTTCTCTTTTCTATATCCCTGTATGCCAAAAGTTTTTATCCTTTTTTTATTTGAACTGATGCCCTCTCCGAAATATATTCCACCCAATATTTCATTAAAATCTTTTTTGAATTGCAGAGATTTAAACAAGTACGAGTAAAACATAATTCCTGAGAAAGAATTTTCTTTCACTTCTGCCGGAGAATTTGTCCCGAATTTTGTCCTGAGAGTTTTATTCAGAATCGTCATCTCATTGCTGTCTTTAATAATAGCTGTTAAATATGATTCATCGGAGATAATATCTTTCGTAACCATTTTTCTGTTTAGGGATTTAACAAGACCGGAACCGGAGGCTGAATTTTCTGCTTTATAGAATTCATTCCATACAAGTTGAAAACTGCAGGAGTATAAAAGATTTTTATCTGCCGGAACAGGAACATCTAAAACCGGAGTAACTACTGTCCTTTCATTTTCCTGATTTATACTCTGACTGTAGGCATTCTGCGACGGATAATTAAAGGGAGATATATAAAGAATTGCCAGAGTTATTATCAATACTGTTTTTTTCATTGCATTACCTCTATAGATAATATAATAAATATCCTTGAAATTATATTTATAATTTATTAATTGTTAGAAGGTAATTATTAGTTATTTTTAATTGCAACTAATTTCCCTTCGCACGCTTCGCGTGCGCAGGGAAGAGGGTTACTGGGGCGACGCCCCCGAACCCCTTAATATCCGTGAGACGCGGAGCGCTTCACAGCTGATTAATTACGTTAAAAGGATAAAATATGCTGGATAATATTTTAAGAAATCTCAAGGAGATTATACTCTTTCCTCTGGCGAAAAGAGTGGGGATGGCGGTGCATCCCAATATTATTACAATTGTATCATTTGCTGCAGGTCTTGGTTGTGTATATTTTATTACGGAGAAATCTTTCATGGGGGCTATTGTATTCTGGATAATCAATAGATTTCTTGATGGTCTGGACGGATCTGCGGCACGCGCTTCTGGAAAAGTCAGCGACTTTGGAGGTTACCTGGATATTGTTCTGGATTTCATTATCTATTCTGCTATTCCGGTTGCACTGGTCTTTGCGCATCCTTTAATAGATAATTTTGTGGTACTATCAATTCTACTCTCTGCATATTATGTAAATGCAGTGAGCTGGAGTTATCTCTCGGCAATTCTTGAGAAGAGAAATCTGGGTGCAGCATCAAACAAAGAGATGACATCTGTAACCATGCCATCAGGGATTGCAGACGGGACTATGACTATTATTTTTTACACACTGTTTATAATTTTTCCTTTAAACTTAAAAGCACTTTTTATAGGATTTACTCTGCTTGTGATAGTGAGCATCATTCAGCGGATGATATGGGCTTTTTTAAAAATCAGATAAACACCCAGTTATTTTAGTAACAGTTAATTCATGCGTGTACGCTTCGCGTGAGCTGAAGTGGGGGTGCGGGGGCGCCGCCCCCGTACCCCTTTCTTTCGGTAGTGTGCAAATAATTGTGTCTGATGGCAGTTTCCGATAATTAAAGCGACC
>CAYVCQ010000044.1:0-16896 GCA_964450405.1 uncultured Leptospirales bacterium | reverse complement strand
CGCTTTAATTATCGGAAACTGCCATCAGACACAATTATTTGCACACTACCATTGGGATCGATACATTGCGGATTAAAGATGAAGATGTATTAAATAATATTGGGATTGTAAAAGAAATGATAAGAATAAAACTAACAACGATATAATTGAAATACCCGGTGCCCCCTCCGGGGGATAGGGGGCAGGAAGGTTTGAATTAAATTAATTATTTTCCCGACATTCCGGAAAGAGTCTTTTTTTAATATTTTCCGCAAGGGCTGAAAGCATCTCTTCTGTACTATCTCCGCTCCCTTCGACAAACTCAGCCTGTAAAATTTCTTTGCCGTTCATTATCTTTAAAAGCCCTTTTATCTTACCGCTGGATCTTACGGTTTTAAAATCTTTTTCGCCGGAAAAACTTATTGTTTCCGCCCCGGACGAATAACTGTATAACGTTATTTTAATATGAAGATTACTCGAAGAATCTGTTTTAACATCACTTAAAGCTTTCTTTAAATCATCCACATTAACTTTAATATGATCAGGGATATTGTATTCAATTCTACTGAAACGAAGAGGTGCAGAACTGCATGATATTATAAAAATAAGCATCAGAACAGCCGATATATGGTTTATTTTCAAATTAACTCATACCAATCCTTAAAATAATTATAACTAACTCTTCACATCCGATATTTTTATTGCAATAATGCAATAATAATTCGATAATAAAATAATGGTTCATAATAAATACTAAAAAACAGTGGTATTCTCCGCCGCGCCAAAGGCGCGGCGGAGAGCAATTTCACCACTACTTTATTAGTACTTACAATGGATCGTAAATTCTCAAAAAATGATATAGGATGAACTTCATGGGAAATGACGTGTTAATGATAAAATCAGTTTTTCTATTCTTTTCGTTCTGGGGGATTACTGTTTTACTGCTATGGTTCAGACCCAGGATTGAAATTTTCTGGAAGCTTATTGCCACTCTTATTTTCATTTTTTACGTATGGTTCTTTTTTACCGAATTGAGCGCAAGTTTTGCAGCGCTCAAAGCCGGATGGTATATATCAGTTATTGAGTTTTTTAAAGAACTGCTGATAATAGTCTTCGCCGGGATGTTTATTATATGGCCACTGGCTCTTATAATAATGTTTTATAAGGCTAACGACACAGGAGCTGAAAAAATGCTCCGTTTTCTCTGTTTACTCACTATTGCATTATGGGTTGTTTTTATTATATATTTCTTCTTCAGCAGCGGAGTTGAAAAATTCTTTTATGAAAATTTAAAGAAAATGATACCTAAAGCCGGCTCATAATTTGAAACGGTTGATTCAGACTCTCAGTTTCCTGATTGTTCTTCAGTTTGTATTTCAAGCTAATGTTTTTGCTGAAAACTCATCGGTTTACTATAAGAAAGGGGTGGAATTTTTTAAAGCGGGGAATTTTCCCGAAGCTGAAAAAAGTTTTAAACAGGCTATTGAAGCAAATCCCTCATATACTCTTGGACACTACGGCCTTGGAAGAATTTACATCATGCAGAACGGCCGGGCTGCAGATGCAATAAAACATTTAAAGATAGCTGTTTCACTGGACCCCAATTTTGCAAAAGGATGGTTCAAGCTTGGACTGGCTGAGCTGGTTTCAGGGAAATATATAGAATCACTTCATTCCTTCCATACCGCTTACGAAAAAGATAAAACTTTTATCGAGGCTCTTTACAATATGGGGGTGGTATATGATCTGCTTGGGAAAGAATATAAAGCATTTACATACTACCGTCTTTACTACAGAAAAACAAAGGGTATAAAAGATGATTTTCTCTAACTAAATATTAAAGAGACTCTCTGCCTTCTTTTTACCGGTAACCCTTTCGTAATCATCATAGTCCACAAAAATCAGATCCGGAAGCTTCTTTCTTGTTCTGGCTACTATTTCCGATTTTCCGCCGCGTGCATCCTTTGATGTTACATATTTAAAAACTCTGCCGCATCCGGGACAGTTTTTCAGCTCTTTCAGCTCAATACCTATATGTTTACATCCCGGGCAATGTCCATACTTATCTTCAACCATTATTATATGTTTCTGAATCTCTTCTATATCAACCTCTTTCCAGACCCTCATATGCTCCATCGATGGTTCCTCCGGTAGTAATTTTAAAAGTTTGGTGCTCTTCTAAATCTTTGTGTATCCCGGGTTTGTCACCCTGAGCCTGTCGAAGGGTAACTTACAGTATTCCTCTATGCTTCGACAGGCTCAGCATGACAACTTTTTATTGAAAGTTTAATAATTATAAACTTCCAGGCCGGTCCTGATTAAAAATCACTGATTCTCAAAAACCTTTACCCGCTCACCCGGATTCCTTAAAACATATTCTTCTAAAATTTCAATCATTAAATCAATCTCATCAACATTTCTGATCTTTTTGAATATCTCATGTGAAAATGTAAAATTTTTCGCAAAATAAAATGAAAATCTATGCCCTCTGCTTTTATGAAGATGCTCCGGCAGATCGGTTTTAATCCCCAGAAGGACATCCCGGAAAACAGCGGAAAGATCCACCTCCATACGGTATTTCCCTTCAGCTATAAGCTGTCTTGAAAGAGAAAAAATCCATGGAGAGGTAACTGCATTTCTGCCTATCATGATTCCGTTGCAGAGAGTCTCGTCAAATCGTCGTCTTACGTCTTCAGGGGATTCTATATCACCGTTTCCTACAACAGGGATGCCGATACTTTCTTTAAGCATCCTGACAAGTCCCCAATCTGCTTTTCTTCTGAATGAGAGTTTTCCATGCCTGGGATGAAGTGTAATATAATCGACACCCTCCCCTTCAAGCATACGGGCAAAGTCAACCAGATACTTATTGTCGCTTTGTTCAAAACCGCTTCTCATTTTAACAGATAGTGTGCCGCTGTAAGCCTTTCTGCACTTCCTGACTATCTGCTGAGTTGCCTCCATATCTGAAAGAAGTTTAGAGCCCTGAAATTTTTTCACAATGTCGGGGGCTGAACATCCCATATTTATATCTATTCCGGAGCATTTTTTCTCCGCAAGTATTCTGCATGCCTCCGCCATAGTATCCGGATCTCCACCCAGGAGTTGAAAAACAAAGGGATCGTCATCTTCGTTAATAATAGTTAGAGGTTCATTGTGGGATGAACCCCTGGTAATTGCGGCACCGCTGAGCATCTCCGAATAGAGCACGGTTTCCCTGTCGAATTTCCGGATACACCTCCTGAGTGCAGGAGTAGTAATCTCCGCCATTGGCGCCATAAAAAGTGTGCTGGTAGTAAAATTTATCATAATCAAAAACATTATCTGACGGGAAAAGTGTCAAATAGAATTAGATCCCCCCTAACCCCCCTTGAAAAATAAAGGGGGGAATTTTTAACTCATTTTACAGATAACATAATTAACATTCCGATATCCCCCTGTCCCCCGGAGGGGGCACGCAAGAGGGAAATTATTAGTTAATCACAAAAAGAATATGATAGATACAGAGATTAATTCCTGATGAGTATTGGAATTGATACATTGCGGATTAAAGATGAAGATCTATTAAATAATATTTTTTTTGTAAAAGAAATGATAAGAATAAAACTAACAGCGATATAACTGATATACCTGGTGCCCCCTCCGGGGGATAGGGGGCAGGAAGGTTTGAATTAAAAAATTCTTATCCCGACATTCCGGAAAGAGCCTGAAAATCACGACTCCCAAACCCCAGCAAAATCTGATAATCACATAGATTATATAATTGACATATTCTTATAACCGGCAAAGATGAGATTTGTTAAAAAAACTCTCTGTATTTTCGGGTTTATACATAATTGTAATAACATTTAAGTCTGTATATTTCGGGCGCTTTTCGCCTAATAATATAACCAATTTAATTTTTACAAGGAGCGTTTATTATGAAAAAGTTATTCGCTGTTCTCTTTTCTCTCATGCTTCTTTCATTTTTTGCATGCGGAAAAGATTCTGACTTAATCAAGTCAGGTGAAACCATCAAAATCGGTTTTCTTGGACCAATGACCGGTGATGCAGGTAATTACGGTAAGCTTATGAGTCAGTCTGTTAAAATTGCCATTGAAGAATTCAATGCAGCAGGCGGCGCTGAGGGTTTCAAAGCTGAACTTATTGTTGAAGACGATGAAGGAAAAGTTGAGAAAGGTAATCCTGCAATAGAAAAACTGGCAGGTGTTGACAAGGTAATCGGAATGGTGGGTGCTGTATTCAGTTCAGTATCTCTTGCAGTTGCTCCAAAAGCTGAAGCTGCAAAAATCATAATGATCTCTCCATCTTCTACTCACAAAGATCTTCCTGATAAAGGTAAATTCATTTTCAGAGATGTTATGAGTGACGCTCTTCAGGCGATTGTATTCGGTAAATATCTTGCTAAAAATGAAAATGTGAAAACTGTTGCTATTCTTTATGTTAAAAACGACTACAGTCAGGGACTTGCACTGGATTTCAAAGCCCAGTTTGAGAAAGAAGGCGGTAAAGTTGTTGCTGTAGAAACAGCTCTTCAGGGAGACAAGGATTTCAAAACACAGCTTACAAAAATTAAAGGCGCAAACCCTGAAGCTCTTTATGTTCCAAACTACGTTGCCGAAATTGCGCAGATTCTTGAGCAGGCAAAACAGCTTGGACTTAAAACAAAAATATACAGCGCGGACGGATTTTCCAATCCTCAGATTTTTGAACTCGCTAAAGATCTTGCCAATGGCGTAATATATACACAGGCGGCTGAACAGCCTGCAAGTCAGAACAAAAAAGATTTCGAAGCTAAATACCAGGCAAAATGGGGAGAGAAACCCGATGCATTCAGCCTTAATGCTTATGACGGAGCTAAAATTATTTTAGCTGCGATTAAAGCAACTGCAGGAAAAGGAATGGGCGGAGCTCTTAAAGTTGACAGAGATAAGGTGAGAGATTTTGTTGCAAAGACAAAAGATTATGACGGAGCTTCCGGAAAAATCACTTTTACAGAAAATGGAGACCTTGTTGCTAATATAGGTATTTATACTGTGGAAAACAAAAAGTTTAAGCAGCTTAAAATGTTTAAACTCGATGGCGAAAAACTCGTAGAAATAAAATAATTATATTTAAGAAGGGGCTGTACTTAAAGTAAAAATTTAATGTTGTCATTCCGGTTTCGCATCTTCCAATCTTGCGAATACCGGAATCTCCTTACATAAATAGTTGTATGAGATTCCGGCATTTCGTTTCACTACAGCCGGAATGACAATGAAAAAACTTTAAGTCACCCCCTTTTTATGCATAGATCTAAAGGAAGTAAAACGGATGAATCTTTTCAACATACCATCGAATGAGCTGCTTCAGCACCTGGTAAACGGACTGACCCTTGGTGCCATCTATTCACTGATTGCCCTGGGTTACACAATGGTATATGGTATACTTAAATTTATAAACTTTGCCCATGGTGAAATACTTATGGCCGGTACCTACGCCGGATACTATTTTTACTTTTTCCTCTACGACCCGTCAAAGGGCGCGACTTATACAATAGGCATATTTATCGCAGCACTTATTATTGCCATGATCGCCAGCGCCATCCTTGGCGTTTTGATTGAAAAAATAGCATACAAACCGCTGAGAAAAGCACCGAGGCTCGCGCCTCTGCTCAGTGCAATTGGTGTTTCAATTATACTTGCAAACCTTGCAGCTCTGTTCTTTGGAACAAAATCTAAAAGATTTGAATTCCCCTTTGACAACTCATCAATGCAGATGGGGGGATCGAGCATTACACCAAACCAGATAATGATACTCGCCGTGGGACTCATCATGATGGCGGGACTGAAACTCTTTGTCGATAGAACAAGACTCGGCAAAGCCATGAGAGCGACAAGTCAGAACCAGCAGGTTGCCGCACTTATGGGGATAAATGTAAACCTGATAATATCTCTCACATTCGCAATCGGATCTGCTCTGGCAGCTGTTGCCGGGGTACTCATAGCACTTGAATATAAAGTATACCCCACTATGGGAACAATGGCGGGACTTAAGGCCTTCATTGCAGCTGTTGTGGGTGGAATCGGAAATATAAGCGGCGCAATGCTTGGAGGAATAATACTTGGGTTACTCGAAACATTCGGAGTCGTAATTCTTGGAATACCACAGGGATTGAAGGACACAATTGCATTTTCAGTTCTTATTCTAATACTCCTTCTGCGGCCCAGCGGAATCTTAATGAAGAATATAAGGGAAAAGGTATAGAGATGCTTAACTTTATATTACTGATCTTTATCTATATTGGAATTTATGCCATAGCAGCACTTGGACTCAACCTGATTGTCGGATACACCGGTCTTCTCTCTTTATGCCAGGCCGGATTTATTGCAATCGGGGCATATACAACTGCTGTACTGATGACGACTTGTCACATGGGGTTCTGGGAATCGATGATTATCTCGGGATTTCTGGCATCACTCTTCGGTCTGCTCATCGGTATACCTACACTGCGGCTTAAAGGGGACTACCTTGCAATTGCCACATTGGGCTTCGGCGAGATTGTAAAAAATATAATAATCAACTGGGATAGTGTTACAAAGGGACCCATGGGGATTAACGGAATACCGGGCCCTGCGATATTCGGCACAACACTATCCTCCATGGATAAACCTGCGTGGATAGCTATTATATGGGCATTCGTTGCAATGACTTATTACTTCATAAGACGGCTTATAAGATCGCGCGTCGGAAGAGCGCTTGAAGCCATCCGTGAAGATGAAATTGCAGCCTCATCCATGGGAATTAATACAGCTAAGTATAAAATCGGTGCATTTACCACTGGAGCCTTCCTGGCCGGTATAGCGGGCAGTCTCTTTGCAGGATTCAACCAGTCGGTTGCTCCGCTTACATTTGATTTCATGATGTCAATTATGATACTCTGCATGGCTGTTCTGGGAGGATTGGGAAACAGTTTTGCAACAATTATCGGTGCTGTAATAATTGTACTAGCATCTGAACTGCCGAGGCTGCTGGGAATCTCTCACATTATCCCTCCTCAGCTTAACCAGATACTATTTGGTCTGATACTTGTATTTATGATGATCTACAGGCCGCAGGGAATAATTGGAAGAATAAAGCTTAATTATGCAAAAATTGTAAAAGAAGAAATACTGGATCTGGAGAAGTAACGTGCCTTTATTATATACACAAAATTTAAGAAGAGAGTTCGGCGGAGTTATCGCTGTTGCCGACGTGGATATTGAGATATTCAAAGACTCTATCACAGGATTAATCGGACCCAATGGTGCTGGTAAAACAACTCTCTTCAATACCATTACGGGCCTCGACTTTCCCACAAGCGGCCATGTCTTTTTTAAGGGAGAGGATATCACCGAACTTCCAGCATATAAAATTACCCGAAGCGGAATTGCCCGTACATTCCAGAACATCAGATTATTCAAAGAGATGACGGTGTTTGAAAATGTTATGATCGGAAGACATTTTAAAAGCAATCACCCTAAAATTGTTAAAAATAAACTTCTCAATTTTCTTCTTGGACGTATCTACATAAAAAAAGAAGAAAAAGATATCTACGAGAACTCTCTTAAATGGCTGGCGTTCTTCAATCTACTCGACATGCGTGATGAATACGCCAAGAACCTTCCGTATGGAAAACAGAGAGAACTTGAAATAGCAAGAGCACTTGCTACCGAGCCGGAGATACTCTTCCTCGATGAACCGGCAGCGGGGATGAACCCCCAGGAAACGGACAGCCTGATGAAAACCATCAAAAAAATCCGGGACCTCGGGATAACAGTAGTTCTCATTGAACATGACATGAAACTCGTAATGAATATCTGCGACAAAATCATTGTTCTCAATTACGGAAAAAAAATTGCAGAGGGAACACCTTCGCAGGTACAGAATAATAAAGAAGTTATAGAAGCATATCTAGGAAAAGCAGATGAGTAAAAAAATATTAGAACTTAAAGATATCCATGTCAGCTACGGCAATATTGAGGCACTGAAAGGGGTCAATCTCAGTGTAGACGAGGGTGAGATTGTTTCACTTATCGGAGCCAATGGCGCGGGTAAATCGACTCTCCTTAAAGCAATTGTCGGCCTCGAAGCACTTACACAGGGGAATATCACTTTCAACGGAACTTCAATAAGAGATTCGGGAAAGAACCAGAAGCTCAATCTCCCCACTGACAAAATTATCGCATGCGGTATATCAATGGTTCCGGAAGGGAGAGGGGTTTTCCCCGAGATGACTGTTCTTGAGAATCTTGAAATGGGAGCCTATCTTCTGAAAGACAAAGCAGAAAAGAAGCGCCGTATAGAGGAGAAATATTCCATGTTCGGAATTCTCCGCGACAGAAGAAAACAGCTTGCGGGATCTCTCTCCGGGGGAGAACAGCAGATGCTCGCCATTGCACGAGCCCTTATGAGCGCACCAAAGCTTCTGTTACTCGACGAACCGGCACTTGGACTTGCCCCGATAATAATACAGAATATTTTTGCAACTATATCCAGAATCAGCAGAGATGAAAAAGTAACAATATTTCTCGTGGAACAGAACGCAAAGATGGCTCTCAGCATTTCCAACAAGGGATATGTAATGGAAACTGGAAATATCATCCTGGAAGATCTCAGCAGTAACCTGCTTGTTAATCCTAAAGTAAAAGCCGCGTATCTGGGAGAATGAAATAACAGTTTAAAAAACTTGCAATGAATCCCTATTCCCCCCGCACCTGTGGCGCGGGGGGAATTATAATTACCCGCATTTTTAAACTGTTACAGAGAATATTGATTGGTAATAAAGGAAACCGGATTTTATGAATACATCCATTCTTACACAGAACGATATAAGCTTCTTCCTTGATCTTATAAAAAGTGCCGGAGCCGAAGCACTTCAGATGCAGCGGGGAAAACTGGATATTACAAGAAAAGCTGATACTTCAATTGTGACCCAGGTGGATATCTGGGTTCAGAATTATCTCACAGAAAAAATCTCTGAAAGATTTGAAAATTTTCAATTCATCTCCGAAGAAAAAGTAAATTCAGGCATCGATTTTTCCGGAGAGAAAATATCAGTAATACTTGATCCGATAGATGGAACTGCAATGTTCAGTATGCATCTCCCCATATGGTGTATATCGATTGGTATATTTAAGGGATATACTCCGCTTTACGGATTTGTTTTTTCACCGGGATCCGACCTTCTCTTCTACAATGATGACAATCATTCATATCTGAATGGAGTAAAACTTATTTCAGATCCGAAAGTAGTTATTGAAACTGAAACAAATATTTTTTACTCTTCAGAAATCAAAAATATCGAAATAGATTTCCCCGGCAAGGTCCGCAACCTCGGATCAACTGCACTGCACGCATGCCTCACTGCAGACAACAGACGAAACAGACTTCTTGCTTATATTGGTAAATCATATTTATGGGACTGGGCCGGAGCGATTCCGATTCTGCTTAAAGCCGGAGTTAAACTGAATTATCTGAACGGCTGTGAACTGGACTATAAAGCAATTATCGAAAACAATCTGGAGCTTGAAGATTATGCCGTTGCGTATAATGCGGAGGATTTCGGAGTGATTAAAGATATATTTAAAATGAAAGAGTAAATTTGTCATGCTGAGCCTGTCGAAGTATCGACTTTAACACATACCCTTCGACAGGCTCAGGGTGACATGAGCGTAAAATCTCAGGGTGACAAATAATCTCAAGAGACTTCTTCTACTTCCCGATACAAAACCTGCTGAAAATCGATCCGAGAATATCCTCTGTGGTTATTTCACCTGTAACATCTGAAAGTTTCTGAATAAGTTCGTCCAGCTCAAAGGCTATAATTTCAACCGGTTCTTTCTGTTCAAGGAGTTGTGCAGTTCTCTCAACTATCTCAACAGATGAATCTATAATTGAAATAATTCTTTCATCGGCAAGAAACGAATCGCTGAAGTCTACAAATTCACCTGCAATTACATCTGCGATTTCGCGCTCAAGTTCTTTAAATCCGGTACCGGTTTTTGCCGAAACCGGGATGAATGACAAACCCGTCTCACCGGAAATAATATCTTTTCTTTCAATACCGGTAATATCAATTTTATTAAGGACATAGATTACTTTCTTCCCGGATAATCCGGATATAATAACCTTATCCTCTTCAGTTACACCGGATACTCCGTCAACCACCATCAGCACAAGTGAGGCAGCACCGATATTTTTACGTGAACGCTCAATACCGATTCTCTCAATGTCATCACCCGGCACACCGAGGCCTGCCGTGTCTGTTAAATTTATCCGTACTCCGCCGATCTGAACACTCTCTTTAATAAGATCTCTCGTAGTACCGGGAATATCTGATACAATTGCGCGCTCTTCGTTCAGAATAAGATTAAGTAAACTCGACTTTCCGACATTCGGCCGTCCAGCGAGAGTTACATCAATCCCGCGGGCTGCCCTGTTCCCCACTGCACATCTTCCGCGAAGATCAACAAGAGCCGCAGAGATCTCTTTTACTATTACTAAACTCGCGGCATTTGAAACAAATTCTATATCCTGATCTGTAAAGTCAATGCCGGCTTCGATATCCGCCTTTAATATAATCACATCATCTCTTAATTTATCTATCACCCGTTTAAGCGAACCATGCATCTGATCGATCGAGGCTTTGATCTCCCAGTCGCTCCGTGCATTAATAAGAGAATTAATTGCCTCGGCCTCAGTTAGATCCATCTTACCGTTGAGAAAAGCTCTTTTGGAAAATTCACCCGGCTGGGCAATCCGTATATTCATTTTATACAGCAGGCGCAGGATATTGCCGACTACAAGATGATTCCCGTGGCAGAAAATCTCCACCATATCCTCACCTGTGAAACTTGATGGAGACTTATAATAAACGAGAATAACATCATCGACAATGCCATTGCCGTCTGTTATCGATCCGTACGCGGCATTTCTGTGTTTAATTCTTTCGGGATAAGAGAAGAAAGAGCAAGCGGCCCCGTATGATTCAGGACCGCTTATTCTTATTATTGCAAGTGAGGAATTAACCGGCGCACTTGCCGGCGCGCAGATTGTATCTTCAAACATTTTATTTTCTATTACTCGGAGCAGGAGAAATCTTTATCTTTCTGTAAATCCCCTGACCTTCACTCTTTGTTGTAACTCTTTTATCGTTCTGTAATGTCAGATGTATAAGCCTTCTCTCAAAGGGATTCATCGGTTCAAGAATCATCGGTCTTCCGGTTTTTATAACCTTGAAAGCGATATCTCTCGACATCTTCTTCAGAGCTTTTTCTCTTTTATCACGGTACTGTTCTATATCGAGAATAATTTTCTTCTCGCTCCCTGTGCTGTTGTTGATCATAAGATTGATCATAAACTGAAGCGCCTCGAGTGTTTTACCCTTCTTCCCTATTAAAAGACCTGAACTGGTTTTGCTCTCAAGCTCAACATAAACTTTAGACTCGCTCTCTTTAAGATCTTTAACTCCGCCATCAATATCCATTCTGGAAAGAAGAGCCATGAGAATTTCCTTTACCTTCGCTCCAACATCCTCTGAACTTTCATTATAATAAATTCGAACCTTTGCCGGCCTTGATACTCCGAATCCGAAAATTCCGCTCTTACCTGCATCTATAACTTCTACTGTAACCTTTGAGGTATCTCTGATACCGAGTTCTGCCATAGCTTTTTTTGTAGCATCATCCGGAGTTCGTCCTTCTACTTCAATAACTTTCATTTAGTAAGCCTCCCGACTTTATGATATTTATAATTTCATCTATTACTCTGACCTGAAAATCTGAATTCAAAAGTACAGTTTTGAATTCAGATGTCATACTCTCGAACACTTCGACAAGCTCAGTGCAGGTGCGGGAATCCATTTTATTGTAGAACTATGGATTCCCTTCTTCAAGGTAATGACATTCAGTATCCTATTCTCTTTTAAGCCTTAGCTTTCTTATTACCTATATGATTTACAACAACCTGATTTAAAATCTGAAATAAATTCTGCAAGAACCAGAACAGAACAAGACCTGAAGGCATTGTCCAGAAAACAAACAGTAGTATGAAAGGCATCATATACATCATCATCTTCTGCTGCTGATTTCCAGTATCCACTGTTGTCTGTTTCTGCTGAATAATTGTTGAGACAGTCATCATCAGAGGAAGAATATTTATATCAAATCCGGATAGTGAAAATACTGTATCGGGCATTGACAGATCTTTGATCCAGAAAATAAACGGTACATTCCAGAGATCGATTGAATTGATCAGCGCACTGTAAAGACCAAAGAAAAACGGCATCTGCAGAACCATGGGGAGACATCCGCCCAATGGATTAACTTTGTTAGTCTTGTATAGAAGCATAGTCTCTTTCTGAAGCACATCAGGTTTATCTTTATACTTTT
This sequence comes from uncultured Leptospirales bacterium, assembly GCA_964450405.1. GTDB lineage: Bacteria > Spirochaetota > UBA4802 > UBA4802 > UBA5550 > WRGT01. Next base: position 4,507 of record CAYVCQ010000044.1, on the reverse strand, counting down.
CTTTAAGCTTGTTAACCTGAGGACCAAGTTCCTGCATTTTCTTCATAGAATCGGTGGATTTTTTTGTAAGAGGCATAAATATAATCTTTGCAAGGATAGAGAAGACAACAAGTGCCCAACCGATATTCCCGAAAAGTTTGTTTATTCCCATCAGACACCATACAACAAAATATCTGATCGGCTCAATAATTGTACTGACATCAGAAGCTTTTACAATTTTGGGATCTACACCTTTGAGCATCCCTTTATCTTTTTCACCGAGATAAATCTTAAAGGACTTAACCTGCTCCTTCCCCGGTAAAATCTCACTCATGTTAACATACATACCGGTTCTGAAAGCCGTAGTAGTTCTGTTATCAAAAATCATCTCGGTACCGTTAAACTGCTCCGGTATCATTATGAGTAGAAAATATCTGCTCATTATACCGGCATAATCAACCTTACCGATTTTCTTTTTAGAATCACCGGCTTTAGAGAAGAATCCTCCACCTTTGGTGTTCTGTGAATAGCTGTCATCAACTGAGTATATCCCCACCATATGGTTATATCTGTTTTTATAATCAAGTTTTGGACCAAGCGTGTCAGATGGAGAGAATATGGCTTTTCCATCTCTGAATTTTACAATCTGTCTTCCAGTATTTATAAATCTGTACTCAACAGTAAATTCATAACCCTTGTCGGTAAATTTATAAATCTTCTCCAGTCTGAGAGGATTACCCTCAACAATAACCTCTGTAAAAAATTTAACAGTTCTATCATCAACTTTAACTACGTTCCATATGTCAGAGTTTAACTCGTTCCCTTTAAAAAATTCATCTTCTGAAAAGTGGACTGAAAAATCGAGGTTTCCGCTGGCTCCGAAAAGTTTTTCATTGAGAGTAAGATTGATATTTCTTTCAGTATAGTTTGCCTTTGAAACTGAAGCACCTTTGTTAGTAAGCTCAAAGGTAAATTTTTCTGTCTTTAAATTTATAAGTTCTTCTTTAACGTTCTTTTTTACACCTGCTGTTACTGTTTTCTTCACAGCGGTTTGAGTCGTATTACTATCTGCCGGAACTGATTTTTTACTGTCAGCGGCAGTAGTTTCCTGAACTATCTGATTTTGATTAGTCTGCGGAAGCTGCTTAGGTTCGAAAAACCAGAACCAGGCGATCCATACAGCCATGGTAAGTAGAACTGCAAGTAATGTTCTTTTTTCCATTTGATATTCCTTATGCGCAAAATTATTTATACAATTAATAGACTATTATTGCCGGAAGTGAAGTAGGGGGGTTTGTTAAAGCAAGAAATCTGAAAAATCTAGGAAATTTTTTTTAAACTGAATATTTCGGGAACAGGATCAAATCCACCCTTTCCAAAGGGATTACACGAAAGAATCCTTTTAAAGGAGAGAAATCCTCCCTTAAAGAAACCGAATTTTTCAATTGCCTCTATTGAATAGACAGAACATGTAGGATAATATCTGCATGCATCCGGTAATACAGGCGAAATAAAAAACTTATAAAACTTTATTATATATACAGCCAGGCCGGAGAGTGCCTTTCCTGAAAAATTGATTATAATTTTAAATGCTTCCATTTAATACTCCGGCATTTCTGAAAAGTGTAACAAGATCCTTTTTGAGTTCTTCAAAACTCATCATTTCATTTCCCGGGCCGGGTTTTATAATTATAGAAACTCCACCATTCATCTGTACAATTAACTCGCTGCAAACAGCCCTGATACGCCTTTTTATCCAGTTTCTTTTATTAGCCTTACCTAATTTTTTGCCTACGGCAATTCCGATCTTAATATCACTGGAATCTGATTCTTTATTATCAATGGCACTGTTTTTTAAAACAAAAATGAAATTACCCCTGCCCTTTATCTTCTTCCCTTTTAAAAAAATAAACTTATAAGATTCTCTGCTTTTTAATGAATATACCCTTTTCACTTCATGAATAATATATAATTACTTATTTAGGACTTCTTTTTTCATCTGAAACAGTCAGTTTTGCTCTTCCTTTTCTTCTTCTTCTCATAAGAACTTTTTTACCCGCAGCATCCGCCATACGGGCCATGAATCCATGTTTTCTAACCCTTTTGATTTTACTCGGCTGGAATGTCCTTTTCATATGAAATACCTCTCTTACAATTAATTTACTGTTATATTTACTTTACAGGTTTTTCGAAAATAGCAATTTGAATATTTTAAAGGATTACCCTAAAATTAGCGAAATTTTTGTCAATATTAATTTATGTGTATAGAAACAACCCGCCGGTTTTAAACAGGAAGTATGAAAAACAATATCAGAAGAGGTCAAATTCTGTCATTAATAAAACTTTTTATAAGCTTATTCGCTGAAAATAATAGTACATAGGAATTAATTTATACATATTTGTAAATTGAAAACGAACTGATTCACATATTTACACCTTTGTCTGAACCTTGATTCGCTTGATTTAAGGATTAGCATGATCTGCCGGATTTTCCCATGTTCACAAATGTTCAATCACAAAGAAATTATTGTATTGTATACAGCCATCGCTCAACCCTGAGTAAAAATAATTACCCTACAATCGTTAACTTTCATAATAACTGTTTCGGTGTAACTTTCTGAGTCAAATATGAAAAAAGTGTGCTCTATTTTTTTGTTTGACTTCCCTCCTTATCTATATTCTTATTTATTATGCAAATTTATATTTCCGAATATAATGAGGATCGCTTTTCACTCAAAGTTGGTTATAATGAAGAAGTGATACCCAGATTAAAGCAGATTGGCGGATTTTCCTGGCATCCCGATCAAAAAATCTGGAGTTTTCCCGGCACACAGGAGAATCTTCACAAAGTTCTTGAAATTGCCTACCTTTATGGTATCCCGGATGAAGAAAAAGAGAGCGATGCGGATTATAATAATCGTCTTATTCACAATGATTTCTGGCTTTTCAAAAATGAATTAAAACTGCTCAAATATAGCAGAGCTACAATAAAAAACTACCTTTCATGTCTCAAAGAATTCCTTTCAATACAAACTGATGACTCGATCCCGTTTGAAGTGAGAGTTAAATCATATCTTCTAAGTAAAATCGATATCGGTTCATCTGCATCAAGCATTAATCTTTATTTGAGCGCGTTAAAGCTCTATGGATCTAAAATCCTTAAAGTTGACCTCTCGGATAATATTGAAAGGCCATCAAAGGATAAAAAACTCCCACATGTGCTGAGCCTCAATGAAGTTAAACTGATTTTCAAAAATGTTGAAAATCTAAAACACCGCACAATCCTGATGCTTATCTATTCAGCTGGACTCAGAGTGAGCGAAGCTGCATCGATTAAACTCATTGATATTGATTTTGCAAGAAATGCTATTCATATAAAAAATGCCAAAGGGAGAAAAGACCGCATTACACTTCTTTCTGAAAATTTTAAAGTTATACTGAACACATATCTCGAGACATATAAACCGGACAAATGGCTTTTTGCCGGTCAGGAACCAGGAAGCCACATTTCAATAAGATCGATTCAACAAGTTTTTGCAACTGCAGTTTTAAGGGCAGAGATAAAGAAAGATGTAACTATTCACTCACTGAGACACAGTTTTGCGACTCACCTCCTTGAGAACGGGACAGATATTCGCTACATACAAGAACTTCTGGGACATGAGAATACAAAGACAACCATGATATATACAAAAGTATCAAACAGCGCATTACGCAAGATTAAAAGTCCTCTTGACTTTTAGGTCTCTTATATGCAATACATCACCTTTTACCCTTATTATAAACTTTATACGCAATAATACGTATAAACGATAGTTAGCTGAAATCGCACCACCTAACTTGTTCAGAAAAAACCGCCATCCGTGGCGGTACATAAAAAAGTAAATGGATAGAATTTGAAATGCATAAATTCAAAGGTCAAAGTCAAAAAAGATATTATAGAAAATTACTCAATCTTAAGCACCAATACAATTTTGAAGTTAATGATTGGTATGATTTGCATCATATTCATGTTGATTTTGGATATGGTAATTTATCATGGAAACATAGGAAGTCTCACCTAATTGCATTATTTGAATTATTCAATGATTTAAAAGAAAAATTTAAAAATCGTATTGAAGATTATCAAATATTTTGTCGTATTATTTTAAATGATTCTAGAGATGACGCTTTATATATTCACACAAAAAATCCGAATGAAAATAATTTTCCCATCGTAGATAATGATTATATGATTGATTTTAAGATCCCCAGCCATTATGTGCAATTATTAGATCAAACCAAGCTTGATTGGTATAAGATAAGTTGGTATTATGAAAATGAACCTTATTATGGCATTATTGTTTATGATAAAAATTATGGTGTTGCAATAAATTGATATTAGAACTATATAAATTCAGAAAATTTTAGTAGGCATAAAGTCTACGCCGTCCATGGCTTCGACATACTTTGCGTGTTAAGGCGGTGCGACATCAGCTAACAAAGCTTACACGCGGCGCTCGGAGTACCTCGCTTGGCCTGCGGCACA
>CAYVCQ010000043.1:0-18898 GCA_964450405.1 uncultured Leptospirales bacterium | reverse complement strand
TCGCTTTAATTATCGGAAACTGCCATCAGACACAATTATTTGCACACTACCTATTCTTTACCCCCGGCCGGGGTACGGGGGCGGATTAGTAACAGGTGAGAATTCTACACTTTTCTAGTAAAAATCGTCACCGGCAGAACTCTCTCCGGAGAGTTTTGCAAATTCTTTGAGAAGTTCTTTCTGTCTTGAGGATAATTTTTTAGGAACCTGAATGTTTATTTTTACAAGCTGATCACCCTTGCCGTAAGACCCAAGGTAGGGAATTCCATTTCCTTTAAGACGGAATACCTGACCGTTTTCTGTCCCCGGAGGCAGTTTCATTTTAACTTTATTTCCGTAGATTGTAGGGACTTCGATCTCTCCGCCAAGGCACACAGTGGGATATGTTACATCTATAACACTGAGTATATCGTTCCCGTGTCTGTCGAAGTTGGGATGTTTTTTTATATGCAGAACAACATAAAGATCTCCGGTTATACCGTCGTTCGGGGCCTGTTCTCCCTCTCCCGAGATTTTTAATCTTGAACCGGATTCTACACCGGCAGGGATCTTTACAGTTATGGTTCTTTTCTTTTTTGTAAGTCCTGATCCGTTGCAGACTTTACATGGTGATGTGACAATTTTACCTTCGCCACGGCATCTTGGACAAGTTTGTGCTATTGAGAAGAAACCTTGAGTCTGTCTCACCTGTCCCATTCCGTTACAGGTTGGGCATACAGCCGGTTTAGTCTTTGATGATGATCCTGTACCGCTGCAGGTTTCGCATGCTTCACTTCTGGGTATTTCTATCTGAACTTCACTTCCAGATGCTGCTTCCTCAAGGGTTATTGTCATGTCGTACTGAAGATCTGAACCGCGTTTTGCCCTTTTAGCGCCGCCTCTTCCACTTGAAGAACCGAAAAATCCCTCAAAGATATCACCAAGGTCAACGCCTCCGAAAATATCAGAAAAGTCGGAATATGCTCCACGTCCGAAATTTTCAAATCCGCCAACACCTTCATGGCCGAATTTGTCATAAGAAGCCCGTTTTTTCGGATCTCTCAGAACCTCATAGGCCTCAGTAGCTTCTTTGAACATCTCCTCAGATTCTTTATTACCTTTGTTCTTGTCAGGGTGATATTTAAGCGCGAGTTTCCTGTATGCCTGCTTTATCTCCTGGTCAGAAGCGGTTTTAATGACGCCGAGGACCTCGTAATAATCTCTTTTTGCCAATTTTATCCCCTCTTATTATAAAGGCTTTTTTACGTAACTACTCAAAAATGTAGACAACTACTGCTTCCCCCGCGCCGAAGGTGCGGGGGAAGCAGATTTTATCACCAGATTATGAATAATTACTTTTTTTACCGCAGTATACATGGAAATCTCTATATATACTGCGGTGGTATTGTGTCAGGATTTATTTATCCTCGTCAACTACTTCATAATCTGCATCGTAAACTTTATCTTTTCCGCCGGCAGATTCTTCAGTTTTTTCACCGGCCGGTTCCTCATGTCCCGCTCCGCCCTGAGGGTTGGATGCATCCTTGTATATCCGCTCTGCAAAAGAATGTGACGCCTGTTCAAGTTCAGTCTTCGCGTGTTTTATTGCATCTACGCTGCTTCCTTCCATGGCGGTTTTCAGTTTTGAAATTGCTGAATTGATGGTTTCTTTTTCACCCGGTTCAACTTTTGCTTCGTTATCTCTCATCATTTTTTCCATTGAGTAAATGAGAGAGTCGGATTCATTTCTGGCTTCGATTAGTTCTTTAGCCTTTTTGTCCTCGTCAGCATGAAGTTCAGCTTCTTTCACCATTTTATCGATGTCAGCTTCTGAAAGTCCGCTGGAAGATTCAATTTTTATTTTCTGCTCTTTACCTGTTCCAAGATCTTTTGCAGAAACATGCACTATACCATTCGCATCTATATCAAAAGTAACTTCAATCTGAGGTATTCCTCTTGGCGCAGGGGGAATATCTGACAGATCAAATCTTCCAAGTGTTCTGTTCTGCGCCGCCAGTTCTCTCTCTCCCTGGAGGACATGAATTGAAACTGCAGGCTGATTGTCTGCTGCGGTGGAGAAGGTCTGACTTTTTCTCGCAGGAATTGTTGTGTTTCTTTCGATCAGTTTTGTCATAACTCCGCCGAGAGTCTCGATTCCGAGAGATAGGGGAGTTACATCCAGAAGAAGAACATCATGTACATCTCCGGCAAGAACTCCACCCTGGATTGAAGCACCGATTGCAACAACTTCATCGGGGTTAACTCCCTTGTGAGGCTCTTTTGCGAATACCCTTTTTACAAGCTCCTGTACTGCCGGAATTCTTGTTGATCCTCCAACCAGAATAACTTCATCAATATCTCCCGCTGTAAGTCCTGCATCTTCAAGTGCTCTCATACATGGGTTTTTGGTAGATTCTACAAGGTCTTCAACGAGCTGCTCAAATTTTGCTCTTGAAAGAGTTGTAACAAGGTGTTTCGGTCCATTCTGGTCAGCAGTGAGGAACGGAATGTTGATCTCTGTCTGCATTTTTCCTGAAAGCTCAATTTTTGCTTTTTCAGCAGACTCTTTCAATCTCTGTAGAGCCATTTTATCTTTTGAAACGTCGATTCCGGTCTGTTTTTTGAATTCAGCAATGAGCCATTCCATTATTCTATGGTCAAAGTCATCTCCGCCGAGGTGTGTGTTACCGTTTGTTGATTTTACTTCAAAGACTCCATCTCCTAGCTCAAGTATGGAAACGTCAAATGTACCGCCGCCAAGGTCATAAACTGCGATCTTCTCGTTGTTTTTTCCCTTGTCAAGTCCGTATGCAAGAGCTGCAGCAGTCGGCTCGTTTATAATTCTCTCAACTTCAAGTCCTGCAATTCTTCCAGCATCTTTAGTTGCCTGTCTCTGAGAGTCATTGAAGTATGCAGGTACTGTGATTACGGCTTTTGTAACAGTCTCTCCGAGGAAATCCTCAGCAGTCTGTTTCATCTTCTGTAGAATTCTTGCAGATATTTCCGGAGGAGTAAACTCTCCGGAAACAGTGTTGATTGTAACTCCGCCCTTACCGTCATCTTTTACGTTATATGCAACCATTGATATTTCACCGGTAACTTCTGAGTATTTTCTACCCATAAAACGTTTAACCGATCTTATTGTATTCTCCGGGTTGGTGATAATCTGATTTTTTGCAATCTGACCTACAAGACGCTCCCCTTTATCTGTGTAAGCTACAATTGATGGAGTTGTTCTCTGACCCTCTGCGTTCTGTATTACAACGGGCTCCCCGCCTGACATTACAGATACACATGAATTGGTTGTTCCTAAATCTATTCCTATTATTTTACTCATCGCATTACTCCTTATAAATTAAATTGTTATTCTGTCGTTTTTATATAAAAAACAGCCCGATTATTAGATAATCAGCTGCATTTTTCAGAGTCATCTGCACTCTCAGTCTTTTTTGGAGCAGGTTTTGAAACCCGCACTTTTGCTGTTCTTACAAGATGTTCATCCAGTTTAAATCCCTTCTGGTAAACTTTTGTTACTGTATCTTCGCTATGATCTGCACTGCTTTCTATTTCAAGGGCTTCATGGAAGTTCGGATTAAACGGTTTGTTATCCGATTCAATCTCTTCTATACCGTACTTGTTCAGAATTTCTTCAATCCTCTTTGAGACAAGTTTTATTCCTTCGATAAAAGAACTCTTTGAATCAGAACTCTCCTGACCGGATAAATTATCCGATGCTTCAATCGCACGGCTTATGTCATCGTTGACATTGATGATGTCACATGCAAAATCTCTGATAGCGAGCTTTTTGTAATCCTCCTGAAGTTTTGCTGTTCTCTTTCTGAAATTTTCAAAATCAGCCTGTCTTCTCTGGAGAAGATCTTTTAAAGTCTCTATCTCTTTAGTTAAACGGATAAGTTCTTCATCCTGAGCTGATACTTCATTTTCAGGCGCTTTTCCATCTTCACATCCGCATTCCTGAATGCTTTCTTTATCTGCTTCATTGTTAACTTCATTTTTTACTTCATTTTCAGTATCAGCTGAATGATCTTTAGCTGTCTTTGTTTCTTTGCTGCTCATTTTTAATTCTCCATCTTAAAATTGCTGTTAATTTAAAATCCTGTTATTTGGACATCTTTGTTAAAAGACCCGATACAGCCTTTCCGGTATAATCCACAAGCGGAACGACTTTTTCATAATCCATCCGGGTGGGCCCGAAAACTCCAATGGCTCCAACGGTTTTATTTCCTATTTTGTACGACGAAGCAACCAGACTGCAGCCGGTAACTTTAGCATTATTGATTTCTTCGCCTATCAGTATTGTTACTCCCTCGGTTTCTATATGATCTTCGAGAATACTTTTCAGAATATTTTTCTCCTCAATGATGTTCAGGAGACTTTTCAGTCGAACCTCTTCTACCATTTCCGGTATTCTAAGAAGGTTTTCTATACCGTCTATGTTTATAGTTGAATCGGTGGTTTCATTGAAGGCTATTTGTGCTATGTCCAGAGCCAGTTCTCTGTTTGAAGAAGATATTTTATCCAGACGGAGGTTTTCGAATATTTTTTCCTTTATATCATAAAGTGAATATCCGCACAATTCACCGGTTAGAAATTTTGAATACTCAAACAACTCATCCTGCGTAACTCTTACTGAGATTGCCACTTTTCGAGTCAGGATCATCCCTGTCCTTGTAATTGCTATTAAAAGCACCTCGCTGCTTTCAAGCTGGATAAGCTCGATAAGTTTTACCACGGTAAAATCAGGTTTTGGAGAGAGCATGACACCTGCATAGTTAGAGGTTAGAGAAAGCATTTTTGTGACAGATTCAAATATTTTATCCAGCTGTACTTCCTTCTGGAAAATCTTCTCATCTATAACCATTTCGTGAGAGTTGTAGTTATCAAGGAGTGAATCTACATAATATCTGTATCCCTTATCCGTGGGAACTCTTCCTGAGGAGGTATGCGGCTGCATGAGAAAGTTCATTCTTTCAAGATCGAACATTATATTTCTCATTGTTGCAGGGGAGAGAGAAAATGAGTATTTCTGTACAAATGAGCGCGAACCAACAGGTTTCCCTGTGAGGATATATTCATAAACGATGGCGTTGAGAATTGCAGATTCTCTTTCATTTAGTGATCTGTCTGCCTGCATTTCGTTTTTCAAGACATTACCTTTTCGTCTGTTTATTAGCACTCATGATTATTGAGTGCTAATAAACAATATAATATTTAATCTGTAATCGTCAAGAAAAATTATAACTTTTTTAGTAAGTTTTATAACTTTTTTACTTATTTTATAAGTAAGTTGCGTAATATAATTATATCCGGCACTTTCTTGTGATTTATTTCACCGCCGGGAGGGGTTGGTAACTGCTAAAAAAACCGGCAGTATTCTCTCTCAGCCGCGCAGAAGGCGTAGCTGAGAGTAATTTCACCAGATGTTTATTAGTACTTACTTCTTTACAGGGGGCTTTCCTTTGCTCTTTTCATCAGTTTCTTTCTTTTTATCACCGGCTTCAAGGGTAAATTTAGCCGCATCAATTGTTGTTTTCAACTTATCTGCTTCGTTACTTTCTCCAAGAGTGAAATGAATCTTTCTCAGAGCTTCAAGAATCTCGATTGATTTTTTCAAATCCTCCCTTGATTTAGATGAGAGTTCATATTTTGTCCTATACTGTTTTGCAGCCTCTTCAAGTGAATCTTTTGCCATTGCAATATGTTCCCGTCTGTCACGGAAGTGCGGTTCTCTAGGATCTCTATATTTTAAAACGTCTGAAAAATTGACGAAATTACGTATTATAACAGCAATTTTTGCCTGAAGTTCAACAAAAAGCCATTTCCATTTTGAATCCTCACCCATATTGTTTTTAAGGCTGAAAAAGATTGTATCAAGCCGTATTAAAAAATCGAGTATCTGACGCGGATTTAATTTGTCTATTTTTTGAAGATATTCTTCATTTTCTCTAAGAGATTCTCTATCTAGTTCATCTCCAACTGTTTCCTTCAATAGAAGAAGTATTTTTGAAAAATTAGATTTTGCTTCATCGAGGCTTTTATTGTTTTTGATTCCAAGCATAGAGACTGAGAGATCATTCATTTTCATGTATAACTCTATTGTTGAGAATAGATAGGTAGCTATTTCAAGATTATAATAAGGTTCAAGGTTGGAATTGTTTTTCTTTTTCTGAGAGAGTTCTTTTATTTTTTTTTCAAATTCATCAGATTGAACTTTAACAGCCTTTATGTCATCATTGTAGGCTGCTTTCTGTGCTTTTGATATTGCCATTTTCTGTTACTCCCGGAAGATATCTTTTAATCATCTGATTCTGTTATTCGTCAAAATTTACCAGGCTGATGAGAAAGTACCCGGTATAATTAATGCATTCTATTTAAAGTCAAACTAATTAGTTAAATATTATCTGGAATAGAATGCATTAAAAGATTACTTAATTAATACTCTCTTTTTTCAACATTATTTTATTTCCGGATTTTTTTTTTATATAATAACTGATCTGATCTCAGATCCACATACATTTTTACAAAAGAATCAGGCAGCAAGGCAAATTTATCGCATCTAAGTTTGAGAAAATAGCCGGAGAGCATAAGGTGAATTTTTTTGTTACATAGCACATCGCGGTGGAAAATATAGTAAATTGCGGTAACGCTCATGTAATATCCGATTAAAGGTGTATAGGTGTATATACGAATCTGATGATAAATCTTTACCCGGTCTCTGAGCAGAATAAAAGAAGTTTATTATTTTCTTGACTTTTTTTGTTCAAAAGAAATTGAATTATGGATGTCCGGGATTAAAAAACTCAACTCTCTTGTTGAAAGAGTTATATTTCGGGCTTATGGAAATTGATATAAAAACATCTGCAGAAAGGATTTTATGAATATAAAGAATGCTATTGTAACTGCAATTAGATCTCTTAGAAGAAATAAGCTGCGCTCTTTTCTTACCAGTATTGGTATAGTAATCGGTGTATCCTCTGTAATTTTAATGATTGGTCTAGGCAGCAGTGCCAGGGTAGAAGTTAAAGACAAAGTGGCTAATTTCGGCGAAAACGGGATATCTATTGAGGTTAAGCCTGGCGGAAAGTCCATAACATACAATGACCTTGTTACAATACAGAATGACATCTATGAAGTGGGAATGCTAAGTCCTATCTGTTACATTCCTGAAAAAAGCGGATTGCTGAGATATAGAAATAATTTTACTCATGCAAAAATGTGGGGTGTAAATAACGACTTTTTAACAATAAAAAACAGAAGTGTTATTTCCGGGCGTAATTTTTCTGAAGAGGATTTAAACGCATTCGGAAAGGTTGCTATCATCGGATTAACTGTCAAGGAGAAGCTTTTCGGTAATAGAGATCCGATTGGGGAACAGATACTTTTCAATGGAGTTCCGGTGCAGGTGATTGGAGTTATGAATAGAGCCGGTATAGCATTTTCCGGAAACGATTTTGATAATGAAATAATACTGCCTCACACAACTGCTTCTATAAGACTTTTCGGCAGAAGAAATATCTACACCGAATTAATACTGGCAACTAAAGAAGAGGATATGCTTAATAGTGCTGAAAAGAAACTTATACAGTATTTCCGCAGAGTTCATAATTTAAGAGACGATGCCGAAGATGATTTTTCAATAAAAACAAGTAAAGAAAAATTAAAAATGACAGAGGATATCACAAGAGCACTTTCGTATCTTCTTGCCGGCATTGCATCTATCTCTCTTTTTGTCGGAGGTGTAGGGATTATGAATATTATGCTTGTTTCCGTTACTGAGCGAACTCGTGAAATAGGTATAAGAATGGCAATTGGCGCAAAAAGAAGAGATGTTCTTTTTCAGTTTTTAATAGAAGCTGTTACTCTTACCTCGGCAGGTGGTGCGGTGGGTATAATGCTTGGTCTCACTGTTTATCTGATTATTGTCATAGCATTAAAATGGGTTTTTGTTTTTTCTTTCGTTTCGGTTATACTATCGTTTCTCTTTTCAACATCAGTTGGTGTATTTTTCGGATATTATCCTGCCCGGAAAGCATCTCTTCTTAAACCTATCGATGCTCTGAAATTTGAATAATAGACCTTGAGTTTTAAACGGATTTTTTTATTTCAATTATTATTCAGAGTAAATCAGTCATTCTCGCGAATATGGTGGTCTATGGAGTTGAAAACAATAGATTTCCGCATTCAAGGGAATGACATTAGAAGTTCACATTACTAATCGGCCTTTCTCCATCTGAAAAGTATGGAGCCCAGTGCAAGAAAAATTACTGACATCGCAGTGAGTGCAAAGATGTTATATCTTATATCGTAAAGAGAGGCGCCGTCGTTCATTACTCTTCTGACTCCCTCCGTCAGATGGGTAAGCGGAAAAAGGTGTGCGATAGTTTTTACCCATGGTCTGGCACCTTCCAGTGAAAACCAGACCTCTGACAGAAGCATCATGGGCCATGATAAAAGATTTAAGGCTCCTCCGGCAAACTCCTCACTGCTGCTTCGAGCGGCAATAATCAGAGCAAGTGAAATCATACTGAATCCCCCGAGAGCGAAAACCAGTATAAGTGATAAGTATGATCCCCGGTTTTCAAATCCGTATATCACTGCACATCCGGTATAAACCACCGATGTTGTGATAAACAGGACAAACATCCGTGACATGATATGTGCAGTTAAAAATTCAAATGGTATAAGCGGTGTAACGCTAAGTCTTTTCAAAACGCCGTTCTTTCTGTCGCGTACTACTGCATAGCCGACACCAAAGAGTGCACTGAACATCATGTTCATTCCAAGCACTCCGGGGAAAAGCCATTCTATGTATGGAATCTCTCTCCCCTCAACAGTTCCTGTTATAAAAGATTGCTTATTAGCGGTGTAATTTCCAGCCTGTAGAATTTTTTCCGCAAGGTAGCTTTTTGGAGATGATTTGCTTATCCAGTAAACTCCGTGCTCCGGATCAATGAGCATGTCAATTCTGTGGTGGCCGAGTTTCTCTTTACCGGATTCGATGTTCTCCATCTTAAGAAACTCTATAAATCTGGATTGCCTGAAATTATTATACTGAAGAGATATTTCTTTCTTTATGCTGCTGTTCTCTCCTGCAACTCCTATTTTGTATTCGGTCCGGTCGTTCTGATTAAATATAAGACTGAATCCTATTATAATAAAAAACGGGAAGATAATGTTCCATCCGAAACCCGATTTGTCACGGTAGAACTCTTTGTTTCTTGAAATAAAAATTATCCATATTCGCTTAAGCATTTAATTATTCCTTATTCTGTTTAACTTCAGGCTCTTAAAGTGTGTCCCGTCAGCTTGATAAAGACATCTTCAAGGTTTGGTGTACGTACTGTCATGTTGGAGAGATCCGCTCCCGCCTTTGCGAGGTTCTGAATGCATTCATTCAGCGAATTTGTATGAATTTCAATAGTGTCATCAATTTTAAACACATTGCATGAAACCGCATTGATGATGATATCAGGCGTATCAGATTTGATTGAGATTGTTGCTCCATCTCCATGTCTGGCAAGCAGATTCTTCGGAGTATCTTTATCAATAATTTTACCGTAATCCATAATGGCAATGGTGTCACATAAAATCTCGGCTTCTTCCATATAGTGTGTGGTCAGTATTATTGTTCTTCCAGATTGCTTTATTCCGTTTACAATATCCCAGAGGTGTCTTCTTGCCTGAGGGTCAAGTCCGGTAGTCGGTTCATCGAGTATGATAAGTTCAGGATCATTGGTGAGAGCGATTGCCAGAAGAAGTCTCTGTTTCTGTCCGCCGGAAATTTTTCTATTATCGCGCTTGAGTATCTCCTCAAGATGGCACACTTCGATAATCCAGTCGAGTTTCGCCTTGCGGGTGTAAAGAGTCCGGTAAGCTTTAAGAGTTTCAAAAACTGTAAGGTATTGAGGAAGTTCAGTGTTCTGAAACTGAATCCCCACCTCTTCCTTAAAAGTCTTCCCTCTTTTTTCATTTCTGTAGAGGATTTTACCCGAGTCCGGTTTTAAAATATTCTCAATTATTTCGATAGTTGTAGTTTTACCGGCACCGTTTGGTCCAAGAAGCCCAAAGCATATTCCAGGTTCGATACTGAATGATACTCCATCGACTGCCTTTACACCGGGGAAGGTTTTTTTCAGATCTATTACTTCAAGTATCGGTGTATTCATTTTAAACGACTGATTATCCAAAGTAATATAAGCGCTCCGGCAAGTGCAGAGATTATCTGCGCGATAAGGCCGTGAATGCTGAACCCGGCAAGGTTAAATAAAAATCCGCCGATAAACGCGCCGCATATTCCAAGAATAAGATTCATAATAAATCCGAAACCTCTTCCTTTCCAGATTAAGCCGGAGAGATAACCCGCTGATACTCCCACAATAACTGTTACAATAATACTTTTCATTTAAACCTTCCTTTTTTTATTTGCCACAGAGACGCTGAGACACAGAGAAAATATATTTTTTTTGAAACCTCTGTGTCCTCTGTGCTTCTGTGGTGAAATTAAAAATTAAATATATTGTTGGATCACTTTAAATTCTAACCGTTCAACTTCTGTTTCCTGTAATGGCTTGGTGAATCTCCGGAAATTTTTGAAAATACAGTACAAAATGTTGTGTTTGAATTGAATCCAACTGCTATTCCCACGGAGAGTATCGATCTCTGCGGTTCTTCAATGAGCATTTTTTTTGCTTCGGCAATTCTGTATTCATTTACAAAAGTGTTGAAGTTCTTCTTGATCTTCTCATTTAATATTTCCGACAGCTGATGAGCGCTTATTCCCAGCTCTCCGGCAAGATCGCGCAGAGAAAGATCTTCATCTGCAAAGACCTTTTCGTCACGCATAAGTTCATTGAGCCTTGTACAAATAACATTTACATCAAGTCCGGATATCCTTGATTTCTCATAGTTTGCCTTTCGGGTTTCACTTCTAAGCAGACGGTGATAGTCGGGATGACGCTGAGTCACAAGATAAACATATATAGTTGCAGCGTTTGCAATAAGCAGTGAAATTATAACAAGATCAAGCGAATAGATGTATCCTATAAAGCACATAATATTTGAAACAACAATTGATAGGGCAGAGAGATATCCCATTCTGGCTGGTTTGGATATTCTATTATTGCTGTCACGTCTCCAGACAGGAAGCATTTGTATAAGCACCGGTGTCATTAGAATTGAAACATATAGATTCGGAATAATTGCCGTTATAAAAGTAATCTTAAAGTATACAGGGAGATGATGAAACCTCTCCCCCATAATAGGGAGACCCGGATAGTATTTTGAAACCTCTTCGTGGCCGGAAAAAGGGAAATAGAGGAAAATTCCAAGTGATATTATAGAAGGAATAATCAGATAGAGATGATATTTACTTAATTTGAAGGTGCTGGCAAGAACCCATCTGTATCTTAAAACCATAATAGGGGGAATAATATAAACCAGCGGAACAGGTATAAAAGTGAGATACCAGGCATATTCCCAGCTATTTATCAGATCTGTGCTGAAAAGGGCAATTTGAAACATCCAGACAGACATTCCAAAGAATGATAGTGCGAAAAGGTAATCGATCAGATCCTTTTTCGCCTGAATCAGCAGCCCTAATGATATAATAAGAGCAAAAGCCGGACCAAAAAATAAAATAAAATACAGAATCATATGTTGCATAACTTTTTACCGGTTTTTTTTAAAGACTATTTGTATATGAATTAGATGTCAATGAAAATTGACCGTTTTTCTTTTTGTCTGAACCTTGATTTTCCAGATTTAAGGATTCTCTTGATTTGTAGACAGTATTATTTTTCTAATTTATGAAAATCTTTTAATCCCTTAATCAGGGTTAAGAAAACTTGCAGAATCAAATCATTCTATATTGAAAACTTCGATCTAAAAATAAATTCTTTCAGAATTATAATTTAACAATATTATAAACTTCATAAGTTATAAATCGGCAAGACATTAATATTCTAATGTGATTTAATCCATCCAGACGGTTCTAAAAAATGAGTTTTATATTGGAGGAATTTAATGAGTAATATTAATTATGAAAAAGAATTTCAGGATTTTCTGGCAAAAGATGATCATCTTGGGAAAATGGTACACAAAAGAGCTGAGAAATACGGTAACAGTAAAGTTGCAGTAAGGCATAAAGCTTTTGGACAATGGGAAGAGTTTTCCTGGAGTAAATTTGTAGATCTGATCGATTCCTGCGGAATGGGACTTCTTGAGTATGGAGTTAAAGAGAAAGATTTTGTTGGAATTTTTTCAAATAACAGGGTTGAACTGGCTGTAGCTGATTTTGGATGTTTTTCTATCAGAGCATGTTCAGTTCCGATCTATCAATCAAACTCTGCAGAGGAATTAAAATATATTGTAGATGACTGCGGCATAAAAATACTTTTTGTGGAAAAGCAGGAACATTATGATAAGGCAGTGAAGATTCTTAAAGAAACTAAAATTGAAAAGCTGATTGTTATCGATCATAGAATTAACTATGATAAAAATAACAGCAAGGTTATTCTTTATACTGACTTTATCGCAATGGGAAAAAAATCTTCAAAAAGAGATGAGCTTGAGAAAAAACTTGCAGCATCAACCAGTGATGATCTCTCTACTCTTATTTACACATCTGGAACTACAGGCGAGCCTAAGGGTGTAATGCTTACTCATAAGAACTGGCTTGCAATGCTTTTTGCCACAGGATATTACATTCCGATCGTCGAGTCCGATGTAAACCTTGCATTTCTCCCGCTTGCCCATGTGTTTGAGAGAGCATGGAGTTATTTTATTCTCTGCTGCAATGCAAGAGTTGACTATTGTCATGAAGCAAAACCAGAAGTTCTCCTTGAGTTCCTGCTTGAGTCAAAACCCCACTACATGTGCAGTGTTCCAAGACTCTGGGAAAAAGTGTATGGAAAAGTTCAGGATGGAATCAGTCAGGCTCCTGAAAAGAAACAGAAGCTGTTTAACTGGGCAATCAGAACCGGTAAAGAAGTTGCGTATCTGAAAAAAGATATGAAGCCTATACCTTTTGGCCTTAAGTTCAAATTTAAAATTGCTGATACTCTTGTACTTAAAAAAGTAAGAAATCTTTTCGGCGGAAGAAACAAAGTGTACAACTGCGGTGGTTCAGCGTTCTCCGGTGAAATTGGTGAATTCTTTTTCAGCTGCGGAGTTCTTCTTCTTCAGGGTTATGGTATGACAGAGTGTTTCGTAATAAGCGTATCAAACCCTCAGCGTAATAAATTCGGAACTTGCGGACCGGTTGTTCCTCTAATGCAGGTTCGAATCTCTCCAGAGGGTGAGATTCAGGCGAAAAGTCCAAGCCAGACTCCAGGTTACTGGAACAAGCCTCAGCTTACTAAAGATCTTTTCACTGCAGACGGATGGGTAAGAACAGGTGACATCGGACATATTGATGAAGACGGTTTTGTGGTAATTACCGACAGACTAAAAGATATGTTCAAAACATCAGGCGGAAAGTATATTGCACCTCAGCAGATTGAGGGTTTACTTAAAGAGGATATCTTTTTTGAGCAGGCTGCGGCAATTGGTGATGGTTTGAAATATGTATCTGCGCTTATTGTTCCAAACTTTATACAGCTTGAGGCTTATTGCCAGAAGAATGGAATAACATTCTCTTCCAGAGAAGAGCTTATCAAAAAGCCTGAAATCATTCAGCTTTACAGAGAAAGAATAAATGCAAAAACTGCGGCGCTGGGTCAGGTTGAGCAGGTTAAAAAGTTTACTCTTCTTGCGAATGAGTTTGCACAGGAAACAGGCGAGCTTACACCGACATTCAAACTTAAGAGAAAGGTTGTTTCTACAAAGTATAAAGCTGTAATTGATTCAATGTACAAAGACTGATGTTCCCTGCGGGGCTTTTTGCAAGGGGCTGCCGCCCCTTGGACCCCGTAAAGATAAGTTAGCTCAGTAAATAATAAGTAGTAAGACCCCGTACCTACGGATGGGCAAAGCATATTAGTTAGAGATAATTATCTTGCTTAGATATGGATTATCATTCTTAAGTCCTCCTCCGGGGATGCAGGGTGCTTAGCTGAAGAATTTTTTATTGATGGCAATATTTTACAAGGATTCAGTCAGAAGTTGATCAGTATGAGCAGTTATTGTGATATATAGAAATTAAGGAAAGGCGGTGTTATCAAACAGCGCCTTTCCTTTTTTAAAAACTTTTCATAATATCCTTAATCTTTCCGCTTGAAACTGCTTCCATAAACTCCTCACCGACAATTGAGCTTTTCTTTATAACTTCATTCCAGTAAGCGAGTCTTTCGCTATCGCGACCGAAGAATGTTTTAAAATCTGTCCTGTCTGGAATCTTGCCCAGTGGTAGACTGTCTATAAATTTTTTCGATGGAGCAACAAGAACTGTATTTGAAAAAAACTTTTTGTCCGGCTTCCTCCACCAGATTGACTTGTCGAGCCATCCCGGGATTACCCTGCTGCTGAAATGCGGGAACAGTACAATGCCGTCTCTAATTCCGAAATCGATATTGATATGATAGTCCGTCAGTCCGCCGTCTCTGTATGTTCCAGATGGCGCACCGGGAATATTTTTTATCCCCTCCATGGCAAACGGTATTGATCCCGACGAGAGTAGAGCCTGCTTGAAATTTGATCCTGTAAGCTTTATCCTGTTGGAGCTTTTAAAGGAATCAATGAATGGCGGAGTATATCTGGTATCGTAAAAAAGTGTACGAGTGTAAATTCTTAGAAGGAGTTTTCTGCTGATAAGATTTACAACTGCCGCCGGAATAAAAGAAAGCGCAAGGGCAGCGTTGCTCTCAATGGATGAAATGCCTCTGCACTGCGCCGAGATGATATTTAAATTTATTTTTGATTTATTGAGTACATAATCAATATCTTCATCTTTCAGGAAATCGTTGAGAATTCTGATGCTCTCGTCCGTAACATCTTTCCGGGAAGGTTTGGTTGTATATATCTGCTTTAGATATGATTCAGTAAATTTATCTAGAGTTTCGATCGGTTTTTTACTCGCGAAAGCCGCACCCCTCCATGAGCCGATGGAGGAGCCGATAAAGAAAAGAGGATCAGTTCTCTTTTTGAACCAGGTGTTTAATATGGCTTTATCCAGTCCGTTAAGAACAAGAAATTTCGGACCGCCGGAAGCTCCGACGATTGTTTTAATGTCGTTTTCATGAAGTCCTTTGGCGCGAATAATTTCTGCGGCTTTTTCTCCGGCAAAGATTTCTATGTTATCGTACATTTCGTTATCCTGATTTAATGATTATGAAATTTCTATGAGTTTTACAAAGTAATATAGTTAAGTTTTAATTTCAATCAGAATATGAATTGATAAAAATTGAAGAAATACTTCAATGGCAAAAAACTATAATATGCATGTGGCTGAATTAAGATAACTTTTCAGAAACCGGTACTCTGTCTGAACCACGATTCGCATGATTAAAAGATTTTCATGATTTATTGGAAGTAAACTCCCTCTAAATCCTGAAAATCCCCTAATCAGGAAAATCAAGGTTCGGACCAATAAAAAAACCTTGACAATGCCCCCCTCTTAAAAATATTGATTTAAGTATAAGCAAATATGGGGTGATTAGCTCAGTTGGTTAGAGCGCCTGCTCGACATGCAGGAGGTCACTGGTTCGAATCCAGTATCACCCAGAGTTTCCTTCGACCGGTTTTTTTTATTGGTCATCCTACGAAAAGCAAATTAACACCTGGAGACACACAACGTGAGCAATTTAATAAAAATAACACTACCCGATAAAAGCGTAAGAGAAATTGAGAAAGGGACTACCCTGTATGATTTTACAGGTCAGATTGGTAAAGGACTTCAAAAAGCTGCCCTTGCCGCAGAGATTAACGGCGTTGCAATGGATCTTACAACACCTGTAAATGCAGATTGTGAAATAAATATCATAACATTTGATTCTGTAAAGGGGAAGGATATCTTCTGGCATTCCGCGTCGCATATGATGGCGCAGGCAGTGAAAAGGCTTTATCCTGACGCTAAATTTGCAATAGGGCCATCTATAGAAAACGGTTTCTATTACGATATCGATATGAAGAAATCTCTCACGCCTGAAGATCTCACAGCAATCGAAGCTGAAATGGCAAAGATTGTGGAAGAGAAACTCGATGTGAAAAGAGAGGAGATGACACGCAGTGAAGCCTTGGCTTATTTTGATAAAATACATGAAAAGTATAAGGTCGAACTGATTGAGGCACTCCCTGAAGGAAATGTTTCACTTTATCGACAAGGTGACTTTGCCGATCTCTGCCGCGGACCTCATGTGATGAACACTGAATCTCTCAAAGCATTTAAACTCCTCTCTATTGCCGGAGCATACTGGCGCGGAGACGAGAAGAACAAAATGCTTCAGCGTATATACGGAATAGCATTTCCCGATCCGAAGGCTCTTGCAAAGCATCTTGAATTTCTCGAAGAAGTAAAGAAGAGAGATCACCGTAAGCTCGGTAAGGAACTGGATCTTTTCAGTACCCATGAAGATGTGGGGGGAGGACTGATCTACTGGCACCCGAAGGGCGGACGTCTTAGAACTAATATCGAAGAGTGGTGGAGAAAGGAACACTTTAAGAACGGTTACGAAATTCTCTACACACCACATATCGGAAGAGCACATCTTTGGGAGACCTCGGGTCATCTTGGATTTTATGCAGAAAATATGTATTCACCAATGGAGATAGACGGCAACGAATACTATCTCAAGCCGATGAACTGTCCTTTTCATATAAAGATTTATCAGACATCACTTCATTCATATAGAGACCTGCCGCTTCGATGGGCTGAGCTTGGAACTGTTTACAGATACGAGAAATCCGGAGTCCTTCACGGACTTCTCCGTGTAAGGGGATTCACTCAGGATGATGCACACATAATTTGTACCCCTTCACAGATAGATGATGAGATACGCGAAGTTTTACGTTTCTCTCTCTGGATGTGGAAGACTCTCGGTTTTACCGACATAAAGGCATATCTGGCTACAAAACCGGAGAAAAGTGTCGGCGAACCTGAAAGATGGGTGACAGCGCAGGAATCTCTCCGCAAAGCAATTGAAGCTGAAAATCTTGTCGTTGAGATGGACGAGGGTGGCGGAGCATTCTACGGCCCTAAGATCGATTTAAAAATAAGAGATGCTCTCGGCAGAGAGTGGCAGATGACCACAATCCAGTTTGATTTTAATCTCCCCGATAGATTCGACATGTCATTTGTCGGAGAGGACGGGCAGAAACATAGACCATACGTTGTTCATCGTGCACTTCTCGGTTCAATCGAGAGATTCACCGGAATTCTGATTGAGCATTATGCAGGCAAGTTTCCCGCATGGTTCTCACCTGTTCACGCGATTCTTATAAATGTCTCTGAAGAACAGAGTGAATTCGTAAATAAAGTAAAATCAGATATGATAGATATGGAACTTCGTCCTCAGACAGATCTCCGCAATGAATCTATGGGATATAAGATAAGAGAGGCAGTGTCACAGAAACCTCCATATGTATGTGTTTTTGGAAAAAATGAAATTGAAAGCAATTCTGTCTCGGTCAGAAAGAGGGGAGAGAAGGATTCGATAACAATGAAGCTCGAAGAGTTTTATACATTATTAAAAGAAGATATAAAGCTCAAAAGATAATTTTCTACAATCGCCCTCGTTATCAAAGCGGGCAGGGGAGAGATCAGTTAAAGTAATCAGGAATTACTATACTTAACGGATTATGTTGTCAGGAAGGCCTGTTTCATGCCGTAAACGGTCATTCTGCGCAATTATTGTGCATTTACCGAAAAAATATCTAATAAAATGAATTTTTTATTGATTTTAATAGCACTGTTCGGTCATTCTGACGGTAAAGATATTTTCCGGGGGTACGACAATTTTGCAGAATAAAGGTAAGGGATCCAGTAAGGATAAATTTGACAAATTCAGGATTAACGAAGAGATAATTGCTGAGAATGTCAGACTGGTAGGAGAAGAGGGCGAGCCTGTTGTAATAGCGTTAAGTGCAGCTCTTGCGATTGCCAGAGAGAAAAGTTTAGACCTTGTTGAGATTACCGCAAACCAGGAACTCCCGGTAGTAAGGATTATCGATTACAGTAAGTTTAAATTTGACCAGATCAAAAAGGCCAAAGAAGCAAAGAAAAAACAGAAGATCGTACACATCAAAGAGATTAAGATGCGTCCGGCAATTGATGATAACGATTTTACACATAAAGTAAATAGAGCGAAAGATTTTCTTGAAAAAGGAGATAAGGTAAAATTTACATTGATGTTCAGAGGACGGGAGATGGTTCACCCTGAACTCGGTTTTGAGGTAATGGAGAAGGTCCAGGAAGTACTGAAAGATATTGGTACAATTGAGAAAAGACCGATTCAGGAAGGAAGAAATATCACAATGTATATGACACCCGTAGCCAAGTAGAGAAGCTGATATAGATATACAAACTGTAATTAAGACAAATAAGGGGTAACGATATGCCTAAGATGAAAAGTAACAGCGGTGCTAAAAAGAGATTTTCAATAACAAAAAACGGAAAGGTGAAGTGTGCTAAAGCTTTCGCAAGTCATCTTCTTGAAAAAAAATCACCTAAGCAGAAAAGAGGCCTGAGAGGGACAACCGTGGCATCAGAATCTGAAGTACGCAAAGTAAAAAGAATGCTGCCATACGCATAATGGTGATGATAAGCATAACAATAACAATTTTCAGTAATTAAAAAAGAGGAAAAAAATGGCTAGAGCAACTACAGGACGAGTACACCAGAAAAGAAAAAAGAGAGTTCTAAAAGATGTAAAAGGATATAGAGGAGCCAGAAGTAAACTTTTCAGAACTGCAAAAGATGCAAGAAGAAGAGCGCTTCAGAATTCATATATACATAGAAGATTGAAGA
>CAYVCQ010000042.1:0-18955 GCA_964450405.1 uncultured Leptospirales bacterium | reverse complement strand
GAACACAAAATTTCTGGAGGACCTTTTTACTAAATGATGAATAAAAATACCCCCAGGCTGATCTTCTGGGAACTTACTAAAAGCTGCAATCTGAAATGCGCGCATTGCCGTGCAGAGGCTGAAGATAATAATTATACTGGTGAACTAAGCCTCAATGAGATAAAGGGTGTTCTTGATAATATATCCGTAAGTTATTCTCCGATTCTTGTTCTAACCGGGGGAGAGCCTCTTTACAGAAAAGATATATTTGAAATTTCCGGGTATGCAACCGGTAAAGGCCTGCGGACTGCTCTTGCTACAAATGGGACTCTTATTGATAAAGAAATTGCCGGGAGAATTAAGAAAGCCGGTATAGCCCGGGTGAGTATCTCCATCGACGGAAGCAGTGCAGAAATGCACGACAGCTTTCGCGGAGTTCCAGGAGCATTTGATGGAGCGCTGAACGGAGCAAGATTACTTCGAGACGCTGGAGTTGAGTTTCAGTTCAATACTACTATTACAAAAAGAAATGTCGATAAAATAGATGAGATCCTGGCACTTGCTCTGAGAGAAAAAGCATCTGCACTTCATATATTTATGCTTGTCCCGGTGGGATGCGGCATAGAGCTTGTGGAGAGTGATATGATTTCAGACGCGAAATACGAAGAGGTTCTTCACTGGTTCTACGACAGATCCCGTGAAGTGGACATAGAGTTTAAGGCAACATGCGCTCCTCATTACTACAGAATAATAAGACAGCGGGCAAAGGCTGAGGGTAGAACTCTCTCCCTCGAAACTGATGGAATGGCTGCAATGACAAGGGGCTGTCTTGCCGGGACAGGAGTATGCTTTATTTCACATAGAGGGGAGGTTCAGCCATGCGGCTATCTCCCTGTTTCTGCAGGTAATGTGCTTGAAACTCCATTCAATGAGATATGGGAGAAATCGGAAGTTTTTCTGACTCTTCGCGATTTCAAAAAACTTAAAGGTAAATGCGGAATCTGTGAGTACAAGGGGGTCTGCGGCGGATGCAGAGCCAGGGCTCATTATGCCAGTGATGATTTTCTCGAAGAGGAGCCATACTGTCTATATGAACCGGTAAAAAGGTAATATATGGAATTCACTGAAAAAGAGGCTCTCATTCTTAACAGAGTGCAGAAAGGGATACCATGTGTCAGTGAGCCATTTCTTGCAATAGCAGTAGAGACCGGTTTGTCTGAAGATGAAGTTCTGGAGACCGTTTCACAACTGAAAGAGAAAAAAGTAATACGTAATATATCGGGAATTTTCGAGGGGAAGAAACTCGGGTATCATATGAGTCTTGTAGCATTTGAAGTTTCCGAAGATAGGGCTGATGCAGCTGCTGCAGTAATAAGTTCACATCCCGGTGTGAGTCATAACTATCTGAGGAACCATAGATACAACATATGGTTTACTCTTGCTGAAGAAAGCGAAGAGGAATTTCATAAAACTGTTTCTATTCTTGCAACTAAATCCGCTGCGGTTGATTTTCTGGTGTTAAGAAATGAAAAGCTTCTGAAAATCGGAGTTTTTTTAAATATAGGCGAGAGTGATGAAAGCGGAGAGATAACTCCGGCAAATGGAAAAGAATCCCCGGTTTTCAGTGCGATGGATGAAACAGCCAGAGAAGCTGTGCTGCTTCTGCAGAATGATCTGCCGATTGAAAGACATCCTTTTAAGAAAATAGCCGAAGGGGGAAAATTTATTCATGGAGAGAAACAGCTCCTTTCATTCTGTTCAGAATTTCTTGCTTCCGGTATTATGAGAAGATATGCTGCGGTTCTTAAACACCGGAGCGCGGGGTATACTGCAAACGCAATGACAGCATGGAAAGCGGATGACAAGATGGATATAAATCTTTTTATGAATGAGAAGGCAATCTCTCACTTATATTTTAGAACAGTATATCCCGGAAGATGGGAACATCCGCTTTTTGCAATGATTCACGCGAAATCGGATGATGAATTAAATGATATATTAAAAAGACTTTCAGATAAAAGCGGCGTAAAAGATTATCTGGCGCTATCATCGCTGAAAGAGTACAAAAAGAAAAGAGTAAGATATTTTTCGGAAGAATTTAAAGAATGGAAAAGGTTGAATCATGATTGATATAGGAAAGATTTATTGCGGCGGATCGTCAACAGGTGACGGTCTTAGATATGGTAAAGAGTCCGGACCGGACTGTCATGGCAACACTGCACACAAGGTACAGAAGCTTGCAAGCGATAGACGGCCGATTGTTGTATGGAACACAACCCGTACATGCAATCTGCACTGTGTACACTGCTATACAGACTCTGACAACTTAAAATACGACGGTGAGCTCACAACTGCTGAGGCACATAAACTGATTGATGAACTTTCAGACTTCGGGATTCCTTCACTGCTGTTTTCCGGCGGGGAACCATTTATGAGGAAGGATTTATTCACTCTTCTTGAGTATGCATCGAAGAAGAATGTACGTCCGGTAATCTCAACAAATGGTACATTAATCGACAGAGAGACAGCACAGCGTGTTAAGGACTCTGGAGTGGTTTATGTAGGGATAAGTCTTGATGGGCTTGAGGCGGTTAACGATAAGTTCCGCGGAGTTGAGGGGGCTTTCGGCAGGACGATGAAGGGCTTTGATAACTGCAGGGCTGTTAATCAGCGAGTGGGGCTGAGGCTTACTCTCACTGAAAGAAATTTTCTCGATCTTCACGGAATATTTAACTTCATTGAAAAAGAACAGATCAACAGGGCGTGTTTCTATCACCTGGTTTACTCCGGCAGAGGAAGCGCGATTTCCAAAGACGATTTAACACACACCGAATCCCGAAAGGCCATGGATATAATTCTTGAGAGAACAAAGGATTTCTTCGATAGGAAGCTTGATATAAATATACTTACTGTGGACAATCACGTTGATGGTGTTTATACATATCTGAAAATGAAAGAAAAGAATATGCCTGAGGCAGAGGATATATATTCCATGCTGAAGTGGAACGGCGGTGCTGCAAATTCATCCGGCGTTGGAATATCGAATATCGATTTTATCGGTAATGTCCACGCAGATCAATTCTGGCAGGATTACTCTTTCGGAAATATCCGCGAAAGAAATTTCGGAGATATATGGATGGATGAATCGGATCCTATTATGCGTGGTCTTAAGCATAAGGCTGAGCATATTAAGGGAAGATGCAGACTCTGCAAGTATAAAGAGATATGTACCGGTTCAATGAGAGTCAGGGGTTACAGAATATATAATGATCCATGGGCGCCCGATCCTGCATGCTATCTCAGCGATGAAGAGATAGGACTTGATAAAGATAAGCTGGAGTATCTCAAAGGACATGGCGAGGAGTTTCCTATGCCCGTGGAGATCAATCGCTAATGAAACTCTATCCTGTCATGGTGAACATGAATGACAAACCCGTTGTAATAATCGGAGGAGGGGAGGTTGCAGCCCGTAAGGTTTCCGATCTCCTGGAGACCGGTGCGTTGGTAACAGTAATCTCTCCCGAGTTCAATGAAGAGATAGTTGAAGCGGCGGAATTATATAAGAATAAAGTAGTGCTGATAAAAAGAAAATATATAAAGAATGATCTTCACGGCGCGTTTATTGTTTTTTCTGCTACTAACGATTCAGTTGTGAATGCGGAGGTTTTCCGTGAAGCTGAAGAGAGCAGTATATTGATAAATGCAGTGGATGATCCGCCAAACTGTTCGTTCTATGTTCCGTCATTTGTCAGAAAGGGTGATCTTCTATTCGCGCTTTCAACCGGCGGCGCTTCTCCTGCAATGGCTGCACGACTCCGACGTGAAATAGAAAAACATATTCCGGAAGGAATTGAAGTGATTCTGGAAAAACTTAAAAGTGCAAGAACACTTCTTAAAGAGGAGGAGTGTTTTTCATGCATCGATTCTCCTGAGAGAGGTAAGATTCTCAAAAAAATTGTGAATGACGACAATCTCCTCGAATCAATTAACTCATGCAGCGATGACGAAATGATAGATTTTCTTCTCGGTGTAAAAAACTCCTGTGAATAAAATTACTATAAATATTGTCCGATAAATTCCGGAATAAAACTGTTCCGGTTCACAGTTAAAAACTTGTAGATATACAGAGGTGACTCGGGCTTGCCGTCTATTCTATATTCAAGGAGTCTGCATTCACCATTATTGCGGTCATAACTGAAAATTAAAAAATAGAGAGTCCCTTTCCTATTAATACTTGCCGAAACTATATCGCAATCCTGAATTATTTTCTGAGGGTATTGCGTCCAGGTTACATCTTCTCCGTCTCCGCAAATTCTGCTGACAATTTTATGCACACGGATCTTGTTTCCGAGAAGATCAACTTTGCTCCATTTAACTTTATCAATCGGGGAACACCCTGTGAAAAGGAAAGCAGATATTGTTATTAAAATTATATTTTTTATTTTCATCATATTCTCATTTAAATTTTTAATAAAATAGAATGTTTTGCTAAAATCATAGTTTATATTTTTTTCTGTAATATTCCTGGTGAACTTCAGGCATATTATCAATCACATAATTAATTCCATTTGGTTCACATTTTCTAATAGCACTGTCTGGAACGATTCTGTCGATATGATAAAAAAGTTCCGGGTAAATACCTTGAGAAGCTATATTTATCTCTATTCCATCTCCCATCAATAATTCATAACATGCATGTTCTGCATATTGTCCACGAAAGTACCCGATTGTAATTCCTTTTATATCTTTGAAACGATAATCATTTCTTTTTAATAGAAATCCGTTATGATATGAAATTCTGTCTTTAAATATTTCTGAATAATTATTTACAAATGCAGTCTGAACAAGAATAATAATTAATAGGATAACTAATAAAATATAAACCTGTTTTCTGTTTGATAAATATATATTATATTTTTTACTTTTCTTTGTAATTTTCTTCATTTGTTTCATTGTAATCAGGTTGAAAGCAATCCATAATCCAATAAGAAAATCAAAACTTAATAACGAACCTGCAAACATGGCGGAATAATATTCAGTAATAATTAAAATTGCATTCGGATCTTTTAGCAGATTATTCTGTATAAATCCAACTATATGTTGACCCATAAATAGAGGGAAAATGCACATAGCAAAAAAAAACCAAACCCCGTATTCCGAAATAAATGACTTAGCTTTTTCTTTAATTTTATTGATCATATAATCCTTTTAAAAATCTGCATTGAAACTAAAATTTATTTAACAGGGTCTTGTAGTTGACTATTTGTAAAGAATTTAATATAAAACATTTTGAGTTTTTTGAGCAGTTCTAAAAGAAGAAAAAGAACCAGGGAGAAAAATATATTATGACAACACGCAAATCCAATGTAGAACTTCTGCGGATTATCTGCATGGCAATTATAGTTTTAAATCATTATGTATCAAGAAAGGGAATTGTTGAATCTTTCGATATTTTCAATTTTAATAATAACATCGGGCATCTATTCAGATCTACCGGTTACCCGGCACTGGTGGCATTTGTACTTATAAGCGGTTACTTTATGGCTGGAGAGGGAAAATTTAAAACTAAACGTATTGTCTCGGTACTGGTTCAGGTAGTTGCATTCACACTCATCTGCCTACTCATAGGTGTTTACGTTTTACATAAACCATGCAATGCAGAAATGGTTATAAAATCAATTATCCCCTTTCTCTACGGTTATGATGCATACTGGTTTGTAGGGCCGTATCTCGGGATGTGTCTGCTGGCGCCATTTATGGATCTGCTGATGGATAGATTAAATATCGGGCAGCATAAACTATTTTTGATTTTATCTATAATACTAATTTTCGGAATTTCAACTTATAGAGATTTTTCCATGTCCAATGAAAGAAACGGTGTATTGACTTTTGTAATTCTTTTTACAATTGCCGGATATATTAAAAAGTACCATTTAGAAGATGGAATAACTAAATCGAAACTTCTAATTATAATAATGAGTTTCTGGGCACTTTCATATTCAACCTATCCCATAGGTCATTTCTTTAAAATTAATCTTTTCAATAACATGATTTTAGATATGAATAATATTTTTTCCTTAGTAATCGGTGTAAGCTTTTTCCTGTTATTTTTAAAAATTTCTATAAGCACAAACCGGTTAATAAACTATATAGCGGGAAGTACTTTCGGAGTATATCTATTCCACGAGAATTTTATATTAAGGGAATGGATCTGGGGAGTTGCAGTGAACAGGGAGGCATATTATAATTCATCATTATTTATTGTTCACTGTTTTATCACAGTGCTGGTAATATTTACCATTGGTATCTGTTTTGATATATTAGTAAGTTATTTAATTAAACCGGTTCTCAATTCAGCAAAGGTTAATAGTTTATGTGCCGGAGCTGATGAGAAAATTAATAGTTCATTCAGGACTTCCGTGGAAGGTTGATATCATTTTACTCATCTGGGTATTTTTTTGTGCTGGATGCTTTAAAAAACTTGACTTGCATAAAATCATTATCTACAGGTATAAACTGTTTTTAAGTTCAACAACGTAAGAAAAGCAGCAATAATTCCAGAACATTTGTTTTGCAGAAAATTTAATATCTCCTCCGTTCTTCAGATGGTGGGCATACGGAATTTTTCCAGAAAATTTAATTTTTAATCACTCAGGAAATTCTGCGGATTTAAATCAGGAAAATAAGAATATTCAATCAAACAAATTATAAAAGGAGAAGATAAAATTGAAATACAACAAAGGGAATAAGAAATATTTTTTATTATCATTCCTGCTTGCAGCGGGAATTTTTAGCGGATGCGTTTCTGTATCTAATGATGATGATACATTCGGTCTGGTTGAAAAGAATCAGAAGATTAAAGCGGGTTCTATTGCGGTATTGGCCGGGTCAGGCGACGAAATGACAATAAAGATTGCCGAATCAATTACACGGCAGTTGTCGGAGAAAAGTACTTTTTCAGTCATTGAGCAGAAGGATATAACAAAACTGATTCCAAGTTACCCCGTAACTTTTATGGAGCAGGAGGATCTTCGCGAGGACACATGGGAATTAAGCAGAAGATATCTTACAGGAAAAAACCAGGCAGTTGTCGACGCAATTCAGAAAGTGTTAAAAACTGAATATATACTTCTGGTGTGGGCAGAAGAATTCAATACCGGAACAACAGGATGCTGTATTCTCTATTCACCATGGTTTAATAATTATAGAATTCTGATGTATTCAAGGCTGGTTAAGTATCCATCAGGAGGCGTAATAGGTTTATCAAAATATCAGAGAGATGAAGATTTCAATACATTTCGTTCAATGAACGGATCAATAGACAGACTTCTGGATAATGCCTCGGAAGATTTTGCAGATAAAATGATAAAGGTTACAAATACACAAAAGGAGCAGATAAAAAAATGAGAAATATATTAAACAGATTATCAATAGCATCAGTAGTATTATTGATATTGTCACTAACATCATGCTCTTCTTTTAATCTCGTTGATTTAAACAGCAAACCGGCCGGGAGTTCCATAGCAGTAATCTGCGGAATAAACAACGATGCTAATGTTGCCCTTGCAACTGTTATGACTGAATCGCTGCAGAATAAGACTTCGTTTAAAGTTCTGTCTCAGAAACAGGTTGCAGATGCGGTTCCTAATTATCCAACAAGAATAACAGGACCTTATAAATATGCATATATGCAGATAGATGAGGACTATACCAGAACTGACATTGAAAAACTGAAAGATTATTATAAAAAACTCAAGGTGAAATACATGCTGGTAATCTGGGTGCCGATTTTAACTACTGTTAAGACAACCAGTCAATACGGTACATCAATTGACGAGCAGCTGCACACAATAACACAGCTTTATGAATTTCCTGAAGGGAAAGAGGTTGGTAACGCTAAAAATATTATATCTAAATATGATGGTACAACGTATGTCGGATCGAATAAAGGAACAAAGAAAGATATAATGATGATGTATTGCGATAGACTCGTCAAAGATCTTGCTGAAAAGATGAAAATTGGTAAATGATAAGTTAAATTCAGCGGCGGTAATTATGAAAAGTTCCTTTAAATATTTTTTTCTGATTTCAGTAATAGTTTTTTTCAGCAGTCAGTTGTTCTCCGCCACTGTTTTTAAGGTGATAAAAATTGATCCTGCGAAGATGGAGGTGACTGTTGGAGGAAGTGGTATAGCCGGGGCTGGTGTCATGATGGGTGACAGATTTTATATTACTTCCGGGGAAATTGCGCTGCTGCTTGAAGCATCTTTTCCTATGCAGACTGTTGTGGTCTGCAAGATATTGCCTAAGAGTAAAAATAATTTTGAGATGATTAAACCAGGAATGCCGGTTTACAGACTTACACCGGATATGCTAAATTCATCGGGAGAGATTGATTTAACAAAAACAGGAACTGTAAAAAAGATTGGTGATGTTGAACTGGTTTTTGTTAAGGGGGGAACTTTTGTTATGGGCTCCTCAGCTGCTGTGAAGGGGGCTCGTAATGATGAGAAACCGGCTCATAAGGTTACAGTTGATTCTCTATGGATCGGGCGGTTTGAAATTACACAGAAACAATATTCTGAAATTATGGGAGCGAATCCATCTTCATTCAAAGGCGATACAAATCCGGTAGACAGCGTAAGCTGGAAGGACGCTTTACAATTCTGTGAAAGATTCAGCGAAAAGTATGGAGTTACAGTACGTCTTCCATATGAGGCAGAATGGGAATATGCCTGTCGTGCAGGTACATCTTCAAAATTTTACTGGGGAAATACTGCAAGCACTAAGCATTGCTGGGTCGATAATAAAACAAATCCGGTTGGAGAAAAAATCCCCAATGCCTTTGGCTTGTATGATATGAGCGGAAATATATGGGAGTGGTGTTATGACTGGTACAGTGAGGACTATTACAGCGGCAGTGCAGTAAAAAATCCCGAAGGTCCGGGATATGGTTCTAACAGAGTACTCCGCGGAGGTTCATGGTATAACGAGTGGGATTTAAACAGGTCTGCTTACAGAAACTGGTCGTATCCTGAGAGTAGACTTAATACAAACGGGTTCAGGATTGTTGTGGTGCCTTGAAAATTCAGAGTTCTAAATCGTGCAAAACATTTCCTGAATATTATATCAGGAAATGTTAATGAAGTTGAGATTATTCCAGCACCAAAAGAATTTAATTACCACAGATTGTATTTCCACTCCTGTATTTTTATTTAAGAGAAACATGTGAAAAATTTCAGAGAAGTTTTAAAAATTATTTTATTTCCTCTTTTATACATTTTTATTGATGTCGGGTTCAGATATAATTATCTGATCTATTATTCAAATATCCAGATACTGTTTTATGTTCTATCTATTCTTCTTTCATTTTTACTTTATTTGTTTGCAATAGTTATAATGGCAGACAATCAAAAAGGAAAATTCTTAAAACACACAGCAGGTTTACTCGCGGCTTTATACTATTCTTTAATTATTCTTCCATCATATATTTTTGTAGTTTCTACTGGAATTTTTCCAAACTATTATACTTTTAATTATTTTAAAAATGAACCGGCAAATGCTTTTTCACTCCTTGTAGATTCAATACATCTCTGGCAGATTATAGTTTTCGTTATACTTCTCATTTCCTGTTTTTATTTATTTCAAAAAATATCAAAATCTGTAGTGTTAAAAAAAATTACGTTAAAAATAAAACCAATGATTCTGTTTGTAGTTATTATAATTCTATTAGTAATACAGACAATCAATATCTCCAGATGCGATCAGTGCATGATTGTAGATGTAAACTTCATTGTAGACGTAGGTAAACATCTCAGTGAGTGGAATAAAGATACAGATTTTACCGGAGATGGACTCCCGTTACGCAATCCGTTAAAATTAAAAAAAATTGAAAGAGAACCTGAATTTAATATTCTGCTGATAATTTTTGAAAGTCTAAGAAAACAGAATATGCAGATTTACGGATACAATAGAGAAACAACTCCATTTCTAAGTTCACTTCATAAAGCAAACTCTGACAATTTTTATGTATTTAAAAATACCTACACTGTTTCAACTACTACAATGCTGGCTATTCCTGCGATTTTATCGGGAGTAACACCGGAAAAGACAATGAAACATTTCGAAACTTTCCCGCTTGTCTGGGAATATGCAGAGATGTTGCGCTGCAATACATTCTTTATATCATCGCAAAGTATGAAATGGTACAGATTTGATAAATATTATTCACGAAGCAAATCAGATTTTTACTGGAATAAAGATAACAGCGGGCTGCCTTCTTATAACGATTCCGGGGTAGATGACAGATTTACCACGGAGATGTTAAACAAACATATTTCCGAAATTAAAGAAAGGCCGTTTTTCGGAGTTGTACAGTTTAACGCCACGCATTTCCCATACAAAGCACCGGAGGAGTTTACAAAGTGGAATGAAAAGTATATAGACAAATATGATAATACGATATTATTTCAGGACTCTTTATTAAAAGAGGTTTTTTCTATTCTTTCAAAAAAAGGTGTACTGAAAAATACTGTCGTCATAATGATTGGAGATCATGGAGAGGCATTCAAGGAGCATAACAGTATTGGGCATATTGATACTTATAATTCAGAAACAGTTTCAATTCCTCTGCTAATGTATATCCCTCCGAAAATTAATGCACGGATAAATTCCGCTCAACTTAAACTGAATACAGAATTAAACACATCCAACTCCGACATTGTGCCTACCGTAATCAATTTACTGGGTCTCCGGAATAACAGACAAATTGATTCTTTCTATCGGGATTTTACCGGGATAAATCTGCTTGAACAGTTTGACAGTGATCGTGCTATTAGTACTCTTAACAGTAATGAGATAATTAATTTCAATGCTGGAGTATCTCTGATTAGAAACGATTTTCACTATATTTTAAGAACTAATATTGTACCCTATACCAGAGAATTCTATGATATAAAGACAGATCCATCTGAAAAAAATAATATTATAAAGGATGTAAATATCGAGTTAATCGAAAAGCTCAACAGGATTCTTGCAGAAAAATTTAATTGCTCAAAAATACTGGATTTATTTTATATCAATAAAAAATAATTCAGGGAGAGTGTAAAAAATTGAATCATCAATTTACATATCCCGGTATAGCAGTTCTTGAGTAAACCGGAATTAAATTGTTAATTTATAGCTGTTCAAGCCTCCCCATTTCATGAACTCCCTTTGAAATAAAAATTGCTGTAATTACTGCAAAGAGCGCACCCGCTGCAAAGAGAAATCCTTCATTAAATCTTGCGATAATTAAAGCTGACATTACAGGTCCGATAGTCTGACCCAGGCGGAGCACCGATGAATTGATCGACATAAATGCTCCACGGTATTCATCAGGTGCAAGAATAGAAATCTGTGTCTGAATGTTCGGAATAAGTATACCGTTAGCGAAGCCGTAGATAAAGACCGGTATAATAAAAAGCTGGATTACCGGCATAAAGTATGCAGCTCCAAGAGCTACGGGATATATAAGGTATGCCGTCACCAGTAGTTTTTTTGAAGAGAAAGTTCTAGATAGCCTTCCGAGATTAATTGAGCCGATGATTGCACCTATTGATGATACTGACATCGCAAGTCCGATCATTAGAGGAGTCGCATGAAAATGCTCCTTCATATAAAATGGAAAGAATGCCAGAAAGATTCCATAGAGAAGTATAAATGCAGCAAGAGTCCCGATATATAGGGAGAGGATTTCTTTTTGTTTAATCAGTTTAAATGAATGTTTTAGATATACACTTATCTTTCCGTTTTTAACCGGTTCATTAAAGTCGAGGCCGAGTATAACAAGAAGAGATACGGGGAAAGCCAGCGCAGCAAGAAAAAAAGGATTGTGCCATCCAATCATCGCCACTGCACCACCAATGGAGGGATAAATCATAGTACCAACACTGATAACAGAGCTGTTGTATCCCATTGCAGTGACTCTGTCATTCCCCGGGAAGATATCGCCGATAATTGTCTGATTTAGTGATCCCAATGATGCGGCACCTGCTCCCTGAAAAAATCTCAGTATAAGCAGAAGAGAAAAGTCTGTAGTGAAACCGGCAATGGTACCGCAAATACCGAAAAGAAGAAGCGCCGGTATAAGAACGTTTTTTCTGCCAAATCTGTCTGCTGCTATTCCAAAAAATGGGGAAAGAATTATTCCCGGCATGGTAAATACTACAATAAGATAGTTAGCCTGAGCTGCGGTGATAGAAAGAGCCTCGGCAATTTTTGGCAGAACCGGTGCAATGCATGAAACTTCCATTACGGAAATCATGGTTATGCAGAAAATTATCTGAAGATTTTTATTAAAGAAAAGTGATTCAGGTTTCATTTAATTTCACTTAGAATAAACCCGGCTAGTTTTTTACCAAGAAGAATGTGACTTTCCGGGTATAGGTGCGATCCGTCGATGTCGCTTCCGGTAACATAATCTGAAGCATTAAAAAAAAGAGAGTTTTTCTTTGTTGAGAGTTTTCTATATGCATCGGGCATGCTTTTAAGTTTATTGATTTGAAGCTCAAAAAAACCGGCACCCTCTATCTCCGTGTTAAATCCGTTGGGAGATACAATAATAATATGGGGACTTTGAACTCCCATGGAGGAATGACTATTCCGGATAATATCAATTATCTCTTCAACTCCCGCTGAGATTTGCTCAAGTGTAGACCCCTCGTCAATAAAAACATCATTAAGGCCAAGGCTTATTATGGCAATATCAAGAGGAATATAATTGCCGATTATATCGAAGATATACTCAATCCCATTTCCCGATTTGTTAACCGGAGAGAGATTTAGAACAGTTCTTCCGTTTAAGCCTTCTTCGATTATGGTATAGTTCTCACCAAGGATTGAGCCCATCACCATGGGCCACCTTGTTTTTTCATCATAGCGGGTGCTGTCAACTGGACTGCAGCCCCATGTGTTTGAATCTCCATAGCAGAGAATTTTTTTCATTGTTAACCTGTCAATGTCCTGTCCGTGATTATACTGTATATAATGTTAAGAAATTTGACTGTATCAGCTGATAAAACAGTGTTGAAATATTTTCTCCAGCGCATTCATCCCGGAGGAAATCATAATTATCGCCTGTTTTTAAAAGTTACTGTTTACTGAATATCTTTGTAATTTTTTATTGTAAAAAGTTTGTCTTAATATAAGTTAAGCATAATAAATAAAATGTCAACAGGTTTTAAACCGGATCCAAATCCCCGGAGGTTTGTGATGGAATCATTTTTTACCCAGAGTATTGATGTTATGATGCAGTGGAATACTCTTATCTTATATTTATTTTTATTCGGCAGTGCCGTTCTCGAGAATCTGTTTCCTCCGATTCCCGGAGATACAATTACTGTTTTCGGAGCTTTTCTTGTGGGCATCGGAAGACTTGATTTTTTTCTTGTTTTTGCAGTTACATCCATAGGAAGTTCGGTCGGTTTCCTGATGCTTTTTTACGCAGGGGCATTTCTTGAGATGGAATTTTTTCTCAATACAAGGATCAAGATTTTCTCGGCTAAAAAAATTCTCTCAGCGGAGAAGTGGTTCAGCAGATACGGATATTTTGTTGTTCTTCTAAATAGATTTCTTCCAGGAGTACGTTCGGTAATTTCAATAGCAGCGGGAATTTCGGGACTCGGAGGATTCAGAGTTTTTGTTTTCTCTTTGATCAGTGCAATGGCGTGGAATTTTATATGGATCTATACTGGTTACACAATAGGCAACAACTGGGTTGTAGTTCAGCAGAAGATTTCAGTAATTATAAGAAATTATAATATTGCGGCAGGTGTACTACTGATTGCTGGCGCAGTCGGATATTTTATTTTTCAAAGGGTAAAAAAACAGAGACTCAAAAGTTTAAAACAATAGTTTAATAAGGGGATAAGAATGAATCCTTATCATTATCAGATGTTCGGACCCGGGCATTTAACAAGTATAGCCGCGCTATCTGGTTTAGGGATAATAATAATTTATCTGGGGACTAAATTAGAAACTGAAGAACGGATAAATCAATTAGCAATATTACTCTCCCTGTTACTTGTTATACCGGAAATTCCGGATTTATTTTACCGGACATATATCATTTTTGAACCTGTTAAGAATAATCTACCTCTTCATTTATGCGGTGTATCACTTTATGTTACTGCATTTGCTCTGATCTTAAAAAAACAGATTCTTTTTGAAATTGCGTATTTCTGGGGCCTTGGTGGCGCAATAATGGCGATTCTATCACCCGGAGATATATTTTATTTCCCGCATATATTAAATATAATTTTCTATAGTAGTCACGGATTGATAATAATCGGAGTATTATTTATGGTGATTGTGCAGAAATTCCGTCCGACACTTTTCTCTCTTCTAAGAGCTTGTGTTATTAATGTTGCGTATGTCTTTCTTATATATCCTGTAAATATTATTTTAGATACTAATTATTTATTTCTCAGCTTCAAGCCTAAGGGAGCGACACTTATAAATCATATGGGACCATGGCCTGTATATATTGGTGTTATGCTGGTTATCGGTTTTATATTTTATTTAATCCTTTACGTTCCATTTTTGACAAAGGATATTTTAGTAAAAATGAAAAAAGGGGAAATGACACCAGAGGTATTGTAATACGGCATACAAAATAATTTTTTATTATGTATGAGATTACAGAATTAAGGTTCTGCTGCAATTAATTCTTTTTTGTTTTTTGTTGCAATTACTATTCCGGTTATTATTAAAATCAGGCTGATGAAATGTATTGGTCTGATTTTTTCTCCGAGAATCAGTATAGCCCAGAGAGTGCTGAAGAGAGGGAGAGAGTAGTATATAAGTCCGGACTCTGAGGCTCCTATTAATTCGACTGCTTTACTCCACATAAAAAATCCGCCGATAGATGCAAAAATTCCCGCATAAAGTACAGAAATCACAACTACCGGGTTGACAAAAACTTTAGGATAGGCTGCAGTTTCATAGAGAAAAAAAGGGATAAGCATGATAAGTCCAATCCCGAAAGTTATGAATAGAAATGACATTGTACTAATACCTACCGGTTTTTTTCTGAGTAGAAGACTGTAAAGAGAAAAAGTAATCGCAGCTGCAAGCATCCAGAAATCGCCCGCAGAAAATGAAATATTCAGTAAGGCTGTAATTGAACCTTTGCAAATCAGCATAATTACACCGGAAAGTGTAAGCGCGATTCCTGAAATACTTATTAATGAGATTTTTTCTTTATAGAAAATTCTGCTGAAAATTATAATAAAAACCGGAGTTGTAATAGCAATCAGAGAGAGATTGATTGCATCCGTTGAATGGCCCGCAATATAGACCAGAGTATTGAATAGAGTTATCCCCAGAAAAGAGGTTAGAAGAATATATCTGAAATTCTGTTTTATTGATGCGAGGTCATTGAGAAAATATTTAATTGAAAACGGGAATATAACAACAAAGGCAACCAGCCATCTCAGGGTAGAGAGTGTCACAGGGGGAATTATATCATGAATCCCTCTGGAAATTATGAAATTCCCTGACCATATGATTGTAGCGCCAAGGGCAAGAAGAACTCCGGAGAGCTGTGCAGAGAAATTATTAAATGATATATTTTTTTTCATTTTTCTATTTTAATCAGCAGGATAATTTGTAAAACAGAATATAGATTATATAAGAAAAAAGTAAATGTGATCTTGATCATAATTAGAGAAATGTCATAATCAAAACAGCTCTCGAACTACCCGGCCCCCTCACCCCCAGAGGGGGCAAATGAAAAAGTTAAAAAATATAATGAACAGAATCTATCTCTTAATATGATAATAAATTGTTAGAAAAAAACTTAGTCCCACCCTGGCAGATAAACTTTGAAAGGGCATACTTAATTTAGAAACGTATCTTTCTTGACATCTTCCGGATATGTGAGAGATTTAAATAAATATCAAACAATTTAAAGAGGGATAAAATGGAATATAAATATTATCTTGTTGAGAAGAAAGGACATATAGCATGGGTCTGGCTCAACAGACCGGAAAAGAAAAACGCAATGAATCCCCCGGCATGGAAAGAGACAATTCCGATCTTCGAAGACCTCGACGAAGATGACAATATCAGAGTTGTTATTGTGGCAGCAAAAGGGAGCGATTTCAACACAGGACTCGATCTTGTTGAAATGCTTGTAGAGCTCGATGAACTTACCGCACCGGTACAGACTGCGGCGCATAAAAAAAGTTTTATGAGAAAACTTCTGAAGCTGCAGGATGGACTTACATGCATTGAAAAATGCCGAAAGCCGGTAATTGCAGCTGTTCACGGAATGTGTCTCGGCGGAGGACTTGATCTTATAACAGCATGTGATATAAGACTGGCATCGAAGAACGCGCAGTTTTCACTACTTGAAGCATCAGTAGGAATGGTGGCAGACGTCGGAGTAATGCAGAGAATTCCGAACATCATCGGACAGGGACACGCAAGAGAGATGGCCTATTCCTGTAGAAGGGTCAATGCACAGAGAGCAAAAGAGATAAACCTCGTAAACGAAGTATACGAAAACTACGAAGAGCTTCTAAAAGAAGCAGAATCCCTTGCAAATGATATAGCAGCAAACTCACCCCTTGCAGTACAGGCATCCAAAATGGTATTCAAATACGGAATCGGAAAATCGGTAGAGGATGGATTGCTTTTCAACGCAGCGGTAAGCAACTACACAATCCCATCAAATGACGTAATGGCCGCATTCAAAGCATTTGCCGAAAAGAAGAAGCCGGAGTTTACCGGGAGCTGAGGATTAACAAAAATGTTAATAAAAAGCTAAAGGGATTAATCATGAAAAAATTTATTATCTTGTTCTTGTTTGTAACCATAATCAGCGGAAACAAAACGCTGCAGAGTAAAGAAATTGGGAAAAAACCATTGCCAAAATTTGAGGAAGTAAATAAAGACATTGGTATCTATATTGTTAGATATTCAAATATAATTGTTCAACTTGAAGGAAAGACAATAAAAGTACCAATATTTGGTGGTACATATGAAGATATTACTTATGAAGATATAAAAAAACAACAGACAAAAAATAGATCAGTATTAGGTCATATTTATATAGAAGCGGAAAAAAATCAGATAAAAAAGACATTTTTTGAGATACTTTCGTTTTATAAAAAAACTTTTTTTAAAGAGATTGATACGAATAGACCTTCAGTTATAGGTAATGAAGGAGGTGAATCACTATTTATCTGGTATGATTTTAATTATGAAGGTATGCCTTGTTCAATGATGATTACAGTTTCGTGTGATTCAATGGCAACAAACAAGAAGATGAACGAAATTAAGTCTAAATTAGAAAAAGGTGAAAGGTTAGAAGAGACGATTGATATGCTCGAATTTAAGGAAGACTCTAAATGGATCGATATACAAATTAATTTGGGTGAAGAAAGCGGATTCAAGAAGAAATAAAATAAAGGGTGCTGTGAAGTTTGGAGTATTAAAAATTTTTAAAAAGTGAATTCATTGAAACAGAATTTTGATATATAGTAGACAAACTTCGTAGGTTAATTCAGGTCACAATCACAGCAAGTTCAGTTACTTCGATAGTGGGTGAAGAAGCTGGAGGTTATTCTCAGTTCATTAAAAACAGAAATTAAAAATAAAATCAAAAAATACCCAACACAAAAAGAAGGAGCGGACACGATGTCCGCGACGGGCTGTTCGAGCCAGGAGGGCGATTAACAGCCCTTCAACAGATTTCGTAGACACACGGTAAGTAAATACGGAAAAAGAAAAGTACAAACAGAAAAAATATACAACACTAAAAGCCGCGACGGCGTATGAGTCGTAGCCCTCGGCGCCTGAGAGTGCGTTTCTTTCCGTCGCTTTCTTTGCGCATTTCAAAGAAAGCGACAGTTAATTGATAAAACAGATTTAATATAATAAAAAAATATAAGTAAAAGAACATACCGCAGATGTACAACACCGCAAATCCCCCACGGCAGGAATCGCCGTAAAATTATTTTAAATTATACTAATTTGTCAAAACCATTGCAAGAGTAAAGGGACAACGTCCCGCAATCTGAAAAAATTATTGACAAAGTAGCCAATAATTGGCTATATGTATAAATGTACTCAATCATGTTCAACAAGCAGGTAAAGAAAAATATTGAAAAGATGCCGCCATCTCTCCCATAAATGGGTAACTTGCTGGAGACATGAAAAGAGTACAATTATAATAGAGGTATATTATGCAGGTTCACGTGAAAACGCCCCGTACTAAAATTGATATGACAGGAGATATCCCCGAGAGAATAATCATCATCTTAAAGGAATTATATGGTAAAAAAGTATCAGTCTCAGAGGATGAGGAGTTTACAAGTATCAAAGATTCTAATTGGTATAAAAATATGGAAACACAAATAACACCTGGCGAGACAGTGGCTTTTTACAGAAAGATGCACAAGATGACACAAAAAGAACTGGGAGAAAAACTTGGAAATTTTTCGAAACAGAATATTTCAGAAATCGAAAGGAATATCCGTCCGGTAAGTAAAAAGGCCGCAAAACAGCTTGCAGAAATTTTTAATATATCTGTTGATAGATTGATCTAAGCGTAATTCATCTTATAAATAATTTTCTCATTAAAAGTATGCAGTGATTGTGACAAAAAAAATAATTTTAAAATAAGGATAAAAACATGGCACTGATTAAAAAAGTATTAATAAGTCTATCTGACAAAACCGGAGCGGTTGAGTTTGCTAAGGGTCTTTCCGAGTTCGGAGTTCAGTTTCTCTCTACCGGCGGAACAGCCAAAACTCTTCGTGATGCGGGACTGAATGTAATGGATGTCTCGGAGTACACCGGATTTCCGGAAATGCTCGACGGCAGAGTGAAGACTCTTCATCCGAAAGTGCATGGGGGACTCCTTGGACTCCGCGCAAATGCTGAACATGTTGCAACAATGAAAAAGCATGGAATAGAACCGATCGATATG
>CAYVCQ010000041.1:0-20758 GCA_964450405.1 uncultured Leptospirales bacterium | reverse complement strand
ATGATGAATATTGCAAAAAGTTCCGGTGATATGACAAATATCATTGACATGATAACAGGAATAGCAGATCGGATTAACCTGCTTTCATTGAACGCTGCCATTGAAGCTGCACGTGCGGGAGATGCAGGGAGGGGATTTGCCGTTGTTGCCGATGAGATATCAAAACTTGCCGATCAGACTACTCAAAGTATTAAAGAGATCAATAATCTGATTAAGGCTAATGAAAGTGA
Source organism: uncultured Leptospirales bacterium (assembly GCA_964450405.1). GTDB lineage: Bacteria > Spirochaetota > UBA4802 > UBA4802 > UBA5550 > WRGT01. The sequence continues at coordinate 20,528 of CAYVCQ010000041.1, read as the reverse complement.
AATCAGCAGCAGTCTTTCCGGTGTTGAGAATGCAATACAGAAAATAAGTTATATTATTGAAGGTGTAAATTCAATATCAGGAGTTATGGGTGAGATTCAGACTTACATGAAGAAAAGGGTTGATGAAAGTTTCACTGTAAGCGGAGAGGTTGATGCACTGAGGGAAAATTCCGAGCAGATAAGAACTGCAACAAATGAACAGAAAACCGGAATTGAAGAGATTGTGAAATCTATTTCATCAATAAGTGAATCCACACAGGCAAATGCTGAAGGAACAGCTGATATGGCTCACAGCAGTGATGCAATATTAAAAATGGCCGAAAAGCTTAAAGGGGAGATTAGTTACTTTAAAATAAAAAACTGATAATAGTATTCAGCAGAGGGAAACGTGCAGCTGCGCGACCCCGTTTACGGGGAGTGAGGAAAGTCCGGACATCACAGGGTAGAATGCCGGGTAATACCCGGGCGCCGTGAGGCGATGGAAAGTGCAACAGAAAATATTCCGCCTGATCCTCCTTCGGGGGGAACTGGTAAGGGTGAAATGGCGAGGTAAGAGCTCACCGCATTCTCCGTGAGGTGAATGGCAGTGTAAACCCCATTCGATGCAAAGCCAAGTAGTCAGCCGCTTGAGGGCGACCCGCTCCAGGCTGAGGGTAGGCTGCAAAGATGCGTATGGTAACATGCGCGCAAGATAAATAGCTGCTTAAACAGAATCCGGCTTATGTTTCCCTCTACTGAACATTATTATTTGCTTTGCCCCCTCCGGGGGTGCGGGGGCTGTTGGTGTTATTTTAAATTGTTTTTAAAAACGGGGTATGGGTGATGCGGCCCTTATAAAATCCCCCAGGAAAGGTGTAAAATGGAAAGACAGAGAAAAATCATGGTGGCAATCCTTGCGCTGCTTGCGCTTATTGCGATCATTGCAATTGTTGATATCGGCATGAAGATAGATAAAAAGAGCAAGTCGGATATTAAACTTTCACTTCCGGAGTTTGGTCCCGGTGTCGGAATTGTCAGGGTTGAGGGTGCAATAGAGATGTCAGGACCTTCCAGTACTTTCGGAGTTCCTCAGGGTGCTGAAGCGGTTATTATGCGCCTTAATGAACTTGAAAAAGACAGCAATATCAAGGCGGTAGTTCTGAGAATAAATTCTCCTGGCGGGACTGTAGCGGCTACACAGGAGATTTATGAAAAGATCTGGAAACTTCGAAAGAAAAACATTATAATTATTGCTTCCATGGGTGATGTTGCCGCTTCGGGGGGATACTACATAGCCTCGGCCTGTAATTATATCGTTGCGAATTACGGAACAATTACCGGGTCTATCGGAGTGATAGTTTACTCTCCAAATCTTAAACGCCTTTTTGATAAATTCGGAATACAGATGAACGTAATAAAGAGCGGTAAGTATAAGGATATACTTGCAACTCACCGGGACATGACACCGGAGGAGAGAATCCTTATTCAGGAGATGATCGATCTGTCATACACAAAATTTATAAAAGATATTGCCCTTGGAAGAAACATGAACCAGGAGGATATTCGTCCCTTTGCAGATGGCCGTGTAATGAATGGGGAAACCGCGCTTAAGAATAAGTTTATAGATCAGCTTGGTACATTTGAAGATGCAATCGCTAAAGCAAAGGAACTTTCAGCGCTGGATGCAGATGCTCCGGTTTATGATCAGAGTGATTCGCCCTTCCAGGAATTATTCGGATCAATGAAGAATCTTTTTATGGGGCAGAGTGGACTTGTCGGCGAACTTTTCTATAATCCGCACAGAATTGAATACAGGTATATGCAATGATACTTGAAACTTTTAAATCACTTAGATGGTCTGATTATTTTCTCTATTCCATAACAGACCCCAGAGAACTGTATAGAAGAATCAGGCAGAAGGATCCCGATCCATTGATACTTAGTTTTATTGTGCCGGCAATTACCGCTCTCTTTGATATACTGGCGCTTTCGCTCATTGGTAAAGAGTCAGGGTTTTTTTATTATAAATTAAGTTATGGCTGGATACTTGTTTTTATATATGCAGTATTCAAGATTGTAATATATTCCTCACTTGTAGATATGACTGCACAATTTTTTGGATGCAGCGGCAATATAAAAGAGATGCTCACCCTGGTTAATTTCTCGATTTTCCCCAGAGTTTTATTTCTTCCTCTTTTTTATCTATTTGCAGTGCTGAATTTTGCACCTGCATTTTTCTATGTATTCTTTTCTATTACATTTTTTATCTGGTATGTTTTGATTTTTGTTCAGGGAATTTCTGAAATGCATTCGATAGATTTCGGGAAGTCTTTTGTGATTTTTATACTGCCGGCAATTTTTATAGGGACAGTGTTATTTCTTATAGCAGTTCTTTTAATTATTACTGGCGTTGGATTTATTACAGCTTAAAAACGGTGTTGTTCTGAAAGTTGGAGATTTTTGTATTTGTCATTCCGGTTTTGCAGCTTCCAATCTTGCGAATACCGGAATCTCCTTATAAAATTAGTACTATGAGATTCCGGCATTCCGTTTCACTACAGCCGGAATGACGCCTAATATACTTCTAGTAGACCTTTACAAAGTAAGAAATTTTTCAACAATATCCTATCAGGCCCCTTTTGCAATTCCGGCAAACCAGAGCGCAATTGCTCCATCCCCTTCAAATTTCAGAGAACCGTTTGTAATTGCTTCCATATTCTTTTTACCGCTGCCGGATGCCAGTACTTCATATCCTGTTGCGGCATCTTTCCATACAAGAGCAACTGTGGGATTTTCGGTAACTCCCTTTTTTGAAATAACCTCTCCATCTTTAAATGTGAAGTATCTACCCTTGGCATTGTCAGCTGTTTTAATCTGTACAGTACAGTTTTTCTCGGATACTTTTTTCTTGAAATCGGGATCATTTTTAGCTCTTCCCTTCAGCTTGCGTCCAAGAATAAAAAGTAAAAGTTGAAATTTCATTAACGTCCCCCTGTTGTGATTTTTTATTATTAATAAACTGGCGGTAAATTGCTCTCCGCCGCTCCTTTGGCGCGGCGGAGATAAAATTCATCCTGTTTTTGAGTAATTATGTTTTAATAAGTTTTAATTAAACAAGTTTCTCAATTGCTTCCCTGATTCTTTTTAAACCCTCTTTGAGATTTTCATCCGATGTGGCAAATGACATCCGGAAGTACCCGTCATTTCCAAATGCAATTCCAGGAACTACAGCGGTGCGGGCTTCTTCCATGAGGTATGCACAGAGAGTTGATGACTTATAAGTGTCTTTATATTTATCTGCTATAGTGTTCCATCCCTTTAATTCATAAACCCCTTTTACACCTGGAAAGGCGTAGAAGGCGCCCTCAGGATTATAGCATGTAACTCCCGGTATAGAGTTAAGTTCTTTGACTACAAAATTTCTTCTTCTTTCAAAGGCAATCAGCATCTTGTCAAGAACACCCTGATCTCCAGTGAGGGCCTCTATTGCCGCCCACTGAGATATTGTCGTGGGATTGGACGTTGACTGTCCCTGCAGTATGTCTATTTTACTGATCAGCTCCTGATCTCCAGCCATGTAGCCGATTCTCCATCCTGTCATTGCGTATGTCTTCGAGCATCCGTTAAGTACAACAGATCGCTTCTTCATTGCTTCCGAAACATTTGCTATGTTGCTGAATTTGAATCCGTCAAAGAGTATTGTTTCGTAGATATCATCGGATATCGGGATAATATCTGTCTTTTCAATCACATCGGCAAGCTTTTTAAGTTCATCAAAAGTATAGGCTGCTCCAGTGGGGTTTGACGGTGAGTTTATTACAACTGCTCTTGTTTTGTCTGTTATGCTAGCTTTAAGTTGTTCAGGTGTAATTTTAAATCCGGCTTCAGCCTCTGTATTTATTATTACCGGTTTACCGCCTGCAAGAAGAACCATGTCCGGGTAGGAGACCCAGTAAGGAGCCGGTATGATGACCTCATCTTCATCGTTTAGAAGTACCTGCATAAGATTGTAGAAAGAGTGTTTTCCTCCGCAGTTAATTATGACCTCGGAGGGTTTATATTCAAGATTGTTATCTCTTTTGAATTTTGCTGCAACGGCGTTTCTCAGTTCTGGTAAACCACCTGAAGGAGTATATCTTGTTTTTCCGGTTTTAATTGCCTTTATTGCAGCTTCACTTATGTTTTCCGGAGTGTCGAAATCCGGCTCTCCTGCTCCGAAAGCAATTATATCGACACCTTGTGATTTAAGAAGACTTGCCATAGATGTAACTGCAATCGTAGGTGAAGGTTTAACTTTAAGTATCCTGTCAGAGAATTTCATTATTATACCCGTATATATGTAATGGATTTTTATTAAAAATGGTTCTACTTAAAAATGATGTTATAGCCTATTTTCACTGCGCTATAGGCGCGGGTGAAACTATTATTACCTTTGGTTTTTTGATCAAACATAAAATTATTTGCCCGGAAGTTGCCGGCAAATAACAGGTGATAGAAATATAAATTTTTTTCTACTGTCAAGTTTTTTATTGGACAGGTAAATTTTTATTGTTATTATGATGAAAAATTACTGAAAATTCTTTTTTAAAATTTTAATTGTTAACCGGTGCTGCGCTTTGCTCAACACCGCACTTCATCGCACATAAAGAGTGCGCAAATAAAAAGAGTATAGAGAGCAATATGAAGGTTAAACTCTGGGGAGTCAGAGGGTCTTATCCGACACCTCTGAATACAGAAGCTATCGAAGAAAAGATAGTAAAGGCTCTTACAATCGCCAGGCCTGGTGATATATCTTCTGAAGAATCGGTAAAATCTTTTGTCGAGAGTCTTCCTCTTTCGATAAAAGGGACATACGGCGGAAACACAACCTGTCTGGAGGTCCGTACTTCAACCGGTGAGCTGATAATAATCGACTGCGGATCCGGTCTGGTTAATCTGGGTAGAGAGATGATGCAGGGCGAATTCGGGAAAGGGAGGGGCGCAGCAAATATTTTTTTAACTCATACCCATTGGGATCATATACACGGGATTCCTTTTTTTACACCTGTGTATATTAAGGGGAACAGGTTTAATTTTTATTCTCCTATTCCGGATTTGAAGAATAGAATCGATTATCAGCAGACAGATACTCACTTTCCAATTGCTTTTGATAATATGCAGGCTACTAAGAGATTTTTTACAGTTAAACAAAATGAGAACTTTTATATCAATGATGTCAAACTGTATTGCAAGAGTATGCCTCATCCCGGAGGAGCATTTGGTATAAGGATTGAGGATGGAGATGGAGTTTTTGTCTATACCAGCGACTGCGAATTCAGTATCAATGAAATAGAAGATATTCATGTATATGAAGATTTTTTTAAGAATGCAGATGTGCTGATATTTGATGCTCAATATACTTTTCATGAATCGCTCACTGATAAAATTACATGGGGACATTCATCTGCATCAATAGCAATTGATATAGCGGCGAGGTTTAATGTAAAGAAGCTGGTGCTTTTTCATCACGATCCAAATTACAGCGATGAAAAATTAAATACTGTAATTTCCGATGCCAGATCATATATGAATGCTAATAAAAAAGTCGCAGAGAATCTTACGATTGATCTAGCATACGAAGGGATGAAGTTTGATATTTAAACTTAAGCAGCTCCGGACGGTATCATGTCGGGAGCTTTGAATCACGGGGATAATGAAGTATCATGTCATAAAGTACGGATGAGAGCGATTTCATGTGTTTAAGCCGGCTCTCCTGGTTGATGCCTGGAAGTTTGTTATATGTGACAGAAATTCCGATCATTGAAGCATAGATGTATCTGGAGAGAGCTCTCGGATTGTCTGTAAATTTTAATAGTTTAAAAATACGGTCAACTCTGGTGAGAGTTTCATTCATTACATCAACAAGGGATTTGCTAGATTCGATGTTAAGATTTCCCTGTGACATTAGAATTGTCATCATGCGGAAGTAGGTGTCATTTTCAGAAATAAAGTCGATATATTTATCAAGAACTGTTTTTAAACTCTCCTCAGGTTTGTTTTCATCAAAGAATCTGTCTAAAGTATCGTTAAATTCACCCTGGGTTCTAACTGCCGCTGCAATAAGAATAGCCTCCTGATTGGAAAAAAATCTGTAGATAGATGAAGTTGCCATACCTGCTTCATCGGCGATCTCTCTCATCGTGGCTTTATCAACAGGCTTAGTTGCAAAAACTCTCTCCGCAGCATCTATAATTAGATTTTTACGGGCTTCTCTTTCATTACTTTTAAGAGTTTTTAATGTTACTTTTTCACTCATGGCGCTAAACCTCTTTATTAAAACTTAGAAACAATTCAAATTTTAATTATACCGGCGATCGGATTTAAAATTGAATGCTTTTCATCAGGAAGTAATTTTTTAATTATCAAAAGTATCATTATTAACATTTTTACAAAGATTTTTTAATAATGATAAAAGCAGAGAAGAGTATTAGTTCCTGATATTGATGGATAGTAAGGTCTGAATAAATTATAAATCAAGTAAAAAAAAGATTTTTGTTAGCTAAATGAGAATTGCATTCTTTTTTTTAATACGCTTTCACATTTAAGTCGAAATTGGGATATATTTTATATGTGATTCCGGGGATATCATGGAAAATAATATCCGGGGGATGTTTTTATGACGCATTATTTTTTAAGCAGGGAATCTATTATCTCTATGAGATGTTTCATATCGTATGGTTTGTTTATTATTGCAGACGGGGACGTGTCAGCTGCCTGTGTCATTATTTTGGTGTCATTTAGTGCGGTTAAAAATATAAAAGGAGTATTGAAGTGGTTTAAAATCTGTTCTATTGCGTCAACACCGGTTATTTTACCTTTAAGAAGTATGTCAGATATTATCAGGTCAGGTCTATGATCAATGGCGGCAATTACCGCATCTTCTCCTCTGGAGACTACATCCAGTACACGATATCCGTTGTTCTCAATAGATGATCTCAGCAGCATGCCGTGGATCATTTCATCTTCAATAATTAAGACACTCTTTCTATCCATGTTAACGCTTCTATAATTGTTTTTTTGAAGCTCTATGGTAAATGATTATTTACCATATTCAATTAACATGGATATCTTAAGTCAACATTTTTTCAGAAGAATAAATTTTTAGTTGTAACTTGTGAAACTCAAAATTTCAAATGGGTCTCTTTTTAAAATAGACAGTGGATCATCAATTTTGTATTAAAAATTAGTGCTTTTAAATTCGTTACTCAAACATAGCAGGAAATTACGGTCACCCCGCGCCGAAGGCGCGGGGAAAAGAAATATTTGCACTGGTTTATAAAAAGAAACCTTAATCTTCAGAAACCATTGCCTCAATTTTTTCAATATCGAATTGTGATAGTTTGCTCCTGATGTCTGCGGACATTCCGGATATCAGACTTGAATTGCTTGAGATTCCCTGAGATGATTCGGCATTAGATTGACTTATCAGGTTGGCGTTTGTAATGGCGTTGACCATTTCTTCGGCACCTTTCCTCTGTGCGAATGCTGAATCTTTAATTGCAATTGATTTTAGTTTAACAGCATCTGCTTCGTTAACCACTGTTGAGCTGGATTTAAGATGAAGACCCATGGATTCATCGATCTCTGTAATCATCTTTTTAATATCAGTTACTCCTGACATTATAACCGAAATAGCTTCTATCGTACCTGTGACGTTGGTCATACCCTTGTCAACTTCAGATTCGCTTTTTTTGATAAGTCTGTCTATATCCTTGACACTTGCTGATGTCTGATCAGCAAGCTTGGATATCTCCTGGGCAACAACTGCGAATCCTCGACCGGCGTCACCGGCACGTGCTGCCTCGATTGATGCGTTAAGTGAAAGAAGATTAATTTTGTCTGATATATCATTTATTATGTTGAGTATGTTGCTCATCTCTCCTGAGGTTGAATTTATCTCTTTCATACTTATATCCATGTCGTTGATAAACTTCTCGCCGGCTTCAGCTTTTTTTACAATGCCTATGATTTTTAACAGGGCAGAAGATGTTTTCTCTGCCATAAATTGAGTCAGCTTCAGCAGTCCGCTCATATTTTCGTTAAGCGACTCTATGGAACCAGCCTGAACATCGACACTGTCGCTGATATTTTCCGATCCTGAAGAAATCTCTTCAATGGATGCAGCTATCTCTTCCATGATTGCAGCCTGATTCTGAATATTTTCAGAAAACGTTGTAGAACTCACTGACATATGGGATGAGGATTCGTCTAGTGTCTCCGAGATTTTTCTAAGCGATTCTATAAGGTTTCTGTTTATTTCGAGCTGATTTTTTCTCTCCGAGTCGGTCTCCTCGGAACGCAGCCGCCGGGCTGTATAGTTGATCCTTCTAGTCATGTAGCATAAAACTGTGGTCAATATGACTGTGAGAAAATAATCAACACGTATTATACCGATTTCTCCTGCAGGGAAAATCCTGAAATGGGTTAACATAACTCCGTTTAAGATAAGAATTCCAGCAGAGAGAGTCAGGAACATCCTCACTGAGGCGAATACAGATACAAAAACAACTAGCGTTACCGTCGGAAGAGTTGTGGCAAGTAATCGGCCGGGAGATCCGCCAGCGGCAATATTTATTGAATTAAGGCATAATCCGATTAAAAGAATTATGGATATCAGATTCACCGCGATGTAGTAGTGACCAAAAAACATTATAATAAATGCAGTCATCGATGTGAGGATAAAAATCAGTACAAGAATATTCAGCTTGTCGAAGAGAGTTCTCTCTGTGACAATATTGAAGGCTATAAGGATTATAATTAACGAAGGTATTAATATGATCGTAAAGTTAAAAAAACTTTTTATTCTCCCTTTCTCTTCAAATGACGAACCGGGATATTTTGACAATACTTTTGCTAATAACGCTTTCATAAAATTCCTCAATAGTAATTAATTTAAGACGGTTCCAAAAATTCTGTTTTTGAAACCGCAGGGTGCCCTGCGGGGCTTGTATAGGGGGCTAGCCCCTATGACCCCAAAATAGTTTAACTTCTCTAAAACGGGAAATCCTCTTTCTCTATGATTCTTTTTTTCTCTTTTACCGGAAGTTCTGCTTTTTCATGTATCCGGTTTCCTTCGACGTATATAGCTTTTAGAGGTCTCACGGGGCATACATATTCGCATGCGCCGCATCCGATACAGATTGCCTGGTTAACCTCGGGTATAACAAGTTTGTTTTTAAATGGTATCATTTTCACAGCTTTTGTAGGGCAGTGTTCTGAGCATGCCCCGCAGTCGGTACCATTAGTATATGTTATACAGTTCTCTTTGATGAAAAAAGATTTTCCTGTCTGAATAAGGTGTTTCTCTGCTGCACTAATCTTTTTTATCGCACTTGTGGGGCAGACCTCGCTGCAGATTGTGCAGTCATAATTGCAGTAACCGGTATTGAAATCAAGGTAAGGCTGCATTATACCGGATAATCCGTACTGCATAACCGCAGGCTGTAGAACAGATGATGGACATTTAGTTATACAGAGTGAACATCCGCTGCAGCTTTTATTAAACAGATCAATACTTTGTGAGCCCGGTGGAGATGTGAATATTTTCTTTTTATAAAACTTCTGTTTTGATATATCCTGGATATATAACTGCTGCTTTTTTAAAGATGTTTGAGCAGTTAAGAGTGAAGGAATAAATGTCATCCCTGCAATAAAAGATTTTCTGGCTATTTTTATATTTTGTCTATTTACATTTTCTCTATATGGTCTAAGTTCCTCTTTGTCCATGGCTGTATTATCATCTTCGTTAAATCTGCCTGAATACCCTGATGTGAATTTTATACTGGAATTGGGGCAGACTTTGACACAGTTAAAGCATGAAACGCATCGTGAATAATCTACGTGCTCGACGGCATGTTCGATGCAGGAACTCTTGCATACTCTTTCACAGCTGCTGCAATGTATACATTTATTTTTATCAATTTCAATTTTTAAGAATGAAAACTTTGAAATCAATCCCAGTATTGAGCCTACAGGGCAGATTGTGTTACAGTATAATCTCCCCCTAAAGGCTGCAAGGATAATAATGAAGAGCATCATTGTGATAACTGCAAAAAGTAAACCGGTTGAAGCATATTTAATATCTACTGAGTGCATAGAGTAAATATTAAATTTAGATAACACTACCGAAACAATGTTATTGATCCCGGTCAAAAAAGGAGAGAGAATCTGAGAGAAGAACCTGCCGTAAATTGAAAACGGATCAAGCCATATAATTAAAAATGTACCTGATGCGCTATATGAAATTATTGTTATAGTAAGTATAGAATAACGCAACAGATTATGCGGAGAGGTGTACCTGTATTTTTTTCTTCCTGATAAGATGGATGCGCCACGTGAAACAAAATCCTGAAATATACCCAGCGGGCAGAAAAAGGAACAGTAACTCCGCCCGGCTGCGAGTGTCAGAATTGTCACTAAAATAAAAGATAAAAAAATTACAGAAGGTTGTTCTATAAAACTCAATGCAGAAGGTATAAACTGTGTCAACGCTATATACCTGGCAGTTTCCGGTGATGTGAAATTGTATACGTTAAAAAAAATTGAACTCATCAGCAGAATGAATATTACTGCAGAAATAAAACGTATCAGTTTCAGAAAAGGATAGAGTCTCAAATAGTTACCCTCTTAATGTTCATCTTGTCCAGATCGGTTCTACCAAGACCGTGATCCTTTGCGAGTCTGATGTAACGAATATCTTCAGCTTTACCAGATATTGTTCCGGATTTCAAAAGTACTGCGGCGCCTGCTGAATCTACTGCAACAGGGTCAGTTGAAATAAATAGATATTCATGTTTAACTGTATCAGAGGTGCTGTATCCTCTGGGACCGTTTTTGACCATAACCCTCCATCCGTCGAGAATGCAGAGATCAGGGCGGCGAAGTGTAGAAAAGTCTGCAATGCACTGATGAAGATCTTTTCTGTGCCATTCAGATCTGTCCCATACTACTCCCATAAGATTTTTCATTGAAGCTGTAAGAGACGTCGATGAATGGTGTTTCAGAACAGGTACGTTTATAACAACGTCACACTGCAGGAAAAGTTTATGCACAAGAGCCTCTTTGAGAATCTTACCCCGCGGGATTGCTGTTTTAATATAATAGTCTTCGGAATTAGCTGGAACTGATTTAGCTCCTGAATTTTTCGCATATTCCTCGATCCTGCTGTTTTTGTAGCAGCTCTTCCATGAGTCGCATGTATGATCCAGAACATATACCTCTGCCGCACCGGAGTTAAAACACTCTTTAACTATAGCTCCGATTAAAACGGGATCTGTATTTGCTCCATATTCGGGAGATCTGTCCCATCCCATGTTCGGTTTTACAAGAACACTCTGGCCTTTTTTTACAAAGCGGTCCATTCCTCCGAGATAGGCTATACCTTTTCTGAAAAGCTCATCCGGTCCTTTACCCCCTTTAAGGGCGACGAGGTCAAATGCAGATTTGTTTTCTGCAGCTTCGGCAAACTCGGCAAGTATAGGGAAAAGCGAAAATGTAAAAAAAGTTCGTTCAAGAATAACTTTCAGTTGCTTTAAAAATTTTCTTCTGGTATACATTTTGACTCCTGTAGACAATGTATTTGTATAAAAATAATACATTTTACCGGTTTTTTCACAATTATTTGTAATTAATTATTAAAAATTTCAAGTTTGATTTATTTTAGAGTTTCGTATTAGTTGAAATATAATGCAGATGTATTATATTTACTTTGTCTTGTTTCTGTGTCGGTTAATAATAAAATTGGAAAGAAATAAATATGAATAAAACCATTCTTCTGGTTGAGGATGATGCTGTCACATCTAAAGTAGTATCATCAATGCTGGAAAAGAACGGATATATCGCTATACCCGCATATTCCGGACTGGAAGCAGTGGCAGTTGCCCATTCAAATGAGAATATCAGTCTAATTCTAATGGATATTGATCTTGGCGATGGTTTTGACGGCACTGAAGCTGCGAAACAGATTCTTGCTTTGAAATCGGTACCTATAGTTTTCCATACTTCTCATTCTGAAAAAGATTATGTTGACAGGGTAAAAGAGATTACCCGCTACGGGTATGTTATCAAAAACTCCGGAAATTTTGTACTTCTTTCGTCGATAGAAATGGCATTTGAATTGTACGGTGCCCATAAAAATCTGCAGGAGAGTGAGGAGAAATATCGTCTGGTATTTGATCATTCACCTCTCGGGCTGGTTCATTTTGATGAAAAGGGTGTAATCAATACATGTAATGACGTTTTTGTAGGTATAATAGGTTCCTCATATAAAGCCCTTATCGGGCTTGATATGTTTAAACTCCCCGACGATAAGCTGAAAGAAGAAATTCAAATTTCTTTAAATGGAGATATAGGACACTATGAGGGGGTTTATAAGTCAGTTACTGCTGAAAAATTCACCCCTGTGAAAATTGTATTTGCCTCTCTTAAATCTCACGATGGTCATGTTCTCGGAGGCGTTGGAGTAGTTGAAGATGTAACAGAACAGAAAAAATCGATGGATCTTCTGAAAAAAAACAAAGAAGAGCTTGAGAGAATGAATGAAGAGCTGACGGCAACCAATGAAGAGTTTGAAGCAATGAATGAAGAGCTGACGGCGACCAATGAAGAGTTCGAGGCGATGAATGAAGAACTTATTGCCAACAGCGAAGATCTGATGACAAAGGAGAAGGCCCTTCTTCGTGAAAATAATTTTATTGAAGCAGTTCTGGAAAGTATTCCCGGATTATTTTATGTCTATGATGATCTTGGAAATCTTGTCAGGTGGAATAGAAAGCATGGAGAGATGACCGGTTATTCCGGAGAGGAATTATCTCACATGACTCTTGAAAAATTTTTTGAAGGTGATGAGGCTGTAAAAGCCGCAGCAGCATTCCGGGAAATTCTAAGTGAAGGATACGGAGAGTTTGAAGCTCAGCTGCTGACTAAAAATAAAGGAAAGCCTTTGATCCTTTTTGATGGAGTGCGTCTTATTGTTGAGGAAAAAAAATATTTAATCGGAGTTGGAATCGACATTACTGAACGTAAACAGGCTGCCGATATACTTGCCTCTGAAAAAGAACGTCTCTCTGTAACTCTGAGAAGTATTGGTGAAGGAGTGATCACCACGGATATAAACGGCAGAGTAAAGATAATGAACAGGGTGGCCGAGGAGCTTACCGGGTGGAATCAGAATGATGCAATAGATAAATCAGTTGATGAAGTTTTTAATATTATAGACGACATTACACGGAAACCGCAGGTCAATCCTATTTTAAAAGCACTTCAAGCCGGAAAATTTGACGAGAGTTCAAATCATACTCTCCTTGTTTCACGTAATGGAACGGAAAGAATTATTCTTGAAAGCGGATCACCCATAAAGGACCGGAACAGCAATACTATCGGTATGGTTATGGTTTTCCGCGATATAACTGAAAAGCGAAGGATTGAAGAAACAGTTCAGAATGCTCAGAAGCTTGAATCGCTGGGAGTTCTTGCCGGAGGTATTGCACATGATTTTAATAATCTTCTGGGCGGAATTTTCGGATCTATTGAACTCGCCCAGCTTAAAAATAAAGATAGTGGTTTAACAAAATATTTTGATGGTGCTTTGAGTTCTATAGAGAGGGCGCGCAGTTTAACACGTCAGCTTTTGACCTTTTCCAGAGGCGGAACTCCTGTTATGAAGCCGGGGAGTCTATCTCCGTTTATCCAGGATGCTGTCCAGTTTGCACTTAGCGGTTCCAATGTTTCCTCTAAATTTAATATTCCCGGAGATCTCCCCAACTGCTTTTTTGATATAAATCAGATGGAACAGGTAATAGGTAATATTGTATTAAATGCGCAGGAGTCGATGCCAATGGGTGGTGTTATCGGCGTTTATGCAGAAAATTTATTTTTGAAGGAACAGGATCATGCGTTACTGCCTGCCGGGAACTATGTGAAAATATCTATCAGAGATAATGGTGTTGGAATACCAAAGGATGTTATCCCTTTTATATTTGATCCATTTTTTTCGACTAAGGAGAAGGGGCACGGGCTGGGTCTTGCAACATGTTATTCCATCATAAACCGTCATGGAGGAGCTATTGATGTGGATTCCGCTCAGGGCGAAGGGAGTACATTTCATATCTTTCTTCCTGTATCGAATGAGCTTGAGTCTGCAGTCGCTGAAGTGTCAGTGGTAAGTCATAGGGGGTGCGGAAGGATACTTGTTATGGATGATGAGGAAATAATGCTCAGTGTTATTTCTGACATGCTGACTGAGTTAGGATATTCTGTTGTTACCATGAGAGACGGAATTGGTGTGATAGATTATTTTATTCAAGAAAGGAAATTGCTTCATGAATTTTCTGCGATGATATTTGATCTTACAGTTCCTGGAGGAGTTGGAGGAATTGAGGTTATCGAAGAGATGAGAAAAATTGATTTGTCTATTCCGGTGTTTGTATCCAGCGGATATTCCGAAGATCCTGCAATGGCTCATCCGCAGGAATTCGGATTTACTGCAAGTATCCGTAAGCCGTTTCAGATAAGGGAACTTTCGGAGATGCTTGAGAATTATGTTGCTAAAAAGAAAAGATGAATTGAATGGAGATTTTTTAACATGACAGAAAATAGCGAGTTTAAACTGAACAGTAAATGCGCTGAAATAATATCATCTCTCCCGGATGAAAAAAAGAAATTTATTGAAAAGCATTCATTGATACTGACTGATAATATGTTATGGGTCACATTGAAGGAAAATTCCTTTCCCCGGAAAATATGCAGGCATGGATTCATGGAGAAAAGTGATATACTGGGGCTGCTGTTCCGTGTCAATGAAGTATGCTTTGCCAAGGTTAATTATTTTCGATCTCACATATCGGCATTCGAGTCTTACAAGTATCATTATAAAAACGGATTTGTCAGCACCGATTTATGGGATACTGAATTTTTCAAACACAAAGTCTCGGGTTTTATTATCGATTTAAGGTATCTGAATAGTATCAAAGAGATAGAAAAATTCCGTGAATTCTGTATATATCTTGAGGAATGCGATCAGTGTGTCTCACGAGAGGAGTGAAGCGGGATAATTTAAAAATTTGACTGTAATAATTTGTCATGCTGAGCTTGTCGAAGCATGGCATATACTGCCGATTCCCTTCGACAGGCTCAGGGGGACAAAATTTAATACTATAAACTGTTTCTCTTACGGATTTTAAATGAGCATCTTATTTTTGTGAGTTCAATTATGCAGTGAAATTGTCCTATTTAACTGCATATACAACCATTGAACTGGTCATGGCAAAATTTCCAAAGTGAATTTTACTCTTCATGTGATAATATGAAATCCTGAACCATGCAGCATAGTCTGATAATTTTTTAAAACTCCCCCTCGACTTTAAAAGCTTCGGCAGCAGACCGAACTCAACGGGATAATAAATCCTGACTTTTTTAAAGCCTGCAGTTTTAAGAAGCATAGTAAGATTTTCTGCAGTAAAATAAGAGAGATGTCCCGGCATAAAATATTCGTAGTTCCCGCCAAGATCCTTCGCCTGCTTACCGTTCATATTTGCAGTCTGAACAACGAGAACTCCGTCATTACGAAGGAGCTTATAGCATTCGTTAATCGCATAAACAGGATCTGCAAGGTGTTCTATCAGTTCTATCATTGTAATCGCGGAGAAAAAATTATCATCAAACCTGTGATCGTTCAATGTCCCATGGTGGATATTTCTCCCGAACAATTTCATCGAGTGAGAACATGCATAGTCCGAAAGCTCTATACCATAAGGGGTAAAATATTCTGACGCAGATTCAAGAAGTCCGCCGAATGAGCATCCTATATCAAGAAAATTTCCATCTTTCGCATACTTGTGAATTACTTTTATTCTTTTGTTCCAGACATAACCGGAATATTTTTTTATTTCACGTTCGTCAACGTATGAGTAATCAGCTCTCCCTTTAAAATAATCCTCTGAATAAAACTCTTTGATTGTTTCATCGGTGAAGAGAGGGTTCGTAAACATAAATCCGCAATCGTTGCAAATATCGACATCAAATTTCAGTTTGTATCTATCTATGTAATACTTCTGATCAATTGCGATGCTTCCGCAGAGCGGGCAGTAGTTCGTACGTTCGTTAAACACTATATTATATCTTCCTTCATAAAGTCGAGTCCGCCGTGTTTCTCTTTATTTTCAATAATATCTTTCCAGCCAGCAACCCGTTCCTTGCCGTATGCAGCCTCCCATGATTTCACAATTAGTGCAACAGGTATATCTGAAAACTCACCGTGATAGGCGATATATTCCATATATCTTGCCTTGTCGGAATTAAATTCCTGAAATATTGAATCATGAAAACCGTCAAACTCCAGCGGGGGAACCTTGTGTAATGCACAAAGCTCTGCATTAAAAGCCGGAGTAGCCTTAACCCATCTCCCTTCAAGCCATAGCTCTGAATAACCATGATATACTACAAGATCCGAGCCGAGGTATTCAACAAGCTGCCTGGTGGAGAGGTGGTTCTTTACTGTTGCAAAACCTATACGGGATGGAATACCCGCAGCCCTTGCAACTGCACATAAAAGACCGGCTTTGGAGATACAGAAACCCTCTCCTGCTTTTATAACATTACTTGCAGTGTAGTGCTCGGGTTTATAAAAGGGGAGGTATGGATTATATCTTATATCATCACGAACCCTGAGATAGAGTTTGATCGCTTTTTCTGAATAAGAGAGATTTGCGTCGCCGATAATACTTCGCATATAATTGATAACAATATCACTGTCGCTGTCAATGATATCAGTCGGTGTCATGAATTTTTCTAAATCAAACATAATCGGTTCCTTTGTTTTCTGAATTTTAAAAATTTAAGGTATTTAGTCAAGAAGATATCATAAATCCGTTCTTACAGTTGTTCATGATCCCTTGTATTTAAAATGAGTGTGTAATTTAAGCACTTTTTTGTACAAAATCCTTCTCATTTCCAGATATCTGTTATTAAGATGACATATTTTAGATAATGTGCAATATTTTTGAAAAAGAAACCGTCCAGACGGTAAACATACAGCTTTAAAATGGGGGATTAAATGAAAAAATTAGTATTTTTATTATCGTTTTCTTTTGTAATGTTTGCAACTCTGCCTATATTCAGCCAGGTTCTTCCCGATGGCTATTATAAAATACAGGCAAAACATAGCGGGAAACTTATGGATATTTCCGGTGCTTCCACAAGTGATGGTGCACAAATGATTCAGTACCAGGACAATGGCGCATGGAATCAGGTTTTCCATCTTCAATATGATGAACAGGACGGATATTACAGGTTTGTTAACACCTCCACAGAAAAATGCATGGATGTTTATAACGCATCAACGGCAAATGACGCGGACGTTATTCAATATACAGTAAAAAAGTCAGACACCGCTAACCAGAAATTTAAAATTGAACTTGTCGAAACCGGTTATTACAAAATTACGGCAAAACACAGCGGTAAAGCTTTAATTGTTCAATATGGTTCAACAAGTAATGGAACCCATATTCACCAGTACACCTATGATAGCAGTAAAGCCAATCATCGCTGGAAGTTTATCCCGACAACAAAGCCTGTAGATGGTACCAGCAGCAGCGGAACTGCCTGCGCAACTAAATATCCGATTATATTAGTTCATGGTGTTGCTCTGGGCGATTCAACACTGGGTTTTAACTATTTTGGAAGAATTCCTAACTATCTTCGTTCACGGGGAGCTAAAGTAGAAGGGGGAGAACAGGATGCGTGGTCAACAGGAGCTGAAAATGCTCTTCAGCTTAAAAACAAAATTGCAGCTGTTAAAGCTAAATATAACGTAACAAAAGTTAACATCATTGCCCATTCAAAAGGAGGTATTGACACACGTTATATGTTTAAGCTTTATCCGGAAACAATTTCATGGGTTGCTTCATTCACATGTCTTGCAAGCCCAATGAAAGGAAGTGTTCTTGCTGATATTATTTTAGGTGTCATACCAACATGGGCACAGCCTTATGTTGGAAATATTATAAATGTAATAGGGATGATAGTACAAGGTGACGACTCTCCAGACACAATAGCTGCTGCAAACCAGTTAAAACATGAGGTTATGGCAGCTTTTAATACAAGTGTTAACAGTGTGGATTCACTTGCTACCGGCCGTTCAGGCATCTATACACAGAGTTATGCTGCAAAAATAAAGGGAATTGTTCTTGATCTTGCGCTTCAGGCAACCGGCGTATGTATGAGTTTAACCCAGGCCGGAGAAGGGCCCAACGACGGTGCAGTCTGGGTTGAATCTGCAAAATACGCAAACTATAAAGGCGAGCAGTCCGGGGCATCATGGTGCGGTGGAGTTACACATTTTGGTATAGTTGACCGGGGTATTCTTATATTTCCGGGATTTACCCCTGGATTTAATGCACGTGAATTTTTCGTAAGCATTGTCTCTGACCTTAAAACCAGAGGATACTGATCTTAAAATAAATTAGTATGCATAGCTCCAGTTTATAGACTGGAGCTATGCTATTTATATTACGCTTTAAAAAATCTCTGTTGTTATTTATTAGATTATACTTTTGTGTAAAACAACCTGGCGGTAAAACCATGACAAAAAATAAAAAATTTCTTTTAATAGGAATTGCTATTGCGGCAATTGTAATCGCAGTAATTACCATCAGACCGGGTGCAGAAAAACATTGGGATGCAACTGAAAAGATAGATCGTTTTCTCGGAATCTCCAATGGAAATTCAGGAGATACATTTTTTAGTGAGCAGTTTTTTAGTGAAAGATTAAATAAGGATATCGCAGATAAGTATACTGTAGACCTGTTTAAATTACTTCAATTCAAGTTTCAAAATGACAATCTGGATGATCACTTCTCAGATGTTCTCAAATATCTAATCAGCATGTATGGAGAAGAAAAAGCAAAAGAATTGCTCGAAATTTATAAAAAGTTTACATATTATGAAATGGGCTTACCTGGAGAAAAATTTTTCAAACGGCAACAACCGGTGTCCGCTTCCGAAGCTCTTGATCTTCTCAGCGAAATTAAGAATCATCGGGAAAATTTTTTCGGCAAGGAACTCGCAGATAATCTGTTCGGTGAAGAAGATCGAATGTATAAATACCAGATTTTAAGTAACGAAATTGTAAAAGATCCGGATACCTATGGAAGTGAAAAAGAAAAAGAAATAAAAGAACTTCAGAAAAATATCGGTTATGAATCAGATGAAAACTCCGGGATGAGCGAGATGGACAAGTATAGTCTTAAGTTAAGGTTATATAAAAAAGATCTTTCGGAATTAAATGCCGAACAACAAAAAGAGTTGATGAGAAAATTCAGAAGAGAAATATTTACTCCCGATGAAGCATCACGTTTAGAGCAGCTTGATATGCACAATGAGCAGGAGGCATTAAGAGCAAAAGGAATTCCTGATCATAATTGATTATTTAAACTTAGTTTGTTGTGTAATTTGCTGTATAGAAAATCCCGGATACGTTTATATGCCTCTGGTAAAAATGAATTTTGATTTACATCCTGAGTGATAGTATAAATTATGAAAAATTTATAATTCATTTGTCATAGGAAGTATCTTAATGAAAATAATATCATGGAATGTTAATGGAATCCGTTCAGCAATAACAAAGGGATTTGAAAATTTTCTGGAAATCGAGAAACCTGATATAATATGTCTGCAGGAAGTAAAAGCAGAAGAATCGCAGGTGAATTCTGAGTTTGCAGACTACCCGCACAGATACTGGAATTCTGCAGAAAAGAAGGGTTATTCTGGAACCGCAATTTTCAGTAAAGAGGAACCTGTTTCAATTGCCAGGGAACTTGGTGATACTAAGCATGATGGTGAGGGACGGGTAATCACCCTGGAGTACAAAAAGTTTTATCTTGTTAATGTCTATGTCCCGAACTCTAAGCGTGGACTCGAACGGCTTGAGTACCGTCACAAAAGCTGGGATGTGGATTTTCTCGCCTACCTTAAAAATCTTGAGAAAAAGAAGCCCGTAATTGTCTGCGGGGATTTTAACGTCGCACATAAAGAGATAGATCTTACTAATCCGAAAACAAATATAAAAAATGCCGGTTTTACCCCCGAGGAACGTGAAGGTTTGGATAACTTTATCACCGCAGGTTTTGTCGATACATTCCGCGAGTTTACAAAAGATGGCGGACATTATACATGGTGGAGCAATTTTGCAAATTCTAGAGCGCGGAATATAGGGTGGCGTATCGATTACTTTCTCGTGTCGAAAAAAATCATGCCGGAGATAAAAAAATCTTATATACTCCCGGCGGTGATGGGATCGGATCATGCACCGATTGCTATAGAAACTGATCTGCTGTGAAAAAATATTGTAATTGATGACCGGTTCTCTACGCTAACATCTACCCATATCTCAAATAGCAATCTAATATTTGACAAAATCTTTCAGCCCCCGCACCACCGGGGGGGCAATATTGGTAAGAACTGGTACTATGCATTTTTATGTGTCTGATGACAGCCCTCTAACATATAATCGAGTT
>CAYVCQ010000040.1:0-21203 GCA_964450405.1 uncultured Leptospirales bacterium | reverse complement strand
AAATATGTCAATTAGGGGAAATGATTATTTCGGAGTAAGGAAAACCCTTATATATACTAAAAGAGTTAATTCTGTTTATTGGACTGCCTCATGGTGATTTTGTCAATAAAGGTTATTATTCGGGGATGTTCAGGATTATTGAAGATTTTATCAGGTTTTTCATCTGCAATAATCTTTCCATCATCCATGAAGATGATTCTGTCTGCAACCTCTTCAGCAAATCTCATTTCATGAGTAACGATGAGCATGGTCATCTTTTCATAGGCCAGATCGATGATTACTTTCTGAACCTCTCCCACTAATTCAGGATCGAGAGATGAAGTTGGTTCGTCAAAAAGCATAATATCCGGATGCATTCCAAGCGCACGGGCAATTGCCACGCGCTGTTTCTGTCCGCCGGAGATTTTTGAAGGGAAGGAGTTTTTTTTGTCGATGAGTCCTACCTTTTTTAGAAGAGATTCTCCCATTAAGATTGCTTCACTTTTTTTCATCCCAAGAACAGTTATAGGAGCTTCTATTACATTTTCCAGAACGGTTTTGTGAGGGAATAGATTGAAGTGCTGAAATACCATTCCAAGCTTGACGGCTATGTTTTTTTTATCCTTAGGATTAATATGATCTTTTTTACCAGGTTCTTTCTGTGCAAAGGTTTCACCTTCAATAGAAATGACACCTGAATCGATCTCTTCAAGTCCGTTAAAGCATCTGAGGAGTGTGCTTTTTCCGGAACCGGAGGGGCCAATAATTACTATTACCTCACCCTTATTGACTTCAAAATTGACGTTGTCAAGTACCCGGTGTGCTCCGAATGATTTGAAGAGATTTCGAGCCTGGATCATTTTCATTTCTGGATCGTGTCTGGTCATATTTACTTTTACTTACTCGTATATGGAATATTTAACTTCGATTTTGCGGAAAAAGTATACAATTACAGTGGTCATAAGGAGATAGATTACCGCAGCTATTGCAAATGGAGTTATGGCAAAATCTCTTGAAAATATCTCCTTAGCTGATCTTAAAAGATCACCCATTCCGATTACCACAACAAGAGCGGTATCCTTTACAAGAGTAATTGCTTCGTTACACGTTGGAGGAATTGTTCTTCTTACTACTTGAGGAAGAATAATGCGTTTCATTGTCTGGTAATAGTTCATGTTAAGGGCTTTAGAGGCCTCGTACTGACCTTTATCAACAGACTCTATTCCAGCTCTATAAATCTCAGTGAGGTAGGCTGAATAGTTAATGATAAAAGTTATTGAAGCAGCAGTAAATGCCGGAAGAGATATTCCAAGTATTGCAAGGCCGTAATATACAAAAAATAACTGCAAAAGAAGGGGTGTTCCCCGGAACACCCATGTGTAAAAACTAATTGAGATTCTTAAGAATCTATATTTTGATATTTTCATCAGCGCAAGAGTAATCCCCAGGGGGATTGAAAACAGTATTGTTACGCAATAAAGCTGTACTGTTAATACACTCCCCTTGAGGATAAATACGGATGAATCTAATACATATTGTAAATAATTTTCCATAATCTATTTAAGAATTATATTCTCACCAAACCATTTTTTTGAAATCTCTTCACCGGCTTTATCACTTTTGATTTCAGTAAGAACTTTGTCCAGTGCTTCTTTAAATGTAAGATCATTTTTTCTGATACCTACACCATAAAGTTCTGTTCCCATATCTTCAGAAAGAACTTTGTATACGCCCGGTTTTTTTGCCATATTCCATCTGCCTACAATTTCATCCACTATAACAGCATCGATTCTTTTTGCTGCCAGATCCATTAGAGCAAGAGTATTGTTTTCATATTTTTTAACTTCTTTCAGCTGCTTTACAAGATCCGCCTGGCTATTCAGTGCTGTTTCGCTGCTGCTTCCAAGCTGTAGACCGACTTTTTTACCTTTGAGCATTTCTATTGTGCTGAGAGTACTGTCAAGTGTAACCATTATTATCTGTCTGTTGTTAAGATATGGTTTGGAGAATTCAATCTTCTGTTTTCGTTCATCAGTAATAGTCATTCCATTCCAGACAACATCAATGTCCCCTTTATTAAGACTGAGAATAATTCCATCCCATGCAACCGGTTTAAATTCAACTTTAAGTCCAAGTCTTTTTGCAGCTTCTTTTGCAAGATCAATATCAAATCCTATTATTTCATTGTTATCCTGTCCGCGAAAACCCATTGGAGGAAACTGATCATCCAGACCAACTATGAAAAAACCTTTAGCTTTAATTTGTTCAAGAGACTTATCCTTTGTACCTGACTTTCCGCAGCCGGATGCGATAAAAATAGCTGCAAGAAATAGTGCCATGAGTTTAATTGTTTTGTTTTTCATTACAAAGCTCCTTTTTAAATTTAAAAAAAATGCATTTAATTCAATAATTTTTGAGTAACAATTACTTACTGCATTTTAATTTTGGAAAAGGTTAAATTTCAATAAGAATTTTACAAAAGGAGATTAATTGTTTATCTTTGGTTTTGTGATTGGAGTTACAGAAATTAATTTTACATTTCAGCTGTATTTTTTTTATCTTATGGAATAAACGACTTTTTTCTTTCCAATTCTTTCCCTGTTAGTTTCTATTCTGTTTTTATAGTAATATCCTCTTTCCGGTTTTAATTGACCGAGAAGAGAAAATAAATCCATTTCAAAATAAAGCATATTTTCCGGCACATTTTTTAAATTTGAATCGCTGATTTTTTTCAGGTCCACAACTATATGTCGTGAGTTGATTGTATCAGGTTGAACTTCTCCAGCTATAACATCAAAATTTGATTTTGTAATTGTTCCGCCAACTGAAGTTCTTTTTCCTCTATCACGTGAAATCTTAACTATTTGAGTTGTTACCCTCATTACTTCAGGATCGTCAGGCTGCATATCCATGGAAGCGGATAAATCAGATCGGGCAGCGGTTACACTGGTTAAATCAGCAAAGGACTTAGAGTCTGCAATTTCCATTATATTTCTGTAACCGGTTATAGTTTCAAGGTTTATAGATTTTCGCAGATCAGTATAGTGTACTGGAGCTATGAGATTTTTTAATGTATTGATAAAATTTCTAAGTGAGTACTCAGATTCGATCATTGGAGCGCATATTCCTTCAATGCCGATGGAATAGCAGTAACGGATATCTGTCCTTGCTTCGGGTCCACCGATTTTTACTGTAACAGGCATCAGATGATCCCCCAGCAAATGAAGCAGATGTAATTCATCATAATCCATATCTTCATTTTCAGTTCCCCCTTTTAAACCGCAAAAACCGGAAACCGCCATAAGTTCTTTCAGATCATTTTTAAGTCGTATAAGAGAACTTTCCACCTGTGCTGTCAGATTCATAATTTACCTCGGAAACAATAAAGGATATAGATTAATTATATATCGACATAATTGGTGTTTTGTATTACGTGTTAAAAAATAAGAATGAGTTTTTTAAAATTTATTTTAACAGGATGTATTGTTTTAAATTGATGTGTATAAGAGTGTGGTATTTTTTATTACAAATTCCACACTCTTTAAGTTATATTATGAGTTTAAAGTCATTTTTTTCAGTAAGAAGTATTCTTATAAGAATACTTCTTACTGCATTCTTATCCGATTGCAACATGTCCACGTTCTTCTGTACGGATACGGACACATTCATTTAAATCATAAACGAATATTTTGCCGTCGCCGACTTTTCCGGTTTTTCCACCAGTTACTATAGCCTGAATTGTCGGTTCGACATAGTTATCATTAACTGCTATTTCAAGGCGTATTTTCCTCAATAGGTTTCCCGTTTCTTTAATGCCGCGGTATACCTCAGTAACACCCATCTGTCGTCCATGTCCAAGGACTTCGCTGACAGTAATAAGATTTACTCCAGCTTTATAAAGTTCCTCTTTTACCTCTTCAAGACGGTGCGGCTGTATTATGGCAATGATCATTTTCATATATAAACTCCTATTCAATTATAGTATATGCACGTTCGTTGTGTTCGATTATATCAAGTCCTACAGCTTCCTCATCTTCGTCCACTCTTAGACCCATACTGAAATCAAGTAATTTGTAAAGTAAATAAGTAACTATAAGTGTATATACTGTGGTGGAAGCAACGGCAATCATTTGAACTTTTATGAGATGAGTATCTCCAAAAAATAGTCCTTTGTACCCACTCTGTACAATTGGTGTTGCAAAAAGTCCAACGGCCAATGATCCCCATATTCCTCCAACTCCATGAACGCCGAAGGCATCAAGTGCATCATCATAACCAAGTTTATTTTTTATTACAACAACCATAAAGTAGCATATTATACTTGAAACAGTTCCTATAATCAGGGCGCCTCTTACATCAACGAAACCTGATGCCGGTGTAACTGCTGCCAGACCGGCAATTGCTCCGGTGGCGCTTCCGAGCATTGTAGGTTTTTTTACAAGAATCCAATCAAGTATAAGCCATGCAATTGTTGCAGCAGCTGCGGCTGTATTTGTTGTAACAAATGCATTAGCTGCAAGACCATTAGCAGCAAGAGCACTTCCTGCGTTAAAACCGAACCATCCAAACCAGAGCATCGCTGCACCCATCATGGTAAAAGCAAGATTGTGAGGTGAAACAGATTTAAGATTTTTACGTTTGCCGATGACAATTGAAGTTACAAGCGCGGCTATACCAGCTGTTATATGGACAACAACACCTCCGGCAAAGTCGACAGCACCAAGTTTATTTAGCCATCCCACTGGAGACCACATCCAGTGAGCAACAGGGCAGTAAACGATTGTCAGCCAGATTATTATAAATGCCAGGTAGGTTGAAAATTTCATCCTTTCAGCAAACGCACCGATAATCAAGGCTGGAGTAATTACGGCAAACATTCCCTGGAAAAGCATAAATGACAGGTGAGGTATAGTGGGCCCGTAAGTTACATGAGGTTCAAGACCTACACCCTTTAGAAAAGCCCAGTTAAAGTTTCCAATGAATCCCGGGATTAATTCAGTAGTACTGAATGCAATACTGTATCCGTAAATAACCCATATAAGACTGATAAGTGCAAGAGCAATGAAACACTGCATAAGAATGTTAAGAACATTTTTTCTTTTTACAAGACCGCCATAAAAAAAAGCGAGAGCCGGAGCTGTCATAAACATAACAAGTGCGGTTGCCATAAAAACCCAGGCAGTATCACCGGCGTTAATTGCAGATGATGAAGAAGGTTCAGCAGCATAAATAGTTGAATTTGCTGTGATCAATATTCCGAAGAAAATTATTTTTTTCATTTGAGATTCCTTTCTGAAGTAAAAAATTTTATTAAACTAAATCTTTTAATGAGGATCTTGACAAGTTCATTCCATGGGGATTCGCTCAGGAAGTATTTCATAGATGTTAAATATTTACATATTGCTAACAATAGGACTGTTCAGTGACTTGTTTTAACTCTTAGCGTATAACAGGTGTTAAGCTAATGTTACAACGATGTTAAAAGTTTTCATGTTTGTAATAATTGAGGTAAAATATATAAAACAAGGAATTTGGAAAAGAACACGGCATTTTTTACGCGGCATTTGCAAATAGTTGAATTTTAATGACTGCTTTGAACATAGTTATTGATAACTTCCGCCAGGTACAGAATAAACTACTGAAAGCAATTTGTTTTAGAAACAATAGGTTAATCATTTAAAACAGGTTTTTCATAAAACAAACTGCTTAAGCATTAAATATATTGCAGTGAAACTTTTATACTTTTAATTCATAAATTTTACGTAAATTACAATAGTTAAAAATAGAAAAAAGAACTTGAAGACAAATGTTTAATTGTTGTAGAAATTAACGTAGAGGATTATCCACGTTAAGCGGCTCAATAATAAATTATAATTTAAAGAGGTAAATATTTTGGCCAGAATTAAACTTAAAGAGCTTGAAAGATACAGATTCAGTCACGAACAAAGGGTCTATATATCAAATATAAATCTGGCAGGGCATGTGGGTGCATCTCAAATGGTCGATCTGATTCATGACGGAAGACACCAGATGCTGAAGAGTATGAATGCCAGCGAATTTAATCTTGGTGACGGCAAATCTGGTACAATTCTGAGTGATCTTGTGGTAAACTATAAAGCGGAATTATTTCTGGATGATATTATTATTATAGAATCGGATATTGCAGAAATAGAAGAGAAGGGGTTGCGGGTATTTTACAAAATAAGTAAAAATGGTAAAACAGCAGCACTTGCTGAAACCGGTCACGTGTGTTTTAATTATCTCGATAAAAGTATTGGGAAGGTTCCGGAAATTTTTATAAGTAAATTGAATGAGGTTAAGTGATTTTTTTTTGTCATTCCGGTTTCACATTTTCAGCCTTTATGAATACCGGAATGACAAAATCATTAAATATCCAGTTAGAATACTCTTTATCTAAGTTCTATTTAGATTTCATTGAATAAACGCCATCCCAATTTTTAGAGGGTGGCTTTTTCATAAATTCTTCACATCTTTCAACATATGTTTTTGACGGGCCATCATCAGGAAAAATGTCAATAGCATCATTGAAAAATTTCATCGCCTTTTTCCACTGATGTTCACTGAACATCTCAAGTCCTTTATTGTAAACCTCGATTACATCATAAACTTTCTGAGGCAGAGAACCTTTCATTCCTAAAAGTTCATATATTACGATAGGCTCGGTTTTCCCGATGACACGGATTGTGTCGAGTTTTCTTACATCTACATGGTCTTTTACATTGTTGTATGTATTTTCACTTATCATCGCGGTTGTTCCATATCTCTTGTTTGCACCTTCAAGACGGGATGCAAGGTTGACCGAATCCCCCATTGCCGTATAGTCCATCCGCATTTTAGATCCCATATTACCAACAACGGCAAGACCGGTATTCATACCCATTCTGACAAAGAGCTCATGCTGACCTATACCTCTCCAGTTCTCCTGCATCTCCCGTAGTTTCTTCTTCATGTCAATGGCTGCTTTGCATGCGCGGAGTTCATGGTCAATATATGGCTGAGGCGCTCCATAAAATGCCATGATGGCATCACCCTCATACTTATCGATTGTGCCTCCATGTGAAATAATTATATCGGTCATCTCGGATAGGTATTCGTTAAGCAGTTTTACCAGATCAGGGGGAGAGAGTTTTTCTGAAATGGTGGAGAAACCTGCAACATCCGAGAAGAAGATGGTTATTCTTCTATTTTCTCCGCCAAGCTCAAGTGATTCAGGATTCTGCATAATCTGTTCAATTACGTCGGGTGCTATATAACGCGAGAATGCACCTTTGATAAATTTTTTCTGGCTCTCCTCATTTATCAGTTTAATTGAAATTATTATTACTGATGGAATAAGAATAGCAAGATTTATTCCCATTTGTTCAACCCATATACTATGAATCGCAAAAAGATAGAATGCCATAAGATTGAATAATAGAAAACCTAAAATTGAAGTAAGAAGAGATTTTCGTGAAGATAGTTTTTGCACGATAAACCCTGAAAAGAGAGAGACTACTATTATAATGATAAGAGCAACAGCTTTTCCTGACCGTTTGATGAAATCCCGCTGCATTATAGTATTTATAGTATTGTGATATGTACCTACACCGGGATACTCATTGTATTTTGGGATAGATGCTATATCTGAAGTACCAGTAGCTGTAAGTCCGATAATGCCAATACGGTTTTTAAGATCCTCGGTTTTCAGAACAAGTTCGATTGTCTTTATATCTTCGGTGGTTATATCGATTTGTTTTTTCTGTTCAGAAGTAGGATTTGCACCGGCAGCTTCTTCCATTTTCTTCTTTTCAGAAATAAGATTATTTAGATAGGAGAGTTTTATTGTCTTAAGCTCGGTACGCCGCGCTAAAAGTTCCTGCGATATTTTATATTTTAGATCATCGGTTTTAGCTGCAGCGTATGAGTTTACGAGTTTTTCTATCTCTGCTTCAAGTGAAGCTCTTTTCTGAATTCCCTCGGGACCACCTGCATTATCAAAAAACTCGTAAACTCCGTTTACAAATTGCGGATATTCAAGAAGAGCATAAAAAGGGATATGAAAAAAAGACTTATCAATTGGACCTTTACCGGCCCAGTTGACAAAGATTATCCCTGATTCATCAATGGGAATAACAATATCTTCATGTTTTTGTTTAATTTCGTTGAAAGCATTTTTTAAAATTATATTTTTACCAGGATTGATTACTATATTTTCATTCTTAATACCACAGGCATCAATCAGCATTGATAGGGCGAGGTTAAAATATATCCGGCCGTTAAATACCTGAATTAGACGGACTCTTCGGATTGTTCCATCAATGTCAGTTTCCCTGTTTACAAATCCGAAATTTTTTGCAGTAGAGAGCATTTCACTAATTGGATAAACAATTGCTTCAGTTTTTGTTTCTAAGAAAGTTTCAAAATCTTTTTCACGTCCACTTGGGACAGGGATTGAAGAAAGAGATTCGAAACGTTTTTGTCCTTCAATGAAAGCCCGGGTTTTCTGTCTTTCAATAATATCGGGAGTAGGGGGATCTTCTGAAAACGTATAGGCGATAATCGAAGTACTGTTGTTTTTTATAGCTTCAGAAAATATTGCATCATTATTTTTAATAACCGATACAATTTCAGGTTCTGATATTTTTGATCTTGAAACGGCTTTAGTTATTAAAGTTTTATATACTTCATCATTTATCTGTCTGGGAGAAGGATCGGGAAACATTACGTCAAAAGAAACCTGAGCCATGCCAATCTCTTTCATAGTTTTAAGACCTGCTGCATATATATCTCTTGTCCATGGAAATTGCCCAAGAGCAGTAGTGCTGTTGTCATCGATGTTGATAAAGTATAATTTGTCCCATTCTGCAATAGGGGGTTTAATCTTGAATCTAAGGTCATACAGATTTAATTCAAACTGTTCATAGGCATCAGAGAAACTGAATGGTATAATGAAAGCAGCAGCAATAATTCCGATTATTATTCCGGCGAATTTATTGTTTTCAAAAAATTTGTTCATGATGTCGGTAATTTTTTCGATTTTCAAGTGTAGGCCTCCTTCTTTCCAATTAAAAGCCCCCATCAAATTTGATGGGGGCCTGAATTATTCTTCGTAATAAAAGTCTATATACTCAGGTTTACTCCAGCCATTACAAAGTTACTTGCTCCGGTTGATGATTTATATGCTGCACCGGGGAGGAAGATACCGTAATTGACATACATTGAGAGATCATAAAACATCTGCCATCTTAAAGATACATCGACACCCTGACCGATAAACGCCTTTGTAAGAGGTGTAGTGCCGGCATCTTTTTTGTCTTTCCTGTAATATAGATATTTTGCTCCGAGACTCAGTTTACTAACCGGTGCAAAGGAGAAACCTCCCTTAAAAACATGCATATTACTTAAAGTTGTTTTATAGGCATATCCGCCGGAGAATGTTCCGAAAGAGATAAACCCTGTATCATCACCCGTAGAACCGGATGGTCTGTTTGAGGTTGAATAACTTGATCTGTATTTGTCCCCTGAACCATAAGCGTAATTAAAGATAAGAGCCGGACTTAGCGCAACCGGAATATAATAACTGATTCCGCTGTTTACCGCATAGGCTGCAATTTTTGATTCTGTATTTGCTAAAACACCATTGCTGATATAACTGTTACCTGCTTCATAAACAAACTCTCCGAAATATGAAATATTATCAAAAAGAACACCCTCAAGTCCGCCACCGTAGTATTGTGAATCATATTTTGTCTCTGCATCTGTCGTCTGTTTTGATCGATCTATCTGCGCAAGACCGAAGAGATACAACTTCTGATTGTAAAACTGAGCAGCTATAGTGCCCCCTCCGAATACTCTTTCAGCTCCATCGGAAATATCTTTATCGCTGAGTCCGTAGGGATTATTATCCTTCATCAGAAGTCCTGTGTACATGCCAAGAAGATCTATGCTGAATATTGAAGAGTACCAGGCAGCTTCAGCTCCATCACCACGGCCGTTTAAAACAAGACCGGAACCGATGGTGTAAAATTTCCGTCCTATAGAAAGATTTAAGGCTCCCTTCGGCGTAGACATAGAGAGATATGCCAGATCGAGGTCGACTACATTATCAGATTTTACTGAGGAATACCTCGATCCCTTCTTTGGGTTAACTCCCATATACGATTCTTTTCCTCTTATGTAGAAGAAGCTGTTGCTCCAGAGGTATGTTTTCGCCCAGATTTTTGCATTGAGTATATATGTTCCAAGCTGTCCGCCGTCATTATCGTCGAACATATAGATTGGACTAAGTATGGCTCCGTATTGAAAGCCTTTCTGTAATATGTTATTTTCAGGAAGAATAACTTTCATATCTTTTTCGGTATCAGTACCGTAAAAGAAACGGTCCTCGTCCACCTGTGCAGCCTGAACAAAGAAACTGCAGAAGAGGGTTAAAGTTGCAATAACAGAAATATATAATAATTTCATAACTATTTCCCCCCTTTAATATCGTTGATTCGGGAGAGAAGCTCAATGAGTTCAGGACCGGTCATTTTATCATTTTCACTGCCCCCTTCACTGAAGATACCGTTGGCAAGACATGCCCTGTATGCGTATCTTTCGGTTCCGAAAAGCATATACATAAAACTCCCTCCAAGCTTAAGAGATTCTGCTGCCATCTGTGAAGCCATCCCTTTTGTAAGGAGATCACTTTCATGATATCTCTTTATTGTAATAGTACCTTTTTTGGGAGTTAAAGAATTTCCGAATTCAAGTTTAAAGAGAATAAGCGCGTCACCGTAAGTTGCATTTGGTTTATTATCGAGTTCGCTTAAGAAAGTAATCTGGGTGATATCCTGGGCAAATGCTGTTGCGGATAGTCCAAGTATCGTAAGAAGAGTTATATAGAAGAGTTTTACTTTTTTCATAATAATCATTGCTCCTTGTCAGATAATCAATTTATTAAGGCCACAAAATTGTTATATTAGTTTTTGCATTCTGCACCTGATTATCAAATATTGAGGTATCTCCATCGGGGCTTCCCAGCTGATCATCTGCGTAGAGCATGGAAGCAATCTCCTCTGGAGTGAGTCCATTTCCGTAAACACGGATAATAGAAGCATTCTTTACATCCTGCAGAATATGAAGAGCCTGACCATGAGAATATTGCTGTACAAACTTCTGCCTTCCGGAAAGAAGATTGCTTCTTCCAAGAGAGTTGCTCCCTTCAACAACACCCTTGAGTACTTCGATTATCATTCCTGTATCGGGACCGTAGGAGATATCCTCTTCTGTTCCCCTTACGCTTGAAGTAGCAATTGGTGATGATACTTTAAATATTGTTTTAACTTTCCCATCCCGGGGAACCTTTGCAATAACTCCTCCGCGTTTAAGACCTATATGAGTGTCGGTATCGGACTTTGTCTCTTTGCTGAAAACCTGTATCATTGTGAAAGGTTTAATTTTAATTGTATGGTTATGGGAATTGAGTCTGATTTCAGCGAATGAGTTTGCTCCTGTGCTGACCTTAACTCCCTCAGAAAGTTTCTGTCCGTTTTTAAGAGGGAGCCACTTGTTACCTTCTTTATATGCTGCGCTGCCTTCAACTTTTATAACGGAAATCTCCGCACGAAGAGCAGCCGTGAAAAAAAGTATCGAAACTAAAGCGATAGTTATTTTTATAGTTTTCATTTTAATACTCCTTACGGTTTGTTGATGAGTTTAAATATGAATAAATATTATTCAACGAAATAAAAAACCGTGTATTAATATAACTAGTTTTACTCTATATTACAACAAGTTTTTATTTAATTAATGGATTAATATTATATTTTATAGTCCAATAATTTGGATTATCCCCAAAGAAAAAATGTCACTTTTCTCAAACTTCTCTCACATATATAATGACACTTAGCTAAGCGAGGTGACATTATGAAGAATATGATTTTTTTAATATATACTGTTTCAGCTTTAATATTTACCGGATGTTATGAAGATTCAAAGAATGCTACACTTAGAATCAACCTTGGTAATTTGCATGCTTCACAAAGAATTGAACATAGAACTTTGATAGATCGATTTCTAAATTTATTTTCTACCGAAGCATACGCACAAACCGTACCACAGGATCTCCTTCGGGTACATATTGGATTATACAGCGGAAATACTTTAATTTTAAAGAAAAGTATTGATGTTGGAGATATTCCGGCTTCACAGATAATTGAGTTCGAGGTACCTGCCGGGGATAATAGAACGGTTCTGATAGTTGGGGAAAATAACGCAAATCAGGCAGGTTACTACGGATATAACAATGTTAATCTGCAGACCGGGGAAACCGCCGATGTAACAATAGCTATGACAGCTGCCAGATGGGATGGGACTTTAGGAGCAAATAGTGTACCAAGAGTTGTGACCAGTAATCCGAACTGTTCTCCGGCTCCGTTTACAATGACATGGACTTCGGCAGGAGTTAAAGTCCGGTATCTGATAATAGATAACATATCAGCACCTATAGTAAAATATTCAGGTTATGGAAATGAATATATAGATAACAGCAGTAATAATTATCAGTTCTATGTAGAATTTGAAGATTTTAATCTTAGAACATATGGTGACTATATAAATAACTGCTGATTTGTTTTATACCCGGAATAAAAAAAATAATACGTAAAGAATAATAAAAACCGCAAAGATTAAATCTGCGGTTTTTTTAGCAGAATTTGTGTATTAAAGTTAAATTCAAAAGCATTGCATAAAATTTAAAATGTTGACATTTCTTTTTATAAAGCTCTATTTGACACAACTGTGCTTTTTTAGTAACACTATTAAAATACATCCCGGAATAGAATGAATAAAATAAAATCTCTCATATCACTGATATTTATCCTTTTAACAATTTCTTCATCACTTAACGCTGCTGAAAAAGAAAAACCGCTTAAACTGATTTTTACACCTATAATAATTTCCGGAGGTAATCAATCTGGACATCTCCCCGATGAAGTTTCAATGATAATACAAAAGTATCTACTGGAGGAGGATTTTTTTCTAATCAATGATAAGTTTGTATTAACAGATGAAATAACATTTAATAACTGTTTAAAGAAACAGTGTGCGGCGCAGTTAAAAGCAATCACTCCGGAAGGCATAGTTATACTGATCTCTGTAATTACAACAGAGGTTAAGATCGGAGAGAAAAAGTTAAGCAGATATATCGTCGAGGATATAACAGAGACACGATATACCGTAAATGTTTCAACGGTTGATATTCAGAAAGAGAAATATGATCTTGTATATACATCAACTTTTAACAATACAGTAAAACTTCTTGATTATGCCGAATCAACAGGCGAAAAGATCAGAGATTATTATATAAAAAGAAAACCTGCAGTCAGGGCTGATGCAGCAGCTGCTGAAAAGGGAAAAGCTTCCACTGATTTTTACGATATAACAGGGGTTTCACTTAATCTATCAATGATTTATCCTTTTGGCAGGATGAGCGACATTGCAGATTATGGTTACGGATATGAAATTGCACTAAACGGATTGTCGAAAATTTTTCCATATATAACGATAAATCCCGGATTCAGTTCTTACAGTATGGTGTCTTCAAACAGTAATATTAAATTTGCCTATATGTTTCTTCCGGAGCTTACATTCGGTTATAATATTGCTCTTACTGAAAAAATATCGCTCTCTCCGATAGCCGGCATTGGTTATTCGCTGATGCTTGTTGATGGAAAGAGAGCAAATAATCCGGGAAGTACAGGTACAAATTTATATTACAATCCGGAATTCAAAGCCGGACTTGAAGCATCATATACACTGTCAGAGGATTACAGCCTTCTGTTTAAGACAACAATATGCAGTATTGCCGAGAGAAGTTCAATGCTTCTATTCAGCAGTTTTAATTTAGGAATAAGGGTAAATCTAAAATGAAAAAAAGACAGATCATTGTTAACAGAAAATTTCAGGTACACATTGCGGCATCCTTTGCTGCCGTAACGGCAGTCACCATGGCGGCTATAATAATAATGCTCTCGGCGGTACTTATTTTAAATAACCTGATGCTTGAAGGGATCACAAGGAATCAGCAGACTCTTTCGGGAACGCAGGGTGAGATATTTAAAACTCTGATAGCTTTATCAACTTCGAAAAATCTGAAGAATGTACATATCTCCACCACCGAGCTTCAGCATGATAATGAAAACACAAAAGTTCTTCTCGACCAGAATAATGAGAAAATTAAAAATATTACAGAGAGAAATAAAAGACTGATATTGATACTGATCATCTCGGCGGTAGTTCAGTCGATAATAGTTTTTTATCTCATGATAAGAAGATCGCACAGGATATCAGGACCGGTATTTCTTCTGAACCGGTATATTAAAGAGATGAAAAACGGAGGGTACCCCGAGATTAGGCCGCTCCGTACAAATGACGATTTTCAGGAGCTCTTTAAAAATTTTAGAGAGCTTGCAGATATGATGCGCGGGAAGAGTATAACAAACGGAAATGTTGAGAAGACTGAGAAAGTTGTGACACACGAGGAACCCGCCATGATTGATAATAGTGAAAAGATTGAGAAGGCAGAGAAGATTGCAAAGACTGAAAAGAAAGAGAAGATCAGTAAGATTGTAAAGAGTGAAGATAGTAAGAAGAGAGTTAAAAAGGTAAAAAAGAATGAAATTTAATTTTAAATTTGTAATAATACTTGCAGTGCTGATTAGTTCTGCGTGTTCACAGATACCGGATTATAACGCTGAGGCTGAGAACAAACCGGCACCTCAGGTTGCATTCGTAAATCTGACTAATACACAGTTGATAACCGCTCCGGTAGTGATAAATGGAAGATCCACCGATACAAAGGGAATCTCGTCAGTAAAAATAATTATTGATGGTACAGAGTATAATGCAACACAAAATCCTGATTGGAACACATGGACTTTTAATTTAGGTGCACTTGGTACCGGAGAACACAATATTTCAGCGGTGGCAGTTAACAGTGATGGAATTGAGGGCAGAACCAGTTTAATGTTTTATTATGGAGACGGTATTGATCTTCAGGCGGTAAAAGTTGATGTAACAGGAACTACAGTAAACAGGCAGACCCTTATTCTAAGCGGAACAGTAAAAGTTGATGTTAGAAACAACAGTCCTTATTCCGTAACAAACAGTTATAGGGTTGCTGCATTTGAAGATACGAACTACAATAAAATTTATGATCCTGCAGTGGATAGAATATTAGGATATGCCGATGTCGGAGCAGGACATTCTGCTT
The DNA here is from genome assembly GCA_964450405.1 of uncultured Leptospirales bacterium. Lineage (GTDB taxonomy): Bacteria > Spirochaetota > UBA4802 > UBA4802 > UBA5550 > WRGT01. The sequence goes on along the minus strand of CAYVCQ010000040.1, from coordinate 5,971 downwards.
CAAGTACAAGAACAGTTGATATCGATGTTAACCTTCCTGTTCTTTTTGCGGATAATTTAATATATGGATTTGTTGATTTGAACGAATCTATTATGGAAAGTAATGAATTAAATAACTTGCTAAATAATATGGCTGGTGTTGAGTACCATCCTCCTGTAGGTAGCTTTAATCCGGTGGTAGAGTGGCATTGGAGTGGAAGTACAATCAATCCAACATCGAATCAGGTAATCTGTTCGCCCATTGTTGCACCACTTATTGACAATAATGGTGATGGTAAAATTGATGGAAATGATATTCCGTATGTTATTTTTAATTCATATGTTGGAACTACTTATGTAGAGAATGGTACGTTGAGAGCTATCAAAGGCGATGGAACTGGAGAACTTTTCTCAGTAATTCAATATGATACAAATCCCATTTCAAACCCTGCTGTAGGGGACATCGATAACGATGGAAAACCTGAAATATTAGTATTAGATGAATCTCATAAGCTTATGGCAATTAATAATGATGGATCTCATAAATGGACATCTACATATGCTCTACCTTTTGTAACTTTAAATTCAGCATGGAGAAGCGTTACAATTTCTGATTTAGATGAAGATGGGACTCCAGAAATAATTGTAGGTGACTATGTTTTTAATAATGATGGTTCATTGAGATGGTCAGGCGCAAATGCTGATTCAATGGGAAATATGTCTTCATGTATAGCGAAACTTGTATCAGGTGAACGTCCTTACCTTGTATCAGGAAATACAGCATATCGTTTTGATGGTTCGATTTATTGGACCAAGAATACAATTTATAATGGTTTTACGGCTGTTGGTGATATTGATATGGATGGTTTTCCTGATATTGTAGTAGTGTATAGCGGTAATGCATGGGCATTAAAAGCTGATGGTTCAATTATATGGGGACCAATTATATTACCTTCAAACGGAGGTGGTGCACCAACGATTGCAGATGTAAACAATGATAATAAACCGGAAATAGGTATTGCTTGTGCGTTTAAATATGTAGTATTAAAAAATAACGGTGATATTCTCTGGTCAAAAACAACTTCAGATCAAAGTTCAAATATAACCGGATCTTCGGTATTTGATTTTGAGGGTGATGGCAATACAGAATTGATTTATGCAGATGAAGAGTTTCTCAGAATATATAATGGAAGCGATGGTACAGAACTTTTTAAAACCTCAGTTGGTTCAGGAACTGGTCTGGAGATACCTATAATTGTAGATGTTGATAATGATAATAAATCAGAAATTGTTGTAGTGAGTAATGATCTACGTCATATGATGAATCCTACGTATCCAGCAGCGTTAAATGGGATAGTTGTTTTCGGGGATGCAAATGATACATGGGTTAATACACGCAAAATATGGAATCAGCATTCTTATCATATAACAAATGTAAATGATAATGCATCGATTCCTCAGTATGAAACAAATAACTGGAGTATTTACAATAACTACAGACAGAATCAGCTACTCAATCCTTTTGAAGTGTTTGACATAAGCTCTTCTTATCTTCGTGTTAATACAAGTAGTTTCCCCGGTTCGGTAAGTATAACAGCACGCATTGGAAACAGCGGTGCACTCGCTATAGGAAACAGCTTTTTTGTAGCATTTTATGATGGTGATCCGGGAGCGGGTGGAGTTCTTATTGGTACGCGTGAAATTATTTCACGAGTGGAACCGGGGACATATGTAGATGTAAATTTTGTATGGAATACTCCAGGTGTGGGGTCACATAGTATTTATGTCAAAGCAGATGATGACGGCGCAGGGCATTCGAGAATTAGAGAGATAAATGAGTTGAATAATACAATTTTTGATAATTTCAATTGGTGAAAAATTGTATTTATATATTGATTTTGTAATTAAATTTAAGCTTCTAAAATAAAGAAAATTATTTGTAATTGGATATTAATAAATGAAATTAACGATTTGTTATTGATACCTGATGGCTAGTCATCAGTCATCAGGTATCAATAATAAAAAAACTAAAAATTAGTACATTCTAGAACCAGGAAAAGGATCACTTAATACACTCTCCCCATAGATACTGTTGGTGCTTATTCTAAAATAATATGTTACTCCGATGATAGCTGATGTATCATTATAAGTTGTAACATTTGGACCCACTTTAACATAAGTACCATTAATAGTTGAAGATTTATAAATATTATATGATGTAATTAAACCAACAGGGAAACCTGAATTTATCCAATATAATTGAAGATGGCCTGATCCATCCGCTGTATATATCCATGACATTGGGATCATCTGTATTTTAAAATCTTGTTCACCTGGAATTAAATTTATTGAGATCTGTCCACCCCATCTTTTTTGCGCAACAGTTGCACCAGTTGTAATAATAAATGTAGTTTCACATCCAGAAGGAAGAGTTGTTGTGAAACTTGTGGCTCCGCTTGGTAAAGTAAAAGTTTTTTCATCAAAACAACCACTGGTTACACGGAGGGTCATATTTGTTTTGTCATCTGACCAACTTGCGGCTTCAGCCCTTGTACTGAAAAAATTTAGTATCTTATCAATAATACCCAATTCCCTCTCAGGTGTAATTCCCATAGCAGCAAGGTCATTCCTTTCAAGATGAATAGTAACAACAGCATCACCATCCTCATCATAACAGCTGCTTGAAAATAATGCGACTGTTGAAATTGTAATTAAAAGAATTATTATTTTAGATATATTTCTATTAAACATGATGTTCCTCCTCAGTAATAAGGTATTTATTTGATAATACTTATTAGACTTGTAAAGTCAAGCTTTTACAGCTGTAAATTTTCTAATTAACCATTCAATCCCATACTTAAAATTATATCTCTGCCACTTAATTGAAAGAAAAATCATCAATACAATAATGATAAATGTAATTAATATAGTTTCAATATTATTGAAAATTCTGTAAAAACCGAGAATACTAGATAATTGGTTGAAAACTAATATATGAAACATGAACCACGATAAGGATGATCTGCCTAAAGCATTGAACGATGAAAACATTGCCCTGTTAAAAAAATTATAGTTCTTTGAAAATATGTAAAGAATCAGCAAAGCAATACCCATTATAAAAAATATAAATGGTGGAAGTGGGGGATAAAAATATGGAAGCGGTACAAAGAGTCTAAAAAACTTTCCTCCGGTAGCGAAAAAGTATCCATGATTATAAAGTGATTCAAGATATATACCTGCAGATATAGCAAGGAAAGAAGCCAGTAATACCATGTTGTTTCTGTTTTCTTTTATCATCCTGCGGGATAATATTCCTGCGATAAAAAAACCGATCCATGGAAAAAAGGGAAAGTGTCCTTCGATGAATGCAATGCGGGCAATCCCACCGGGTAAAGATGTATTGCTCATATCGAGGTTTCCCGGCATCAGGGAAGTTTTAAGCCAGGTTTGAAAAAATGCAGGTAGAATAATTGAGAATAGAACAATTAAAACAAGATAACGATTTTTTATTTTGAGGAGAAGAGGCGAAATTATAATTGCAATACCAATTGTATGTAATACGTACCAGGATCCAGGTCTGAACCAGTTTGGTGTCATGGGATTAAGAAGATAGCCGCAAAGGAGAATCATCAATCCACGTTTCACAAATTCCGCTGAAGGTCTATTTGATTCATGCATTATTGCAGAACCAGCACCGGCAAGTAAAACAAATAACGGAGCAGCAAACCAGCCGGTAAAATGCATTGTCAGCATTAAAGGGTACTTGGGCCAAGTTACCGGGTAGGACATCCATTTTACGTTCCATAACCAGGTTTGAAGATGCTGCTGTACCATAAGTATTACTGCAAGTCCCCGCAGAGTGTCCATGTATAAGATGCGTTCTTTCATTGTTGCCTGCATGTATTTCAATTAGTAATTATTATAATAGTATTTATTAGGTTAACCTATATGTCAATAATTTGCCACAAGTATGATCTTTTTAGATTTAGTTTTAATAAACACTGAGAAAGCATTATAAAAACTTGACTAATTTGGAGAATGTGTTATATTAGAGTCCTGTAAAAAGGAGGTTGAATATGTTTAGAATTACTCCATTTAGAAAATTTATGATTCTGTTACTTATCACAGCATCAACAATTATACTAAGCACAAGTTGTTATAAAGATGATGATGAATCACGAATAACCATTCATATAGAGAGATATGATCTGGCTGGTAGTACTGCAACTGTTGAAAAAAGATTCATTGATAGAATACTGGAGTTTTTCAGTACCCAGGCAGAGGCCAGTGCTATCTGGTCTGCTACCAAGGTAAATCTTACTTTAAGTATTACGAGTGATACTATTGGAAAACTTGAGTTTACAATTCCTCCTGCAGCTACAACTTATACAATAACAGTTCCATCGGGAAACAGCACAACTTTTACAGTAAACTCAACATGGGACAGTATTTATAACGGGATACAGAAAAACATGGGAGGGGAAGTTAAAGTAAATCTTTTGCCAGGAGATCAGGATTTAACTATACAGGTAAAACCTATGAGCTTTATAAGTAGTGTTGCTGCACCGTTTGTCGGTGGACCTGGGCTTACAGTTCAATGGCTAGTTTCCGGGATGCATAATTCTGTTTCAGCATATAAACTTTATCGTTCAACAGATCCGGATGGTCCATACACAAATATACTGACAACTGGAGCAGGGACTTATACAGATACTGCTATAACAGTAGGAGTAAGATATTATTACAGAGTAAGTACTTTTGGGTCTATGGGAGAAAGTATTCCTTCTGATATTGTATCAGGAATAAGATAATTATTTTTTTAAGAATGAAGGGTATATTATAACACAGCACATCTGAGAAAGCGCCAGATACGGTACTGAGCTTACTTCTTCCAGTAATCCGTATTATAAACCAGCTTCATCTGAATCAGAATATCATCTATATTGTCGGGACTGATTGGCGGTATAACCATCATGCGTACAAATGGATCGTAGCGTTTAACAAGAATAAGCGCCTCCTTCTGTGCCGGAGTAAGAGCCTCATTGAAGATAATAAGTTTGGCATTTGTCTTAATATACTCCTCGGCGAGCATTCCGGGGGCATCCACTTTGTAAACATCTCTGTTGGGAATAAAGTCTGGAGATATTTCAAACTTCTTGTCAAACTTGTGCGATGTCATTGACCCGATAAGATCGAGCTTTTTTCTGTAGAGATCTTTTTCATCTATATAATCATCTGCTTCAGTTTCTCCGAAAACAATAATTCCATTCTCGGAGTTCCTGACAAAAAATTTCTGATCTTTGTGGATGTATGCTCTGTGGCTTTTAACTTTTTGTGTGTCGAGTTTGTCACCATGTTTAAGAACAATTTCCAGCTGACCGGTTTTACCTTCAGTCCAGTTGCGGTAGATATCTCCTACAAGATAAATAAAGCGTTTGCGTTTAGTCTGGGTATTTATCTGATCAAGTTCGATAAGGGACTGCTCAAGTTTATTCAGGTCTACCCATCTTACAGGCCTGCGGAATTCAACAGGATATTCTTTGGAGAGATATTCATAAAGTGTAACGTCGTACTGCATATCCAGTTCTTTGATCCCTTTCTCTAAAAGCAGATTCACATGACGTAGAAGAATCTGAGTGCCGGCCTTATTTTTTTTACCATCAATAACTGTATCGTTATGATAAAAACTGATAAATTCATCGGGATATTTTGTTATCAGGTACTGGAGTTTCGTTATTTCAATATTCATAGTTTTTTATATCCAATCCGGGTAGCCCTTAGAAAGGCTTAACAAGTATACATTCTAGAAGAATGTATAAAAATCAAACTATTTTTGTTAAAAGAGGGGATAATAATGTAACTGCTATTTTTTTGGTAGAAAAATCTAATTTCTACAGTGTAAGCCCCCGCACCCCCGGAGGGGGCAAGAATATGCTTTAAGGTACTATGCATTTTTATGTGTCTGATGACAGCCCTCTAACATATAATCGAGT
>CAYVCQ010000039.1:0-21273 GCA_964450405.1 uncultured Leptospirales bacterium | reverse complement strand
GTGCGCCTATACGCTTTTTATCAAGGAGTATCATAATAATGCTAACAAGCCTGTCGACTTTCATCTGATAGCCGCCTGCCAAAAAATTTTTTATCATTATGGATTGTTGCCATACTGTTGTCAACAATTACCAGATATAATAACAAAGTAAACAAATGGCAGCAATTAATTTTTAAGGGCACAGCGCGAAGCATACGCACCCCCAAAAATAAATTGCTACCAAACAAATCTACCTATCAGGAGAGAACAGTATGCAGAAAAAAGCCTTAGTAGTAATCGATATTCAAAATGACATAACAAAGAATTACAAGGATGTTATTGGCAATATCAATAAAGCTATTGATTGGGCAGTCACAAATAAAATTCATGTTATTTATATAAGGCATGAAAATTTATCGCCCGGCACAAGGACTTTTAAACCCGATACACATGGGGCTGAATTAGTTTCAGACTTGAAAATAGCATCAAAAAATGTTTTTACAAAATCCAAAGGAAACGCATTAACCTGTGAGAAATTTACAGAATTTATTAATAAAAATAAAATATGTGATTTCTACATAACAGGAGCAGATGCTGTTGCCTGTGTTAAATCAACCTGTTACAACATGCGCAAAGCAGATTATGGAGTTAATGTCCTGTCAGATTGCGTTACCAGTTATGATAAAAGGAAGATTGACGAAATGCTGCGTTATTATGAAAGCAAAGGTAGTAAAATTATTTGTTTGAATGACTTATTAATTTAAATTTTTTTTCATATCGATTGGTTAGTCAGATTTGCTGCTTCTTTGCGTCTTCAACAGTGTTCAGATATTTGATAGTTGTAATATTCATTTCTAATTCTACTGTTTCATTATCTTGAGGGAAAATGGTGAAATATTTCAAGTTAAGCGCTCGTGATTTACCGGGATCTACAAATTCGACTGTCGGTGAAACTTTCCCTCTATTTTCACCGCCCCAATTTTTTAAATATGTAATCTCCACTTCAAGATTAATAATTTTTTTTAGAGGTATTGGATAATTCTTTTTAACCAATTCATTAACTTCTTCTTTAGTAACAAAATTTATTTGCAATGATGAAAGTGTCGAATCACCATTATAAAAAAAATCAATCCCAATATATTTCCAATACCATTTACACCCATCCTTTTCATCTTTTAAATCAATAGGTATTAACATTGAATAATTTCCATCTTTATCAATCTTCATATCACCTAATAATTTTTTTTCTAACCTTGCCAAATAGCCGCCATAAAAAAATCCGTCATAATCACAACATTTAGGGCATTCTCTATCATCGGTACAATTTATCGTACCCACATTCCTAATTCCAACTTTGGGATCAACTTTACCATAGATATGAAGATATTTAGATTTATGATTGTTTATACCAAAGGCTATGAATAGTGAGCTAATTACTAAGAGTGGGGCTATTAGAAATGCAGCTTTTTTATTTTTTATTATCATAAATTTTTTTTATTATCCAGGATTAATTTTTTCTTTTTAGTAAAGAGAGTTAAACCTCAGAGAATATTATACCAGAACTCTGAAGTTAATGGATCGTAATGAACGATATAGGAAATATGATATGATATAATCGAAAAAGTAATCTACTTAAGTTTTATTTAGTTCCCGCGACTTTTCAACTCTATCTCTGTTCTGAATTTTTGCCAGATATCTGGTATATTATTAACAAGAGACTCTAGAGGTGCCTCCTCAATCATGAAACTATATGCATGCACAAAAAAATGCCTAAACGTCAGATACTCATATAATTCATCTGATAAATCAGCGCTAATAATTCCATTAGTTACGGAGTGATTAAGCAGTTCTTTATGCCAGTTTTCCCCACGATCTATTTGAATATTTCTCAACTTCAATGTTTGTTTTAAAATATTCTCAATCCCGTTATAAACATTATGAAGAAAAGTACCCATAGCTGCCAGTTCTATAACTGTTTTAACCTGGCGATTCCTCGCTTCTTCAAGATTTCGGAGAGAAACCTCAATATTTTCCACCTCAGCGGCTATTTGCATAGGAAGCCTATCCATAAATACGGACTCCGGATTCTTCTACAAGATCATTGAAAAGAGTTTTCTTTGTTAAATCAATAAGATCAACCGGTTTAGAGAGATGCTTGAACAGCTCCGCATAAAATTTAAAAAATAGTTTTGGATCAAGACCTTTCACCCCTAGATCAATATCATGTGCATCTCTGCTTTGATCAAGAGAAGAACCGAATACTAAAACAGATGAGACATTATACTTTTTCGCATACTGAATAATAATCATTTTATCATTTTCAGTTATCATTTCCGTAACCTATTCAAGAATCTTCAATTTTAAAAATTCGTTAAATTTCATAAAATATATCTATTTTGAATGTTATTTAATAAATAAGTCAATACCTTTTAACAATTGAAAATTTGCTTCCCCCGCGCCTTTTGCAGGGAGTAATACTAATTTCCTCGGTTTTTTGATTAGTTGCTGAAAAATATGAAACAAATTTAAATTTTAGTAGACACGTAATTTAGTATATTAAATAATGCTTAAATACGATAAAGATCAGGATTACAACTGATCGATGCGTCGAGGTAATGAGGATTACCCGAGGTTTTTAAATAAATATGTAAAAAATAGTTGTTTTTAATCTTTATTAACTATCTAATATATAACAATTCAGGAGGATCACATGGCTAATTTACTGGAAGCAACAACAGCAAATTTTGATAAAGAGGTTATTCAGGCTTCAGGAAAGGCACTTGTCGATTTCTGGGCTCCATGGTGCGGACCATGCAAGATGCAGACACCTATTCTGGAAAAACTCGTCGCATCAGGCGATGTAAAGGCAAAGATATTGAAACTCAATACCGATGAAAATCCGGAAATAGCACAGAAATACGGTATTGTTTCAATACCTACTCTTATACTTTTTGAAAACGGTAAAGAGCTTGAAAGATATGTCGGTGTACAGCCGGAGAATGTTCTTAAAGCTAAACTAAGCTGATCTGTGCGGGCAATAATACAGCGAGTCAGTCGCGCCTCTGTTTCAATTGATAATGCAATTGTATCTTCTATTGACAGAGGACTTCTGATTCTTGTTGGCTTTCATAAAGAGGATACGCTTTCAGACTCCGATTATATTATCAGTAAAAGCACAGGACTTAGAATTTTCGAGGATAACAACGGTCTTATGAACCTTTCCGTTTCCGATATCGGGGGAGAGATTCTTGTGGTATCACAGTTTACTCTCTATGGAGATTCCAGAAAGGGAAAAAGACCTTCTTTTTCAACATCAATGCCGCCAGCCGATGCACTACAATTCTACAACGATTTCATCATCAGGTTTAGAGAAAATTTCAGTACACTAAAGTGCGGAGTATTTGGAGCAGATATGGAAGTGTCTCTTGTTAATTCCGGGCCGGTTACGATTATTCTGGACAGCAGTAGGATTATATAAATGTGTGTTGGGGGTAGGGACAATCCTAGGATTGTCCCTACCCCCAACACATTCGTCCCTACCTGATTATATCATCTACCTGATTATATCATCAATCCATTCAATCTTGCCGTCTTTTACAATTATAAGATCAAAACGGATATTATATTCAGTTGAATTGTACTGCGGGTTTTTTAGAAGATAATTCTTTGCGGAGGCTCTTAATTTTTTCTTTTTACTTTCTGTGATTGAATATATTCCCCCGCCGAAAGCTTCCGAGGTCCGGGCCTTGACCTCTGCAAAAACCAACAGTTTATCCTTTGCGGCAACAAGATCAAGCTCGCCGCTTCGTCCTGCATAAAAATTTTTACTTATAATGGAGAAACCGTGGGATTCAAGAAATTTACCGGCTGCGGACTCCCCCTCTGCTCCAAAGCTTTTATTATAGCCCTGAGGCACTAAAAGCCCCAGAGTACATCAAAAAGGTTTATACCTGCATCCTTTTCATTGAGTACGCGTGTAATATACTTCGCAGTATCTTCAAGGAGATTTATTATCTGAGTATCTGCAATCTTCTGATGTTTAGAATCAAAAATAAGTTTGATAATCGGTCTTAATGGCTTCTCGGTTACAGAACCGATTACAAGACCGACGGTCTGATCACTCAATTCTACGAGTGAACCTATGGGGTAAACAGACATCCGTGAAAGAAAAATCTTCAGTATTTCAGGGTCAAATTTATTAACACCGCTTGCAAGAAGATTCTTCATCGCATGATATGCTCCGACTTTCTCTCTGTAGCTTCTATTGGATATCTGAGATTCGTAACTATCCGCAATTGCTGCTATTCGTGCATACTCATCAATCTCTTTCCCTTTTAAACCTCTAGGATAACCTTTGCCGTCAAACTGCTCATGATGCTGAAGCGATATATTAGCCATTCTGTCATTCACACCGGGATAGCTTCTAAGTGATTTATATCCATGAACCGGGTGAGCCTTTATCATCTGATATTCACTGTCTGTAAGATTTGACTGTTTATGAACTATATAAACAGGAACCTTCGTCATTCCAGCATCGATCAGAATAGTTCCTGTACCAATCTCCAGAAGCTGCTTATCATTGTAATTCATCGCCTGGCCGATTATCAGACTGTAAAAAGTAAGATTAACCGAATGAGTTACAAGATAGTTTCTCTCAACATCATCAAAACCGTTTAAAAATAGAAAAACATTGCTGTTCTCTTTTAATAATCCGATTATATCGTTTACTATCTTCTGTACTGCGGCAAGATCTATGGAGTGATCTTTTCTGATAGATGAATAAACCTGTTCAATCAGATAGCAGGCATTACTATGTATCTCAATGAGTCTCTTCCTCATATTCAGAAGCTGCTCATATCTCTCAAGAATCTGCCCGCTTTTCATAGAAGAGGTTACCCCATTCTCTGTTCCGGGCTGGATGACATCGCCAGCTGTTTCCACCAGAGCGACTCCCCACTTCATAAGCTTTTTTATATCTTCTTCTCTTATTTGAACATTAGGTTCAACAAGTACATTTTCGCTATCTATGTATACTGTGTGACTGAATACCATTCCCGGTTTCAGATCTTCAACTGATATTTTCTTCATTTCAGCCATTCAACATTCCTGAACTATTTAATTTCTGCCTGAAATCAGAATTAATACGGTAACAATAAGCCATAACCACAGATACAGCTCCAAAAAGAGTTTCCGGTATTACATCTCCCGCTTTGAACTTTGAGAGTATTTCAGCAAGGTCCTGATCTTTGTAAATAGTAATTTTCTTTTCTCCGGCAATTTTTATCATTTTCTCTGCCAGAATTCCCCTGGCAGAGGCAATTATCTTCGGTGCAACCTTATCATATTGAAGTGCTATACTCTTCTGCATAATTTTCTGCTTCATTTAATCCATTATATTCAGACTTTTACATTAAACTCACTTTTAGTATAATAGTCAAGACTCCAGAGTTCTATTTTATCAACTATTTTTTTAGAGTCAAAATAGCCGATAACACTTTTTTTTACACCACTTTCACCAAGCAGTGTTTTTAATAGACCTTCATTTTCTTTCAAAAAGAGAAGAATCTCCTCTTTTCCTGATAAAAAATTTATTAAGATCCGCTCATTATCTGACTTGAGAAAAACGCACAATTCACCGGCTGACGAGAGATCAAATTTTAAAAAAACAGAATCCTCTTTTACAATATATTCAATCCTTGAAAAGGCATCCTCTTCCGGAAAAGCCATCTCCCCATATATCTCACTATCTTTATGTTCGTCAAAAATTAGATCAAGCATAAGAGAAAAATCAGCATCATCCTTTTTCAAAATATCACAGAATTCATCTAAGGCATCCTCAAATGATGATGAATCATCTTCCTCGGTATGTAGAGTTTTTTTTCCCGCAGCATTCAGTATATATTGATATGCCATAAAAAGAACCGGATTGTATTTACTGTAAATAAGATAACTTAAATCAATCAAAGTCTGAAATGGTACACCCTTTTGCAGAAGACTATTGAAAAACGCTGCACCGGATTTTTCTTTCTTCTCATCCCTCTTTAATCCAAGAAGAAACATGTTGATATCTGTCAGATCAGGTCTGGCGGTGTTAATGAATCGGGCAAAATTCTGGAGAGAGCTTTTTTTTATGTCATCTTCACCCGACATAGAAAATGATGAGATAAATCTGAATACTTTATCTGCCGGTTCATTTTCTTTCAGAGCAAATTGAATTCTGTCGGTAGTTTTAACTGTAAGTACAAGATCAATATTTTTATCGAGAGGTACACCTTTTGTAAATTCCGCAGTAATAATCCTCCCGCCGATATCAAGCAATGCCTTGTTCCCTTCACTGCGGATTACCGATGCTGAAATTGAATCTCCGGGATTAATATTTTTTAAAAGAGACCCTATCTCTTTTACCTGCGAGATATTTACTGATATGCCGGAGTTACCTGTTATTTTCATCACAATGTAATCTCTGATTTTCAATTATACTCTTTACCGGTTCGTAACTTTTTCTGTGAACTTTGGAATATCCCGTTCCGGCAATTGCTGCCATATGCTCTCTGGTCCCGTAGCCCTTATTGCCGGAAAATCCGTAACCGGGATATCTGCAGTCAATCTTATTCATCAGATCATCCCTTAATACCTTCGCAACAATTGAAGCTGAGGCTATTGATATCGATTTGTTATCCCCTTTAATTACCGATATAAATGGAATATCGAATTTAAACTTAAAATTTCCATCCATGATAATGATATCCGGCTTTATTTCAGATTTAGCAAGGAGTTTATGAATTCCTGCCTCGGTGGCTCTGTTAACATTAATGCTGTCTATAATATTATGAGATACAAACTCGGAGGAATATGAAAGTGAATTCTCTTTTATTACTGAGAGCGCTTCTTCTCTTTTCTTAGTGGTGAGTTTTTTTGAATCTGCAATGGAGTTAATAATTGATTCAGGAGTATCTTCGATAATTGAAAGAGAGTATATTACCATCCCGACCGATAGTGGTCCGGCCAGCGCGCCTCTCCCAGCCTCGTCAATCCCGGCAATTATTCTATACCCTTGTGAATAAAGTTTTTTCTCAATTGAAAAATCGGGGCATGATAAATCAGAAAGGGGCGACATAGCTGTCAACCCCCTTTAACGATCATGACGGCAGAATAAAAACTGCCGTTATAAATAACTACTAAACTATTCAGCAGCCTTGTCATCAGATGCTGCTGCACCTTTTTTTTCTTTCTTAACAGACTTCATTCTTCTCTCTTTAATCTTAGCTGCTTTACCTTTAAGATCTCTGAGGAAGTAGAGTTTAGCTCTTCTTACTTTACCTTTTCTTACAACTTCAATTTTTGCAATCTTTGGTGAGTATACCGGGAAAATTCTTTCCACTCCCACATCAAAGGAAATTTTTCTTACAGTAAATGTTTTACTGATCCCTTTATTATCAATTGCTATTACGATTCCTTCATAAACCTGAATCCGCTCTCTTGTTCCCTCAATAATTCTGTAATGAACACGGATTGTATCGCCTATTTCAAACTCAATGGTTCTTTCTAAAGGCTTTATATCCTTTTCTATTGCCTGCATTATATCCATTTCGGTCACTCCCCTGATATTAATCTTTTAAGATATTTTTTATAAAGATCGGGCCTTACGCCCTTAGTCTTTTCCACTCTATGTTGATGACGCCACTCTGCAATTTTTTTATGATCCCCTTCCATTAAAACTTCAGGTACATTTAACCCTCTGAAATTTGACGGCCGGGTATACTGGGGATACTCAAGAAGATCAGATTCAAAACTCTCTTCAATAAGTGAATCTTTGTTAGACATAAATCCCGGTATATATCTTGCAACAGCATCTGTAATTACTAAAGCGGCATACTCTCCGCCTGATAAAACATAATCTCCGATTGAAACTTCTCTATTTACAAACTTTTCAACTACTCTCTGATCAATCCCTTCGTAATGTCCGCAGATTATTGAAATCTCCTTAAGAGTCCCAAGTTCTTTAACTAAATCCTGCGTAAGAGGAGTGCCGGAAGGGGAGGTATATATAATACATGATTCCCCTTTTTCATTTGCCTCAATTGCTTCAAACAGAGGAGAAGGCGTCAGCACCATGCCTGAACCTCCCCCATATGGATAATCATCACATCTTTTGAACTTATCTTCTGAATAATTCCTGATGTCAACGATTTCAAATTTTATAATTCCGGACTCTACCGCTTTTCCCATTAACCCTGATTTAGAAGGTGAATGGAAAAACTCCGGAAAAAGTGTGTAAATCCTAAAAATCAAGCAATCCCTCAACAGGATTTATCTCAATAATTCTCTCTGAGATTCTGCCGGTATCAACCATCTCTCCGACAAAGGGTAAAAGTACAGTCTTCTTATTCTTATCTTCGATAACAAGAAGATCTCCTGCTCCACCCTCAAAAATATCTACAACTGTTCCAAAATCTTTATCCTTGTACTTAACTGAACAGCCTATGATATCCTGATAAAAAAATGAATCCTGATCCAGTTCCGGCCTTACACTCTCGGCAGTTGCTTTATCGATAAATATCTCAACTTTATCAAGCATCTCGGCACTATTTCTATCATTTATACCTTCAAGCTTAAGAAGAGCAGTCCGTTTCTTTGTGGGATTGAAACTGCTTATAACATATTTTTTGTAGTCTTCTTTAAACTTTAAATATACAGTGTTCCCTTTTTCGAATCTTTCAGCAATATCAGTAACGACATAAATCTTAAGCTTCCCGTCAAGACTGTGGGCACTTTTAATTATAGCTATTCTCTGATAATCATTTTCAAGTATCAATCAAGAATTTCCAGTACAACTCTCTTCCCGGATTTTGTGGCAGAGGCATTGATTATTGTTCTAATGGCACGTGCAATTCTGCCATGCTTTCCGATAACCTTTCCGATATCCTCTTTTATCACTTTAAGTTCGAGAATTGTCGATTTATCACCTTCAATCTCCCTTATTTCAACCTGTTCCGGGTGATCTACAAGGGTTTTTACCATATAACCTACAAGTTCACTGTAATTCATTACCGTCTCCTGAGAAATTATTTAACGCTTATGAACTTCTGCCAGATTCCTTCTTTTTTGAGCAGTTCTTTAATAGTATCTGTAGGTTGTGCACCCTGATTAAGCCATTTTAGTACTCTTGCTTCATCAACTTCAAACTGTTTTTCAGTAACGATAGGCTGATATTTACCGAGATACTCAATTACATCGCCATCTCTCTTTTTTCTGCTATCCATAGCAGCCACTCTATAAAACGGTTTCTTCTTTGTTCCGACTCTCTGTAAACGAATTTTAACCGACACTTAGCCCACCTCTCCTGATATACTTAGGGTGTAAATTATTTTTAACCCTGATTTTTTTGTCAACATTAATTACCCCAGCGCTGCTTTTTTTAACTTTACCGCACTCTGATTAATGTCCCCTCCTTTAAAGAGCGAACTCCCTGCGACAATAACATCCGCCCCTGCTGCAACAACTGCCTGAATATTCTCTTCGTTAATTCCGCCGTCAACCTGAATTTTCACATTGGAATAATCAGACGAAACTATATACTCCTTAAGCCTTTCGATCCTGGAAACAGCTCCTTTCATAAAGGACTGCCCGTAAAAACCGGGATCAACTGACATAATCAGCACCATATCACAATACTCAATAAGATCAAAGACAGCCTCAACGGGAGTTGCAGGATTTAAAGCCATTCCTGATTTAATCCCGTTTTCTCTTATAAGCTTAAGACTTCTTGCGGGAAATCTTGTACTTTCATAATGTATAACAATATATTCAGGCTTTAACTCAATATATTTTTCCAGTGAATTCTCCGGCTTTTCGATCATAAGATGGATATCCAGAGGTATATTTGTATGCTTTTTTAAATCTCTGATAAAGCCGGGGCCGAATGTAAGATTCGGAACAAAGTTCCCATCCATTACATCCATGTGGAGCAGATCTATGATGGAAGAATCAAACCCTGCTGCATCTTTCCCTATAGTTGAGAGATCTCCGGCAATAATTGATGGAGAGATTATTATGTTTTTAGAATTCATTGACATTTATACTTAAAGTCCTGATATTTTTCTTATCTCTGCTTATATAGATCTTTGCGTTACCCACTCTCTGAAAAAGAAATTTTATTTTCTGTCCGGGACCTGATATATTTGAAAAACGTATACGCTTGGATGAATTATCCTCAATGTATGCCTCATAGAGCCCCTGAGGCTGATCGGAAGGAATTACATATTCAATCAGTTCATATGCAGTATATGGATGCTCGGTAAGACTGTAATAATTTACAGCAACAGTTAAAACATCGCCATCCTTAATTAAAGTCTCCGCCGGGATACTCTGAGTGTTTATCAATCCGCTCTTGTTTATATCATCTGTTTTTACAATTTCCTGATTAACCACGACACCTTTCGCCATGAGAAGATCATAACACAAATCTATGGATTGTCCTGCTACATCGGGCATTTTCTTATCAACTCCGGCTGATCCGCTTGATACTAGCAGATTAACCTTTACGTCTGGGGAAATTTTCTCCCCTGCCTTCGGGGACTGATCAATAACGACATTGGCTGCTGTTTTATCCGATGGAATATACGAAATAACACCGGTACTTATAGAAACCGATTTATCCTGATAATGAAGATTTTTCAGCTTATTCACAGCTATAGGGAGCTGGGCACCCACAAGATTAGGAACATCTATAAAGAATTTACTTCTGCTCACAGTGAGGGTTATTTTACTCTCCTCCAGGGCAATTCTTCCGCTTTCAGGATACTGATTGAGAATTATTCCATCCTCAATATCGTATACATCAACAAATTTAAGCTCCGTGCGGAATCCCTTTCTTGTGAGACCATTAGTTACATCAACAAATCTCTTGCCGGTCACATCAGGTATTTTTACCTCGGGAGAGGATTTTGTCAGGAATATGAGCATCATAGTCGAAACGAAAAGATATACTGAAAAACCTGCAAAAAATATAAAAGCCAGTCTTTTTACCGGTTTAAAATATGAAAATTCCACTTCTTCATCATTTTTATTATCTGCCGCTAATCCTGAGTCTTTGCTCCGGAAGGGCATCTTTGTCTTCATCAAATTCAGCAGATTCATCAGCTTCATCTTTATATTCTCTTTTTCATTGTTCATATATTACTCTCATAAATTTACTATAGGATATTTTAGTCATATAAAATTTGCAGATATTTATGGTCTGCGAATGTCCCATGATTATGCCCGTTGTCATTCCGGCTGTAGTAAAACGTAATGCCGGAATCTCACACTGCCGATTCGATTAGGAGATTCCGGTATTTGCAAGAATGGACGATGCAAAACCGGAATGACAAAAATAGAAACATCAGACTCTTGAAACCACCACAGAGATATTTTGCTGCTAATTTATAACTAACTACCGTTATTACTTAAACTTTAAGTAAGCTTGCTTTTTTGCTGTATTTGTCAATAAAATAACTCAGATAAATCATAAAATACGATTAATGGCATGAAAACAGCTTAACACGAGATCAGCATCCCCTCTCTCCCTGATTTTTCATCTTTATCTAAAGTAATATCATTTTTTTATCGACAAGATATTAATTGTACTATAGATAGAGATGTTAAAATTTTTATAAACATAATTAAGAGCATAAACCTTACATGGAAAATACAAAAATACTTCTCATCTCGGACCTCCATCTTGGAATTGAAAGAGTAAATTCTTTAATCTCAGGCGAGGAGAGACTGAATACATTAAAGAGAATTTTTTCTCTTGCGAATAAACATAATATACTCCTCATTGCAGGAGATTTAATTCATGATGAGAATATTGACCATAAATATTTTGAAATTCTAAAAGATGAGTTTTCATCACTGATAACAGCCGGAAGTGAGATTTACTATATTCCAGGTCCTGGTGAATTGACTTCACAGAATAAAGTATACTCTGCGATTTCAGAACTCAGTACTACATTTACATTTTCAGACGATAAAGAGGATTTTATGATTAAATCCTCAAAGGGAGATATTTTTATTTACGGACTTCAGAGTAAAAGTATAACCAGTGAATGGAATATTACCCGTTCAGAGAAAAAGGGTTTTCATATAGGACTGTTTTATGCTGATTTTAATCCTCAAACCAGCGGAATTTCCGATACAGGCTCAATAAAAAAAGATGATATCAAAAAGATGAACCTTGATTTTTATGCACTTGGAAAGAATCATACTTTTAAAATGTTCAGATTATCAAATAAAATTCTGGGAGCATATCCCGGGAGTGCCGAATCATGTTCGATCGATGAAACCGGCGACAGGTTTGTTATCTCAATGGATATAGAAGATAATCTGCTGAACAATATTAAAAGAATTGCAGTAAATACAGGAAAAATTCTAAGTAATGAAATTGACTGCAGTACTCTTATAAACCAGAGCAGTCTGTTTGAAAAAATCAGATCAACTAATCCCGAAAAGAGTATAGTAAATATAACTCTTACTGGTGAACGGGATTTTCTTATAGAAAACAATTTTAAAGAGGAACTCTCAGAACACTTCAGAGGCCTTAAAATTTCAGATGCATCTCTTCCATCTTTAAAAGTCATGATTGAAGAAAATTCAGAGAGCGACTCGCTGAAGGGTGTTTTTTTTAAAGAGCTGAATAAGTATATGGATGATAATTCTGTTAAGTTTAAAAGCGAAATACTTGCGGAGATTATATCCCGGAAAAGTATTAATGAAAGGAAAGGGGGGGCTGTACTTTGCGATTTTTAAATCTGAAATTATCCTCCCCATATACTGATGATCTGAAAATCTCCTTCAGCTCCGGATTGAACATTCTTTCAATCCCGGGAAAAGACCTCTTTACCGCTTTTAAACAGATACCTATTACCGGGATGTATGCCACCGGACAGGGCAGCCTCCCCCCATCATTAAAAAATATTTCATGTACCATAAATATTTCATATGACCCCTTTGAGGGGGAAGCCTGCTTAATGAGCAGCAATGGCGACTTGACAATTAAGGAGTCTGAGTTGCCGGGTGAAATCCGGAATAACGATGGCGGAGAAATATCAGAATCAGTAAAAAAACCGGACATTTGTTCTATGTCGGATTTTGTCACTTCATCCTATTTTATACCTGAACAGATTCAGAAGAACGGTGACCCGGTTTTTGAAAAAGAAAAAATAAAATCTCTGCTGATTAATAACGAAATTATCCGTCTTGATTCACCCTTCTTTCAATGCAGGGAAACAATCCTCTCTGACCAGGACAAAGAACTGACAGACCTCAACAGAGAGAGGCAGCTGCTTGAATTGAAGAAAATGAAAAAGGAAAAAATGCTTAAAGAGATCAGTATCACTGAACGTGGTCTTCATAAACTTGAAAAAAGAAGAGAATCTATTTTAAAATATAAAGCAGCGCTCACCGAGATAATCACAAAAAATGAAGCCAGAAATAAACTTTCATCCAAATCTAATAATTTAAAAAAAGATCTTATTGAACTAAAAGAGATAAAAGAAAAAATAAGTTCCGTTGAGGATATTTTAAAAGAGAAATTTTCCCACTTCTCTGAAAAAGGAAATGAACAGATACCGGACCTGGAACAGATTCAGGAATCATTCAATTCTTTCAGAGATGTTAATGAACATCTGGATAAATTCTTCCTGAACAAAAAGCATAAGAAAGGATTAGTTCTCCGTATAATTTCATCATTAATAATTTTTTCATTAATTGCATTTATATTTCTGATGATCACTTCATCTGCTTCGTTTATTCTCGGATTAGTTTCAGGAGCTTCAGCTGCAGCGGCAGGATTTACTACTCTGTTTTATCATTTTAAGATAGGAAAGAAACAACCTTCCGAGTTATTTGAACAAAAGAAAAAAATGGAAAATAACCTTATCGATCTTCTGAAGAAAAATAATTTTTCTGTAGATGATTATAAAACAGGTGAACTCTATGAAATTCTGTTTCAATACTTTGAGGATTTTATAAACTATAGAGATATCAGCTACGAACTTGCAGATCTGAAAAAGAAAATATCCAACTCTGCGAGTCTTATAGAAAAAGAAAAAAAACTTGATCAATTCACTGAAGAAATTGAGAATATTGATAAATCTGTTGAGGAAATAATAGAGAATCTTGATCTCTCTATTCATCCACGTCCGGAACCGGATAATATCACAAGAGCTCTTCATGATATAGATGAACTCATTACCGAAAACGGAACAGAGATAAATGAAAAAAAATCTTTAGTTGTTAAGTTCGAAAATGAAATTGAAGAGTATGACAAGACAGAGAATAGTTCACTCTCTTCAGAACTTAGACTGGAGGAAATATTAGCCAGAATAGCTGAATGCAAAGAGAAAATAGAACATATAAAATTCCTCGACGATATTTTTAAAAAAGCATCAGAAATATGGGCAGTTGCCAAACTGGAGGAACTCTCCAGTAAAACTCTTGAAATATTTTTAAGACTAACAGATAATTCGTTTATAAAAGAGGATATATCTGAAACTATAAACAATGTAATAATTCAATCCGGCAGAATTAAGAGTGAACATCGGGGATTAAAAAGATACATTTCTTTCTCAATAAAAGCAGCGCTTTCAGAATTGCTTTACAACCGAAATCTTCCCCCTGTTTTCATCATCGATCCCTTTACACCCGATAATGAATTTGCCGATAATATGAAAAAATTATTGCCTGAATTATTCCCTGAAAGACAGGTGGTAGTAATAGTTCCGGGAAATGATCCGGAGCTCAAAGGAAATTTAATTACTCTTTAGAAAATATGGATAATAACGGACAACTAACATTTTCAGATGACCCGCTGCAGCAGGAGAGCGCAGAGATATATCAACTGATCTCCGAAGGAAACTTTCAGGAGGCGATAAAAAAGGCTGATCAATTAATGAATCTAAATCCCGATTTCCCGGGAGTTGTTGAGGCATATAGAACTGCAAAGTTCTGGTCAAACCGTGAACAGGAGATTAAACAGACCGGAGAAGGGAAAAAAACCGCGGATTTTTTAATGGAGGAGTGGGTTGCCTTTGAAGATTATGCATCCTACAAAGAAATGAAATCCTCATCTGCATATAAGTCTGCCATGCGTTATATTTTCTTCAAGGCGGCGGAACAATATAAACTCGCTTTTCAGCATAACGAGGAGACCAACGATAAGTTTGATCTTCTGATAAATCTTGGAGAGTGTTTCCTTAGACTTAAGGAGCATAAATATGCCATAGAGACTCTTGAATATGCCATGACCTCCTACAAAAGCAACGCTAAACTCCTTTTTATTCTCGGTGAATCCTACTACCATATAGATGATATACCAAAGTGTCTGCTCTACATGAGAGAGGCGTTTCAGATAGACCCTTCGAAGATAGATCTTTCACTCATTGAAGCCAAACCTATACTGGAAATTATTGATGCGATTAAGGCCAGCGGAAAAAATGTAAGGGATGTGAGAGAGTGGATTCCTATTTTCGGTTTTTTAACGGATATTTTTTATGTAAGACGGAATTTGAACAAGCATCAGGTTGAATCCCTGAAGCGCGAAGTTTTCAATCTTGAAAACAGTCTGGGAAGAATGAATAGTGATGACATTGAGGCAACCAATATACTTCCGCGGATAATCAACAAGTACCTCTGGCTACTCGATTACTATGAACACCAGAATATGAATATCGAAAACACCGATCAGATAAAAAACAGACTTCTCTCTTTCGATAAAGAACTCTTCCAGGAATTCTTCAGAAAGTCATCTTCTCATAAACGATTCTGATTATAATTAATGACTTTAATAATATAATTATTTAATGCCGGAAGACAACCTGTCCGCCGGCATATATACTCCCTTTAAAAAAATCTGCTTTGCGTTAATGAATCCCCTCTTCCACTTTATACTTTGATTTCAGCCGGTTAATCAGATCCTTATTCTGAGAGATAAACTGATTGAATTCCTTGATTAAAACCGGATACTTGATTGTAGATAAAAAATATGAGCCCTTTGAATGCGGAAGACTCTCATCAAAAACAAGTCCCCCCGGTTTCTTCTGTATCTCCACAAGCTGATAGTTGACAATAGCCACGTTTGCATAAACCCCGTCTACTCTCCCCGCGAGACCCTGCATCACCAGACCATCCATTTTTGGATTTTCACTTAGCTTTATGTTGCCGGATTTGATATCTCCCAGATATTCCCAGGGTGTAAATCCCATTACTGTTCCAAGCTGTTTCAGCGCCGCCTTACCCTTCCCCTTATTTGCAGGAAGAACAGAAACTCCATCTATAAAGTTAACAACTGAACTGCTGTAGAGTATATTCTTTCCCTTTTTTAGATCTCCCTGCCATTGAGGATTATCCGGATACTTGAAATCCACAACTCCATCGATTAAATCCTTAAAAAGCCTGTTCACCGGTACAGCTCTGTATTCAAAGGTATACCCCTTTTCTTTTGCGAATGCATCTAATACATCTCTGGCAAATCCTTTATACTGATTATTTTCATAAGTATAATGGGGATAATAAGAGATATTCTCTACACCTATAACGAATTTTTTAGTTTCTGCCTGAGTTGAGTTAATAAGTATTGTACAAAAAATGCTCACAAAAATAATAAAAACTCCCTTTTTCATACTTCCTCCGGGTTACCCTTAATTTTTCAGCAGTAAATATCTGCAAAATGCAATAATATCTTTTATTTAATTTACACTTTTTAATTTCCAAAACAACTTTTTAAATAAATCTTAATTTTGTTCGATTTGAATTTTTAATATACCGCACATCGTCAATATGTGAATATTTCTGTTTCAAACCGGAATATATATCTGACTAATACTCTTTAATTGTTTAATGTATAAAAAAAGACTGAAATATGGATTCCCGCTATTACTTCGGCACTACGTTAAAAATTTCTTTCCGGGTTTTTGAATAGTTAGAAATGCTATTTGATATTTTTTTATTGATTTTTTTAATATAATAAAAAGAACTATAAAAATCACAATTTTGGCAACTACTAATAAACTGTAGGTAATAATGGCTCCCGTCGCACCTATGGTTCGGCGGGAGGAAATTTCACTACCGGTTGTTGAAAAGTTGCCAATTTTACAAATAATTATCTCTGGAAGTAAAAATGAGCGGATTTACCATTATATCTTATCCAACACCAGTCAGCAATAATCTGCTGTCCCTGACAGATTCACGATCAAGATATATGCTCCCCATAGGTGGAAGATTCAGGGTGATTGACTTTACAATCCGGAATTCAGTATCCTCACATGCATCCGGAACAATAATTTTCAACAGCCATGAAGACCAGCTTCAGCAATACCTAGATGAATATGCCAGTGAATCCACAGAGAAGAATCCTCATAAGATTACTGTTTATCCCTACGATGCCTCGAACATTGAATCTATTCTCGAAGCAATAACTCATACAGAAACTTCATACTTTGTTCTTTACAACGGTGATAACCCGTCAATTATCAATCTCTCTGCAGTATTTGAAAAATTCAAAGCATCGAAAAAAAAAGCTCTGCTCATCAAACTTAAAATTAATGGAAAGGCATCCATGGCGCATAAAGTTGTAATATGCGACAAGAAAACACTTATAGCCCTTGTTAAAAAATCTCTGAAAGATAAAAGCAAATCTCTTAACTATTTTGAAATGATAATAAATAATCTTATTCATACAGGAATCAATTCAACGGCTCTGGACGCATTCTACTGGCCGATAAACAGCGTTACAGATTACTATTCTCTCAACAGAGAAATTATCTGGAACAGGGAAATATCCGAAACTCTCGCGAGAGAAAAAATAATTAAGAGCAAAATAAAATCTGACCGTTTTGCCTTACTTGATGAAAAGTGTGCAGTGAAAAATTCTTTTATTTCTGATTACTGTTATATAAACGGAAAAGTAGAAAACAGTATTATATTTCCCGGAGTCGATATCGAAGAGGGAGCAGTCGTTATTGATTCTATAATACTCCCATTTGTAAAAATCGGCCCGGGCGCACGAATAATCAATGCAATTATTGATGAATCAACACTTCCCGACAGCGACAAATTCAATGCAGGACGAAACTGCAGAATCGGAAACGAAGATAAGCATAGAAAAAATAACAACTTTCCGAACATCCTCAGTTCAAGTATTACTCTCATCGGGAAAAATAATTATATCAAAGAAAATATATTTATAGGTTCTGCATGCTATGTACCTTCTGAATCGGCAGATCAGTTTTTTATCGAGAAAACAAGATTAAATGATGGAGATTCTATAATAAAAATTACACCTTCCGAAAATCCGGCATAATTAATTATGCCCCCGTATAGACAGCATTGCATGTGTCTCTTTTAAAATTACAGACATCTAAAATTAAAAAACAATCCTGAATTAAATAAAATAAACAAAATTTCCCCTGAACAAAACGGAGCAGACACAATGATAGACAGAGCAAGACGTCTTAGAACAAATGAAATTATGAGAAACCTCACAGCAGAGACGCGCCCGGATAACACTAAGCTGATTATGCCGTATTTCGTTACTGAGGGTATTGGCATACGCGAAGGATTTGATTCAATGCCCGGTATTGAAAGAGTGAGTATAGATAATCTTTTAAAAGATCTTGAATCAGATATAAAATCAGGAATAAGATCTGTTCTATTGTTTGGAATTCCTGATAAAAAGGATGCAGTCGGTTCCGGTGCTTATTCCGATAACGGCATCGTTCAGAAAGCGGTTCGAAAAATAAGAAAAGAGTTTGGAGATCAGCTTCTGATTATTACAGATGTGTGTCTTTGCGAGTTCACCGATCATGGACATTGCGGAATAGTTGAACGCGGCACTGTGCTTAACGATCCAACACTTGAACTTCTTGCCCGCACAGCGCTGAGCCATGCAGATGCAGGAGCTGATATTGTAGCACCGTCTGACATGATGGATGGACGTGTGGCTTATATACGGGATGCTCTTGAAGAAAACAAGTTTTATGATACTGCAATTATGGCATACTCGGCGAAATTCTGTTCCGCATTTTACGGACCGTTCCGCGATATCGCAGGGAGCGCTCCGCAATTCGGAGATAGAAGAAGCTATCAGATGGATTTCCGTAATGCCAGAGAAGCAGAAAAAGAAATCGCCACAGACATTGATGAAGGAGCAGACATTGTCATGGTTAAGCCGGCACTCTCCTACATGGATATTATATACAGGGCTAAACAGATATCATCTGTTCCTTTATGTGTTTATAATGTAAGCGGTGAGTATTCCATGGTCAAGGCCGCAGCTGACAAAGGATATATTGACGAGAAGAGAATTGTGACCGAGATTATGACATCTTTTTTCAGAGCGGGTTCTGATATGATAATTTCTTATCACACTCGGGATATATTGAAAAACGGGTGGTTTTAGAATTTGGAACTGCAATAAAACTCAACTTGTAAACGGGTCTATCCCGTTACAGGCATCTTCCCGGCCCCCGCACCCCCGGAGGGGGCAAGGATTAATATTTCAAAGAGTACAATTTGTATAAACCAAATTCTGCTTTGCCCCCTCCGGGGGTGCGGGGGCTTATAGCGGGAGATGGCCAGAGTGGGCGGACGATTCATATTCACAAAATATTCTCAAACTTAACTTTAAAAACACTGATGGAGCACATAAATGAAAATAACAAATTCCGAAAATCTTTTTAAAAGAGCGCTTGAACTTCTTCCGGGGGGAGTTGATTCCCCTGTGAGAGCTTTTAAATCTGTAGGGGGAAATCCTCTTTTTATGAAAGAAGGAAAAGGGAGCCATATTACAGATGAAGATGGAAATACCTATATCGATCACTGCATGTCCTGGGGACCTCTTATTTTCGGTCATGCAGATCAGCAGATAATTGACGCTGTGAGAGAAACATCTCTATCAGGTACAAGCTTCGGAACTCCTCACAGATTTGAGGTTGAACTTGCAGAATATGTTATCTCAATGGTTCCCTCAATCGAAAAGATTAGATTTGTAAGTTCAGGAACTGAAGCAACTATGAGTGCCATAAGGCTTGCACGGGGATTTACCGGAAAAGATAAAATTATAAAACTTGATGGATGCTATCACGGACATGCAGATTTTCTCCTTGTTGCTGCCGGATCGGGTCTTGCTACATTCGGGACT
The DNA here is from genome assembly GCA_964450405.1 of uncultured Leptospirales bacterium. Lineage (GTDB taxonomy): Bacteria > Spirochaetota > UBA4802 > UBA4802 > UBA5550 > WRGT01. Next base: position 1,115 of record CAYVCQ010000039.1, on the reverse strand, counting down.
CCAGATTCAGCCGGAGTTACAAAAGGTAATGCCAGTGATACTCTGGTGGTTCCCTATAACGACATAGAGGCTCTTAGCGGGGTTTTAGAGAGAGAAACGGGTCTTATTGCAGCCCTCATCCTTGAACCTGTTCCGTGCAACTACGGCCTTCTTCTTCCGGATAAAGATTATCTTAAAAGAGTCAGGGATCTATGCAGTAAACACGATGTTGTTCTGATTTTTGATGAGGTTATCTCCGGCTTCAGGCTCGCAAAAGGGGGGGCTCAGGAATACTTCGGAGTGACTCCCGATCTTACTACACTTGGCAAAATACTGGGAGGCGGACTACCCGTCGGGGCTTACGGCGGGAGAAAAGATATAATGGCGATGATCGCTCCGGAAGGTCCGGTTTACCAGGCAGGGACTCTCTCTGGAAATCCCCTGGCAATGGCTGCAGGTATTGCCACAATGAAAAAACTCAGTGATAAAAATTTCTATAGTGAACTTTCTGCAAAAGGAAAAACGTTCAGAGATAAACTCTCACCGGTGATTAAAAAATTCAGCAGTCAGGTGCAGTTCCTTAGTATTGAATCGATATTCTGTCTGTACTTCACTGATAATATCAATATTACTACAGTTGATGATGTGAGAAAGTGCGATATGAAACTTTTTGGAGCATTCCATTCCGCGATGCTCAGACGAGGGATTTATCTTTCGCCTTCAGGTTATGAAGTGGGATTTTTATCATCTGCCCATTCAGATGAAGATATTGATAGAACCATTACTGCAATTGCGGAATCGCTGGAAGAGATATTGTAATACTCGGAGTCATCCTAGTAAAGACGGGGATTCACAATGTCAATGTTAAATCTCCCCCCAGGAAGTTTACCGAAGGTTTACTCACAGTCATACCGGCTGAAGTGTAACGTAATGCCGGTATCTCATACACCTGATTTAATTTGGAGATTCCGGTATTCGCATGAACTGAAGCTGCAAAACCGGAATGACAAAAGCGTGAAATGAATATTTTTGAGAAATCCACATAAAACAAAAAAGACCGCTCAAATTGAGCGGTCTTTTTTTATGCATCCCCGAGGGGATTCGAACCCCTGCTGCCGAGATGAAAACCCGGTGTC
>CAYVCQ010000038.1:0-21839 GCA_964450405.1 uncultured Leptospirales bacterium | reverse complement strand
CTAATGGAGAAAAAATTATAAATGAAAATAAAAACTGTCTCTTTTCTAAAGAGCTGCACAAATCCTTCCCATTTTCCGGGATATGATTTTCCGGAATTTGCTTTTTTTGGAAGATCTAATGTAGGAAAATCATCTCTTTTAAATATGATTCTGGGACAGAAAGATCTGGTAAAAACAGGATCGCGTCCCGGGGTAACACAAACTATAAATTTTTTCGTAGTAAATGATAATCGTTCATTCGTCGATCTTCCCGGTTTTGGATATGCAAAACTCCCTATGACCATAAAAAAGAAATTGATGCCTATGATAAAAGATTATATTGATAAAAGAGAAAATCTTAAACTTGCATTTCTTTTAATTGATGTCAGAAGAGTACCCGGGGATTATGAAAGAGATATAATAGAACTCCTCGCAAAAAACAAGGTTCCAGTTGTAATAACTCTGACCAAATGTGATAAACTATCAAAAAATCAGAGACAGAAAAACATTTCAGAAATTCAGAAATCGCTGGAGGTGGAGAGAGACTCAATCTTTCTTACATCAGCAGAAACAAATGAAGGTAAAAAAGAACTCCTGATGCTGATTGATGAATTTTCCCACTCAAAAAAAACCTCAATCCAGTAAACCTGTAAATTTCATCAGCTCACAAACCGGCGATTAAATTTCTTTCCCTTCGACTTCGGCGAGGGGGTAATCATAACTACCGGGTGTTTTTGAGTAATCGCTATAGTTGAGTCATTAAATACATAATCCTGCTGGCTTTCTCTTTAGGGAAAAGAGTCATCAGGTATGCAGTGATACTCTGTCTTCCGGCGTTTTCAGAATCAGAATCCATCTGACGAAGCACATCAATTATCAGCGGATCATCCCAGTTGGACATTATCTTTACAGATTCCTCAGGCGGCATATTTGACATTTTATTGGCAAGCACCGATACATTCTTTCTGTATCCGGAATCTTTCTTTCTGTCATTCTCAAGCTTTTTCTGTTCAAGCTCCAGTCCCTTTCGAATCTGTTCTAGTTTATCTTTTTCAGATCCGATCTCTTTTTCTTTCTCTGCCAGAAGCGCTTCCCGTTTATCAAGATCTTCAATACGCTCAAGAAGTTTCTCCTTCTCCTTCCCGAACTCCTCTTTTTCAATCAGCGAAGGCTCATCGCCTGCAGCAGTTAGTGAAAGCTCCTCTTCTCCCTTTATGGAGCCGAATTTAGCAGCAATATTAATCAGGCCGATATTATCGAGCCAGAAAACTCCCACGCCAGCCAGGAAAAAAATAAGTACTATCAGATATATTACTTTTGATCGATTGGATACTGCCATAAATTTTGCTCCGTTAAATATTATTTACTTTGAAACTATTCTTTAAATAATAACTTTATTTTTTACTCTTATTTTCTTCATACATCCCAATAACTTTTTTAACATATTCACGTGTCTCTTTAAAATCCGGAACACCTCCGGCTTTATCTACATTCCCCTGACCGGCATTATAGGCTGCCAATGCAAGTTTATAATCACCTTTATTTTTATCAAGAAGGCTCTTAAGATGGGAGACTCCCCCTTTTATATTCTCTTCCGGATTAAATGGATTTTCAACACCAAGCCCCATAGCTGTTTCAGGCATAAGCTGCATCAGCCCCATTGCGCCATTTGGTGATATCGCTTCCGAATTGTAATCAGATTCCGCTTTTATGACAGAATGGACAAGCGATGCGGGGACCCCCTTCCTTTGAGAATAATAATCTACTAATTTGTCAATATCTCCCCTGGATGTACTCCCCTCTTCATAAACACCATTATCACTGTTCAGCAGATTTACTGCTTCATTAGTCATCCGATTGAAATTCATATCTCTACCTGAATCAGGAACGGTTGCTTTGGTTTTATGAAGACCGAATCTGCTTTTTATCTCATTGATTCTAGTCATGGCGTTAAACATATCTTCTATCATACACACCTCACATCAATTTTCTATGATAACAAAAACCTTTCTGTGAATGCAGGATCCCCTGCGGGGGCTTTTATAAGGGGCTACGCCCCCTTACCCCGAACAAATATTACATCAATTTTCTATGATAAAGTTTCTGATTAATATCATCATTCTCTTTGGCCTGTTCACGATTGTATTCATATTCATACTCTTCGTATTTACGGTCCTTCAGTTTCTCGACTATTTTTTTATCTCTCGATGCAATAACAAGTTTTTCTCTTATTCTATCCACTTCAGGCTGAAGTGCTTCTATTCTTCTGTCAGATTCAATGATGGCATTACGAGATACATCGGAGTACCTCATTAGAGACATCACCTCTTCAGCAGAGAAAACACCTTTCTTTAATCTTTCACTATACTGCACTTCATATCTGCTGATTTTAGTTCTCATTTCTTCCTGAAGAATCCTTTCCAGATTCTGCAGTCCGAGAACTTTCATAAGTTCATGCTTAACCTCGGTTTCCCTGGCTTCTCGTATATCCAGCAATCTCTGAAGTGTAAACCGGAACTTTTTCATACAATATCTCTTATCTTAAAACCTGGGCAAATGCCGGAGCTTGAGATACGGAAGATTGAGGTTTAACTTTTTTCTCTTCAGGAATCATCATAGATATAAGTTTTTCCCTGATAGCCGGGAGATAATCCTGTTCATGAATTCCCTGCTTCAGAAAGGCATTCATCTCATTTATCATGCTTATGGCTCTATCTACAACAGGATTTGCACCACGAACATATCCGCCAAGATTTATAAGATCTTCAGCATCGGTGTACGCAGCAAGAAGTTCTCTGAATTTATATGCTGCAGCAAGATGCTTTTCATCAACTACGTCCTTCATACATCTTGAAATAGATGCCAGTACGTTAACTGCCGGATAGTGCCCTTTGTTTGCAAATTTACGCTCAAGAACAATATGACCATCAAGTATTCCTCTTGCAGCATCTGCAATAGGTTCGTTCATATCATCACCCTCAACAAGTACACTGTAAAATCCTGTTATACTGCCGCCATTAGAACTTGTCCCGGATCTTTCCAGAAGTTTAGGCATCATACTGAATACGGAAGGCGGATATCCCCTGGTTGCAGATGGCTCGCCTGCAGCTAAGCCCACTTCACGCTGAGCCATTGCAAATCTGGTTACCGAGTCCATCAGAAGATTAACTGCTAATCCCTGGTCACGGAAATATTCACCGATTGCATGGGCAACAAAAGCCCCTCTGAGCCTTATCATAGGGGGCTGATCTGAAGTAGCAGCAACAACAACCGATCTCTTCAACCCCTCAGGTCCAAGCTCTTTTTCAACAAAATCTTTTACCTCACGTCCCCTTTCACCGATGAGGGCAATAACATTCACATCTGCGTCGGTATATCTGGCTATCATACCGATAACTGTCGATTTTCCAACTCCTGAACCGGCAAAAATACCGATTCGCTGTCCGCGCCCCACAGTTATAAGTGAATCTATAGATCTTATTCCCACGGAAAGAGGTTCAGATATTATTTTTCTATCAAGCGGATTGATCTCTCTCCCTTCCACAGGATATTTTACTCTGGTAAAGATTTCACCTTTACCATCAAGAGGTTTGCCTACTCCGGAAATTACTCTACCGAGAAGTTCCCTGCCGACAGGAACCATGAGAGATCCTCCGACTGCATAGACCTCCGCACCTGATACAACGCCCCTCATATCACCGATAGGCATAAGTACAACCCGATTTCTGTTAAATCCCACAACTTCAGCATAAAGATACTGACTTGGGCCTGTCTTGATTTTACACATATCACCATATTTTACAGATGGACCTAAAGATTCAATAGTAAGCCCTACTATTCTCTCCACAGTTCCTGTGAACTTTATGACATCAAGTTCATCAATCAGCTCTTTGTATTTTGAAAGAACATCGATCTTTTCATGTGGAAGTATATTTATCAATATTATGTCTCCTCAGAGTTTTAAAAAATTCCGGATCGTTACAGATCCGGAATTACATCTACAATGTACTTGTGTTTCTAATTGCTTCTTCTATTGCATCAAGCTGAGTCGAAATACGGGCATCAACTGCACCAACATCGGTTTCAATGATACAACCACCTCTCTCAACTCTTGAATCTTCGTAAATATTAACTTTCTTGAGAGATTCCATCATCTTAATAAGTTCATCCTTATGAGCTGTTGTCATGTCAAGATCTGCAAAATTTACACGTATATCAATTCGGTCTCTATCCTTAACACGTTTAATTGCTTCTTTTATATTGTTGATTACAACTTCCCGTCTTTCAACAATCTCATCCTTTATAACTTTTCTTGCAATCATAAGAATCATTTCGGTCATGAGCTTTTCTGAGGACTTAATAATGTCATCCCTGATATCAACAGCAGTTGATACAATTGTTCCAAGCCTGTCAATAAGCCTCATTACCTCGGCCTGACCCTCTTTGTATCCCTCTTCACGGCCGGCCTCGTGACCCTTCATGTAGGCATCGTGTTCAATCTCAGAAACTTTCTTTTCAGCTTCAAGAATTATTTTTTCTGCTTCAAAATTACTCCGCTCTACTTCACGCTCGGATTCCGAACTATGTCTTTCTTTTTCTATCTTAATCTGCTCTCTGATCTTTTCAAGTTCGGAAAAAGCAACTGCTTTTCCATCCTCTTCTATTTTGCGGGCTCTCTCTCTAGCCTGCTCGAGCATGAGCCTGACCTCTTCTTCGGTCTCACGTCTGTATCGCTCTAACTCGGCCTCCATCTCTTCAATAGACGGACCCTGATAGATATCAATAGGATTCCCCGCTTCATCCATTTCAAATTCATGATAATCTTCAGTATCAATGAGATTCTTCTGGTATTTAGCAGGCAGCTCCACCTGTTTAACAGTTGTTATGTGCTGGATCTCTCCAGGCTTAAAAACTAATTTAGACAACTAGTTCCTCCTCTCCCGTTCGGGCAACGACTATCTCACCTGCATCTTCAAGTTTTCTTATTATATTAACAATTTTCTGCTGCGCCTCTTCAACGTCCCGTAAACGAATTGGACCCATAAAATCCATATCCTCACTGAGTAGTGATGCAGCCCGTTTAGACATATTTCTAAATATTTTCTCCTGTACTTCATTATCGACACCTTTAAGCGCTTTAGCAAGCTCCTGTGTATCAACTTCACGAAGTACCTTCTGTATAGATCTGTCATCAAGCAGCACGATATCCTCGAAAACGAACATCCTCTTCTTGATCTCTTCCGCGAGTTCCGGATCCTCTTCCTCAAGAGCCTCTATAATAATCTTTTCAGTTCCACGGTCGACATTGTTTAGTATCTCAACAACTGTATCTATACCGCCAGCCTGTGTAAAATCTTCACTGGCAAGAGTTGATAGTTTCCTTTCAAGAACCCGCTCAACCTCTCTGAGAACATCAGGAGATGTTCTTCTCATCTCAGCTATACGGCGGGCAACGTCCGCCTGAACGTTATGAGGAAGTTCGGCAAGAATCTGCGCACTCTTCTGCGGATCAAGATATGCCAGGATAAGCGCTATTGTCTGAGGGTGTTCACCCTGGATGAAGTTCAGCAAATGTGAAGGGTCTGTTCTTCTAATGAAATCGAAAGGTCTTACCTGAAGTGAAGAGGTTAGCCTGTTTACAATATCTATTGCTTTTTGAGTTCCAAGTGCTCTTTCAAGAATATCACGGGCATAATCGATACCGCCCTGAGTGATAAACTCCTGGGCCATCATCATTTCCTGGAATTCCTGAAGCACCTTATCTTTATCATCAGGCTCAATTTTATCGAGTCTGGCAATTTCAAAAGTAAGCTGCTCAATCTCATCTTCCCGCAGATGTTTAAATACGTCTGCAGAGATATCGGATCCGAGGGAAACGAGAAATACCGCTGCCTTCTGCCTTCCCGTCAATTGAGATTTTTTAGACTGAAGCATTTATTAACCCCGCAACTAAAAAGAAAAAAATACAAGCCGATAATCAATATCGGCCTGAAAATTATATCATATAGTAATATATCGGCATAAAACCGCCGTTGTCAAATTAAAAAAACTACTCTTCTGCAAGCCAGGTTCGAAGAAGCTGAGCCACATCATCAGGCCTCTCCTTTGCCAGCTGCAGCGCGCTCTGCTGCAATTCAAGCCTTGCGCGTTCTTCAAGGGAAAGTTCAACGTCAATCCCCTCCTCTTCAGCAGCTTTAAGCGCCGCTTCCCGCATTCTCTGCTGTTCAAGTGCAAGATACTCCTCTCTGGCACGTCTTCTTCTTTCAATCTCCTTCTGCACAGCTCTAAAGAGAATGAAACCTACAAAAAGCGCCACTACACCTATAAGAGCAGCAAGAAGAAGCATTTTCATCTGCTCTTTCTTTCTATACTCCTCTCTTAATGAGTTCCAGTAGTTAGCTCTATCAAACATAATATTTTCAACAGCTACCTGATCACCTCTGGCATCGTCGAAATTTATAGCTTTTTTCACCATATTTTCGGCTTTTTTAAGATCTTCAGGTGTCAATGCAACTTGAAGAGGTTTCTTAGCCGGATCAAGATCATACTCCCCGTTAGGCAGTCTCGGCAGATCCTGCATCCCGTCAATGGCAATAGCGACAGAAAGACGGGTTATATCATATGGGTCACGGGCAATAGATCTTGTTGTTTTATTTACAGCGTTATTTTCAATATCTTCAGACTTATCATATTTTGAAAACTGATCGTCACTGGCCTTATATCCGGGAGGTGTATTTCCCTCGGTTCCGGCCGGTCCTTCAGGATTCCAGCCATGACCCTGAAAATTCTCTTTTGTATTCTTTTTTGATACTACAAGTGAGTCCTGAATTTTTCTTTCAGAATAGGGTGTTTTAGGATCATCGGGAACCATTGTTATAGGAGTATGTTCAGTCTGCTCTTCGGTTATTTTGTCCCAGTTAAACTCCATATTAAGTCTGACAATCTGTATCCTGTCGGCGGAGTATATACGCTCAAGACCCTCTCTGATATCCTTTAAAAGTCTTATACGGGCCTTTTCTTCAATCTTTTTCCTGTACTCAATGATAGTATATTCTTTCTTCTCATTCTCAAAATCATCATCAAAATCAGATATAATCTTACCGAATTCGTCTGTTACAGTTACGTTTTCAGGCTTTAATCTGGGACCAACTGCTCTTGAAACGAGGAATGTTATACCTTTAATCTCTTTCATGCTGAGTTTATCATAACCCGGAGCAAGGTGTACTGTTACTGCAGCGGTATATGGAGTCTGCTGGTCCGAATAAAGATTATCTTCGGACATGGCTATTTCAACTGAGGCTTTATCTACATTTTTAAGAGATTCAATATGCCGCTGTATCTCTCCCCGAAGAGCCCGCATATATTTTACATCCAGTTCACGGTCAGTTTCGGTCCAGCTTGATGTGTCAAAAAGTTTAAATCCGGGGATACCCTTGGGGAGCATATTCTCCTGCGCAAGTCTTGTAACTATTACCGGTCTCTCGTCGGGTTTGACAAAAATTGAGGTTGTGCCTGAAGTCTCGTAGAAGAATCCCATTTCATCGAGCTTCTTTGTCATCTGACCAAAATCATCAGCCGGCAAATCTGCAAAAAGCAAAGCATTCGGCTTCGAGCTGGTAACTGAAAGAAGTACTACGAAAGAAATTATTACAACGGCGATAACAACGCCGACTATTATTCTCTTCGAACGATCAAGTTTACTATATATCTCCTTGATCTGTTCCATAATTTTACTAAAAAATTCGCCCATCTGCCCCCTCCGAATAAGGAACTGAAATAAGTCATAAACTAATGTGACATAATACTTTTTATAAAGAACATTATAAAAATGTCAATTAATTTCCTGATAAATGAACAATAAATGTCTATTTATTTTCAGTGTGGCGATAAAAAGTTCATTTTTATCGCCACCGGGCACTCTTCGTGGCTTCTGAGAGTCTAAAAGCTGCTTTTCCCCGAAGAATTGTATTTACTTAAATTATCTTAAATTTATGAGCTCTCTATATGCATTGATTGCCCCGTCCCGCACTGCCTTAGTAAGACCAAGTGCAATTTCAGCTTTCTGTGTTGCCACCATTACCTGATGGATATCGACAGATTCGGGCTTAACCACCATCTGCTGCATAAGAGATTCGGCGTCGACCTGAAGATCATTTGTTTTAGATATTGCTCCGTTCAGCATATCTGCGAAAGAACCGGAAACATCATCCTTATCACGCTGTATTTTAGGCTCAGCTCCGAAATGAAGCGGATCTGTTGTATTAAGTTTTACTATCTGTCCTGAAGCTACATTGGCATTAATCATTTTAAAACACTCCTTTTCTATATGTAATGCTGCTAATATTACTCATCTCTAAACAGGTTTAACCCGCATACTTCATTTCAACTTTGGAATCTATTGAGTATTCATTTTCGATTCTGCAGATCTTTTCATACTTTCTGGTATTTATTTTTCCCGAAAGCTCATGTGATATTTTAACTTCATTCATTCTTATGTTTTCCCTGAACATCATAATCCTCCTTTATTATGCTCCGACTCTGCCAATTTCAAGAGCTTTGGCGAACATCGATTTTGCGTTGTTTACAATCATTACATTTGCTTCATACGATCTTGATGCCGAAATAAGATCGGTCATTTCAGTTACAACATTTATATTAGGCATCCGCACATAGCCCTTCTCAGGACCAGTTTGAACCGCGTCAGGGTGAGATGGATCAAAAACAAGTCTGAAAGGGGCACTGTCCTTTTCAATCTTAACAACCCTAACTCCCTGACCAAGACCATGTTCAATTCCCTCAGGCACCATTGGTGATTTATAATCAGGCCTGTTGTTGATTGGAGCAAATATTGCCCTTTTCCTTGCATAGGGACCGTCATTCTCTGTTGTACGAGTAGTAGTTGCGTTAGCTATATTATCACTTATTACATCCATCCTGAGTCTCTGTGCAGTAAGACCGGTTGAAGCAATATTAAAACTATCAAACATTCCCATATTAAATCCTCATCTTTGTTAGACTTGTACAGAAACTTGTCTTTTACGGGGTCTAAGGGGCGGAGCCCCTTAAAAAGCCCCCCGCAGGGGCCTCTGCGGTCACAAATTTTTGTGACCGTCGTTAACTTGCTTTAATTGCCATTTTGATCATCTTGTAGTTATGATTAAGACCGCTAACCAGAGCGTTATATCTCATCATATTCTTAGATGAATCAACCATCTCTTTTTCAATGTCCACGTTATTCCCGTCATTTCTCATTGAAGAATTGTAATCCTGGGTTACTCTTGGCTCAACCGCACGGACATCCCTCTCCATAAAAAAAGGTATATGCCTTTCATCGGTCAGGATTGCAGGCAGTTTTTCAGAATTGTCCGCGTTATTCTTAATCGCTCTACTCAGCTCACTTTCAAAATTAACTTCTCTTCTTTTAAAATGAGGAACATCTACATTTGCAATATTGTCTGCGATCACTTTCTTTCTGATTGATTCAGTATCGAGCGACCTTTCCAGTAAATAATTTGTTCCCATCATACCGCTTGCTTCAAACATGGCCAACCTCTTTAAAAAATATACCTGTCTACATTCATGTTCGGTAAATCTGAAAATTCCATAAGAACTTTTTTTGAAGAGACATAATTTTTTTTATATTATGAGGCTCTGACCCCGCTGAACTTTAAAAAAGGGGTCAGAGCCTCATATATTTACAGTATTATGTCTCATTAGTAAAGCAAAAAACTATTATATGCCGGTATTAAGCAGAAGTAATGAAAGTTTTTCTACATTTTCGACTAAATATGTCGGTTTTGAGTCTTCAAGCTCGGATAATTCTCCATATCCGTAGAGAACAGCGGCGGAATCTATATTGTGATGATTCGCTCCATCTATATCATATTTCCGGTCTCCGATCATAATGGTATCAGACAATTCGTCTTTCCGGATATGAGAGATTACCCGGTCAATAAGTTCACTCTTTGCACCCATTGTTCCGTCCATATTGCTCCCGGATACAAAATCGAAGTACTCCCCTATTCTAAAATGTTCAAGAATTCTTTCAGTATATTCATACGGTTTAGATGTTGCGATGTATAGTTTCCGGTTCCGGCGAATCAGTCCGACAAGCAGGTTTAAAACACCCGGATAAAGCTCATTTTCAAAAATACCTTTTACAGAAAAATATTCCCTGTAATACTGAACAGCCTGTTCCGCACCTGCTTCATCAAATCCGAAGTATACCCTGAATGATTCACGCAGAGGGGGGCCGATGAATTTATAAAGATTCGAACGTTCTGATTCTATTCCGTATTTCTTAAGAGCATACATGATGGAGTTGGTTATCCCAAGACCCGGATTGGTGAGAGTTCCGTCGAGATCGAATATAATATGTTTGTAGGTTCTCATAATTTACTTTACCATTATCAAAAGGATATCTGTCAAGAGTAAAGTAAATCACCATGCAGTCGAATGAACTTTATTTATTTTATTTCTTACCTTTGCCGGAGATTTTATCATCCAGTAAATATATTGATTTCGAGATAATATATGACTCATCATTTGATTTGAAATCATGCTTAATTTTATTTTTATCCAGCAACTCCACCATCTTGTCAGAGAGGTAAGCTATTGTATTAGATACATAAAAAGGGAAAAACCATAAATAACCAAGACCAAGTATAAAGCAGATCGAACCAATGATCGCCATGTTTCTTATTCTGAGAATTGCATTTTCTTTTGTAAGCTGATTTTTACGTTCAACGGCCTGCATATTAACATCATTTATATTGCTGATTGACTGCCTTACTTTTTCATAAGCCGGCATGAACGCAGTAAAATAAACTGAATGATCAACTCTACCCCTGCTAATTTGACTTGCGAGGTTTTTAAAAATATCAAAATTTTTATTAAGCATATCATTATATTCTTTTTCATGAATCTCGGTAATGTTGTTGTTTTCTAATTTTTGGTTTTTTTCAAAATCAGATTTAGCAGTTTCAAAAAGTTTCCGGTAATGACTTTCATTTTTATTCCCTGTATTGAATATCTGGGAAGTTATCGATGATTTCATATCATCAATTGATAAAAACATATTTTTTGGATATACCAGCGAATTATAATTATCTTTAAGAATGTTTTCAGAATCTCTGGATTGATCCTGAATATAAAACGATGACATAAAGATTAATGAAAATATTATCAGGAACAAAAATCCCAGACCCAGTTTAAGTTTAGTTTTGATTACCATAATTTACCTCCCTTTAAAATTAATTTACAAAAAGTAAATTTAATTGCAATAAAAAATTATCATGATTATTGAATGCTAACAGAATCCTAACGCATTATACCCTTAAATTCACGAAGACCTCATGCTTACTACAATTTATTTAACCATCAAAAAATTGACAGCTTATCTTTCATTTAGTAACTATATGTTATAAGAAGACTGATCACAAAACAAATTTTTTAATTTTGCTTAATAGCGGAGTTTTCTGATGAATTGACCCTGATCAAAATAATATTTAAAATTTGCACTCAGTCTGATTACAGAAGGAGAGGAAAAGCTTATGAATTCTATAGACATTGCGGCACTTCTTATTTTTTTTACAATTCTCGTAGCAGCTTCGGTATTACTCGGAAAATATATGATGAAGGTTTTTACCGGTACAAAAACATTTATGACACCACTATTACGCCCGGTGGAACGTTTAATATACAGGCTTTGCGGAGTTGATGAATTATCAGAGATGACCTGGAAAACCTATGCATGGGCTTTTATTCTATTTAATATTACGGGTATAATACTTCTGACTGTTATCCAGATGCTTCAGGTTTATCTTCCTCTTAATCCGCAGAAACTGCCCGGAGTGAAATGGGATAGCGCGCTTAACACCGCAATCTCCTTTGTCACAAACACCAACTGGCAGGGTTATAGCGGTGAACTTACAATGAGTTATTTTTCACAGATGATCGGTCTCACTGTGCAGAATTTTGTTTCTGCAGGAATAGGGATGGCGGCAGGTCTTGCTCTTATCCGCGGATTCACAAGAAAAGAATCAGGTACTGTTGGAAATATATGGGTCGATATGACACGTTCAGTTCTATATGTACTTATTCCACTTTCAATTGTAATGGCAGTTATCCTGATGTCGCAGGGAGTTATCCAGAATTTTCATTCTTATGTTACGGCTGAGACTCTTGAAGGCGGCAAACAGCTGCTGCCGATGGGACCTGCTGCATCACAGATAGCTATAAAACAACTGGGTACTAACGGCGGAGGTTTTTTTAACGTAAACTCCGCTCATCCATTTGAAAATCCGACATTTGTATCCAATCTTATAGAGACATTTTCAATTATCCTTATTCCAATCGCCTTTGTGTTTATGTTCGGATATATGCTTAATAACAAAAAACAGGGGGGAGCAATATTTGCCACTATGGCTCTTCTGTTCATCATAGGGCTTTCATTAATTTTATGGAGCGATAGTAGAGTCAACCCTGCATACGAAAATGCCGGAATTACACAAGTGCAGAACATGGAAGGGAAAGAAACAAGAATCGGAATATTCTGGTCAGGAGTCTGGAGCCAGATAACGACAGTTACCTCAAACGGTTCAGTGAACAGTATGCACGACAGTTATATGCCTCTCTCCGGAATGGTTCAGATGTTCAACATCGGTATTGGAGAAGTTATATTCGGCGGTGTCGGCGTGGGCCTCATAGGTTTTCTTTTTTATGTAATCTTATCCATGTTTGTCGTGGGCCTGATGATTGGCCGGACTCCGGAGTTTATGGGGAAAAAGTTCGGGCCATACGAGATGGGGATGTCGCTTATTGCGCTGCTTGTTCCGATGTGTACCGCCGTTATACTGGCTGCAATTGCGGTATCTGTTCAGCCTGGACTAGCGGGCTTGAATAATCCTTCCGCGCATGGACTTTCCGAAATACTATATGCATACTTCTCTGCTGTAGGGAACAATGGTTCAGCGTTCGCAGGACTAAGTGCCAATAGTATATTTTACAACAATACACTTTCATTTGCTCTTCTGGTGGGACGATTTGCCACAGTAATTCCAGCCATTGCAATTGCCGGATCACTTGCACAAAGAAAGAAAGTCCCTGACAGTGCGGCTACATTCCCTACCAAAGGATTTATGTTTGTCGCTGTTGTTGCGGGAGTAATTATAATTATGGGAGCCCTTACTTTTTTTCCTGTATTTGCTCTCGGACCTGTGCTTGAACATCTGTTTGTTCAGCAGTCATTAACGTTTTAAGGAGATGAATCATGAATCTACTCAGTTCTGAATTTTTATTACCCTCTTTAAGGGAATCTATAAAAAAACTTAATCCGTTTACACTGTGGAAAAATCCGGTAATGTTTGTAGTGGAGATCGGAGCAGTAATAACCACGATTGTATCAATAAACAATTTTTCGTCAGGAGAGAATATCTATCTCCCTTTTCAGGTAAGCATCTGGCTGTGGGCTACTGTTTTATTTGCAAACTTTGCTGAATCCCTTGCTGAAATTAAGGGCAAGGCCAGAGCTGTATCATTGCGGAGTACAAAGAATCTGCTCATTGCAACAAGAATTACGGATAACGGAAAAGAGGAGCAGGTCTCTGCGGCACTGCTAAAGAAAGGGGACATCATTATTGTACATGAAGGAGATACAATTCCCGGGGACGGCGATATTATCCATGGAACAGGTCTTATTGATGAATCAGCGATTACTGGTGAATCTGCTCCCGTAATAAGAGAATCGGGGGGCGACAGATGCGGAGTTACCGGAGGCACCAAACTTCTCTCGGGAAATATTAAAATCAGAATCGCCGTAAATCAGGGTGAATCTTTTCTTGACAGTATGATTAAAATGGTTGAGGGCGCGAAAAGACAGAAATCCCCGAATGAGGCAGCGATGGATATTCTGATTACTGCACTTACCATTCTCTTTCTTGTTGTTGTAGTTACGCTTCCTGCCTTCGCTAAATATATGGGCTTCTCGATAAGTATTACCGTTCTGGTAGCCCTCCTTGTATGCCTGATGCCTACAACAATCGGCGGTCTTCTCCCTGCTATCGGTATCGCGGGTATGGACAGGGTCCTTCAGCATAATGTAATTGCTATGAGCGGAAGGGCCATTGAGGCTGCGGGGGATGTTAACATTGTACTTCTCGATAAAACAGGTACAATCACTCTCGGGAATAGAATGGCATCTGAATTTATACCTGCTGATGGTGTTGACATTAAAACGCTGATTGAGGATGCGATGTTTTCATCTCTTGCTGATGAAACTCCAGAGGGACGAAGTATTGTTATTCTCGCTAAAAAAGAGCTGGGTATTCATGGCAGTGATATCCGTCAGCCGGAAGGTTCTGTTTTTATTCCGTTTACTCCGGAAACTGCCATGAGCGGTATCGATATTGACGGGAAAAAAATCAGAAAAGGTTCTCTGCAGGCAATTGAAGGGCTTCTGAAAAAAAGTGACCTTGTTATTCCTGATAAAATATCTTCTGCTGTTGATAATGTCAGTATGATGGGCGATACTCCTCTTGTGGTAATAAGTGATAATGTAATACTCGGAGTAATTCGTCTGAAAGACATAGTAAAAAGTGGTATCGCTGCCAGAATTGCCCAACTACGCAACATCGGAATTAAATCAATAATGATTACCGGAGATACGCATCTTACTGCAGCATCAATTGCAGCTGAAGCAGGACTTGATGATTTTATAGCACAGGCTAAACCTGAAACTAAACTTACTCTTATAAGAAGATATCAGAATCTCGGCAACATGGTTGCGATGATTGGCGATGGTACAAATGATGCACCTGCCCTCGCCCAGGCTGATGTAGCTGTTGCAATGAACGCCGGAACTCAGGCTGCAAGGGAAGCTGCGAATATGATAGACCTTGATTCATCTCCAACCAAACTTCTCGATATTGTTGAGATAGGAAAGGAGATACTGATAACACGCGGAGCTCTGACAACTTTCAGTATAGCAAATGATGTTGCAAAATACTTTGCTATTATTCCCGCGATTTTTGCAGTTAAATATCCGTCGCTAGGAATGTTAAATATTATGAGACTGGAGAGCGCCGAATCTGCTGTACTTTCGGCAGTAATATTCAATGCTCTGATCATTCCTGCATTGATACCTGTTGCACTTCGTGGAGTTAAGTACAGTGTCACAACGGTTTCGGCTCTTCTCAGAAGAAACCTCCTGATTTACGGGCTAGGTGGAATTATACTCCCGTTTATAGGGATAAAATTAATTGACTTGCTGATAAAAGTGATATAGGTGAATCATATGAAACAGTTGAAAATTTCAATTTTAATGCTTATTGTTTTTACGATGCTGACCGGAGTTATATACCCCGCACTGATTACCGGAGCAGGCCGTATTTTCTTTAATACAAAAATAGACGGCAGTCTTATTATCAAGAAAGGAACTGTTAAAGGTTCTACGTTAATAGGTCAGAAATTTGAGAAACCTGAATTTTTTCACGGAAGACCATCTGCTGTCAATTACGATTCAGCAGGTTCCGGAGGGAGCAACTTAGGTCCGACAAATAAAAAGCTTATTGATGGAGTAAAGGCAAGAGTCGATCAAATAAGAAAAGATTTTATTATCTCCGGCAAAAACACTCTTCCATCGGACTTTATATTTATGTCAGGGAGCGGACTTGATCCTCATATCAGTATTGAATCTGCAATGCTTCAGGTGGAGAGAATTGCCTCAGCTCGTAAAATAGATAAGTCCATAATTACAGATATTATAAATTTAAATCATGAGAAACAGTTTTTTTTCTACGGGAGTTCTTATGTGAATGTGCTGAAAATGAATCTGGCTATTATGGATAAAGGAGAATTGAAATGATTGAACACTATAGACCCGATCCGGAAATTATCCTCGCATCAATAAAAAAAGAGGAAGAGGAGAACAAAGGCGGAAAACTGAAAGTGTTTTTCGGAATGTCCGCTGGTGTAGGAAAAACATATGCCATGCTTAAAGCAGCGCATAAACTGAAGGATGACGGAGTTGATGTTGTAGCCGGATACGTTGAAACACATAAACGTGCTGAAACAGATGAGCTGATTGACGGACTGGAAATTATACCCCGCATACGGGTTGATCACAACGGACTTATAGTGGAAGAATTTGATATCGATGCAGTTCTCATGAGAAAACCGGAAGTAGTTCTTGTGGATGAACTGGCACACACCAATGCAACAGGATCACGTCATAATAAGAGATACCAGGATGTAATGGAGTTGCTTGATCATGGAATTAATGTCTACACTACACTTAATGTACAGCATGTTGAAAGCCAGGCTGATGTTGTTGAACAGATAACAGGGGTTAAGATCCGGGAGACTCTTCCGGATTCAATTTTAGACAGAGCAGAGTCAATTGAACTTATTGATTTATCACCTGAGGGATTGCTTAAACGTCTTTCAGAAGGGAAAGTCTATATACCTGAAAGAGCCGAACTTGCAGTGGAACGTTTTTTCAGAAAAGGAAACATAACAGCACTGCGGGAGATGGCCCTGAACTACGTTGCCAAATCTGTTGACAACGACCTCCAGCATTATATGCAAAGAAAAAATATATCCGGGCCGTGGAAAGCCGGTGACCGTCTTATGGTTGCAGTGAGTCCAAGTCCATACTCTGAGTATCTTATAAGATGGACACGGCGGATGGCATTCAACCTTAAAGCCCCATGGGTAGCTCTTTATATTGAAAAGCAGAAGGAATTATCAGAGTCAGGCAGGAATATTCTTAAAAATAATCTTAACCTTGCACGGGAACTCGGAGCAGAGGTGCTCTCGACAATAGATGACGATATCGTTGCCGGGCTTATGCGAATAGCTAGACAGAAAAATATCACACAGATCGTTGTCGGTAAACCTCTCAGAACATATATATCAGATTTTTTTTCTGGAGGAAACCTTGTGGAGAGACTTCTGAAATCAAGTGGTGATATAGAGGTTCATATTGTGAGCCAGCCTGCAATAAGTCCCGCTAAATTCAGTTTTACCGGCATGTTTAATTTTACAGCAAAATGGAACGAATATATCTATGCATTCGGATCAGTAACTGCCATCACGGTAATCAATTTATTTATTGTGCATTTTACAGGCTACTGGGCCATCGCACTAATTTACCTGATTTTTATACTGCTGCTTGGATTATTTGTCGGAAGGGGGGCAATATTTATTGCAGCGGTAGTCAGCGCGCTTGCCTGGAATTTTTTATTCATTCCGCCTCTTTTTACACTAAGAATAAATACACTAGAAGACCTTATGATGTTCTTTGTTTATTTTATTGCATCTATGACCGTCGGAGGTCTAACATCAAAACTCCATTCAAAGGAATGGGCTTTGCGTATCAGAGAAACTGTCATTTCAAACATGTATGAGTTTTCCAAAGCATTAGGTAACGCAGCAGATATTGATGGCATCGTACTTACGACAGTAAAGTATATTGAAGAATATTTTAACGCAAAGACAGCATTTATTCTCACAGATAGTTCCGGCAAACTTGCGGATTTGCAGCATCCAGATAGTTCGTTTGTCATGCATGAAGGGGGCAGAGGTATTGCAGAGTGGGTTTTTAAAAACAGAAAGCCTGCAGGCCTCAACACAAATACTCTTCAGCAGGCATCAGCTTGCTATATCCCGTTAAATTCACAAGGCGGCATCATGGGTGTACTATGTATCAAACCTGAAACAGATTCCATGTTTTCTTTTGATAATGATAATTTTTTCCAGAGCATTGTATATCAGGTTTCAATGCGGCTCGAAAGGGAGATGCTTTCGCTTGAGATCAGAGATTCTCAGCTTCTTGCTGAATCTGAAAGAGTATACAAAATACTTCTCAATTCAATATCTCATGAACTCCGGACTCCATTGACAACAATAACCGGAGCTTCAACAAGTCTGCTTGATGATGTGGTAGATTCAAAACCGGAAATAAGAAATGCCCTTATAGGCGAGATATATAAAGCCAGCGGAAGATTAAACAGGCTGGTAGATAATCTCCTTGATATGAGCCGTCTGGAATCGGGAATGATGAAACTAAATAAACAGAAACATGACCCATCGGATGTTATCAGTGTAGTACTTAGAACTCTTGAATCTGAACTTTCTGAATATAAACTTTTAATTGACATTTCAGAGAATCTCCCTATGATTAATATAGACTTTGTTTTAATGGAACAGGCTCTGATAAATCTCGTATATAATGTTGTAAATCATACACCTTCCGGAACTTTTGTTACTATCAGCGCAGGTGTTTCCGAAGGCGGATTTTATCTATCAGTAAGAGACAATGGGCCGGGTCTTGATGCTGATGAGATTCCTTATCTTTTTGACAAGTTTCACAGAGGTGCATCATCATCACCTGGAGGCACCGGTCTTGGATTATCGATATGCAAAGGTATAGTTGAGGCACATAACGGAACCATAACAGCACGGAATAACAGTGAAGGCGGGGCAGAATTTTTAATTACTTTACCGATTGCAGAATGATCAATTAAGTCTCTGGTGGTGGTCGATTTTCGATGATTATAAAAAGCAGGAAGTTTAGTATTAAACTCGCATTTAATAAACAAATTTTAAAATTTGATCAGCAGTGGATATAAAATGAGTGAAGGACCGGTAATACTAATAATCGATGATGAAGTTCAAATTCGCCGCATGCTTCGCCTGAGTCTTGAAGCTCACGACTACCAGGTGAAGGAGGCAACAACTTCGCAGGAGGGTCTTGATCAGGCAGTTCTTTCTAAACCTGACCTGATAATTCTCGATCTTGGCCTGCCTGATCAGAGCGGGCTTGAAACTTTGAAAAAAATAAGAGAGTGGAGTAAAATCCCGGTTATAATACTATCAGTAAAAAACTCAGAGCAGGATAAAATTGAACTTCTTGACAGCGGTGCCGATGATTATCTGACAAAACCCTTCAGTATGGGCGAACTCCTGGCCCGTATCCGGTCCGCACTAAGACACAGTATTCCGGATTCTTCAAAGGGTATAATCACTACAGGCAATATTGTTATTGATTTTGTAAAAAGAATCATCACGAAAGACGGTGAAGAGATAAAGCTTACTCCTACGGAATATTCAATAATAAAAATACTGGCAATGAATGCGGGGAAAGTGCTGACCCATAACCAGATTATGGATGAGCTCTCGGGTTTGAATGCTCACGCAGATTCAAGTTATCTTCGTGTATATCTTATGCAGCTAAGGAAAAAGATTGAGCTGGATCCTGCAAATCCTAAAATCCTGATTACAGAACCCGGTGTGGGATACAGAATGGTTGTGGAATTTTGAATTAGAATCTAATACACAGTCACCCTTCGACGGGCTCAGGGTGACATACTATCTGTCATACTGGCCCGTCGAAGTATGTTAATAATCAATATTATAGCCCTAAACCCTCATTGGCAGAATTATAAACGGCAAAGCCTGCCTGTAAAATTTTCTCTGCAAAGCAAAGGCCGAATAGTTGTGAAGAAACCTTGTGAGGAAAGTATCCTCAGGAAAAACAAGTTGTCCGGCAAAAAATACAGCACCCGGATGTCTTTTAAGAACATTTTGAGCAGCTTCAAATGAAGCGTCAACTATCTCTACACCCAGTGCAAATTCACTCTCTGCGTAATACCCATGTTTGGCCATAAATTCAATATAACGGTCGAGCTCATGTCTGGTGTGCCCCTTAAGCTCCGCCATTTCATGTTCACCCTTAAATGTTCCGGAGTCAACTATTCCTATTTGAATAAAGACAAAGTTTTTAAATCGTCCCCTGAACATTCGTATTATGGCGAATAGACTGTGAAGCCCCATTCCCGTAAAGCCGTTTACAAATAGTACTGCAGTGTCACCCATAGGCTTGTATTTAGGTTTTTTTATTTTTTTGCTTTTCTTCGACGGGTCTTCCATGTTTTCAATATCAAGCAACGTATTGAATTTAGAAAGAAGTTTTCCTGTATAGTTATAATGTTTTCTTATCATCATTGAAACAGCGACAAGTGAACCGGTTATGATTATTGTAAACCATCCCCCTTCATTAAACTTGAGTATTACTACTGATACAAGAATAAAACTGGTCATCACCAGACCTATAGCATTTATAATCATCCGGTGCTTCCATTTGTCCTCGGAATGACGAACCTGCCACCAGTGACGGACCATGCCGAGTTGCGACATAGTAAATGTTACAAAAACATTAATACTGTATAATACAACCAGAAATCGCACAGATCCATGTGAATACAACATAAGTAAAAGTGCCGATACTCCCATAATCAATACACCATTCTGTGTAACGAGTCTATCATTTAACGTAGCAAAACGGGTAGGTGCCCATCTGTCCAGCGCCATATTTGAAAGAATTCTTGGGCCGTCGAGGAAACCTGTCTGAGCTGCCACGAAGAGAAGAAGAGCCTCTGAAAAAAGTGTAACCATCAGGAATGCATTTCCGGGACCGCCCCAGGATTCCGTAATTTTATACAACATTGTTGCGTTAAGAGTTTTACCGGGAGTATGCTGAACTCCATTTAAAAGGTAAGACACCATAAGACCGAATACCATCAGTCCAAGTGAAAATGCCATATAATGCATGGTATGTTTAGCAGTCTTAACCTTCGGTTCGCGAAGAATAGGTATACCGTTACTGACAGCTTCAATTCCAGTGAATGTTCCTGCCCCCATACTGTATGCCCGAAGAACAAGAAGTATCATACCCATAGTTCCAAGTTCGGTTGATGTTGATTTTATGTCTACTGCTGTTTTAGCTGCGAGCTCAGGTATTCCGGATGCATGTCCGGCGAAAGAATAAATTATTACAAATGCATGTGTTATTATAAAAATCATAAAGACAGGTACAAGAGGGAGTACAGACTCCTTCACTCCCCTCATATTAAGCCAGGTGAGAAGCAGCAGCCCGGCAACAGCAACAGGCATTTTCCAATGAAGCATAGATGGAGGGAAAAAGCTGAATAGTGCATCCGCTCCACTCGCAATTGATAGAGTTATAGTAAGCACATAGTCTATAAGCAGAGCACAGCCGGAGACCATACCTGCCTTCGGAGAGAGGAGTTTGCTTGCAACAAGGTAACCTCCCCCACCCGAAGGGAATAGTTCAATTATCTGCGAATAACTGGCGGAAATAACAAATATTGTAATTACTGATCCGATGGCAACAAAGATACCGAGAGATGTGTGGTGACCAAGTGAAAGGAATGCTTCCTCAGGACCATAACATGATGATGAAAGTCCATCTGAGCCGAGACCGACCCAGGCAAAGAAAGCAACAAGCGACATTGTATGAAAAATATTCGGGTCGGAGATATTTCTCGCGCTACCCATAAAAAAACGTTTCACTCTATTAAAGAGAGAAGCTTTTTCTTCTTCTGCCATTTTTTAATCTCCTTGAACCGGACAAGGTAATAAAAAAACTGCACAAGCAGTTCAGTCTTTCACTCTTGCCCTTCCATTAGTCTACGAGGTTAGCTGACGGGCTCGGGTCTGGAAGTACCCTATTCTGCTAAGAAATGCGCCCCTGAAAAACGGTTCCCCCGCATTCATACTTTGTACGAATCTCGACGATAATATACGATGGATATATTTTAAAAACCAGTTTCGGGTCAAGCTTTTTGATAAATTTTTTATATTTGAAGGTGTGAGGATTTCGTGAATTTTCCAGACCCCATATCCCCGGACTGACTTGTACCCTCAATTCAACGGCACCCTAAATCTCCCGGGAAGGGACTTGAATATTGAATTCGTCATCTAAGCAATTAAAACCTTTAGTTCTTAGGTAGTGTGCAAATAATTGTGTCTGATGGCAGTTTCCGATAATTAAAGCGACC
>CAYVCQ010000037.1:0-22268 GCA_964450405.1 uncultured Leptospirales bacterium | reverse complement strand
TATACTGTAAAAAAATATTCAAAATGTTAAGAAAAATCCGACATCATCTGACCGCCGGGCACCGTTTCCCATAAATAGGAAATGGAAATACTATACATTTAGTATTTTTCTCTCCCGTTGTGAGGTAGATGGTCAGCGGTCAGATTGGCCGGGGCATCATTCTCTCTAATTAACAAAATAACTATTTATCCAGATAATGCCTCAGTTTCTTTCGTAGAACATACAGTATTTCACTTTCTATTTTTTTTATAGAATGAGGAGATATGTCCTCTTCCAGCGACACCTGTCTGCGTGTTTTATTATCCATTATTCTGGAAATAAATATCTGCCTGTTTTTTTTAGAATACTCCTCAAGAACATCCTGGACGGTTGATAAAACTTCCCCTTCTATAATACAATTTTCGAGATTAAAATAAAATGCTTCATCAAATTCTCTGATTTCAGGTATAATTTTCTGAAACTTGATCTCATCCCGGGATATTCGTCTTAAATGATCAACAGCAATGTTTCTTGCTGATTTTTTCAAATAATTACGTAGTTTAATTCCGGTTATTTCGCTGTTTTTTGATTTATATACTCTTAGGAAAATATCATGCGCAAGATCTTCCGCGATACCAAGATCATACACCAGTAAATACAGATAATTAACGAGATAGTTATAATTCTGGTTATATATATTTATGAACAACGGATCAAATGGATCATCACTTGTTTTCAAATATTTCACCTCCTGTTTTCTAAAATTTGTATAAACGATAAAAATCCAATGGTGATTAAATTTTTTATTTAAAAACTACTCTCCTCCTTATCATTTGATTTAAAAAATTACTCCTTGACTTATCGTTTATGTTTTTAAATTTATCATAGTATTAAGTGTCAAATTTTGAGTCTTCCTGATGAAAAAAATTTTTAAATACACTTTTTTTTGCATTATTTACTGTTTTCTATTTAAAGATGTAATACTGAATATTTAAAAACAGGCGGTTAATGTAATCCGCTATATTCTGACCCGGCAGAAATCAAAATTACCGTTGATTTCCAAGCAGAATCCCGATTTATAACAGGAACATTAAGTGAAGAAGCTAAAAGTTATACTGTTTCAAAAATCTCTGGGTATACCGCTCTCCAGAACTGATATCAATGAGATGAAGGAATACTCCCCCCATTTCGTATGTTTTCCTGAATATTTTTTTGTAAACCAGCGCCTGGGCAATCACGGACAGAGTATTCATAATCAGAATCTTCAGATTAAAAGAATTAAATTTCTCTCAAAAGAGCTAAATACTGTTGTAATCGGCGGTACCATGCCGGAACTTGCCGATGGAGTAATGTATAATACTACTTATGTTTATCATAACGGCACAGAATTAGGTTCATATAGAAAGAAGAATCTCTTTTTTGCTGAAGTTGGTAAAATTACACCGGGTGTTGAGCTTAAGACTTTCAGTGCCTATGGACTCAATTTTGGAGTTCTTATCTGTGCAGATGTATTTCATGATGAAAGTTTTTTATTTATGAAAGAGCATAATGCAAAGATAATCTTCTCCCCCACTTTTTCTTTGATTAAGCAGGATGAACCTGTTGAAGAAAAGTACAAAAGAGACAAGGATATATATGTACGAGGCGCCGGCATTGCAGACTCTGTTATAGTTAAAGTATGCGGAGTCAGGTCCGAATATAAGACTTTTCTTCAGGCAAGAAGTCTTATTGCTGATAAAAATGAAGTTCTTTATAGGGTTAAACCTGAAGAGGAACATACTCAACTAATAATTAAAAGAGAGATTACAATCAATGACTGAAAGTAAAGTTATATGTATGAAATGTGGCTCATCCAATGAAATGCAGGGCAGATACTGCAGCAGCTGCGGGTCAAGTTTAGTTTTCCAGAATAAACTCTCAAAAAAAAGATTTAGAATTACCTGGAGATGGGTTTTTTTCTCATTTATTGCGATTTTTATATTTGAATATATTTTTGCGACCATTGCAAGTCAGATGTTTTTAATGTTTACCGGCGCAGAGTTTATGCCGGTTGAAACCGGTATTGTTGTTTCATCTGCCGGATCTATTGCCGGTATATTTCTCGGTTCGCTCTACTCCTCATACATGTCCCCCGGAATTACAATTAAAGAACCCGTTTTCGGAGCAGCCGCCGAGATTATTATTTCACAAGCTATCCTGATGGTGCTGGCAGGCACTTTTACACCAATTATTCTTTTAGGAACAGCAATTAGAATGGCGATTGCCCTGGGCGGAGCAAAAACAGGGGAATTAATTCAAAAAAAATTAAGATAATAATCACAATCAATCATATTACATTATGTAATTTTTGAATTGACGCATACTGGATCAATTTAAAAATTAACTATTATTATTTTTTACGACAGAGGAAAAGCATGCTAATCAGGAAAGCATTTTATGGAATAAGAGGCACCGTTGTTAAATCTATGACTATTATTTCGCTGCCGCCGCTGATTATAACCACTGCGATTCTTTTCCTATTTGTCAATAATTACTCAAATAATCTTACAGAACAATCTCTTCATAAAAGTGTTAAATATGCGGTATTATTGAACGAGGTTATGAATGATGAAGAAAAATTTTTAAGCATGTTTCAAAATACAATAGTAAGCGGAGGAGGATTCTTCTTTGCGCTTGATGAAAATGGTACATACCTCGCACATCCGCAAAAAAAAGGTGAAACTGATTCTTCTCTGCTTGTTTTGATGAAAGGTGAAAAATCTTTTTTTAAATATAAATCCCCCGACAGTAAAGAATATCTCATCTACAAAGAGCATCTTCCGTTAAAAAATATATATATTGCAGCTGGCATTCTCAAAAGCGAGAGTATGGTTCTTCAGAAAAGTTTTGGTATTCTTCTTTTAATCCTTGTTGTCGTCACACCTTTTATTGTTCTTATGATAAGCATTTTTATAGCAAGATATATCCGGAAGCCGTTGAACCAGATTATTGAAACTGCTACACTTGTCAGCCAGGGGAATCTAAGTAAATTTATTATACAAAGGCATTATAAAAAATGCACGTCTGTTCTTGATTGCAAAAAAACCGATTGCCCTGCCTACAAAACATCTAATCTCGCATGCTGGGGGATTGAAAATACAATCTGCCGCGATGGGATGGAGGGTCTTTCAAAAAAAGAAAAAATAGAAAGATTCTGCTGCGACTGCAAAGTTTACCACAAAAGCATCCGCGGAGAGTTTGACGAATTGATTGAAGCAGTAAATAACATGATTGTCACTACCCAGCAGGTTGTTTCATCCATTAAAGAAGTTTCCGGAGAACTTGGCGTGGAATCGGTAAAACTTTCTGATACAAGTCAAAAACTTGAAATACAAATGCAGAATCAGGCGGGTTATATTGAAGAAACAACCTCTTCAAATGAAGAACTTGCAGCTTCAATTGACAGTATCGCCGGGGCAGCGCAAAATCAGGCAGCGAAGATGAAAAACGCAAGTGATGCCATGGAGTCTCTCTCCGATTCTTCATCCGGTGTAAGTAAAAAAGCCGCTGATGTAAGTGAAAAAACACAGATTGCCGTCGAAAATGCAAATGAAACAAAATCAATACTTGATACAACAACATCAAAGATAAATCAGATAGCTGAAAACTCACAAAAAATCGTGGAAATTGTTCAGATAATAAATGATATTTCTGACCAGATCAACCTTCTATCCCTGAACGCTTCAATTGAAGCTGCCCGGGCCGGAGAACACGGAAGAGGTTTTGCCATTGTTGCACAGGAGATTTCAAAACTTGCCGATGCTACAGCTGCCAGTACAAAGGAGATTGAAACAACAATCCAGCATACAAGATCTGATGTTAGCGAAGGTGCTGCCCTTGTTAACACTACAAATAATGCCATTGTACAGGTAATGAATAATATAAAAAATACAGCCCTGCTCATGAAAGAAATCGCCATATCATCTGAAGAGCAGAGAAAAGGGAATCAGGCGGTATTAAATGATATTGAATTAATAAATCAGATGTCCACTGTAATAGCCGATACAACAGCTGAACAGAAAACCAACAGTAACGAAATATTAAAAGCACTATCAAATATAAATGAGACAATTCATATAATTACAATCTCATCAGAAAATCTCAGTAAATCTGCTGATGAATTAAAAGAGAAATCAAAGAAATTAAACGAAATTACTGATTATTTCACAGTTTAAAACATAACGCGGGCTTACGCCCGCAAATCCTTTTTTTATTCATACATCCGGCACAACATCCCTCCTATTCTGAATTTTTATTGATTTATTTTACCCCATTTACAAGCATATCATTTACACCAGTAAATGATATGGGGTTACATGATGAAAAAAATAGTAAACATTGGTATAATCGGTTTCGGCACAGTTGGAGAGGGCGTTTATCAACTGATAAGAAATAATGCTCAGACAATCGCTTTAAGATCAGGGGTTGATCTTAAGGTTAAAACCATCTGCGACCTGAATGCATCTGAAATTAAAAGCAGAATTACAGAAACTTCTGTTACAGATAAATGGAAAGATATAACCGGAGACAGCGAAATTGATATAGTAGTTGAAGCGATAGGGGGAATAAATCCCGCGAAAGAGATTATAATAGATGCACTCCGCAAAGGTAAAAATGTTGCCACTGCAAATAAAAAACTTCTGGCAGAGGATGGTGCATCAATACTGGAAGCTATTGTTGAAACAGGCAACTCAATTGGATTTGAGGCTGCAGTTGGTGGAGGAATACCCTGTATACTGGCCCTTAAAAAAGGAATGGTGGGAAACCATATTAAATCAATTGTCGGAATACTTAACGGAACCACAAACTATATCCTTACACGAATGGAAGATGACGGAATCTCTTTTCAATCTGCATTAAAAGACGCACAGAAGAAAGGATTTGCCGAAACTGATCCGACATTTGATATTGAGGGTTTTGATGCTGGTCATAAAATATCGATACTGGCAATGCTTTCATATGGAAAAGCAATAGATTTCAAGACAGTACCAATCGAAGGGATATCAAGCATAAGCCCATTTGATATTACTCATGCTAAAGATATGGGCTACATCATTAAACTTCTTGGAATAGCTAAATTTATAGATAACACGCTCGATATCCGGGTACACCCGACAATGATTCCGGAGGATCACCCTCTTGCGTCGGTAAGGAATGAGTTTAATTCAATAATGTTTGATGGGGATATGACCGGTGCTATTATACTTAATGGAAGAGGCGCCGGAAGCCTCCCCACCGCATCGGCTATTGTAAGTGATATTGTACAACTATCAACTAAAAATGAATACCATGGTATTCTCACCGGAAATGCTGCCCTTATGTCGCCCGATGAAAGAGTTTCAAGATATTACCTTAGACTTCAGACTGAAGACAGTCCCGGGATACTCTCGCAAATATCGGGAGTTCTCGGTGTGCATAATATCTCTATAGCCTCTGTGATGCAGAAAGAGGTAAACGAAGGATTTGTTCCGCTTATTATTGTTACTCATGATGCAGTGGAGAGCAACATGCTTACATGTATCAAAGAGATAGAAAAGTTCAGCTTCATTAAAGAAAAAGTAATTATGATACGCGTTGAGGATTTTAAGAATTAGGAGAAAATTATATGAAAGAATATAAAGCAGAATTCAGATGTATCGCAGGCTGCGATGAAAGGTATCCTCTTGATGAGATTGTTTATAAATGTAAAAAATGCGGCAATCTCCTTGAAGTACACCACGACATGGACAGATTAAGAGAAACTTCTGCAGATGAATGGAAAAATCTATTCAGTGGAAGAAACGGAACAAACAGATGGCCCTACGGCAGCGGTGTCTGGAGCAAAAAAGAGTGGGTACTGCCTGGAATTGACAACGAGAATATTGTTTCCATGTACGAAGGAAATACAAACATGTTCTGGGCTAAAAGGTTTGGCGCAATGTATGGAATGGACAACCTCTGGGTTAAAATGTGCGGCAATAGCCATACAGGTTCATTTAAGGATCTTGGAATGACAGTACTTGTTTCCATGGTGAACGATATGATAAGCCGCGGAAAACCGATCAAAGCAGTCGCCTGTGCATCTACCGGTGATACATCTGCTGCTCTGGCTGCATATGCGGCATACGCCGGGATTCCATCAATAGTATTTCTCCCAAAGAATAAAATTTCCACCGCCCAGCTTGTGCAGCCGATGTCTAATAACTCAATAGTTATCTCCCTTGATACAGATTTTGACGGCTGTATGAAAATTGTTCAGGACATAACAGTAGATAACAGCATATACCTCGCCAATTCCATGAACTCTCTCAGAATTGAGGGACAGAAAACAATATCAGTGGAGATGACTCAACAGTTTGACTGGGAGGTTCCCGATGTGGTCATTATTCCAGGTGGAAACCTCGGGAACGTTTCTGCACTTGGACGCGGCTTCCAGATGATGCTTGACCTTGGACTGATAAATAAAAAACCACAGCTTGTACTTGCACAGGCGGAGAATGCAAACCCGCTTTATCTTTCATATGAGAAAAATTTTACCGAGTTCAGCCCCATTACTCCCAAAAAAACACTGGCATCAGCCATACAGATTGGCGATCCTGTTTCAGTACAAAAGGCGATTAAAACACTGAAGAACTTTAACGGAATTGTTGAACAGGCAAGCGAAGAGGAACTTGCAGAGGCTGCCGCACTAGCCGATAGAACAGGAATGTACAGCTGCCCTCACACCGGGGTTGCCCTTGCAGTACTTATCAAGCTTCTTGCAAAACAGAAAATTTCTAAAACTGATAGAGTTATTATAGTTTCGACTGCTCATGGACTTAAGTTCTCGGAGTTTAAAGTGGGGTACCACGAAAAGACTCTAGAGGGGATAAAGTCCATTCATGCGAATCAGCCGATCAGTGTTAAGCCAGATGCTGGTGCAGTAAGAGATGTTCTGAACAGGGAACTTGCGGTAAGGCTGAAGTAAAAAAGTTTTGTGATGCAAATAATTACACCTGCGGAGTAGTATTGAAAAATATACTTATTGTTTTCGTGATATTTTCTACATTCCTTATATTTCATTTAAACTGCTCCGAAGATGAAACATGTGACTCCGAATGTCAAAACCGGCATGATACTTGCACTGATGATTGTGTAAAAAATAATCCCGCAGGAAGTGAATTACTCCGCATGTGTTTATCACATTGCGGAAGTAACTTTAATCGGTGCAGAGATAAATGTAACGAACCTGTAAATAAATAACATCATCCAGTTTTTTTATCTTTTTACAAATATGCAACTCAGTTCTCACTAAATTACACTTCATAGTAACAGAAACATACACCGGAATTTCTAAATCACTCTCCGTAGAATTTTTTTCAATTACTTAATAATCTTTTTTAATCTAAAGTGAATTAATTTCAATATCTTCCGGGTCTTATTTAATAGTCTGAGAATTTAATTCAATTTCCGATGTGTTTTTATCAATATCTTGAGAATCCAATTCAATATCCGACGGGTCTTTAGCAATATCCGGAGGGTCAATTTCAATATATCGAGAGACTGAATCACGCTCCGGAGCAGCATTATTAATCACCGGAGCATGATTCAGTTGTTCAACATAAAGATCTTATTACTTTGCAGCTACGATGTTCTTCTTCTTTGCCTTTTTGAAAAACTCACCCATTTCTTCCGATACTACATTTAAACCGGGAACCTTATCACGATTCTGTTTAACTGCCGAATATACCTCAAGAGCACCGTTCATAGCATCGCTGTTTGCAGCAAGGATAGTGTTTTTTATGCTGTTTGCCAGCTGATCCATATGACTGCCGATAAGGGCAAGATCTTTCGAAAGAATGTAATCTTTTTTAAATTCTTCAAGATCAAAAACCCCCGCCATAATCTGCGGATGCGCGTTTATCACATTGTATGCCTTTTCTATAAATGGTGCATACGTATTCCCGGCCTTGGTTAGTCCCTGTATTTCAGCCGGCTGAAGAGTTAGAAGAAAACCGAGATTGTTTTTGATCTCTTCAAGCCTCTGCATTACTTCTGTTTTTGTTTCAGGTGAAATTACTGCCGAAATTAAATTTTGTGACGTCATCTGTGAAACCTCCATATTATGTTATACATAATAGTGTCGATTTCAGGGTGAAAATGAGGAAAAAAATTTTTTACAGACTTTTTTTTAGAAAATCATATGCTCATGTCTGTAGATTCCTTTATTAAAGTATGATCACTGAACATATCTGCTAAAAAATCCGGTAACACGCTTCTCTGCATCGGCCGGATTTACCTGCCATGCTTCAGCGTGTTTTTTATTAGAATATGTCCACATTTCCTTTGGTTCCTTTGCTTTTGAATAAATTCTTTCACCATGAGAATATGGAATATATGGATCATTACTAGAATGCATAATAAATACCGGTCTTGGCGAAATCGAACCAATTACTTTTTCCGGACTGATATCTTTGCGGTCAGCATTTGTCCGGATCTCAAAAAGAATCATTGCCAGTGAAACTATTGGAAATCTCGGCAGTCCGAAGTCACGTTTTGCCATTTGAGTCATAAGATCGTTAAGATCTGCATAGCTCGCTTCGAAAATTCCAGCAGCAACACGTTTATCCATAGACATTGCATATATTCCCGTCGCTCCACCCATTGAAACACCGAATAGTCCGATCTTTTTTATTCCTTTAACTTTTTCCATATAATCCACAGCTGATACAACATCGTTTTTTTCATAGTAACCCATAGAGGTAAAAGCCTTATCGCTTTCACCACTGTTACGAAGATCAAAGAGAAGCACATTAAAACCGGCCTTATTAAGCGCACTGAGCCAGCGCAGACCTTCCCTCTTGTTAGCTCCATGCCCATGCACCATGACTATTCCTTTTCCGGACTTCCCTGACGGGACGTACCACCCTTTGAGTGTAAGGCCATCAATACTTTTAAAACTCACATTTTCAAATGAAAGTTTCAATTCAGATGGATCTGTGCAGTAAACGAAGTGATCCTTTGAACATACACCACGATTTGGATACATTACTACTGATGAAAAATACCATGAGGCTGAAAATACGGCTATGAGCATTAGAGCAGTAACGGCTATAATAATTTTTTTTAACATTGTTGACCTCTCAGATGATTTAATATTCTAATATAGTAATTCGCAAACACAAGACTAATCAATAAAACATTTATTTCTGTTTATCCGGAGTCTCTTCATCATTAAACCACTTTTCCTTTCCATATAATTTCTCAGTACAATCGGGGCAGATACTATGAGAGAATTCAGTATGTGAATGTTTTGCTATATAATCTTCAATCTGGTTCCAGTATCCGGAGTCATCTCTGACCTTTTTACAGGAGGAGCAGATAGGGAGAAATCCGCTCAACGTCTCCACCTCTGCTAATGCATTCTCAAGCTCCGCATTGATTTTTTTCAAGTCAGCAGTTCTGCTTTCTACAAGATCCTCCAGATGATTTTTGTAGGAGTTCAACTCCGCTGTTCTCTCTTTAACCTTTTTATGCAAAACCCGGTTCCACAAAGAAATCATAATAAAAAAAGAGACTGTAATTAAAACAAATGCTCCTGCCAGATATAATAATCTTCTATATTTTTCTAAGGACAACCTGTCATTTAAATACAGCCATTTTCTGGTAATAATCTCGCGTTCATCTCCCGAGATTGACATCAATGCTTTTTCCAGAATACGGTTTAGTTCCGGCCAGTCATTGCGTGATGCAAAGCGGAGCTGATATTCATATTCTGCAGATCCGCCAATTCGCAGATTTGTAATTTCCCGTTTCTGAATATAGTATGAAGCCCTCGACGTCTCCAAAACAGCGGCATAAGTTTCACCAAAAGATGTTTTATTCAGAACATCCAGCTCATCATTTGCAAGTACAAGATTAATGTCCGGATAACCGGTTTTTAAATATTCATGAACAGCACTCCCCTTTACAACCGCTACCTGCATCCCTTTTAAATCATTTAAAGTCAGAACTCCTTTTTTATTCTGATTTACAATGATCATGTTTGGAAGAAAAATATATGGTGCAGTGAATTGAAGAAATTGTTCTCTCTCAGGAGTTTTCTGAGCAGCAAAAATTACATCGGAATCTCTCTCCTTCATTTTATCCATCAGTATATTCCACGTGTCATAATAAACAAGATTGAATTTGAAATTAATTTTTTTTTCAATCAGCCTGATGTAATCTATAGCCAGGCCTTCATAATCCATGTCTTTATTTACTATTATCTGCGGCGGGAGCTGTGTGATTGCTATTCTTATCTGACCCTTATGGCCGTTCAGCCATGCCCGTTCCTGTTCAGTAAAAATATCCTGCGGTTTTGAAAATCTGCCATAGCTGAATAAACAAAAGACTGCAATAAGAACAACTGAGAGAAAAACGAATACAATTTTTGTCTTCATAAATTCAATTCCTTTCAATTGCATTATCAAATAATAATTTTATCCGGAAATTATTACTGGCAGATTCTCAAAGCATCTGCTTCATCTTCCCGAGAATCTTTTTATTAAACAGAGTCCCTTCAAGTAACCCGCGGTATAGAAAAAGTGATCTATCTGCGGCGTTATCTTTTTTATCAGTATTCAGATCATATCCTTCAGTAATTGTATGAATCACTCTCTGAATTGAAAAACTTATAAGTCCTTTGCTCTTCTGCATCGATTCCATAAACTTATCTGCTTCAGAAAGTTTTTTTAAAATGAAGGATATTTTCCCGGGATCAGTTTTATCTTTGCCCGATTCGATCATTCCGGAGAGATCAGCGGCATAGGATGAGGCTTTCTCAAGGGCCGGGATAAGGTTTTCAATCTCAGCAAGCATATCATCGATTCTTTTTTTCAGTTTACCGGTTTTTTGCGGATCAGTTTCATCTTTATACTTATTATAAAGATCATCAATTTTTTTCTGAAGATCCAAAACCGGATAATCGAAGGGGAGTTTATCGTGAGGAATATTTTTTACGTTATTTATAAACACTCCGTTATAAGTAGCATTTACAAGTTCTGTGTCGTTTCGTTTCTCAAACCAGTTCTGAAAAATCATCATCTTCTGATTTGTCAGAACCCTCTCGCCCCTTACACCTTTTAAATACACCGGAGGGAGAGATGCAAGCTGCCTTCTATTATACATCTGAGCATTATTAAACTTATATGTTCTGTTATGAATCTGCTCATCAAGATACGAACCCTTCGCGTGAGCAAGTCCCGATGTAAAGGATAGATCCTGTCCCACCATGAGCACCGGCGATGCACCAAGCCTTTTGGCAAAATCATATGCATTGGTTGACACCGAACCGCCATGTGTAAGCTCACCCTTCTGGCCGCAAATATCCTCTATCCATTTCATCATATCAAAGGCGATTCCTGTTACAGAAATTCTTCCTTTAAAAAATCTAAGCAATGACGGATGAACTGTGGGATCAGAGATAAGAATCGTTTCTGTTTTTTCTATACCCTCGTAATACCTGGCATTAATAAGCTGCGGATCTACAGAGAGACAAAAATGCGGAGTAATTCCATTATCAATAAGAAGCTTATACGATGTGTCAACCGCGATTATTACGGCCTTATTAATGTTTTCTTTTATAAAATCAAGGCTACGGGTTAGAGACGGCCCCGCTGCAACAACAATCGCCGGTATACCTGAAAACATATTAAAAAACTGGTTTACCCCGCATGATCCTGATATCACAGCGATATTTCTTGAAGTATTCGACCCCCATGTTT
This sequence comes from uncultured Leptospirales bacterium, assembly GCA_964450405.1. Taxonomy (GTDB): domain Bacteria; phylum Spirochaetota; class UBA4802; order UBA4802; family UBA5550; genus WRGT01. Next base: position 10,527 of record CAYVCQ010000037.1, on the reverse strand, counting down.
TTTCAAATCGCGCAAGAGTCGCTATATTTACATCCTTAGTCGAAACATACGATTTTATTATCGAAACAATATTCTGATAGTAGTCGGGATAGAGCTGCGAGGCACCGCGATGAGTAATGAAAAGCACATTGCGTGAAGATTTACCCCGGAAGATATCCCCGAGAAAACTTTCCGATGGATCAGCAAGCAGATAAAAATTATTTTTTTTAAACAGATTTTCAAGGTCACGGGACTGCAGGGCTTTCTTTAACAGAACTTCATCTTTTTCAATGGCAATAACATTTACTTCAGCGGAAACTTTCTCAAGAAGAAGATCGCAGTGATAACCAAAACCGAATCCCAATACTATTATCAGATCTTTATCTGTCGGATCAACCTCTGCTATAAATCTTTCAGCTTCACGGAGCGGATCAACACGGCTGTGAACGAAGAGTTTTTTTCCATCTTCAAGATTTATGCATGGAACAGGATTACCGGTTTTAGACTCTATCACTTCCACATATTCAGCAGTGACCCGCCCCATACGCTCAGAGATGTCACTGTTTTTCCCGGCAAGCGCCTTAATGTTTTTATTAAATATATCGTTCATTATTTTATCGCATAAACAGAATTATATTTTCTCCAGGAGTAATGCTGCCTCCAGGTGCAGGCTTCTGACCATATACTTTCCCCGAACCTTTTACAAAATACTTTACGCCATATTTTTCACCAAGAACTCTCAGCACCGCAGCCGCCTCGGAAACACTCATCCCCCGTAAATCCGGGATTGACTGATAATCGAATTTAGCAATCTCCCGCGAGTGCTTAATTTTTAAAGAGGAAGCGTCCTTTCCGCCAATACCGAAGTACGGGAGAATACGGTCGGTAATACGCATAAGAACCGGAGCAGCTGATGCTCCCCCGGTAAAGCGGTCCTCGGGATCATCTATTACAACAACCATACATATCTTGGGATTCTGATAAGGGGCTATCCCCACAAAAGATGAAACATTCCGGTCGGAGTAACCTACTGAAGAGCTGAATTTCTGGGATGTCCCTGTTTTACCGGCTATCTGATAATAAATAGAATCGGCTTTTTTACCCGTACCTGATGAGACAACATCTCTCATCATCTTCATCATTATCAATGACTCCTCCTGTTTAAGAATTCTTCCCTTTGTACGCGGATAAAAATTCTGAACAAGTGTGCCGTCGGGCTTTTCAATTTTTTCTATAAGAGTCGGAGTAACATATACTCCGCCGTTTGCAATTGCATTAAATGCGGCAGCCAGCTGGATTGATGTCACGGACATTTCATATCCTATACACATCGAGTATTTAGAAAGCCCGGACCACTGTGCAACAGGACGAAGAATACCCTCGGCCTCTCCGGGAAGCTCCAGACCAGTAGTTGATCCAAATCCGAATTTGCGCAGTGTTTTATATAGATCTTTCTTTTCAAGATTTTTTGCAGACTGGATCATTCCAACATTACATGATTGTGCAATAACCTGATCCATGCCGATTTTCCCGTGTTTATGAAGACAATTTATCCTGACATCATTAATATCAATAAAACCATCACAAAAATACTCTTTCTTCAGTGCTTCCGGCTTATTTTCAATGAGAGAGGCCAGAGTGATAACTTTCATTGTTGAACCAGGCTCAAATGAATCGACGATACTGAAATTCGAACGGATAGATGTATTGTAATCGTTAAATGAGTTCAGATCAAAGGACGGATACTTTGCAATAGCAAGAACTCTTCCCGTTTCAACCTCAAGTATAACCACTGAGCCCTGCACCGCCCGGTGAAGCGCCATCCCCTTTGAAAGCTCATCTTCTGCCACATGCTGAATATACCGGTCTATAGTCAGAGTCAGATTTTTTTTCTGATATGTTTCTCTTGAGATTTCATCTTTAACGACTTCATCCCGGCCTGAAAGAATATTGTTGAATTTATATTCAACACCATCAAGCCCGCTATTATCAAGGCCCACAAAACCTATTACATTAGCAGCAAGACTGTTATATGGATAAACCCTTTTATACTCCTTTGTAAAATATACTCCCTTAATCCCGAGAGCCTTTATTTTGACTGAAAGCTGACTGTCACATTTCCTTACAAGCCATATAAACTTTTTACTTCCTGAAAATCGCGACAATAGATCAGCAGAAGGATGATTAATAACTGATGAGAGAGCCAGTGCGGCAGATGCGGGATCTTTCAGCTCCTGAGGGTTAACATAAACTGAATCTAATTCAAGACTAAGTGCAAGAAGATATCCCTCGCGATCAAAGATATATCCTCTACCGTTTTCAATCGGTTCCTTGCCGGTGAGAATTATTTTATCAGAAAAATGCAGATTAAAAAGTTTCAGTACGAAGAAAAACAGAATTATCGCCAGGATAAAACCGGTGACAAGAACCCTTTTTTTAAAAACAGATTTATCCATTACAATCCTTTCAGAATTATCTTATTACGCAAAAACATCGTCCGAATGCTTCACGGGGCTGAACTAAAAGTTTACTCACTGTCATACCGGCTGAAGTGTAACGTAATGCCGGTATCTCATACGCCTGGTTTAATTAGGAGATTCCGGTATTTGCTAGAATTGAAGCTGCAAAACCGGAATGACAAATCTTAAAATGCATTCTTTTTTAGACAGTCCCATAATCAGAATTATCCGTTAATTTTGTTCAGCATACTTAAAAATTTCGGGCACTTACATTTTAAAATTATTGCAGACCCCGTTATCTTATAAAACCAAGTCTTTGAAACTTACCTCTGAATATCTGCCCTGTATTCCAGTACATTATAAAAGCTCTCCCTTTAATTGCAGATATATCAAGATAGCCGAAATAACGTCCGTCAGCGGAATTGACTCTGTTATCACCCAGCACAACAACTTTCCCCTGTGGAACAATTCCTTCTATACTATTTGAACTGTTGATAATAAAATTATCATAATCAGTAGGTTTACCAAGCGTATAAGGCTCATCCTGTTTCACACCATTGATATAAACAAAATTATCTTTCACATGAAATTCATCGCCGGGTAGAGCGATGCATCTTTTTATGTAATCTTTATGTTTCTCGCTTTCGATTGGAGGAGTAAAAATAATTATATCTCTTCTGTTCAGTTCCCTTATCCCGAGAAACTTGAGATGAATCTGATTATTCATACCTGCCATTTTCGGAATACTTGGCCCATAGGTGATTTTTTCAACAAACAAGTGATCACCAACCTGCAGAGTATCTTCCATTGAACCTGTAGGTATTGCGTAAGCCTGTACTATGTACTGATTGATATGAACAGCAAGAAAAAGCGCAACGACAACCGCATCTGCAACTTCCCATATCTTCCTGAAAAGTGCAGTTCTTTTGGGAGCCACATCCAGAAAATGATCCTGAATAAAAACTCCTGCCTCAACACCTATAAGAACCAATGGAAAAGAAATGACTCCGGATTTTTCTCTTATTAAAAGATTGCCCAGAGGATTTATTTCAAGACCTGTTATTTCACCCATAAGAAGTTTAATAGTTTTGTCAGAGGTTTTTACTTCGATAAAACTATCAGTCAGTTTAATATAACCGTCTTTATACTTTAAAAATTTCACAATATGATTTATAAATCTTATAAGATAAAAAAAGGTGGCAAGAGCTCCAACAGAATAAATATACAGGGATGGTGTTTTTACAAAAGGGGTTGCTACTGCAAGAAAGAGTGTGGAATATACAAAGAGAATAAGATAGAAAGTTCTTTTAATAAAAAACCTCAGCGCCTCTTTTCCCTTTACTATTCCGAATTCGACATCAAATTCTTTTGACTTATCAAATCTTAAAAATTGAATCATTAAATTCTCCCCGGGATTACAAAAAAAATAATAATTGCGATTTTATAAGGTGAAATTTGCGTAACTGCTTAAAACCGGCAGTATTCGTCTCTCCTCCTCGCCGAAGGCGCGGTGGAGAGAAATTTTATCGTCAATTTATGAGTCCCTGCAAATCGGCCGTGAATAAAATTTAACCGCAATTATCTTATCAGACCAAGCCTGTTAAGCTTTCCGCTGAATATCTGATCTGTATTCCAGTAGAGTATAAAGGCCCTTCCCTTAATTGCAGTCACATCAAGATAACCGAAATAACGTCCGTCGGAGGAATTAGTTCTGTTATCCCCGAGCACAACAACCTTTCCAGCAGGGACAATTCCTTCAATATTATTAAACTTGTTAATGTTGAAATGATCATAATCAGTCGGCTTCCCGAGTGTATAGGGCTCAACCTGCTTTACTCCGTTTACATAAACTGTATTATCTTTTATGTGGAATTCGTCTCCGGCAACGGCAATGCATCTTTTTATATAATCTTTATGTTTTTCACTTTCTATCGGCGGAGTAAAAATTATTATATCCCCTTTCTTCAACTCTCTTACAGCAAGAAAATTCAGATGAACAGGATTTTCCATCCCCATCATTTTGGGAATTATCGGTCCATAGGTGATTTTCTCCACGAAGAGGTGATCACCCACCTGCAGAGTCTCCTCCATGGAACCTGTTGGAATATAGTATGCCTGCACCACATACTGGATGATATGAACAGCAAGAACAAGCGCTACTGCAATGGCATCTGCAAACTCCCAGATCTTTTTATACAATAGAGTTCTTTTAGGAGCCATATCCTCAAATAGACCCTGGAGAGAACTTCTCGATTCATCGCTAAGCAGAACTCTGGGGAAAGATGTAACCATATATTTTTCCCTGATTAAAAGATTTCCCAGAGGATTTATTTCAAGATAGGTTATTTCATCTGCAGGAATCTTAATAGTTTTGTCAGAGGTTTTTACTTCGATAAAAGTATTTGTCAGTTTAATATGGCCGTTTTTATATTTTAAAAATTTCACAATGTGATTTATAAATCGCAACAGATAAAAAACAGTTGCCAGACTTCCGGCAAAATAAATATATAAACATGGAGTTTTTACAAAAGGAATAGCGACCGCCAGAAAGAGTGTGGAATACGCAAAAAGAATAAGATAGAGAGTCCTTTTGAGAAAAAACCTTACGGCTTCTTTTCCCTTTATTATTCCAAATTCGACATCAAATTCTTTTGATTTATCAAATCTTAAAAATTGAATCATTAAATTCTCCTTGGGATTACAAAAAAATGAATAATTGTGATTTTATGGGGTAAAATATGAAACAAAACGGTTTTTTACAACAAAATTTATTGCATATTTAACCACATACATATATTTTAGTATAATAGGTGTCTACAACTTTTTATGAAAACAATTGATGATATATTAAAAAGGATCCAGCCTGAGAAGCAGAAAGAGCTGGCCAACATACTCAACATTAAGACCTCCTCTGAAGCTAAAATCAGAGAGGCGATGCTCAATTTCTTTACCCTTTACCGGATTATCTCTTCATTCAGCAGAGATGAGATCAGCATTTTCAAAGTGCTTTATTCCGGAAATGACGGTATTAGTTTTGGAGAGATTCAGAAAATACTCGGCCTTGATATAGATGTAATAGAGAAATCTGTTCTTAACATCAGCGGGTTGATGCTGGCGTATGTTATAAAAAACCGGCAGATGCTCAGTAAAAAAATGGACAGAATTCACTGTATACAGGAGGTATCCGATATTTTCAACATAACAGAAGGCACTGAAGTTATTGATTATTTAAACAAAGCGGCTGAAACACTCATTTCAGAAAATGAATCATCCCCCGAAGAAGTACTAAAAGATGAAAAATCTCTGGAGATAATTCAGACCATAATAGAAAAGGGATGTATAATCCAGTCTGAAGCTCTTATAGAATTGTACCCGTCCAAAGATAATGAGAAAAAAATCAGTGAGATGATTGAAAAAGGTCATCTTATCATATTTAATATTATAAATGATAAACCATATGTTTATATAGGATTGAATGAGAAAGTACTGACTCAGGGTGCTTTATATTATAAAAAGAAAAATCTCTCCGCATCAGTCAATGTCAGCAATAGTTTTAAAACAGCGACGAATATCATAAAAGCATATGATGTCATTTCATCCTCCGGACTCTTTCTGACTAAACAGAGTAAATTCAGAAAAATAGATCTCAAAAAAATATCCGAGACTATGCTGGAGATCTCTCTTACAGACGGGGCTGTCCTCATTGATGAAGAGCGGGCTTTTCTTGCTATGCAGATGCTTAATCTGCTTAAATGTTTAAGACTTGATAGAGACATAGGAATCATCAGCATAAAACATATATCCGAAAAAATAGAAGATCCGGTATTAATCATTAAGAATGTTCTTCTGAAGATACAGGATGGAATAAAACCGGGAGAGGAATTCAAAGGAGAACTGGCAATTCCTCATTTCTCCGGCATGAAAAGCATTCTTCACATTCTCCCGGGCGTTAAAGCTATCAGTTATGATTATCTCAAACTTATTTTTATCACTCTATGCACAGCATCACACTTTAAACAGCTGGAAAGTGATTCTGAAAATTTTATGACTAACACCGGAGAGCTTTTTGAACAATCTCTTAATTTTCTAACCATCTGCGGTTTATGTGACACCATAAATGGTAAAATTACACTATCCGAGCCGGGTAAGAAGATCAACGCATTACTTCAGAATAAAAAACATCACAAGGAAATAGATATAAAGAAGTGCATCTACATCAGCCCCGATTTTACGCTGATGATTCCGCATATGGATATCGACCCTGTTTCCCTCTACACAATAATGGCTTTTACTGAAATTTTGAAAGAGGATGTTGTAATAGAAGCAGCAATAACTAAAATTTCAATTATTAACGCAAAAAAACGCGGGATGAATATTGAGAAATTTATCCAGACTCTAAAAAAATATGCTAAGAATGAGATTCCTCAGAACCTTGAATTTCTACTGGACGACTGGACTAAACAGACCATCAGTATAAATATATCAAGACCTATTCTGCTTCACACCAGTCACGGAAGTTTTATAGATGAAATTCTCTACAGCTCATCATCAAAAACAATAATGACAAGAATTTCAGAAAATTATGCTATACTCGATAAAGATTCAATCGATATCGTAGTTAAGTTTTCGAAGAAATTTGATGCGGTAATAACAATATTTGAAGAGAGTGATTAGTCTGTAACTACCCTTATTTTTATGGGGAAATTCCAGCTCATAAACTCCTGAAGAGCCTTAATGGTTTTATCCTGTACGAAATAAAGTTTTCCGTTTAATTTAACTAATCCACCCTTATAGTAGGTGTGTTTCATCTGATGTTCTATCCAGCCTATAAGTTCAACTTTTCTCCAGTTATCAACAGTTTTTAATACAGGGAGCTTTCTAAGATAAAGCTCCTTGATTACACCATCTTTTACTGAATCTACTAATATTCTTTCCCATTCCATCAAAACTCTCTTAATTACGGTTATTATTTTGGTATCTACTCAAAAATCTGTGTTAAACATATTTCCCGGCAATCCGGGTGCACAGGGAAATTATAATCACCTGCGGTTTTTGAGCAATTTCTTATTTCTCATTTGTCGAAGTGTCAGACATCAATGTTTCAATTTTTGCTTCAAGAATTTTCTTTTCACCCTTAAGTCTGTCCAGTTCAGAATGAAGATCAATCGCTTCGGTTCTACTTAACTCTTCGACATTCTCTTTTGCATTCATAATTCTTTTTGTTTCTATAAGTTCTCTGGAAGAGTATTCGATTAATGATTCCTGTGCTTCAATTATTCTGTTGGCATTAAGCATTTCTTCTCTGCGAAGATCATTGAGCATTTCTTCAGCTCTGATTCTGTCTTTAAGTATAATAAATTCATTATTTCTGTAAAGAGCTATATTTCTAATTGAATCGTTCAGGCTGAGATGCTCCTCCATCAGTTTTTTTTCAAAATCGAGTATTTTTATAAATATCTCTTTCTCTGTCCCTTCGTCATACATGTCTTTTCTCTTTATATTAAGCAAACATTCCAGAACATCAATTCGTGACTCGGATTCATCCGATATAAGCTTCATAAGCTGTCTGTATTTCTCAACCAGAAGTGTCTTTTCGAGAAGGAGCATGAAACTCCTCTCATCAACCGGTTTAATTATAAACTCAAGATTCATGAGGTGAACTGCATTAAAGAACACACCCTCAATGTCATCTTTTTCAGTAATAATCAGTTTAATGATATTTTCCACTGATTTAATTCCTGAAAGATACTTTATAAGACTCTCAGGTTTCATTTCGACTAAATCAAAGATAAGAACACAATAACCGGTTTTATTCCGGCAGATTTCCTCAATCTCGCTGAAATTGCAGATTGTTACAGAAACTCCCATCTGTTTGACCCTTGTAGCTAGGGCCTCGCCGACTTTGTTGTCGGTAAAGTATAATATTTCTATTTTATTCATATTTTCAAATCCTTATCAGATTCTTATTATTCTTATATATTTCCTTTAATTACAACTATTTTTTTTCAGGGCAGGATATAAAATAAGATAACAGTATTGAATTTCACCTGCATTTTTCTCTGCACAAACCTGAAAATCTATTCACGAGCTTGCCCTGATATTAAACGTAATATTAACCTTAATATAAATTAACAAATATAGGGTTATTTTCATCTATTTTTCATCAAAAATTATATCTTGACACAACTCCACCCTGATTTACTTTTTCAAAAATGTTTAAATATAGTATTAAATTTTAATGCTTCGACAGGCTCAGCATGACAGATAGTATGTCAGTTATCAAGGATAGTACACCAGGTTATGCATGATAGACAATTTGTCACCCTGAGCCTGTCGAAGGGTATGATTCTAAAACGTACAACCAACGATTTAACTCATAAAAAACAGCAAAGGAGCATCTTATGTTACCCTTCAATTTACCAGGCGGCGGCGAATGGCTTGTGATAATCGGAATTATTGCACTTCTCTTCGGAGGGAGCAAAGCCATGTCATCTATGAAAGATATGGGGAAAGAGGTGATTAAACTCAGGAAGGATGTTGAAGATCTCAAAGATGAAGTTAAAATAGATATTATAAAAATTAACGATAAAGACTAAGTCGAGCATAATGGAGGCTGACTAAAAAGTTTAATAATTCTTATTTGTCATTCCGGTTTTGCAGCTTCCATTTTTGGAGCAAACAGGATGTTTGCCTGCCAGCAAGTAACACGATGTTACAAAAAAGCTGGCCAAATACCGGAATCTCCTTACAGAATCAGATGTATGAGATTCCGGCATTCCGTTTCACTACAGCCGGAATGACAACAAACAAACTTTTAGACAGCTCACATTATTTAAACATTGTACAGAAACCATATAAAAATTAAACGACAAAATTTAGAGGAGAGTTCTCTTGGATTATTACAAAATAAAAGGCGGGAAAAAACTTAAGGGAGAAGTTAGAATATCCGGTGCAAAAAACGCTGCTCTCCCGATAATAGTAGCAAGTCTGCTGGCTGATGGTGAAACTGTTTTAAAAAATGTTCCCGATTTGATGGATATCCGCACAATCATCAAAGTTATAGAGTATCTTGGAGCTGAAACCGATTTTGACAGCGAAAAAAATATCCTGAAAATACGGGTCAATGGTATAAAAAACGACGAGATGCCTTATGAACTGGTCAAGACCATGCGTGCTTCTGTATATGTTATGGGACCGCTTCTTGCACGGCTGGGTGAAGCGGATGTTTCTCTTCCCGGAGGGTGTGCAATCGGTGAGAGACCTGTGGATATTCATCTTGCAGGCTTTGAGGCGATGGGAGTTACAATTGATCTTGAGCATGGAAATATTAAAGCAAGAGCTGCCAAAAAGCTCACTCCGGCAAATTTCACAATGCGTCAGATTTCCGTTGGAGCCACTGCAAATCTTATGATGGCATCGGTTCTTACTTCCGGGAAAACAGTTCTGGAGAACAGCGCACTGGAACCGGACATAGTTGACCTTGGTCTTTTTTTAAATAAGATGGGTGCAAAGATAACCGGTCTCGGCACTGAGAGAATAACAATCGAAGGTGTTAAAAAACTCACTCCCGTAACATATTCAATTATGCCCGATAGAATTGAAGCAGGTACTTTTCTACTTGCAGGAGCCATTACTAAAGGTGATGTTACATTGACACATTGTGTTCCCGAGCATATCGAATCTCTCACAGATCTTTTAAAAGAATCGGGATTTTCCATAGAAGCCGGCAAAGAAACTGTAAGAATCACTCCCGGAGGAAAACAGAAGGGTTTTATGGTTAAAACTCTCCCCTACCCCGGATTTCCAACGGATTTACAGGCACCTTTAATGTCGCTTGCCACTACAATTCCCGGAATAAGCGTTATTATAGAGACAATTTTTGAAAACAGATACACTCATGTTGGAGAGTTAAGAAGACTTGGCGCAGATATAAGTATTGAAGGAAATGTTGCCGTCATAAAGGGTGAAAAAAAGCTCATGTCTGCCCCGATTATGATGTCAGATCTCCGTGCAGGGGCATCTCTTGTGGTTGCGGCTCTTGCATCGAAGGGAACTACAGAAATTCGAAGAATTTATCATTCTGACAGAG
>CAYVCQ010000036.1:0-23109 GCA_964450405.1 uncultured Leptospirales bacterium | reverse complement strand
CAAAAATTCATGGTCATCTCCAGAAGGATATTGAAGAGAAACTTGGCAGAATGCTTCGTGAGAGAAAAACAGCTTATGAAATAGAAGATTTCTTAAAGAAGAGTTTAAAGAATTATATATATAAGCTCACAAAGAGAAATCCGATAATTGTTGTTAAAGTTACAGAGGTTTAGAATAGATATATGTTTTCGGCCCTGGAATACAGAATGTATTTCAGGGCAATGCGGAACTTCTGCATTTTGCCTGCCGTCTCAGCTAAAAAACTTCATTAAAATTGCATAATAAAACCTTAAAGGATGGAACTTATTTTCTGATAAATAGGGGATTTATCCATTATGCAGCTAATAAATTGCACTGAACAAGCCGAAAATTATATGAGGCAGTTATTCCCGGTTTCATTCAGGGTAAAATCTGCACGGTTTCTGATAATTAAGGGTTTTTCAGGATCGGTATTTTGTTTTTCTCAATGTTTAAAATAGAAGATGACCAGGTTTCTGAGTTAAATGCAGTTTCAGAAACTTATTAATAGGAACTGCGGAGGGAGCAGTGTTTAAGGATAAAAGATATATAGAGATATCGGGGGTGTTGTTATTCCTCATCGGAATAATATTTCTTCTCGGTATTGCCACCTATGTTCAGACAGATTATACAGCTCTTGTATTCAATAGAGCTGTGTTAAACCTTGTGGGGCCCTTTGGAGCTCTGCTGGGTCATATACTCCGATCGGCATTCGGACTCTCTTCATATCTCCTGGTAATGATGATTTTTCTTTCAGGATGGTCAATGTTCAAAAACGGAGAGATCGCCTCTGTTTATGACAAATTGTTTGCTCTGTTTTTTCTTACAATAAGCTCATCGTCATTTCTTGCCATCAATGGTTCTGATATTTATCAGAACAGCGGCGGATTTATAGGCTACTATATTTTTCATTTCTTCAAATCAGTTGCAGGTTTTGTCGGCGGGTATATTGTAATTGTTATAATGAATCTTATTGGTCTTATACTTCTTGGAACGGTTTCATTGTCAGAACTTTTTCAGAGTGGCGGAGTATCTGAGAGGAGTAATAAATTAAGAAAATTCTTTGAATGGATATCTGTGAAGAAATATGCAGATCAGATTCCTCAGAGTAATTCGGGAGAAGATTTATATCCAGGGAAAAAAACTCCATGGGTAGTCCGTAAGAGAATTTCAATAGGAAAAAAAGAGATTATAAACGAGGACTCTGTAAAGTATCTGGGAATGAATGTTACAGCCGCTGCGGGAGAACCGATTTTTAAAAGAGGTGACGAGAAGATAGGGAGCATTCTCCGCGAAAGTAAAGTAAGTCATGAAGAGAGAATGCTTAAAGAAAACGAGTTTGGACTTGATGATGATTTATATGCTAAATCAGAAAATGTTTCCGCCACTGTTAAACGTGAACCCATAGTTGCAGAGAAGTTTTATAAAGATGGAAACTTCCATGAATACGAAGATGATAGTGATGAATTCCACGGAGAAGTTGACTCTTCAAAACAAACTTTTGTAAAATCAAAAAAAGAATCTAAAGAAAAAACTGATAAAGAATCGAATGACGAATATACTTTAAAGAAAAATAGAATCTTTGAAATAGATGAAGATCTGCCCGAGCCGCTTAATGTAACATCCGAAGAATCTGAATTTGAAGAAGAAAATGAAGAAATTGAAGAAATAAAAAAAAGTAAAAAGATTTTTTCTGATCCGGGACTGGCTGTTGCGGAGGAACAGGTTTTTAAAGAACTGAAAATTAATAAAGAATATATAATACCTACTTCCTTTTTATATAATTCGGAACCTGTAGATACCGAAACATGGGAAACTGAGATTAAAAAGAACTCTCAGCTTCTGGTTCGTACACTTGCAGATTTTGGAATTGAATCAAGAGTAATAAACGTAAACCGCGGACCGGTAATTACGCTTTACGAAATGCAGATTGCTGCAGGTATTAAAATCACACGGGTTGTCAGTCTTGCAGATGATATCGCCATGGCACTTGCTGCTTACAGGGTGAGGATCGTCGCTCCGATTCCGGGGAAATCCGCCATTGGAGTTGAGCTTCCAAACAGAAAGAGAGAGATGGTTACGCTCGGTGATATTATAAAATCTAAAGTATATCAGGAACAGAAGGGGAGCCTCAAAGTGGCCCTGGGTAAGGATGTACTTGGTGTACCTGTTATGCTCGATTTAAAGAAGCAGCCGCATCTTCTCATAGCCGGCGCAACCGGTGCCGGAAAATCGGTGTGTGTAAATTCAATCATTACAAGTATTGTATATAATTATGATCCGAACTATGTAAGATTTATTCTTGTGGATCCAAAGATGGTGGAACTGCAGTTTTACAACGGGACACCGCACCTTTTAACTCCTGTAATCACTGAGCCGCATCTTGCACCGGCTGTTTTAAAGTGGTCAATTTTTGAGATGGAAAGGAGATACAGACTTCTTGCTGCGATGAATACAAGGGATATTGTTTCGTATAACGAAAAGGTTGCGAAAGAGAGAAAGGGTGGAGAAAAAATTCCATTTATTGTAATTATTATAGATGAGCTTGCAGATCTTATGATGGTTGCATCTAAAGATATTGAAGGATATATCACAAGGATTGCACAGAAGGCCAGAGCGGTGGGTATACACCTTGTGCTGGCCACACAGAGACCATCAGTTGATGTTATAACAGGTATAATTAAGGCAAACTTTCCGGCACGTATAGCATTTCAGGTTTCGCAGAAAACAGACTCAAGAACTATCATCGATCAGAATGGAGCGGAAAAACTTCTTGGAAAGGGAGACATGCTTTATCAATCCCCTACAAGTTCATTCCCTGTGAGGATACAGGGTGCCTTTATCTCGGAAGATGAGGTAATGGAGATTGTAACTCATTTACGTACACTGGGTACTCCTGATTACATAGACTTCGAGGCATCGATATTCCAGGATGAGGATGGCGAGATAAACGATGAGAATGACGAACTCTTTGTTGAAGCGCTGAAAATTATTGAAGAGACAAGAAAAGCATCAGCTTCGTATCTGCAGCGAAGACTCAGCATCGGATACAACCGTGCCGCGCGTATGATAGAGAAGATGGAGGAGCTTGGATATATCGGACCTCAGCAGGGTAGTAAGCCGCGGGATATTTTTATATGATGATTTAGATGCAGAAATGAAATGTAATTTTTTAAACTTTGTGTCACCAACATCATTTCACACACTCTAGATTTTTATCAAAAATCACTAAAATAGTTTTACAGAGAACGATTATATGATCTGTTAATCTCGGAGATTTGAGTATTATTTTTCTGATGTTTAAAGCACTTTTCTTGATTGGCAAACAAACATTATTTTTACCGAAAAAGGATTTTTATCATGAAAATATTTCTCTCCGGACTTTTCACTTTACTGATTTTCTGTGTATTCTGTAACTGCAATGAAAGTCAAGATCATCGAATTACTTTGGTCGTTACTGGAGATGCCACAAGCACTACAATAAGCGGTTCACATTCATCTTCGTCTACTATTGTGACACAGCTTCCCTGGAGTACAGAGTATCATGATGAATCAGGTGAAGACAATAAAGAATCGGTTTTTGATCCTCAAGGTGGAGATAGCGGTGACGGACCAACTAAGTTAGAGGTGTCCCTTGATGCAACAAATAATACGGCTGTGAGTGCAACAATATCTGCTTATATATATGTTGATGGTGATTTAAAGCTGAAGGATACAAAAACAGGACCTAATTGTAATGTTAGAATTTGGGGAAGTTATTAGTTCATGCAGAATTATAACATACCCTTTTAGCTAATTCTGTGTTTATTGACTTAGTCATCTATATTCCCATCATAAGGACATAGGAATGAAATTTTTAACAGTAATTATTATATCAATCCCGATTATTTTTATTTTCCCCACCATCTCATCTCCAATATCCAATAAAAACGAACATACGACCTATACAACTAATAACGAAGTGAAATTTGATAATATACGTAAAATAAATACTGAAAATTCAAATTATATATTTACTGATTCTCTTATAGCGATAAATGATACAAATGAATCAGCACAACTTGATGACACAGGAGAAAGTTCTAAACTGGAAGACCGTGGCAGAGTGGTAAAGATAGCTCCGCTTATTTCATATAATTCGTTAATTATAAAAGGATATGAATATATAAAGAACCGTGATGCGTTCATTCTTACACCGCAGGCAGAAGTGATTCCCGGGGTGCAGTTCAGCGTTGATAATTTTTCTGTTTCAATCTATAATTCTTTTCCGTATAAAAATAAAAACGAAGAGGAAACATTCGATGGCTTAAAGAAATTTTCCAGTGTAGAAACACAATTTTATCAGGACACCGCGGGAATTGAATTATACTTTAAGCGTGAAAGTGGATATATTTTACATGATAAAAGTAAACAGTGGATTCCATCGGTTAAAAAATCCCGTGAAGATATTGATGTTATTGCTGCCGGTGGTAATCTTCTTTTTTCAACTGATTTTGTATTGCCAACTAAAGTTCTATATTCGTTCAAAAAAGGCATGGGTCATGCTGCTTCACAAAAAAAAGATTTTACTGCTGCTTTTTCGTATATGGTTTATGCAGATTATATCTCTGTGAAAAGCAAAACACCTTTTGATCCACGATCAACATCTTATGATACAAGCGTTTTAAAAAATGTAGAAATATACAACGCATATGTTACTCCGGGCTATGCTTTTTCGGCTTCCGACGGGGGTTTATACTTTTCAGGATCACTTTTTATATGTAGTATTGGAGTCACAATGGCTAAATATAATGATCCAAATGGAACGCGGACGACGACAAGCTGGAATTTTCTGCAGTGGGATGTTCGCTGTGCGGCCGGTTATGATGGAGTAAATTATTTTTCCGGAGCTAACTTCATATATAAGTATTCGGGTGCAGATTTGGAATTTGAAAGTTCAGAATTTGCAAACATGAATCTCGAAACGCATAATATTAAATTTGAGGTTTTTTCAGGGATAAAATTTTAATAAATTTATATTTAACAGAGGATAGTGAAACTTAGTATCAAAGAAACATTTTTGCATGACATCATGTAGAGCCCGGTTATTAAAGTCGTGTCATGTGCAGACGGTTCTTCATTCCTGAATTTTAAAAATATATTGTTGTAATTTTATTCTATTTTGAGTAAATTAAAATTGTTCCAACCGGACAAATATTTTACAATTAACGGGAATATCAATGAAAACTGGAAATATATTATTAAAGCAAATTATAATAATACTGCTCTTAATTATATCCCCCTTTATTGCAAATGCAGACCTGCAGACAATTACCTTAGAACAGGATAAAAATCATTATAAGCTTGGCCGCAGTCTCTATATCCTGGAAGATAAAACCGGAAATATAAATATTGATAATATTGTACGAAATGAATATGACTCCGGATTTATAAAAAATGAAATTGATGTTCCGAATTATGGATACACATCCTCGGCATACTGGATTAAATTTGAAATAAGCAATCCGGAGAAAGTTTCTAAAGAGATGTACCTTGAAATCGGATTTCCATTTCTTGATTATATTGAATTATATATTCCGGGTGCTGAGAATAAAATACAAAAGAAAACTGCAGGTATGCACTACAGTTTTGATAAAAGAGAATTGAAGTATAAAAATTTTATTTTTAAAATAAATGTCACTCCAGGGAACAATTTATATTTTATCAGAGTAAAGTCTTCAAGCTCAATGAATCTGCCGCTGGTTCTTCAGACTCCGGGATATTTTGCTGAAAACAGTATTAACGAATATATTGTTTTAGGTTTATATTATGGAATTTTAGCTGTTATGATACTATATAACCTGTTTGTATTCTTTTCCATTCGTGATAAAAACTATATATATTACATATTGTATATTATTTCGAATCTGCTGTTGTTTATGTCTGTAGACGGAATTGCTGTACAGTATTTCTGGCCCGATAATACATGGTGGGCCAAGATAACGATTCCATTTTTTATTTTTTTGAATGTATTTACTATCCCGCAATTCTGCCGTTCATTTTTAGATTTAAAAAAAATGGCGCCTGCAGTTAATAAAATTCTGCTGTTTTTAATGGTGTTTTCATTAGCCGGAATGGTTATGACTACAACCATCGATTATACAATAGCAATGCGGCTATCAATTATTACAGCGGGAATCGGGGCTCCATTATGTTTAACAAGCGGAATATATTGCGTAATCCGCGGATATAAACCTGCAAGATATTATGTAATTGCATGGACCTGCTTTTTATTCGGAGGTCAGCTTATATTGCTGCAGAATGCAGGTTTTCTTCCATTTAATTTTCTTACAAGACATGGCATTCAGGTGGGTTCAATAGCCGAAGTTATATTGCTCTCCTTTGCGCTGGGCGATAGAATAAATATTTTTAAAGAAGAAAAAGAGAAGGCTCAGGCCAGGACTTTAGAGATTCAGAAAAATGCCACGGAGAATCTGGAAAAGAAAGTTGCAGAACGTACTCAGGAATTGAAAGAAGCAAACGAAAGCCTCAAAGAACTTGATAAACTCAAGACAAACTTTTTTGCAAATATTTCACATGAAATACGTACTCCGCTGACTTTAATACTCTCGCCGGTTGAATCTGTCCTGCAGGGTGACTATGGCGAAAAAATAGATAACAGTTTTTTTGAAAATCTTCAGAGAAATGCAATTCGTCTGCTTAAGCTGATCAACAATCTGCTGGATTTTTCTAAAATTGAATCCGGTCTTATGGATATGAAAATTCAGGAAACAGATATTGTTTCTTTTCTCCGGAATTACACCGGCACTGTTCACTCTGCTGCTGAATCAAAAAAAATTGAGCTTAGTTTTTTTTCTGCGAATCATACAGTTCCGTTATTCATAGATCTTGAGAAGATGGATAAAATCATTATGAATCTGTTTTCTAATTCCCTTAAATTTACCGATAAGGGGGGATTTATAAAAGTCACAGTAGAGGATGACGACACTAATTGTTATATCGGATTTGAAGATTCAGGTATAGGAATTCCATCTGACAAGATTGATATAATCTTTGACCGCTTTTCACAGGCTGATTCCGGTTCCACCAGGCAATATGAAGGGACAGGGATAGGTCTTGCGCTGGTCAAAGAATTTGTTGAATTGCATTGTGGTGCAATATCTGCAAAGAGCAGATTTATAGAAGATACGCCTGCAGATCATGGAACCAGTTTTACCGTCACAATACCAAAAGGAAAAGAACACTTTAAAAATCAGGATAATGTTCAATTCATAATGCATCATGAGCTCGACGAATCGGTATCCGATCATCGCTTTTACGGAATGAGAGAGATGTCAGAACTTATTCCGGAGAAAGAAACTGAACAACTTGAAGATCCGGAAAGTATAACCTCATCGATAAATATCCTTATAGTGGAAGACAATGCCGATATGCAGAATTTTTTAAAATTTCTTCTGCGTAAACATTACAATCTTAATTTTGCAGATAACGGAGAAGAGGGCCTTAAAGCTGCATCAAAATTGATGCCCGATCTGATATTATCGGATGTGATGATGCCGCTGATGAATGGCTACGAGATGATTAAAAAGATTAAGGAAGATAAAAGGCTGAAGCGGATCCCTGTTATCCTTCTTACAGCAAAATCTGAAATAGCCGATAAAATTGAAGGTCTTGAATTCGGCGCGGATGATTATCTGACAAAACCTTTTAACTCCAAAGAACTTCTAACCCGAATCAAGATGCTTTTAAAAACCCGTAATTATGAAACTATTCTGGAAAAAAGAAATAATGAAATCAGAGAAGAACTTAAGATTGCCCATCTGCTGCAGCATAAGCTTCTTCCGCAGAACATTCCATTTATTCCGGGATATAAATTTCATTCGACTTATATTCCGATGGATGAAGTCGGCGGAGATTTTTATGATTTCAAAGTACAGAATAATGAAATTGAAATTTTTATAACTGATGTTTCCGGACATGGTCTTGTTGCAGCATTTATATCAATGATTGCAAAAATTGCCCTTGATAACATTCAGAACAAAAGTGCATCAAACTCTGTACTGTACCAGCTGAACGACACATTATGCAGGTCCACGGTAAATTCAAATTATATGACATCTTTTTTCTGCATGATAGATATTGATACAAAAATTATGAGATACTCAAACGCCGGACATTTGCCTCCGATAGTTTACAAAAAAGATAAGGGAACTTTTTTAGAACTTAACGCGAAGGGTAAGCCTCTTGGCTGGTTTACTGATCTGCAATTGACCGAGGAGAAGATTCAACTAGAGTCAGGGGACAGGGTATTGTTCTACACTGACGGTATTACTGAAAGTATGGATGGTGATAAACAGCTCTATGGTGAAGATCGATTCAAAGAGTTTATAAGTACAAACGCCTCTTTAGATCCGGATCTTTTTTCGAATAAGCTGATTAACGAATTAATGATTTTCTGCAATAACGATAAGTTTGATGATGATTTATGTCTTCTTGTTTTTGATATTTGTTAGAGAATAAATGCTGATCAATTTTGCTTGAGGAAAGTGGGATAAACCTTTACAGGTTTATCCCACTTTCCAGGATAAAAAATAATTTTTTATAAAACTACTTTTTTAATAAAATACCATTATCATCAATTTCGATTTGATTACGAAGGTTATCGCAGGCTTTAACAACTGCATTCAGGTATGTTGCTGCTCTTAATTCGCTCCATGATGTCAGAGAACCTGCTTTTTTTGGGCTGTAACCCCAAAAGAGGGCAGAGTATTCCGTTTTTTCACCTGCTGAGGAGTAGGTTTTGATTACTTTACCGCTTGCTGCTGTAACTTGAGCAGTAAGTTCAACTTTCCATGTTTGCGATACCACAGGTACGCCAACAATATTTATAATTCCCGCTGTACATGCTGCTGGTATATACCATTTATAATTTGCATCAGCATCTAAATTCTTTACTTGTATGTTTAAAAATGTATCATTTGAATCAGACATAAAGGTAAAGTTGTTTTTAATAGTATTCTCTATATCACTGCGTTCATCATCGGCAAAGTAGTTGTCAACACTGAAAAAATTCGCAATGCTTTTAGAATCAACATTAACATGCATCGGCTTAACTCTTTTATCGAGAATTGTTTTTTTCTCAATAATTGTATAATCAACACTCTTACAGGATACAAGCATTGAGGCTACAAAAAGGATGCTTAATAAATAATTATTTCTCACAATTATCTCCGGATGTATTTTAATTAGTGGTTCTTTAAATCAATTGAGGCTTGCATATAAATTATTGCTGCTGAAAAAAAGACATTTGCTTTTCATTAATAGTGAAGTGATATAGCATGTAATAAATGGGGGATTTTCCTGAAATAAAAAACCCTACTTTACTGCATAAATCTCTATAGTATCAGAGAATCCCGTCAACGAAGAATACAATCTGTAAATCAGTTCGAAGGGTTTGTAAAAAAAATTATCTCTGCTGAGAACTCTCTCCGGATGATAACCGCACCTGGAAACTTTTACTTTTTTGAAACCTATCTCCCGAAGAATCCTCTTTGCTCCTTTTGGGGACAGATCTATCCGATGATCTGTCGGATGAGTTTTAATCCATTCGTCTCTGGAGAGAAAAAACATAGGACCATAGCACGATGGAACTGCCAGTGCAAATACTCCGCCATCATTGAGCATCTGATATATTCTTTTCATCGCATTTAACGGGTCCATAAGATGTTCGATAAAAAACCATGAGGTTATAATGTCAAATTTTTCGCCGATCTCTGCGCGTTCAAAGGGGGATTCAATTACATCTATGGAGAATTCTTTACGGCAATAATCAGATGCGAAGTTCGAGATCTCAATACCGAGAAGTTTTTTTATTCCTGCATCCTTTGCCGCCTTCAGGAAAAATCCTGCAGCACTGCCGATATCCAGAACCGATAGCTTGTCCGCCGGAGCTTTTGAAAGTTTTAGAATTTTTTCAAGCCGCATACCGGAGAGCTTATAGATAGTTTCAAAATCATCAAGATATGTTTTGCCGTACTGCTCCTGATAGTCTGAAATAAAGTAATCCCTGTCATACGACAGGGATTTACAGTTAATATTAAAAATCAGATCGCATCTTCTGCATTTATGAAGATCAATGCTTATTTCTGTTTCTGATGATCTGCCGCAGAATGGGCAGCCGGCTATTTCGGATTTCATCTGGTTTTAGTTTTTCTTTTAGCAGGTTCAACAACCACTGGAATTCCTCTTATTCTTGCGCCGTCAAATGAATGGAGTACAAGTTCCGCGTATTGTTCAGGTATTTCAAAAAAAGCGTAGGTGGAGTGGATGTCAATTTTACCGATTGTTTTACCGTCAATTCCCGATCTTTTTACAACTTCACGGATAAGATCTCCGGTAGAGATGTTCTGGTTCTTTCCAACGTTGATAAACAGTCGTGCGCGTCCGTCTTTGATGTCTTCAAATACAATAGAGCCGGATTCAGCTTTGTTAAGGAGTCTGGCAGCATTGATGTCGAGTCTCGAAATATCTCCGAGAAGCTCTTTAAGCAGGGCAGCGGCAATCTTCTTAGTGCTGCCGAAGAAGGGGAGTTTCTTCTTCATCACTTTCAGGAGTTTGTGGTAATCGCCCAGATCTTCAGAATAGGCGCTCTCCAGAATTTTTTCCAGTTTTTTTTCCTGATTCATTTTAAAAAAATCCTCACTCAAGGGTTGGTAGTTATTGCGTTTAGGAGCAATATTAATTCGAATATTCAGAATTAGCATTGGTATATTTAACAATGAAAAAATGGCAAGTGTTTTTCGGCTATTTAGAGTCACTGCCGGATGTTTTTACATCTCAAGCGGGGAATAATTGTTTGACGTATATAAGCCACAGGGGATTATTTCTGAATAACTATGATATAATCTTCCATGGGAGGTGAAATATATGAAAAAGTATCTCACGGCGTTTATAATAATTTTTTGTATGAGCCGCTCATACGGGGAGTTCAATCCCTGGAATTCCGATGTTAATACAGGTGATGGAATCTATCATATAACCTCTGTTGTTAATAAAAAATCAACTGCATTTAATGGGGCACAGGGGGGAGCATTTTTACTCATAAGATTTTATCAGATTGTAATCTCCCCGCAGGATGGACCAAACTGCAGACACAACCCGACATGCAGTGCATACGGAAAACAGGCTGTGGTAAAGCACGGGGCTTTCCTCGGTGCAATTATGGCCGGAGAGAGACTACTGAGATGTAATCCCTATTATCCTCCCGAGAAAGATCCTGTTCCTGATAAGGTATTCAGAAAATGAGTATAATGAACATAATGAGGATACTGAATAAAATTATTTTAATTATTATAATGCTCACCGCAACAGCAGCTTTGTCCGCTGAGGATAATAACAGTTTCCGAAAAAAAGAGATTAAATTTATCAGGGAACTTTATGAAGGTGGAAGATACTTCGATTGTATTGCCGAAACAGGAAGACTTAATAACGTGGTAAAAAAACCTGAGTTGGAATATTTTATATACTCTAATTACTATCTTGCCGGGCAGTACTCCACGGTGATCAGCAATTACAGTGCTGATTCTTCACCTGATGATCTGCGCTTTCAGTCTCTTCTTCTGCTCTCAGGTTCATTCTTAAAAAAGGGTATGTATTCAGAGAGTTATGAAATGCTTAAAAATTTTGAATACAATGAACTCCCCGATAAATATATTTTTGATATATTTTTAAGAAGAGTTGAACCGCTTATTCTTTCCGGTGAGATGGAGAAGATTGATAATGAAATTGCCGGATCAGAATTATTTTTAAAAGATAACTACAATTTCAGTAAATTAAAAGATGAACTTCAGTTATATAGAAAAGACGGTTTAAAATCACCTGCTGCTGCCGCTATAATGTCATCGATAATTCCAGGTCTTGGTCAGTGCTATGCAGGTTACCCGGTGGAGGGTTTAATCTCTCTGCTCTCCGTTGCTGCTACTGCAGCGGGGGGTTTTTATATGAAAGAGAATGGACGGAAAGGTTTTTCATACACAATGTTCTTTTTTTCAGGATTATTTTATAGTGGAAATATTTATGGAGCCTACAATTCAGCATCTGCCGGTAATAACGAAAAATTGATGAACAGGCACAGGAGTGTTATTTCTCAATATGGTTCATACAATCCCGATAAGTATGTTGATTTTGAGAGAGTGTTCAATTGAGAAGAATTTTAATAAGTCTATGGATTATCTGTATATCTCTACCGGCGTTGTCATCGGAAAGAAGTTTAATAAATCTGGCTGAGAATCATTACAACAGAAAGGAATATTATTCTTCGATAACTGAAAGCATGAGATATCAGTTTTTATATCCTCATGGAGATTTATATCCGCAGAGTATGCTTATTATGGGGAAGTCCTATTTTAAAGGGGGGAACAAACAGAAGGGATTAAATGTTATTACAGATTGTTATAGTAAATTTAACAATACAGCGGAGGGTGAAACGGCTCTTTTCTATTCAGGTCTGATGAGACTCGAGGCTGGTTCATATAACTACGCAGTAAAAAATTTTCAGGAATACAACTATGTTTATAATAAGGGAATATTTCTGGAAGATGCAATAATTGACTTATCCATTGCCTATACACTTGCCGAAAATTATGATGAAGCAGAGAAAAAACTTCATGAATACAGAATTTCTTTTCCTGAAGGTAAACTGCAGAAAAAAGCTGAAGATTTAAATCTTCTGCTGGCAGAAATTAAACTTAGACCAAAAAAAAGTTTATTAGTCGCCGGTTTATCTTCTGCTGTTATACCCGGATCGGGATATTTCTATACTGAAAAATATATGCTTGGAATTTTTTCTTTTTTGACAAATGGCGCGCTGATTTACGGAATTTATGACGGCTACAGAAAAAAAGATAAATTTCAGATGATATTTTTTTCTGTGATTGAATTTTCTTTTTATAATGCATCACTATTCGGTTCAGTAAAAAGTGCGAATGAGTACAACGAAGTGAGTGATTCAAAAAAAGAACTTTTATTAGGTTTAAAAACAACCTTCTAATATTGCATATATGATTGTAATGCTCTTTGCGTTTTATGATTGCAGGAGTTGTGCTGCCATACACATGGTGAGCGATCAATCTGTGCAGCTGAATTATTTGCCATTGAAGTCACGGAGGATTAGTGGAAAGAAAATCATATAAGGTTGACTCTCTTGAAAGTATAAATCCTGAAAAGAGTCAGCTTATAAATTTTGAAAAAATTATTAAGAATGAAAGACTGGAAGATGTAGCGGAAAAGCTTGTAGAATCAACCTTTGCAGAACAGCACTTTATGAGAAAGGATGCAATTGACCGTCTGCTCGATTTTACTTTTTTCAGGATTCAGACCGGTTCATTTCATGTTATCCATATGGCATACCCCACGAAGAGAATGCATGATAAAGAACTGGAAGCAAGAATTATTAGTCTCATCAACGAGCATTTATATCCTGAAATTATTCTGAGAATGCTTAAGTTTTTTTCCAGGAATATACACGATTCAGATACTAATCTCTATATAGCAAATCTCATTGAATCTGAGTCAATAATCAGGGCGGTGTATGAAACATTTAAACTTTTTCAGAAGGATATCTTTGTCTATAGTGCGGAGAAAAAAACACTTAATGTAAAGATGATACAGCAGTTCTCTCCTCAATCTGATGTAAATCTTTCTCTCCCGCTTGATGCTTGTGCAAGATTTAAATATATTCTGGAATTCTTTTCTATCAAACAAAAGGTAAGTCACATATATACACATGAAGATCTTTTAATGTATAGAGAAGCCGCCTCGTAGAGCTATGACCTGATGAATTAGCACTCTAGCTTCCATTTCGAAGAAGTGATAGCGACTGAGAAATCTTTATTACACAGTTAATTCATTAGAGCTTTTTAAAATTTCTCTCCCGTAGAATTGATGGGGATTCTAAATTAAAGGCTCTAAACGTTTCGTAAATTGTACTGGAAGAGTTATCTTTTGAAAATCTCCCCCGATGTATCTTCAATCTCTTTTACAAAAATATTCATGTACCGCTTTGAGTCTTTAAATCCTTTACTGTCATTGAGGGTCGGTTTATGTTCTTTAATGAGCCAGAACATAATATCCTGAATGTCAAGCGGGGTTGTATCTATAACACTATATTGAAAAAATAAATCGTGCTCAAGAAGTTTCTCCCGAAGATCATTATGCTGCTGAACAAGATCATCCATCAGTTTCGAAAGCCCCACTCTAAGTCCGTCTCTCCAGCATGCATAGAACAGGGTAGTTTCTATTCTTTTATTAATTCGATTTTGTATCCATATAATACCGGGAAGCTCCGGTAAAACCCTTCTGGCTTCATATTTATCGTATTCAAAAATGCGTGACCAGTTTATTGAGTAATACACATCGCTATTTCTTATATCTTTTTTCATTTTCTCTTTACCCGGTTACTCCATTTTTTTTATCAGCTGGTTCAGCTTTATTAAGAGTCTGCTGCTTCTGTTCTTTATATTTACTTCATTAAGGAGTTCAATTCTTAATTTATAATCAAGTATAAAATAATTAGCAATAAAATCCGTTATCTGGTTAAGTTCAAACAGGAAATTCATAAGTTCTATTAAACGGTCAGATTCCTGAACATTTATGAGAAATACCAGCTCCTGAGCTTTTTTCCTAAGTTCTTTTAAACAATCATGGTCTGAAACGGAGGAATCAGAGGGAACTACCGTGTAAATGGCTTCATGTAAGCCTTTTATTTTTTTTAAACGAACTCTTGCAATTCCCTTTAAATTCAGATTTATTGAGTTAGTGTCTGCTTCTAATTCTATTATTTCGGCAAGGGTTGCAACACGTTTTTTTAATAAAAGAATATCTAAAAGATTGCGAAGGGGGAGAGCAATGATTTTGTCTCCTTTTCTAAGGCTCTCTGAAAAGCGGGAATGCCTCAAACGCACGCTGGTAGTACAATGAGGGAAAAGAACTTTTTTATAAAGAAAAAAAACTTTTACTATTTCCTGATTCATCAATTAATTACACTGTTTTTATATTTTTATACGATCTTCTTGCCGCTTTAGTAGATTAGTTATTATAATTTTGTAGAGATAAATTATTCAAAATAAAAGTAATAACTCATAAACCTTTTAAAAATGTATATGTTGAGTCAACATTCAGCAGATATCACTATAGCTTAGTGTTTGAGCAATTACTAACAATGTAAACTCCAGTATAAAAAAAAGATTGTAAATTTTGTCAATATGTATATTTTAAAACTAGTAATTGTTCTTAGTCGCAACCTGGGAGCTGCGGAGATAAGGTGCAGATTGTTTTTGAGCAAGTATTATAGAAACCAGTTCCAATAACTCAAATTTTACAGGGTCTAAGGGGCGGTAGCCCCTTAATGAGCCCCCGCAGGGCATCCTGCGGTCCCCAAAACGGAGTTTTGGGGACCACTCAGAAGATAAATTTAAGAGGTAATGATATGTCAGATAAAAGAAAAAGTGAAAGAATAAAAAAAGGAATTAAATCCGAGGTGTATTCAGAAGAGCACGCCTCTTTCAGTTCTACAGTAGATCTAAGTAAGGGCGGAATTTTTATTTCAACTCCGGAACCACTTGGAAGCGGTTCTGAAGTAAGCATGTCAATTCACATTCCAGGTCATGGCGAAATTGATGTAAAAGGTATCGTTAAATGGGTTAGAGCTGACGAAACAGAAACCGAAAAAGCCGGTATGGGAATTGAGTTTATTGATGTAGATAGCGAATTGAAAAAAAAGCTTGATGACTACGTAAAATAAATTATTCGAATAATTTAAAAACCGCCTCCGCCATAAGTTCATATCCTTTTTCAGTGGGATGAATCCCGTCTCCCTGAACGAGGAGTAAGTGTTTTATTCCGGAGGATATCTTTTTTTCCCAGTATTCATTAACTGATGCAACCGGCAGATTAAATTTTACTCCGCTTTCAAAAATTTTGCTATAATATTCCCGAGCCATCTTGTTTTCTACAGGATTTAGTAAAGCAGCAGATGTTAAGAGTGCAATTTCAGGATCACTCTTTTCTTTTATTTTAAGAATGATAGATTCAAAATTTTTCTGAAATTCTTCCGGAGAGAAATCTGAATAAGCATCATTAAGTGCAAATTGTATAAATACAAGATCCGGCTCTAACCGGATAACATCATTTTCAACACGTCTAAGTCCGTCCTCTGCAGTATCACCAGGTATTCCTCTGTTTAAAATCAGAAGCTCGGAATCAGGGAATTTGTGTTCGATCATAGTTTTCAGATAATCAAGAAATCCCAGTTCAGTCATCCACCCGTAAGTTAATGAATCTCCCAGAGCAGCAATTTTAACTTTTTCCCCGGCTTGAAGTTTCTGCACGGTTTTAACAAGTTTCATAATGAACCTCGATTTACATTTTATCTGAAACAATTTTATATTATTTAAAGGATTTTTTTGCAATCATATTCCCGATAATTCGGATTTATCTTCTGGATTGGTTAAGCCGATTTGGTATTTAAAAAAAAATGTGTAAAAATGTATATTTTTTTGAATAATTCCAATAATATTATTGCTTTTTACCATATTTTGTATAAAATATAAATAATAGAGTTATAGTGTATAAAAAATATTATATTTTTTTTATTTTTTTTCATATTTGTAGATATATTAAAAGAAATGTTTAAACATCTCTCGTTATCAAAACTAATGAAAGAAGTTTCTAGAATTAAACACATATAAATTTCAGGAGCGTTGGAATGAAAATTGAAATAACTATTCTTGGTCTGCTTATGGAAGGGAACCTGTACGGCTATGAGATTAAAAAGAAGATAGTGGAAAGACTCGAAGATTATGTTGATATTAAATTCGGCTCTATCTATTACGCTATAAAAAAATCAGTGGAAAATGGATGGGTTAAAAGAGTCGGGACAGAAAAAGAAAGCGGGAATCCTGAGAGATATGTTTATGAGATTCTTCCTGCTGGAAAGAAGCACTATAAAAAACTTTTAAAACAGTATTTTGATACAAATTTTATCCACTTTGATGTTGATATAGTTCTTATGTTTTTTGACAATCTAACAGAGGAACAGAAAGAGCAGTTTCTTGAAGAGAGATCGTCTCTTATCAAAGATAAAATTGACAGTATAAAAGAGAAAATAGAAAAGGACGCCGAAGACAGTTCTTACAGACATATACTTTCATATCTTGAACATCATTTAAAAGCTGAACTCAGCTGGCTTAAAACTCTTAAGAGTTCATAATTTAAGGGATTGTAATAAAAAGCTTATTAGTCAAGAGTTTGGAGTGGAGTTTGTTTACATTTCTTCGATAATCGGTTTAAGAAAATCAGCGTCTTTTTTATAGATAATATCCGCAAGTTCGTTTTTTAGTTTGCCGAGATCAGCTCTCAGTCTTTCGACCTGGTTTACATTTTTATCCTCTCCCCCTTCATTATTGAGGGTCTGATCAACGAGAGATTTATTAACCGCACTTATTTTTATAATGTTATAATAATGCTTTTGTGCAAGAGAGTATGTTATACTTTTAAGAAGATCATCCTGTTTTTCACATATTTCTTTCAAATCCTTTTTTTTAATAATAGTAATTACCGTGTTATTTTTTGCTTTTAAAGTTGCTGTTCTTTTTTCGTTAAGAAGAAGAGCCATCTCTCCAATTACTGTACCCTTCTTGTCAATTGTGGCTACACTATTCCCGCCGATTTCAACATCAATTGACCCAGCCTGAAGTATATACATCTCTTCACCGGTGGTATTTTCTTCACAGATAATTGATCCCCGCGGGAATTCTGTCATTTTATCGGATAACTGATTTGATGATTCTATCGTTATAGAGTCCTGTGATCTGCAGAAGGCTTCTCCTCTTTTGTAATTGAGTGAAGTTATATTTTTTTTAACAAGATCATTAAGCCAGGGGAGCTTTCTTTTTTCGTACTCCTTGCTGATTTTAAATACAGCCTTATAAAACTGTATCGACATCTCACGCTGCTGTTTTTCTTTTCCTTCCAGCGCGCCGATGCTTTTATTTATAATTTTATTTGTAAGTAAAACCTGTTTAGCTAGTACGATGGATGCATTGATCAGGAATGAAAAGTTTTCCATTCCTGATATAAATTTTTCAATTGGTATTTTTTTTACAGTGGAGTCTTTTGATGCAATTGCAGTTTCAATTCTAAGAGTCTGCTGATTAAGCAGGTGATTCATAATCAGTTCCGTTGAACCGACTATTAGATTTTGACCTTTAATGGCATACTTATCCATATTAGAAGCGTAAAGGTAAACACTCCCGGTGTTTAAGAAATAGGCGCAATCGGGATCGCTGTTTACTGTATATAGTTTAGTAAATTCTTCTGCCATTATAAAACACTAGGATAAAATCTTATTAACAAGGTTGAGCAGTTCTTCTTTTGTAAAAGGTTTAGTTAAGAATACATCGGCATTTATTTTTTCATCGTTCATTTTAATTGTATTTTCATTAAGAGCTGAAATTACAATTATCTTTGACTCAGGGAACTTTTTCTTAATCTCTTTGACTGCATTTATGCCGTCTTTTCCACCCATTGTTATATCCATTGTGAGAAAATCCGGTTTTTCCTTAGAGTAGAGATCAATTCCATCCTGACCGTTATCAGCTTCTCCGGCTACAGTATGACCCCCATTTATAAGTATATCTGAAATAATTTTTCTCATAAATTTTGAATCATCAACAATTATACATTTCGCCATCAAAAGCCTCAATTTAATTATAATAAAAGATACATCATGCAAAATTGGAGTGAATATGATATAAATCTGAATGCACTCAGTAAGCAACTCTATTTGGATGATGTAAAGATAAAATAATATCATAATACGGAAATATTCAAGTATAAAATGTTTTTTATTATGTTTGCCCGAAAAAAACAGAATTATTTGGAAATCATAAGGATAAATAAAAGGATGCTGTTTATTGAGGAGTTAATTTTACAAAAGGTATTTATTTTTAATTAATCTTGACAGTTGGTGATATTGTATTATATTAGTCATGACTAACATAATTACTTATGACTATTGGCAGGTGAAGAAAATGAATCATTTGAATTCTACAGCCGGATTAAATCTTACGGATTCTCTTTCCGGGTCAAATGTACAAATAGATAAAATATCAGGCGGAGAGAAGCTTAGAGATAAACTTCTCAGTATGGGATTGCTGCCTGGTAAAGAGATTGAGATTCTATCTGTACGTAAAAATGGCCCTGTTATAGTTAAGATTAATGATACAAGAATTGTAATTGGTCACGGAATGGCTTCAAAAATAGAGATTTTTCCCGTTGAGAAATGATAGTAAGAATTAAAATCAGAAAATTAAATATTAGAGAATTAGAAGATTATGCAACGTCCAATAATAGCATTAACCGGAAATCCGAACTGCGGCAAGACTACTCTTTTCAATGCACTGACAGGTAGTAATCAGAAAATTGGTAACTGGCCCGGTGTAACCGTAGAAAAAATCGAAGGGATAATGCATCACAACGAAAGTGAATTCAGAATTGTCGATCTCCCCGGTATATATTCGCTTTCAGCATATTCTGAAGATGAGAGAGTATCAAGGGATTATCTTTTATCAAGGGAAGCTGATCTTGTTATTAACATAATCGACGCGGCAAATATTGAGAGAAATCTTTACCTCACTACGCAGCTTATTGAGCTTAAAATTCCCATGATAATTGTTTTGAATAGAATGGATCTGGCTGAAAAACAGAATAAAATAATCGATACTTTAATTCTTTCCGCACAACTTGGATGCGATGTAATTGAGTCAACTGCATTTCAAAAGAATAACACCGTGATGCTGAAAAACAGACTTTCCGGATTAGCCGGAAAAGTAAAAGATACCTCAAGAAAAGTTGAATATCCCAATGAAATTGAAGATGTTGCCGCATTGTGGAAGGATAAACTTAAAGATCTATCTGCGGAGATTAAGGCAGATGAGAGATGGATCTCGCTTAAGCTGCTGGAGAAAGACCCTCTTATAAAGCAGGAAGTTATAAAAAGAACAACTCTTACAGAAAATGAAATTGAATTAAAGATAAATCAAATTGAAACGCTGCTTCATGAATCGGCTGATATTCTGGTGGCTGATTACAGGTACGGTTTTATTCAGGGTGTTGTAAGAAAGGTTGTTATTAAAAAAACTGATAAAAAAGAGATAACAGATATAATCGATAAAGTTGTTCTAAATAGAATTATTGCAATTCCTGTTTTCCTTGTTGTTATGTATTTTGTTTTCTGGATTACACTATTCATCGGCGGGGCATTAATAGAATTTTTTGATACAGTTTCGGGAGCTGTTTTTGTCGATGGAACAAGAAATATTCTTATGTATCTTCATTCTCCGGCATGGGTCATAACGGTGCTTGCGGATGGAGCAGGTGCGGGGATTCAGGCTGTGTCATCTTTTATTCCTATAATTTTCTCTATGTTTTTTATGCTGTCTCTTCTGGAGGACTCGGGATATATGTCGCGGGCTGCCTTTGTTATGGACAGGGTAATGAGGGTGATAGGACTTCCTGGAAAATCCTTTGTTCCTCTGATGATCGGTTTCGGTTGTTCCGTTCCTGCTGTAATGGCGGCGAGAACACTTGAAGAGAAAAAGGATAGAATTATTACTGTTTTTATAACTCCTTTTATGACATGCGGCGCCAGACTTTCGGTCTATGTGCTGTTTACTGCGGCATTTTTTCAGAATAATGCAGGCTTAATTGTTCTCTCGCTTTATCTGGCCGGAGTTGTACTGGCAGTGCTGACAGGAATTTTGATGAAGCATACCATCTTCCCTGGTGAGCCGTCATATTTTGTTATGGAACTGCCGATTTATAATTTTCCCAGAATTAAACATATTGTCATCCATACCTGGACACGGTTGAAACTCTTTTTATTCAGCGCAGGTAAAGTGATTGTTGCAGCAGTGATGATTTTATCTTTCTTTAATTCTCTAGGGGTAGATGGAACTTTTAATAATCAGAATACTGAAAAGTCTATGCTTACAAGCCTCGGCAAATATATAACCCCGGTTTTCGGACCTCTTGGAATAACAAATGAGAACTGGCCGGCATCAGTGGCTATTTTTTCCGGACCTTTTGCAAAAGAAGCGGTTGTGGGAACACTCAACTCTTTATATACCCAGATTGATCAATCTTCAAATTCAGGGGTTGAGGAATTGAGTATCAGTGGAAAAATAAAAAGCGGTTTTTTATCAGCTCCGGCAAATTTAAAAAAATCAGTTAAGGGACTTTTAGATCCTCTAGGGCTTGAAAATACTAAAGAAGTTCAGGGAGCTCAGTTTAAAAAGAACGGCATGCTTGATAAAATGAGATTATATTTCGGTAACAGTTTCAGCGCGTATGCTTATTTACTCTTTATTTTAATATATTTTCCCTGTATTGCCACTGTAAGTGCTGTTTACAGAGAATCAGGATGGTTTATAGCCGTTACTCAGGTAGTATATATGACTCTTTTAGCGTGGATAGTTTCAGTTCTATTTTTTCAGGTTTTTTCAGGGCATTCTCCTATCTGGATAAGCGCAGCACTTTTACTCCTATCATTAATTGTGCTTGTCTTTTTTATTACCGGTAAAATAATCAGAAAAAAAGCTATCTAAACCCTAAAGTGGGGTTTAGATAGCTTTTTCTTCGGCCCCTCAGCGGGTGCCGTGGCGTGAATAATTAAAATTAGTTCCGGTGTAAAAAAGTATGAATAGTGAAGATAAATCTGCATTGAATTTTGGAAATCTCATTGTACTGGGCTTAAGTCATAAAACGGCTCCGGTTGAGACGCGCGAACTGTTTTCTCTACCTCAATCAGAGCTTTCAGCATTTTATGAACGACTCAGGGAAGCGGGGGTTGAGGAATCTGTTTATGTCTCCACCTGCAACAGGGTAGAAATATATATGACGGCTGAGGATAGAGAATCAGCGGTTGAAACAATAAAGAGACTTATGGAGTACTACACAAAATTCCCCCACGAAACTTTCATGAGTTCTGTCTACACAAGATATGGTACCGATGCGGTAAAACATCTTTTCTCCGTTGCATCATCTCTCGATTCAATGGTGATTGGAGAAAATGAGATTACTGGACAGATAAAGGAATCGTACAAGAAGGCCGTTGAACACGGTACTACCGGCACTATAATGAACAGGCTTTTTCACAGAGCGTTTACAACATCTAAAAGAGTAAGGAACGAAACAGAGATTTCAAAAAATCCGCTCTCGATTGCTTCGATAGCTGTTGAACAGGCAAAAAATATTTTCTCTGATTTATCATCAAGGAGTGCTCTGCTCATCGGTGCAGGAGAGATGGGGGAACTTATACTTAAGTATCTTGTGAAGGAGGATCTTCACAAAATTGTTCTGGCAAACAGAACTGCCGAAAACGCCCAGCGTATATGCAGGGATATTGATTACGATGCAGAGATAATAAACATCTCGCGCATAGACCAGGCTCTGGCCAGTGTGGATATTGTAATCACATCGGTAACGGCTCCTCACCATGTAATCACATCGTCAGATATAAAGAATATAATGTTTGAGAGAGGGGATAAACCGATCTTTCTGATTGATATTGCAGTTCCGAGAAATATTGAAGCTACAGTTACAGAAACTCAAAATGTATATCTCTACAATGTAGATAATCTTAAGGATATTGCTGACAACAATATGAGAGGTCGAATGCAGGAACTGGACAGGGCTAATTCAATTATTGATGAAGATGTAGAAGAGTTTGTAAACTGGTATGATGAGCTTTCAATTGCACCGACTATCACAATGATCAGGAACAAGTTCAATGAAATAAGAGAGAATGAACTTAATAGATATAAAAACAGAAAAATGAAACATTTATCGGAAGAGGATTTCAAACTTGTCGAAGAGTTAACATCTCAGATAATGAATAAGACTCTTCATAATCCGATTATAAATTTAAAGAAACAGAGAAGCTCCTGCGAAGAACCTGAGTCTGATGAATCTCTGAAAAGGAACACAAAATTTCTGGAGGACCTTTTTACTAAATGATGAATAAAAATACCCCCA
>CAYVCQ010000035.1:0-24251 GCA_964450405.1 uncultured Leptospirales bacterium | reverse complement strand
TGGTCGCTTTAATTATCGGAAACTGCCATCAGACACAATTATTTGCACACTACCGGGGTTCGCGAAGGGGGGTGCGGCTACCCCCCTTGCATGTTAAGTAAAGTAAAACTATAAGTTTACATAAAAAAAATAATGCCCAATAACACCAGCCCTGTTAAAGAAAACTCACAGATAAAGTAATCATCCTTGGTCTTTAAAAATAATGAAATTATTGATACAGCAAAGTAAAGTCAACACACACCGTATAGATACCGCCTTCAAAATAAACTCTAAATATATATAGAAGTTGAATTTTTTTTAATTCCCAAAATTTTTTTGGTCAAAAAACACGCCTAAATACTACTACATAATAGGAAGCAGCCAATTGCTTTAAAATCAGATTATTGCTCTAAATATGATTGCGGCATTGATCCTTCCATGTTTGCAGAATTTGTAAGTTTAAAAAATCTGCAGATGTGAAATTTATGTAAATTATGAGGAGTGAAAAATGGAGGATTTTTCAAGTATATTTAAAAAGCACGGTATATCAAAAATAATCCGTAATCAAAATAAAGATGGAAAAACAGGCAGCATTAATGTTGTATTTTCGTTTACAGTGGATGGTGCAGTTATTGATAAAAGTGTAGCTGTAAATTATGCTGTTGATAAAGTTATTAAATAATACATAGATTTCTTAATTAAATAAATCCGGAGTAAGAACTTCGGATGATTATTGCGAAAATTTAATGTTTTCCTTCAGATGAGTGAAAATTGAAATGAGTTAAATGTTAAATACATCTTCAACTTAACCTCCACAAAAAGTCCGGTGCATTAAGGATGTGAATTACCCTTGCATTTTAATTATAATATTACTGTAATTATCAAATTTTCTTTGAAATGAATTCGGATAAGACAATAACTCGATAAAAAAGCATTTATAAAAATATTTGACAAAAGAAATTCTAGGAATTAACTTAAATCAATTAATCGTATGTTATTAAAACTAATCAACAACAGTAATTACAATAAATAGATTTCAACTAAACAAGGAGAACAAAATGAAAAAATTTATCTATACTACATCTGTAATAATATTGAGCTTCATGCTCATTCAGGGATGTAAAAAAAGCGATAAGAAAGGACTAGATGTTTCACCCGGCGATGTCGTAAAATATGCAAAATTTGCAACTGCTGTTTATAAAGATCAGGAACTGAAAACATGGGGTGCGACTCTTTCAAAAACAGAACCGGTAAAACTTTTAGAAACTATAAATGTTCCAATAAAAGGTACACCCGTTGAGATTGCAAAGGTAAAACTCTCGGACAACACAATACTTTTTACACAGATGAAAAATCTTGCAGATAAACCTGTGGTGTTCATCGAAGATACAAAAGCATATGTTCGCAACAACGCATCGAGTAAAGTCTTCGCAATAATCCCGAAGGGAACAATTGGATTTGTTCTGCAGGAGAATGCCGAGTGGATTCAGATTTATATTGGTCAGCTTGATGGCAAATGGATTACCTCGCAGTGGGTTAATGCGGGATTTACTGCAGAGGAGATAAGAGTTCAGGAGGCTAAACTTTTTGAAGAATCTGCAGCAATATTCAAAGATGCCTCCGCAAAGCCGGATCAGAAAAAACAGGCTGAAGCCAATCTGAAAGATCTGAGCTCCAGTACAGGTATTTTTGCAGATATGGCTCGTAATCTTCTATCTCCATCAAATGGAATGGGGGATGCAGGATCTGACATGAATGCAGCTGGTGGAAATAACGGAGCTTACGGAGAGGCAACAGTACAGGCAACAGTACAGGCTACAGCAGGATTAACCATGAGAGATCAGCCATCAACATCCGGTAAAGCTTTAATAGTTATTCCAGACGGGACTAACGTAAAAATAATAGAGAAGGGTTCCGCTGAAGAAACAATTGCAGGTAAAGCATCAGTGTGGTATAAGATTGATTGGAATGGCAACAGGGGATGGGTTTTCGGAGGATTTTTAGCTCTGTAAAATTTGTTAAGGAGCCATAATAAAAGAATCATATTTGTCATTCCGGCTGTAGTGAAACGAAATGCCGGCGACCGAAGGAAGATCTTCGATAATCTCATAGAACCAGTTTTGTCAGGAGATTCCGGTATTTGCTAAAAAGGATACTGCAAAACCGGAATGACAAATATAGACCTAATAGAGATTCGGAAAAACCCTCTTTCAAAAAGATTAATCATTTTTCCTTAAAACAGTACTTACAGCCCATAATCATAATTTTGCTTTCTGATTTTTCAATAATCTTTGAAGCATAAAGCCCTTCATACTTTGTCAGCTCTGAACCGCATAGCGGACATATCCTTGTCCCGGGCGGTACTGTTTTTCTCCCTCTGAAACCGATAGTGTCCGGCTCAATATTCTGTTTAACGGTTTTACCCTGACCTGTTCCTCGGTGATTGATCTTTTTCATACCGTCAGATACCAGGGAAAGTATGTATAAAAAAGCGGCGGCACCAATGGCCAGCCCTATGATAAAGATGAATGCGCTCATTTTTTCTCTCTAATTTTTACAATAAAATTAATCATAATTGTTTCGGCAGATGGAGCATTGTGTGTGTAGTCGCTGCATATATTTAATATTTCAAATCCTTCCTCATGAAGAATAACTTCTATCTCTTTCAGTTCATAGATCCTCTGTATATGTTTTTCGTTAAAAATACGTCCGTCGGAATGGCGGATTGTAAAAGAAGAAATTATATGTTTTTTAGATGTATTGTAGACGTTACTCCACTCAATGTTCATGCCTCGGGTTTTGTAGAAAGATGTTTTATTGTCAAAGAAGCGGTATATATTATGTTCCGTGGTTATATCAAACATAAAAATACTTTTTTTATGCATAACCCTTTTTGTACACCGGAGAACTCTCCGCACATCTGCTGTTGTAAGCTGATAGTTCATGGTGTCGTGAACACTGAAGATAAAATCAAATTTATTTTTTAAATAGAAATTTCTTATATCAGCACATATAATTCTGAAGCTCCTGAATGCCCGTGTCTTTGCGACTCGAAGCATATTGATTGAGTTGTCTATGCCGAATATCTTAAAATTATCCGCCGAGAATTTTGCACCGAATTTTCCGGTGCCGCATCCCAGTTCAAGGATTGTTTCAGGACTCTCGGTATACTGCATCATTACTCCGCGTATAAACTGATACCAAAGATCATAGTCTACGTGACGGAGTATGTAGTCATACACTTCTGCCAGGCCTGTATAGGGTTGTGATTTTTCCAATTGTTCCGCTCTTTGCACTGTGGTTTTGATTTAAAAATAAGTGTAGGGATAATTCCCAATTCAAATGGTATCTGCTCAGAAACCGGGGGTGAATGTTCTTTTACCTTTTCAGCCCGGTGAAAAGGATAATTCCCTGTGTTTTATGAGCAGTCACTTTAAATATCATTACCATAGTTGAAAAGTCAATAATTTAATAGTGACATAATCCTTGAATAGCGGTCATTTTTTATTTTTTAAATTTTTTTTTGCTAAACTATAAAGGTTGAGAGAACGATACTATGAATAAGGGTTAATACGGCCATTTAAGACAGTCCGGGGTAGAAAAAGTGAGGGTAAGACCACAATCTTATTTATTTCCCTCTGCTCTTTTGATATCCCTGTTTTTTTATGCAACAGCTTATTCAGAAAAGAAAAACAGTGATAATAGGGAAGGGACAGGAAGGGATGTAAAAATTTATAATGAAAATTATAAAAAGAGGGTGGGGGGGAGCAAGGGAGACATAATCTCTTACAATAGTGTATCTAAAAATGAAAATGATTATGAAGAACAGAATGAAAGGGAAGAGTTCAAGAAACCGGATACTAAAAAAGAACAAAAAAACAAAAAGGTAAGTGAGAAAAAGAATGGTTCAACTAAAAAAGACTCAGGTGAATCTGGTTATTATATAGTTAAAAACGGAGATACGCTCTTCGGTATAGCAAAAAGATCTGGTTTAAGTTTAAAAAAAATCAGAGAGATTAATGATCTTAATGAAGACTCTAAAATCTACAAAGGGATGAGACTCAGGATTTCATCCGGCAGAGATGATAGAGTAAGCACAAGTGACTTATCTGAAAAAAACCCCTCATCGACAAAACCGCTTTTTCTATGGCCTTTAAAGAAAGTAAAGGGCTGCACCCGTGATGGAAAAGATGGAGTTAAATCTATTGGTATAATAATCAAGGGGAATGCAGGCAGTGAAGTAATCGCAGCTGAAAATGGCGTGGTTAAAAAAGTAGGATATATGCGCGGATATGGAAAATATATTGTAGTTAAGCATGAAAAGAGGTATATTACAGTATATTCTAATCTTAGGGATGTTAATGTAAAAGCGGGGGAGACAGTTCAGAAAGGGGGTAGGATTGGAAATATCAGTGATGATATGACTCTCCACTTTCAGATTGACCGCGCGGGTAAACCTGAAAATCCGCTTAACCTGCTCCCTGAAAGAGGTTGAAGCCGGTTTCGCCTTTGAAAATCGGCATTTTTATTTTGCTTGACGTAGGGTTTTCTTTATTCTATTTTTAAGTTTGTATCTGATGTTGTACATAATAATTGATTAAGGAATTT
Organism: uncultured Leptospirales bacterium; assembly: GCA_964450405.1. Lineage (GTDB taxonomy): Bacteria > Spirochaetota > UBA4802 > UBA4802 > UBA5550 > WRGT01. The sequence goes on along the minus strand of CAYVCQ010000035.1, from coordinate 19,664 downwards.
AGAATGAAAAAGTGGGTAATCTCAGGAATGGCTATACTTAATCCTGATAAAACTACTGATAGAGTAAATATATTAATTGAAAACGGGAGGATTTCCACTGTTTCGAATAAAGATCTGGGCAGCCATATCTCTTTTAATTCAGGCGGGATCATTTCAGCAGGTTTAATTAATGCTCATGATCATCTCCTTGGGACCTATTACCCGAAAGTCGGGAAGGGGCCTTATGAGAACTGGCTGCCGTGGGATAATGATTTAAAAAGCTCTCCGGTCTATCAGGAGAGACAGCAGATTGAGAATAGAGACCTCTATCTTCTTGGCGCATACAGAAACCTGGTTTCCGGCGTTACTACTGTTTCGGACCATATACCTCATTTTGTTGCTGAACCATATTATGATATACTGCCGGTTAAAGCTCTAAGAGAATACTCTCTGGCTCATTCAATAACTTCATTTGCTCTTGCCTGGGGGGATGGAATTGAAGCTGAGTATAAAAAAGCTGTAGCTAAGGATATTCCATTTATCACTCATATTGCGGAAGGATTTGATCATGAAACTGTGAGAGATATTACCACCATAGATAAACAAGGCGGACTTGGTGATCATTCTGTGCTGATTCATGGAATTGCATTTTCAGATAAAGATATGGATCTGATAAAAAAGAAAAACGCTTCGGTGGTCTGGTGTGCCGATTCAAATATGTTTATGTTTAATAAAACAACAAACATAAAGATGCTCCTTGATAAGAAGATTAATGTTTGTATAGGGACTGACTCCCCGATGTCCGGCGGCGAGAACCTGTTATATGAAATGCATTATGACAGAAAACTTTTTAAAAAGCTTTATGCAGAGGAGTTAAGTGACGAAATAATCTATAGAATGGTGACTGTAAATCCGGCGAAGGCATTCAGACTATATGATTCAGGAGATATCAGAGAGGGAAATATTGCCGATCTTGTTGTAGTGAGAGATAGAGGCGGATCGTATATAAATTCAGTTGTTTCAGCTGAGTTGAAGGATATCATGCTTGTTGTAATTAACGGTATGCCTTCTTATGGTGATGTGGAGTTTGCTCCATTATTCGATTCACTTGGAGTCAAGTATCAGAATATAGTACTGGCCGGTAAAGAGAAGATTATTATTGGTGATCTCAAAGGACTTCTGCGTAGAATAAGCAGGGCTGTGGGATTTAAGAAAGAATATCCATTCATGCCTGTTGATTTTTGATTAACAAAAGGAGTAATGATGGCTAGCGGATTTCAGAGCGGTATAATCACAAGGGGCTATAAGTCAGGTTCAATTATTTATTTTGAAAATGATAAAAGCGAGTACATATATATATTAAAGTCAGGGAGAGTTATTCTGACTTATATAAAAATTGATACCGGCGAAGAGGTTAAGGAAGAGGTCCGTCAGGGGGAGTTTTTCGGAGTAAAATCTGCTCTGGGAAAATATCCAAGAGAGGAGACTGCCCAGACCATTGGAGAAACCACAGTTCTTGTATTGAACATGGGGGATTTCGAAAGAATGATTCTCCGGAATGTAAATGTTGTTAGAAAGATGCTCCGTGTGTTCAGTAACCAGCTTAGAAGACTCAATAAAACTGTTAGAACAGTTCTTGGTGAAAGTGATAATGTAAATCCTGAAGTTGAACTTTTCAGAATAGGTGAACACTATTTTAAAGCCGGAGATTTTAACAAAGCCACATACGCATTTAAAAAATATATGGAATACTATCCAAACACAGATTATTCAAAGCTTGCAATGGATAGGATTAAAGCTATAAGTTCAGGCGGAGCAGTTCCGCAAAGTAAACCAACTGTTAAAGCATCAAAGGATGATGGTCTTAGCGATTTTACAATGGATGACGATTCCGGAGATGTTTTCAATTTTGATGATAAACCAGCTCCGAAAAAAGAAACCAAGCCGGATTTCAGTTTTGATGCCGATGTAAGCGGATCTTCAGTTTCTTCTGATTTATCAAGTGAAATGGATGATTTTCTAACTGACGATAATACTCTTGATGACTTTGGTGATTTTGATTTTGACAGTAAAGCTGCAGGAAAATCAGCTCCGACTTTAAGAGAGAAATATGATGATGGTATGTCCAGTTTTAAGATGGATAATTATAAGGATGCTCTGGAAGTATTTTCAGGAATAATCAAAGACGGATTACCTGAAAAACCTCAGGATAAAAAAGTATTTGTAGATTCATATTTCCAGTCAGGTGTATGTTTCTTTAATCTCAAGAATTATAAAGAGGCAATGAATCATTTTGCCGAGATAATAAAAAATTATTCTGACTCCGAAAGAATGAAAGAATCTCTTCTTTATGTTGGAGATATTTTTACTGCTGCAGGTCAGAAGGATAAGGCAATAACATATTATAACAAGGTGGCAAATGCTACTCCTAAGGATGCATTGAATTCAAAGGCATTCGATAAAATCAGGGCTTTACAGAAGAGTTAGGTAAAATTTATGCTTGAACTTGATGAGAAATTTTTTGGAAGATTCGGAGCTGAGTATTCCCCCAATCAGATTATTTTTTGTGAATTTGAACCGGGGTACGAGTTTTACTTTATTCAGAAGGGAAGAGTTCGTATATCAAAAATTATAAATGACAGGGAAAAGACTGTTGATGTTCTGGGCCCTGGAGATGTTTTTGGCGAGATGGCTATACTGGAGGAGGAACCCAGATCGGCCACTGTTATTGCAATAGATCCTGTAAGGGTTTTAAAATTTCACAGGGACAATTTTGATATGCTGCTGCAGGGAAATCCTCAGCTGGCCTATAAACTTCTTCTCATATTTTCCAAGAGAATCTATGATGCAAAAAGACGATTGATGATACTTCTTCTGGAAGAGCCTTCGGTCAAGGTTATGGATGTACTTATAATGCTTGCTGAACAGAATCCTCAATTTGATATGGAAGGGGAAATTACTCTTACTACAACTGCCCAGCAGGTTGCAAGCTGGGCCGGTATGGCAGAGGCTGATGCGCAAAAAGAATTGACACATTTAACCCGTGTGGACAAAATTGATCTTTACGAGGACAGGATCGTTGTAAAGAATATCCGTGATTTTCAACGTGTCATTGCTTCCAGGAGAAAAAATCTCTATACGTAAAATACAGTAAATCTGCTTCCGTAGCTCAGGTGGATAGAGCAGTGGTTTCCTAAACCATGTGTCGGTGGTTCGAGTCCTCCCGGGAGCATATAATAAACCAGATTTATAATAAATGAGCGGATTATCCGCTTATTTTTTTTTATAGCTCAAAAAACGGCGTTGTTGGGAAGTTGTATAATATGGGTTCCCCTAAGTAGAATTTTCAAAATTTGTCATTCCGGTTTTGCATTATCCGAACGTGGAAATACCGGAATCTCTTCATAAAATCAGTTGTATGAGATTCCGGTATTTCACTACGTTACAGCCGGAATGACAAAAGAAGATCTTTTAAGGCAGCTTCAGAAAATTATATCGTTACCACTTTTTGATAACTGAATTTTTACCCAGAGGAAATGTATGGATGCAAAACTGAATGAAATAAAAAATAGACATGAAGAGATAGAAAAGCTGCTCAGTGATCCCGATGTAATTTCTGATCAGAAAACATTTCGTGAACTTAATAAAGAACACTCCCAGCTCTCCCCTGTTGTGAATAAAATTAATGAGTATATGAAGTGTGTAAAAGATCTTGCGGACAACAAAGAGCTTATAAAATCGGAACATGATTCAGAGATGAAGGAGATGCTCTCTCTTGATATTTCTTCACTAGAGGAGCAGATTAAAGAACTGAATGATAAACTAATGCTGATGCTTCTTCCGAAAGATCCGAATTCAGGTAAAGATATAATCATTGAGATCAGAGCCGGTACCGGTGGAGATGAGGCTGCATTATTTGCTGCGGATCTTTTCAGGATGTACACAAGGTATGCTGAAACGAAAAGGTGGAAAGTTGAAGTTCTTGAACTTAATACCAATGAAATCGGCGGATTTAAAGAGGTATCATTTTCTGTAAAGAGTCCGGAAGCCTATGATATTTTTAAATTTGAGTCTGGAGTACACAGGGTGCAGAGAGTTCCTGAAACTGAGGCACAGGGACGGATTCATACCTCTGCGGTTACAGTTGCTGTTCTTGTAGAAGCTGAAGAGGATGAGCTCATTATTGATCCGAACGATCTTAAAGTGGACGTTTACAGATCTTCAGGCTGCGGAGGACAGTCTGTTAATACAACAGATTCAGCTGTAAGGATTACTCACATCCCCACAGGAATAATAGCTACATGTCAGGACGAGAAATCGCAGATAAAGAATAAGGCGAAGGCTCTCCGGGTTTTAACAGCAAGGCTTCTTGAAAAAGCCAACTCCGAAAAGCAGGCAAAAGAATCAGAGATCAGAAAGTCTCAGATCGGTTCCGGTGATAGAAGTGAACGGATAAGAACATATAACTACCCGCAGTCAAGAATGACTGATCATAGAATAGGCCTTACTCTCTATTCCCTTGAGAAAATTATGGAAGGGGAACTCGAAGATATGGTTGATGCTCTACGTAAATTTGAAAATGAGGCCCTGCTCAAGAGTTTGAAATAAAAGGATACAAGCTTTGCTTTTAGGTGAATTTGTAAAAAATCTGACACTGCGTTTTAAAGATGGAGGGATAGGTTCTCCATCACTCGATGCGGAGATTCTTATCTCTACTGTTCTTGATATTGAGAGATACAAACTCGTCACGGACAGAGACAGACTGCTCACAAAAGAAGAACTTCTTGAAATAGAAAAGTATGCTGCGCGGAGACTTAAATTTGAACCTGTTGCGTATATCCTTGGAGTGAAAGAATTTTACTCTATTGAATTTGTTGTAAATAAAGATGTTCTTATTCCCCGGCCCGAAACTGAACTTTTAGTTGATATGGCAATCTACTGGGGAGGAACAGGTGCGCGTGTTCTTGATCTCTGCACAGGTTCCGGAGCAATTGCCGTGGTTCTTAAACATTCAAGATCCGACCTTGATGTTTATGCATCCGATATTTCGGAAAAAGCTTTAAAAACAGCAAAGACGAATGCACTAAGGATCCTTGGAGAGAAAAAGATAAAATTTGTAAAGGGAGATCTTTTTGAGCCATTCGCCGGAGAGAAGTTTAATCTAATTGTTTCAAATCCTCCGTATGTAAGCTCGGAGTTAAAGGGTACATTGCAGAAAGAGCTTGATTTTGAACCGGGGATTGCACTGTTTGCTGAGAATAAAGGGACTGCAATCATAAAAAAGATTATTGAAGAATCAGCGGATTATCTGGAGGAAAACGGTATACTCCTGCTTGAGATAGGGAGTGACCAGCAGGCTTTTATACATGAACATGGAGAAAAGAATGGTTTCACTGTTTCTATACTGAACGATTATGCAGGTCTACCCAGAGTGGCAACTTTGAAAAGATAGTATAACAATGTGCCCGATTCATTTTCTTTATATATGTTAGTTGTCACCCTGAGCCAGTCGAAGGGTGATTATTGTAAAAGTCTATACTTCGACAGGCTCAGTATGACAAATCACTTTTGTAAAAATAATATTTTGTTATTGCAATCTTAATAATCTTTTTTGTATTATCAAATTAATGGAAGAGGATGGGATCTGGTGGTCTCCGCGGTCTTCAAAACCGTTGGCTGTAATTTATTGCAGCGGCAGGTTCGTTTCCTGCCCCTTCCGCATTATAAAACCTTATTTCCCCACTTCTTAAGAATATTTATAACTTCATCGCGGCCATATGGTTTCATTAAAAAATCATTCATTCCTGAATCACTGCACTTTTTTCTGGTTTCTTCCATGATGTCGGCAGATATGGCAATAATTGGAATCTCTTTGTTTATCTCCGATCGGATTATCATTGAAGCTTCGAATCCGTCCATTACAGGCATAAGGCAATCCATTAAAACAAGGTCAAAACTATCTGAACGGAGTTTGTCTATCGCAGCTTTTCCGTTCTCCGCCTGAATTGTGGTGCAGCCTAATTTATGGAGAAGGCTCTCTATTACTTTCATGTTTATAATATTATCTTCTGCAATAAGTATTCGAAGATTAAACACTGGTGTTTTGCTTTCAGAAATCTGAAGTACAAAATTCTGATCAGTGCTCAATGGAATTGTAACAATAAAGGTTGTTCCTCCGCCTGTTTTACTGGTAACTTCAATGGAGCCGTTCATCATCTCTAGTAGAGTACGGGTAATTGCCAGTCCAAGTCCGGTACCTTCAGTGAGGGAGCCTGGAGCATTGATCTGATGGTACTTCTCATAAATACGGGTTAACTGCTCTTCTGTCATTCCTATGCCGGTATCAGTTATGGTAAAGATGAAATCGGAAACGCCATTTTTTCCCACTGCGGCTTCCGCAATAAGTTTGACTTCACCCTTCGGTGTAAACTTAATAGAATTCCCTATAATATTTACAAGAATCTGCCTGATTCTTTTTTCATCACCGGATACAATACAGTTCTCAGGAAGTCTGTTTTCAAGTATAAGTTTAAGGCCCTTTTCTGATGCGATGGAATTGAGCATCCATATTGTAGATTCCAAAAAAATATTAATATCAAAGGGAGATTGATTAAGCGTAAACTTGCCAGCCTCCATCTTTGAAAAATCGAGGATGTCATTGATTATGCCTAAAATGGTTTCGGCCGATTTTTGCACTCCCTCGGCCAAATATATCTGATCTTCGCTGAGGGTTGTATCAAGGAGCATGCCGGAAAAACCTATCACTCCGGTCATCGGAGTTCGTATTTCGTGACTCATATTGGCAAGGAATTCACTTTTAACCTTTGTGGCTTTTTCAGCAATTATTCTGTTCTCTTCAGCTTTATTTAATGCTTTTTGAATAGCTTCATCGGCTTTTTTTATTTTATTTATCATCTTTGCAATCTGTAAAAAATCAGCGGATGAATTTAACAATGTTTCATCTGTGACATATTCTCTTTTTCTTAAAGTGCTGTAGATTTTTTTCAATGGGAGGATAATCCATCTCCTGAATATTAGAAATATTACAGCCAGAGACAGAACCGTAAATAATAATAATAGTCTTCCTGTAAATTGTAAGGATGCTGCCTCTTTGAGGAAACTTGATTCAAAGTTAGCTGAAATAGTAGCAATCTGGTTAGCATGAATTTCATTCAGCGGTATATGAATATGCACCTCATCGGGGATTGTGTCAATTGGAGACAAAATGGATGGTGTAACTGTAAGGCTTGTGATGGAAGGATTTTCAGATATAATCGATGCGATATATTTATGATCATATTCGATAGATGTAATGATAAATCCAGCAGGCGGAGTATTCCGGTGCCTGTCGTCGGTTTTATGTATTGATGATCCGAAAATTTCAAAAACTGAACTTCCCTTAACCGCATAACAATGGATAAAACCGAGACTCTCAATTTTACGCATTAAATCTTCAAAGTTTACAGAGGATTCATCAAGGTAATAAAATTGTTTACTGCTGTTTTTAAAAGAATATATTTTTTTATAGGAGGAGTTAAAAACCCATATCTGGTTTATTCCGAAGACAGAACAGCTGACGTCAAAGTTATTATAGGCGAAGTTTCTGTCGTGTGTTTTTGTAAATCTCACCATATCATCCCAGAGTGAAATATCTGTAAGATATGATGAGATTGGTTTAGATTTTAATCTTATGTGGCTTTCGAGGAGTATTGTATTTTTTTTAATCAGCTCTTCTTTTATAAGACCTTCCTGAAGATACTCTCTGTATTGTAAAACAGAAACTACTGAAATAAGCAGCAGAGTTATGATCAGAAACAACAGAGAAATTCTGGTTAATAGATTCATTTATACTCCCTGAAAATAAAAGATCAATTCTTTAGCGATTGTATGGGAGCTGGAATTCTCCCCCCTCTCTTAACAAATATTTCCGCCGATTTTTTATGAACCGGAATTATTCTTGCCTTGCCGAGAAGTCCTCCAAGGGAAATTTCGTCACCAGGCACAGCACCCGGAACAGGAAGAAGTCTTACCGCAGTTGTTTTTGAATTAATTACGCCAATACTTATTTCATCTGCTATGATTGCTGCAATCGTTTCTGCAGTGGTGTCTCCGGGGATTGCAATCATGTCGAGTCCAACAGAGCATACAGCAGTCATGGCCTCGAGTTTGTCAAATGTCAGATGGCCCTCAGCCGCTCTCTTTTCCATTGTTGCATCTTCGCTTACAGGAATAAATGCACCGGAGAGACCTCCGACATATGAAGAGGCAAATGCTCCACCTTTTTTTACGGCGTCATTGAGAAGTGCAAGTGCCGCTGTTGTACCATGTGTTCCGCATGCCTCCAGTCCCATTGCTTCCAGTATATCCGCGACACTGTCCCCTATTGCGGGAGTTGGTGCCAGTGAGAGATCTATTATTCCAAAAGATACTCCAAGTTCTTTAGCGACCTCTTTTCCTACGAGTTCACCCATTCTTGTGATTTTGAATGCTATTTTTTTTACAGTTTCAGATATTACCTCAAAGTCAGCATCTTCAGGAAGACTCTTCACGGCTCTGAATACAACTCCCGGTCCGGAAACTCCGACATTAAGTGTGCAGTCGCCTTCACCGGGACCATGCAGTGCCCCTGCCATAAAAGGATTGTCTTCGGGGATGTTTGCAAATACTACAAGCTTTGCGCAGCCGATTGCCTGACGGTCAGCAGTAAGCTCAGCAGACTGCTTGACGATGTGTCCCATGCGGAGAACCGCATCCATATTGATACCCGATTTTGTTGTAGCTACATTCACCGAACTGCAGAGTCTTTCGGTCTGAGCAAGTACATATGGTATTGAATCGAGAAAAGCAGATTCACTTGCGGTTATCCCCTTGTGAACCAGTGCGGAATATCCTCCGATAAAATCTATTCCTATCTCTTTGCCGGTGTTATCAATAATTTTTGCAGCTTCAATATACTCATCCAGACTTCGCGGCTTTGCAAAAATCAGAGAGAGCGGGGTGAGAGATATTCTCTTGTTTACTATTTTAACTCCATAGCGCCCTCCGATTTTGTCGGCAGTGGCAACAATCTTTGATCCGTAGCGTAGCATCTTTTCGCGGACATTCTGCGATGTTTTGAGGGATGACTGATCAATGCAGTCAAAGAGACTCAGTCCAAGAGTAACTGTCCGGACATCGAGGTTTTCAAGGGAGTTCATCTTTATGGTTTCAAGTATTTCAGATACTTCGTAATTCATTGCGGTACCTATATCCTGTTCATGCTTCTGAAGATGTTTTCGTGCTGTATGTATATTTTAAGATTTTTCTTTTCTGCGATTGCGTTCATCAGCACCTGAAGTTCATCAATGTGAATTTTCATGGATGAAACATCAATAGTAAGAATCAGGGCAAAGTATCCCGTTACAATCGCCTGATTCATCCCTTCGATGTTGGCGCTGCTCTCGGCAAGAACCCTGGTAACCTCTGCCACTATACCGACAGAATCCTGTCCGATAACCGATACTACGGCCATCTCTTTATCTGTTTTTTCTTCTGATATCATCCGGAGAAGAACAAGTTCATCTGCATTTACAGATGTGGAGAGTTTTTCATTTATTTTATCTGTTATTGAAGAGAGTTTATCGGGATGAATACTGTCTCCAAGTTCATCCTGTATTATCTGCTTAACGCTGTTTTCTATGCGGCCCCGTATATCCATTATAATTCACTCCATATTTTTTCATTAGTTAATGTAGTCCATAATAACGAGGTTACCATCTCAAAAAACAGTAGGATTATACTTTCCACGCGTAATAGGCGCGGGGTAAATAACTGTACAATCTGATGATAAGTAGATAATAACGAAGTTGATATGGACTTCTATATATCATATATTTAAAAATGAATATAAAGTCAATAATAGTTTAGATTGTTATTGAAAAACTATAAGAGCCGGTTGATTCAGACAGACGATGAAGTATAAAATTTTGAGATAGGGTCTATTAGAAGATGAATTTGATCTCTAAATTTTACGGAGTATAAGGCCTGCATTTATTCGACATTATGTCGTTGCAGGCAGGTGAAAATTGAGTTCACCCGGGCTGAAGTAGCCCCTTATAAGTTCCGAAGTATTTTATGCGCTAACCAGAAAAAGGGTTTTATACGGTAGCCCACAATCCGTGGAGATTGCAAAATTCACGTGCAACCAGAGGTTGTCCGTCGTCTTCAATCATAAAAACCGCCACAGCCTGGCTGTCACCCTCTTTGAAGTCATGACGATAAACCTGCTCCCCTTTAAGTACTTCTACAAAAAGAATGTAATGTTCCGGTGTCATGGGATGAGCAACAGAGCCGACAGAAACGGTAACGACATTACCCTGGCGTGTAATTACCGGAACATGCTTTTCCCTTGCGGCATCCACGGTATTAGCAACGAGCTTGGACATAACTTCACCGCAGCAAGTAATATCTGTTTTGCCGTTCCATAGTGATTCTATAATATTTCCGCATTTAGCGCATTTGTAGATCTGTTTCTTTTCAATCATATTGTTCTCCTGAATTTAGTAGTGGTTGCAAGTGTAACGTCATCAAAACCGGCTGTAAAAAATTGTTTTCCCTGAACCAAAGTCGCGGTGGAACAATAATTGCCTGCGTTTTTATGAGTAGTTATTTGCAAGTTATAATTTAGAGGGGATTAGATTTGACTTTTTGTCAAGAATGAAATTAGTTCATTTGTAATGTTTTGCACGGGAGTGAGTTGGAAAATCTTAATAACATTATCTTCTGGTGTAACACGATTTTACAAAAATTTCACAAGACTCTCTTTTACACTTTTCCAGAAACCGGTTACACCCTCTGCAAGGAGGTTATCCAATTCTGAACGTGTATAGACAAGGATATCAGTCGTGGGTATAAGATCAAGAAGATCTGAAAAGTCAATTGCTCTCTCATGAAATGGTTTGTCTGTTTCTTTAACAATGATGATGTCGATATCGCTGAACTTGTTAAAGGCATCACCGGTTATGCTTCCAAAAAAATATACTTCATCCGCTCTTCCGCTAAGAATGCTTTTAAGTTTATCTTGATAGAGTTCTCTGGTCATACCAAAAAGCGGATCGCGATCTATCTTCAGCAGAATATTATTATCCATTAAAATATGTTCCTGCGAATTCAATTATTTTTGAAGCGAATCCCACAGCTTCCTCCGCCTGTTCCTTTGTATAATATTCAAATGGAGCACCGCTTGGAAAAGCATCAGGGTATCTTGTACTGATATAATAAAGGTCAAGCCTCTTGGCAATGTTTTCTATTTCACCATTAATACCGAGGCTTCTTGCTATCTCCATGACCGAATGGGATTTGACAAGATCAAAGTCTTTAAAATACGCCACAGCCTTAAGAGATTTTTCAGCCACCTGCTGACATATAAAACAGACCTGGGCATACTTTTCACTCCTTAGAGTATCCTGTGCCCATAAAAAATCATTTTGGGCCTGCCTAAACCAGTCATGCGCTCTGTTTTTCATTTTTGAAATACCTCTTTGATCCGACTATATATTGATTTATATTTAATATTAATGATTGTTAAGTATTTGTCAAGAATGATAATAAATCATTATACTGCTAACCGTTAAAGGATACAATTTAGAAAGATACTTGATTTTTACATCATACAAATTTCAGTTTGTTTTTGCAGGGAGAGTTTTGAAGAGTATTCTCTTCCGTTAAAAATATTTCTTCGAGTAAAAATATGACTGATAAAAGAGATATATCAAATAATATTAGTGAAGATTCAAAGGATCTGCCGGATTTTATTTTTACAGAGTCCGCGTTATTACTGCAGAGTTCCATGGAGGATATTCTTGCGGATCTTGTAAACCGGGTTGATCTGGGGCCATCGGATGAAGAGTTCTATTTATTATTTCATAAATTCTTTAATCTTTACGATCGTTTTCAGCAGGAGGTTATTACTGCCTCCGGAATTAAGGTGGTCTGCGGTGCAGGCTGTTCCAAATGCTGCAGTCATTGGGTCGAGGATGTGAGTTCTTCAGAGGGAGCGGTTATCGGACGCTATCTGACTGAGAATCATCCTGAGATGCTTGAGTTTGTAGTAAGCTCTTTCCGGAAAGATTTCGAGGAAATGGAGTCTCTGTGTGATCGAGTTGATGCGAAAATTGCAGAGTACTGTTCTGATTCCGAAGAAATTTCCGACTCATATGAACTTCTTCTTTCATGTTTTTATCAGCTGGAACGTCCCTGTGCATTGCTCGATGTTAATGGATGCTGTACAGTATATCCCGTACGTCCTCTCACATGCCGTGACTACCTGAACCTGCGCGATTCTTCGGTGTGCTTACCTGAGCGGATAAACGAAGGAGAGAATGCAACTCTGATTCTTCATCTTTCCGATTCAGTTTCACAAATGATGGAAATACTTCATCAGCGTTTTGATGACGGAAGTGATGATATGTCACTACGTACTCTTCTGGTTAAATTTCTAGAACCCGTGGTAGAAGATGGCCGGGGAAGTGACAGTTGATTCTGCTGTCTGTATAAATGATCCTCAAGCCTTCTGCATCGTCTTTTTAAGTTTTGCTTTATACTCTTCTTCCATAGGATCAATATATGAATGAAATCTTTTCATTTCATCCTTGCGTGAAGAGTTACCCTGAAAATCGATTCCTACAAAGAAGTTTCCATTTTCATCTGTGCCATGAGTCCTTATCTCTCCGTATATAGTGATTGGAGCCTGAAGTTTGAAAACAAGGTCAAAGATAAATCCGCGGGTTTTCTGCAGAAGTTTTTTTAATTCACCGTCGGTAATCTTCAGTTTCATCCCTCCTCTGCTTATGTCAACTATCTCCTGATGAACCGGCATTAAGACTGTGTTGGCATCACGAATTCGTGAAACAAGCTTAAGAGAGTGCTCTTTCACTTTGTTAAAATTATCCAATGTCAGAGTTGATGTTTTTGAAGTAAGATGGATATATCCGAAGGGAATTATTTTTTCTGATTCATCTATATAAAGTATTGGAACTATAAGAATAGACTTAAAGCCCTTCTCGACATTTTTCTGTATTACAGATGGAAGATCAGCAGAGTAGATCCCGCTGCAGTCAATAAACTCATCTGATACAGGCGAATAGTTTTCTTTGCTGGAAACGTCGGAGATCAGGATTGACTTCCCGGTTTTTTTTACCGCTTTCAGCAGAGCATCATCTTCATTGTGGAATATGTCTACTTTAATTATATCACACATCTGCGCATTTGTGCTCTGGAACTGATCCAGAACAATTTTAATACCGGTAGGTATAGTGAAGGTTCCTATATCGAAGGCCTGACGTGAGACTCTGAAATTTGTTGAAACCGCCTGGTCCGGATTTAGTTTAAAACGAAGATTCTGTCTCCCCTGTGCCGCCTTCTGCATTTTGCCGATTCTGCATAAGAATAGACCATCCCCCAGTACTTCCTGCAGAGACATATCGATTTCGATATATTTGTCCAGAAGAGCATAAATTGTTATGTTTGGCCCGGCTGGTTTGTATGTAGGGTCGGTCATTATTTTAAGTGAATGATCAGACTGGTAATCGCTTATAGATGCTGGTATTTTTTCATCGGCATTTTTCAGGTAGACCGTTTTGCTTGCTATACGGGTCTTTATTAGTTCAAATATTTCATCACTGTCTTCAACAACAGTAAAATCTCTTGGTTTGTATTCATGAACCTGCATCAGAATAGTCCTCCATGATTAATATCTGAACAATAAGAATATTTAATGTTATTAATTTATCGACATTTCAGGATTTATGCAACAATTAAATTATAAATGCTATTTAAAATATAGTATCTACACGAAACTGCTGTTGAAATGTCTTTTTCCCGAGCCTTCGGTGAGTAAGATTTGATCCGTGCAACTTATGCATAATCATTCGATTCCTTTGTATATGATAAATACTTTCCCTGAATATAAGTTCAGTTGAATATCAGAGGGAAAAAAATGTTGCATTATAAAATGTATATAAACTGGTTAATAAATGATTTTCGGAAATTTTAAATACTGAAAATCATAATGGAGATATCGATGTTTATTAAAACAGGTGAAATGGCGGCCCTTGTTACGGCGTTTTCGTGGACTGCTGCGGCGATGATATTTGAAAGAGCAAGCAGCAGAGCAGGAGTTACCGCAGTTAATACGCTGAAAGTTTTATTCGGGACAATATATCTATCTATACTGGCATTCTTTTTTAATGGAGAGATTATTCCGGCGGATCTTCCGGCAAGATCCTGGATTTTCATGAGCGCTTCCGGAGTTGTAGGATTTGTAATTGGTGATTTCTTTCTCTTCAATTCGTATCTGCTTGTGGGTTCAAGAATTGCAATGCTTCTGATGGCGGCTTCAGTTCCAATTACCGCGGTGGCATCATTTTTTATTTTCGGAGAGACTCTTGGTACACTGGGAGTTCTTGGAATTGCAGGGACAATTTTCGGTATAGGGCTTACTGTAGTTTCGGGGAACAGGAGTTTTGAACTGAATGAAAAGTCTGATGAAGATGAATCGGGTAGCAACGAATTTTATAAAAGTGATTATGTTAAAGGTATAGTTTTCGGGGCAATGTCGGCAGTCTCAATGGCGGCAGGTACACTGCTCACCAAGATTGGTGCTGCGGATATATCGGCCATTGCCGCAACACAGGTGAGGATATTCTCCGCTTTAGTCGGATTTGTTTTTATTGTAATATTATTCAGTAAGTCAGAAGAAGTGTTCTCCGCAGTAAAAAATCCGAAATCATTTTCACTCATTGCTGTCGGTTCTGTGTTTGGTCCATTCATCGGTGTAGGAGCGCTTCTTTATGCAATACAGCATGCCGAAGCTGGAGTTGTAGCGACAATTTCGTCGTTGACGCCTGTTCTTATTATTGCTCCATCAATTATTATTTTTAAAAAACGTATCTCTCTCCTGGAAATTGCCGGTGCATTTATTGCAGTGGGAAGTGTTTCATTATTGTTTATGCATTGATCGGTTTTAATTAAAAACTACCTGGTCAAGGCACCAGATAGTGGTAGTGATATATACCGTCATTTAAACGGTAGCAATTTATTTTTGGGTGTTTAAATCCTCACTGTCATTCCGGCTGGAGCGAAAGCGGAATGCCGGAATCTCATAGTCAGTATTTAATTACAAGGAATGAGTGTTCTGTACATAAAATTACGGTATGAGATTCCGGTATTCGCAAAAACTGAAGCTGCGAAACCGGAATGACAACATTGAAGTTAAATATTAAACAATAAAAAAATATACCCCCCCGAAAATAAAATGTTACCGAAAACTGCTTAAAAATAAAAAAATAAATTATTCTTGAAATATGATGATCTCTTCCTGAATATAACTGTTTATATAACTACTCAAAAACAAAAGGTAATTATGGGTTACCCCGCGCCGAAAGCGCGGGGGAAAGAAATTTTACCATATGTTATGAGTAGTTTGCAATTTATTGTATTTAAGATGTGAATGATTTAATATAAGAGGCGTATGAGTAATAAAAATGAACTTTTACGGGGAATTCCGCAGGTTGAAAAACTTATGCAGGATTCCGATATTGCATATTTAATTCCTGAAATCGGTCCGGGGATTACTGCGGATATTATCAGAGATTCGGTTGATAAATTCAGAGCATCAATACTCGGCGGTACGGTGCCTGAGATTTCTGATTTGAAAAAAGAAATTATTTCCGGTATTAAGAATAAAATTTCAGAAAAGCTTCAGAGAGTTATAAATGGAACAGGAATTATTATCCACACAAATCTCGGGAGAGCACCGCTTGGCGGGAAAATTTTTGAAACCCTGAAAGAACATATCTCCGGCTACTGCAATCTTGAGTTTCATATTCCATCCAGGGCAAGAGGGAAGAGAGGCGGATTTGCAGAGGAACTTATCTGTCAGCTTACAGGAGCCGAAGATGCTCTGATAGTCAACAATAATGCTTCAAGTGTTTTTCTTATGCTGAGAGAGTTTGCCGCGGGGAAAGAGACTATCGTTTCGCGGGGAGAACTTATTCAGATCGGTGGAGGATTCAGGATCCCTGATATTATGAAGGAGAGCGGAACAGCCCTTGTAGAGACCGGAACCACGAACATTACCACAATTGACGATTATAAAAATGCAATAAATGAAAATACAGCAATGATATTTTCCGCTCATACATCAAATTATAGAATAGAGGGATTCTCCGAATCTCCGTCATTAAAAGAGCTTGCATCACTTAAAAATGAAAAGATAATATATGTAAGGGATCTTGGAAGCGGTAATATGTTATCTCCGGAAAAAGTAAGCGGGCAATTTGAACAGACTGTTTATTCCGAAGTTTCACAGGGTCCCGATCTTGTATGTTTCAGCGGCGATAAACTTCTCGGCGGATGCCAGGCGGGAATTATTGTGGGGAGCAAAGCTCTGATTGCAAAACTGAGAAAGAACCCGCTTATGCGGATGATCCGTGTTGATAAAATAACATATATGATTCTTCAGGAAACTCTTCTTGAATATGTAAACAGTAATCAGCAGGGTATTGAGCTCTGGAAAATGATTATGCAGAAACCGGATGATGTTATGCGGAATGCTGAAAAATTTCTCGGCATTATGGAAAGCAGAGGAATTGCCGGAAATTTTAATGTAATAGCAACAAAGGCTGCTTACGGCGGCGGGTCGATGCCCGGAGTTGAACTGGAGAGTTCGGGGGTAGAGATAAAGATTTCCGGCATGAAGCCTGATGAGATCAGTGACTATTTTTTTTCCTGCACACCCCCGGTTGCCGGTACTGTGAGAGAAGACAGATATGTGATTGATTTTTATACGGTATTTGAACGGGATATAGAAGTTATAGCTGATTTTGCGGAGATTCTGGTAAAGAAAAATAAAGTGTAATAATTAAACTAAATATACTCCGCACTCTCAACGGCCCCCGCACCCCGGTCGTTGGCAAAGCAATAATCCTTGCCCCCTCCGGGGGTGCGGGGGCCGGGGGTGGGATGTATAAGAGTGAGTCCGGTACAGAACTATAATTTTGGATACACTTGTCCCGGAGTGCCATATTTATTAAAACAGAAAGGAAAAACTAAATGTATATAGTCGGAACATCGGGACATATAGATCACGGGAAGACATCTCTCATAAGGGCGCTTACCGGTATCGACTGCGACAGGCTTCCTGAAGAGAAGGAGCGTGAGATGACAATCGATATAGGATTTGCCAGTATCGATTACCCGAAATTCGGTACGGTGAGCATTATCGATGTTCCGGGTCACGAAAGGTTTATCCGCAATATGGTTGCCGGAGCATGGGGAGTTGACCTTGCTCTGCTGGTTATAGCCCTGGATGACGGTTGGATGCTGCAGACGGAGGATCATTTCAGAGTTCTTCAGCTTCTGGGTATTGAAAGAATTATTGTTGTTATAAATAAAATAGATCTCGGTGATGACGAGATGATTGAAATGGTAAAAGATGAAGTCCGGGAAAGGCTGGAACTGACAAAATATAAAGAAGCTGATATAATTCCGGTATCATCAAAAACAGGACAGGGGATTGAGAATCTTAAAGAGATGATTGTGGCTAATTTGCGGAAGCTCTCAAAGGCTCCGGATTCAGATAAACCGTATCTTTTTATAGACAGAGTATTCTCTCCGCGCGGTGTCGGTGCTGTGGTAACCGGAACATTGAAGAACGGAGTATTCGCAGATAACGATAATGTAACGGTTCTTCCTCTCAAACGGGAAGTGAAAATAAAAAAGATAGAGAGTCACTATAAAGAACTGCAGGAGGGTGTCCCATCACAGAGAACTGCGCTGAATATTTCAAATATCACACAGGATGAACTTAAGCGCGGAGATATTATTTGCAGATATAATTTTTTTACAGAAACTTCAGATATCATTGCAAGAATTTCACTCATGGCGGATCACAAAAAAATCAAGAATAATACATATGTGGAGATTCTAGCAGGCACAGACTCGGTAAATGCTAAACTGATTATGCTTCACGAAGAGGAAAGTTATGATGGAGAGATTCTTGTACGCCTGAAGTTTGATACAGGTACAAATCTTTATCCGGGAGAATCATTTATTCTCACAACGCCGGGAGGATACAGAATTATCGGCGGAGGAACTGTTGTTGTGCCGCGGTATATCCCATCGGATCATAAAAAGAATCTGAAAGTTCTTTACAAAACGCTGCAGTCAAACAATCTCGATGAAATTATTCTTTTTAATATAGCAGTTAACGGATGGATGAAAAAAGATTTGATTTACTCTTCAGTACCCGGTAGTAAGAAAAGTGTTGAGCGGATAATCTCTGAGCTTGAATC
The DNA here is from genome assembly GCA_964450405.1 of uncultured Leptospirales bacterium. Taxonomy (GTDB): domain Bacteria; phylum Spirochaetota; class UBA4802; order UBA4802; family UBA5550; genus WRGT01. The sequence goes on along the minus strand of CAYVCQ010000035.1, from coordinate 1,353 downwards.
TTCTAAGAAAATTTCATCCATTGGAGATATTTTACTGTGGCCTGAATATTTAGAGAAATCATCATCATCTATAAAGAAAACTCTTAAAAATGTACTTGGCCCGAATCTGAAGGAGATCTCCGATAAATCGGATGTTGATTTTGAAATATCCACTCTTCTGATGAAGGGAATACAGGTAGAAGAGACTCTCATAGAAAAAGATGGACGGTATTTTACAAGGGAGTCTGTCACAGAGGAGACTCTCCCCGATTCTAAAAAAAAGATTTTGAAAATGGTAAAGCAGAACGCCGGTGAAGGTGTTGAACTCGACAAAATAAAAGATGATATTCAGAAGAAAGAGATTGGTGATTTAATTAAACTTAATTTTCTGGTAAGTCTTGACGGAAATATTATATATCATAAAGAAGTATATGAAGCGATGAAAAAGAGTATACTGGCACTTTTTAATTCCATGGATAAGATAACTGTATCGGATGCAAAGGATGCGGTGAATCTTTCGAGGAAATATATAATTCCGCTTCTTAATAGAATTGAAAATGACGGCGGGCTTAAGAGACTTGGCGATTTCAGGATGAAGGGTTAACGGAAACAGAATGTTTTTAGGAATTGATATCGGCAACACTACAACAATGATCGGCCTGTATGGTGACGATTCTCTTTCCCCTGAGAAGACACAAAGATACAGAACCGATAAAAAGGGTGATGTCGCGGATCTTATTAATTGCATAAGTATGTCTCTCAGAAATACCGGGGACTATAAGGCTATAGAGGCAGATATAACAGGTGTTGCTTTTTCAAGTGTAGTGCCCGAGGTTAATACTCTTTATCATAAAATGGGAAAAAAACTTTTCAATGTTGATCCCTTTGAAATAAAGTATGATTCAAAATTTCCCATTGGTATCAATTATAGAGATGTGAAAAAGCTGGGGATTGACCGGATTGTTAACACCGTGGCGGCGCATCATGAACATGGGGACGGCTGCATTGTAATAGATATTGGAACAGCTGCAACTTTTGATGTTCTTAATCACAGCGGTTTTTTTGACGGCGGACTTATCTCTCCCGGAATCGGAACAACTATTAAGGCTCTTGCGGAATCAGCCTCTAATCTGCCGGAAATAGTTTTTGGTAAACCGGATATGCTAGTTGCGCTGGATACGGAAAATGCAATAAAATCAGGTTTTTATTATGGATGGATATCTCTGATTGAGGGTGTAGTAAAGAGAATTGAGAAGGTTTATGATAGAGAGTTTAAAGTAGTGCTCACCGGGGGTTTTGCCGGAAAGATCTCCCCTGGAATAGAAAGAGAAATAATTCTTGATCCTTTGTTGACAATGAAAGGGATAAGATATA
>CAYVCQ010000034.1:0-25101 GCA_964450405.1 uncultured Leptospirales bacterium | reverse complement strand
TCAATTCTTCCCTGACGGTCAATCTTGATGACTTTAACCTTCATCTTATCTCCCACAGCACAGATATCAGTAACTTCTTTCACGCGGGCATTATCAAGATTAGAAATATGTACAAGACCCTCTTTACCCGGTGCTATTTCAACAAATGCTCCGAATTCCATAATCTTCTTAACTGTTCCATTATAGATTGTACCGATTTCTATATCCTCAGCAATTCCAAGAATTATCTTAACTGCAGCGTCAATAGCTTCCTGACTTGACGAAGAAACAACAACCTTGCCGGTATCATCAATATTGACCTCAGCGCCGGTTTCTTCTACAATCTTTTTAATTACTCTTCCGCCAGGTCCTATGATCTCACCGATTTTCTCAGTTCTAACTTTTAAAGTTTTGATCTTCGGTGCATGTGCAGAGAGCATTGTTTCCGGTTTGGATAGGAATGAATCCATAATCTTCAGAATATGAAGTCTTCCTTCTTTCGCCTGCTCAAGAGCTTTTTTCATTATCTCCGGAGTGATCCCTTCAATTTTTATATCAAGCTGAAATGCTGTAATTCCTGTTTCTGTTCCGGAAACTTTAAAGTCCATGTCTCCGAGATGATCTTCCAGTCCCTGAATGTCGCTGAGAATCGAATATTTATCCCCTTCCATAATAAGACCCATAGCAATACCGGCAACGGCTGCCTTAATCGGTACACCCGCATTAAACAGCGCGAGAGAACCGGAACAAACACTGGCCATTGAAGATGAACCATTCGATTCAAGAATTTCTGAAACCTGTCTGATTGTATATGGGAATGTTGCCTGATCAGGTATTACATACTCAAGAGATCTCTCGGCAAGCATACCATGACCGATTTCACGTCTGCCCGGATTACCGGTTCTTCCTGTTTCACCAACAGAAAATGGCGGGAAGTTATAATGAAGCATAAATTTCTTTTCGCTTCTTCCCTCTAATCCTTCAAGTCTCTGAGCTTCAGCGATAGTTCCAAGTGTGGTAATCCCGAGACTCTGAGTTTCACCTCTTGTAAATACAGCTGATCCATGAGCTCTCGGCAGGATACCAAGCTTTATATCAATAGCTCTGATATCTTTAAGTCCCCTTCCATCAGCACGGGCACCCTCGTCAAGACATCTGTTTCTCATTATCTCTCCATCAAGGGCATCAATAAGTCCTCTAAGCTGTCCAATAGAATCGGGAAACTCTTCCTTCAGTTCTTCTTTAGCTTTTGCGTATATCTCATTCCATTTATCTTCACGCGGTTTTTTTACAGTGATAACTTTAAGCTGTTCAAGATCGGAGTAGTATCTCTCTCTTACAACTTTTTTCAATTCCTGATCCGGTACAAAGGATTTATATTCAAAGACAGGTTTATTTACCGCTTTTTTCAGTTCTTCCTGAACATCACAGATAAGTTTAATATTATCGTGAGCGAATTGAACAGCATCAAGCATATCCTCTTCAGAAACGTTCTTAGAACAGCCTTCAATCATAGTAACAGCTTTTCTTGTACCTGCCACAACCAGATCTATATCGCTCTCTTCAGATTCTTTGAATGTCGGGTTTACTATAAATGTTCCGTTTACTCTTCCAACTCTAACTGCTCCAACCGGTCCGTTAAAGGGCATTCCTGAAACAACAAGTGCCGCTGAAGCTGCATTTATTGCAACAATATCGTGCTGATTAATCCCGTCTGCAGATATTACATATATTATTATCTGAACTTCATTAATAAAATCTTCAGGAAATAGAGGTCTCAGCGGCCGGTCAGTGAGTCTGCTCACCAGTGTTTCTTTATCACTGGGTCTGCTCTCTCTCTTTATAAAACCGCCCGGTATCTTCCCTGCGGCGTATGCTTTCTCCCTGTAATCAACAGTAAGCGGGAAAAAATCCTGCCCAGCCTTTACATCTCTTGATGCAACAACACTGGCGAAAACAACAACTTCACCATATGATACAGAAACAGCTCCGTCAGCCTGCTTCGCGAGATATCCTGTATTGAAATTCAGTTTTTCTTTACCTATTTCCAAATTATAATCAAATGACATTAAAACCTCTCACAATACTTATTTGGTACCGGCATTATATAATAAAATATACTGCCGGTATTTACATCTAAATTACATTTACTATCTTCTTAGACCGAGTTCCTTAATGATGCCTCTGTATTTCTCAAGATCTTTCTTCTTAAGATAATCAAGATGTCTTCTTCTCTGTCCAACGAGCTTCAAAAGCCCTCTTCTTGAATGATGATCCTTCGCATGTACTTTAAAATGTTCTGTAAGATGATTAATCCTGTCAGTCAATAAAGCTATCTGCACCTCGGGAGATCCTGTGTCCCCTTCATGTCTCATGTACTTTCCGATAATCTCTGTCTTGTTTGTCATATCCTGTTATATCCTCCTATCGATTCATTTATTCAATTTTAATTAAATACACAATTATAAACAATCAGCCATTTATCAATATCTATTTCTGCTATTGCAATCAGATTTTCCTGATTGTCGGCGATTATAAAAAAATCTCCATCTCTCTTTTCCAGCAAAAGTACATCATCTCTGCTGAATAATGCTCCATTTGCTACTCTGGCTGCACCGTTTTCATTAAGAATTATTTTACTGAACCCTTTTAATACTTCCAGAGGATTGAGTAAAAACGGTTTACCATTTACATCTCCGCATTCGGCAGCTTTTTTAAATTCATCGAGAGTTGCTGCCTGCGATATATTAAAAGCTCCTGAAGAGATCCTTCTAAGAGAGCTTAAACATGCTCCTGTTCCAAGCCGCTCACCTAAATCTCTTGCAAGGGAACGTATATATGTTCCTTTAGAACAGAAAACATCAAAATCTACAAGACCATCGGCCTCATTGATTTCTTTTACATCAATACTGTATATCTTTACATCCCTTCCTGCAAGAGTGATATCCTCGCCTAATCTCATCCGGTCAGAAGCTCTTTTCCCTTCAATCTTCAATGCTGAATATTTAGGTGGAATCTGATTTATATTCCCTTTAAATTCAGAGAAAGTATCAGCGAGTCTGCTCCAGTCGAGTGTCGAAAAAGGTTTTTCAGATATTATTTCACCGGTTATATCACAAGTATCGGTTTCTATTCCCAACTTGATTCTGCCGGTATATCTTTTATCATCTTCAAGAAAAAATTGAGTAAGCCTTGTTGCCTGCCCGGTACATATTACCATCAAACCTGTGGCAAATTTATCCAGTGTACCGGAATGTCCTATTTTCTTAATTCCCGTAAGTCTTTTTACAGCTGATATCAAATCAAAAGAAGTTTTACCTTCAGGCTTATCGAGCAGGATAACCGCATTATTAAAACCGGAAATTTTCACAGAACTATGACTTAAATCTCCCCGTCAACCTTTGAATCTTCAACATCATTTTTTAAATGTTCTTCGTTTTCGCTCTCTTCATCTCTGCTGTCTATAACACCGGGGAGATTATTGATTTTATTAACCATATCAACCCCTTCTTCAATAGATTTATCTAAATAGAAATATACCCTTGGCAGATTTCTAATTTTGAGCTCTTTACCCAGCATCTTCTGTACAAAACCGCTTGAAGATCTTATACCCTCCATGCTCTTACGTACATCCGTTGAACTTCCCAGTATTGAGATTCCAATTCTGGCCTCAGTATAATCTTTGTTAAGCTCTACACCTGTTATAGTAACAAATCCTATTCTCGGGTCTTTCAGCTCCCTGAAAATTATCTCAGATACTATCCGTTTAATTAATTCTTCAAGTCTATCTTTTCTATGTTTCATTGGTGATTATATTATTATAATTTTTTAGCTATTTGAATTACTTCATATGCTTCAAAAGAATCCCCTTCTTTCATCTCATTAAAATTATCTGTTGAAAAACCAAACTCCTGACCAGCTTCAACAACAGATACATCGTCTTTGTATCTCTTCAGCGATGCAAGAGGACCGTCGAATACTACGACACCCTCTCTTAGAATTCTCATTTTCGCTTTTCTTGTTATCTTACCGGACATACATACACAGCCGGCAATTGAACCGATTTTGGAAACTTTGAAGACCTGCTTAATATCTCCTGTTCCAAGAATCTTCTCTTCGAATATCGGAGACAGCATTCCTTCCATTGCAGCCTTGATATCATCTGTTGCTTCAAATATAATGTTGTAGAATTTAATGGAAACATTCTCTTTATCAGCAAGATCCGAAACCTTGCCTGTAGGTCTAACATGGTAACCGATAATTATAGCATTAGATGCCGATGCAAGCATTACGTCTGAATCGTTGATTCCGCCTGCTCCAGAATGTATTACTCTGACTCTTATCTCTTCATTAGAAAGTTTTTCTAGAGCTTCAGTAAGCGCCTGAGCTGAACCGTCAACATCCGCTTTAACAATAACAATAAGATCTTTAACTTCACCCTCTTTGATCATCTCATTGAGAGATTCAAGAGTAACTTTTCTTACTTTCTTAGCTGATTCTATTCTCTTATATTCTAGACGTTTTTGAGAAACCTGTTTTGCAACACGGTCAGACTCAACTCCCTCAAATGGATCACCCGCAGCAGGAACTCCCGAGATACCGAGAATTTCAACCGGCATAGAAGGTCCAGCCTCTTCGATTGGAAGACCTTTGTCGTCAAACATCGCACGTACCTTACCGGAATATACACCAACTACAAATGGATCTCCCACATGAAGTGTTCCGGATTGTATAAGCACAGTACTCACTGCTCCCCGGCCCGGATCGAGTCTTGATTCTATTACTGCACCTTTTGCTAAAAGTTTAGGATTTGCTTTAAGTTCAAGCATCTCTGCCTGGATAATTACAAGCTCGAGCAGCTGATCTATGTTGAGATTCTGTTTTGCACTGATTTCAGCGAAAAGTGTAGTTCCGCCCCACTCTTCAGGAATAAGTCCGAACTGGGTCAGTTCCTGTCTTACCTTGGCAGTATTTGCCTCGGGAAGATCTATTTTATTTATAGCAACTATTATCGGAACATTAGCAGCCTTTGCATGGCTGATAGCTTCAATTGTCTGAGGCATTACACCGTCATTAGCAGCAACAACAAGAATAACAATGTCAGTTATACTGGCTCCACGCGCCCTCATTGTTGTAAAGGCAGCGTGACCCGGAGTATCAAAGAATGTTATTTTTTTATCACCTACTGAAACTGTATAAGCACCTATATGCTGTGTAATTCCGCCGAATTCGCTTTCGATTACCTTTGCAGATCTTATCGCATCAAGAAGTCTGGTTTTACCATGGTCAACATGACCCATTACCGTTACAACCGGCGGCCGAGTCATAGCATCTTCAGTTTTATCCACCTGGTCATTTTTAATTACTGTCTCATCAAAAAGTGAAACAACACTTACTTCTGTATTATATTCAGCAGCCAGAATTGAAGCTGTATCTGAATCTATAACCTGATTTATTGTAGCCATAACGCCAAGCTTCATCAGCTTACCGATAACTTCACTTGCTTTAACATTCAGTTTTTTTGAGAGCTCTCCAACTGTTACGCTGTCTGTAATATTTATCTTATCAGGAGTAGCAAGTTTACGGAGTTCCGCAGTCTGTTTTTTCTTGAGAATCAGTGCTTTTTCAGCCTCTTCCTTCTCTCTCTTACTTAAACGACGGAATTCTTTTTCCTTCTGTCTCTCTTTCTCTTTTTCTTTATCAAGACCCTTGGTTTTCTTAGCTGCCTGATCGTCAATCTCTATCGATGAAGGAGCATCATCCTTACCGCCCGGCCTTCTTCCTGCACCAGGACCCCCTCTCTGAGCCCCATCTCTTCCGCCGCCCGGTCTGCCGTCTGTCCTTTGTCCCTGCGGGCGAGGTCTGCCGTCAGAAGATCCTCCCTGATAAGGAGTACGCTGTCCGCCCGGTCCACCCTGTCCCTGAGGACGCGGTCTGTCAGATGAGCCCTGATATGGGGTTCTCTGACCTGTTCCTCCCTGTCCCTGCGGACGTGGAGGTCTGCCGTCTGATGAATTTCCCTGATATGGTGTGCGCTGACCGCCAGGTCCACCCTGTCCCTGTGGACGCGGAGGTCTTCCATCTGGTGAATTTCCCTGATATGGTGTACGCTGACCGGTTCCCTGTCCCTGTGGACGTGGTGGTCTGCTGTCTGATGAATTTCCCTGATATGGTGTTCGCTGACCAGTTCCCTGTCCCTGTGGACGCGGAGGTCTGCTGTCTGATGAATTTCCCTGATAAGGTGTTCGCTGACCGGTTCCCTGTCCCTGTGGACGCGGAGGTCTGCTGTCTGATCCTGCAGGTCTTTCGGTTCTTGTGTCGGGTCTTCTTTCAGGTGTTACAGTTTGTGCAGTATGAGGTTTCTTTTCAGCTTCAGTACTTTTAATTCCTTCAGATTCCGCAACTGCATCTTTCTCAATATGTGCTACAGTTACAGTCTTTTCATGTTTAGCCGGTATCTCTTCAGACTCCGCTTCAACATCATGACCGTCATCTTCTTTGTCTTCTTTTAATTCAAGACCGCTCTTTTTTCTTATATCATTTGATACATCTACTTTCTTTTTAAGCTTTATTTTTTTATTTTTTCTGGCTTTTTCAGCTTCCTCTAATTTTCTTTTTTTAACACTTTCAATTCTTCTTTCTACAAGAAAAGATTCGTGCTCATTAAGTTCAGCTGCAGTATCCTTGCATGCAATATTCAGCTCTTTACATATCTCTACTACTTCATCAATAGTAATAAAATTCTTTGTCGCAACGTCAATAGCTTTCATGCACAGTCCTGTTTTTAAATTTTAAACGTTATCTTCATCCGGAGAATCTCCATCTGCTTCAGATTCTTCCCCATCTTCAAAGTCAACCGCATCGGATATGATTTCAAGAATTCTCTGCGCGGTTTTCTCACCAATTCCTTCTATCTTCATAAGATCATCAATAGATCTTTCAACAAGATCTTCAACTGAAAAAATACCGGCTTTCTCTAGTATCTTTATAATTCTAGGCTCAAGATCAACCAGTTCTTCAAGAGGTGTTTCATCAGTCTCATTTGTAGAAAAGAGCTGCTCAACAATTGACCTTGATTCACTGGATCCAAGAAATGTCTGATAGGTCTCTTCAGTTTTTATATCTATATCAAAACCGCATAATCTTGATGCAAGACGTACATTGTGTCCCGCCCGTCCTACCGCAAGAGAATACTGATCATTGTCAACAACTGCTATTACTCCGCCGCCGGAAGTCTGTACAACTTCTTTAACCTTCGCCGGAGTCAGAGAATTGGCTGCCATAATTTTCTTATCTTCATAATATGCTACGACATCTATTTTCTCACCTTCAAGTTCGCGGACGATAGACTGAATCCGGATACCTTTCATTCCTACACAGGCACCGACAGAATCAACATCATCTCTATCGCTTGCAACTGCAACCTTGGTTCTCATGCCGGGTTCTCTGACAATCTTGACGATTCTTACAATACCATCGTATATTTCAGGAATCTCCATCTCAAAGAGCTTTTCAACAAATTTAGGATTAGCCCGTGAAAGAATAACATCAGGCCCCTTTGCGCTTTTCTGTACAGATAGAATAAGAGCTTTGATTCTATCACCGATTTTATATCTTTCAAGAGGATTCTGTTCCCTTAGAGGAAGGAGCCCTTCAGTTTTTCCCAGGTCAACAAAAAGATTATCTCTGGTTCTTCTCTGAAGATAACCGTTTATCAAATCCCCTTCTCTACCGCTGTATTCATTATAAATTATATTTTTTTCAGCTTCTTTTATTTTCTGAATTATTACCTGTTTAGCAGTTTGAGCAGCAATCCTGCCGAAAGAATCAAATGGATTCTCCTCAACAAATATCTCATCACCGAGTTCAACATTCTTTTGTATTTTCAATGCTTTTTCATATGCAATCTCTTCAGCCGGGAGGGTAGGTTTTTTTACAACCATCTTCTTGGTTACTATCTTAACAGTGTTTTTATCCCTGTCAAATGCAACCTTTACATTCTCCACAGCTCCATACTGCTTCTTAAAAGCGGAAAGCATAGCTGATTCAACTATGTTCTCAATCTCATCCCTCGGGATACCCTTATCTGTTGCGATCTGATGCAAGGCTTCAAAAAAGTTGTTACTCATTTCACTAAACCTTTAATAATCTAAATTGGCGTTAATAATATCTTTGCGACTAATCAGAACTTTATTCTTTTCTTCGGAAACTTCAATTTCATTTTCATTTACTTCTGAGAGAATTCCCTTTGCGACTCTCTGCTCATCAGCATTTAATGCATAAATTACTTTTACCGGAGCGTTTTTATATTTTATAAACTCTTCGATTTTACTTATTCTGCGGTTGATGCCTGGCGATGAGATCTCAAGAAAATAGTCGGGGAGTATTCCGCTTTCATCAAGCAACAAACTTAATTCCCTGTTGTAAATCTCGCAGTCGTTATGAGAAACAGGCTTTTCACCATCAATTTTAACTGTAATTTTACTGTGAACACCGCTAAGATAAACAGATGATTCATAGACTGAGAAACCTGTATTTTCTGCGGCCTTTTTAATAATTTTAATAATATCGTCTTTCAGCATTCGCCTTTCCATGAATAAAAAAGGAGTGGCGCCGCCACTCCTAACCAGTCGTCATTATCATATCCCTCTTTTTTTTTTCAACTGTTTTTTTAATTAATAATTATGCAATCCCCGTCATCGATTTCTATATAGCCTTTTTCGTGCTTTTATACCTTCAGTTTAACCGTATCCTTAATCCTCATATCTTCAAAATAGACTCCCTTTTCTCCTGTATAGGCGCTTAAATGCATTAATTCATTCAAATCAAAGGGTTTTGCTCCGCAAATTGCAGGTTCAACAATTTCCCAGGTCTTGATAATCTGTTCTATTGAAAACTTTACTAGATGAAGTACCGATTCATACCTGAATCCTCTCTGCTGAGCTGGATACTGCCATCTGCCCTGATGAATATTCAATGCATCATCATCTATTCTCTTGGGCTTCGGATACCTGACAAAAAAATCGGAATAAGAAATATTATTATCACATAATTTATCAATTATATTTATCCATTTTTGATTTTCAGTCCTCTTCATTTTATAACAGAGAGTAATTCCATCCGGTATTTTATCAAAACTCTTCACCAGTCCGGTATCTCCATCAATTCTTCCAGGCTTTATGTCTCTAAAATATTTTCTTAGAAGAGATTCATCCTCTCTTTTAAGAGACTCAAGTACAAGATATTTAATTGCAGGCCAAACAGCGGTTTTACCATTTATTTTGTATACCGGAAGCATCTCTTCGAGGGAATTAATTATCTTACCTGACTCATCGCGATAAAGAAAATAATTATCGAGATTATACTGAAATCTTAAATTTTTTCTGCGGTTATATATAATCTCATCTCTTCCCATAACTTCAGGAAAACCTGAACTATAAAATATATACGGGTGTATAATTGAATCCGATATTATATGTGAAATATAGCCAAGCAGATACCCCATCTGCACTGAAGACCACTCGTTTCTGATATCTTTATTATTTTGCACTATATCAATCATATGATGGAGATATGATGAACAGCTTTTATCATGCAGAGCAAAAGTGATCTCATGACCATATGAATTTCCCTTCTGTCTGATGTACATGTAATCAAATATATTCGGGCCTATCGCTCCAAAAAGACCCGCCTTAAAATGTTCAGGAGTTGCAAAAAGTGTTTCCATAGATCTGTTGAGATAAGATCTGTTTTTGTTCTTTAAAATACCTTCCACGCTCTTGCGGAAAATATAATTATGAGTATATATACCAGGCATCGAACCTCCAGTAGTTTATCGAATTATAATTATTTGATTTGGATTGTCCAGCAATAAAAGAGTTTGACTCTCAAACTGATAATTCTATAGTATAAAAAAATTCAGGATCTGCCATATGAGATACAAAGTCTACCCGCTCCTTACCGGACACTTTACAGTTGCATTTAACGGCAATGGCGAACTCAAATTTCCCAGAGTTAAAGATATCCCCTCATATATTTTTCTACTTGTTGATGAAAACGGTGAAGCAGTTGTTGTAGACACGGGGTTTGATTTAAACCATATCCCCGCCCCCGATTCATATGGGGTGAGAGAACCGTATCAGGAGATACCTTACCTGATAAAACAGGCCGGTTTCGATCCGCTTAATGTAAAAAAAATAATTCAGACTCATCTTCACTGGGATCATGCGGCAGGTATAAAACATTTTCCAAATGCGGAAATTTATCTTCAGTGTGGAGAAATCGACGGACTCTATAACCTCAGAGAGTATGAGGAAACATCTTTCTGTCCTGCACACTGGATTGACAGGCTCGACAGCTTTATTCTGCTCGATGGAAACAGTGAAATTCTTCCAGGTATCGAGGTGATACGCTCTGGTGGACATACGATGGGACATCAATGTGTAAAAATACAAGGAGAGAATCAAAGTATTCTGCTTCTGGGGGATTCCCCTTTTACATACGAATGGCTGTGGACACTTGTTCCTGATGCATACTGGGATGTTTACAGATCCGGCGGCGGGGAAAAGTTCTTCTGGCGAAACGAACTACTCCCTGTCATAGACTCCTGGTATAAGAAGAAGAAAGCAGCTTCTCCGAAAATTTTAAAGGATTATACTTTAAACGAACTTCAGAACATTGGAGATCTGCAGATATTTTCACATGATCCGGGACTTAAAGGAAAAGAATATCTTTAACTTATTCTTCCTCTGCTACATTGAACATCAGCACAGGTTTTTTTGAATATCTTACAACGCGTTCACAACTGTTCTGATGCAGAATATGTGTTAATCCGGATCGAACGTGATGCCCCATAATAATCAGATCGACATCGAGCTCCTCGGCTTTTTCGACAATCTTTGTTCCAGGGTCACCAACTTCTATTATCGGTTCTATATCCCTGTAATCCTCTGCCATCTTCCCGATGTATTTCTTCATCAATTCCATCGCTTCAATTACAGCACTTTCACGGAAATCATCCCACAACCTGTACGCATCATAGTAAAAAGTAAGTTTAGGCATCTCAGTAATTACATGAATTGTATAAACCTTCGCTTTGTACTTTCTTGCTACTTCAACAGCTTTTTCAAGGACATCTTCCGGTTTTTCGCTGAACCCTACAGCGACTAGAAATTTTAGTTTTTTAGCACTCATCTCTACCCCCATACAGAGCTATTTATCCACATCTGAAAATAATATACAGCTGATAAGGATTAATTCAATATTTCTTTGTAATAATTAACAAAAATGATATGATCGTTTACATTTTAAATATATTCCCATCGTGAAAAAAACCATCTTAAAACAGCATAGAGATTGATTATAGCAGTTAACGACTGAATTATTTCTATCTTTTATCTTATGCTTTTTGTTATTCCCGTGCAGGCGGGAATCCATAGTTTATATCATACTTATGTTAATCTGAAAATGAATCTTCGCTTTCGCGGAGATGACAGTCTGGATTAATTCATTCCTGAAATCTATAATACATCTTATAAAACATGCCATTGATTCATATAATTATATCATATAACAAGCTGTCCCTTCCGATATATAACATGATTATATGAATAATATTAAATAAATACCGGAACAATTCATACAAATTATGAAATTAAACATTATCAAATACCTTTCATCGATTATGATCATTATTTTCCTTTCTGCGGCACTTAACGGAGAGGACTATCAGTATCAGTATTTCAGCGAGAAGGATGAGTTCGTTCCATTTTCAGATTATGTCCCAAAAGTTAGAATGCATTACAATACTGTACCTCACCATCTTGAGGATTATTATCTTCTCTTCGGGATGAAACTCTATTACAACGAAAACTCTTTAAGAAATAATATAGATATGTTAAAAGCAGGTCTTAACAGTAAGTTCCGCCATCCGTCAGAGGCGCTTGTATCTGTTGATTCAGAAGATGAGTATCTTAAATACAGAAAACTTATGTTTATGCATATCAATTTAATGATCATGAGAAATTATCTGAAAATCGGAGCACGGTACGATAAAAAAAATATTAAATTCTACGATGAAACTTTTGCGAAAGATATAAACGACAGTCTTGATATAGCTAAAAAATTTTATCAGGAGGCTATTCCATATTGGGACGAAGCAAAGAAACTCGCGAATGAATCCAGCAGAATTAAAATTACCACTAAACTGAGTAATATTGAAACGGAAAGATATAGAATCATTACCGGTGATCTGGATTTTAAAAAAATAATAACCAGCCACATAACAGCTGTTAATAAAAAACAGCAAAAATTAAAGAATTTTATTGCCGCAACACCTCAGCAATAGCTATAATATTGTTACTGTTTAAATAATATAAAATAAAGAATTAATTCATTATGTCTCCTCAAGACTTTGAAACAGACAGTTCCGGTTTTTAAACTTAAGTTATATGTTCAAAATTCACTCGTTATTACTAAAAGGACGTTATATGATAAATGATGAAAGAATTAAACTGCTTGATATTATTCGCTCCAGAAGATCTATCAGGAAATTCAATACAGAATCTGTTTCAGACCTTCTCATAAATGAAATTCTTGAGGCAGGCAGATGGGCACCTTCCGGTATGAATAATCAGCCATGGAGATTTGTTGTAATAAAAGATAAAATTTTTAAAGATAAACTTTCCCTGATGACTAACTATTCCAGCATAATCTCCGGGTCAGATTTCTGTGTAGCAATTTTCTACAACAGTCCTGCGGGATATCATCGTGAAAAAGATATTATGAGTATTGGTGCCTGCATTCAAAACATGCTTATTTATGCCCATCATCTGGGGATCGGATCTGTATGGCTTGGAGAGATTTTAAAAAATAAGGATAAAGTTGTGGAGTTATTAGGAATCAGTCCTTCTAATGAATTCATGGCTCTCTTATCTTTCGGGTATCCCGATGAAGAGGTCATTGGAGAACGTCTAAAAATGAATGAGATTCTTTTAAAAGTTATCTGAGTATGCCATTGATAAAAAAATTTATAATCACTAAGTACATTTCTTTTTTTGAGTTTTTTATTTTACATTCTCAGAATCAGATAATGGTGAATTAAATGACAAATTCATTTATAGAAATACTTTTCATTCTTCTTATATTTATTTCAATTCAGCTTATTGTTTTTATAGGAAATAAAAAGGCTAAGCTGCTGCTTCTCAATCTGGTCCCCTCACTGCTTATCACAACATCAGTGATGCTCATTAACAGGGGAACTTATTCAACCGGCATGCTTTATCTTACTTATGCCGGACTAACGGCATATCCTTTTACTTTTATACTTCTTGTGACTGATAATTTTCCATTAGTTAAAAGAATACATCTCTTCAGAAGCTTAATCATTTCAGTTCCTTTTTTCATTCTGTTTTTGATATACCGTAATTACTCACTAATTATGCTGATGTATGTTGCGCTTTATATTTTTCTTTTTGTTTCAATTAAAAGTCCAATTATCAACAAATTACAGATTATTATTTTTATGCTCATCCCTTCTTTGTTGCTTCTCTATTATCATGTTCAATTCCAGCGAAGTGACCTCCTTATAATTTCATTGGTTTTAATATGTATAATTACATCTTTATTTATATTCTACGAATATTCACGCCGTCTTCATTTCATAAATTTAAGACTTATGAGCATTAATACTCTTAACAAAAGACTAAATCAGGTTATCACAAGACTTAAACAGAGTAATGACACATTAAAAAAAATCATTTCTCAGAAAGATATTGAACTGCTTCAGATTGCAAGACACGCAAGCCTGGCCGAAGTGACAACAGGTATCGCGCATGAATTGGCTCAGCCTCTTACAGGAATAAAATGTATCTCACAGAATATGATTGATGATATTAACTACAATGATTTTGATCATATGCAGGCTGTATCAGATCTTGTAAAAATTTCTTCACTTGTAGATAGATCATCCTCAATAATTGATCATATAAGAACCTTCTCCAGAAAGCGGGGCTTTTCTTTTCAGCAGGCGGATTTAAATGCGTGCATATTAAACGCAATTGAACTTATAAATAATCAGATTAAAAATAGCGGTATTGATCTTATTTTTGTTCTTGATGATTCTGTTCCGAGAATTTATGGAGATAACCTCTCGCTTGAGCAGTTGTTTATTAATCTTATTTTAAATGCTAAAGATGCAATATCTTCAAAGATTGAATCTGTAAATGATTTTAATGGTGTAATAAAAATAACAACAACGTTTCATGATGATATAGTAAAACTAATTATTGAAGATAATGGAAGCGGCATACCCGAAGATATTATTCCTAAAATATGGACACCTTTTTTTACGACAAAACAGAAAGGAAAGGGAACAGGTATAGGACTATCGCTAAGTCATAGAATAATAAAAGAACACAATGCCGATGTATCAATAAACAGCTCCGGTGAAGGGACCATCTTCACAATAGTTTTTCCCATTGAACATCCCCACCCCGAAGAACTATTACAGTCCTGAACCATCTATCCAGCACTGATCCTCATCATCTATATAAACCTCTTCCAGTATATCTCCTGCCCACGATTTTTTATCTGCAATTTTTCCTAGAATCACCGCTGAAAGAATTTTTACTGGTTTGATTTCACTCCATATACTCTCGTTCAGACATCGCCAGTGATCATTCAATTTCAATGGTTCAGAAATTCCTGATATACATGTATCACATATAAAAACACATCTTTCTGAATCGGGATCTCCAGTCACCGGAGGAATCTCAAACACATTGAGCCTTACACCGGCAGAGAGACAGAGCTCACACTTTGAACCGGATCTTCTGGCAAGTTCTCTCCCCAATATATTCAGCTCTTCCTGACGTTTTTTGTTTACTTCGTATCCTTTCGCCATAATTATTTTTTAGCAATTTATCAATTCAAATAAAAGTATGATATTGCCTTTCTCCTGTTTAGAAATTTTATAAGTTTGATATTTATTTCTAATAATCAAACACTTTTTTTAATTAAATTTGCTCAACTGAAATTATTCTATGACTTTTATACGTTTTACCTTATATTTATTTAATTCTTATTAAATACAGTACTTATGGTATATTTATGAATAAATTAAATTCTTTTTTGAAATCTTTTTTTCTCAGGAAATATGAAAATGAATCATTCATGAAAAAACAGAGAACATCTGTCTTTATGTGGATGCAGATGATATTTTTGTTTCTTATTATATTTTCAGTCACAAGTACTAATTTGTTTTCACCTCTTTCAGCTACCCGCGCATATAATATCAGCATGTCATTTATTGCTTTAGGTTTCATTGTATGTCTTTTGATTCTCCGCGCAGGTGCATATAACATTGCAGTTTATTTTGGAATTCTAACTCCACTAATCCTTACTTCTTTGCAAGCCCATCTTGTTAATACAATGGTTGGAAAGTATATTTATTTTCTTTATTTCATGATTTTTATTGTAATGGCTGCTCTCTACGGCAATAGAATGACAATCGGTATAACTACTTTTCTTATTATTTCAATTACCGTATTAATAGCAAAAACCTCCCCGGGATTAATTGATGGACGATACATTGGCGTTACAATTTCCCAGGTATCAATTGTATCCATTTTTATATCTACACTCTGTCTTCTTATTTTTAAAATTGTCAGAGCAACTATTGATGAAGTTGAAAGTCAAAATAAGAAGCTGGAAACTTTTTTAGAAGAAATAAATAATATAGTTAAAACCTGTACCACCGTTGCAGACACTGTGGCTGAAACGGCTACATCACTTTCTTATCACTCTTCATCGTTTTCTGATAATGCTCAGGCCCAGGCTGCGAGTATAGAAGAAATTACATCAACTCTTGAACAGATTTCCGCTTCTTCAGAATCATCCGCAACTATGACAGTGGCACAGAATGAAAAGATAACGCTGCTCATTGATGATCTGAAAGTAATGTTCGGTTTCGTATCTGCTGGAAGATCTAAAATGAATCTTGCTCTTGATTTAAAAACAAGTCTCGACAGCAGAATAAATAATGCAATAGAGGAAATTATCAAATGTCAGAAAGCCCTGGATAATGTAATTCTAAGCAGCAGTAAAGTTACAGATGCAACTTCCATGATAAATGACGTTTCCGATCAGATCAATCTCCTTTCATTGAATGCTTCAATCGAAGCAGCCCGCGCCGGTGAACATGGTAAGGGATTTGCCGTAGTAGCAGATGAAGTAGGAAAACTTGCAGAAAAAACACAGAATAATGCAAAAGATATAACAACTCTTGTACAGATAACAGATAAGGAAATGAAAATAACAAGTGAAGCCCTAAAGAATGTTAATATCTCATCAGAAGAAGTACTTAAAATCGCATCGCAATTCGGTGAGTTAGTCGTGGAAGTTAATAAAATATCTGAAGACGACTTGTCTTTGAACACAAAGCTTCAGCAAAGTGCCACAGTAGTCCTTGATGGTTCAAGCGAAATAAAAACATCAATGGAGGAATTAAAGTTTGCTCTTGATGAAATAACAAAATCAATATCTATTATTAATGAATCTACACAGGATCTTGCTTCCGGAGCCGAAGAGATCAGCAGTTCTTCTGAAAACCTGGCTGATTCAGCAGACAAACTTACTGTTATTCTAAAGAGAAGTAAATAAGAAGATATTTATAGGTTTTTTCTTCATTTAAGAAAACATTTACACTTTAGAAATATTGCCGTCTATACTTAAAAGCCGGTTTTAATAGAGCTCTCCAAATCATTAACGTCGAAAAAAATTAAACCTATTTATATGTAGTTACTCAAACATGTTGACAAAGAGATTATTTTTCTATATTGATTATGTATGAATAAATTTTTCAGAACTATTAAGCTCTTACACCCAATACCTTAATAGTTTCATTTTATTTACATACTCATAAATCAGTGATAAGATTTCTTTCATCAGCTTCTTGGGCGCTGGTGAAACAATAGATTTATACTGTTTTTGGGTAGTTACAGTTTTATATCCAAGTTAAGTTTAAACAATTAAAAGAGAGGTTTAAAAATGTCTGGAAAAAGTGAAAAGAAGGGAATTTTAAAAAGAATCTTTAAATGGATCGCTATTTTTTTTGGCGGAGTTTTTCTAATAATTATAGGTGCAGGTATTGCAGCGATGATTATTATCGACAAACCTTTCATCGAAACACAAATGGAGAAGCAGCTTCATCGTCAGGTTAGAATCGGTGATGTAAGCGGCGGACTATTTTCCGCAATATCAGGATTTTCAGTTAAGGATGTACGAATATCAAATTTTAAACCTGAAAAAGAAATTGCATCTTTAAAAGGTAAACCTGTATCAGATGGAGATATATTCACATCAATGAAATCGTTTAATTTTAAAATTTCCATTCCGCCACTACTGAGCGGCAAATTTGTACTTAATGAACTGATGCTCTACGGTCCTCAAATAAACATTGTCAGATATAAAAGCGGTGCATTTAATTTTTCAGATTTGATGGTATCTAAACCAATGACTCCTGAAGAAAAAGCAGCGCTTGAAAAGAAACTCCGTGAAGAGTCTGCAAAACCTAAAGAAGAACCCAAGCCGGTTAAAGCTGATGACATTCCTGTTGCTATAAATGTCGGTTCAATTGGAATGGAGGATGGTAATATCACTTTCTCTGATCTCACATCGGGACAGAAATTGAGCATTTATAAAGTAACAGCAAAGGTTTACGATATTAAGATTGATCCAAAAAATCTAGATAAAAATGATACAATATCGCTGAAAATTTTCGCCGGAATTAAAACATTAAGCCGTCCTGAATCCGGCAGCGTTCAATCCTTCGATATAGGACTTGATGCAACGGGAAACATCGTTCCCTTTGATAAAAAAACAAGAATACTCAATCCTGAAATATTTCTGAAAGCCGGCTCTCCATATGGAAAAGTAACAGGCCTGCAGGTTTTTAATGAGATGATTAATGTTGAACAGATAGCCAAGTATTCCGGAAAATTCGATTTTCTAAAAAAAGAACTCGATTGGAAAAACGGATTTGTTAAAATTCACTATAAAGAAAACATAGTTACTCTCTCTGAGGGAAAATTTGCAAACGAAGATTATGCGCTTACCTTTGGCGGAACTGTCAACGTAGCTTCAATGAATCTTAACCTGAACTCAGATATGACTCTGGCAAAAAAGAATACAGAAAAAGTTAAAGCACAAACTTCTAAGATGGCAGATAAACTTATTACAGGTAAGGCAAAGAACTTTGTGAAACCTGAAGTAATTGCAGATGCTGCTGTGAAACCGATGCTTAATGAAAATGGCGAGATATTTCTTAAGTATGCTATTAAAGGATCTGCATCCAAACCGGATGTAAAACTTATTCAGCCGAAACTTGGTTCATTATCAGACATGGTGAAAGATGCCCTGAAAAATTCAGCGGGAAATGTAGCAGATGCAGCCAAAGATGTGGCAAAAGATAAAGCTAAAGAAAAAGCTGCACAACAGACCGATAAAGGCAAAGATAAAGCAAAGGGTAAAATTAAAAAATTATTTTAGAATAAAACGCTAATGAACTGATACTCAATAATTATTCCTGTCATTCCGGATAAATCATTCCATAGTGCCGGAATCTCAAACAACTGATTCTAAATTGAGATTCCGGTATTTGCATTAACTGAAGCTGCAAATCCGGAATGACGGAATTTTTATCTTATATTTAAAATGTTTGAATCCATAAAATAATATCATTACTCATATATTTTTTCATCATCTTCAAACGCTGCAATTGCATCTGCCTCAACATCTCTAACATCTTCCTTTCTATTGAGCGATTCTTTATACCATTCAGTCTGAATTATATGCTGCATAATTTCATTTGACCCGACCCATATCATAGAAAGTCTTATATCCCGAAGTATCCGTTCTATTGGAAACACATTAGTATAACCTATACCACCCATTACCTGCATGCAGTTATTGACAACCTCCCAGGCACCCTCGGTAATAAATTTCTTAGTCTGCGATACCATTCTTCTGTTTCGTCCTGCATCAGTTTTTCCCGAATCTATTGCAAGTGCAGTTGTATACGCCATTGATCTCATTGCATCCATCTTCATTGCACAATCAGCAACCTTAAATCCCACGGCCTGAAAATTCATTATCTCTGTACCAAAGGCTTTTCGTTTTGATGTATATTTCGTTGCAATTTCAAGAGCCGGCCTTACCGATCCGATAGTCATCGCTGCAGTACCGAGTCTTTCAGGAATCATATTTGTCATAAAAACTTCAAAACCCTTATTCACTCCGTTAAGGGCGTATCTCTCAGGAACCCTAACGTCATTTAAAATAAGTCGTCCCGCTCCGCCGCCCCTTACTCCCATCAATCCATATATATATTTCGTTTCAACACCTTCAGATCTTGGGACCATAAAGCATGTCATCCTTTTGTGAGCTGGTGCACCGGGATCTGTAACTGCATACAACATAAACCAGTCTGCTCCTTCTGCGCCGACAATAAATCTTTTCTGTCCCGAAATAATCCAGTCATTCCCGTCTTTTCTTGCTGTTGTTGTTGCACCAAAAAAATCAGATCCCCCTCGAGGTTCAGTCAGACACTCTGCAGCATAAATATCACCCTTTAACAGCGGTACAACAATCTCCTTGCAGAGTTCATCACTGCCGTATTTTACAACAGCTTCACAGACAATATCTGCACCAACACCCCAGAGACATGCAAGCGAGTAACTTGCAACACCTATCTCCTCCGCAACTATTGCATCTTCAACCCAGCCCAATCCGCGTCCGCCGTACTTTTTCGGGAGTCTGATTCCAAGAAGATTTCTCTTCCCGCACTCTTTCAGATACTCGTGAGGAAACTGTATTTCCTCTGCATCCATTGCAAGAATCAGATCTCTCGGAACCCATTTAGTGAACTCTCTTGCCTCATCTCTTAATTTAATCTGATCATCACTCATCATAAAATCAAACATAGTAAACCTCCCGTTCTGGTGTTTTAATCTTTCAGCTGATTCAGTCTGCTTAGTAATTTTTTCTTTAATTCAATAAGATCTTTCTCCAATAGTCTTATATCTTTTTTATGGTTTTCCAGTTCAGTAATTTTTTTCTCCAGATAGAAAAGACTTTTATCAATCTGTTTTTTTTCATTAATATCAACATCCGCCACACCAATCATCTCAGCAATTTCTTCAAGAGAGGCACCGAATCTTTTTCCTCTGAGAATAAGCTTAAGTCTTACTCTTTCTCTCTGAGTGTAGATTCGCTGGTTTCCGGAGGTTCTTTCGGGAGAGAGTAGCCCCTTATCTTCATAAAATCTTATGCTGGAAGGACTAATATCGAATTCCGAAGCCAGTTCTGAAATAGTGTAGGTATTTGTTTTCATTATTATTTATTAACCTATAGTTAAAGTTAACTTTAACTTGATGTAAAGCATAAAAAAAGTCAAGTTTTTTATGCTTTTTTGCATATCTCTTTAAACAATAACATTTAACAATAAATTAGTTCTTAATACTGACGACCGGAGTGATACTGGAGGTTCTTTAAATTCTGAAACTATATAAAATGTTAATTATTTTTTATACTTTTAATTTTATTCCCGCTAGCTTTTATTGCAGATATTCAAAAAATTTATTTTTAAATGTATTTACATTTTCAGCATAAAATGAGGAAGTATTAGAATCTAAAGAAAAGCATCAAAGGAAATACATGAGTAATTCATTTTACAACCTTACTCCCGACAGAGTCATTGAAGCAGTGGAAAGCAGCGGGTTTTCCGTAACCGGCCACTATATGGTTTTAAACAGTTATGAAAACCGGGTTTATGACCTCAAGCTTGAAGATGATAGTCATATTATTGTAAAATTTTATAGACCAGGCAGGTGGTCCCTTGAACAGATTCAGGAGGAGCATCAGTTCCTTTTTGATCTTGAGGATGATGAAATAACAGTCTGTGCTCCGTTAAAATTTTCAGACGGTAATACGATTCATAACGCTGACGGCATATTTTTCGCAATCTGGCCCAGAACAGGTGGACGTATACCTCAAGAGCTTTCTGACGACGACATGATGAATATAGGGAGACTCCTTGCACGTATCCATAATAACGGTTCCGCAAAGCAATGTAAACACAGGTTGAAACTTACAGGAGAAACTTACGGTATAAGCTCACTGAAGTATCTTACAGATAATAATTTTCTCCCATCAAATTGTATAAAGAGATATTCAGATGCAGTTAATGAAATTGTAAAAGTTTATGATTCGCTTGTTATTAATGTTCCTTTCCATAGAATACACGGAGACTGTCATCTTGGAAATTTATTGAAAAGGGAAAATGTTTTTTTCTTTCTCGATTTTGATGATTTTATCACAGGACCGGCTGTACAGGATATGTGGATGCTTATCAGTTCAAGAGACAAAGATTCAAAGAGAGAGCTTAACCTTTTCGTTGAAGGTTACAGAGAGTTCCGCAAATTTGAAACATCATGGTTAAAATTAATTGAACCTTTACGTGGTCTTAGATACATCAACTACGCCGCATGGATTGCCCGGCGATGGGAGGATCCCGCATTTCCTCATATTTTTCCACATTTCGGAACAGCTGATTACTGGGAACAGGAAACATCCGATCTAGTCGATCAGGTGGATCTGATTTATTCAACAGAATCAATCAGCAATAAATCTGAAATTGAAACCGTTACTAAAGAAAAAAAAGAAGAGCTGACAAATAAAGATTTTTTCTGGGATATGGAATAGTAAAAATTCACCCATTTGAATTGTGTAGAATACCGATTAATTTTAAAAAAGAAGTCCAACACCAAACCCGATACCGGAATACATTAAGCCTTTCTCAACAGATTCATTCTTAATAGGATAAGGTGTCATGTCATAATCATTTGTTTTTTTATGTAGATAATAATACGAAATCCCTGTAGAGATTTCTACAAATAGGTTTCCGCTGTCAATAAATCTGTAGCCCATCCATAGGCTCACCACAGGACCCCTTTTTTTCATTGTTGTACGAGTGTATTCTTTTCTTATTTCTTCATCAGTATGTGTATATTTCTCAACATATAAGCCAAGAAAAAAGTCTCTCATGCCGTTTCCCTCAGTGTAATACCGAAGACCGGGACCATATATAGAATAAGTTTCTGTATCTTTCTCACCTTCATCAAGCTCATAGCTTGATGTTATTCCTGCAGCCCTGCAGTCAAATGCCAAAGATAAATTCCAGAATAAGTTAAGCTCTGCTTCAGCTGAAAATACAAACATTACACTTTCTCGATTGTAAAGTGTACCACCAATAGTTCCAAACACAGTAGTAAAAGGAAATATTGTAATAGAAAAATAATCATTATTATTATCTGGATCAGATTTTATATTATCTGTTTTTTTCTTTTGAACAGGTATGCTTTGCTTATAAATCTTATCACTTTCAATTTGATTTTCATCATCAAAATAAAATGTTTTGCCGTTCTCATAAACTATCTTATAAGCTTCTTTACGGTCAGCAATTTTAATGCCCTCTTCTGTGGAATATTCTATTATTTTATCTGTAACTTTTCTAAGTGTACAATGCTCCGCGTTGCCGCCATAAAAATATAACTCATCTGCGATCACCTGTATGTAAAACATAAGAAATATGCTTGATATAAATAAAGAGATTTTTTTATTCAAAGTTTTATCCATTAAATGATAAGTTTTTTACTAATCAAAATTTTTAAAAGTAATCATTTACTCAAACAAACAACTATCGAAAAAAACCTGATAACTTTCACTCTCAACTCCCTGAAATTTACTGTCAATGCGTATACCTTTGTTCGTAACTAAAAATTCATCATTTGTCGGGATTAATTAAAATGATTTTTGTTTGTATTGAATCTAATTCAGAGAGGTTATGAAATAATCAATAAAAATATATAACAACTATACTCTGAATTTGATTTACTATAATGATACTTTTATAAAAAGTAAAAAGCTGAAAAATCTATTAATGCTTTCATCCTTGACAAAAATATCTTTTTAGTCTCTCACTATACTACTCTTGCTAATGTTTTTTTAAAATCTGGAGAAACTAATTATGAAAAGAATACTATTGTTTATTGGGATTGTATACCTCTTTACAGGCATTACAATAGGTCAAAAAAATCAAATAGGCGAAATCTTCAGCATAAACCCGGCAAACAAAGAAATAATAGTAAATGTACATTCCGGAATAAATTTGAATATGGGGGATTTACTCCAGATTGAAACAGAAAGTGGAAAGATTATTCTTGATGTTACATTTCCAATGCAGACAGTATCAAAATGTAAAATCAAAGGTAATGGCAAACTAGCAGAGTTAACTAAGGGTATGCCAGTATACAGATACAACAAAGAAACCGATAACAAAAATGAAATCACAGTTAAGACTGGTGAAGTACAAAAGTTTGGAGATATCGAATTTGTTTTTATAAATGGCGGCATGTTTTCAATGGGTTCGCCGAAAGATGAGAAGGAAAGAATAAACAATGAAACAGAACACAAAGTAACAGTTTCACCTTTCTGGATGGCTAAATACGAAATAAAGCAGAAAGAATATGCCGATGTAATGAAAAAAAATCCGAGTAATTTTAATGGCCTATTTAAAGATTCGTATCCAGTTGAAACTGTTAGCTGGTATGAAGCCGTCGAGTTTTGCAATAATCTAAGTAAAAAACTTGGATTAAATCCATATTATTATATAGATAAGAATAAAAAAGATCCGCATAACAATAATTCCACAGATGAATTAAAGTATACAGTTACAATTCTTGGGGGAAACGGTTTTCGTCTTCCAACTGAAGCTGAATGGGAATTTGCCTGCAGGGGTGGGTCTGCAACAGTATTTCATTTTGGTGATAAGCTCGACAGTACTATGGCAAATTTTGACGGAAATTATCCTTATGATGCAGAGAAAAATATTTACAGAGGTTCAACTACAGAAGTAGGAAGCTTCAAAGCGAATTCTTTTGGATTGTACGATATGCATGGAAATGTTAATGAATGGTGTTATGATTGGTATGGGAACTATAGCGGAAACACCAGTGATCCAAAGGGTGCAGTCAGCGGTAACGGACGTGTTGTTCGAGGCGGGTCATGGAGTTATTATGCACACAATCTGCGTTCCGCCTACCGCGGCCAGAACAGTGCAGATTACAAGGGGAATGGAGCCGGATTCCGCATTGTAAGGTCATCTGATTGAGATAATTTTTTTATCCCTAACAAGAATAATCAGAGTAGGATATAGATGCCATAATAATTTTTTACAGCACCTATATCCTGGTAATCCATAGAGAATCATTTATAAATTATTTTTTTGCACTACCTGGAACAAGTTCATATTTTACTTCGGTCGGGTATTTGAAAATCCATAAACTAAATGGTAGTCCGAAAACAGGCAAGCAAATGAGCCCTCCACAACCGGCACCGTAATTAAAATCTCCGTCGCTTTTTCTTATCAGTACATCAAAATCCTGATAATTGTCTTTTTTGATTTTAACTTTTAGTTCCGCCCAAAAAGGTTTACTGTCAGAATGGACATAGGGTGTTACTCCCTTATATTCCTGATCTATGTAAACTTTAGCTCCATCTGGTATACTTGAGATTTTCATTGAGCTTGAACATCCTGAAATTAAGAGAGCGATTAAAAATAATGCAGCTGGTTTACTTTTGTACATTTATATACTCCTTTTTTAATTTTTGAATAAGCTTATTTGAAATTAAAACAACATCCATATTATTATCAGATTAACAATTTACTGCACGAGTATAAACAACATCCCTGTTTAAGTTGGATTTATAAGACTTTGACTATAAATAAATTCCCGAAAATGGGACTGAAGTCAAAAATCATATTTATCAAAAAAACTTCTCGAAAGATTCTTAAAACAACAACCAAAAAAAAAATAAGTCAAGATCATTATTTTTTTTAAATATTGAAAACATCAAAATTTTATAAATTATTTACAAAATCAAAACCTTGAATTTTTTGTTGAGAACAATTACAATAGAGTATTTTATTTAAAAACCTGTTAATTCACTTTTTTTAGGCATGAAAAAACCCGAAGGGAGAATCCCTTCGGGTTTTTTATAATATGG
>CAYVCQ010000033.1:0-31662 GCA_964450405.1 uncultured Leptospirales bacterium | reverse complement strand
AATCTTCAATATATACCGCAGATTATGCTTTTTTCAGGAAATCAAGAGCCTCATTCTCAGAATTGAAAATATCGAACATATCTGTTAACTCAACAACTTCAAATATTTTTTTAACAGCATTATTCATGTTGCAGAGCACAAGTTTTCTTTTACTCTCTTTAAGAATTCTCATTGTTGAAACAAAAATTCTAAGCCCGGAGCTGCTCATGTACTCCACATCTTTTAAATTAAGAACAAAGTTACAAGCCGGTTCAGCATTAATGAGCTTATTAATCTCTTTTTCAATATCAGCAGAGAGATGTACATCCAAACGCCCTTCTAAGTAAATTGTAATATCATTTCCGGTCTTTTTTAAATTCAGATCCATTTTCTACTCCAGTTCATTATTATTATTCAATAACTATTCATAAACTATTAATAATTACATTAACTTCAGTGCCTTGACATAGATGCTATGTTTTCCGACAGTTTATCAGTAGTTACTTCATACAGTATATATATAAAGTTCTTATTAATCAATTAAAAAAATTATTCTTTACCCTCTTTTGCATCTTTCCTTGTTATTAAAAGTGTAATCAGAACAATGAAAAATATGACACTTAGTATTATTCCGAATATAACAATTGGAACATGCATATAATCACCTTTCATGGAATCCTCACCCTTTGCGCCTATGAAGAGTCCGTTTTTCAAAAGAATAAATGCCGAGACGAAAGGGAACAAAACTCCGTTAAGGTAGGCTATCCCGCGATACTTTAAAGGATCATAAAGAGGCATAATCATCAGTAATCCCGAAGAAAATAAAAGAACGCCAAAAGCCCTTACTGTAAAATACAAAGGAGCAACCAGTTCATGATCCCTGACAAGATTAAACCAGTCTTCGGAAACATTATCAGTAAATAACTTAAAAATTGTAATTGGTGAAATTATGAAAGCAATACCGATAAGAATATAAATAATACCTGATATCAAAACCGCCATCTGGAAAGCATTTGTTTTTGCAGATCTCAAACTATCCCTCTCTTTAAATGATTCTTACTATAAGCATCTGAGACAATTTCATAGTCCCTTCGGAAATTTTGTCAAACTTAAACTCGTCTTCCGATAGTTCAAGTACTAATTTTTTACTCTGCTCCATGTATTCAGCCTGAGGTAATTTAAACTCTTCTGATGATTCGAGATAATTAACAAAGAATCTGCTGTATTTATCGTCTCTGAATTCCAGTTTTTCCTTATTGCTTATAGTGATATTAAATATTTCTTCAGCTTCTGTTCTAAGAAGGTGTGAAGGAAGCACATAATTACCGGGGAATCCTGCTGAGCATGCATTACCCGCAATATCAACAGGTTCAAATAGAGGCTCTGACACCAGACTTGCAGCCATGAGGCGGCTCAACGATCCTGTACTGAAAATCCGCTGCTCTCCTCCGGAATTTACATATGATAACGGCAAAGAGTTAAACATCTCAACTCTTTTGCTTCCAGCCAACTCCGCAGCATATTTAAGTATTTTACCTGATTTAAAAATGTAATTATCTGGAAAAGTGATTTCAAAATTTTTATTAAATTGCTCAGGTGAGAAAAATTTCTTCAGATTTTCTTTGAGTAAATTATTATCATCAAAAAGTAGGAAGAGGCAGGATAAAAAATAGCTGTATGATGAAGAATAAATATAATCGAATTTTTTTTCTGCCTTATTCAATTCAAGAAATATAGAACTTAACAGTATAGATTCATGTTGAGCAGACTGAACAACAAGCGCCCTGTTTTTTGAAGTTACTGCATTTTTATAAACATCAAGATTTCCTTCAGAGATGAAATTCTCAAGAAGCGTAACTTCTCCGCCATCATGAAAGTTGTCACACTTGTTCAGCATGAGTCCGCCGTAAAACGGGCCTTTATCTGTTGAATAATAATTATTCCTTACATAAAAAACTCTCTGCCCCTCTCTTAGCTGCTCATCGAATAAAGGCTGAACATCCTCCATCTCCTTTTTTGAGCCTGTAAGTGCAAAAACAAAATCGGTTTGTTCAAACACTTTATTTCTTAAATCTGCATCACTGTCGGATAAATCCGCAATTATATATTTGTAGTCTCTTGATAGAATAAATAATATTGGACCAAGAATTGCAGGATCAACCTTAACTCTGGCTGAAAATGAAACATTGAGAAGATGAAGATTTTCATTAACTTTTACAATTCTGTCATTCAGCAGAGACTCAGCTGTCTTCTCCCCTTTATCCTTTTCTGAAAGCGGCACAGTCATTCTCTGTTTAAATAAATCAAACACCGATCTGCCGCTATAAGATAAATCCAGAATAATTGTTTTTTCAGCAGAAAGTGACAAACCCAGAAGCGATGAAAGCAGAGTTTTACCAGATTCAGTTTTTTTACTGAAAACTGTTACAACCTTCCCTTTCTGATCAAAATACTTTTTCCCTGAGTCTGAAATATCGAAATTAAGACTTTCAATCATCTTAATGTAGCCTCTAAGGGCTTTGTGGGACATTAAAAAAAGTTTATATAAATCATCTTCACCAATAACAAAAATTCTGGAATCAACCAGAGCCTTTACATTTCCTTTTTTTCTGTTTTCGATGAATGGTAAAAATCCGAAGAACGACCCGGGTGAAAGATAGACAATATCCCTGTTCGCAATTGATTCAATCTCAAAAATACCATCAATAACGATATTTAATGAATTAGTTTTTTTTATGTCAACAAGCTGGCCTTTTTTAACAGAGGCTAATCTCCCGGACTTGAAAAAAAATTCTGCCTCTTCATTGTTTAAATGAAGAAGAAAAGGAACGGATTTCAGGAGTGTTCTGATATGGTTCATGTTATTTAAATTTTTTCAACAACTCAACAAGTTCGGCCTTACCCATTATCTCTATAGGTCTTGTATTGGCAAATTCAAGCGCCTTTGGAGAAATCTCACCTGTTGTTATTATAAGTATTCTGGTTGCGTTTCGAGGCCTCATTGTTTCATGTATCTGTCTGAAGTATGCATCAGTCAACATTTCCGTTGTTCTGTTAACTCTTATTATTCTATTGGATTGTCTTGTGTTGCGCCACTTTCCCTCTGTCTCAATCGCCATTATTTCTATTTCGGTATCACTGATTATTTCAATATCGGTTATATTGTAATTCATACCGGCTACAACCTTTCTGGTCATATGTTCAAACTGAGCCAGTCCTGCGATCATAAAATCTTTTATTCTATCATCCTGTCTGAATTCGGCATATGAAGCCAGTTTCTGCTGAACATCTCGAAACTTCGGGTTTACCTCGGCAATTTTTTCCCAGTTGATAATCGCCGCATGAACATCTCTCATCTTCTCCTGGCAGTCTCCAAGGAAATATCTTAGATTGAGTTCTGTGTCACTCCCCTTTTTTGCGAACTTTACTCCACGTTCAAATTCCATAACAGCTTTAGGAAACTGCGACTTCTCCATAAAACAGGTACCGCGGGCAAGAAGACTTTTCACCTTAAGCTCATCACTTTTAATTGAAACTTCGAACTCCTTCAAAGCCCATTCATAATCACCCTGCTGCCTTAAAACAAGTCCCAGGTAATAATGAGCCTGATAGTTCAATGGATCGAGTTTAATTGTGTTAAGGAAATACTGCTTGGCGTCGGCATAAACTCCGTTTTTATAATATATCTGACCTAAATAGTAAAATGAGAGATCGTGTTTTTGATTTAGGGATGCACTCTTTTTAAAATAACTGGTGGCTTTATCCAGCTGACTTGTATTGTACGCAATTACGCCCAGATCATAAAAGTTTTCGAAATTTGCCGGATCGAGCTTTGTAAGAATCAGTAATTCTTTCTTTGCATCTTCAAAGGCTTTTTTATCTCTATATATTCCTGCAAGAATTTTCCGTATATACAATTCTCTTATTTTTTCATCAAACCTTCCGAACTTCAAAACCTGACGATATTCCAAGATTGCATACTGATTGTTCTCTTCTGCACGATATGCTTCGGCAAGGAGAAAATGTGCATAGGGATTACGATCGTCTTTCTCAATTATTTCAGTCAGTTTCTTTATTGCAAGCTTGGTCTGTCCCGCATCTATCATCTTTTGAATTTCTTCAATTTTCTTAGGAATAACATATACACTAAGAATATAAAGTATTATAACAGTGAATATTATAAAAAACAGGAATACCAGGATATAAGTAAAAATCATAATTCAACCTTATTATTTGTACAAGTTATCTGCAACTTTTGTAACGACTCACTATTTTATTCACAATATATATCCCAACCTCTCTATAGTATGGTGAATAATATACTATTTTGAGTATTTATGCAAGTTATCTGCAACTTTTGCAATTACTTCACATTTTATTGAGAAAGTATATCGCCGCCGCGCCTTGGCGCGGCGAACAAACATATTCTTCTCTATATTTGAGAAAGTTATCTGCAACTTTAAAAATTAAACATAATTTCATTGACAAATTATTTCTATAAAAAATTATAGATGCAAATGGGGGCGTAGCTCAGCTGGGAGAGCGCTTGAATGGCATTCAAGAGGCCAGGGGTTCGATCCCCCTCGTCTCCATATAAAACCGCTGTCTTTTCCACCCTAAACAAGTTCATTACCATGTATAGTAACAATTTTTTTTATCAGATAATTTCTTTTCCCTGAAGGTATCACAACTACAACATTCTCTCCAACAGACTTATTCTGCATAGCAGCGCCTATTGGTGAAGAAACTGAAATTTTCCCCTCAGAGGGACTTACTTCATTTGAAGAAACAAATGTAAACACAACTTCATCATCAGAATCGACATCAAGCACTGTTACAGTTGATCCATAACCTACCTTATCTTCAGGAATATGAGTCAGATTCAGATCATTCAGCTGATTCAGCTGATCTATCAACTGACCTATTCTAGCCTTAACAAAAGATTGTCTCTCTCGAGCGGCATGATATTCCGCGTTCTCTTTCAAATCGCCGTATTCTCTTGCTGTTGATATAATTTTTGGCAGTTCAATTTTATATTCATGCTTCAGTTTTTCAAGCTCATCTCTGACCTTCTGCTTATTCGCTTCGAGTTCAGTACTCATTTCAGGCTCCCCGGGACTTAATAACTTTAATTATTTGTACCATCATTATTTAATTTAATCAACAACTTTACTTTTTTATCACCATCTCTTTTTAAAGTAAATCCGTTTTCTTTTAATTCTTTTTCAATCTTATAAGACATTAAATCAACAATTTTTTTTGTCATTCGTTCTTCCTTGAACTTCGTTTTACTTTATTCTCTGCTGATAATTGTATTTTTCTCATGTTTACCCTTCAAGATCCATGGTAAACATGACATTAAGACGTTATTCAGCCGAAAGTAAGCTATAAATCATTCCGTGATTTATCATATATTACAGTTTCGGTAATAACTCATTTTAATAATAAAAGAAAAAGATATCCTGAATTATAAAGGGGGTAATAAAATCCCGGTTTTGATGACTTTACAAACCGGGTTCATCATTTTCCATCAAATTTTCCCTGTTCGCATATAACAACTTTTCCATGAGATGAAAGCTCTTTTTCGAGTTTTCTGCTTCCCACAACTACTGTTATCAATCCCTGACTGAACATTTTTCTGCTTTCTACAACAATTTCATCAGAAGTTACCTTATTAATGTTATCAAGATACTTTTTGTAATAATCGGCTTCCAGATCATTATATTCAATTTCAAGAAAATTTCCAAGAAGATCATTGATCTCATTAAACCTGAAAACAAAACTGTTTTTTATTGATTCTTTAGCCCAGTTCAACTCATCCTGACTTACTGGCTCATTGTACATTTTTTTTATATTTTCATTCATGAGAGAAAGAACCTCTGCAGCCGATTCATTTTTCGTCTGAGCAAATGATATAAATACACCGGCATTACGTCTGTTTCTCACCAGAGAGTATACAGAGTATGCCAGGCCACGTTTGACTCTTATCTCATTCATTAATCTTGAATTGAAGGATCCGCCGCCAAGTACATAATTCATAAGATAGAGAGCGTAGTTCCCGTTATCTTTAACATCCGGAGCAAATGTTCCAATGTAAATAGTTGCCTGTTCAATTTCAAGAGGTATAAGATATATCACGCCAACCGATGCTTTTAAATCAGATAAAACTTTCTCTTTATCAACTATATAGTATTCTTTATTTCCTTTTCCAATTCCGGAAAGTTCTTTCTCCGCAAGCGAGACGATGACATTCTCTTTCTCTGATGATGATATTGCAATAGTTATGTTCCCGCCAGTTGCATATCTCTTCCACAATGATCTCAATGCTCCGGAATCAATCCCCTTTATACTTTTCTCGGTAGGCACAGTTCCGTAGCCCGATCCTCCGAAAATGATCTCTCTAAGTTTTAAAACACCGGTTTCATCAGGCTCATCCAGATCTCTTTTTATTTTTTCAATTATAAGTTTTTTAGCCGAGTTTATTTCAGTATCATTAAAAATCGGATTCTTTAGAATATCACCGAGTATATTAAATGCAATATTATTGTACTTACTCAGGACTTTTATTTCAATCCCGATTGTTTCCCAACCGGTCGAAATATGTATCTCTCCGCCAATGGCCTCGAGCTTTTGATTAATTGTATTCCCCGGATAAGCGGCACTACCGGCCATTGTAAGAGTTTTACTCAGCACATCGGCAGTCCCCGCATTAACGGCTGTTTCATTCATTTTACCATATGATATGGATGCATAGATTGTTGTTACCGGAAGATCATCTTTAATATAAAGAAGATTTACATCATTATTCATTTTTATTTTTTTTACTTCCGGGAGACTGGAAAGAAATCCCGTTTCACTTTTTCTCAGAGTTTCAGCGATAGTCTTATCCTTCGATGTTATAATTATTACAAATAGAATTACCAGACATGTATATATTTTTTTCATTTACTACTCCTGTTATCGCGAAGAACAGCCACTGTTTTACAGTTGTCTTTAATAAATTTATCAAATGAAATCTGAATATCCCCGACAGACACTCGATTTAAAATTTCAAGATAATTCGCCATATATCTCCAGTCTTTAAAAACTGTCTGATAATAGCTCAGCTGGCCTGCTATACCATCATTATTGTCCAATGTAAAAATAAAAGAGGACTCCGATTGATTTTTGATTCTCTCCAACTCCGATGAATCAAACTCTTTTCTGAATCTGCTCATCTCAGAGTATATTTCTTTTTCGAGAGCCTCAGGGCTAACTCCATCAACCGGCGCGGCGTAAATCATAAACATATTATCATACCGTGAACCGGGGGCGCCATTCCAGGCATACACAGTAGAAGCCAGTTTTTTATCAAGAACAAGAGACATATACAATCTCGAAGACTTTCCGCTTCCAAGTGCAGAAGCAATTACATCAAAATCATAATCATATTTCGAAGGTGCTGCCGGTTTCTTCCATCCGATTATTAAAGATGGTCTGGATTTAAAGTAGACATCAACTCTCTTTTCGCCATTCTGCTCCGGTTCAATAATTTTTACCTCACCAGGTTCCGGCCCCGGCTTAATATCTTCAAAATATTTCTGCATAATTCTGTAAGTCTCTTCAGTATCCTGCTTCCCCACTATTGTAATAGTCATTCTCGAAGGGATATAGTAAGTGTTGTAGAATTTTTTTATATCGTTGATTGACATGTATTTTATATTAGATTCCCATCCGATCACCGGATGTCTATATGGATGTGCTGAATACGCTGCTGCAAAAAATGCCTCGGTAAGGAGCCCGTCACCGCTTGATTCAGATCTCATCAACCTCTCTTCAAAGACATTATTTCTTTCACTATAATATTCCCTGAACACCGGCTTTTTCAATCTTGCAGATTCAGTTTGCGCCCAAAGTTCTACTCTATCAGATGGGAGCTGAATATAATAACCGGTCATATCCTTTGAAGTAGATGCATTAAACATGACACCGCCATTTGAAGTATACAGCATGTCATACGGGGAACCAACTGTCAGTTTTGCCTCTTCCGCCTGAAGATTTTTCAATTCAATCTCGAGTTTTTTAATCTCTCCGCTGGAGGGGTTTTCAAGCTTCAACCTGTCTATTGTTTCACCAACTGCTTCAATACGATTAATAATCGGTTTCTCTTTTTCGTAATCCTTTGTGCCGAGTTTATCCGTTCCTTTAAAAAGCATGTGTTCAAGTATATGTGCTGCACCTGATGTGTTATAGCTCTCATCAACTGAACCTACTCTGAATGAAATATGAAACGCCAATGTGGGAGAAAAACCTCTATCCATCATCAGAAGAACGATACCATTTTTCAGCCTTTTTTCAACTACTTTATTTTTAAAGTAATCTGTTGTATCAATCTCTGCTGAATAATTATCAATTGAAACCAGCAGCAGCATTAATACAAAAAAAATATAGAACTTCTTCATCTATATCACTTCTCCCCTTTATTGTTCCGTAAAATTTCTTCAGCAAGTATCCTAAGCTTCGGATGGATCTTAACCTCAATCTCTTCGTTGGATGGAACTTTTTCCACCTCGGGAGAAGTATTCCCGTCAGCACCCGGTCGAAGCATTTTGTTTAATGCAAACATCATTCTTGCGAATATTTCATCCACACGATCTTTCCTGTTTACCATTTTATAAAATTTCAATGCTATAAGAGGCTGCTTCTTATCAAAATAGTAGTAATCCGCTACACGGGTAATTCCATCACGATAACCGGCTTTTACGAAATGTTTTATCGCCTCTGCCATATTACCATTATTGAAATGTTCATTACCTTTTCTTGAAAGTGCAACCTTTTCTTCATCTTTCATAGTATATTCCTGTAACTCACTTATAGTCTGGACATTTATTCAAGCTTCTGTTAATAAAAAATTATAACTTGACAAAGATATTTTGAATTTCTTAAATCAGTCAATCAGTATATTTATAAATTTTCGGCAATTATTTACATTAATCCATTGCCGGATTTGCAGTAACTTCTGAAAAATCACAGGTAGAATTTATGAGTACTTATGATTTACAGTTATACTGATAGCTTATTTAAATGGAGAAAAAAATGTACCCGATACTTTTTAATTATAAATTGATAACAATAGGATCTTACGGCCTGCTTCTTGGAACAGCTTTTTACATAGGATTTCTGCTGCTTGAAAGAGAATTCACTCTTAAAAAAATAGATCCTGAACTTGCATACAAACTGCTGATAGTGGTAATACCTTCAGCAATTATCGGCGCTAAAATATTTCATATCTTCGAAAATTTCAGTGAATTTTTATCCGCGCCATCTGCAATGATTTTCTCAGGTGCGGGGCTCTCGGTTTATGGAGGTTTTGTACTTTCCTTTATTTCTGCAATGGTTGTAATTAAAATAAATAATGAGGGAATACTTAAAATATTCGATGCTACATCTCCAACAATGGCTCTTGGTTATGCAATAGGCCGCCTGGGATGTCACGCTTCAGGTGACGGATGCTACGGCTTACCAACAGCCTCATTTATCGGGATGGCTTACCCGAACGGAATTGTTCCGGTAACAGTAAATGTATTCCCCACACCGTTATTTGAATCTTTCGCTTCATTGATATTTTTTCTCATACTGATGAGGCTTAGAAAGCTTGAAATGAAAACCGGCATATTATTCTTTATCTATCTTATAATGAACGGTTCTGCAAGATTTACAATCGAGTTTATACGACTTAATCCGGTTACATCTCTGGGAATTACACAGGCACAAATCATCGCGCTTTGTTTTATAACTGTGGGGATTGCGGGAATTATATTTGTAAATAAAAAAGGTGTCATTTCTAAATCCAACGCTGCATAAATACAAAAAAAACCCGGAATAAAGTAAAAGAGCAAGGGATTTAACCCTTGCTCTTTTACTTTAATTATTATAGATAAATAGTAAAAAAAAGGATGGGTGATTTAATCCCCATCCTCATCTCAATTTAAAAAATGTTATATTTACTTAATGTTGTATTTCTTCTTGAATTTATCAACTCGTCCTGCTGTATCAAGAATTTTTTCCTTCTTGGTATAGAACGGGTGACAATTAGAACAGATCTCAACGTGAAGATCTTTAACTGTAGATCTTGTTACTATTTCATTACCACATGCGCAATGAATCTTTGTTTCAGCATAATCCGGATGAATTCCAGCTTTCATAACTTTTATCTCCTGTAACTTCTGTATTTCTTCAATAATTCAAGTATTTATTTAATAATTCATTCTCAGGCTGTGTTCATCGCTCTAAAAAATGCCTTATTATTCTTTGTGGCTTTCATCTTCTCAACAAGGAGTTCCATTGCTTCTGTGGCACTCATTGAAGAAAGAGCCTTCCTTAATACCCATAATTTATTTAACTCTTCTTCGTCAAGCAGTAATTCTTCTTTTCTTGTACCCGATTTATTAATATCAATGGCAGGGTAAATTCTTCTGTCTGAGAGTTTTCTATCAAGATGAAGTTCACTGTTACCAGTACCCTTAAACTCCTCAAAAATAACCTCATCCATTCTGCTTCCTGTATCCACAAGAGCAGTTGCAAGGATTGTTAAACTCCCCCCCTGCTCAATATTTCTTGCCGCTCCGAAGAATCTTTTAGGCTTATGAAGAGCATTTGAATCAACTCCACCTGAAAGAATCTTGCCGCTTGTGGGGACAACCTGGTTATACGCCCGGGCAAGCCTTGTTATTGAGTCCAGAAGAATAACAACATCCATCTTTCTCTCAACAAGTCTGCGCGCCTTGTTTATTACCATTTCAGCAACCTGAACATGCCGCGTGGCCTGTTCGTCAAAAGTAGAAGATACAACTTCACCTTTAACAGATCTTGCCATGTCTGTAACCTCTTCCGGTCGCTCATCGATGAGAAGAACTATAAGGTAGACCTCAGGGTGATTTTTAGTAATGGAATTGGCTATTTTCTGCAGTAAAACGGTCTTTCCTGTTCTTGGTGGTGCAACAATCAGTGCTCTTTGACCCTTACCAATCGGTGTCATTAGATTCATTATCCTCATCTCAATCTCGGTTCCTTCTGTCTCGAGATTGAGTCTCTCCTGCGGATAGAGAGGAGTAAGATCATCAAACATTACTCTTCTATGCAGATTTTCAGGATTTTCATAATTTATAGCTTCGATCCGGAGCAGCGCAAAAAATCTTTCATTATCCTTAGGGGGTCTTATCTGACCTGCAACGGTATCTCCGGTTTTCAAGCCGAAAAGTCTTATCTGGGAAGGAGAAACGTAAATATCATCAGGTCCTGGGAGATAGTTGTAGTTCGGCGATCTGAGGAAACCGTAACCATCACTGAGTATCTCAAGAACTCCGCTTGAAAAGATAAGTCCTTTCTGTTCAGTCTGTCCTTTAAGAATCTCAAATATAAGATCCTGCTTTTTTAATCCGGACATCCCTTCCAGCTTCATCTCTTTAGCCAGACTATATAACTCAGTTATAGTTTTAGCTTTAAGCTCTCCAAGATCAAGCTTATAGGCTTCACTACCCTTCACCGCGATAGGTTTCATATCTATCATGGGAGATTTTTCTTCAATCACTTCGATTTTTTCATTTTTTTCATCAATAACGGCAACTTTTTCTTTAATTACGTTCTCTTTAATAATGTTTTCTTCATTATTTACGATTTCTTCAGAATCCCCATTTAAGCTGTCATTCATTTCACTGTCTTTTGACATGTTTTGTCCTTTGAGTATAGTTTTTTATTATTATTTTTCTAAGAGGTAAATTAAAAAAGGCCTTTGCTCAAATTCTATTCATTATGATATTTATGATTATAAAACTGCAAAAGAGGTGTTGGGAGTGAGACCACAAAGACACTTAATAATTATTGATAAAATATATATCTAATAATACTGAGTCAAGAGAAATAATAAAAAAAACTGATTTAAATAAAAAAAGTTTAATTTTTACTAATCTCAATGCTGAACTTTTTAATTTTGGAATTCAAACCCTGCCTGGTTAACTTCAGCATCTCTGCCGAATCATCGAGGTTTTTTCCTTTCCTTATTGCATCAACAACCAGATGACGTTCTACTGATTCCACAATCTCCAATAATGATTTATCCCTTAAATCTACTCCCGGCACACGGAGTTCCTCAGATCCTGAACTCTTCTTGTCACAGAAAAAAAGAAATCCGGATTTTTTTTCACTGCTGATAAGCGGAACCCTTTCATAAAATATATCAAGCTCATTATTATGAAATGAGAGATCATTTTCATCTGCACTTGAAAAAAGCTCATTCTTTAACGGGTCACTGAAGAGCTTTTCCATCTTCGAAACATCCACATCTGAGCCGAACTTTTCTACATAGAGATCCTCAAAGTGACTGTTATAAAAAATAGTCCGTCCCTTTTCATTAATCGCATAGAGTCCCCTTGGAATATGTTCAAGAATCAGATAAATCATCCAGTCAAGGACCTGATCCTCCTGCTGCTTCTTAAGTTCACCGTCATGGCCCGGCGCCTTCGATGTATCACATGCCGTGAACAGCTGAATCCTGCTCCAGGTCCCCTGCAGCTCTCCGAATATATTTATTACAACAAACTCTCTGATTTTTCCGAATGGGATAAGATCATCGAAGGACATTTTTACTGCATTGCGGGTTATAAATTCATCAATTTTAAGTTTTTCAACACGCTCAATATCGCTTAATTCGCCAATTATTGTCTGTTTTTTAAGAATCCCTAACAGTACACCGCGTTTCGAAACTACCGGTATAATAGGGACATCATGAACATAAAAGAGGCGTACAACGTCTTCAGGACGAGCATTCTGATGATTATAGGGGTTCTCGGTGAACTCCTTTGTCTCAACATCCTCTTTTTTTATTTCTTCATCACTCATTTAAAGCCCAGTACATCGTACATCGTATAGAATCCGGGAGCCCTGTTATAAAGGTATTCCACTGCGGAAACTGCACCGCGAGCAAAGACCTCCCTGCTTGCCGCCCTGTGAGTCAATTCAATCCTGTCATCAAGCCCTGTATAGAACACAGTATGTTCACCGACAATATTACCTCCGCGCATTGCGTGCATCCCTATTTCATTCGAGGTTCTTTCTCCGGTTATCCCTTCACGTCCGTTGATGTCAGCAGCATTTGACAAGCCGGGCATGTTTTCTTTCACTATCTCAAGAAGTCTTTTAGCTGTACCGGACGGTGCATCCTTTTTAAATCTATGGTGAGCTTCAAATATCTCAACATCATAATCTGTTGTGAGCGCCATAGATGCGATCTCTGTTAATTTAAAAAGCAGATTCACTCCAAGGGACATGTTTGGAGAGTGTATCACTGGCAGTTTTTCTGAATATGACCTTATCCCAGCAATATCGGAATCTGAAAAACCAGTGGTGCCTATTACCAGAGGTTTGTTAAGCTCTGACATTATTTTTATCAGTTTCATCGTTGCTGCGGGTCCTGAAAAATCTATGACACCATCAACTCCAAGAAGCGCATCAACATTTATAGAAGATATAATGCAATCAGCAAGCGGAGAATTGACAAGCTCTTTGCAGTTTTTATTAATCATTGGTGAACCATCGACATCAAAGGCTGCTTGAAGTTTATGGCCCCGCTCAGTCATAATCCGGAGAATGGCCTGCCCCATCCTCCCCCCTATTCCGCAGATTCCAATATTCATTTAAGCTTTACTCCGTAATCAAGGAGACTTTTTCTTACAATTGTTTTATTCTCATCACTTAAAGTTGTGAGAGGCAATCTCAATTCACCGCTGCATGCTCCGATCATTTCCATTGCGGCTTTTATGCCGATGGGATTAGTCTCAAGGAACATCGCTCTGCCAAGTGGTAAAAGCCTGTAAAAAAGTGCCTTTGACTCCTCAACTTTATTATCTCTATAAAGTGTTACTACTTTTTTAATATCAGCCGGTAGTATATTAGATAGAACCGATATTATACCTTTCCCACCCACAGCTAAAATCGGAAGGAGGAGATTGTCATCACCCGAAAGTACTGTAAGTTTATCTCCGCAAAGTTCTATAAGGCGCATAATCTGACCTATATCACCGGAGGCCTCTTTCATGGCAGCTATATGATCTGTTCTTTTTAAAAGTTCTGCAACACTTTCAGGCAAAAAATTTATTCCAGATCTACCTGGTATATTATAAAGAATTATTGGAAGTTTTGTGGCTTTAGCTATGGCTTCATAATGAGCGATAAGACCCTTCTGTGTCGGCTTGTTATAATATGGATTTACTGAGAGAGTTGCATCAACCCCGGCATCCTCGGCACCCTTTGTGAGCCAGATTGCCTCACTTGTGGAATTAGCACCTGTTCCTGCGATTACCTTTATACGGCCGTTTACTATCTTTACTGTTCTTCTGATAAACTCTTCATGTTCCTCAAATGAAACAGTTGGTGATTCACCTGTTGTCCCCATTGGGATGATTCCATCAATCCCCTCACTAATCTGCCTTTCGATAAGAAGCTCAAGAGCTTTGTAATCGATTTTATCATTATCGAACGGAGTTATAATAGCTGTATATGCACCTTCAAACATAGCACTTATCCTTTTTATTTTTTTACTTTTTTAGAATCTTTTTTTTGTTCTTTTTTACTCACTTTTTCTGACTGTACTGCTGAATTTTTCGGCCTTACAAGCTTAAGGAGCTCAGCATCAAGATATTCCTGGCTGAATTTTTCATCGGGAAAATCTGTATCAAACAGATATAAAACAATAAACCTGTTGGATGCCAGCAACTCTTCACTGGAATTATATGCATAGACCTTAACCCAGTCATCTCCGGTTAAAACAATAAGTTTTACCACACTGTTTTTAGGGAATATTAAATCATTCCGGATTACATCAGAAAGAAGTAAATACTCTCCAGCCTGGTACTTCAAAGAAATTTTATCTGATTCCTCATCCGGAATGAATGTAGAACATCCCGCCATAAGCAATGATGCGATGAGAATAATTCTGCTGATACTGGTTTTTATCATATTTCCGTCTCTATTTTTTTTTTAAAAAATCATACATGCATACAAGTTGTCAAGCCAATATTGACATGGTTCATAATAATAAAGGCTGTCCCATGGAGGAAACAGCCTTTATTATAAATTAGTATAATTAAATTTATAAACGGTTTTTCCCTAAATTACATACCTAATGCTTTCTTTATCTGCGAAATAAGAGTATCGGGATCAACAGGCTTCTGCAGTACTCCATTGAAACCAAGATCAAGAACACTGATATTACTAGCAGTGGCACTCCCAATACTGCTTAAGAGATATACCGGAGTTTTGCTATCTTCTTTCCGGATCATTTCAGCAACTTTGCTACCCGCATCAACCCTCTCCATCATCATATCGCAGAGAACCAGATCCGGTTTTACACTCTTGAATTTTTCAATCCCCTCTTTACCGTCCGCAGCAGTTGTAATAATAAATCCCTCGGAGCTCAGCACTGCACTGATAGAGTCCAGAATATCCGGATCGTCATCTATCACAAGTATCTTTTTATCGGACATTTCAGTCTCCTTAAAATAAAAGATTTTTTATAACTACTCAAAAACCGGCTGAGCTTTTTTTCCCTTTGCTCAAAGTGCAGTGATGGCAGTTAACAACCAGTTTTTGAATAGTTACGATTTTTTATATCTACCTTTCCATTTTATTTCTAAAACAACTCTATGTCAACAAAGATGTATAGTTTTGTAAACCTTTTTTGACATATTTTTCATGGGAATAATGTAACTGATCATAAATCGATTGTAATTACACTTTCTCCAGTGTCGAAGACGCGGCGGAAAATACATTTACCAATTGTTTTTGTATAGATACGTTATAATCTACCGTAATGATTTATTCTGCAGAAGACTTTTCTTTTAGAAGAGTTATCATTTTCTGATAAGCCTCCCCATCCTCCCTCCAGGTATAACAGGAATCTTTAAGTCCGCGGCTCATTATCCCTGCTTTTTTTCCATCTTTTACTTTTGTCATATCAGGTTTCTGCTGATATAAATATGCCCAGTATCCCTGCATCACAGCCGGCGCCATTGTTGTAAGAAGATGTACAAGATGAGTACACCCGCTGACTCCGCCTGCAAGTTCACGCACCTTCGCGGAGAATCCTCCTCTGATGGCCATACCGATTATAGGATTAAGTGTTTTACTGATAAGCAAACAGTCACTGCGCGGAACTGTACTAATTATAACTTCAAGGTCTTCAATTACTAATTCGGGAATTTTAACGAGAAGAATAAGTTTCAGATCATGAAGTGTTCCGCCGTCAACTTTTTCACCGGTGAATTTATAGTAGTCCTTAATTCTCACGTCCGTGAGTCGGCCTTCTGTAATTAGATGATTTTCATCAGAGGAATATGTTGTTATCTCGATGTTTCGTTTATGCGCCGGTTCGCCCGCAAGTTTAAGTAATCTGCTCATGGTTTTGCTCCGATAGAACTTATTTACATATCTGCCTCGACGGCCCCCGCACCCCCTCCGGGGGTGCGGGGGCTGGTCAGATGGGGCGACAGTAATAGTGAATTCACCCCTTTGCTCCACCTCACAGTGTCTCCGCAAGAGGCCGATACCTGATCTCTTCAAGGTTCTCCCTCAGTGGTACTCTCTCCCCCCCTGAATTAATATATTCAGCAGCGAAAACATCCGAAAGAACCGCGCCATTGTTTAATGTTATTATCCCGTGATCAATTAGAGAATTTAAATATGTACGGATTATACCGAAACTCATTTTCTGTATATTAAAATCGCTGCTATGTTCATGATCATATAGGCCCAGGTTTACATCTGCAAGAGTGTAATCTCCGGAAACCGCATCGATGAGAACAGATGTCTCA
This sequence comes from uncultured Leptospirales bacterium, assembly GCA_964450405.1. Classification (GTDB taxonomy): domain Bacteria; phylum Spirochaetota; class UBA4802; order UBA4802; family UBA5550; genus WRGT01. The sequence continues at coordinate 14,839 of CAYVCQ010000033.1, read as the reverse complement.
ACTCCATAGATCTGCGAGAATGTCACCGAATTAAAAAATCTCAATGTACCTGCGCATTCACCAGATAGAGGATAGGAGAACTCCGTGAGCCCATTAAGCGACGGATGGCTAATTGCAGAGAAAAGCGGCTGGGCAACATATTTCTTCACCCGACCCATCTCGCGCCAGAATCCCCCCTTTGCATAATCTGCTCCTTTAAGCACAGCTCCGGCAAGACCGCTTAGAAAATGTATTTCGAAATATTCGGGGAGAACATCTGCATCTAAAAAAACCACTACAATATTTTCCGGAGAGAAATTTTCAGAATACTCTTTGTTTATCCGATATATGGTTCTTCTCATATCGGCTCCCTTACCCTTCTCTTTTTTCATGTCGGGTACTAGAGCGTCATTGGAAATAAAAATATCTACATCTTTATAGACGGAGGCTATTCCGGATTCTGTTCTGTCAGAGTTCTCCCCTGCCCGACGATGATTTATTATTATTTTATCAATCAATCCGGAGGGAAGTTTTTTCAGAACACCGATCTTTTCAATTACAAGATGGGCCTCCCTTTCTCCAAAGGTTGAGAAGACTGCAATTATTTTTTTATTCTCTTTGAGCTTTAATACTTCTTCCGGAGTGAAGTCGCTGTGAACGTATTTGATAATCTCTCTCATGAAGTTTGTTCCTTTTATTTAACTTAAGCGGTGAGTCATTTTCAATTGAATGAATAAACAAATCTATACTCTTCCGCCCCGCCCCCTCTGTCCTGCCGGGCATCTCCCCCATGAATGGGAGGAGAATTGCAGATTAACTTCAAGTTTTTAATTTTCAGCTTATATTTTTCAATCTGTATTTTTCAACTTTCAGCATTATCAATGATAATCCCACGGAAAGTATTAACGTGGAAAAAATAACCATGAGCGAAACCGCAACCGGTATTTTGTAAAAATGAACTATCATCATTTTAACTCCGACAAAGAAGAGTATAAATGCAACTCCATGCTTGAGATATTTAAAATATTTCAGCATACCTGAAAGCACAAAGTATAGAGCTCTGAGTCCTAGTATTGCCATAATGTTGGAAGTTATAACAATGAAAGGATCCTGAGTGATAGCAAGTACCGCCGGAATTGAATCAACAGCAAAAACGATGTCAGAAGTTTCAATCATCACCAGTGTAATAAAAAGAGGGGTCAGAGCATGTCTTCCGTCTATTTTAGTAAAAAATTTCTTTCCTGTATATGCTGTTGCGATTTTAAAATGACCACTCATATACTTTATTATACGGTTATTTTCAAGATCCATAACCTGTTCCTCTTCAGAGATCGCATCCTTAAGCATCTTGTATGCAGCCCATAGAAGAATTGCTCCAAAAATATATATAGTAGCCTGAAAGTGCTTAATCAACCCTACTCCGAGAAAAATAAAAATTATTCTGAAAACTATCGCGCCGAGTATTCCCCATTTTAAGATATGAGGCTGATTTATCCGTTTAATCCCCAAAGCCTGAAAGATCATTATAAAAACGAAAAGATTATCGACAGAGAGAGATTTCTCAATAAGATAACATGCAAGAAACTCCATTGCCTTCTCATGGCCATTTGTATAAAACAGATAAAGGGAGGCATTAAAAGAGAGAGCAACACCGATCCAGATAAGACTCCATATTGTACTGCTCTTTAGTGATTTTTCGTGCTCCTCATGATCTGTCACATAAAGATCTATATATAGCATAGCGCTGACCAAAACTACAAATATAATCCAGAATAAAAAATGTGTATTCAAACAAAGCCTCCTGAAAATTTTGTTCTCACATCCCGGGTGAGAGATAAAAATTAAAGAATTTATTTTAGAGACGGTATATATCCGTTCTTAAAAATCACTCATTACATTTTCTTCAAAGGGAATTTATAATGTTTATAATGAATGTATAGATTTATTGGGTTTAAAGAAACATTTTTTAGTTACATGAAAAAAATTACAAGCCAATAGTTTCTATTCATATTCCATAAAATAAATTTCAAGTTAAATTACAATTCATATTTTCAGGTTAATAAATGATTATGAATAATCTGCAGTTTTGAAGAAGTATTTTAATAAATCAGTAAATTAAAAAAACCGCTCTCTCATTAGCGGTTTTTTTAGTAACAAGGTGTATAGGATTAGTGAATTTTTTACCTGACCACACTCTTAATTATCATTGCTGCAAGTTTTGTATATGGAGCATAGATAAATGGATTATCAAAAAAATTAACATTATAATAGACACTCTTGTAATGGGTAAATGTATCAAAACTTCCTTTACCATGATATGACCCCATCCCGCTGGCACCCACTCCGCCGAAAGGTAAATGTCCATTTGCAAAATGTTTCAGGGTATCATTTATACATCCTCCGCCATATGACGTTTCATTGATAACTTTTTTTGTATTCTTACCCTTTGATGTAAAAAGGTAAAGCGCCAGAGGTTTAGGTCTTTCGTTTATAAATTTTATTGCGTCTTCAAGAGATGTTATCGTTATCACAGGGAGTACCGGTCCGAAGATCTCCTCCTGCATAATCGGGTCTTTGGGTGATATACCGTCTATAATAGTCGGAGCGATATATCTTGTTTTTTTATCAATCTCTCCGCCGATAACAATTTTTCCTTTATGAATAAGCTTCTCAATACGTGCCCAGTGTCTGTCATTTATTATTCTCGGAAAATCCGGACTCTCTTTCGGATTGTCCCCATAGAATTTCTTCACCTCTTTCTTTACTGCTTCAAAAAAAGGTTTTTTTGATTTTTCAGTTATCATCAGATAGTCCGGTGCAACACATGTCTGTCCGCCATTGAAAAATTTTCCCCAGGCTATTCTTCTTGCTGCGATTGTAAAATCCGCATCATCCATAACTATACATGGACTCTTCCCTCCAAGCTCAAGGGTTAATGGAGTAAGATGTACTGCCGCCTTTTCCATCACCATTCTGCCGACTTCCGGACCTCCGGTAAAAAAAATGTAGTCGTACTCGAGATCAAGAAGGAAATTCTTCACTTCCTCATCCTGAAATACTGCCACCCATTCAGTGGGGAAAACACTGGTGAGAATTTTATAGAGAACTCTGGAAGTCATCGGCGCCGCTTCTGAAGGTTTTAGAAACACGGTATTACCGCCCGCAATGGCACCCAACACCGGGGCCATTGCAAGATTAAACGGGTAGTTCCATGGTGCGATTACAAGTACTGTTCCATACGGTTCGGCATAAATTCTTGATCTGCCGGGAAGGTGGCTTATCGGGGTTTTGCCTCTTTTCGGTTTAGCCCAGGATTTGAGATGACTTATTGTATGTCCAAGCTCACCGAGTACAGTTCCGATCTCTGACACATATGTTTCAAATGGGGATTTACCAAAATCGCCCGCCAGCGCATCGTATATATTCTCCTCATTTTCTTTTATGGCCTGTTTTAATTTTTTTAAATGCTCAATTCTGTTTTTTAAATCCCTGGTTTTACCAGAAGCAAAAAATTTCCTCTGTTTTTCCATTATTTCTTCAAGATCTTTTTTCTTTACCATGAATACGCCGCTCCTTTTTTGTGTCAAATATGACATATTAAATAGAGAAAATCGACTGTATTTATAATTCCGGACAATTAATTATCTGACAATCTGATTATAATCGAATAATACCTTAAATGCAATCACTGTTAACATTTAATTCAGTATTATCTTCTTAAAAACGATACAAATTGCTAAAAATTTCAAATAAATGACAAATCTGATTGACTTGGACATTCTAAATAATGGCTTTTAAATTATGTTCTTTAGGAAGAAAGTTTAAACCGTATATTTACGGAGAACAAATTATCAGCAAAGAAGGATCCCGAAATTAAAATGGAAATTCTAGTATGTATAGATGACACCGATAACCTCGAGAGTCCCGGAACCGGACATCTTGCGGAGATACTTAGAAATGATATAGAAAAGTTATACAGAGGGAAAACTTCCCGTATAACACGGCACCAGCTATTTGTTTCTCCCGAAATACCATATACGTCACACAACAGCGCAATGTGTTTCAAACTTGAAATGGATATAGTACACCTTAAAGATATGATTGAATATGCAGGAAAACTCCTCGAAGAAAAAAGCGCAGAGGGCTCTGACCCCGGATTATGTGTCGCTGTAACAGAGCATCTGAAAAACAAAGAGAAACTTGTTCAATTCGGAATAGATGCAACAAAAACAGTACTTACAAAAAAAGATGCTATCGCTCTTGCCGAAGAGCTGAAGATTCATCTTTCCGAGCATGGAGGAACAGGGGGCGGCATTATTGGTGCACTTTCCGGAGTTGGCCTCAGGCTTTACGGGAACAATGGAAGATTTAAAGGGTGGATTCCGATTAAAGTAACAGATAGAAAAATCTCTGCGGAAAAACTAATGAGCGATTACGAAGTGGATGAGGTGAGAGATATTTGCGGAGACATTATAAATCCGGTGGATATTATAACACTTGATGAAAAAATTAAAACTGTTCTTCTTGACGGGCGCTCAGTCCTGCCTGTTAAAAAAATATCGGGAGAAACAGGAATAATAAATCTGAGTAAAGAAGAGATAAGAAAGTACTGAAAAATCATTCAACAATTTGTTGACTATTTGCTCCTTAAATACTAAATTTAACCGATGTAAGGAGAAAAAATATGAAAGGAAAAATATTCTATAGAGAAAGAAGAAAAGTTGAAAAAGGCGAAGAGAAACCACGATTTGCCGTTGCAGCTGTCTTTAATATGGAACTGACATTTGTTTCCGAACATTTCAGAAAATCCGAGCTGGAACAGATTGCGGAGGCAACTGGAGCTGAACTAATCTTATTAGCCAATGACAAAAAGACAAAAAAACATGGTGAAGAAACAAAATAGTTTAGAACTGTAAAAAACCATTTTAACCTGTCATTCCTGTATTGCAGTTATTGAATTTACAAATGCCGGAATAACCAGGTGCAAACTGAAATTTGGCTTTTGTCACCCTGAGCCTGTCGAAGGGTAATGGAACTGTTGGTTTATGCTTCGATGGGCTCAGCATGACAAATCGATATATACAGAGTGGATGCTGTAAACTTAATTTGAAAATAAAACTCCGGAGAAACAAAATGGCGCTGATCAGAGAAAAAGACGGAAAACGTCTTCATATAAAAAGCAAGCTTATGGGTGAAAGTCTGGTAAGCAAAACCCTCCTTGATGATCTTAATGTAGCACCTCAACAGCGGCTTTTTCCGGATGTTAACATAATGAAAGTCGGAGGTCAATCGATATCCGATAGAGGAGCAAAGGCTCTTCCTCAGGTAGTTAAAGAAATCGGGATGAACAGGGAAAAACATAAAATGCTCATCACTACCGGAGGGGGTACAAGAAGCAGACATATATACTCCATAGGAATGGAACTTGGAATGCCAACGGGTATGATGGGAAAATTCGGGAGTGCAATCTCCGAGCAGAATGCACTCCTTGTAGCAACCCTTCTATCTCAGTGGGGCGGTATAAAAATCGGTGCCGACCAGATTCTTGAGCTTTCACTCTACTACGACCAGAAGGCGATTCCTGTAATTGCTGCTATGCCGCCATACGACCTGTTTTCAGTCCCGTCAAAAAACGGCCGTATACCTAATCTCAGAACTGATTCAGGAACAATCATACTTGCAGATCTTATCGGCGCGAAAAGCTGTATTTTTATCAAAGATGAAAATGGTTTATACACCGATGATCCGAAGAAGAATCCCGATGCAGTCCTGATTCCTAAAATCAGCGTAGAAGAACTAATAGAAAAGGATCTACCGGATCTTGCGATTGAACGTTCATGCCTTACAATTCTTCAGGACAGTGAAGTTGTAAACTCTATCCAGATTATAAACGGTCTGATCGAAGGGAATATAACCAGGGCGCTTGAAGGTGAACATGTTGGATCGATTATTTACTCTGACAAAAAATAGTTATTTTTTAAATACAGTATATATTTATAAACAGATAGTTTAATATTTAAGTGATTGACTTTTTTTATTAAGGATATAATTAAGTAGGAATTATTTAAAAAAAAAGAGCCGCTGTTAAAAGCGGCCCAAATTGTCTGTTACACTAAATTAAAAGAATAATTTAATATGCCATCAATGACACATTAAATTATATGAGTCAACATTTTTTCATAAAGTTGGCTATATTTTTGACATTATTATCAAAAAGGTGACCAACACAGGTCACCTTTTTTTATTCAATTTATTATCTGCTATAAAAATTATTTTCCGAAGATCAGAAGTTCTCTTTTTTCCCTTGTACGATCGTAAATATCTTTATAAACGATGCAAATATGAAAACCTTCAAGTGTACTCTTCAGTAGATCAATTGAACCCTTTCCCGCCTTCGAATCTAATACAAACTCAAACAATTTAATCTCTCCCATAGGCGGGATTATATATGAATCTTTTGCATTCACAACTTTATCGTAATGCAGTTCAGGGGGGAGAAGATCAGTGAATTTAATTCCGTTCTTAACAGTATCATCCACGCTTTCCAGAAGAACAATTTTCTGAATGATCATCGGCCCGAGACCTGCATTCATAATACTTAAGCTTATACCGTTTCTGCTGATTGATTTATGAATATTGCAGAATGGTTTAACGCTTTTTCGATTATGACTTCGCTGAAAGGCCATATTAAGCGCGCTGAGTGTAACTGTGCTGACTGAAAGAAAAAGCGTAACACAAAGCATCCATACCGATATATTAAGACTGTTCTTTAAAACTTCGAGTTCATTCATATTTTTGCCATCCGGTATTTTTACTGACTAAGAAACATCTTCGACAGAAAAATGCTTAATATAATCAGCCCGTGGAGGAGTAAAAATTTCCAGTGCTTCAGAGTCATCTATTATAAGTGCGGAGTGTTCCATTCCGGATTCTATACACCAGCTGTCCCCGGGCTGTACTTCGAAGGAGTTCTCGCCTATGGAGAGTTTAATCTTCCCCTTCAGTAGATATCCGGTCTGTTCATATGGATGACTGTGTCTCGGGAGAGTACTACCACTCTTCATAATGAATTTTGTCATTAAGGTTTTTTCACCATGAACCAGTGTCTTTATCTTTATCCCGGGAAGGACTTCATTAAATCTTTCATCTGTAAAATTTCCGAACATAAAATTCTCCTTTGCTCTAAGCAGATTACTCTTCACGTAATTCTATTACAGTACCTTCCGGAGCAGTTATCTTCGCGAGATCTCCGCCCTTTACAGAGTATATAATCTCACCATCTTTCTTCCGGAAAGAGCTGAAATCTTTTTCAATCAACAGATCAATCGCCTTAGATAGATTGTCTACTATAAAACATACGTGAACAATACCTTTTTGATTAAGTGGAATAATCTTTTCCGTGGACAGAAGCTTTGGAGTCTGAAGCTCTATGATAACGTTTTTATTTTTTATCCAGGTGTTAAACTCTCTCCCGTGAAAATTTTTTGTTTCTTCCAATATTTCAAATCCCAGAAGAGAGCAATAAAAATCTATACTTTCTTTATACCGGTCTGTTTCTATACAGATGTGGTGGATCGATTTTATCATTTTTTCTGTTCTCCGCAAATATTAAAAATCTTTATAATTACGTATAATTACATTTCCGGCATACTAAAAAAATATCATATCCTGTAAAGTAATCTTTACACTGATTATTATACTAAACTTTCCCGGAAACCATGCCGATAATAAAATACCGCGTATTGCGGAAAAGGAGGGGCGAATGAATATTTCACCAGCCGCAACTGCAACTGCAAGAGGCATTGAGGAGATGGGCAATCTCCTGAAAAACATGACAGATAGTTCTATCGGATTTCAGGAAAAACTCATCAAAGTCGGAGTAACAGAAAAATTATCTGATGAAAAACTCGGACAGACGCTTGATCTCATGGCTTAATTAAAAAAGAGGGGCTTAATTGACCCCTCTTTTTATTTAATTTATTGAAGCATTTCTTCTACTTTTTCGTTATTATTTTATAAGCCTTATCCGCACCTGGGGGCGCATCTTTAAGTTCCTCAAAAAGTATACCTGGTATTATATCCGCTTTAGCTTTAACACTTCCCGTGACAAGTATTTCCCACGCTTCTGCAGTATCCTCACCCAGCTTACTTGCTGCATTAACCTCTGATCCAAAAACATCCTGATCACCAATACGCAGTACCTTCCCGTATCCAAGACCAATACAGATAATCACCTGCTCCTCCGGAGACTTATCTTTATTATAATCAATAAGAACTTCATGAATTTTAAGACTGCAATGTATCGCTTTGTCAACATTCCTGAATATTACAAGTAAACTATCACCCTCAGCTTTGAGTAGTATTCCATCGTGATCCTCTATCACAGGAATGACAAGTCTCTCCGATTCAAAAATTGTCTGAAGAAAATGTATAATTCCGAACTTTGCTACCCCTCTGGAAAAACCAGAAAGATCTGTAAACATTACACACCACTCTTCACCGAAGAGATCCCATATTCGCTGATCGACTTTTTCTTTATCTGCTCCGGGCAACAATCTCTCCTGAATAAGCTTTTCAAGTCTATCCTCCGATGCACCAGCTCCTATCGCATGCCTATAAGACATTTTATCCTCCGTTAACTATTTCTCGAAATTATATATACTATTGCTTCTCTCGAATTATTAACCCATCGTCATTTCGAACCCTCATCAATTTTTCGGGCTAGAATCTGGTTCTTATTTAAAACCAGATTTCTCAGTCGCAACGCATATTTTTAAAAATATTTCAAAACGCTGTATCGAAACAACCTACTATGTGCTAACTCAATCTTGAACCGCTGTATTATTATCGATCAAACTACTCTTGTGTCAATCAAAACTCACCTTATGCAACAGGTTTTAAATCTTTTTTATAAGGATTAAACTCTCTCTCGGTTTCAATATCCTCTCTTGTTTTAAATCCCTCGATAAGCTGACTTAAATCCTCAGCTCTTGAAGATAACTCTTCAGATGAGGCCGCTATCTCTTCAGATCCGGCAGCAGTTTCCGATGCAAAATCTTTTATACGATTCATCGCTTCCTTCATTGACTCGCTGTTTGACATCTGAAAATTGGCCACTTCAATTATATTGTGAGATTTCTCCTCAAGATTCTTCATTGTTTTCTTTATCAGGAAGTGGTTCTGCGCCTGCTGTTCAGTAAGGGCTGCTATATCTTCAATAGATTTTGAATTTGCAGATATATTGGTCATTATACCCGATATAGCAGTCCTTATACTTGTCACCATGTTACTGCCGGTCTGTACACTTGATGAAATTTCATTCGATAACGCGTGAATTTCTTTTACCTGACTCGATGTTTTGTCTGCTAGTTTCCCTATCTCCTCTGCAACTACCGCAAAACCGCGCCCCGCATCACCGGCTCGTGCTGCTTCGATACTGGCGTTAAGTGAAAGAAGATTTATCTGATCGGATATATCATTTATCATGCTTACCATTTCACTGATCTTTTGTGAAGAATCAACTATCAGATTCATAGCTGCAGCTGCTGATGAACCCATCTCGTCTCCTTTACGTGCCGTTATGATCGATTCATCACTCTGAACTTTTACCATTTTCATATTATCAACTATCTTATTCGACATATCCTCAAGTCCGCTCACTGAATCAGCTGCCTCAGAGATCTCCTTAACCTGCTCGCCTATATATTCTGTTGTCTCGCTTATTGAATCAAGGACAAGATTAAGCTCCGCTGATATACTCCTCACCGAATGTACCTGCTCACCGCTGCTGTTCCCTAGGGAAACTGAAGTTGCTGTGAGCTCCTCGCTCGATGCCGCAAGTGACGCTGCTGCACCCTTAAGATAATCCAGAGTTTTTGTCGACTGGTCTATCATCCTGTTTGCGCTTTTTGCAATATCTCCAATCTCGTCATTGGAATCAAAATCTATTTTATGAGTAAAATCCCCCTTCGCGACTTCACTCAATATATCCGATATCCGTACAATAGGTCTCAGACTCCTTTTTATCATTATGTTTATACCCATAAAAATAACAATCCCAACTGATAACAGAATCATAATCATCACTGCAGCGGCATTATAAATTTTTTTATAAATATCTTTAATGTCATAAGCGACAAGAATCCCACCCCAGAAATCCTTCCCTATATAAACAGGAACAGTAACCATTACACCTTCAGCCCCTGTATCGCGTTTGTAATATGATTTTTTAATTCCAGCCGGATCAATACCCTTTGCAAGATAGTCCCATTTACGATTTGTTCTGCACAGTGTTACATCCTTTTTAAAATCACCTGTGATATTTCTGCTGTTTTCACCATGATGAAATGGAACAAAACCGTTTCTGTCAATTGTTGCAGCAAATAGAAGTCCCTTCGGCTTCATTGTTAAAAATCCGTCAGTGATTGAACGGAACCTCTTTCCTAAATCTTTATCTTCCGAATATTTAGTCATAAATCTTTTATAGTTTTCTGTTTTACCGGGTACCTTAGTATCTACATTTTTAAATATTTTCTGGAGATATTCATCTGTAAATTTGTCTTTATCGGCGGGATCACTCCATAATTCAAGACACTCATTAATTGAAAGCTCACGATAATCTTCCGTCATTAATTCTTCTACAGTATGTCTCCCCGAGTCGATCTCATTTTGAAAAAGAGATTCAATCTGGCTCTTAACTGTATAAGCCACATCCTCTGATTTATCGAGATAGTAATAATTGATGTAGTAGTATTTCATTCCCGAATAGGTTGCAATAATAGCAACTACCATAATAACAGCCATGACCACTGAAAGCTTCAGAATTATTTTTGTCGAGAGGCTTCTTTTCTTAATCATATTATTAACCTTCATATGAAGTTTCTGTCTGTTTTATCGTAAAAGAGAATATAATGAATCACTGAATACTTTTCAAATATTGTGATTTTTTTTTGAAGTTAAAGGGGTCAGAGCAGATCAAATGGATGTCAGAATTCACTCAATTATTGTTAAATGAGTCATTTTCTCTTTATTTCCGTCAAAAATAATCGTTTTTTTCAAATAAATTCAAAAAAAAAAATTCTCATTAGAATAGTTATTATATTAAAATTAAATCAGACACTGCATAGATTGAGTTCTCAGCAGTAATTTGTTTAGCATTACAATAATCTGGAATTTTCATTGAAAGGAGAATTATATGAAAACCGATTTTCTAAAACTTGACAGTATAAAAAAGAAGCTATTTCTGGCTTCAATGCTCCTTGTTCTGATACCGATGGTATGTATACTCATAGTAGTTTCGATATGGGTAAGCAGCAAAGGGAGAGAGGATTTTATCGCCAGAGCAACAGGTGAAATGTCTCAGGTTAATAATGTAATTGATATACTCCTTGATAATGCAATCCTAAATCTTGAAACAATGTGTACCCATCCTGCCGCTTTAAAAATTGAAAATAATCTTAATAATTTTTCAAATTCTACTGTAGTTACTGATCTGACAAAAATAAAACGGGGAGCAGTTGAGAAAGCTCTTTTTGATCATTTTACACTTATCAGAAACACTCATCCAGATTACATAGAACTTTATTTAGGAAATAAATGGGGAGGATTCGTCTCAAATGATGAGGCACCGCTTAATGCCGGATTCAATCCTACCAAGAGACCATGGTATTTAGACGCCCTTAAAGATCCGGGAAAAGCTCTTATTGCAAAAGCATATCTTTCGACTAATGGTGAGAATGTAATTGCGGCAGTGAAGGCTTACAAAGACAGTACCGGCGAAGTTCTTTATGTAGGGGGAATTGATATTTCCCTTAAAAGACTTACAGAAATTATTAATAATCTCAAAATTGGAAAAACAGGATTTCTGATCCTTACTGAAAGTGATGGAACTATACTTGCATATCCTGGAAACAAAGATATTATTTCTAAAAATATTTCACAGCTTGGAATCAGTTCATTAACAGAAAGTATCAAGTCTGATGCTGCATCTATATACTTTAACCTTGATGGTAAAGATAGACTTGCCAGAATAATAACATCGCCAAAAGCAGGATGGAAAATAATAGGTGTAATCGAAGAATCGGAGATCACCGAAAGCGCAAGATCTCTCCGCATCCTGATCTACATTGTCGGAATTCTGTTTACTGCAGGAGCAATAACCATCGGATATTTTGCTGCGAAGAAAATTTCAGATCCGGTTTCCGAGACTGCCGGTGTATTGAATAAAACAGCCGATGGTGATTTTACAAATACGATAAATGTTTTGTATGAATCAAGAAATGATGAGATCGGCACCCTTGCAAGAAGTTTCAACTTTTTCATCGGCAAACAGCGCGAGTCGATGAAACAGGTTCTTGCAGCCGCAAAGACAGTTAAGGGAGCTTCTTCTGAAATAAATTCCGGCAATCAGAATCTTGCTCAGAGAACACAGGAACAGGCATCCACCATTGAAGAGATTTCGGCAAACATCGAGATGATTACAGACAACCTTCATGTTACAACAAAGAATTTTCAGCAGGCTGATATCAACTCTAAAAAAACACTCGAGGTTGTTACCGAGGGTGAGAATGCAATAGTAGAAACTATTGAAGCAATGCAGCAGATTAAAAACAGCAGCAAGGAGATCGGAGATATCATTCAGGTTGTAAATGACATAGCATTTCAGACAAATCTCCTTGCGCTTAACGCAGCAGTTGAAGCTGCAAGAGCCGGAGAGCAGGGAAAGGGTTTTGCCGTTGTAGCATCTGAAGTCAGGAATCTCGCCGTTCGGACAGGGGACTCATCCAAAAAAATTGAACAGCTTATAAAGGAGAGTCTGGACCGGGTTATAAGAGGTGACAATCTTGTTCAAAAATCGGGTGAAATTTTAAAAGGTATAGTTCACAACACAAAGGAAACCTCGGCTATCATTATGGAGATATCCGCGGCAATGAGTGAACAAAGCAGCGCCGTCGAACAGATTCATACTGCTATCAATCAGATTAATGAAGTAACACAGCAGAATGCGGCGCTGGGCGAAGAGCTTACTGCTTCAAGCGATTCAATGAACAGCGAAGCTGAGGATCTTGCAGAAATGGTTTCGAGATTTAAGATTTAAAATAACATTAAATTAAATGTCGTGACTAAAATTAATTCAATTCTTCTGTTATCCCCGCGCAGGCGGGGATTAATTTTTATCGAACTAGTACAATGAAAAAGTTTTATTAAAAAATATCTTTCACAATTCTGAAAGGTTTCGCGATCTTATTTTATAGTAAAATTTTCGTTATTTAGATACTCAATATAAACTTTTCCAGTTTGGGGTATAAAGATCAGTTTTCTTCCATTTTTACCGCCGGTATCCTCGCCATGAAGAGACACCCCTTCTTCCTCGATAAGTCTTTTTGCCATGTTAATATTCTGACAACCGATAGAGGCTCTGACCCCCGACGATAATGAGTTAATAACATCACCTCCGCCAAAGAGCATGAATTTTGCAGTTTTAAAATTTACCCCTTTTTCATTAAACTTTTGACGTATATAGTAGAATGCGTAATCTACATAATCCGCATCGGGCGATACCGGAGGAGAATTGTTTATAACTTTTGATTTATTTCTATGCTCTGGTAGAACCGCGTGAAAAATCGCACCAGTCCTGGATTCTGGAGAGAAAACAGTTATAGCAACACATGACCCGAGTATAGTTACTACCGGTATTTTTTTTGTTGTTACAATAAGTTCTCCTGGATTGAGAAAATATCGTTCAGGTAAATTTCTTTTAAGTGGATTATTTAAAATTATACTGCTTTCCGGTATTCTGCTGCTGAGGAAACAATGCTTATCGGATTTATCTTCGATATCCATCAAGTCCTCCTGTATATAGTTGTGGCAACACATCGGAGAGGAAGATTATATCCGGACATTGTTTCGGAATGTCCGATCATAAGATATCCCCCTGGTTTAAGATGATTTGTTAAACGGCTCAGTATTTTCTTCTGATTTTCTCTGTCGAAGTAAATCATTGCATTGCGGAAAAAAATCACATCAAAATTTTCTGTAAAATGATAAGTCTCATCCATAAGATTCATGTAAAAAAACTCAGCTGATGCACGAAGTTCAGGTATAACACGAACCAGCTCACTTTTAGTCCCCTTCCCCTTCATAAAATATCGTTTTCTATATTCAAGCGGAAGCGTGCTGATCCTCGATTGATGATAAACTCCACGGGCTGCAGCATTGACAACTTTCGTTGATATATCAGTTCCGGTAATTTTATATGAGTATTGTTTAATATTATTGTTCCGTGCAAATTCCGCCAGTGTCACAGAGACAGTATATGCCTCTTCTCCTGTGGAACATGCAGAACTGAGTACACGAAGATCTGATTTAACTCCGGCACCTCTATCCTCAAGAAGCTGAGGGAGAATTTTTTTGTAAAGAAACTCAAAATGCTGAGGCTCACGGAAAAAACCTGTTTCATGAGTGGAGACCAGATCTGCAAAAATATGAAACTCATCACGGCTCCCTTTTTCGGTAATAATATATTGATAATACTCTCCATAGCTTTTACACCCAAGAGCATTGAGTCTTTTTGACAGCCTGCTTGTTAATAATATTTTTTTCACCGGAGGCATCTTAATACCGAAACGGGTTTCAATGAATGAGCTTATATCAATTCTCTCTTTTTCACTCATTTCAATTTCAAAACCGTTCATTATTTATCTATCCATTAACATATTTCGTAAAATCAACATGTGAACTAAAGCTACAGGACTCCCCCTGCCCAGCAACCCCAAGCCCCCGCACCCCCGGAGGGGGCAAAGCAATTAGGTACTATGCATTTTTATGTGTCTGATGACAGCCCTCTAACATATAATCGAGT
>CAYVCQ010000032.1:0-34195 GCA_964450405.1 uncultured Leptospirales bacterium | reverse complement strand
CTAAATTCCGAAGCAGAAAAAATTAATGATTGACTTTCTTGGCGTATATTGAGAAATGTGTCGATAGTTTTTATTATTTAAAGACTGTAGTGATAGAGGCGTCGCCAAGCGGTAAGGCACCGGGTTTTGGTCTCGGCACTCCAAGGTTCGAATCCTTGCGCCTCTGATTTTATCAATTAGGAGATAAAATATTAAAAAAATCTCTTCAATTGTGCTCGCCGGAGGGAAAGGGGTTCGGATGCAATCCGAACTTCCGAAAGTGCTTCATCCGCTATGTGGAAAATCCTTAATTGAACATGTTGTGGAAAGTCTGAATTCTGCAGGGATTGATGATATTCTGGTCGTCGTCGGCTACAGAGGTGATGAAGTAATTGATAAACTCGGGAGCCGTATTAATTATGTCTGGCAGCATGAGCAGCTTGGTACTGGACATGCAGTAATGCAGGCTGAATCTTATTTCAAAGATTATAACGGAAATGTTATTATTGCATGCGGAGATGTTCCTTTAATAAAACCTGAAACTTTTCAGGCTTTAATGCATTCAGCTGAAGATGATCAAACCGGAGCTGTAGTACTTACAATGTTTCAGGACAATCCGAAGGGCTATGGCCGTATTGTTAAGGAAAATGGAAAGTTCGTCAGAATCGTTGAGGAAAAGGATGCAGATGACGAACAGCGTAAAATACAGGAAGTCAACAGCGGTACTTACATTTTCAAAATTAAGTATCTTTTCGAGGGACTCAAAAGGATAAATACAGAAAATGCCCAGGGGGAGTATTATCTTCCGGATGCATTGAATTATATAGTTAGTGAAGGTCTGACTGTCAAAACTATTCCATTGAAAGATTCAATTGAAGGCAGGGGAATAAATACACGGGAAGAACTGGTGGCTCTGGAGCAGTATGTTTCGAAGAAAATCGAGGATAAGGTTCATGAATAATAATCCCTTAAAAATATTTTCAGGGTCTTCCAACAATGCTTTATCTTCAGAAATTGCGCAGTTTCTTGGAACTGAACTATCTGGCATAGATTTAAAAAGATTTAAAGACGGTGAAATATCTGTTAAGATTAAAGATAACGTCAGAGCTCATGATGTTTTTATAATACAGTCTACATGCAATCCATCTAATGATCATATTATGGAATTGCTTCTTATGATTGATGCCGCAGTAAGAGCTTCTGCAGCAAGAATAACGGCGGTTATTCCATATTTCGGATATGCAAGGCAGGACAGAAAGGTTGAACCAAGGGTTCCTATCTCGGCCAAGGTTGTTTCCAATATTATTCAGGTGACCGGTGCAGATAGAGTTTTGACAATGGATCTCCATGCTGACCAGATTCAGGGCTTTTTCGATATCCCTGTTGATAACCTTTATGCAACACCAATTGCCATAGAGTATTTAATGAGTCTTAATATCGAAAATGTTGTGGTTGTATCTCCCGATGCGGGTGGAGTTGACCGTGCAAGATTTCTTGCTAAAAGAATGGATACCAGTCTTGCGATAATAGATAAAAGAAGGGCCGAAGCAAATATTTCTGATGTAATGAATGTAATCGGAGAAGTGTCCGGAAAGAATTGTATATTGATAGATGATATTGCAGATACTGCAGGATCAATATCAAAGGCCGCTCAGGCATTAAAAGAGAGAGGAGCAAAGGATGTCTATTGTCTTTTTTCGCATCCGGTACTCTCTGAGAATGCAATTACTAATCTGAAGAGTGCTGATTTTAAAGAGATTGTTTTTACAAACTCTATTCCTCTTCCTGAAGATAAAAGACTTGATAATATGAAAGTTCTTTCAATTGCTCCATTATTCGGGGAAGCAATAAGAAGAATACATAATGGAGAATCAGTAAGTTCTCTTTTTATTTGATTAAAATATGATTTTAAAATAGTAATAATAGTAAGTGTTAAAAAAGGGGTAATTTAAATGAGTGCAAAAACTTTAACAGCCGTATCAAGAAGCAATACAGGCAAGAATAACTGCAACAGATTAAGGGTTGAAGGATTTATTCCTGCTGTAGTATATTCACATGGAAAATCAGAAGCTATAAAAATACAGGAAAAAGAGTTTATGACTCTTTTTAAAGGTCACATTTCTGAAAGTGTTATTTTTGATCTTCATATTGAAGGTGAAAGTGATATTATGGCATATGTAAAAGATTTTCAGAGACATCCTGTAACAAGTAGAATCCTTCATCTGGATCTTTACAAAGTAACAAAGAGTGAAAAAATCAAAACTCATGTTCCAATTGAACTGGTTGGAGTTCCTGCCGGAATCAAAATGGGTGGAGTTATGAAACAGGTTGAAAGAGAATTGTTTATTCAGTGTCTTCCAGCTAATCTTCCTGAAAAAATAAGTATAGATATTTCAAAAATGGTTCCTGGCGACACAATACATGTTGGCGACATTGTTCATGGTACAGAATTCGAAATCCTGACAACTGCAAACAATGTTGTAATAGCAGTTGAGAGACCTAAACTGGTTGTAGAAGAAGATGAATCAGCCGAAACTGCCGCTGCTGTAGAACCGGTGAAGGAATAATTATTCAGCCCGGGAATAAAAATTTTTATGAAACTTTAAAACCGGTGGAATGTCATAATAATGCACTGGTTAAAAGTTTTTTAAAGGGGTATATTTATTGAAATTAATAGTCGGTTTCGGTAATCCGGGCGAAAGATTTGCAAATAACAGGCAGAATATCGGTTTTAAAGTAATCGATATTCTTGCCAATAATGAAAATATTGAAGTTAGAATTAAAAAGAAAAAGTCTATCATCGGCCGTGGTAAAATACAGAAAAATGACGTAGTTCTCCTTAAACCTCAAACATTCGTAACTCTAATCGGAGAGTCAGTTCTATATATAGCGTCCTTCCTGAGAATTAATGTTAGAGATATTATCTGCATAGTGGAAGATTCCTCTCTTGATCTGGGAGAGTTGAGAATTGATTATCTTCAGTCTGATCTTAACCATGCCGGTGTTGATTCCATGGCAGTAGCTCTTAAATCTGAAAAATTTGCAAAAGTTAGAGTTGGAGTAGGAGAGTGCCCGGAGGGTACTTCAATGGAAGATTATCTTCTACAGGATTTCACTTTTGAAGAAAATCTTCTTCTGATAGATATTCTTAATAAAGCCGAGCAGGCCGTTAGAATGCTTGTTACTAACAAAATAGAAGACGTTCAGGAAAAATATAATCCTGAAGGTGCTCCCAAGATTAAAAAAAGACAGGTTAAGGCAATTCATATAGATCACCGGAAAGTGCAGAAAAACAGTTAGGTATAAATCTGACTGTTTCCTCAAAATTCTTCTCTAATTCACCTTCTAACTAAATGTATTATTCAGCAGTTATACTAATTTAATAGTGCTTAAATCATTTTTTCTTGACTTTATCCCCTCAGTAAGTATTATTATATTTTGAGTAAATGCTTATAAATTATTGCTGAAATGCATTTCTGTCTCGCTTAGGCGCGGTAAAAATTTTTTTCATCGGTGTTTCTAAGTGATTACAATTTAGTTTCAATGAAAAATATTTTTTCATCATTTTTCTTTAATAGGATTCGGGGGTTTTTATGTTTAGAAAACGGTTTTTAGCATTATTTCTTGTTATAAGTGTTGTTGGTTTGTTCAATGCAGGATATTCTCAAACTGATGATAAGAAGTTTAATCAGCAATATGATCCGGTGTCTCTTATTAAAAGACTTAGTTATGAAAATTTTAAAAATATTAAACTTCTCCGCGCTGCAATTATGAACTACGGCGGGGGCGAGGCAGAAGTTCAGAAACTAATAGATCAGTATGCTGATGCTACTGCACTTTATTTTGAAGATAAAGTAGAAGAATCGGCTGCAAAATTCAGTGAAAATGAGAGAGAAATATTTAAAATTGCAAAAACGATAGCTTCTGAGTACAGTAAAGATTCCTCTATGTTTTTAAACAAAGGGATTAAAAGGAACATTACAATTGCTATTAAGCAGGAAGTCGAAGGGAAACAGCGCGATGCTGTTATGGATAAGTATCTTGAAAATGCAAAATCTGCACAAAAAAGAGCCACTTCGATTCTCGATGATTATAAATACACCAGTGAAAAAAATTCAACATCAGCCAAAAGATTAGTCACTTCGATTTATTATTATCGATTAGTAAAATCGAATCTTTTTCTGATGTATGAGGCATATGTAGAACCTATGAAGCTTGATCCGGATCCAAAGAAGGATAAAGAGATGAAGGAACAGCTGAAAGATAAAATGATCAAAGAAGACTATAAAGATGATTACAAAAAAGATCTTCAGGATAATAAAAACAAAGTTTTCACATCAATGGAGAAAAAAATCTGATTACTGATTAAGGTTTAGTTCTTCCTGTTTCAGCACTTGCAGAGATAAAAGTCTTACCTTCCTATCTCTGTGAGTGAGAAGCTCAATAATTCTCTTTTTTGTAGTTTTATCCAGTTTATATCCTTTAACTTTCTCTAATGCTGCTTTAAGGATAGATAATCCACTTTCTTTATTGTTTATAATTTTTGTAAGCTCTTCATATATCAAGGGATCCTTAATGTTAATGTATGAAATAGCTGCTAGTTTTACAGATACATTCGTGTCCCTTATTGCTTGCAAAACAATATCAAGATGTCTAATCTGTATTTCGGTATCATTGATGCTCATTAAACCGCATAAAGCTGCCTCTTTTACAAGCCAGTCCTTGTCATCGATTCCTTTCAAAAAGAGAACTTCATTCTTTAAACTTCCATATTCCTGAAGAGCGCTGAAGGCATGAAAACGTACATTGGAATTCTCGTCAGAAACTGCAATATTGCCTATTTTTTCCTCTGCGGCGGGCGCTTTCATTTTTTTTAGAATTTTAAGAGATTCAATTCTAACCTCGGAGTGTGTATCTTCAAGTGCTTTAATCAGCAGTAGTAATGAATTTTTAGCATATACTGTTTGTGAGTATTTTGAAATATTTTTAATAGACTTAAGTCTAATCTCCCAGTTTTCTGAATTATAATTGTTAACTGAATTAGTAATATCTTTTTGTATCTCTCCATCTTCAGTAAACTGGTTATTACTGCTGCATTTGAAAAAGGTGAAAGCTAAAAGAAAAATCAGAAAATGTAAGAATATTGATTTAATTAATTTGAGGAACATGGGGATTTACTTTTTATCTATAAAAAACCAGTCTGCTGGACCGCTTTTTTTATCGTAATTAATTATTTTATCATTATCGTTAGTTAAATAAAACCTTTGCAGCCATGAAGACCGGAGAGATATGGGGACTACACCCGGAGTTGTAGGGGGAGTATTTTTTTTTAAAAAAGATTCAAATCCGCTTTTAACAACAAAGGCATCGATTATTGAAGGATCAATATTGGCAAAACCTGCTTCACCTTTATAAATAAAAACACCAGCTTCACTGTTTGCTGATATGATATTCATCGTTGCGCAAACAGATTTAATTATAGCTGTCCTGGATTTAAATACAAGAGATGCATCCATAAAATCATTCTGTTGAATAATTTTAAACTTTCCATAATCCGAGAATAAGTTTGTAAGTGTTTTATTTCTTCTGTTGACTATGCTGAAAATAATTAAATCTGACATCTCAAGAATTTCGATTGCAGTTCCGTCGTTCAGCATTATTGAAATTTCGGATTTTTTACCTGTTACAATTCTATCACCGGGATAAATGGAAATATCATCAGATTTACAATCTTCTGATTCGCAATTAAGATTGGTTTTTTTTATAATCCCGCTTTTTTTTACTATTTTACCTATACGGTTGTTTTCAGCAAAAAGTAAAGCCGGTAGCAAAAGTAAAACAAGGACGATTAAATTTATCTTTTGGATAAAACCCCCCCTTTTTTTATATAATGTACTCTATTTTTCTGAATTTTTATAAATTGAGCCGTATTGTATCATATATTTTTTGGTTCTAAAAATGTAATCTCTGGTTTCATCAAAAGGTGTAAATTCTGAAAAGTGGTCTATATCTTTATTAGTATCCCGAGCCTTCCACTTGTCAACATTTCCTGCACCTGCATTGTATCCGGAAACCATATACTCGATTTGACCTTTATAATATCTCTCAAGCCATGAAATATAGTTTGCACCGAATTTGATTGAAGTACATGGATCAATAAGATCAAATTTTGTAATTCGAAGTTCCCTGGAAATTCCCTTTGCCGTAGGCGGCATTAGCTGCATCAGCCCTGCTGCACCTGCCGGGGAGATTGCATTATAATTAAAATTAGATTCAACTTTCATCATAGCAAGTATTAATTCAGACTTAATGTTAAATCTTTTGCTCTCCTCATTTACACAATCAGAGAACGCATATGGATAAAGGGCTTCAGAGAAATCGCGTGGAAGCAGAGAAAGATTCTCTTTTAGTTTAAGTGAATTTAAGAGTTTAAATCCATAAAATGTTGCATAATTATAATATTTATGTTTTAAGGAGTATACGGTTAAAGCAAGCGCCAGATCTTTCTGTGACTCTAAATCATTTTCAGGTATAAGGTTTATCTCTCTGTTCAGTGCATCCAGATCTCCTGCATAAAAATAAATTTCAATTTTCTGCATTAACTTTTTATAATCACCGGAGTATGATGGATTCTTTATCAGGTCATCTGCATCGAAATATTTTTCTGTTATATTGGAGTCGAGTTGTTTTAATCTTTCATTATGTGATTTGTCATAACCGTTTTTTATAAATAGAAGTGTATGAAAGAGCTTCATTTTTTTTAAGTCTTTCTTTTTTTTCGCTTCATCAAACTGTTTCATCAGCAGTGATGTTTCTGTTTTATCTCCTCTGATTTTAAGAAGAGTTAGTGCGTGATATGTATCAGGATTGTAAACGGCAAGTTCTTCAAGGAGTTCGTCACCAATATCTTTTTTGTTATCTTTTGGTCTGATCTTATAGAGCCAGAATCTGCAGTATGATGTATAACTGTTATCAGAATAGTTTTTAATTCCCCTGGTGAAGTACTCAATTGCTTTTGTATTTGCAGAGGTCTTCATATAGTAGCGGCCAATGAGCCAGGTAAAACGTCCGCTCTGCGGCTCTTCCGGGAATTTTTTAATATATAATTCCATGTATTTTATAAATTCAGGTCTGTTTCTTTCTTCATAAAAAAAGGATAATCTGGTTAGAACCCTTTCTGATATCAGTTTGTCCTGAGTTGCAGATAGCTTGTCATAACTCTTCACAGCCTCGTATTTATTCCCTTTATCCCAGAGAATATTTGCATGTTCTAGAAGCAGCTGTTCATACTCCGGTTTACCTTCTCTCTCTTTCAGGAATGAGATGGCTTTGGTAAAACTTTGCCTGGTAAGAACTTTAAGTTTTATTTTTTCAAGCCCGGATGATTTTTCTTTTTGTAGTATTGTATCTGCAAGTAGAAGAGCTTTATCATGCTCACCTGCATCATATAGGGCTGATGCGAAATAAGAATTTTTTTGATTTTCGAGTTTTATCTTTTTGTCGCCGGTAAGATAAATCAGACGTTTTGCTGCTACACTGTTCTGCCAGACTCCGCTTTCTGATTTTATAACATTTATGTAGGAGTCTGCAGCTTTGTAATAATCTCCCGCCGCTTCATATGTTGCACCAAGCCGGAGATGAATCAATGACTGTGAATTACTGTCTTTATATGATGAAGAAATTTTATTAAGCTCTTCGATAGTTTGAGTTAACCGGTTCAGCTTTAGTAAAGACTTTGATCTGAGAAGAACAGATTCTCTGTATAGAGCTGAATTATCATTTTCAATAAGTTCTGTGAACTTCAAAACATATTCATGCTCGCCGTAATCATAAAAGATTGATGCGATTTCAAAAATTGAGTCCTGATAAAAAAGACTTCTCCCTCTTGAGGATTCAACAAAAGAATAAACAGGCTGAGGGAACAATCTGAGTGTGAAATTATATTTTTTGTCGAAGCAGCTGTTGGCATATTGCAGTAATGCGCTTTTAAGTTCCTTTTTATCTCTGTAGGCTTTAGCAAGAATAAAATTATTCTGGCAGTTCTCACTATTTTTATCAAATTTCTGGATGATCTCTTCCGGTTTGCTATAGAATGCGGATTCGGATAATTCAGCTGATAGTTTATATCCGTTCCCGGACTTTTCACAGGAGAGGGAAACTATTGAAAGTGTGATTAAAATTATGGATACGATTCTGGTAAACATCAGTTTTCCTTTATATAATTTTTGTATTCAGGTATTTTATCAAGTTCAGGATTTTCTATTACCGTATCATAAACTGAAGATTCTACTTTGTAATAATTATCAAAATGAATTTTGTTGTATTTCTCGGTATTTTCAGGGATATATAATTTTATGAGATCTTTTACAATACTAAATTTGTTGTAATTGATCCGTTTTTTTTTCTCAGGAGGAGTTCTATTTTCAAGTAAAGCTATTATTGCATATCTTTTAGAATATTTGGCGTTCTTAATCGCCTTTACGTATTCATAAATTCTTATTGAAAAGTTTTTTTCAGGGAGATTGTCTGACATTATCATTACTTTTTTAGCTGTATCAATAGATCTATAGCCTAGCGCCATATATTTTTTTGCAGCCTGATCTCCCTTGTCAATTACTTCAGGTGCAATCTCATTTAGAAGAGCTGTAGCACTCTCAGTTTCTCGAATTGCAATTTTAGTGCAGAGAGTAATAAGAAGCTGTTGAGTTGTTCTTATCTCATTCATAGCAGGATTGAATGAAAATTTCATGTAGAGCATCCGGGCGATTAAATCACGACGTGCTGCCTCTATATAAATTGCCTTTTCTTCATCTGTTCCGGTATTGGAAACCGTCGTATTGAGGAAATAGAAAAAGTATATATTGTCTTTCAGGCTCTTTTGGGAATGTCTTTGATTTCCTGCACTGAGACTTGATTTGGTTCTCTGAGAATAAGTATTCTGGGTAAGCATTAGTAGGACAATGAATATTGGAATTGTAATTTTTTTAAAGATCAAAAATCATCCCCTCCCTGGCCAGGAGAATCTCGGTCTTTACATCGGATAAGAGCTGTGCATGTTCAAGCGCAAGGAGATAGTTTTCCTGTAGTACGTCGTCTGAATATGCCGGTTCATGATGAGTCAGAACAAGTTTTTTTGTATTCCAGTTTGAGGCGCAATTAACAGCCATAGTATAGCTTGTATGGCCCCAGTCTACTTTCAAAAAAGCTTCATCCAGTGTATATTGTGAATCAAGAATAATAATATCAGCATTTTTAAAAAAATCTGTTGTAGGTCCTGTTGACTCTATAGCTTCACCGGTAAATTCGGTATCAGTGGCAAAAATAAAAGTTTTATTGTTCTGCTGAAACTTATAAGCGAAACAACCCTGAGGGTGTTTAAGCGGATAGATGCTTACAAAAAGATCGTCTTCCAGCTGAAGCGGTGTATTTCTTGCATGTTCTATAAAATGATAGTTTTTTGTAGAAGCAGTTCCGCCGAATGTAGCGGGAAAATATGGTGAAGACATCTGATTTTCCAGATATTCCTGCTGTTTTTTATATGGAGAGAAAAAGTTTAAAACATTGCCTGGAACATAGATCGGTCGGAAAAAAGGGAGCCCCTGGATATGATCCCAGTGGTTGTGAGTTATCATTATATTGAGATTGCCTTTACCTTTGCCGCAATCCTCATTCATTAAAACGTTGCCGAGTCTTCTGATGCCTGTTCCGCAGTCGAGGATATATAGTTTACCTGAGTCTGACCTTACTGTAACGCATGTAGTATCCCCGCCGAAAACATAGCGTAATTCATCAGGAAGAGTGGAAAGAAAACTATCAATATCTTCTTTTTTCTTCAGTTGATTCTGAATCGACAGGTCAATAATTCTTCGAAGCTTGCCTGTGTAATCTTCGTTGTTTATAGGAGAAGGGAGAGAACCTCTCACACCCCAGAGTCTAATCTGCATCGTTAATACAGCTCCCTGATATTAATAGGCGAAATTTTAATTATAATAGATATTTTTGTCAAATATATTAGATTATAATAATATAATCTTGATTAATTAAGCAAGACATTTTAATATTTCTAATCGATGATAGATAAAATTATTTAAAATCCGGAACATGGTAAATGTTCTAATTGCAAACTACAGCTGTAGAATCTTTATTTTTGCAGCAAGTCTTATAAAGATATTCGGGAATAATATGATTATTGAAGAAAGAAAACAGATTTATGACAAAATAATTGAAGGTGAACCTGTCAGCTTGAGTTTTAAATATGTTACAGATGATCTGTTGATGTTTATTAATAGCGTCCTCACGAGAGAACTTGCTAAACATGATTTGCAGTACCTGATTTATGCAGTAGTAACAATTTTAAGAGAACTTATAGTAAATTCACTGAAGGCAAATGCCAAAAGAATTTTCTTTCAGATTAACAATCTGGATATAAATAACTCCGTACAATACGCAGAGGGAGTTGAAAGATTTAAGGAAGAAGTTATTGGTGATTTTGATACTATTAAAGATGACATGTTGAATAATGATCATTATGTAGACTTTACTATTTCAGAGGAGAAGGATTCACTTCTCTTTACTGTGATAAATAGTGTTTCAATTGCTCCGGAGGAGCTGGTCAGGATTAATATGAGAATAGCTCTGGCAATTGAACAGGTGACTTTTAATGATATATATGCAAAGATTGAAGATGAAACTGAAGGTGCAGGTCTTGGACTTGCATTGATTGTCATGTTTTTGAAAAGTATGGGAATTGATCCCCGTACTTTTTCAATCAGGAGTGATGGTAATGTGACAATCTCTTCATTTCATATTCCATATATGCTTAAACCTCTGGAAGTTTTAACCACTGTAAAAAGCCGGATACTGGAAGAGATAACCGGGATTCCCACCTTTCCGGAGAACATTATTACTCTGCTTCAAATGTGCTCAAATCCCGATGCGGATATCGACAAAATAGCACAGACAATCAAACTTGATGTGTCTGTAACCTCCGATGTTTTTAAACTGGCAAATTCCGCCGGCTTTATATCAGGACAGAGAGTAGATGATATAAATAGGGCAGTGATGAAAATAGGATTAAAAAATCTTAATTTTATTCTTCTTGCAAGCAATGCCCGTAAAATTATGGAGAGCAGATATAGTAAATTCGAAGAGATATGGGAACATTGCAACAGAGTTGCTTTTTACTCAAAACAGATAGCAATTAAATATAAACTGCCGGGCGGTGGTGCTGATAACGCATATATTGCCGGTCTGCTTCATGATCTTGGACAGGTGATTCTTCTTGCAGTTGATATGGATTCTGTAAGAAAGATTGCTGAGATTGTCCAGGATAGAAATATTATTACTACTACAGTTATGGAGGAGTTATCGATCGGTATAAGTCATGCCGAGATAGGTCACTTGGTCTCTGAAAAATGGAATTTTCCGGAATTTCTCGCGCAGATAATAAGACATCATCATTCTCCTCTAAGTATGCCGGAGGAGATCAGAGGTGTGGGATTTTGTGTTTATCTTGCAAATATGATTGCCGGGATTGAAAAGAGGAAATACTATTATTATTATATTGAAGAGCTTGTTCTTGAAAGATTTAATATCAAAAATGAACAAGAGTTGATTAAGCTCAACGAATTTCTTAAAAAAGAATATGAAGAGAGTCAGAGAAAGGTCTGAGCTTTTATCATGGCTTCATTATAAACATCTTTTAGCGGGACTTTATATTTCACTGCTGCAGTTCTGCAGTCCTCATATTCGGGCGCGATTGTCACTGGTACACCGTTCATTATGTGAATTTTAATTTTCACCTGGCCATATTTTGTTTCAACAGATTTAAAACTGCGTTCAAGTATTTTTCTTCTTACAATATTTATCCTGAGACCGGAAGTTGTGGTTTCTCTGAATACTATCCCGGCAATTTGGTCTGACTTTTCTTTTGGTGAGAGAATCTTCAGAATATTTCCGGGACGGTTTTTTTTCATTACTGCGGGTATTACAGAGATATCAAGAGCACCTTCGCTGATAAGTAGTTCAAAGAGATAAGAATAAATTTCAGGATTCATATCATCTATTGAGGCTTCAATTTCTGCAACTTCATCATCAGCGGCATAGTTTGTATTTTCGTCACCGATAAATAGCCGGAGTACATTCGGTATAACAAAATCTTTTGTACCTGCGCCATATCCTATAGAATTTGTTTTCATGTCAGTAAGAGGTGAGAAGCTGCTGCAGTAATGTTTGATTATTGCAGCTCCTGTAGGGGTAGTTAACTCACTCTTTATCCCCGTGGAGTAAACCGGGATACCCTTAAGTATTTCTGCCGTAGCTGGAGCAGGAACAGGGAGTGTCCCGTGAGCTGTTTCAACAAATCCGCTCCCTGTGTTAATTGGAGATGCAGATGCATTCTCTATCCCGGACTCATGAAAACAGATAGCTGCACCGCATATATCTATTATTGAGTCAACTCCTCCAATCTCGTGAAAGTGTATTGTTTCAATATCTGCATTATGAACAAGGGCTTCAGCCTCGCCGATGATCCTGAATATTGCAGCTGCATTCTGTTTTACAACGGGATGAAGAGTACTGACCTCAATCATTTTTAAAATGCTGCTTAGCGATCTATGTGAATGATCGGAAGTAACACTGACTTTGAATTTTGTAGCTGTGATATTTTTTTTCATGCATTTTTCAAGGGAAATGTTGTAACCATGAAGGTCGAGTTTTGACAGTTCTTTTTCAAGAAATAAAAAGTCAGATCCTGCATCAAGAAATGCACCGATTATCATATCGCCGCTTACTCCGGCAAAGCAGTCAAAATACGCTCTCTTCATTTATTTATCCTCTGTTGATGATTGCGGCTAAATAGCCGGCGCCGAATCCGTTGTCAATATTTACTGTTGAAACTCCAGGTACACAGCTATTGATCATTGTCAGTAATGCTGATACTCCTCCGAAATTTGCACCATATCCCACACTGGTCGGGACAGCTATCACCGGTCTGCTGACAAGTCCTGCAGCAAATGATGGAAGTGCACCTTCCATCCCCGCAACAGCCACAATTACGTTAGCTCTTTGAAGCAGATCAAGTTTAGAAAGAATACGATGAACTCCGGCTATACCGACATCAAATAATCTGTCAACAGGAGAACCCATTATTTCGGCCGTTACAGCTGCTTCCTCTGCAACCGGTATATCGGTTGTGCCCGCTGTTAAAACAAGTATTCTTTTGTCAGTCACTGGTTTTGGAATATCACCGAATATTATTATACGTCCGGAAATGTTATACGTAATTTTCGGAAAGAAGGGTTTGAGAAAAGTATAAAGCTCACTGGTCGCTCTTGTTGCCATGACTACTGTATTATTTTGAACCAGTTTTTCTGCGATCTCTTTCACCTGTATATCTGTTTTACCCTCGGAATATATAACTTCAGGCTGCCCGGTTCTTATGGGGCGGTGATGGTCAATGCACGCAAAATCTATATCTTCATATGGAAGATTTTTCAGGAGGGAGAGAGCTTCAATTTCTGAAATCCCGCCGCTTTGTATTTTACTTATCAGCGATTTAATCCTCTCCTCGTTCATTTATGCCTCTCAATATTTAAATTCATACTTCCCGTCCGGTATCCCTGAAGATCAATTGTGATATATGTGAATCCTGCGTCGCGGAGTGCAGAGTATACTCTTTCTCTCATGGGTGACGTTGTAATGTCCGGGATCATTGATTCAGCTACTTCAATTCGTAAAATTTCACCATGTATCCGCGCCCGGATCTGACGGAATCCGAATGATGTTAAAATTTTTTCCGCCAGTTCAGCTTTTTTTAGAAGCTCCGTTGTCAGAGATGTGCCGTAAGGGATACGAGTTGCCAGACATGGATAAGATTCTTTCTCCGATGTGGGGAGATTCATATATGCCGATAATTCGTAGATTTTATTTTTATCAAATCCGGATTCTTTAAGCGGACTGATAACTCCAAGTTCCTGTATTGCTCTTAGTCCCGGCCGGTAGTCTTTAAGGTCACCGGAATGTGATCCCTCTAGAATTTTTGTGATTCCATTTTCTGCAGCCGCACTTATTATTTTATTAAGAATAACCGTTTTACAGTGGTAACATCTCTCGGGAGAATTTTCTGTAATCCTGTTAAATGATAGTATGTCTATATTAATTATATGATGATCAATGCCATATTTTTTTGCGATAGAGATCGCAGCAGAAAGCTCTTCTTCAGTAATCAGAACGTTTTTTATAGTGTAAGCTGTTAATTTTAACCCGGGAATTGTTGATGCAATATAGAGCAGAAGGGTGCTGTCAACTCCGCCTGAGAATGCAACTGCCGCTGATTCCAGAGTTGAAAGATAATTCTGAAGATTGGAATAAGCCTTTTCTGTTTCAGAAGAGATAGTCTTCACATGAATTTCCTGTTGAAAAAATAATCAGAATCCTGAATAATGTATCAATTCAAAAAGCACAAGCAATAATAGTTTCCAGCTAAATGCAGGAGCGGTTGAAAATTTTATCTATCATTATCTGATAAGTCAGTAAATTATTAAAAATCTTTAAATCAAAGTCAATGATATATTGGAAATGTAAAATATAATGTGAATGGACTTTTCCTTCTAAAAAAATAAAATTTTGTATTGAATAAAAATTTTGAAACATTAGTAATACTGATTGATGTTTAACATTCATCAATATCAGAATCGGATTATACGGAGAGATCAAATGGGCAGTTTTTTTTATAAAAGGAAAAATGACATTATTGCCACTCTAAAGGATCTTGGGGGGATCTTTTTCGGGTGCGCAATAGGGGGTCTCGGGTTATCTCTTTTTTTAATTCCGTTTAAGGCCAGCCCCGGCGGTGCTGCCGGTATTGCTCAGATATTTTATTATTTTTTCAATATACCTGCCGGTCTCCTGATGCTGCTTATAAATATTCCGTTATTTATTATAGGTGTAATTATATTCGGAAAAATGTTCGGATTTAAAACTCTCTGGGGGATATTTGCACTGTCTTTTTTTACAGATATTTTTGCTTCTGAACGATTTACCGGTGCAAACTTCTTTAAAGATTTCATATTTAGAGTTAATGAGCATAGCTTTTCATTTACAAATGAGATTTTTCTTGCAGTGGTTGCCGGAAGTCTACTTCTCGGAGTGGGGGTCGGTTTTGTAATAAAATTCAACGGATCTACAGGAGGAAGCGATATACCGGCTCTTCTTCTACGGAAGTATTTCGGTTTAACAGTCGGTACTTCATATCTGATGATTGATTCTTTTGTGATATTCGGGATAGGAATTATTTTTAAAAATCCTAATCTGATTCTGTGGGGATTTATATCTCTTTATATAACAACAAAGGGGACTGATTTTATTGTTGAGGGGATGTCATATACAAAGGAATTGTTTATCATAAGCGGAAAGTCTGAAGAGATCAGAGTGTTTATAATTAACGAACTGGATCGTGGATGTACTATTCTGAGAGGAGAAGGCGGATATACCGGCGAGGAGAAGGATGTGATCTATCTGGCACTTCATACGCGGGAGCTTCCTAAAGTGAAAAGTGCTGTAAAGAGTATTGATCCATTGGCCTTCATTGTAGTTAACGATGCTTATGAAGTGATGGGTGATTTCAGAAGATAATCCGGATTTGTTTTATAAGTCTCTGGTAATAAACGGCGGGAAATCATAATTACCGTAAGTTTTAAGGAAGTTGCGTAATTACTGCAATATATCAAATATTTTTCTTGATATATCTTTAAATAAACTTATACTTATTTATAAAATAACTCAGGGAGAAAACTCAATGAAACGTATAAAATATTTATTTATCGCTATGACAGCACTTGCCGGCTGCGGACGGCTGGAGAAACTGACATGGGATATGACTCCGGAAAAATGGCTCAGTACACATTCATTTGTGCCAGTGAAGGCCGGCTCTCTAAGTTTTATTCTTGCGGAACCAAGTTCAACGGCTATCGTTTACGGGCTGGGTTTTATAATTCTTGCTGCAGGCATTTATTTTTTAAAGAAACGTGGAGAAAGTAAATCACGCTTATTGTGGGGAATCGCACTTATAATCTGGGCTGCGTCAACATTCAGTGCCGGTACAAGCTATCAGGCTTTCAGCTATGAATTAAAATGTGCAGGACGTTCTCTCTGCCTATGGACCAGCTGGTGGGAGATCTGGTATCTGATACTTTTTGTAATAAGTATGAATGTTATTACAGCTGCAGTCTCTTTCTCGAGCGCGTCGGGAAAAGTCCGCAAGGGGATTATTTCTTATTCAATAGTAAACTCTGTTCTTTATCTGACAGTTGTTCTTTGCGGTGCGCTGCTTCCTCATATGTTTATGTCATCCTTTGAATGCATGGTTCTGTTTACTATTCCTTCGTTTCTGATACTTTTTACGGTTAATATTGTCAGGTATTTTAAAGCACGTAAAAGTCTTGATATTCTTCTGGTTGGTGCATGGATATTAATGTTTGTAATTGTTTTTGTTTATTTCGGTTTTTTTCTTTCAGGCTACGCCGATGTTCTGTGGAAAAAGGGTATCTGGTTTAATGCAAATGATGTGCTGCACATAGGGCTGATTCTATGGATTGTATACCTTATTTATGGAGTTGCAAAGCATATAGAAGATATTGAATAAATCAAAAATAGCAGTTTCCCTATTAAAAAATGTATTCCCGGGGATAATTATTAATGTTGACGGATGACTTATTATTGATTACAATTAAATATTAGATTTTTTAATTCAGGAGGAAAATTCATGATTTTAAATAAAGTAAAAAAGTTTTTTACCCCGGCCGTTGTAACGGCTTTTATACTGGTTATGATTCCGCTTCAGTCGTTTGCACAGGATGCTGACGGGGGTGGAGAGGGTGTGAACAGTGGAAGCTTCGGGCTCATCCTTCAGGGCGGTATCGGGTATGGTAATGTGATTTATGGAAATGCAAATGGAAAATCTATAGACTCTACTCTTGGAACAGGACCGGGTAGAGGATTTGATTTAAGCGCTATGTTCAACTTCAGTATCCTTGCGTTGAAGATTGACTATAACCGCGTAGAGTTAAAGAATCTTAAGTTTACTCAGAAAGTATCCGGAGCCAATGTAGACTATGAGGCACGTGGAGATGGTTATTTCACAACAATGGATGCGCTTTTAGGATTGAAGCTCTTTACTGAAGCGGGAGATATGGGCTATACTCATTTATATGGAGGGTACAGGTATTGGACTGTAGAAAGGAAAGTTACAAATGAATATATTAATGGTGCTCCACAGAATACTCATTATAAACATGATATTACAGGGGCTGGATGGATTGCCGGTTATCAGGATTTAACAACTATTCCGCTGGGATTTATATCTTTTGCTTTTCAGAGTGGTTTATGGATTGATTCCGCACCGATTAAAACATTTAAAGCAAATGGAGTAAAAGACGATATAAATAAAAAGATGGGATATGGATTAGGATTGAATTTAGGTATTGGTGCAGCTTTTGAAGATTTAGGGCTCCTGGTGCTTTTGGGCTATAAAACAGAGGTTACTGCTACAACATATAAGGATAATGCAGGGGTAGAAAAAATTAATGGTGCCGGTTACGGCCTTGTATATCTATCTATAGCTAAAGAGTTCTAAGTGTTTTTATAACCATTTAAAAAAATAGAACACCGGCCAGTTAACAGCCGGTGTTTTTTATTTAACTTCAGTTTAAGTTCTCTTCGGTTTTCTATGAAACAGTGCCAGTCCCCCCTTTGATGTCTCCCGATATTGTTTTTTCATATCCTTCCCTGTCTGAGCCATAGTCTGGATAACCTCGTCAAAGGAGACCATGTGTCTTCCATCTGACAGGAGGACATATGTCGCGCAGTCAATAGCTCTAACAGCAGCAATGGCATTACGTTCTATGCATGGAATTTGAACAAGTCCCATTATTGGATCGCAGGTGAGGCCAAGGTGATGCTCCATCCCCATCTCTGCGGCATATTCTATCTGATGCGGTGTTCCACCCATGAGCTGTGCTGCTGCTCCTGCCGCCATTGCACATGCAGTTCCAACTTCGCCCTGACATCCTACCTCTGCCCCGGATATTGAGGCATTCTTTTTAACAATATTTCCGATAAGGCCCGCAGTTGCAAGTGCATGTAGAAGTTTTTCATCACTGAGATCATAAAATCCTTTTAAGAAGAATAGTACAGCGGGAAGTACTCCTGCAGAGCCGCATGTGGGTGCGGTAACTATGAGATTTCCGCTTGCATTCTCTTCTGAAACTGCAAGAGCGTATGAAAAAATAGTTCCGGTCTTCTCCATGAAACCTTTTGATTGTGTAGTTTTTATGTGATATGTGGGAGCTTTCCTCATCAGATTAAGTCCGCCGGGGAGGACTCCTTCTTTGTCAAGTCCGGAGTCTATGGCTGATTTCATAGCTTTAAGCACATCTCTGAGAAATTCCCAGATTTCTGATCCTTCATAATCTTCGACATAATTCCAAAGTGTCTTCCCCTCCCTATCGCACTTATCGAGAAGATCTGACATTTTGTTAAAAGGATATATATCTTTTGATTCGAGACCTCCTGGTTTATCCATAAGGGCTCCGCCCCCGACACTGTAGACAACCCATTCGTTAGTGGTTTTTCCATTCCGGTCTAAAGCCTCGAATCGCATTCCATTGGGATGCAGAGGAAGTTCCTTTTTATTCCATATAATTTCACAATCAATCGGTGAAAATGCAGATGATATCGCATAGTCAGTCAGGTGACCTTTTCCCGTGGCGGAAAGGCTTCCGTAGAGTGAAACTCTGTAACGTAGAGCACCGGGAGTTTTCTCTTTGAAAATGGCGGCTGCGCTTGAAGGACCCATAGTATGGCTGCTTGAAGGTCCGAGTCCGATCCTGTAAAGCTCCCTCAGTGATTTCATATATGCCCCTTTAACTGACTATATTAAAATTTAAATGTTACGCTTGCTCCATATACAGGTTTACCTTTATCATCTAATGAAAAGAGCGGTGCAGGTATAACATATTCATCAATTACTTCGCCATTTGAAATATTTTCTTTTCCGATAATTGCATGGATTACCTCTACTGTTTTAGATAGAGCAAATAACGAGCAGAATGCGATAGCACGATTTCTGTTTGTACTGCCTTTAGTGTATGTATTTGTTGTTTCATCATAATATTCAGGGGTTGAAAACTCACGCAATGTCATGTAGAGGAGAATATTGTTTAAATGAAAATAGAAGTAACCCCAGTATCTGTTTCCGCGATAGAAATGTCCCGCTCCATTACTTGTGAGCGACAGCATCGCGGCTGTTGCAGTATTTCCCAGCAGTTCATTGTTCCCGGTAAAATATGATGCATTATTAAGATATCCCGATGTATATGAATCGATAAAGAGCGGCATACCTCCTGCACAAAGCATGTACCATGCGAAGTAGTTCATAGCGCGGTCATCGCGTGTAATGCTTTTATTTTTTTCTTTAAGAATTTCCGGTGAGTTCAAAAAACCTCTCGCTTCCATGTAGATATATGGAGGAGCATTAATCATCCAGAGTCCTAAACCGACCCAGTCATTATTGCTATAGTAACCCAGGAATGGAGAAGAGAGCGGCATCGATGCGCTGGCGACGGGTATCACTGCAAACATAAAAAGAGTATCATACAAAGATTTTTTCTCAAATACAATTTCTCTTTTCCGTCCGGTATAATATATATGAATCTCTTTACTCTTCTCTTTGTAAGGAAGCATTATGAAACTCCCAGCGGCCGGAACTTCTCCGCGGATAACGGAGAGATTCCCTTCGACAATGTCAGCTTCACCTTTGTCTACTATTGAACCATCTTTATTTTTTGAGTAGATAATAAATCTGCCGCTGATTTTTAAATTATCTGTAAGAATAAATTTATCTTCAGAAGCTTTAATATCAACCGGATA
Organism: uncultured Leptospirales bacterium; assembly: GCA_964450405.1. Lineage (GTDB taxonomy): Bacteria > Spirochaetota > UBA4802 > UBA4802 > UBA5550 > WRGT01. The sequence continues at coordinate 14,290 of CAYVCQ010000032.1, read as the reverse complement.
TAGAAATACTCCCAGTGTTTTTGAAATAAACTCAGCAGCATGTTCTTCGCCTAAAAGACTGAACTCTCTGGATGTGATATTAATATTAAGCGGGATCTTAACTTCGTATTTATTTATTATTCGTTTATTGAAGGGGATATTTATGCCGTAGGATTCAAGTTTTATCACTATGGTTTTATTTTTATCTGTAACGGTTCCTGTTATTAAAATGTCTATGTCTGCATCTTCTGCAAATTTCAAAACACATTTTTCCTCAATACAGTTAAACTTTGTAAGTTCACGGCTGATAATTTCAGGCGGTATTGTACTGAAAGAATTAGCCTTGAATATTTCAATTATATGCTGCTCGAGGATTGATGCGATTGTTGTTGCTCTTTCTGTGTTGCCGGAAATACCTGATACAGCGGCAATGGGAGCGGCATTGAGCAATCTGCTCATAGTTAACAGGATTATTATCAGTAAAAGTTTATTTTTCATTTATATGATTCTTCTTGTTGAATAAGATATAAATCTGCATCGTTCATACACCGGCTGAAGATGTAATCTTTAAAGCGAAACCGGTTTAAGGGTATTGATGTTAAAATACTACCTCTCTTTTACAGAGACAGGTAGTATTTTTAATGATGTGTTATCTGATTGTTCAGGAGATGGTTCGGCATGTCAAATAAAAAAGAATATTGTTAATAGCTTCTGAATATAGCGGCAAGTTTTCCCATTATTGCAACATCAGTACATTCAATAGGTTTGTATGCAGCATTTTTTGGTATAAGCTTAATAGAATCAGCTGTCTTTTGAAATACTTTCAATGTAGCTTCTTCATCGATAAGTGCGGCAACTATATCTCCGTTATTGGCGGTATTCTGTTTCTTTATAACAGCTACATCTCCGTCGAAAATACCACCTTCAATCATTGAATCGCCTTTGATGGTAAGGGCAAAATATTCACCCTTGCTGAACATCTCTTCGGGGAATGAGAGATAGTCCTCAATATTCTCCTCTGCAAGAATTGGAGAACCCGCAGCAATTCTGCCAAGTAAGGGAATACTTATTCCAATACTTTTAATCTCGGAATCGTCGCCTGTTATGACAATTGCGCGAGACTTGTTATGTTCAGTCTTAATAAATCCCTTCTTTTCAATGGCCTTCATATGATCGTAGGCGCCTTTGACAGTTATTCCGAATCTGTCCCCTATCTCTCTAACTGTTGGGGGGTATCCTGAATCATTGATCGATTCTTTTATAAAATCGAGTATAAATTGCTGTTTATCCGTAAGATCCTTTGCCATAAAATACCTGCCTTTAAACTAAACATAATAATAGCATACATTTGTATTATGTCAAGCGAAAATAGAAAAATTTTATCTTTATTTGTACGGTAGCAATTTATTTTTGGGGGTTTAAATCCTCACTGTCATTCCGGCTGGAGTGACAGCGGAATGCCGGAATCTCATAGGCAGTATTTTATTACAATGAATGAGTGTTCTGTACATAAAATTACGGTATGAGATTCCGGTATTCGCAAAAACTGAAGCTGCGAAACCGGAATGACAACATTGAAGTTAAATATTAAACAATAAAAAAATATACACCTTAAAAATAATTTGCTACCTATTTGTACTTGCTCAAAAACTGATGGTAATATAAAGTTTTAAGAAGTTAGCAAAGTCTATAATTTTGTCAAAGCAGATACTAAATAACGAGGAATTGTATGTATAAACCGGAAAATTTTGACAATAAAGTTATTGATATGAAGAAATTTACCTCTCTGATTAAACCGGGGAGTAAAATTTTTCTCACAAGCGGCCCGGCAATTCCGGCACTTGCTTCAAAGGAAATAGCAACATCTGAATATCTGAGAAACTATGATCTGGAAATAATACAGCTTTTTTCAACCGGGGATTTTTTTACCGAGGAGGCGTGTGATATTCAGAACTACCGGCTTAAAACATTCAGAAGCGGTGAGACTGCCGTTGAGGATGTGTGTAACGGTAAAGAGGATTTTGTTCCTGCCAATCTTGTTGAGATTCCATATATATTTGCCACCAAGGCCATTGAGATAGATGTAGCTATTATATCCACATCTCCCCCGGATAAAAGAGGATACATGAGCCTTGGAGTAGCAATCGATGTGGCGGATACAGTAATCAAAAACGCCAGGATGGTTATTGCAGAGGTCAATTCAAACATGCCGGTTACATATGGTGAAACATCGATACATATTGATCAGGTGGATCATGTAATTTTAAGCAATGAAAAACTACTTGAGAGAGAAAGAATAGCTTTTGACAGCACTCAGGATTTAATCGGCTGGCATATAAGCAATCTTATTCAGGATGGATCAACCGTTGTTCTTCATGTGGGTAGACTCTTTGATGCAATTGCAAGTCATCTTATGTCAAAAAGAAATCTTGGAATACTTACGAATGTAGTATCGGACTGGATTATAGATTTAGTTGAGGCAGGAGCTATTTCTGTAGAGAGAAGGAGAGAGTCTGGAGGTCAGATTTCTACAAGCTACTGCTATGGAACTAAAGAGCTTTATGATTATGTTGACCGGAACCAGCTCTTTGGTTTTTATCCGATTGCGAAGCTTGCCAATCCTCTGGGCATAAAAAATATTTCAAAACTTATAAGTATAATGAATGTGGAAAAGATTGATATTACTGCTGCCAAGGTTATGGTGCATGCAGGTGATGATCTTCTTTCCGGTTATGAGAGCAAGTTTAATTTTGCGGCAGGTACTGCATTTTCCGGCAGCGGTAAAGTTATCTTTGCAATAAAGTCCATGGGGCAGGATGGTGAGAGTAATATTGTTATTTCACACGACAGAGATAATGACAGAATAAGATCAACTCTCAGCACTGCGAGATATGTTGTCACAGAATACGGTGTTGCTTCGTTATTCGGGAAGTCCAACAGGGAGAGAGCGCTCTCACTTATAGAGATAGCTCATCCTGACCACCGGGAGGCGCTCTTTAACAAAGCCAAGGAGCTTGGATATCTTTATCATGATCAGATTTACAGATCGATATCGGCAAATTATCCGATTAAAATTGAAACTATAAAGTCTTTTAAAGACGGCCTTGAGCTTAAAATAAGACCAATCAGAGCCTCTGATGAAGATATGATGAGAAGACTATTTTATAAGTTTTCAGATGAATCGATATATTACAGGTATTTTACACATGTAAAAGTAATGCCTCACAGAAATATGCAGAAGTATCTCAGTGTGGATTATGAAAAAATTATGGCGATAGTTGCGGTACTACAGTATGGAAATACGGAAAGAATTGTCGCCGAGGCAAGATACGCCGCATATCCAAGCGGAGATGCATATGAGATGGCCTTTCTTGTAGACGAGGAGTTTCAGGGGAAAGGACTTGCTACGTTCCTTGCAAACTTTCTGATAAAGATTGCAAAGGAGAGAGGAATAAAAAAACTAGTCGCGTCAGTACTCTCGGAAAACCAGAAGATGCTTTCAGTTTTTGAAAAGCTCACAGTGAAACCGGAAAAGCATTATGACGGGGATACCATCGAGCTTGAGTTTCTGTTGTAGCAGGAATCTCATATTATATTTAAATATCATCATTAAAACCATTTAAACATATGTGGAAATTACACTTGACACCAAAGTTTTATTGATAATAGTAATTACATGGATAAATTTGAGTTGATAGGTTATTGGTTGGAAACATCAAAACATGATTATGATTCATGCTTTGAACTTTTTCAACAAACACAAAGATATGACTGGGCTTTGTTCATCGCGCATCTTTCTCTGGAAAAATTATTAAAAGCTGCCTGGATTAAAAATAACGAAAATAATAATCCGCCATTAATCCACAATCTACTCAAACTATCAAATAGCGCCGGTCTTATAATCACGGAAGAACAAAAAACAATATTGAGTGAATTTAACGATTTCAATATTGAAACAAGATGTCCGGATATTAAATTAAATTTTTACAGATTATGCACAAAAGAGTTTACTGGGAATAAATTAGAACAATTAAAGGAAATATATCAATGCATACTCGCGATGATATAAATGAAATTCTTTCAAAACTCATAGAGCTTGCCGGGAAGGAAATAAGCATTAAGCATGTATTTCTTTTCGGGTCACACGCACGCGGGACCAATACCGAATATTCTGATATTGACGTGGCAATAGTGTCGGATGATTTTGAAGGAATTCCATACTATGATCGCAAAAGAATGATTAAATTTATTCTTGAAACATCGGACAGTCTTGAGCTGCACCCGTTCAGGACAGATGATTTCCTACCGGAAGTGAATCCTTTCGTTGAAGAAATTATTAAAACCGGTATTATGATAATCTGAAATAATGTTAGATAAGAAGATACCAACTATAACCTTTCCTCAGAAGATGCTTTCAGTTTTTGAAAAGCTCACAGTGAAACCGGAAAAGCATTATGACGGGGATACCATCGAGCTTGAGTTTTTACTATAAAAATTGTTCAACGGATCATTGCAAGATTCATCTTGAATAAATTAGGTGCAATACTGATCAATTCACGTTAAATATAGACATTATCAATGCTTCTTAGAAAATATAAATGGCTTGACTGGTAACAACTAAACTTTTAATTAAAATGTGAATCAATTAAAAGAAAAATTATAGGAAATTAAAAAAAGTGTCATGAAAATTTTTTGTTATTTACCTTTGCCGGTTTTTTTACTTTCATTCATCGTAAGTTTTGCTTTTAGTAGTTGCATTAATGATTCAACTTTAGATCAAATCCAACAAGAGAATTGTATATGCGAATATAGTGACCAAATTCAACAAACATATACTATCACACCAGACTTTTCTACAAATTTTTTAAGCTATAGAATCTCAGTATCTGGCGATCAATTTTCTACGAAACCTTTAGCCGAAATTCTATCTACAGATGGTGGTACCATACGCGAAATATCCAATAAAGAAATCTTTTTTACACCGGATGCCAATGTGAATCCTCCATATAAATTTTATATATGTAAATCCGATTCCTATATAATTTCAATTGGGAGATGGAATAAAATTACTGATTCACTATTTATCCCTGCCAGGGGAGCTCAGATGGTTGTAAATGGTAAGCAATTATATATCTATGGCGGTTACGATGGTACAAATTACCGGGCCGACTTATATCGTTATGACCTCATTATTGGTTCCAGCACAATATTAAATGCACTCGCTCCTGCACGCGCTTATCATGGAATGATTTTTAATAATAATAAACTGTATGTATATGGTGGTTACACTGGTACAATAAAAAGTAATGATACTCAAATATATGATATTGCAACCAACGTATGGACGAATCCTGCCCCTGTATCCTCTCCCGACTATGGACGTTACTATGTTGCAGCGTCGGCATCTTCAACTGATATGTATGCAATCGGTGGGTATAAAAATACGGCAACTTTAGCTGCGAACACCAATGAAATTTGGGACTATAATTATTCCAGCAATTCCTGGACTTTATTTGACAGTAGTGGCCCAGTTCTTAGGCAGCACACAGTGGTGCAGGCAGGGGATATTATTTATTTATTCGGCGGCTATAATACTACTGCATCGAGTCTGCTTTATCAATTTTCAATTATAAGTAAAACCTGGACTCAGATAGGCGATTTAACGAGTGTATCTAGTACGAATGGTGCACGTTATAATAATGCGTTTTTTTATTATAATAATGCTCTATATGTTTTTGGCGGGAAATCGGCTAATGGCTATCTAAATGATTTATTTAAATTCGATCTAAACACACAGCAATGGAAAGTGATGGCATCAGGCGCAACCCCTCGCTTTTTGTCAGTATATGCTGCATTAGATAATTATGGTTTGATCGTAGGCTTGGGTATGAATTTTGACGGAACTAATAATATTTATCTAAATGATTTATGGATATATGATCCTAAAGGCGATTGATTAAGGTACATTGGAATCTATAAATATGAAAAATAAAAATGTATGTTTATTGATGCCGGTTATTATATACACGATTACTATTCTTTTTTCATTTAGTACTCACGCGAGCTCTTCGTCTCTTTTCTGGCAAGATGGTCATTTGGATTTGTCTCCAGGTTATATTATGCCTATTGGTGATTGGGCTGAAGAGTTCAAACCTGGATTTGGAATTAGTCTTGGATATAGCTTTCCAACCAGTTTTTTAAATAATCAGATTTTTGTTATTCAGGAATTAAGTTACTCTCAATGGGCATTTGCATCAAATAATAACTCAAAAGCAAATATTTATTCTTACTCATTGTTGCCAGCCATTTACTTCCCTTATTCTTTTACAACCGGGAAAATAGTTGCCCCTTTCTTTGCAGTAGGGGGACAATTTTCGGATCTGAATCTAATTGAGGAAAAAATATCGAAAAACGATCAATATTTTGGTGTTTTTTTAAAAGCTAGAACAGGCATATTTTTAGACTTAACATCGAATTTAAGAATAAAACTCCAGGCAGATATCTCATCATATCCGTATATTAGTCATGAACTAAATTATCTTAGTTTTAGTCTTGGCGTAGGCTATCGCCTTACCGCTCCAGCAGAAATCGAAAATGCAAATGCTAAAAAAGTTATAGCTTTACACAATGATGCTGCAATAGCCGAGAAAACTAAAGATTGGATAAAACTTCAGGAATTGGTTACAGAGATCCTTGCTCTTGATCCCAGGGATGATCAAGCCCGTAATTACCAAATTGAAATTAAAGACGAAAGTATCTATCAGACTGCTCTTCAAACAATTCAGACGAAAGGTGAACTTCAGGCAATACCGCTGTTAGAGAAAATTGCACAACGTTATGAACCAGCTCAGCAACAGTTAATATCTATACGGAATAAATTGAAAAATAAAATTCCAGAATGGCGAGAGTCAGGTGTTAAGGCTTATGAAAATCTAAACTACCAGTTATGTATACAATTAATGAAACAAATTTTACTGGTAGATCCGGAAGAGAAAACCGCAAAAATATATTTACCGCGTGCGGAGAAGAGATTACAGGCATTAGAAAAACTTCAATGATAATTAGGGAGTTGAGTTGAAACTCTCCGGGTATTGTCGCTCTTTCTTTTATAGATAAAGATTCTCATCATTCTCAATCAGAGTATCGATATGTTTAATCGATTTCCTCAAAAGGTAAAAAACAAAAACTGCATTCAGAGCATCTGAAACAGGTCCGGACATCCATACTCCATTTAAACCTAGAATTTCAGGAAGTATAAATAGAAGAGGAATAAGAAAAAGAACCTGCCTCGTAAGTGTCATTGTTGTTGCAAGATAGACTTTCCCCGTTGACTGAAAATAGTTACTGGCAACTATCTGAAAGCCCACAAGAGGGATAGTTATAGTAAATATCCTCATGCCTGGAACGCCTCTTGCTAAAAGCTCCGGGTTATTATTGAACATCAGTATTATCCAGTGGGGAAATATTTCTCCAAGAATAAAAGCTATGAATGAAAGGATAGTGGCATATTTAAGGGCAAGAGTTAATGTTTCTTTAACTCTCTTGTAATTCCCTGCGCTGAAGTTATAGCCTATTATCGGCTGTGCAGCCATGTTGAGAGCCACAATTGACATGATAAAAAGCATCACCACACTGTTGATGATCCCCATTATAGCAACGGAGATATCTCCGCCATGTCTGATCAGCTGAGTATTGAATAATCCCTGGACGACACTGTTGGCAATCTGCATAACAAAGGGTGCCATTCCGGAGGAGATTATACCAATCACAAGAATCCTGTCAGGTTTCATATTATGAAGATGAAGTTTTATTACAGACTTATTTCCTCTGAAATGAGAGAGAACATAAAGAGCCAGTACTAACTGTGCAATAACAGTACCGAGAGCAGCACCTTGCACTCCCAGATGAAAGCCGAAAATAAAAACTGCATCGAGAACTATATTGATCGGAATACTTATAAGCATTGAATACATCGCTATTCTGGCATTACCCTCAGCTCTGATAGATGAGTTAAGACCGTATCCGGTAATGGCGAAGACAGTTCCCAGTAAAATTATATTCAGATAATCATTGGCATATCCTATTGTTTCGGCTGTGGCTCCAAAGGATTTCAGCAGAGGTGCTTTAACGGCAAATCCTGTAATTGTGAGTAGAATTGAAACAGAAATCATCAGAGTAAGGGCATTCCCCAGTATTTTCTCCGCCTGAGCCTTGTCACCTTTACCAAGAGCAATAGATGTCATAATGCCGGAACCTATTCCGAAGAGCATCCCAAATCCCATAATTATTATCATTATTGGAAATACAACAGTGAGCCCTGAAAGCGCAGCGTGTCCGACTCCCTGCCCGATAAAAATGCGTCCTACAATATTATAAAGAGCGCTTGTAATAACACCTATAAAGGCCGGGATATAATAACTTAGAAGAAGAGCTCCTATTTCTTTGCCTGCAAGATCCTTAGTCTGTTTCACTTTGTGTACCTACATGATTTATATCATCAGAAGGGAGAGGTTAAAACTATAGGTCTTTTATTCAATTAAATAAAGTGGAAGGAAATAATTTTTTCCGTAAGAGCAATCACTAACAGAGGGCTGCTTTTTAACTATCTTTAAGATTCCCTCCGGGGGATTTGAGTGGTGGTGAGGGGCTGTTATTTCAATATTTTAACCGCCGGATTTTTATTTTGTTGATTTTTTATTATCAGAAGTGCTGTTATGATTGTAACAGTTCTGATTTTCAGCAATCTGAATTTGCATACTTTAGCATTTAACGATTTGATTAAACCATCTTCTGTCATTCCGGTTTTGCAGCTTCAATTAATGCAAATACCGGAATCTCATTAGTGAAGCCATTTCTGTGAGATTCCGGCATTCCGCTATCGCTTCAGTCGGAATGACAAAGAGCTGATTTAATCGTTAACTGCAATTTAACTCAAGGATTAAATACATGTTCAATAATACTCTTGTATACAAAGGTGGAATTATAATGATCCCTATTATTCTGGGATCAATAGTTGCTCTGGCGATTGTAATAAATAGAATTAATTATTTTCTTTCGTTAAAGATGGATGTAGATGCGTTCATAGATAAGATCCATTCACTGGTAAGAAAAAATGATATAGATCAGGCCGTAAAAGAATGCGGAAGTGAAAAACATCCTGTTGCTAAGGTTTTACAAGCCGGACTGGAGAACATTCACAAGGACCGTGTCGGTATAGAGCGGGCCATGGAGAGGTCAGGTGCGCTTGAGATTGCCGAGGCGGAGAAGTATATGCTGCTCCTTGTAATTATTATTGGGGTAGAACCGATGCTCGGCTTTCTAGGTACAATTCTTGGATTGATTCAGTCATTTATGGCATGGGAGCAGTTAGCGGGCGCGGTTACTGTTAATTTTCTGGCAGCGGGAATTTATCAGGCAATGATTACCACTGCCGGGGGACTTCTTGTGGCTATTCCGTATTATATTATATATCATGTAATGATCGGGAAAATTAACAATATGGCGAAAACTCTGAACCATCAGGGAGAGGAGCTTCTGGACTTGATTCAGGATACACGGAAGGTCTGATAGATGAAGATAACTCCTACACACAAACTCATGCTCTCTCTCGAATCGGTTGCTATGTCAGATATTATCATGAATCTCTTTATTTTCTTTTTTATAAGTTTTAGTCTTCTCTATACTTTTAATCAGCATAAGGAGTCTGATATAAAAGTAAATATTCCTAAGGGTACAACGGACATGGCTCAGTTTAAGGGTCCGGTTATTATAAGCATTACAAAGGACAATACAATATTCTTTAATTCAGAGAAAATAGAATTAAAAAATCTGACATCATACCTTTCGAAGAATCTTGAGAAAACAAAGGAGGAGGGTCTTGTAATAAAGTCTGATAAAGAAGCGTCAGTGGATACACTTGTTAAAGTGCTCGATACATCAAAGGCTTCAGGAATCAGCAAACTAGGGATAGCAATTGAAGTGCCCAAAACTCCGGGAGAAGTTCAGCAGTAATTCTAACGATATGCATGTTTAAAAAACTTCATCAAATCCCCCCTGCCCCCCTTGATAAAGGGGGTTTTAAGAATAAAAAATATACTATCTAACACATTATATATTAAACTGGAATTATAAACCTCCTTTATCAAAGGAGGCGGCCGCAGGCCGGAGGGTTTTGTTCATTTAATCTGTATATTTAATATAAAGATGAAGGCTTAATTATTCGAAAATCTCCCCGCACCTTGAACTCATCCTGTGGTCGAAGTGTTACTTCCCGAAAATCCTGTTTAGAAAAGATATTATTTCGTCTGCTACCTCTTTCAGTTCCTTACCTCTGACAATGCCGTGCCGGTCAGATTTAATTTTTATAAGTTCTTTATCTGATGAGTTAATTTTTGCATATATTTCATCGGCACTTTGAGGATTAACAACGGGATCTCCAGTGGCTTGAATTATTAGTGCCGGTATTGAAACCTTTGGGAGATTTCCCTCGACAACTTTCATCAGCTGGCCAAGTTCATAGGTCCCATTAATAGGATTTCTTGCATAATTGATATCAGGATTTTCGGGTATATTTGGTACAAACTCCATCTTCCCTTTTTCAATTTTAAATTTTTTCAATATTGTATTATAGAAACTCACTGCGCCGGAAAGAGATGCCTTTATATCCTTCAGCCTCAGTGGGGCACTGATTGAAATAAGTGCTTTGAGTTTGGGGCCTTTCTGTGCTGCCTGGAGAAGAGCAAGTCCGGCACCAGTTGAAAATCCTGCAATTGCAAAATCTGTAACACTGTTTTTCATAATAACATAACCTCTGTTTACAGATTCGTTCCAGTCCTGCCATCTTCTTCCGGAGAGATCCTCCGGCGTTGTCCCATGTCCGCGCAGCCTTACGCAGTAAACTGAATAACCGGCTTTGTAAAGCTTTTCGGCCAGCTGTCTGACTTCTTCCGGTGCAGCCATATAACCATGGACAAGTATCACTCCACATGTATTGAAGATGTTATGAAGGAAAAACGGTTCGCCTATTTTTTCAGGTTTTGATACACCCTCGCGGAAAAACTTGTTATAATCATCCAGATATAATTTTTGATCAAGTTTCAGGAAGGTTTCCCTTATCTTCATTTTTACAAGCCATGGAGTCATAAACATTATGGTGCGGAGCATCGTTGTCAGTTCTGTTAACGGTTCTATTTCATTTTTCAGAACTTCTATAAAGTTATCTTTTCGTATAATATGAAAGTTATAGAGCAGGGCAAATTTACCCATATTCTTTACGATTGTATCCCCTTTTATTTCGACAAGATTGTTCTTTATTGCCTCCTCCATAAAACTGTCATATTTTTCATGGAAAACATCTGATCCGATATTATCATGTCTTTTAACCAGAGTGGAGTGGAACGAATATTTTTTAAATTTTTTAATTCTCTCAATGGCGAGTGAAGCTCTGTTTTTAAAATCATAATCTCTGATTGAGTTCTTAGGGTAGTTTGCAAGTATATAAGCAAAGATATGATCATGGTTTACGGTAGTCATACCGTAAATAGAATCCATGTAATCCTTCATTACTTTTATACTTATTCTATTTATCTGGTCGCTGTCGCCAATCTCTCCGAAACATGTCTCCTGACGGCATGAAAATATATTTTGAACCATTTTTGTTTTGTTTATATAGTCCGACATCTTCAGGGCTTTACCGAAGTTAATGTCTATATCCACACCCTTGGTGAGCATGGTCCCTTCAATTTCCAGTTCTTCAGCAACGCGGCCGCTGGTTTCACCGGTAAACTTCTCCACCATTTTTTTAATGAAATTATTTCGCGCTCTTATAGGATAATAGGTGATATTAACAGGTACTATATATGTAGAACCGGTAAGAATACTTGCCATGTCGTCACTTTTAAATTCATAGATATCTTTAATCATATCGATATCTTCCATTCTTTTTTTCTCATAAAGCTTTTTGATGATCTGTCTGTATATCTCAACCTGGAGGGCTATTTTTGCAGCGCCGGTATGAGGAGGTCTTCTTATTCCTGTATTGTAAACAAGGTATTTTCCTTTTTCGATAAGTTTCTTATCTTTGATCATCTGTCCTTCGGGGAATATTATTACATTCATTTTACCGGTTAGAAGAGCGTTTGCCAGAACTTTATCTCTGTCAGGGTCTTTAGTGGAAACCGCTCCCATCTTGTGGAGAATAGAAATAAGTTTTCCTTTAAAAAATGCTGAATCTGCTAGAGACAATGAATGCATCTTTGTATATTTGTGAATGATATATGGTAGAAATGCTGTTTCCATTCTTGTGAAGTGGTTAACTGCAAATAGAACATGACTTGCCGGTATATTTTCCTCTCCGTGAACCCGTATATCTGCTTCAGATGCCTTGAAAACAGCATCCAGTGTAAGACTCGCAGCGCTGAGCATAAATTTTGAAAGAGGCATATAACATTCTCCAGTTTAAAAAATTAATATTTATTATTAAAATAATCTTCAATTATCATTCTATGATCAAAAGCCATTTCAGAGGGAATTTCCTCCTTTAAGAAAATGGCCGCTTCCGCTGCATCATCCTGACCTTCCGGGATTCCATCGGCAGACGCGATGAAAACAGTTGCTATTGTATGGTGCCGCGGATCTCTTTCCGGATCAGAATAAGTATGAAATTGCCGTATGAGATTCACTTTAAGAGTTGTTTCCTCTTCAGCCTCTCTCTGTGCAGCATGTTCCAGGCTCTCTCCGTAATCTACAAACCCCCCGGGAATTGCCCAGCCATAAGGGGGATTTTTACGTTTAATAAGTACGATCCCTTTTTTCTGAGATTTTTCAATTTCAATTATAATATCGACAGTTGGGAAGGGATTTCTGAATGTTTTATCGGTCATATTCAAACCTCGCAGAATTATATTAATATGAATATTCGGAATTATCAAGTAATTAATAGTGTTGAGCTCAAGTTTGAGGGGCTGCTACTTATATCCAGGGGTGCATATAATGTATGTCATCCCGGCTGTAGCTCTAGCGGAATTCCGGGATCTCATAGAGCAGGCTTTATAATAAAAAAATGAATAATGCACAAATAATTATAGTGTGTGATTCCGGTATTCGCAAGAACTGAAGCTGCAAAACCGGAATGACAACTTCGAAGGCATATTTGCTACTGGTTTAGTTTAAACGGATCAATTTTTGAGAGAAAACATCAAACAAAACATATTGACTAAATTTGAGATATTAATGAATAATTGAACATAATAACTCAAATCCTGTGGTTTGATATGCTTTCCCCTGCGCCGATGGCGCGGGGGGAAATACATTTTAACACTGCATGTTGAGTAGAAACAATTGAACGTTATTTGAATGTTTATACAGCAACTAACGGTGATAAGTAAATACGATCATCACCTGTGAAAATAAAGAATAGGAGTTATACGATGAAGGTTAATGATATGTTTGATCTTTCCGGAAAAGTGGCAATTATAACCGGAGGAGGCAGAGGGATTGGAGAGTTTATCGCAGAGGGACTTGCGGAGGCGGGTGCAACAATAGTTCTTGCATCCCGGAAGGTGGAGTCCTGCGAGGAGACCGGAAAAAGATTAGCCGCGGCAAATGGTGTCAAGTATCTTGCTGTAAAGTGTGATCTCGGGAAAGAGGCGGATATTGCAAATCTTGTAGATGTTACAGTTAAAGAGTTCGGTAAGGTGGATATACTTGTTAATAATTCCGGAGTTACATGGGGTGCTCCGACTCTGGACTATCCTCTTGAGGGATGGGACAAGGTATTCAATGTAAATGTTCGGGGAGTCTGGATACTTTCTCAGAAAATAGCAAACATAATGAAGGCAAACGGCGGGGGAAAGATAATCAATGTTTCTTCAATTTTCGGTTCCAGGGGATCACTTGAGTTTGCTCACCCTGCAGTGGCTTATAACTCCTCAAAAGCTGCAATAGAAATCCTTACTAAAAATCTTGCGGTTAAACTTGCCGATCATAAAATTTATGTAAACTGTATTGCTCCCGGGTTTTTCCATACTGATATGATGGGATATGTATATGAGCCTGGTATGGAAAATATGCTCAACGCAATGCTGAGTGTTATCCCGCTCAAAAAAGCCGGAGAGGCGGAGGATATTAAAGGACTGGCAGTTTATCTTGCATCAAAGGCTTCGGACTTTATGACCGGTGCGGTAATTCCCCTGGATGGCGGTATGGCTGCGAAATAATCCCCCCTGGCCCCCCTTGGAAAGAAGGGGGGGGGTTTTAAAAGGTACTATGCATTTTTATGTGTCTGATGACAGCCCTCTAACATATAATCGAG
>CAYVCQ010000031.1:0-35452 GCA_964450405.1 uncultured Leptospirales bacterium | reverse complement strand
TCGCTTTAATTATCGGAAACTGCCATCAGACACAATTATTTGCACACTACCTATTTTTGGATCTTTCCGGCCCCCTATCCCCCGGAGGGGGCACCGGGTATAGGAGTGTCAATTATCCCGATAATCCGGAATGAGATATTTTTTAATTGTTTTTGCATTTATTATCTATTATCATAATTTATTATTGATAATAATAGCTTAAAATTAAATCCTGATATAAGATCATATATTATAAATTAATCTACTTAAAAATCAAATACTCAACCCATTATGATTTATCATCCGCAAAATACATCTTAAAGGAGTATTGATATGAAACTTATAAAAAGAATAAGCCATAATACAACAAAAAACGGTGTGAGCACTGACCTGGATATCCTTATTTACGAAAAAAGTATAATCTGGTATTGGGCTGAACAGCTGCAGTTCCATGATGGAGACGAGGAAACAGAGGATCAGTCGTATGAAGAATACATCAAAAATGGACCTCCTCCATTTGCTGCCGATCTCCCTGCTGAGAAATTTAAAGAGATTGATCTGATAGTAAAACGTAAGTAGTATCCGTTTACAGTATAAATATGACAAAAAGTAAAACTGATAGAACTTCAAATTCCACAATTAAAACCGCTCTTCACCCGAGGAATCCCCATAGATTCCGCTATGATTTCCAGGATCTTATTAAGAGCTGCAGCGAACTGGCTCAATATGTATCACTGAATCAATATGGAGATGAATCGATAGACTTTGCCGATCCCGCTGCTGTAAAAATGCTTAACAGAGCATTACTGAAACATTTCTACGGAATTTCAAACTGGGATATTCCGGAAAATTATCTGACACCGCCGATCCCCGGCAGAGCAGATTACATTCACTATATCGCCGATCTGCTCGGTTCATGCAATGATGGAGTTGTCCCCGTTGGAAAATCGGTATCACTACTCGATATTGGTGTTGGGGCCAATTGTGTTTATCCGATTATAGGTAGCACTTCTTACGGCTGGCATTTTACAGGAAGTGATATTGACCCGGTTTCGATTAAATCTGCACAGAAGATTATAGATTCAAACAGCATATTATCAGGACACATCGAATTACGACTGCAGAAGACTCATACAAACATATTCCGCGGAATGGTCAAACCGGATGATCTCTTTGATGCAGTAATCTGCAATCCCCCATTTCATTCATCGCAAGGTGAAGCCGAAGCTGGAACTCTCCGCAAACTTAGCAACTTAAACTCAAAGAAGATCTCAAAGGCTCAGCTGAATTTCGGAGGACAGAACCGCGAGCTCTGGACTCCAGGTGGAGAGAAAGCATTTGTAACTAAAATGATTGAAGAGAGTTCAGAGATTCAGGAACAGAGTTTATGGTTTACAACACTTATATCAAAGAAAACAACTCTTCCCGGAGTATATAAAAATCTTAAACGTATTAAAGCCCGTGAAGTAAGAACAATTGATATGTCGCAGGGGCAGAAGATAAGCCGTATCGTTGCATGGAGTTTTATAAGCACTGAACAGCAGAGAAAATATTACATCACCCGTAAAGGTTAGCGCTTCGACCTGTTGAATTATACTCAATGTCATTCCGGCTGGAGCGATAGCGGAATGCCGGAATCTCATAGTTGATGCTTTATAAATGAGATTCCGGTATTTGGCCAGCTTTTTTGTAACATCGTGTTACTTGCTGGCAGGCAAACATCGTGTTTGCTCCAAAAATTGAAGCTGCAAAACCGGAATGACAGACAGAAAATGGTTTAATAAATTTGTAAACTGCTATAGATATAAAATTAACTCTTAATCTTTCTGACTTCTGTTTTAATTTTCATTATCTCTTCAGCAAGAAGATCAATTTTTTTTATAAGTTCAGAATGCCGGAGAGTCTCCGCGGTCGGTTCCTTTGTTATAAAACAGAGAGCTCCGTTCGGATCAAGAATTGCACTCTCCACCTCCGAAAGAGATGCTATCCCCTGTTTCTGGGCAGCGTCAGAAAGTTCCTCAACAGTAATAAGTTCTTTTTTAAGTCTGCTCATCTTCAGCTTCCCGTTATGTATAAGAACATCCGGATCTCCCTCAAGAAGATGCTGAATCTTCCCGTGATTGTATAAAAACTTCACAACCAGATGATTTACTGTCAGAAGTGACACTGCACCGATAATACCGCCGGTTAAAGAATTGTCATTCCCGATGATAGAGTTCTGAACAGCATTGGCAAGTGAAATCAGAACCACCATATCAAAAGTGTTGAGCTGCGCCATCTCCCTTTTTCCTGCGATCCTGAGTATGACAATCATTACTAAATAGATGACAACGGGTCTCAAAATTTTTTCAATAATACTAATACCGGGCACTAGCAGATCGTGATAGTTTATACTTAAAAAATATGCAGACATATGGTTCTCCATTATTAATAAATCTATTTCATACTATGATTTATTTGAGAGGAAAAATCAAATCATAATTAATCCTTTTTCTTTATTTAACTTAATCATGAAGTAAAATTTGATTTACAAAGGTCTTTCTGAGAAAATACTGACACTTTACTAAAACACTTTTAAATTAAAAAGGTAAAACGAATGAAATATATTTTAAGTATAACAATGTTCTTAATAATTACATCTTCTCTCTATTCAGAAACATCGGTTGAACTGATGGTTTTCACTCAAAAGGGATGCTCAAGATGCGAATATACCATAGACTTTCTGAAAACCAAAGGGATCAAATTCACTGAATACCCCACTGAAGATAATGCTAACAACAGCAAAATGTGGAGTCTCGTTGAACAGACAGCCAAATCCGAGGTCAACAACTTAAAAATGCCGGTGATCATAGTAGATGGAACTGCACATTACAGTATTAAAAATCTTGAGGAGTTTCTTGAAAAGCTTGCTGTAAAGTAGCAATCCTCAGACTCTATCTGTTAAGAATCTTCATCATCGCTTCGGGATAACGTGTACCGCTTGCTGCATCGAGCGGAAACACCTTATCGATCTCCTTCATCTCATCATCTGTTATTTTTATCTCAGCTGCTTTAAAGTTTTCCTCAAGATGTGAACGCTTAGTAGTACCGGGAATCGGAACAATATTTTTGCTTCTCTCCAGAACCCATGCCAGAGCCAGCTGACCCGGTGTTACTCCGCGCAATGCTGCCAGTTTGTTAATCTTATCAACCAGTTCCAGATTCTTATTGAAGTTTTCCCCCGAGAAACGCGGCGAATATCGTCTGTAGTCATCCTCCGGCAGATCCTCAAACTTTTTGAATTTCCCTGCGAGAAAACCTCTCCCTATTGGACTGTATGCAACAAACCCTATACCAAGTTCTTCAACTGTTTTAAAAATTTCCGCCTCGGGATCGCGTGTCCAGAGAGAGTATTCAGTCTGAAGAGCACTTACCGGATGTACGGCATTTGCACGTCTTATCGTCTCTACACCGGCTTCGGAGAGTCCGATATATCTGATTTTTCCTTCTTTAACAAGATCACTCATTGCGCCGATAGTATCTTCAATGGGAGTATCGGGATCAACCCTGTGCTGGTAGTAAAGATCGATGCAGTCTACACCGAGTCTTTTCAGAGATCCTTCGCATGATTGTTTAATATATTCCGGCTTGCTGTTTAAACCACGAACTGCCGGATCGCTTGTCCGTACTATACCGAATTTTGTAGCTATTATAACTTTGTCGCGCTTCCCTTTAACTGATCTTCCCACAAGCTCTTCATTCTTATACGGGCCGTACATATCGGAGGTATCCAGAAAGTTCATTCCAAGTTCAATTGCTCGATGAATTGTCGCGATAGATTCGCTCTCATCGGCATGGCCGTAAAAGTCGCTCATTCCCATGCAGCCCAGACCGATTGACGATACTGTGAGTCCCTGTGTTCCGAGTTTTCTCTGTTCCATGACGTTCACTCCATTTTTATATATTAGAACAATATTAATTCCTTAACATATATTTTGATGAAAAAAATATATCTCCCCGTCGCCTTCGGCGGCGGAGAGATCAGATCATTTTCTATTATAAAAAGTTTAAAATTATTATTGAAGAACAGTTATCTCAGTCAACGAGCATCTCTTTAATAATATCTTTCACTAGAGTAATAGTTTCATTATTAATCTTTCCGATTTTTTTAATAATTCTTCTATTATCTATTGTTCTAATCTGATCTAAAATAATCCACCCCTTCTTATTCTGAAGGGTAACAGGAATTCGTGTGGGATACTTGTGCGACTTTGTCGTCATAGGTGCAATAATAACTGTCTGAATGTTCCGGTTCATTTCATCGGGGGAAACCACAATACAGGGTCTTGTTTTTTTAATCTCATGGCCAATTGTCGGATCTAAATTCACAAGATATATATTATACTGCAGAATATCCATTTTCTACCATTCCCACTCATTCAGATCTAAAGAATCATTAATTACAAGTTTATCTTCTTCTACAGAATTCATTTTCTTAAATGACTCACCCCATCCATCACGGATTTTATGTATCGGTTTAAGAATTATTTCATCTCTGCCTTCATTTATTATTAATTCAATCTGATTCTCGATATTCATATCCTTTAATATCTGATTGGGAATTCTTATCCCTTTTGAATTGCCTATCTGAATTATTTTTGCTATCATAAAATTACCTCATTAACGTAATTACAAAGTAATACTTATATATTTTTATTTCAATCTAAATTTCCATCCATATAGAAGAATTTCAAAATACACCATAACACGTTCCTACATCCCAATATGATGATTTCTGGAGCGGGCTTTTGCGGACTGCCGCTCCAGGCCCCGCTTTTTATAAAAATTTCAAATAAAAAACTTTTACCGGATAATTGTATATAATATCCGCACCCTCATTTCATATCCTCACAGTCACAACATCCTCCCACCGCGTTGTGTACGCAGGCGAGAGAAGTTCACGCCTCATACTCCATGGGGTATCAATACCTGCTGAAGCATAAAACAGAGTTCCGGAACCATACGATCTGTTTACTTTATCCACTGTGCTCATAAGCTCCGTACTGCCGCGCTCGACCTTCCCCATAAACAGATTCATCTGCAGATCGCGTGCTGCAATTATATCCGAAAGCATAACACCGGCCTTTTTGTACCTGTAACCCTCTTTATATAACCGCTTGAGAAGAGCCAGAGCGTAGCGCGTTATAACCGGAGTGTTGGAGCTCGCCTCGGGGAGTTCGCAGCTAAGCGAGGCCCCGTACTGCGGATCATCCTTGAATCTGTTTGTCATTATAAATACAGTTACAACTCCGGCCAACCCGTTCTGACCCCGAAGTTTTTCCGCGGCTCTTGAAACATACGATGACACCGACTGGCTCAGAAACTCAAGAGACTCCACACTCTGCCCGAATGATCTTGAAGAGACAATGGCTTTTTTCGCAGCGGGTGCGTCATCAATGTTCATGCATGAATGCCCCCTCATCTCCATGAGCGTCCGGAGCCCGACAATGGTCATGTTAGACTTCACCCATTTGTCATCAGCCGTTACAAAATCCGCGGCACTGTAGATTCCACGGCTGTTCAGCTTCTCTGCATATTTACGGCCGATACCCCAGATGTTACCGACACTGATTTTTTTAAGATACTCACCGCGGTCACTCATTGTCATATCAAAAACTCCGCAGCAAGACGGATCTTTTTTTGCAAGATGCGCCGCAGCCTTAGCCAGAGTTTTAGTTGGAGCAATCCCCACAGACACAGGGAGCCCGGTCCATTTCAGAACAGTCTCCCGTATCTCGCGGCCGTACTCATAGAGATTGCACTTCATTCCCGTGAAAGAGAGAAATGCCTCATCGATCGAGTAAACCTCAACCTCGGGAGAATACGATGCCAGTATCGTCATTACACGGTGCGACATATCAGCGTAGAGTGTATAGTTTGACGAGAACACCGCGATATTGTGTTTCTCCGCGAGAGACCTGATCTTGAAATATGGCGTTGCAAACGGAATTTCCAATGCCTTAGCCTCTGCGGAAAGTGCCACTACACACCCGTCATTATTCGACAGAACTATAACAGGCCTGTTCCTGATCGAAGGATTAAAAACCCTCTCGCATGAAGCGTAGAAGTTGTTGCAGTCAACAAGTGCAAATATCCGTTTCATGTTCACCTCGTGGAGTGTATGACATGAATCACCACACCCCATACCTCAAATTCAGATCCGTTTTTTATCTCAACCGGTTCATATGCCGGGTTCTCGGGGAAAAGATGTATGGAGGATCCGCGCTTCACCAGCCTCTTCACTGTGAACTCGCCGTTAAGGACAGCAACGATAATGCTGTTGTTCAGGGCGGTTACAGCCCTGTCCACAATAAGCAGATCCCCGGAACTTATTCCGGCTCCGGTCATTGAATCGCCGGTTACCCGGACAAAAAATGTAGCGGCAGGGTGCTTTATCAGATATTCATTCAGATCCAGGGCGTTTTCGATATAATCATCGGCTGGTGATGGAAACCCGGCGGAGATTCTTGTAATAAATAACGGGTAAAGACTCTCTTTTACCGGAAGATTACTGTATATTTCCAGTTTCATCTCTAAAAACCTCTCGATGCCGGCCATATATAGGGTCTTTGTAAAAAGTATACTTCTTGTCATTCCGGCTGAAGTAAAACGGAATGCCGGAATCTCATACTACTGATTCTATATGGAGATTCCGGTATTTGGCCAGCTTTTTTGTAACATCGTGTTATATGCTGGCAGGCAAACATCCTGTTTGCTCCAAAAATTGAAGCTGCAAAACCGGAATGACAATTGAGACATTTGTAACAGACCCGAATCATATGTTCGGCTGATTACAAGATAATTAGAGAGAGCGCCGTAGTCAACAAATGTTTAGTATTTTTATGGAAAATATTTAATGTAGAGAGCGCATCATACACCGTACAAAAGATCCTCAACTGATAGCCCGGAACAACCGGTTATATACTACATATTTCTTAATCAGTAATTCAATATTTGACCAAACAACTCAGCCCCCGCACCTCCGACAGCCCCCTAAATCCCCCGGAGGGGGACTTAAAGATTGCTTTACAAATTAATATTTAAATACAAAATTACATCTATGAGTTTAAAAATAAGATCTCCTAAATATATTATCGAGCTTGCCAGAAAAATGCGGATTAATTTAACGATTCCGGAAGAAATATTATGGGAAGAATTAAAAACTAAAAAAGTTGAAGGCTATAGATTTAGAATCCAGCATCCAATACATAGGTACATTCTTGATTTTTACTGTCATGAGAAAAAGGTTGCCATAGAAATTGATGGAGATATACATAAAATCAGAAAAGATTATGACGAATATAGAGATGAATATCTTAAAAGTGTTGGAATAACCACATTACGTTTCAAAAATGAAGATGTGATTAATAAAATAGATTATGTTTTGTCCGCAATAAAAGAATATTTAATCCAAGTTATTCCGAATTAGTATCTTGAAGTCCCCCTCCGGGGGATTTAGGGGGCCTTCTTCAGATGAGATGTACTTCACTTGAAATGTGGTTACAAGTCAGTTTCGGGGGTGCAGGGGCCGTTGAGATAGATGCACTAGTCAGCTACATCGGATTTGTAATAGCCCGCTAATAAAACCTCCTCCCCTTCTTTACCATATCAGTTAAAATCTTCGCAGGACGGAATCTCACGCCGTACTGTTTTTCGAGGGAATTCATAGTTTCAATTACTGCAGCTCCCCCTATATGATCTATATAGCGGAAAGGACCTCCATGAAAAGGGGGAAAACCGAGTCCGAAAACCGCGCCTATATCACCGTCACGCGGTGATGATATTATTCCCTCTTCAAGACAGAGAAGAGCCTCATTGATCATCATAAGGCTGACCCGTTTCTGAATCAATGACTCATCAAATTTCCTCCGTGGAGCTCCGCCGAATATCGCATAGACATTATCATCGGGGATTTTAGGACCCTTTTTCTTTTTTAAATCATAGCGGTAAATCCCTTTTCTGTTCTTTTTACCAAGATAACCTTCTGCGTAAAGAAGCGATATACCGCCCGAGGCAGGCATCCCTCTTTTAACAAACATGGGACCAAGCTCTTTACCCACATGCGCTCCCACATCTATACCAACCTCATCGATAAGAGCAACCGGTCCCACGGGATAGCCGAAGCGCCGCATAGCGCTGTCGATATCATTCGGTACAGCTCCCTCTTCCATAAGAAGGACAACCTCGTTGAGCATCGGGGCAAGAATCCGCGTTGTATAAAATCCGGGACCGTCTTTTACTACAATACATGTTTTCCCCTGAGAAATCCCCAGGTTCAGCGCGCTTGCAGTTACCCATGGCGCAGTTTTTGATGTAGTAATAATCTCAAGAAGCGGCATTTTTGGTACGGGTGAAAAGTAATGCATTCCTATTACATTTTCAGGACGTTTGCATCCCTTCGCAATGTCACCTATGGGGATTGCAGATGTATTGGAGGCAAAGATTGTGCGAGCACCGGCGGCAGCCTCAACATCGGCAAGTATTTTTCTTTTCAGAGCCAGATCTTCAAATACAGCCTCCACTACAAGATCTGTATTTTTAAACAGAGTGTAGTTGTCACATGGAACAAGTTTTCCGTACTGGACATCTCTGTCAAAGGAATGAATGGCTCCCGACCTGGCCCGTTTAGAAAGACCTTTCCAGATTTCTTTCATACCCTTTGCTGAAGAATCGAGATTCATATCTTTCATAAGAATTGTATCACAAACAGAGGTTGAAACCGCTGCAATGCCCTGCCCCATCAGTCCGGCACCTATCACTGCGAGTTTACCTGTTCTACGGACAAGCTTTTCCCGTGGATTTTTCTTAAGATCAGTCATCCCTGCGAAGAGGCTCCTGAGAGCTTTAGACTCGGGCGAAAAAACAAGTTTTGCTATAAGTTCAATCTCCTTCAGCAATCCGGCTTTCTTACCCTTTTTATATCCCCATTCAACGGCATCGATTATTGCATATGGCGCAGGGTAACATCCATATGTCTGACGGGTGACCATTTTCCGTGCCTGAGAAAAAATAATTCCACGCCCTATGGGATTTGACTCAAGTAAAAAACTCAGAATACTTCGTTTACGCTTTCTGCGGATTTTATTTTTCTTTATCAGCTCTGCAGCTTTTTTAACAGCACTCTCCCTAAATCCGTAAAGCGGAATAAGCTCATCAACAATGCCGGTCTTTTTCGCTTTCTTTGCACGGATTGTCTTTGCGGAAAGCAGCATCGGCAGAGCTGCTGTTAAGCCAATAAGCCGCGGGAGACGCTGACAACCCCCGCCGGCAGGAAGAAGACCAAGCTGTACCTCGGGAGATCCAAGAATAGTCCCGGGTGAATTCACCGCCATTCTGTAATGACAGGCCAGTGCAATCTCGAGTCCACCTCCAAGACAGTATCCGTTTATACATGCAATTACAGGAATTTTCATTGTTTCAATACGGTTCAGTATTGCATGACCCTTTGAAATATAGGCGACAACCTCTTCAACAGATTTCATACTGTTGAGTTCTGATAAATCAGCTCCGGCAATAAAATTATTATCCTTTGCACTT
This sequence comes from uncultured Leptospirales bacterium, assembly GCA_964450405.1. GTDB lineage: Bacteria > Spirochaetota > UBA4802 > UBA4802 > UBA5550 > WRGT01. Next base: position 25,897 of record CAYVCQ010000031.1, on the reverse strand, counting down.
AAAAGAACTACAGCTTTAATACTTTTATCTTTATCAATAAAATCAAATACAGATTCAACCTCTTTCATCATCGCAGAGGATATTACATTGACCTTACTTCCCGGTGAATCAACTGTAATTACGCCAATACCATCACCAATTTTCTCAAAACTGATATATTTCATGATTACCACCTCTAATCCGCATTCTCAATAATGATCGCGTTGCCTATGGCACCTGCTCCGCATCCGGCGACAAGTCCAAACTGTTTACCCTCAGCCCTTAAACGGCTGCAGCAGCTTGCAATCAATCTCCCCCCTGTTGCGCCGAATGGATGTCCCAGTGAAAGAGACCCCCCTCGGGTATTAAGCAGATCCTGATTGATTGAACCCATTTTCCCCTTAAGACCAAGACTCTCTCTCCCGAATTTATCCGATTCCATATAACGGACATTTGCCAGAATCTGCGCGGCAAATGCCTCGTGAATCTCAAACACCTTTATATCCGACAAGCGGAGATTCCCCCTCTTCAACGCCCGTGCCGCCGCGAAAGCAGGTCCAAGAAGCAGCTCCTCCCATGGATCGGAACCTGCCTGTGCATAGGAATGTATATATGCCAGAGGTTTAAGCCCGAGAGCTTTTGCCTTCGATTCTTTCATCAGCATAACAGCGGATGCACCGTCAGTAAGAAAAGATGAATTCCCCGCAGTCACCGTGCCATAGCGTCTCTCAAAAACAGGTCTTGCCTTTGCGAGCTTTTCCATAGTGGCGTCTTCACGCGGACCGTTATCCTTTGTAATTGCCTTATCTTTTCCCGGCACAACAACCGGTATTATCTCATTTTTCATCAGTCCCTTTTCCGATGCATCAATGGCATTTTTATGAGATCGCGATGCGAAACTGTCCTGCTCCTCTCTTGAAATACCAAGGCGCCGTGCAAGCCTGTCGGCATTTTCACCCATGGAAAGACCTGTTGAATATTCGGCAATTGCAGGAGTTTCAGGAACAAAGAAATCTCTCAGCTTCATACCCTTCAGCAGTTTCAGTTTTCCGGAAATTGTTTTCGGTTTTTTAAACATGGTGAGATCAAGAAGAAACCGCCTGTAACGCTTCGATATCTTTATATCGGGATCAGAGAGCGACTCCGTACCTCCGGCGATAACCGTTTCCGCCTGGCCTGACAGAATCATCTCACAACCGGATGTAACTGCAATATTTGACGATACGCAGGCAGCCGTACAGGTGTGGGCAGGTATCGATCCCGGCAGCCCGGCTCCAAGCATAATCTCTCTGGCAACATTAGTCGTGGAGATATCGGACATAACTGTCCCCATAATAACATAATCTATAATTGAGGGATCAATTCCGGTTCTGGCGATAAGACCTTTTACTGCATAACGGCCAAGTTCCCATGCCATAAGATCATAGAAATCAGTTCCGGATCGGATAAAAGGTGTTCTGCAGGCATCGATAACGGCAATTCTGTTCTTTCCTGATGTTTTCATAAAGCACCCCGATAATTGATAAAATATTTAAAGAGTAAATAAGTATTCACCTGAAATATTTAAAAAATTATATAACACAGCACTATAAATTTCCCTTTGCTGATAAAGCGCTTCTAATCAATATCAATTTAATACAGATCTTAATAATATCAATAACCTATATTACGGTTAAAACAAATATTTTTGGCTGAATAATTAAAAAAAAATAACTACTGAAAATTATGCCCTCACCCGGTCGACGCTGAAGCTCGACCACCCTCTCCCAGCCTTTGGCCGGGAGAGGGTGATGTACAATAACTCTAATGTCTTTTTTACCATCTACCGAACGAAGTTGGGGAGAGGATGGTCGGCCGATAGGCAATACCGGGTAAGGGAATAATAGATTTCTTTTCCGGATTTTTAAGTAGTTGTAGATATTTACAGGGTCTTCAGATTTTTAGTTCAAGCTTTTTAAGTGTTGATTGGAGGGGGATTTTTAAGCAAAAAAAAGTTCCGGCGTAAACCGGAACCTGTTTTTCAAAAAAATAAAACAAAGTCTTACTTTTTCTTGTCGCAATCTGCAGCACATTTTTTCTTGTCAGCATCACATTTAGCAGCAGCTTTTTTGTCTTTTGCAGCTTTTGTTGTACAAGCTTCAGCAGCTTTGTCACAATCAGATTTGCAAGCAACTTTAGGATCAACTTTAGCTGGCTCAGCTTTTTTCTCAACAGCTTTTTCAACTGTTTTTGATTTTGCATCTTCTTTCACTGAATCTTTAGAAGATGAACATGCCGCGAAACTAACAGCAAGCATAAGAGTAAGAGCAAGGATTGAAAACTTTTTCATGTAGTAAGTCCTCCGTCTTTATTGTTTTGTTTTTTTATTCAGACAACAGCATTAATAAAAATGCTGCACTTAAGACCATTACAAATAGTAAATTAAATTCTGAAAATCAAAATATTAAATAAAATATAAAAAAAGCAGAATCCTTCTCACTTTTATAATGTTACTAACTATTCTAACTAACATTATAAAATATTTCCACAATTATTTTGCTTTTTAACCATAACTTGTAAAAAAAATTATATATTTTCATTTTCCCTGATTATAAAATCGCACTGATAAATAGTACTATTATTGCTTTTTTTAAAACCTAAAAAGATAAATAAATCAAAATCTTAACCCTTTTTCAGATAATCTGCTGTTTTAAACTGTTTTATAGGTATTTTCTTAAGAAAAAGTGACTAATTTGCAATTTCACGCAATGCGGGCCAGAATATAAGTTTACCACCTGTTATATAGTAGAGACATTAATAAGACCATGCTTTGTACATTGGTGTAATCTCAACCCGGGGTTTCCCGTTTTTAAACGGCTTGCTGCTTATCCAGAGAACACTGTTAGTCCTTTTCTGAGGTTTGCCGCTTTCACGATCAGGAGGGAGATGGTACTCTTCTGAAGAGAATTTTGCATAATATTTCTTATTTTTAATCAGACCGTACTCCACAGATGGCAGAATCCGTCCGTCATTACTATCTTTTTCAGTGAATGTTCCGGTTTCTTCAATGAATGTCCTGACTTTTGAAGGGCTCAGTGAAACCTTTATATTTTTATAAAGCAGAAAGAAATCCTCTTCACTATTCCATGTTCTATATGATGATTTGAGATCAGGGTCCCCGCACCAGGTTAATATCTGAGCAAAAATGTACTTCTTTCCAGTTACCGGAGCGGTAAACTCGTTCCCATCGAAAACAGCTTCAAACTCATCGGCACCTTCTGTCTTAACAGAATCTCTGAATTCATTAAAACTCATCTCTTTCATATCCCCCCCTGCAGCAATAGAGATACACAATACACAAACCAGCATAGACAGTTTACCTGCGGTTTTTTTCAAAGAGCTAGCCTTCATATGCTGTTCTGAATTCCTCACGTTTAATTACTTCACTGTAAGGAATCTTCCCTCCGAAAATATCGAGGGCGCTCCCGATGGTAAGGTCAACTTTACCCTTACCCGCTTTAAAGACCCGGCTGATGTCATTACAATCCTTAACGCCCCCGGCATATGTCGCAGGAATAGAAACAGAATCCCCGAGAATACCCACAAGTCTTGTATCAACACCCTCCATCTTACCCTCAACATCAACGGCATGAATAAGAAATTCATCACAGTACTTTTCCAGTTTTTTTATATTATCATGAGTAATTTCAAAATCGGTAAAGTTCTGCCATCTCTCCGTTACAACGTAGTAGGATTCACCCTTTATTCTGCAGCTGAGATCTATAACAAGCCTCTCTCTCCCCACTCTTTTTATAAGCTTATCGAGATTATCAAAATTAAATCTGCCGTTTTTAAAAACATACGATGTCACAATGACATGTGTCGCACCGGCATCGAGAAACCTGCATGCATTGTCGGGAGTTATCCCTCCCCCGATCTGCATCCCGCCGGGATATGCACTAAGAGCATTCAAGGCCTCTTCCTCATTCCCCGGTCCGAGCATTACTATATGTCCTCCGGTCAATCCGTCGCGTTTATACATCCGGGCGTAATATGCCGCGTTTCTGTCGGATACAAAATTCTCAACAGCGCCATCATTATTCAGTGAACCGCCGACAATCTGTTTTACCTTACCGCTGTGAAGATCTATGCATGGTCTGTATTTCATTTCTATTACCTTTATGGAATTAATATAAAGAATTTATAACAACTGCAAACTGCATTTCCTTTTAAATTACATACTTTATAAAGAGGTTATTATGATAATATTCATCAGAAAAAATAAGTCAATATAATAGTTATGAAATTTCACTTTAAAACAATCATAAACTTATTTAAAATTGAATACATTTTTCTTGACATAACTGAGAAGTCAAATTTAAATTATATTATAACCGCCAACGTAGCTCAGTCTGGTAGAGCAGCTCACTCGTAATGAGCAGGTCGCCTGTTCGATTCAGGTCGTTGGCTGATAGCAGTTCGGGTTCTCCGGAATAATTACCGGCGATTGTTTATATTGCGGGAGATATCATTTAAATATCTAAATTTACAAAGGATATAACAGCATCACCTGATTCGCCCCGGGCGTTGTAAAAGTCAGGACTCTTTACCACGAAGATCTCCGGTTTTATAAACGGCATAGCCTTCATAATAATAGCTCGCATCAATGCCTTTCATATAAACATCACTGTCATTGATCCGGTCTGTTAAAGCCTGTTTTAATATAGATTTAATTTCAATGTCTTTTATTGGAGAGCGTTCCATTGCAAGAAGATAATCATCCTTCTCAACCTGGCTCCAATCTACAACCTGCTGCAGCTGCTTTTTTAGAATCACATCGAGCCATATCCGTGTACTACGTCCGTTGCCCTCTCTGAAGGGATGTGCAATGTTCATTTCCACATATTTTTCGATGATTTCATCGAAGTTTGACTGCGGCATCGTTTCTATATTTTTTAAAGCAGCCTCCAGATACATAACAGGGGTAAATCTAAAACTACCCTTTGCAATATTTACTGTGCGGATTTTACCCGCAAAGTCGTAGATTTCATCAAAAAGATATTTATGAATTTCTTCCAGCGCCTGTAAGCTGCCTGCCTTCAGCGTATCCAATGTTCCGCTTTCAAACAGCTTATTCGCTTTTGATTTGCTGATTCTTTCCTCGGCTATGGCAAGTTCCACAGAATCGGTTATGCCTAATTTGTTTTCCAAAGCCATAGGACCCTCTCCTTTATATTAGACGAACATAATAATTTAAACATTTGATATCCATCGAGTCAAGCATCTTTGTGTTTTGTTTTATTTTAATATGCCTGCGGCACACCACTATCTTAACCCCCTTTCTTACCCAAGGGGGTCGGCGTACTCGCCGGGGGGATTTTTTTTTATAATACCTGTTATATACCTAACTTTTGCAAGGGGTGGAGCCGCCCACCCCTTCGCGAACCCCGCGTCTCCTCCGAAGGCGGAGGGCCTTGTCTCTCAGTGGCAGTATACTTTATGTAGGAGCTTCAGATGAACGTCCTGTTCAGCTGCAGCGCAGGCAGCCGTCTTCCTTGACGGCTTTAACTTTTTGTATTTGTTGAAGTTGTATGCTTGCTGTGCAAAGTCCAGACTTGTTTTGACTTGTAATTATAGGTATTTGAATTTTAAAATTCATTAATACTTCGCTATGATAATTTCTTTTAACTTCTCTCCAGGAAAAATATATTTTGAACCGCCAATTCCCATAGGTGTTGAATTAGCTTCGGCATTAGCAGCAACTATTTCACTATCTGTTATATCATCCAATTCTTCCAATCTATATTTGAATAGTTTTACGAAGTCATTCATAGAACCCAGAACTCTTCTGCTTTCTGTTTTAAAGAAATCTATCTTCATATATTCCTTAAAAATCTGATTAATTATTCTGTTTTCTATTCCGTCATGTTCAAGATTTAATTTTAGATTTTCCCTGAAAAGATCTGATAAGTTTTCAACATCTTTCTTTTTGACCCCGTAAACAAAAAATGTATAGAGTGTCTGCTCATTGGTGAATATAATACATTTTCTTCTATTACACCGGAATATATTACTGTACCAGTTGCCCAGACCGGAGTTTTCAATATAACTATCTTCCAGAAACGTTACAGTTCCGGATATTTCTTTTTGCAGTTTTTGTGTGCAGTGTATTATGCTCATAATTCTTACCGTTTTATTTATTATTCAATGTCGGCAGCATTATAAATTGATTTTACTAATTAAATTAATTTCACCTGTATCTGATTGATATGGAACTTTAAATATTTTTTGCTTCATAAACTTTAGACTGAATTTCACTGTATTCAAGTCTATCAATGAGAAGGTAGATGAATTTTTTCTTAAATTGCAAATAAACCTATAAAAGGATAACATTATCATAGTCATAATCTGCTCAGTCAGTGGATGTCTTGATCCCACCCCTAAAAATTGAGCCATAAGGAAGTTTAGTTTTAACCGATAAATATAATAGTAAATAGAGGTTAAAATGAAAAAGCGATTCACAGAAGACCAGATAGTAAAGATTTTAGGGGAGCATAAGACCGGGAAAAAGGTTAAAGATATCGCCCGGGATTATGGCATTAGCGAAAACACTTTCTACATATGGAAACAGAAATATGGAGAAATGACCAATAAGGAAATCGCCAGGTTACGACAACTTGAAGATGAAAATACAAAATTAAAAAAACTGGTTGCCGATCTTTCACTGGATAATATGGCACAGAAGGAGATCATAAAAAAGTTCTGCGACCCGGAGTAAAGCGAGAAGCTGTAAATCATTTAATTAAAAACTTCGGGTTATCAGCAAGACGATCATGTGGAATTGCCTGTATGGCTCGTTCAACATATTTATATGAACCAAAGCCGGATGATGATCATCTTATCATCGATGAGATTGATGAAGTCTTAAAAAAGAATTCAATGTATGGCTGTGGCATGATTTACTTAAAACTGAGGCAAAGAGGAATTTTGATCAACCATAAAAGGACTGAACGTATTTATAAAGAGCAGGAATTGCAGCTCAATATACGAAAACGTCGCAAGAAAATTGCTTCAACTGAACGAATGCCCGTTGAGTTACCGGAAGAGCCGGGTGTAATATGGGCTTTAGATTTTATTCATGATTCAGTTGGTTTTGGTAAGAAGCTTAAAACTCTTACATCAATAGATCTGGCATCGAATCTTTCGCCGTTAATTCATACTGGATTTTCGATTACAGGAAAGGATGTTGCTGAAATACTTGAAAGAGCATGTGAAGCCGTTGGATACCCGGAATATATACAATGCGATAATGGTCCGGAATTCAGAAGTCGGGAACTTGATAAATGGTGTTATGAGAATGGAATTAAGATAATCTTTATCAGACCTGGGAAACCATCTGACAATTGTCATATTGAAAGCTTCAATGGAACTTTTAGAAATGAATGCCTTAATGCTCATTACTTTAAGAAGTTAAGTCAGGCAAGAGATATCATATCCAATTGGTGGAAAGAATATAATGAAGAAAGGCCGCAAAAAAGATTAAAAGGGATGACACCAAAACAATATAATGATTGCTTAATAATCGAAAAAACTAAACTTGAAAGTGGTCGAATATCGGGGTAGGATCAGTCTTGCTATTTAAAACTGTACGGAGTATTTATTGTCAAGATACAGAAACGCTTAAACATCGATTAAAAAAGATAAATGGAAAATCAATTCCAAGGAGAATCAAATGAAAAGAAAAGCTATTTTAATAGTTTTTATCTTCGGTGTATTACTTACAGTATGGGTTACAACAGTAGTATTTATAGTCCCTCCTATTGGTGCAGTACCGGAAGGTAAAACAATTGTATTATTTAAACCTGACAGACTTTTAGTTCAAGGTAAATTTGATTTCTTAGAAACACCTGATCACTTCCAATACAAAAATTTAGGTAAAGTGAATTTGTTTGGTAGACTCGCTGCTATTGGTGCAATATTGAATGGCCCCATAATTCTAGCTAGATTACCATATAGCTCAACATTGGAGTATTTAGCAAATGCGGGATCATCTTGGGAGTAATTGCATTTAACAAATTTTTACATTTACGGAAAAAACAAAACGAAGAAGTGATTAACTGATATCAAATAGGACTGGTCATTTCCTGATGCATCAGTGGATGACTATACTTTTTTTATCAAATGCACTTTGGAATAATACAAAAGCTCGATTAGGATTGACTTCTAATAAGTCTAAGTTTATAAGTAAGTTATTGATTACTGCTTTAATATTCAAAAACACAATCCTTTTGCAAATTTTAAAAACGGAAATCTTTTTATACATTTTAAATCTGTACCGTTTTTTTATGTGAAGTACTACGGGGCAAAACTTTCTTAGATAATATATGGAGGTTATACTCATAAAAAAATTATCTATATTCCTTATTAGATTCTATCAAAAAATAGCACCCGTACAATTAAGAGAATCTTGTTTATTTGAACCTTCCTGTTCGAATTATATGATTCTCGCAATTATTAAATATGGGACGTTTGAAGGGATTATAATGGGAATTAAACGATTATCAAGATGTCATTATCCAAACGGTGGCATTGACAATCCTTAAAATCAAATAAAAATAGGAGAGTATTATGCCACAGTATAAATGCGTACCAGCACCAAAAATTTTAGTGATAGGTAATAAAGATAGTGATGACAAGGCAGTTCGATCTTTCGCAGATTTAATTAACCAGGAAGCTAAAGATGGCTGGGAGTTTCATTCAATGGAAAATATTGCAGTTCAACAAAAGCCAGGTTGTCTTGCAGCATTGACAGGAAAAAAAGCAGAAACTGTTAATTTTAATATGTTGGTTTTTTCAAAAAAATAATTTTGTGTGTTTGCCCCGTAGCAGTTCACACAAAAATAAATATTAGATTTAATCGATGCTGGTTATTGCTTTTTTTTAATTTTGAATCCGGATAGAATCGCACCCCTACGCCCTGATCCGATAATCCATCCCTGAAATAAAAGTCTCCACAAAATCTTTCAGCTTCGCAACTATCCTCTCGGCAACAGTCTTCCTTTCCAGTACACCCGGCTTTTAACCTTTAATCATTCCAAGGACTTCATCCCTCAGTGGTGTTCGGTTGGTAAACATATAGTTCTCTATAATATTGTTAAACTTTTCCGGAATAGATCTTCTGCATTGCAGAGTTCCGCCAGTGCTTTTTCTGTTTGAAAACTTACAGCCTGACTCCCCGTGATACATGAAACGCTTCACTCGCATCAGCCTCATCCACAACTTTTACCAGCTGACGAACTCACCGGAAGTTCCTGCGGCCGCTGCGACCTCCGCTTTTGCTTTTTATTCAAAACTTATTCCGGTTTGGAACAGTCGTGCCGGGTGACTTTTAGCATTTCAACAAAATAACCGCGGAGACCGCTACGACCGGGATCTTTCAGTTCTTGTTTACTTCGCGTATCAGCCCCAGACGAATCGGCCACCGCTTTTGTGTTTTGAACTTTCCGGGGTTTTTTTCTGGTATGGTTAATTATAGTAAACATGCCACCTGCTGTCGCAGTAGGCATGTTATAAATACTTGATTGTCTTTAGTAATTGACTTTTAGTTCTTATTACATTAATCAGTAAGTAGAAAGATACAGGGGCTGTTGATAAAATTCATTATTATCCTATATCACCGGGGCGTTGTGTTGTAACTCTCTTGTGTTTATCGCAGTTTCCTAGATAGAAAAAAAATCAGAAAAATCTCTCACCTGCTATTGCTTATTTCTCTGAATAACCGGAATAGAAGCGAAAGCAATCTGTGCCAGTAATCCGAGGAAACCGTGCAGCGTCATCATCTTTCCAAAGTACACACTTTGCGGTTGATTAAAAACATTAATCGAAAGGAAATACTCAGTCAGCATCAGCCAGATGAAAGCAGAGCCTCCGAAGATTAAAAAATATTTTATTTCACCAGTAAGCCTGATACGACGTATAAGCATCCGGCAGAAAAACCAGGAAACTGTCAGCAATATCGGTATTTCAATCATGACTGCGGCAAGTGGCCCTATACGCGGAATAAGTACGATAGTCCGGATTACGCCCAGAATAAATGCAAATATAAAAATGACGGAAAAATATATCAAACCTGCAATTAGTGCCGACTTTAAATTTGATCTATTCATATATCACTCCTCTTTAGCTTTCTTTAAAATTTAATTTAAACAGGTCGTATTGAAGAAATATTGTCAAGAAAGATACTGTATCCAACTCATTCCGATAAGATTCAATATGATCATTTATCTCCAGAGAGTTTATTTTAAACTCTTTGTTTTATTGCACTTTCATTCATAGTAAATCATTGCGCGTAGGCCGCTCCGCCCGGTCGTATAATGGCAATTAAACATTAAAATTTTCCCCGGTCGCATCGATCACCACTTCTATTATAAAATAAATATAAGCCATTTTCAGCTTCAGTTCTTACCCTAACACATGCCACCTGCCACTATGTCGCAATGATCACGAACACAAGATCTGGTGTTTTTAGAGGTTGACATCAAATTTTTATTATTCTTTGATGAGTAAACATAAAAACAAACAAGGATAATCATTGATGAAAATTTATCTATATTTATCTATATTGTTGATAATTGGCTTTAATAGCTCATTATTTTCAAATCAAATTATTTTAAAAGATAATATTGGTAAATATTCACCTGGTTTAGGCTTAGAATACTTTGAAGATAAATCCGGCAATTTATTGATAAATGATATTATAGATAATGATAAGATTGTTTGGGAAAAAAGCAAAAGTGAAGTTCCAGCATTTGGTTTTAGTAGATCTGCTTTCTGGTTGAAAACTAATTTGCAAAATTCAAGTGATGAATCCAAATATATTTTAGAAATTAGTTATCCTCCATTAAGAAATATTGAATTATATTATTTTGACAATACTACAAATTTATTTATCAAAAGAACTGCCGGTAGTAATTACCAATTTTCTACTCGCGACCTCAAATATTATAATCATTCTTTTAAACTCAATATACCGAAAAATTCAAGTCTATCAATTTATTTAAAATTTTCGGGTAATAGCTCAATGGTTTTTCCACTTACAATTTGGAATTATGATTCACTCTTAAAGCAAATCAATACTGAAAAATTTCTATTTGGTTTATTTGTTGGAATATTGATGATAATGTTTTTCTATAATTTCTTCATATATATTTCTCTTCGAGATAAAAACTATATTTTTTATTTATTATATATTGTTGGTATAACATTTGCTGAATTATCTCAAAAAGGTATCGGCTTTGAGTATATATGGTTTAACTACCCAATTATAGAAAATCACGCCTTGCCATTTTTTGTTTCTTTGACAATTTTTAGTGCGTGCTTATTTGCGAAATTCTTTTTAAATATTCGATTCTATTCAAAATACCTTGATATATATTTAAATGGTTTATAAACTTTAAATTTTATTGCTCTCATTTTATCTTTTTTTATTTCATACAAATATAGTATAAAGCTATCATCACTAATCGCGATGTTTTCAGTCTCTCAAATATTGCTAATTGGATTTTATTCTTTATCTAAAAAATATAAACCAGCAAGATATTTTCTTATAGCATGGAGTACCATGTTAATCGGCATGTTGTTTTATGGGTTTAGAGCTTTTGGTCTTATCCCCAGTAATTTTATCAGTGAAAACGGGATATGGATTGGCTCTGTTTTTGAAGTAACATTGCTCTCCTTAGCACTTGCCGATAAAATAAATATAATGAAAAAAGAAAAAGAAGTTGCTCAGGAAGAAGTTATTAGTATACAAAAAAACTACACACAATCACTCGAAAAGACCGTTCAAGAACGAACATTTGAATTAGAAATAGAACGAAATAAACTTAGATCAAAAAATGATATTTTAGAGGGTGATATTGCCCTCGCAAAAAAAATCCAGCTTCAACTTATACCGGAACCAAATCCAACTGATTACATTTATTCATTATACAAGCCAATGCATGAAGTCGGTGGTGATTTATATGACTTTATTCGCTTTGATAATTCAAATAAAATAGGAATATTTATTAGCGATGTTTCGGGACATGGAGTCCCAGCAGCATTCATCACATCTATGATAAAAACTACTATACTGCAATCTGGAAATAGAAAAGAAAATCCTGCAGAGCTACTTCACTATATTAATGAAGTGCTTAATAACCAGACAGCCGGGAATTTCATTACTGCATTTTATGGGATTTATAATCCTGATACAAAATCTATTCTATACGCTAATGCCGGTCAACCTCAGCCCTATATAATTACTGAAAGTCATGTAGACCAACTACCTAAAGGGAAAAGCACATTTCTTGCTTTATTTTCTAACAGCTTGATTTCTGAATTCGGCAAGAGTTATCAGAACTTTGAAGAGACACTACCTGCTAATTCAAAATTATTACTTTATACTGATGGATTAACTGAAGCATGTCCTATAGACAGCAATGTATTCTTTGAAGATGATATTATGATGGAAGTGTTTATGAAGAATAGAAATCTGACTTCTAAATTGTTTATCAATAAGTTGTATGATAGTTTAATCGCTTTCAGAGGTGATGATTCTTTTGAAGATGACGTATGCTTAGTTTGTCTTGATGTAATATAAAACGTATGACCTATGGCTTGTTTAACCAGATGTTCAATGCATCTAAAGCACCAGTCAAAAAAAATAATCCCATAAATATAAAACCAGCACCTACAAAAATAGTTGTAAATACTGCATATTTTTCACTCATGTCAGTGTTAAACAATTTCTTCGATGATTTTATATTACTAATCGCGATGGACTTATGAAATATAAGAATAAGAACACCAATTATGATTTCAATAATTGCCTGTTCATTTGTCATATTGCCTCTCATATATCTCCCTATATGACTTTAAGATTTATACTCTGTTTTATTTAGATATTACCTAATTGAACGGAATGATATCGTTATATGTTCAATCAATCAGTGAATTCGATTTTGAAAGATATTCTTTCTATTTCCTGTAAGAATTCATTATCACAAAACTCAACGTCCCCCGCGACCTCCACCATTATTAAAATGCTTCAATGCTTTCTCCGCCATATATACACGATGTCCTTCGCAATAAAGGTGCTTTTTTAAAGCAGGTTTTTTACAGCTTCCGTATGTACATATACCCTGCGATGATTTGACTATTCTGGAATATATTTTACGCAACTGCTCGTTTGTCCTTTCTTTAAGAATTGTACTTTCCTTCGGCAGACTTTCGCGAGCTAACTGCCAATCTTTGTAAATGCTTTTACTGCAAGCCGCTGCTTTTTTACCAAGCTTCAAAATAGCCTTTTCCCGTTCCGGGGTCCAATATTTTTTTTCACCAGCTTTCATATCTTCCCTACGCCCCTATCCTGTAATCCATCCCTGAAATAAAAGTCTCAACAAAATCTTTCAACTTCGCAACAATCCTCTCCGCAACAGTCTTCCTTTCCAGTACACCCGGCTGTCACCTTTAATCTTTACTCAAAAGCTAAACTCCCACATCTTTATACTATCTTTCATCATGTAAATCATTTAATCTTTTAATCATGGTTCAGACAATTATTTTGTATTTTGTATATCTGCTCTATACCAAACTTTTGCAAGGGGGATTGCCGCATCCCCCTTCGCGAACCCCGCGTCTCCTCCTAAGCCGGAGTGGCTTAACTCATAGTTACATCAAAACCTGCCCTTACACCGCAGAGTGCAGAATCGCACGGCTGCGGCGAAATTATCAGTGAATTTGTATTAGGATATCTATCTTTTTGGGAGATGCCCGGGGTGATGCTTGTTATATTCCCCATCTTGCTTTCGTTATGAGCATATAAAACCTGTTGACTTTTATAATAGTGCAAAATAATTAACATTATTATGACGCATTTCAATGTTATTTGTTCTATTAAAAAATTTTCTGGAGGTCTCATGAATTTTCAGTTTAAATCAATTAACATAAAGGGCTGGTACATTGCAGTTTTCTTTATTACGCTAACGGTTTTTTTTACTGCATGCGGAGGAAGTATTGGCGAAGATGATGGAATACCTAAAAGTTCAAATGCAAATTTAAGCGGTATAACGCTAAGTGAAGGCTCATTAAATACTCCATTCTCTTCTTCAACAACCTCATATAACGCAAGCATACCGAGTGCGGTGAATTCAGTAACTGTTACAGGTACTACGTCAGATGTGAATGCGAATGTATCTTCTGTAACCCTCAGCGATCTAATTGTTGGAATAAAACAGAAAGCAGAGATAACTGTAACAGCTGAGGATAATATTCACAGTAATGTTTATACTGTCAATATTGAACGTGCTGGAGATTATAATTCTGCAAATATTGGCGTGCTAAAATATGTTCCTTCAGGTAGTTTTCAGCGTGACTCTGATGCGGCAAATGTAAGTACCATAACCTCTTCATATCGCATAAGCACAACCGAAATAAACCGCGCAGTGTATGTTGCAATTATGGAAACAAGTGACCCAACCAATACATCTCATTCCACAGGTACAACGGATCCGGTTCAGAGAGTTACATGGTATGACGCTATTGAGTTTTGTAACAAGCTGAGTATAAAAGAGTTATTAACCCCTTTTTATACGATCACAGAAAGAGTGCCCGTCTCAGGTTATCCAATTACTAGTGCAACAGTTACAGTTACCGATTGGACAGCTAATGGTTATCGCCTCCCCACGGAGATGGAATGGATGTGGGCTTCAATTGGAGCAACTTATGATATAAGAGTCGGAGACATTGTAAATGGAGTCAATACTGGTGGTTACACCAAATCTTATGCAGGTAGCACTGAAGTTGGGAATAATTATATAAATGTAAGAAATTACGCATGGTATTCAGCAAACAGTAGTGATAAAACCCACCCTGTTAAAGATGCGACTAAAACTCCCAATGAACTCGGTATATACGATATGAGTGGTAATGTATGGGAATGGTGCTGGGATTTGTATAATAACGATCCTTTATTAAATAATCTGGTGGACTATAAGGGTCCGTCTTCGGGTTATGCACGTGTGGTGCGCGGTGGTGCCTATGGTGATAATGGTCCTGGTGTGAGAGTCGGTTTCCATTACTGGTCTAGCATGGGAAGCCAATACAATGGTGGCGGGTTCCGTGTTGTTCGTAATTAATTTTTATTCCTGCGGGAAAATTTAATTTATACAGGTCGTATTGAATACTTTTTGACATTCCGTTAATTTTCAATCTGTCTCTTTTTCGTTTTGTTAATCTAACATTCCGTTCCAGGTTACGCCTTTGGCACACCCCTTGCGATAAACAGCATGGAGTGTGCCAATCAGCAAGCTGACCGGCGCCACACTTATTTCTTTATAGTTAATGTTTTAGTTCATAAAACTCAACGTCCCCCGCGTCTCCCACCATTATTAAAAT
The DNA here is from genome assembly GCA_964450405.1 of uncultured Leptospirales bacterium. GTDB lineage: Bacteria > Spirochaetota > UBA4802 > UBA4802 > UBA5550 > WRGT01. Next base: position 10,504 of record CAYVCQ010000031.1, on the reverse strand, counting down.
GCTTCAATGCTTTCTCCGCCATATATACACGATGTCCTTCGCAATAAAGGTGCTTTTTTAAAGCAGGTTTTTTACAGCTTCCGTATGTACATATACCCTGCGATGATTTGACTATTCTGGAATATATTTTACGCAACTGCTCGTTTGTCCTTTCTTTAAGAATTGTACTTTCCTTCGGCAGACTTTCGCGAGCTAACTGCCAATCTTTGTAAATGCTTTTACTGCAAGCCGCTGCTTTTTTACCAAGCTTCAAAATAGCCTTTTCCCGTTCCGGGGTCCAATATTTTTTTTCACCAGCTTTCATATCTTCCCTACGCCCCTATCCTGTAATCCATCCCTGAAATAAACGTCTCCACAAAATCTTTCAGTTTCGCAACAATCCCCTCGGTAACAGTCTTCCTTTCCAATATACCCGGCTGTCACCTTTAATCTTTACTCAGAAGCTAAACTCCTACATCTTTATACTATCTTTCATCATGTAAATCATTTAATCTTTTAATCATGGTTTAGACTTTTATTTTGTATTTTGTATATCTGTTCTATACCAAACTTTTGCGAGGGGTGGGGCCGGCCAGCAGTCGAACGCTTTTTTGACCTCCTGTCAGCGTTCGACACTAGGGACATCGTGTCCCGTCGCCTACGCGTACCCCCCGTCTCCTCGGCGGCGGAGGGCCTTGTCTTCCTGTGGTAGTATATTTTCAGTAGGCGCTACAGATGAACATCCTGTTCAGCTGCAGCGCACGCAGCCGGCGTCGTGCCGGCTTTTCTTTTTAGTTTTTTAGCTAAGATTCTTAACGCCCACTAAATACTACTGATTTATTTTAAAACTGTTGTATGATGTTTTTCATATATTCACAAAGTTTAACTTTAATCGTGTCAGAGTTTTTTGCCTTGAATAACTATCGTTTCACTATGTTTACATTTTGGTGTAGAATCAAAATTTGTACAACCATAGAATCTATTCTCATCATTTTTTCTTTTCTTAACAATCATATACCCGTCAAGACATTTAGGACATTTATATATGTCCCTAGGCAGAACCTTATCGTTGGTCATAAAATCACATAACTCCGGTTCATTGGTACACATATACAATGGCAAGCCATACGTTTTATTGTTTTCATATTTCAATGGAAAGTCGCAAACCGGACATGGCATATATTTTTTAGCCTGTATTTCTTTACTCATGTCACTGCTGTGTTGTATCTTATAATCATCAGCAAGTTCAATAACAAACCTTGAAGGTTTTGTGAGAGGAGTAATCAGATACACCCTGTTTTTGGTTCTGGTTATTGCAACGTACAGCAACCTTCTTTCTTCAGCAAACGGAATTGTATTGTCTGTGTGAGTTACTAATTTCATAATCGGATCATCTTCAATCTGCGAGGGGAATCCGTATCGATCTTCAATCATATTTAAAACAATTACGTTATCATATCCAAGACCCTTTGAAGTATGCACAGTAAGAAAAGTAATAACTGCCTGAGGATATAATTTACATTTAATTTTTTCTCTGGTTATTTCTTCAAACTTTTCAGATTTTATAAGCCAGTCTCTATCAAAATTATATCTGCCAATGAGCAGAATATTTGATTTAGGGCCAAACTCCCGAACTATCTTCCCGATAGTTTCTTCAATTTTTACGACCCAGTTATTTCTAATGTTCTTCGCATTATCATAGCATTCAATAATTATCGGATTACTGAGTTTTCTGGGAGAGATTAACCTCTTCTTTATCTGAGAAGTGTTTTTCTGGATGAAATTTCCGGCAATATCTATAAGTTCCTGTGAGTTCCGGTATGTATGTGTAATGAACAATTGTATACCATCACCCATTAGTTCAACAAACTTCTGAAACAATGTTATATCTGAACCGGCAAAGGCAAATATAGACTGCCAATCGTCTCCCACTGCAACAACATGTGCACCGGTAACATTGGCAAGTCGTTTAGCAAGATTAAATCTCTGTTTAGCGATATCCTGAAATTCATCTATAATAATATATTTATAAGCCGGCTTATCTTTATGCTTCTCAATTTCAGAAAGTATTCTATCTGCTTCATTAATCATATCCGCAAAATCGATCTGATTTTTTGACTCTAATGTTTTTTGGTAGTAATCAAATACTTCTTCAGCGATATCGAGAAACAGCAATGTTCTGACATTGGTTATTTTATCCCGCAATACAGAGAAATCTTTTTTTGAATAACCAAGTGTTTTAAAGTTATCTATAAATCTTATAAGAAATGTAACCAGTCTATAAACATATTTGTCATGAGAAGTCTCTGTGAGCTTTTTATATACCTCTGCATGATCCCGCTCTTTAAGGATGAATCCGTTCTTCTCAAGATTCTCTTTAAGATGATCCAGTAAAGCACGGTTATCATTATACCTGCTCCATGTCTCCATGAGATTTGTATTATTATCTCGGTGCAGTTTTCTCTTGTGGCTGATTGAATTCGAATATTTTTTCAGCTGTTCGATATCATAAACATCACTCTGGTAGTTTTCAGATATTCCATAATGTTCTATATACCATTCTTTATCACCCTGCCAGATATAAAAGTCAGGGGTATAGGTCTTATGCGCACCGGGGATTGGTTCCATATAGGGTTTCTCATATACATAATCAATGTTGTTCATATATAGAAAATTTGCTATCTGCACCTCCTGTATTGATCTTAAAAACTCTCCGGTTATTGTGCGTTTAATCCTTGTCCGTTTACTTGCAATCTCATAGATATATTCGCCCAATCTGCTTTTTATGGTTTCATAATCAAGATTGCCTTTGTATGTAGCATATTCTTTCAATGAAGAAAATTCCATTACATGGTCCGGTACATCAAAATAATATCCTAAAAATAACAGCAGGTTTTTGAGCAGCTTTTTATTATCAAATACCTTCTTATAAATAAACTCATATATAATTTCATACGCTTGAAAACAAACCTGAGGTGCGGCGGGTTTGGTAGTTCGAAGTATATCAAACCCGAAGGAATGGAAAGTTGAAATCTTTACATCTTTCAATTTGAGACACCCGTTAATTCTGTATTTTAGTTCTTCTATTGCTTTGTTTGTGTAAGATATAACGAAGATATCTTTTTGATCTACACCCTGTTTATCAATAAGGTATTTTACTTTAGCCGCCATAGTTGTTGTCTTGCCTGCCCCTGCACCGGCAATTATTAAGCAATGACTTTCATCTACCAGTATAGCACGCCTCTGCTCGTCATCCAGTATAATGTTTTTATCTATCGCGTGGAGAATGGTATCGAAATACTCTTTATATTCGTGAAGTCTGGAGTTAATGAAATTGTTATTACGATTTTCGATAGATGTTTTTATATTAAGGAAGTGCTCAATATAGATACTGATATCGTTAATATCCATATGTAAATCATTAGAGATGCTTTCAATGCTTTCAAACAAATCTACTTTAGATATGTTATCAGAATACCTTCTGTATTTTCCAGTGAGTTTCTTTTCTTCCTGAGATGTAATATACCTGTTCTTTTCAAATAACATCTTGCAGTCTTCAATGAAGCGGCAGAAGGCTGTTTTAAAATCAGTTGTATCACTGCTAAATTCTAAAGTTGTATCTGATATATAACTCTGTGATTTTTGGCTATCATTGAAATAGGTCGAGGGTAATCCACATTGCGGGCATGCCGATGCTTTATCAGAAATTTCTTTTTTACATTCCGGGCAGATTATTAATGCCATTTTATCACTCTATTGATATAATAACTTTTTACAATGGAGAAAGCAATTATTTTAATCTTATTAGAGTTATTCTATTTCTACTTTGTATCTTTTATCACAAAGGCGATTGTCAGGGAGGCGGATTGGTACCTGTTGGCAGATTCTTTATTGCTAAAATAGCATTCTTTATATCACTAAGATAAAGAAACTGCTTTCGTATCATAAAAAAATTACCTCTGACATTATAACATCTTTAAGCTCGGGACGAATTGCATTTTCACGAACAAGATCAATTTTTCTTTTAAGCAATTTTTCAAGATATTCTTCGGTATTAAAAAAATTCATCATACCGGGAGTTTCTGAAAACTCGATGAGTATATCTATATCACTTTCCGGTTTCTCCTCTCCACGTGCAAAAGAACCAAAAACACCAAGTTTTGTAACATTGAATTTTTTATGCAGAATATTCTTTTCTGCTTTAAGTTTTGATATAATTTCAGGATTCATTATGATACTCCATTTTCACGATTACAAGCTATACCATTAAATTACTGTATGTCAAGCTTTTACAATAATAAACTATTAATTGCCGAAACAGGAATCTTAACCAGAAACTCAGATATGTTCTGTTTGTGCAATTTGCAGTTTATTATGATTACTTTCTAACCCCACCCGCGCTACTGCGCACCCTCCCCACATGGAGAGGGTTTTCGTGGGAGGTTATTTTTTACTTTGTACAGCAAATCCGGTTTTTTTAAATTGAACTACCCGAATTCAAATAATCTTCGTTACATCTTCATAAAATTTTAATAATCTTTAAATATCGCACTCATCAGTTTACTAATATTTTTCTTCCCTTCATCTCTTCCGAAGATGGAAAACCGTGAAAGATGAGGAAGTCGTGCAAGAGTAACTACACCTTTGTCTGTTTTGTACTTTGAAACCGTTGCTTTATAGTTACCCCATCCCGTATCAAATTCAGATTCTTTGATTTTTATCGAGTCCATTTCTCCGAGTATTTTATCAATATTATTATAAGTCACCCGATCTATGCAGATTATCACTTTAAACTGCCCGGCAGATAAAATATTTTTCCAGATGTTCTTTGAAAACTCAATGCAGAGTTTCTTTTCTTTAAGTGATTTGATTTCCGGCACTTTCATCATTTAATGATAACATCCGCGGAGACCGCCACGCCCGGAAATTTGTATTTGTTGTTTACTTCGCGTGTTTATCCGGTCGCATCGGCCACTGCTTTTCAATTTTAAACTTTCCGTTGTACTTTTCTGCTGAGAGTACTTTCTGTAAACATGCCACTTGCTTTCGCAGTATGATGCAACCTCAATTCAAGGTTACTCAAATGCGTGTTGACAAATGGATTGTGCTGTTATAATATACAATTTTATATTTAAAATATTAGATTGAGGTAAAAAATGAAAAGAATTATTTTGTTTGGTAGAGTTTTTGCGGTCTTACTCATGTTGAGTGCCTTTTTTGTTGCGTGTGCTTCCGTACCGAGATGTGATTCTGGCGATTGTCAAAATGGAAAGGGTTCCGCTACATATTCCGACGGTAATAAATATGTTGGTGAGTGGAAAGATGGTAAAAGAAACGGTAAGGGTAAATATACTTTTGCTAATGGTAATAATTATGATGGTGAATGGAAAAACAACAAGTATCATGGGAAAGGTACATTTACTCAGGCAAATGGTGCTAACTTTACAACAGAGTGGGTAAATGGCAAACCAGCTCAACAAAAATAAAATTAAAATGCCGTGGTTGTATTATGGTTAAAAGTACTAAGTTTTTTTAGTAATTCTCATTTAAATTGGTGATGATTTTAATAATTTGGCAACTCTTTTCGGTATTAAAAAAGAAAAATAAACTACGGTTAGGGGCGTGAGCCCCTATCTTATGGTCTTACTAGTGCTGGTTCCCCGGCAGTCGGGGTTAGAGCTATCCGTTCATTTTAATTTGTGACAAACAAAGTGCTAAAAAAAATAAAGATTAAAAAATTATGAAAATTTAATTTAACAGCTGTTATGAAGGTGATTGTCAAAATGGCCAAGGGGCATTTTTTTATCTTAATTGCTCTAAGTATGTTGGTCAATGGAAAGATAATAAACATTAAGGTTGTGGTGTGCTGAATTAAAGCTCTCAAAGGTTTAACTCAGATTTCTTTTTCAATCAATCAAAAAAAAGTAAGGATAGAAATATGAAAAGAATTATTTTACTGGGGAAATGTTTTTTTGTTTTAATAATTTTAAGTTCAATATTTACTGGGTGTGCTTCAAAGATGGTATGTGTGGGTGGTGATTGTCAAAATGGACAAGGTGTATCTGAAGTAGGCATGGAAACATATGAAGGCCAATGGAAAGACGGTAAGTGGAATGGTCAGGGAAAATATACAATAGGTCAATCGGTATATGTAGGTCAATTTAAAGATGGTAAATATGACGGTAATGGAACATTTATAGGTATGTATAATGGCGAATTTCTGGGTAAGGCAGATGGTCAGTGGAAAGCTGGTCTGAAGGATGGGCAATGTACAGTAAAATATCCTAACGGTGATCTATATACAGGTCAATTTAAATCTGATGCTAGAGATGGGAATGGTACATACACATGGGCAAATGGTAATGTTTATATAGGTGAATGGAGTAATGATATTCAGGTTGGTCAGGGAACATACACATGGGCGAATGGCGATGTGTATGTAGGTGAATGGCAAGATAATATGAGGTACGGTAAAGGTAAACTTAAAGCCACATATGAAGGTGTAACAATGGTAATTGAAGGGCGGTGGAAAAATAACGAATATTTAGGCAAATAATATAAGTGTGTATTTTGCCGGAAGTTTTTAGGTTTTAATTTTTTATAACAGATGTTAACGATAAAAATTATATGGAGGTGAAAAAATATAAAGAAATTGTTTTAGGTAATCATTTTTGTTGTTTTATTTGAGTTGATTTAAAACTCTCCAGTGTTAAACGAAAATTCCTTTGTAAAATTAAAAATAATTATTATGGAGCTTTATATGAAAAATCCTTTTCTTTTTTGTGTTATTTGTTTGATAATGACTTCTTGCAGCGTAAACACTTTCTATCAACATCCAATAAATTCTGATACGATGGATAAAAATAAAGTAACTACTTTGTTTGTTAAACAAATAATATGGTGTCAAGGGTACGGTGGTTCTGATGGTGGTGCAAGAAACTCACCAATTAAGGAAATAACTATAACTAAAATTGATAATGACACCACAAAATATTATGAAAAAAATTGCAAACAAAAAGGTTACAGACTTATTCTGAATCCTGGTGAACATACTATCTTTTATAGTATTCGATACGTTGATAAAGCGGGTATTCGTAGTCTAAACTTTGGTGGTTCTGCTAATGTATATTCTTTAGATTCAACAATAAACTATAATTTTGTAGCGGGCAAAGAATATATAATGTCAATTGAAAATGGTATTGTGCAAATTGTTGAAGATTGATGATTTAGTTCCCCCTCCACGTGTTTATTTTAATCGCGTAAAACAAACACAAAAAAATTAATTTAAGCAAGTCTTGTTAATATTATTTTATTAAATGTAAGGTATATTAATAAAATAAAGATATGGGGCAATGAAGCCCCTATCTTTATAGTCCTGCAATTTGCAAAATTCAAGCCAATCTAAATTTTAATGCCCTGTGCGGCCCTTCGTTTTTAGTGCATCCACGTCCCCTGAATGTAGAAAAGATAAAGGTCTTGACATATTTTTTAGTGACTATGATTATTAGTTGCATTTATATTTAAAGTTGTTGTATTAAAAATTATGAAGGGCATTATTAGCATTTATTGGTTTAGGTTATGCGACTTAAAGCACTTGCTAAAAAGGTGATTCATTTTTTGATTAACATTCTTTTACGCGTAAAAAAAAATTTAAAAGGAGTAATCATGAACAAAAATTATTTTGGTCTTGGATTTAAAAAATATTTTGTAGGGGCATTAATTTATTTAATTATTTTATTAAATATAGGTTGTAATTCACTTCCTAAAAATATTAATCCTGGTGATGTTCCTGGTGATGATCTTGGTATTGTATTTGGTGAATTTGTCATAAAAGGTGATGCTTCTGATTTAAAAGATATGGAAGAAAAACTCTATGCAAATCCTTATGAAAATAGATCTGGTAAATCTGGTGAATTTACTTTCAGTAATAAATTTCCAGTAGTTGCTGTTTTTTTAAAACCGGGTAAATACAAAATGGGTCAATTAGTTTGTAAAAAGACATACTATCCGGGCGGTTTTTTTACTTTTAGTAACATGCCTGTTATAAATGTAGAAAGTCAAAAAATTAATTACATTGGTACTTATATTATCGACATAAAAAAAGATACCGATGGGCAGTTTAGTATGTCAGCAACTTTAGATAAAGATGCATATGAAAGAGCTTATAAGAATTTTCAAATTCAATTTCCTGATTTGTCAAAGAAGTATGACTTTAATTATATTGTTCAACCCTCTTTCGTTTGGCAGGCTCAGGACTTTAAATATCATTAAATAGCACATTATGCTGGTATATCAATAGCTTCTTTTAAAAGTGTTTGGTATACCAGCGATACATTTATGTTATACTCCGGTTTTGGCTTACATAATAATGATTATTTCTGTTCTAAAAACCTTTACCTCTCCACCTCAACACAAACATACTTTATCTCTGCAAACAGCTTCTCAATTTCAATAAAATTTAATTTAAACAGGTCGTATTGAAAAAATATTGTCAAGAAATATACTGTATCCAACTTCTGATAACCTTCAATCTGTCTCTTTCCAAAAACAGTGAATCTAAAACTGTCAATTTCCAAGAAACTGACCCCCACATAATCGCAAAACTGACCCCTTGAAAATCGGTATATTGACCCCCTAATATAAACAACAATGTCCTCAAAAACTGAGGGCTGAAGTATGGATAGAAGGGAGCTGGATATGTATAAGCTACAGGAAATAATAGAGAACCTGTTGAAAGGCGAACCCGTGAAAAGGATAGCCCGGAAGAGCAGAATATCAAAAAATACAGTAAAGAAATATAAAGCGGATCTTGATTTGATACTGGTGATCCTACCCCGATATTCGACCACTTTCAAGTTTAGTTTTTTCGATTATTAAGCAATCATTATATTGTTTTGGTGTCATCCCTTTTAATCTTTTTTGCGGCCTTTCTTCATTATATTCTTTCCACCAATTGGATATGATATCTCTTGCCTGACTTAACTTCTTAAAGTAATGAGCATTAAGGCATTCATTTCTAAAAGTTCCATTGAAGCTTTCAATATGACAATTGTCAGATGGTTTCCCAGGTCTGATAAAGATTATCTTAATTCCATTCTCATAACACCATTTATCAAGTTCCCGACTTCTGAATTCCGGACCATTATCGCATTGTATATATTCCGGGTATCCAACGGCTTCACATGCTCTTTCAAGTATTTCAGCAACATCCTTTCCTGTAATCGAAAATCCAGTATGAATTAACGGCGAAAGATTCGATGCCAGATCTATTGATGTAAGAGTTTTAAGCTTCTTACCAAAACCAACTGAATCATGAATAAAATCTAAAGCCCATATTACACCCGGCTCTTCCGGTAACTCAACGGGCATTCGTTCAGTTGAAGCAATTTTCTTGCGACGTTTTCGTATATTGAGCTGCAATTCCTGCTCTTTATAAATACGTTCAGTCCTTTTATGGTTGATCAAAATTCCTCTTTGCCTCAGTTTTAAGTAAATCATGCCACAGCCATACATTGAATTCTTTTTTAAGACTTCATCAATCTCATCGATGATAAGATGATCATCATCCGGCTTTGGTTCATATAAATATGTTGAACGAGCCATACAGGCAATTCCACATGATCGTCTTGCTGATAACCCGAAGTTTTTAATTAAATGATTTACAGCTTCTCGCTTTACTCCGGGTCGCAGAACTTTTTTATGATCTCCTTCTGTGCCATATTATCCAGTGAAAGATCGGCAACCAGTTTTTTTAATTTTGTATTTTCATCTTCAAGTTGTCGTAACCTGGCGATTTCCTTATTGGTCATTTCTCCATATTTCTGTTTCCATATGTAGAAAGTGTTTTCGCTAATGCCATAATCCCGGGCGATATCTTTAACCTTTTTCCCGGTCTTATGCTCCCCTAAAATCTTTACTATCTGGTCTTCTGTGAATCGCTTTTTCATTTTAACCTCTATTTACTATTATATTTATCGGTTAAAACTAAACTTACTTATGGCTCAATTTTTAGGGGTGGGATCACCTCAACAACTGCAAGCGGTTTCGCGTCTCTGCCAAGTAGAACATAATCGCTAAACTGATGGCCCTCATATTGTGTACGTGCCTCTGCTACACCATCGGGCAATGGAACAGTAATATCAAACTCCTGCGACACCTGAGTGAGATTATTCACATCCCACCCGGCCTCAAGGAGTTTAGCGTCGATAAGTTCTTTTCTGGTTTCAGCTTCTGATTTCATGTATTCTTTCGGTTAATTTTGTATATTAAAGTAGGCACTATATCTGTATAAATTACAAGCATAAAACACATACAGGTATTTTTAAAATAGATAAAACTAAACAACAACTGTCATAATATATCAAACAACCCCTGACAACTAGTGACCTAAACGTTCATGTAGCACAATAACCTAGCCAATTAATCCATTACGTTAATTATAAACTGTAAAAGTTCAAAAAGAGGGAGCAAACACACCCACTATGTCAAGCAGCGATGCCCATTTTTTTATCTTCCTGATAAATTA
>CAYVCQ010000030.1:0-38375 GCA_964450405.1 uncultured Leptospirales bacterium | reverse complement strand
ATCGGTGTAATGAGGAATTATACCGAGCAGTATCAGATACAGAAAAAATTAAAAGAGAATACTATTATTCTTGAACAGAAGGTTCAGGAGCAAATCAAACAGGCAGAGGAATTGAAAAATCTTCGGGATCTGAATGAAGACATCATAAACAATGCCCCGGTCGGAATGATCATGGCAGATTCATCCGGGATTGTTTTAAATGAGAATCCAATTCTCAGTAAAATAATGGAAAGAGTTCCAAATACTCTGGTGGGAGTAAATGTAATAAAGTATAAAGGTTTTGTTGATTCCGGTTTTACTGCGATGTTCAATCAGGTACTGCAGACAAAAAAAACAATTAAAGCCGCTGAAAAAAAATATACCCCGATGTCCGGTGTAAAAGATCTTGTTGTTAACATTACTTTTGATCCTATTCTTAACCGTTCAGGTGCTGTTGAACGGGTTCTTATCATGATAGAAGATGTAACCGAGCAGGTGGAAACAAGAAATAGAATCAGCAGATCTGAGAAAACGAGTGCATTGGGACTCCTCGCATCCGGAGTTGCTTCAGAATTGAAAAGCCACATTAATAAGATGGTTATGGATTTGAACTTTGTTGATAATAATGTAGAGGAATACAGTCCTGCGGCTGAATATGTTGATTCATTAAAAAAGGAGCTTGAGAGAATAAAAAATATTTCAGAACAGCTTCTAAGTCTTGCAATAATTGATGAAAGAGATAAAGAAAAGTGTGAAATAAACAAAGTTATAAATGGCCATCCGGTTGACGTGTTTATTAATAAAATCAGAAATGACGGACATGAGGTTGATCTGATTCTTCCCGATATGAGCCCGGAGATCTTTGCAACCTCTAATCAGATGCAGCAGCTGCTTCTCCAGTTCCTGGAAAATGCGGAAGATGCTTTAATCGATGGTGGTAAAATTTCAATCAAGGTAGAAACAATCAGAAATGAGGAAAATTCTTATGCTGTTATAACAATATCAGATACTGGTGTTGGTATTCCGAAAGAGAATATTAATAAAATTTTCCAGCCTTTCTTTACAACAAAGGGTAAAAAAGGAACCGGTCTCGGGTTAATGATTGCTACAAACATAATAAATAATATCGGCGGATCAATAGGTGTTAAATCAAGTCCCGGTGAAGGGACTTCAATAAAAATAGTTCTGCCACAGATCAATTAACAGGGAGCTTAAACAGTATGATTAGTAATCGAATGGATGTAGTAAAAATATTTGAGAGTGAAGGTTACGACATTATAGCTCCTGAAAAAAAACCGGAGCAGAAAACGGGAGTTGATAATTTAAGTGAAGATCAATCTCAAAAAGATGATCAGCTAAATAAAGCTTTTGAGTATAAAGAAAATATCCGTAAGAATGTTCCTAATACCGTAACCCCTGTTCTCAAAATGATTCCTGAAGGGGAGTATGATATTCCTACGATTGTTGAGTACCTGAACTGGCACATGAATAAAGTAGGGGAAATTGTTATAGGAAGAGGTGATATAATCCGTCAGGCAATTTATGCCGTATTAACCGGAGAGCATATGCTGCTCTTAAGCAGAACAGGTATGGCGAAATCGTATCTGGCTACTTCAATATTTAACATTTTTGAGGGGGCGAGAGTTTTCTCATCTCAGGCAAGTAAGGATCAGACTCCGGATAACTACTTCGGGCCGTATAATATCGACGAATTCAGAAAGGGCAGAATAAGACACAATATAAAAGGATCAATCATTGAGGCGAATCTGGTTTTTCTTGATGAATTTTTTGATGCAAGCGATGTGGTGCTAAGATCATTACTTTCTGTATTGAATGAAAGAAAATTTATTAATGGTTCAGAGCAGATAGATGCAGCTGTTCATACCACGATAGCCACTGCAAACTATATGAGGATGAACGAAGTTACAGAGGCTGTTATGGACCGGTTTACATATAAATCTATTATACCGGAAGATAATAATATTTATAATCAGCTTCTTATAGATCAGACATATACCATCAGCAGAGGAAAGGCCTCCGAGCCGGATAAAAAGATTTTTTTCAATCAGATATTATTTCTTCATGATATTATTACAAATAATCACCGCGACATAAGAGTTGAAGTCCCGGAATTTATTTACTTTATGAAAAATGTTTTTGTAACCAAGTTTGTAAGTGAGATGAGAAAGAACGATCAGAACTTTTTCATAAGCCCCAGGAAGCAGGCGAAGCTTGGTGATTTTTTACGTGCCTCTGCAATTGTCAATAATCGTTTTATAGTTAACATGGATGATATTCGAGATATGCATTTTGCTCTATGTACTTTGAACAGTTACACTTCAATAAAAAATCTGGATAAATCCGAGAAGGATCTTTATCTTGATGTTTATCAGAGAACTATGAATCACTTCAAAGCAAATGGTGCACTTGCTCAGATTGAATTTCTTTTAGGGGTAAGAACTATTTTTGAAGAGATTAAAAATGATCCGGAGAAAAGAGATCAAATTCTGAAGAAAAGCACACTGCTTGATAGTTTCAAGAATTTACTTAAACTCGTATTTACAGGTAAAAAAAATCAGGATGATGATGTAACTATTGAGTCTCTGAAGAAAAGCGTATTTGAAATTGTCTCGTCAGTTGAGGAAGTAAATGAACTAAAAAATGGTATTCTGAAGGAATACAGAGAACTGGCATAGGATATTTGAAATGATCTCTCAGAATAAAGGGGACGATTTTTTCGGATATTGGGATTCTCTCGGTTTTTTTGATAATATTCAGGTAATCCTTCCTCCGCAATTTATGCTGTTGTTTGAAATTGCCCGCACACTATTCAGTGATAGAAGCTCTATGGACGCATTAAATGCCATTGAGCAGATATCAACTGAAGATGTTGTTCTTATCCCCGATAGAACAGAAAGTATATCAATCAACAGGCTTGAGCGTCAGGTCCCACTTGGCAACAGGATGGAGATTGAAACCTACAAAACTATAATCGATTTAAAACGGACTCTCCCCCGTGAACTTGCCCATGATGATGATATATTCAATGCAAAGCTGTTTACTAAAACTCTCATGGTGCAGAAGTTTTATGAATCAGAGAGTGATAATTTCAAACCTGTCTCCACAATGAAAAATGAACAGGGGAGAGAGGCAAATAAATTTGATCAGCTTTTTTATATTCTTCTTGATACCTCAAGATCGATGGATGTAAGTATGAGAGGCTTTTACGCCAAGTGTATAGTTTCTGAATTCCTTCGGCGTAAGCTTGGCAGCAATGCTAAACTTTTTTTTAGAACCTTCGATACAAATGTCGGGTCTCTGCATAAGATTGAGAAAAAAGAGGATTATCCATTTTTGATTGAAAAAGTACTTTTTTCAACTACCGGAGGAGTGAGTACAAATCTTCAGAAAGCTGTTTACCAGGCTGTGAGTGATATCAATTATACCAAGGATATGGTTAACGCGGAGATACTTGTTGTTACTGATGGAATCAGTAAAATTGATGTTCATGAAATGAGTGAAAAGCTTGGTAAAATAAAGCTTCATATTCTAAAAATCGGAGATGATCTTCCTGAACCGGATTTTTATGAAATGAAGCTGGGATTGTCGAACGAGAAAGTTGATTTTGATCCCTCATCAATTAAAATAAAAGAGATTAAACAGCGGATGCAGAATCCTCAGGAAGACGATATTCCTCTCACTCCGGGTGAACAGAGGGTTTACCGCATGATGCTTGAGAGTTCGAATAATGTTCTTAAAGATCTGAAGAAAATAGCAAAAAATTTCATTGAAGTTGGAGATATTAAAACTGATAAATTATATGACGTCTCGTATGAGAATATGGAAAATATTTTTCACTGGGTAAAAAAACTGGAGTCTGTTGATCTGAAATACATGAACATTGAAGAGAAGGAACGCATTTATAAACAGGCATTTTTTTTAAGTCAGTATATCAAGATGCTTCATGATCAGGGCTCAAAAAATAAAACTGAGTTGAAAGCATTTCTTGATCGTATAACAAAAATTAAAACCAAACTCATGGAAGATAAAGAACTCTTTATGCTCATAGTAAAATCCGGCAAATATCATGATGATAAAAAGAAACTTAAGCTGGACAAGAAAGAAGCCAAAAAACTAATGAAAGATATGTCTCAGACAAAAAAAGATATTACTATCAAAGATATGAAACGTGCTCAATTGAGTTTCAGTTTTCAGCCGGGAGAGGGGAGTTCGGGGAAACTTCTGCTGTTTCTTATAATTAAACTGGGTCAATTTATAATAAAAGTTGTAACATATCCTTTCAAAAAATCTGAGGAAGAAGAAGACGGAAAACCTGAAGATACCAAAGATGCAGGTAAAAAGTGAAAACCGGTTTGTTAAAAAATGATGAGTTTCAAAATCTAAATTTTAAAATGTTGTTTCAATTTTAGTGTCACTCTGAGCTTGTCGAAGGGTGACAATTAGTAAAGTTAATATTTCGACAGGCTCAGCATGACACTTCCCTTAGTTAAAATCAGTTAACCTTGTTTTTATACCATTCAACTGTCTCTGACATTATATCAATATTATCTTTTTTAGGTTCCCATCCTGTAATAGTTTTCAATCTATGGCAGTCAAGGTAAACACTGTTAAAAATAAAAAGAAAATGCTCTCTTGTGAAATAATTTACATTTGAGAATCTTGAAAGAACTGAATAGAAGTGAGCTTTCATTTTTCCGATATGCTTCACCGCAAAGTCGAGTTTTTTCTTTTCCTTTATTTTAACAATCTGCTCCATCTGAGTCGGGACATTATCCGATCCTACATTGAAAGAGAGGCCGTAAGTTTTTTCACCTGATTTGTATATTCTATAGAATGCATCAGCTGCATCCTCGGGAGACAGGAGTTGAAACCTGGTGTCACCATCGCCGGACATATACATCACATTGTCATTCCCGAGTCCCATGGCCATGTATAGTGTTATTAAAACTGCTGAATTTTTTACATTCGGCCCTGTGATAACCGATGGTCTTATTACTGTTAGATTAATATCATTTTTTTTGGCAAAGGTTTCGCATAAAATTTCAGCTTTCAGTTTATCTTTACCATAAGCTGTATATGGTTTCTTTCTGTCGTCCTCTTTCAGCGGGAACGATTTTGTTTTTCCATAAATGGCATAAGATGAAAGGAATATAAATCTTTTGATTTTATGTTTTTTTGTTACAGAAAGTAGATTTCTGGTTCCAGCGATATTTATTTTTTTCATTTTTCCGCGACCGATTTTCTGAGCACGGTTTTTATCCATGAGATGTATAATCGTATCAACACCCTTAAGTGCCAGATTAAGTCTTTTCATAGAAAACAGGTCACCTTGAATAAATTCAGCTCCGTCGGGAATTTTTTCCGGTTTATATTGATCGTAGCATCTTATTTTCTCACCATTCTGAGTAAATTTTTCAACAACAGCCTTACCCAGCAGGGAGTTTGAACCTGTGATGAGTATCATAAGAAGCCTCCATAGAATCAGTAATTATAGTTACAAGAGATCTTAAAATATATATATAAATCTGAAAGTCAAGAGAGTATTTGTGAGATAATTTTTTTTTATCGTAACTACTCAAAAAAAGCAGGAGATTATCCCTTCCCCTCGACTTCGGCGCGGGGGAAGGGAATTTTACTGCCAATTTATAAATAGTTACTTTTTATTATTAAATTTCAGTGAGTTTCTAAATCATCACAATTGAATAGAGTTATTCAGATATTTGAAATGGTTTTATTAGAATTTTGAACGTTTTTAATGAAAAAAGAATCCCCTCTAATCTTCCATATATTTTTTCTTTTTTAATATTCGCAAATCCGGAAGTATTATTCCGGTCATCGGGTGCTGCAAAGTATTCATTATCTTTTAAGGTTAAATCCAGTTTGAATTTATCTCTGTTTTGTATTACAGGATATTTAAAACTTCCGTTTGTTTCGGAAATTACATCATAATCCGTTAAAGAAAACATTTTAAGCTCTGATTCAGTAAAAATAGAAAGAAAAAGTTCTGAACCCTGTATTGAGAACCGGTTTTTATTATATGAAATATTTTCACCCGGAAGACCAGTAATTCTTACAAAACCGTAATTTGTATCATTTATAAAAACCATTTCACCTTTACTGTAAAATTGATTGCTGATTTTTTTTATAAGCGCAATGTCTCCCTTTTGGATAACCGGCGGATAATCTGCATTAACTTTTATTATTGAAAAAAATGAGAAAAAAATTGAAACAGAGATAATAGTTATTATAAAATTACAGAGAGCAAATATAATGATAAACCCTGGTGAAATATACTTAGAGACAACAAGCCGTTTTCTTTTAAAACTTATGTAGAGCGCATCGAAGGGGGAAAAAACTGTTACAAGAATGAAGAATATTAGTGAAACAAATATTTCCGTAATATATGAACTCTTTAAGTTTGTAATCGAATAGAATGGGATTGCAAGAACCGAAGCTGCTCTGATTAGTGCAAGGATAATCCCTCTCTGGGGAGATCCGGAATAAATTTCACCCATACCTGTCATGAATAATGACATGACAAACGGTATGAATGGTTTCAAAACTCTCTCTCTTCCTGAAATAATTATTCTTTTACTCAAAATATTAATTTAACTCCGTTATAACTTTGAAGGGCAATTTGCCCGGCAACAGTCCGCTATTCTTTTAAATATTATTCGAATGCATTTTGAAGGTCAAACAGATTTTGTAGTATTTGATGGTTTATAATTACTGAAAATTAAATTAGTAATTAGTGTTTAAGATTTCATTAGTAATATAGAGATCACAACCGGATAATCCTGGTAATCAGAAGAATCCTGTAATCGTGTCAATTTCTGAATATTAGTTGACTTGGCTGTATTCGCACTTATCATTTGATAATCGGCTCAGAGATTTCCCGGAGGCTTAAGGTTGAAAATGATTAAATCCATTAAAAACATATACATTTTATCAGCATTAATTTTTATTACAATTTGTGCGGGGTCTGTTTCAGATGCGCAGAATGCTGTTTCCTTAAATAAAAACGGATGGGATAGTTTTAAAAAAACTGAATATGACAGGGCTCTGTTCAGCTTTACCAATTCTCTCAGGTTAAACGGCAGATATTCCGATTCGATGATTGGAGCGGGAAAATCATACTACGCACTTAGTGTTTACGATAAAGCTCTTGAAATGTTTTCAGACGCTCTTAAGCTTGATGGGAACTCCATTGAAGCTCTTAACGGTATTGGTATGGTTCTATCTGAAACAGGAAGATTTACAGATGCAATCGGCTATTTTGAAAAAGCATCGAAAATATCTGGAGATTCCATTGATTCAGAGTATGGAATTGCCTATGTGTATTATAAGATGGACAAAAGACTCTGGGCAAAAAGAAAGCTGGAGAATATATTTAAAAGTAATCCTTATCATTTCCAATCGCTGCTTCTCATGGCTGATATAAAGACCGATGAAGGAAGATTTAAAGAGGCCAGAGGATATGTCGAGAAAGCAATAGATTCAGCTGGTGAATCTCCCGAGGGACATATCAAGTACGGCAGCATTCTCCTTAAAAATTATATGATCACAGGTGAATCTAACTCACTTGATGAAGCCCGCGAATCGTACAGCAGAGCTCTCTCTATAAATCCTTCAAACTTCAGGGCAAATATGGATATGGGTCTTATCTCACTTATGGAGATTGATGACTACAATTTCAACAGCGCACTTTCCGGCGGGGTTAGTGCTGATATAATAAAAGGGAAGAGAGATGAAGCGATATCCTATATTTCAAAAGCCGCAGAGGTAAATAAGAGCAGACCTGTTTTGTATAGTCTTTCCCTGGCCTATGATATGTCTGGAGATAAAACCGGTGCTATTGAGCATATGCTCAATGCATACAAAAAATTTCCATCTGACGCACTCCTGAAGGGAAAGCTTGAGGATTTTCTTGTGCTGAATGAGTATAAGAGCGCTCATCCTGCGCGGATAATGCTCGCCAATGAAAATATAGAACTCGCGAAAATAAACCGGAGAGAGAGCCTCCATACAAATGTAATGTATTATCTGAGAAGATCACTGCTGATGAATCCGCTTAACAGAGATGTCCGTGAGCAGCTGATAACCTACTATTCGATACTTGATTACAATAAACTGATGATTGATGAAATGAAGAACATTATGATGCAGTATCCGGAGTTTAAATATCAGGATATGCTTAATCTTGCCATAATAAAAAGAAGAGACAGGCTTTATGCCAGAGAGGGATATGCAAGTGATGAGGCGCCGCGTGATGTGCCATCCATATTGGTCCTTAATTTTAATTCTGCCGGGAAAATTACAGATCACCCGGACTCCGGGAAGATAGCTGCACGAAGCCTGACTTTCGCTCTTCAGCAGTTCGGCAGAATGAAAACTCCGGGGATTGGAGAGCGGGAGAAACTGGCCGGCAATCTCAAGACCAATGGAGAGAATCTGGCCGATTCAATAAAAAAAATAAAAGAGATAACCGATAAGAGTGAACAGAAATTTGACTATCTGATATTCGGTGAAATATCAGAGGTTGATGACTATATAAGCATAACACTTAAGATAATGGATATGAATAGAGGATATATTATATATGAGTTATCTGAGTCTAAAAAGGGAAGAGAAAACCTGAACCTTTTATCAATTATGACTGCAGAAAAAATATATAATATCATTCCGTACAACGGGAAAGTATTGAAAGTAAAAGATGATGGAATTCTTCTTAATTTAGGTCTTTTTGATGGAGTGAAAGAGGGGACAGAACTTGTTATTTATAGAGACAGCAGTTCAAGGCTCAATAATGAAACAATCAGGTACGCCGAAATTTTTACAGTTAAAGAAACTGATACTTTTATTTCTTACGCGGAACCTGACAGACCCGATATTCTGAGAGAGATAGATTCGAGTAACAGTGTGTACCCGCTTATGAAACGGAGAGCACGGAAGCTGGAGTGATCAGCTTAGCGGAATTAGAACTTTTGCGTAGGTTTTATCTATACCGTTTGTGGTTACGGCAAAATTTTTATGTGTAATGTTTATATTTTTTAAGAGTACAACAACCATTGAGAGTCCAAGTCCCATACCTTCGGCTTCCGGATCTGGATTCTCCATAAAAAATGCCGCAATGTTATCATACTTTGATGATTTTTTTATCCTGTCGTTTATGCGATCCATTTCTTTTTTTGTTAGAGGCATGTTGTTGATTATTTCAATGGATAAATGCTTTTTATAAACCTTCAGATAAACTCGTGTAGAGAGTCCGTATTTTTTTGTCTTGAGTCCATATTCCAGGAGAGATTTTTCATTAAGAATTGACCGGACTTTTTTGACGATGTCTGCGGAGTCGTTAAGATCTTTAATTTCACCCTCTATCACAAGAATTCTCTTGGCATTAGCCTTTGTGGCATTTGAAATAAGTTCTTTTATGCAGGAGAAAACCGGTGTAAAAAGGTCAAAACGGTTGTGTTTTTCCAGAATTTTTGCCAGAGCAAATTTAATCTTCTCCTCTGTTCTTTCAAGCACAGAATAAGTTATAAAAACCATATCATTTTCATTTTTTACAGCAGTTATGATTTCATTCTGATACTGCTCACTTACTAGATTTTCATTCTGCACGTTTAAACAAGCTCCATTTAATTAGTATCTCATAGCATAGATCGGCTATTTCGCAGCAGATCGTAACTACTTTACTGATCTATGCTGAGTATGTTTATGAATCTGATAGATTCATATATTTATTGATTTTTTTCAAGTATAAAACAATACTGTATTAAATTTAGCAATTTACGACTGGTTAAGAACTGTCGGAAGCTGCATATAGTAGATTGAATACCCTTTCTTTGATTGTATGGGCGGCGGGGATTATAAAAGTTTTAAGACAATTAGTCGATAACACTCCCTTTCGGACTTCTCTCATCACGGGGGGGGATACTAATAGTAGTATGTAATTAATACTGGAGATTTGCAATGAGATCACTTTTTAATATGACAGGAACTGAAAAGGCAGCTGCACTTCTGGTTCTCCTTGGACCGGACCTCGCTTCGGAAATTTTACGCCATCTTGATGAAGATAGTATTGAAAAATTATCTGCAGGTATGGTGAGGATGCAGTCACTTCCCGATGAAGAGAAGGAGGATCTGATTGGTGAGTTTATTATTGAGCTGAAAAAAAATTCTAAAAATACAGTAGGCGGGATAAATTTAGCCAGGAAGATGATTGTTGATGCCTTCGGGGAAGAGAAAGCCGATGAGCTGGTAAAAAAGATTGAAAGCCGTGATACAGATTCGAGTTTCAAATTTTTAAATGAACTTGAAGATACAATGCTATTGAGCCTGTTAAAAGATGAACAGTCTCAGATAATTGCACTTGTTTTGAAATTTATAGCTCCAGGAAAGGCCGGAATGATTCTGAAAAATCTACCCCCGGATAAATCAAGAGAAACCGGAGTAAAACTTGCAAGGATGAAAAATCCCTCAGCCGAGGCTGCTGTATCAGTGGCTCGGGCTTTAAAGAAACGATTCAGAAATATCCAGAAAATTGATGATGAACATGGTATTGTGGGCGGACTGGAATCTCTTGCCAGCATTATGAGCTATATGACCAGTGAACAGGAGAGAAATCTTCTCAGTGGAATAGATATTTCTGTACCGAACATCTCAAAGGATATTATGGAGATGATCTTTACTTTTGAGAGTATTGTAAGTCTGTCAAATAAAGAGATAAGAATTCTGATTGATGAGATAAATGACGACTTTACCATTGCTAAAGCATTAAAAGGAGCCGAGGATGATATCAAGTTCAAGCTTCTCCGGAATATGAGTCAGAACAGGGCCGAGGGTATTCTCTCAGAGATGAGCGCAATGGGTGCGGTGAGAAAGAAAGATGTTGATGAGTGCCGTGATATTATAATTGATATTATGCGGGAGCTTAACGAAAACGGAGTGATTGTTCTCAGGAGAGATGGAGAGGTTTATGTTGAGTAGTCAGCTTCTATCGCTGATCCATTCTGAGCCGTCATCATAAAATTCTTTTTTCCAGATGGGTACCCGTTTTTTAATTTCATCAATGATATATCTTGAAGCCTGGTAAGATGAATCTCTATGTGGAGATGAAACAAGTATCAGGATAGAAGTCTCACCAAGTGTGACTCTTCCATATCTGTGTATAATTATAATTCTGTTTAGTTCGTGATTTACCGATGCTTCATCTGCAATTTTGTGCATCTCCTTAAGGGCCATTTCATTATAAATATCATAATCAATATGTGTGACATTTTTCCCGCGGGAGATATTCCTTACTTTTCCGATAAAAATCAGATCAGAGCCGTCACTGTGTGATACCCCTGTTTCAAGGACTGCATTAAGATTTATTAATTCTTTCTGGGTGAGTACCTGTTTCATCTCAGCCGCCGCTTACAGGGGGGAAAATGGCCAATGTATCGCCATCCTCCATAGTTCTATCCATCCGGCAGTATTCTTCATTTACAGCTATAAGAAGAGTATCTTTCTTTTCGGAAAGTTCTTCGTTACCCTTTATGAATAGATCAACAACTTCATTTACTTTTATTGAATCGGAAACAAGAAGTTCTTTTTCACTAAAACCGCAGATATCCCGAATAGATGCAAAAACTTTTATTTTAATTCTCATAACTACGCTTTTTTCTGATTTTTATCTCTTTTTACCATGTACACATAATGTTTTACATATGGCTGAAGCCCTTCAGGGAAAATAGACGTATCGGCTCCTTTCGGTTCCTTGATTAATGTATCAATTACCGTTTTGGGGAGATCTTCCTCGCAAGCATCAATAAGCACCTTAAATCTTTTTATTACTTCACTATCCACAGCATCTAATGACATCTTATGCATGTGATTGTAAAGTTTTGTAAGATTTGTTTTCTTAACGTTTTTTCTGACTTTTTTTACAGTGCTTTTTGCCTTTGTCGGCATAAAAACCCCCTGAATCTTATGATGAGCCGATGTTAGAGGAGAAGAATCTGATGTAAACACAATTTTTTATTTTTTAGAGAGTACTGTTTAAAAAAAAATGGCGCTGTTTCATAATTAAGCCGATTTATTATTATAACAGGTGGAGTCCTGATAGCTGCAGGGTCAAAGAGCGGTTTAAAACATCGCATTATTGTCTGCAGAAATCGGTGAGGTCAGCTATAATAATTTCAAAGAGGATTATTCCTATGAAATGTTCAAAATGCGGTAAAGAGATTAATACTATGAATCACTTTTATATTCCGGTAAAAAACAGGAAAGAGGGTGCTCGCTATTGCATTAATTGTGCTAGAGAAGAACATATTATTACACTGGTTTGAGTCTGATGTAATTTTATTCACAAATACTCTTTCTTGTGCAATAAAATGGAAAATGAATTCAAAAATATTATGATTTCAACTTTAAATGATTCGAAGATTTTCTGAAGTAAAAATCCTGTAACAGGTTATTTTATCCACTCCCGTTACAGGATTGATCATAGGTTCAATATTACCAGTCATCACTCTGTCGGTCTTTGTATTTATCCCTTACAGTTGCTGTGATATCATCAATATAGAAATACTGCCATTGCGGGTGCAGAGAATCAGTCGAAACCCTGTACTGGATATGAAGTATTTTCAGAAATTTGTCTTTTTCAAGATATTCATCCTGCTGCTTAATACTGCTATCAAGATTAACAGTAAGCTTTTTCCATCCGAGAAATGCTGTGTTTCCGAATGTGACTCTTTTAACATTTCCTGTTATATCCTGGATCATTATTGAGAATTCACCTGAGAATTTTTTTCCGTATACCCATATAGATATAGATTTACAAAATTGTTTAATTTCCAGCGGTTTTGCCGGGAAAATCTGAAAATTATCCCCTTTCTTAGCGTAGACTTTTACTCCCAGATATTTTTTAGAATTATTAAACTCTGCAGGATACTGGTCTCTGATTGCGACAGATCCCTGCTGCTCCTTTGCCTTGATGAACTTGATGTTGCTATCTGAATATTGGGTAGACTCAAAATCTTCAAGAGTTATCTCTGTATAGACATTCTGACTGACAAGTTCCGATTCTTTCGATTTTTTTTCAGGCTCTTTTACCGGTTCTTTTGCATCCTGTGAGATTGCCGGAATTATAAAAAGTAGTAATATGAGACAAACAAATATTTTTTTCATGCATCATCCTCCATAATAAATACTTTTATATTATAAATTGGATGTTTGTCAATGTCAATAAATTCTTCCAAATGGCTGTATTTTTTAAGCAGATATTTTTTATTCAATTCTTTGAATTTAACTTTAGTAGTTGGAAATCAAATTTGAATTAATGCTAACTGCTGATTAATGAGGGACAATAATTACCTACTTTTTTGAATTACTGAAGTCAACACATTAGCCTTAAAATATAGTTGCTTTTTTACCGTATTGGTGTAATTTAAAATATATGTATAAATTTAAACTACACCAATGAAAGAACTAAGAGAATATATAAGATATGCGCTTGAAACCGGATCTCACAAATCAGCCTTTGTGGAGATTGAAGGTGCGTTTAATGGCAGCGGTATTATATTGGATTTAAGTACTGGCGGTTTCTCTTTTAGTATTGAAATGAAAAATATAGAGGATTTTAAATTTGATCTTGAAAAGTTTCTTTTTATCAGGATAAATTTTGATAAGTTCGTTATTAATGCCGAGGTTGAAAAGAAGTGGAGTTTTATAAAAAATGAAGACATTGATAGAATTTATACCGCAGGCGTCACTTTTAATGTTATTTCACATGAAGACAGGTTAAGACTTAATGAAATTATTGAATATCTCAGATCTGTCTCACCCGCGTATCTCAATCAAATTAATAAGCAATAACCTGAATGCAGTTATAAATTTTTTTTGCCCGGCAATTTTTTTACCTCTTATTTTTACGGTTATCTTTTTCCTTTTTTTAGGAGGATCAGATGCTTATGCGGATTCAAAAGCATCATCAGCTCCAAAAAAATTAAATTCAGTAAACTGGTTCTGGATGTTTTATGAACATACGGAAAATTTAAATGGAATCACATCTGTTTACCGTCCATTTTATATGGAGGCGGCTAAGGAAGATAAACTGTTTCAGGCATCTCTGATGCCTCTTTTTTTCTGGAGATATAAAGATAATAACACTGATGTGACGAAGGGTTTTTTTGGCTTATACGAGTCAACAGATTATAAACATTCTGAAAAGAACAACGATTATGATAATGGTTTTTTCCCTTTATTTTTGTATGGAAACGGCGAGATGCCCGATGAACAATATATGTTTATCTATCCCTTCGGCGGAACCATAAGGGGCAAGTTTGCATATGAACGAATTTCACCGTATGTTTTCCCCGGGATTGCATTGTTTTTTTTATTCCCTCCAGCGGGAATTTTTACCACACAAACGCTTCTTTACGGTCTGGCGGCATTGATTCCTGTATACACGGAATTTGAAGATAGAGGTTATAACGGAACTGCTCTGTTCTGGCCTTTTATTGCATGGGGGAAGAGTGACAAGAGGGAGGATTTCAGGTTTCTCCCCTTTTATGCTCATAACAGTAAAGCCGGGTGGTATGATAACTATCAGTATCTGCTTCTGTTCAATTACAGGGAACTTTATTTTAAAGATGACACAAGATATACATTTTTCTTTTTCCCTTTTTACGGGAAGAAGTGGAGTAATAGCGGAAATTTTAAGTCGTACACGGTACTCTGGCCATTTTTTTCATGGGGATATGATAAAGAAACAAATGAAAGAACGTATAACCTCCCTTGGCCATTAGTTCAGATAAGTGATTGTGATAAGCCTAAAATTAAGAAACGGATTTTTTTCCCGTTCTGGGGGAAGTATGAATCTCCGTCTTATGAAAGCATGTTTGTAACGCCTCTATACTTCCGGATTAAAAATGAAAAAGATAATTTTAAATCGGAATATCATATAACATGTATTATTGCCTGGTGGCTGAAAAGGGATTATGCATACAAACATGAATACTATGGGAATTCCTGGAGATATTTTAAACTGTGGCCCCTTGTTCAGGTGGAGTGGAGTGATTCAGGTTTGTATGGGATCAATGTTCTTTCTCTCCTCCCGTTCAGGGATACGGAAGGGTACGAGAAGCTTTATCAGCCCTTCTGGACACTTTTTGAATACAGGGTCAAACCTGACGGAGAGAAGCATCTCGGTTTTCTCTTGCGGACATATTATCAGGTGTGGAATGATGATATGTTTAAAATGAAAATCCCCATTGTTGTAAGCTATGAAAGCCGTGGAGAACAGGTAAAAGAATTTACAATCCTGCTCAGTTCTTTCGGGTATAAGAAGAATGAAGATGGGGCTTATTTGAAATTGTTCTGGTTCCCGCTAAAGATTGGTGATGGCGACGCTGCACTTGCTGACAGCAGGAAAGATTCAGGAGATGATATGGATCTCTCATATAATATTGAGGAGCCTGGTTTTAATCAATGGCATAGTGATCTTGTAGATCATAGCATGGAAAACAAATTTTATTATAAAATGGATATAAAGTTGTAGTATAATATGGAAATGATAAAAGTCAGCAGAGCACATAATATATTTTCTGAAATTGGAAAAAAAATTCTCTATAATCTGAAATTTTCAGGATTTACACTAATACTTGCGGGTAAAACTTTTCTTACTTTACGGTATGCATTCAGAAAAAGAAAAGAGATCGTAAATCAGATGTATATATCTGGGGTAAAAAGTATACCTGTATGTACATTGGTTGCTCTGTTCGGAGGGATGATTTTTGCAGTGCAGAGCGGTGTCGAGTTTGCAACATATGGTCAGCAGGAGATGGTGCCGACTATGATGATCAATATAATGAATAAAGAGATGGGATCTTTTCTTACTGCAATTATCATCACTGCATTTTCCGGTGCAGCTATGGCAGCAGAGCTTGGAACGATGAAGGTGTCGGAGGAGATTGATGCGCTGGAGATGATGTCTATTGATCCGGTTGCGTATCTTGTAATGCCACGGGTAGTATCGATGCTTATAATGCTTCCAACTCTTTCAATATTTACAATTGTTCTTGGCGTTGCCGGAGGGGCGATTGTATCCTACTTTCAGCTGGGAATAACAACTGAAACATATTACTACAGGGTTTTAAGATCGATATGGCTTAAGGATGTTTATGTGGGGCTCCTTAAAAGTTTTGTTTATGCTCTTATTATCTCATCAATAAGCTGCGCAAATGGACTAAAAGCTGAAGGCGGCGCGTTGGGCGTAGGCCAGGCGGCTAGAGTATCAGTTGTGTCATCGTTTCTTCTTGTTATGATTATCGGTTATATCATAACGGCTCTCTTCTACGGAGGAGTTGTATGATCGAATTTAAAGATGTGTCAAAAAAATTTGACAATAAAGTTGTTCTTGATGATGTTTCATTTAATATAAGAAAAGGTGAAACTTTTGTTATCATTGGACTTTCAGGTGCAGGTAAAACTACTATCTTGAGACATATAGCCGGATTTCTTGATCCGGACTGCGGAGAAGTACTTGTAGAAAAGACAAAAATGAACGGGGCAAAATCTGCTGTCAGAACCCGGCTTAGAAAAAAAATGGGATTTCTGTTCCAGTCAGGCGCTCTTATTAACTGGCTTACCGTTAAAGAGAATGTTGCACTTCCCCTTGTTGAGCATAAACTCGGAAGCACTGAGGAGATAAACCGGATTGTTAATGAGAAGCTTAAACTTCTCCAGTTGAGTGATGCAGGAGATAAAATGCCCTCGGACATAAGCGGTGGTATGAAAAAGAGAGCAGGTCTTGCCAGAGCTATAGTGCGGGATCCGGAAATAATTTTATATGATGAGCCTACTTCGGGGCTTGATCCGGTAATGTCTGCCAGAATTAATGAACTGATTATTCAGATGCAGGAAAAACTTGAGGTTACCTCTGTTGTGGTAACACATGATATGGAGAGTGCATATTATATTGCCGACCGCATTGCAATGCTTTATAATGGTAAAATGATAGAATGCGGAACTCCCGATGAAATACGGGGAAGTACAAATCCCGTTGTTCAGCAGTTTATTGAAGGGAAAATAGAAGGACCAATTGAAGGTTGACAGGAAAATAATGGTTTGAAAAGTATGAAATATGTCAAAAATGAATGAGTTAATTGTAGGTATTGTATTTTTTCTGGCAATGGGGATACTTGGTTATTATACAATAATCAGGAGCGATCTATTTGACCGTAGAGAATATTTATACAGCACGGTGATATTTGAAAGTGTCGAGGGTCTTGGAATCGGGAATAAAGTTCTTGTTAACGGAGTGGAATCCGGAACGGTTACAGCGGTTGAGCTCCTTGGGGACGGTAAAGTACTTGTTTCTCTCAAACTATATAGATCCTTTAAACTTTATACTAACTATAAAATTTTACTTAAAAATCAGTCTGCTCTTGGCGGAAGAATTATTGTGATAAATCCGGGAGCAGAAGAGGTTAACGGAGAGTATTTTGAAACAGTAGAGAGTATGAAGAATCTGGTTGGATTTGAGATAGGGGATCCTCTAACTAAGATTTCTCAGGTAATTGATGAAAATCGCGAAGACATCAGAATTGCCGTTAAGAATCTGAGTGAGTTTTCTGAGAAAATCAATAAGGGTGATGGAACTATTGCAAAGCTTGTTAATAAGGATACTATTCATCAGGAAGCAGGTGATCTCATTAAGGAGCTTAGAGATGCAGTGGAGGATTCCAGAGAGCAGGCACCTGTTACCAGTTTTATAAGAGCAGCATTATCCGCATTTTAACTTACCAGCGATAAACATAATTTTATTATCTATTTTTATTGACAAAAAGACCGTTTTTAAAAGACTTTTAAAGATATATGCAATTATTATTTCTATAACATACATGGTTAATGGGTTGTCCCAAATGTCCGTTCGCTGTCATTCCGGCTGTAGTGAAACGAAATGCCGGAATCTCATACTACTGATTCTATCAGGAGATTCCGGTATTTGCAAGAATTGAAGCAGCAAAACCGGAATGACAAATACGAAAATATCAGACTTTTTGGACAGCTCCTTAAAGGAAGCCCCCTGCAGGGGTGCCATAACACAATAACAATTAAGTTAATAAGGATGGATTATCAGTGCCGAAAAGAGAAGATATTAAGAAGATACTTATTATAGGTTCAGGCCCGATAGTTATAGGGCAGGCTTGTGAATTTGATTATTCCGGATCTCAGGCGTGTAAATCTCTCAAAGAAGAGGGGTATGAGGTAGTTCTGGTAAATTCTAACCCGGCAACTATCATGACCGATCCTGATCTTGCAGATAAAACATATATCGAGCCGATTGATCCTGAAGTAGTGGCAAAAATTATTGAGATAGAAAGACCAGATGCAATTCTCCCTACGGTGGGCGGTCAGACGGCTCTGAACATTACAATGAAACTCGATGAAATGGGTGTATTGAAGAAATATAATGTGGAACTGATTGGAGCAAATATTGCTTCAATTAAAAAGGCAGAGGATAGAGATCTTTTCAAAAAAGCAATGTTGAAAATCGGTCTTGATGTTCCTGAGTCAGGGCTGGTATCAACTATTGAGGAAGCCCTGGAGATTCTTAACAGAATAAAACTCCCCATAGTTATCAGACCTGCATTTACTCTTGGCGGGACCGGCGGCAATATTGTTTATAACAGGGAAGAGTTTGTAGAGCTTGTCAAAAAGGGTCTTGATGAATCACCAATAAATCAGGTTTTACTTGAAGAATCAGTAATCGGATGGAAAGAGTTTGAGCTCGAGGTGATGAGGGACAAAAACGACAATGTTGTAATAGTATGTTCCATAGAAAATTTTGATCCAATGGGAGTTCATACTGGCGATTCAATCACTGTTGCTCCGCAGCAGACACTTACAGACCGTGAATATCAGAATCTCCGTAATATGGGTATTAAAATAATAAGAGAGATCGGAGTTGATACCGGTGGCTCGAATATTCAGTTCGCTGTTAATCCGGCAAATGGCCGTGTTATAGTAATAGAAATGAATCCCCGGGTAAGCAGAAGCTCAGCTCTAGCATCAAAGGCTACCGGATTCCCAATTGCAAAAATTGCGGCTAAGCTTGCTGTAGGTCTTACACTTGATGAAATATCAAATGATATAACCAGGGAGACTCCGGCATCTTTTGAGCCTACTATAGATTATGTTGTTGTCAAGGCTCCGAGATGGGCATTCGAAAAATTTGACGGTGCTGATCAGAGACTGGGGATACAGATGAAGTCTGTAGGTGAGTCCATGGCCATCGGCCGGACCTTCAAAGAGTCTTTTCAGAAGGCGCTTAGATCGCTTGAAATAGACAGAGGCGGTTTCGGTTCGGACGGTAATCTTAAACTTTCATCTTATCTCTCATCCCTTAGCGAAGAAGAGCGTGATATTGTTTTTGAGAAAGAATTTATTGCTCCTCGCGAGGATCGTGTATTTTATGTGAAAGAGGCGCTGAAATTCGGAAAGAGTGTTGAGTGGATATGCCGGTTATCGGGCATCGATCCATGGTTTATGAATCAGCTGAAAGAGCTCGTCGATGAAGAGAATATTTACGAGGAGGAGTGCCGGACATCCGGTGTCAATCCGGATACAGTACGGAGAATGAAGAGCCTCGGTTTTTCCGACAGACAGCTTGGGTTTATGGCTAATAGAGCTGTAATTGAAGATTTATACAGCAAGGGACCTCTCTTCCAGAAAAAGTATTCAATGACTCTTAGACATTCAGAGAGTGAAATAAGAAATTTAAGAAAAGAACATAAAATAGTCCCTGGTTTCCGTGTAGTGGACACCTGCGGAGGTGAGTTTGAGGCATATACTCCATATTATTATTCTTCGTATGATGGAGAAAATGAATCAGTCCGTACTGACCGGAAAAAAATAATGATACTTGGTGGCGGACCTAATAGGATAGGGCAGGGGATCGAGTTCGATTACTGCTGCTGTCATGCCGCGTTTGCACTGAATGATGAAGGAATAGAGTCTATAATGGTTAACTCCAATCCTGAGACTGTATCAACAGACTATGATACATCCGACAGATTATATTTTGAACCTCTTACACTGGAGGATATACTTCATATTTATGATACGGAAAAACCTGATGGTGTAATCGTTCAGTTCGGTGGGCAGACTCCTCTCAGACTTGCGAAAGCTCTTGAAGAGAACGGCGTTAAAATTATCGGGACATCACCTGATTCAATTGACAGAGCTGAAGATAGAGAACGCTTCTCTAATGTCGTAGATAAACTCAAACTGAGACAGCCTGAAAACGGTATTGCATTTAACGAAAAGGATGCAGTGAAAATTGCAAGACATATAGGTTATCCGGTGCTTGCACGGCCTTCGTATGTTCTTGGCGGAAGGGCCATGGCGATAATTTTTGATGAGGCGAGTCTTCACAATTATATAAATACAGCTGTTGAGCTTTCACCTGAGCATCCGATTCTTGTAGATAAATTTCTTGAGGATGCCGTTGAGGTGGATGTAGATGCAATCTGTGACGGTGAAGATATTTATATCGGCGCGATAATGGAACACGTCGAAGAGGCGGGAATTCATTCAGGGGACTCTGCTTGCATTATTCCGCCTATAACAATTACAGAAGATCTGCAGAAGCAGATAATGGTTACAACAAAGAAACTGGCTCTTGAACTTAATGTTATTGGTCTGCTTAATATTCAGTATGCCATTAAAGATAATGAGCTTTTTATAATCGAAGTTAACCCCCGGGCATCAAGAACTGTACCGTTTGTTTCAAAAACCACAGGTATATCTCTGGCAAAAATGGCTGTAAAGGTTATGCTCGGTAAAAAGCTGAAAGATCTTGGACTTCTTAAGATGAAAAAGTTTCCATTCGTCAGTGTTAAAGAGGCAGTTCTACCTTTTAACAAATTTCCGGGAGTTGATATTCTTCTCTCGCCAGAGATGAAGTCAACAGGTGAGGTCATGGGGATATCCTATAACTTCGGTGAGTCATATTTCAAAGCGGAGCTTGCTGCGGGTGACAGACTCCCTGTGTCGGGAACGGTTTTCCTCAGTATCAATGATATTCACAAAGAACAGCTTGTTGATGAAATTCGTGCTCTGCATGAAAATGGATTTAAACTTCTTGCAACTCGCGGGACAGCAAAATTCTACAACGAGCGTAATATCCCCTGTGAGATGGTATACAAGGTGAATGAGGGGAGACCCAATGTCGTTGACAGGATTAAAGACCTTGATATCGACTTCATCATAAACACGCCTCTTGGTAAAGTAACCAGGGATGATGCCTATTCAATACGTCAGGCAGCAACACGTTATCATGTACCCACTGTAACAACAATGTCTGCGGCAAAAGCTGCGATAAACGGTCTTCTATATGTTAAGAAAAATCATGAGCTTTCAGTTAAACCGATACAGGAATATTACAAAGAGGTGGAATAGATGGCTGCTGAAAAAAAAATTCTCACAAAAGAAGATATAGATAAAATAATCAGAGAATTATCAAATACAATTTTTAACGATGTTGAGGATCTTGAAAGTTTTGCCATAGTCGGCATCCATACTCGAGGTGTGGAGCTTGCCGATCGTATCAGAAAAGAGATTGAAAAACTCTCGGGTAAAGAAATCAAACACGGGACTCTGGATATTTCATTTTATCGTGATGATATTACAACAAGGGGCAAACTCCCTGTTCTGAAAGAGACGCTGATAGATTTTAATATAAATAAAAAGAATATACTTATTGTTGATGATGTTCTATTTTCCGGAAGAACAACAAAGGCGGCTCTTGAAACGCTGACTACTTTCGGGAGACCATTCTCAATTAAATTATTTGTACTTGTGGATCGCGGAGGACGTGAGCTTCCGATACAGCCTGATTACTGCGGCTTTAAAGTTGATACTGCGGCGGAAGATCAGGTGAAGGTACGGCTGTCAGTGACTGACAAAGTCGAAGATGCAGTCTATCTTGTAAGTGGTAAATAGATTTAAAAATATCCTTCGCCAACCTCCGGGGCTTATCTTATGCCGGAGTAGCCAGTGTGTAAGGCGATAGCGCGTGCCATCCTATCATCGTATATCGTTAATATAATACATGGAGAATTAAAGTGAAAAAAATAACAGGATTTGTAGTAATCCTTTCAATAATAGCTGCTGGATCCTGCAGCAGGCATAAAAAGTATGGCGATATAAGGGAATTTATAAATGAAGTTGTTAAGACTCAGGATGAGTTTCTTACACAAATTGATAATGCTGCTAATACAGATGATGTGGTATCGGCAGTTGATCTCTTCGGTACAAAACTGATTGCACTTTCAGAAAAGAGTAAAGAGATTAAAAAAGGTTATCCTGAAATGGAAAAGTTAATTAACGAGCCTCCCGCAGAACTTAAATATGACCTTGGAAAACTAAATGACTCTGAGCGCAAAATTGAAGAAGTTTTTGTTAAAGAGAAAATAAAAACTCTTATTAAAGAAAAAAAAGTTCAAACTTCATTGATTGAACTTAATAAAAAACTGGAGATGGTGAAGTTTTTTCAGTAATCCTGCAGGAAAAACATTACATCGGTTGAGAATGGAATCATAATCAAAAAATGCTTCGACAGGCTCAGCATGACAGATAGAAAACATACTCAATATGATAGACTTAGTATAGCAGTAACTATGTCAGATCCAGGCTTGCTGAGCATGTGTCACCCTGAGCCTGTCGAAGGGTGATTGGAAAAGATACACCAAATCTTTATTACATTATTTCAGTCTGTAAAAAAACGAAGTTCGAAAAGTTATAAACTGCCTCAGAAACATTTCCTGTGAAATTTTTCCAGTCCGGACTTAACCAGCATGCTGATCCTGTTTAATCGCTTCTCATCTATTATCATCTTTTCCAAGTCAAAATAGTTTTCATTTAAAAAAAGTGATCTTGATATTGAGAGGCTTAGTACAGGTATCCCCGATAAACTGTAATTCCTCATTATAAACCCTTTGCTTTCATTGTCTGAAACTCTGAATATATCCGTTACAGTTTCACCCTCTTTTGATAAAGTTCTGCCAAGCTCTGAAGCCAGATCCATGGCCATTTCCAGAGGTGCGGTCTGTTTAATGCCTGAACCGGTGTCAACAGTGTATCCGGTAATAACAAGCGGTCTTGGCATTCCCTTGTCAGGAGAATTTGCTGGTCCCACCGGCATATGAGTGTGGCATTCAATTATTGCCTTGAAACTCATATCTTTAATTGAATTTCTTATTGATTCATGGAACGGAAAGTAGTATCTGTGGAGAATGTTCGAAATTGCAATTTCATCCGGATAACAATCAGTTATAAAGACCTCGCGATTCATCGAGGTTCTTGATTTTATAACTCCGTCATTTGTAACAGGATATAGAAGTTTATACTCTCTGTCGGGATCAACAAATATTTTTGATATGGGAGTCGATATAGTTTTTAAAATTAAATCATCAATGGAAAAAATTGACTTTGCGCCGGCATCTGATTCAAAAAAAATATTAAGAGGACTTACATTTTCATAGCCATACAGCTCTTCGGGAATATCGAGACCGCTGTGTGGAATAATCATTAAAAAAGGTAGTTTCGCTGTCATGTAATCTCTTATTTGTCATTAATCACTGAAGGTGATGGTGAGTTTATGAAACACCCTTGAGAATAGTCAATCCCATATTCGTTTACTGCATTTAAAATTGTTTCGTTCTCAACAAATTCTGCGATGGTTTTTACATTCAGTTCTTTACAGAGAGCCGCTATGTTTTTTATTATAACTCTGGTTGTAGGGTCTGAACCAACCTTGCGGATCAGTGAACCGTCAAATTTTACGTAATCAATATTCAGTTTTGTTAAATGCGAAAAGTTGGAGTATCCGGTGCCGAAATCATCTATTGCAAAACTGTATCCTATCTTTTTAGATTTTTTTATAAATTCCGCAACAAAAGCATAATTATCAAATCTTTCAGACTCGACAAGCTCAAGGATTATCCGGTTGTAGCACCATGGATGAAGTTTCATCATCTCTTCAAGGTAAGGCGGGAAGTCCGGATTATATATATCATCTGCAGAGATATTAATTGAAAAAGAACTCTCTTTGTTTTCCATATAAGTGAAAACTTTTTTTATCATTATTTTTGTGAGCTCATGGTAGAGGTTTGTTTTACGCGCCACTTCAAGATACTTTCCCGGCAGCTGAGGATTACCTTCACTGTCA
The DNA here is from genome assembly GCA_964450405.1 of uncultured Leptospirales bacterium. GTDB lineage: Bacteria > Spirochaetota > UBA4802 > UBA4802 > UBA5550 > WRGT01. Next base: position 14,155 of record CAYVCQ010000030.1, on the reverse strand, counting down.
ATTATCCTCAGGAGCGATTCGTACTTTTCAATCCTGCCGCTGCTGTTGTGAATTATTGCCTGGAAGTATGGAGTTATCCGGTCATTGATAAGTGCATTATTAAGATCTGAAAGAGTATTTACGTTATCAATATATCTCACACGGTCTTTGTCATCGTCATTATAGATATGGTAAGGGCTCTTGCAATTAATGGCGTGATGAAGAGCGATATCGGCCTGTGATATAAGACTGTCACTTCCATCAAAGTATGGCGCAATTCCGATGTACGGAGTAAGAGGAATATGTGTCTCCTGATGAATATATTTCTCGTCGATCATATGCTGAATGAGTCCGGATGCAATTATTTTTAATTTTTCAATTGCGGCAGCACCGGTGTATTTCATATCAAGTATAAGTGCAAACTCTCCTCCAAAGAGATTGTATGCTTTTATTTTTGATGAGGAGCTGAAGAGATTTATTCTTGCACCGATAAATTTCAGGAAATCATCACCAAGCGAGTAGCCGAAAAAAGTATTTATATCATGAAAGTTTTCAATCCTGAGTATAATAAGCGAAGGATATATTTTATGTGCTATATCTTCAATGAGCATTTTTCTGTTTGGAAGACCGCTTGTATTATCATAGTAAAGCTGGCGGAGAATTAATTTTTCAATACTTGAATGCCTTAATTCGGCGTAGTATGAAAAAATAGCTGTAAAAAGATAGAGTATAAACCCGACAGTCAGAGTTGACACCTGATAACCGGTATGGATCAGTCCTGTCTGAATAATTAAAATAAAAATTAAAAAAGCGATACCTAAAACTGTATTCCATATTGTTCCGGTTTTTATCCCTGACAGGTTGTATGTAATTATAGGGAACATCAGAACAACAAAATATTCATTAAGACTGCTTTTTATAACAGTCATTGAAAGCCAGAGTGATATTATAAACATAATAAAAATGAAGAACCTGAACAACCCCTGCTTTGGAATAAATTTATAAAGGTAAAACAAAATGATAAATGAAGTTAAAAATAATAAATGAAAAACATTAAAGGTGTAAATCCCGAACAATAATCTTACGGCAATAATCAGCGATGTCAGTATTATACCTAGAAATATTGTAACTGGTATAAATCCATCTCTCACGAGGATGTCGTAAATGACAATATCGTGTCTGGGGTCTATTACAAAATCTCCCAGCAAACGTTCTTTTAGTTTTTTAATAATCATTTATATTCTCAATTAAATTTTAAAGTAATCTGCAACCCGCACAGGCGAGCCCTTTCATTTTATAGATTTATATTTCTGTAACTGTTCAATTCTGGTTGTGAAATGTTTTCCCCGTGCATTCGGTGCGGGGGAAAGCATAATTACCTTCGATTTTTGAGTAGTTACTTGTTTTCGTTGTAATAAGTTTTTCTAAAGATAGATTTTCTGAGATTCAAATTGGTCATCAGGTGAATCCGGCAATGAATTTATGCCGGTGCCTCTTTTGACGCAGAGTATTGAGTATCTCCCGGCATCCAGATTATTCCGGATGTATTTTAAAGATTCTGTAAAGTCGAAATCCCCGCAACTGAAGAGATCAACGGCAGCAAAATTGTATTCAGGCCACGTATGTATTGCAAGATGAGACTCAGCTATTACAATTATTCCGCTTACACCCTGCGGTGAAAATTTATGGAAAAATGGTTTTATTATTGTCGCGTTTGATACTTCAACGGCCTGAGTCATTATATCAGCGATTTTGTTTTCGTTATTTAGTATTTCGCTGCTGCAGTTATAAAATTCAGAAAGAAAATGCCTGCCAAGATGATCCATTTGTGTCCCTTAAATTATCTATTCATATTAAAGTATTAAAGCACTTTAAGTAAAACATTTTTGAAAAAGACTCTTAAAGTCAATGATAATTTTATAAGTGATATTTCAAATTGAACTGACAGGTCATGCTGAGCCTGTCGAAGCATAGGCTTTTTTTTTCAATTGCCTACATCTGAATCTATTCCTCATGAAAATTACTTTATCTTTTGAAAGGTTTAATGAATTGTTGACGAAATGATATAATTTTAAACGTAGCTTTCTGCAAAAAATAAATAAATAAAATTGTGTTTAGGAGAATCATCTTGAAAAAGCTTTTAAATGAAGAGATAAAAGGGAAGAGACCGGGAATTGATGAATTGAAAGAGACTGAAAGGTTTCCGGTTGTGATCATTGCGGAGAATGTTCGAAGTCTTTATAATGTCGGATCAATGTTCCGCACATCTGACGGAGCCCTTATCGAAAAACTGTGGCTTTGCGGATACACCGGTTTCCCTCCGCGAAAAGAGATCGATAAAACAGCTCTGGGCAGTGTGGATACCGTTCCGTGGGAGCATAGCGAGGATACAGTTTCAGTAATCAAAAAACTCAAATCTGAAGGATATACAATCATTGCTCTTGAACATACCGATTCCAGTGAAAATTATCTTGATGCAGAATATAAGTTCCCGCTCTGTCTGATGCTCGGCAATGAAGTTGAAGGCCTTTCGGAGGAGGCAGTAGCGCTGGCCGATGCTGCAGTGGAGATTCCGATGTACGGGATAAAGCAGTCCCTGAATGTTTCAGTAGCCTATGGAATTCTTGTTTATCATTTAATTGAAGAGTTTAGAAAAAAAAATCTGCAGAAATAAAGTACTAATAGATATGACATAATATGCCGATATGCTATTAGCGGATATAATCCGCCCGGAGATTTTTCCAATGAAAAGAATATTAATTGCTCTATCAATTGTTTGCTTGTTCTCGTTTAACGCATATGCATATAAGTTTACCTGGGATTTAGCTAAAGATGAACGTATAGAAATGGTAAAAACAGCAGGTGTTAAAGATTATGTGGATGGCAAGTTAGTCAGAATATACGAAGAGCGAAACATTATCGATCTAACATGCAATGAAAAATCTGACAAACTAAACAGGGTACACGGTGTATTTGCAATTCATGAAAAAGAATACAGTGCGAGTGTTTTCAAGCAGATAAATCAGTATATGGTGGATTTTCTGGTTGAGCCATCAGGAAAATATATTGTTAAGAAGGGGGATTATATGCCGAATCTCCGGAACATTCCTTCTTTCCCCGATAAAGAAATTAATATTAATGATAAATGGACCGCTAATGGTGATATGGTTATGAATGATTTTTCAAGACCATTTATGCTTTCATTTCCCGTGGAATATACTTTTGTAAAAATAATTAAGGATAATGAAAAGGATATAGCTGTAATAAATTATTATTTTACTGTAAATATTGATATGACCGGAACAGGATATCCTAAGGATTTTCCTGTAAAAATTGCTGCGGAGAATAAAGGTATTATTCATTGGGATATTTCAAATAATAAGCCCAGAGATATGCAGGATGCCTATCAGATTGCATTTATATTTTCATTAGGCGGTGGAATTCTTTCCTCAACTGAAATACATATGAATATAAAGACTGAGAATAGCATGTATCAGAATTTTACTCCAAAGCAGAAAGAGACTGCAAAGGAGGAATTGCAGAAGGTGCTCCCCGATGGTGTTGATGCGGACGTCGATAAACGGGGTCTTGTTGTCAGGATGAACGATCTTCTATTTGATTTTGATTCGTATGATCTTAGAAGTGATACCAGAGATAAACTTGATCAAATTGCAGATGCGATTAAAAAGAAATATCCCGGCAGAGAGATAATTGTAGAGGGGCACACCGACAGCAAAGGGGAGAAGGCCTATAATCTTTCTCTATCAGAGAAGAGGGCTATGAGAGTATCGGAATATCTTAAGTCAAAGAGCGGACATGACAAGTTTTCATATAAAGGTTACGGTATGGATAATCCCATGGCAGAGAACTCCACCGCAGAGGGAAGAAAGAAGAACCGGCGGGTTGAGATTATTATTAAATTGAATTAAATTTTACAGCAGCACAATGTTCTCTAAAGCTTTACTCCTAAGGCGGCGGGACATAATTATGCATTATATTTATATAGGGGAAAATCCGCAGAACCGTAAAATCGATGCATCCAGCCTTGTATTTAACCTGTTTATTTCAGAGTTTTTTAGATAAAACAATCTGAAATAATAATATTCTACAATAAATAACTTACCCCTAATTTATGCGGGCCCACTTGAAAAAAATAATTTAAGCTGTATATTAATTATGGTACCAGGATTATTTTATCAGGCATTTTTTAATTGTCTGATGATAAGACGTCTTGAATAGTTAAGGTTTCGAGTTAAATGAATTCTTCTAAATAACCGGATACACAGCTTTTTTAAATGGGCTATATCATAAGAGGAAATATATGCGCTTTGTTGTCGTCATGACCCTTTTGCTGTTTTTTGGAGTTTCAGGCGCTTATGCATCTGTTATAGATCTAACAGAGAGTGATATATATATCCGCAAAGGTTTTAATACTCAATGGCTGAAGTTGAGATTATCCGGTGATAATCCTGATTGGCTGAGAGTGCCGGGGAACCGCGGGAACCGTCCGGTTCGTGTCCGGGAGCTTGGTTTACCCGGTGTACCCCGCTTTCGCCACTTTTCACTTGCAAAATATCCGGTAATGGAATTCACCTTCCTGTCGAGTTTCAAGCTTTCGAGCAGTGAGCTTGATGCCGGCAACCTGGCTTTATATCTTGCGCAGATTGGTCTGAACTGGCAGGTCTATGTTAACGGAAATCTCATACGTGAAGAAATGTATCTTGACCCCGATGGAAGTATTATAAAAGAGAGAGCCGTGCGAGGAATCCTTATGGAGCTAGACAGGCATTATCTTCACGAGGGGGAAAACATTCTGGCCTTCCGGATTGTCGGCAATCCAATTGATGACCGTACCGGTCTCTTCATGAAAGACAATTATCTGATCAGCAATTACAGGTATATACAGGAAAATTTCCGGAACGAATATCCCGCTCTAATGCTTATAGCCGTGTATTTCTTTTTCGGAGCGATTTATCTGGTCCTTTATATACTCCAGAGGAAAGTCCGTTATTCACTCTTTTACGGACTTGGAGCGATGAATCTGGCGATCTTTTTGTTCTGCAGAACGAAGTTCGTCTTCGATGTTATAACTGATACAGGAATGATTCAATATATACAGTTTTTTTCACTATTTTTCGGAATGTCGATCTTTGCAGCATTTATTGATTCTCTACTCCGTCAGAAAATCAGCATCTTCATCAGGTGTTATATTGTTCTGAGCTTACTCTTTTGTCTCACCATTCCGCTTCCGTTAAGGGAAACATCTCTAAGAATCTGGCAGATAATAACACCTGTTTCTCTGGTCTATTTACTTGTTTTTAATGTTCTGGTTCTGGTTGTTGTCAAATTCCGTAAATATTTTGAGGAAGTGAAAGGTGTTTTTCCGGTTCGTGTACTCCAATCAGCGGCGGGAACGCTTTTTAAAACAGTCCCCGGTAATATTCTTATTGGATTCAGTGTTTTTCTTGCGTGTCTTGTTGTTGATATCAGAAACTCAAATGCCGGTATTCCCACTGTCTATGGTCAGTACGGCTTTTTCTTTATGACGATGGAACTTGCGGGAATCCTGATTAATCAGTATGTTACTACTTATAATCAGCTGGATATTTACAGTGCCTCTCTCAAACTCGAGATCGAAAAGCATAAGAACTCCGAGGAAGATCTTCGATATGCACGGAATTACCTTCGCAACGTTTTTGATTCACTGCCGTCAATGCTGGTTTCTTTAGACTCTGACGGTTTCATAGCACAGGCCAACATTGAGAGTGAACGTTTAACCGGATTATCCTCTTCATCGATAGTCGGACATCAGTTTACTGATATTTCCCCATTTAACAGCGAAGATGTAAATATTTTTCTTGAAATCATGTCTACGGGAAGTCCGCAGGAGCTCTATCGAAAGTCTATGTTTTCCGGAGAAGAGAAGTCGTTGAGAATTTCTTTTCTTCCCCTTATCTTCGAGGATAAACGAGGCGCCGTGATACGCGTAGATGACATCACCGAAATTGAACGAAAGGAAATTCATCTCCGGCAGGCGCAGAAAATGGATGCAATAGGTAATCTCGCAAGCGGCCTGGCACACGATTTCAATAATGTCTTATCAGGCATTCTGGGTATGGCATCATTGCTTAAACACCACATTTCAGATGATGAGCTGAATATTGATACATTGTCCGATGGAGTTGAAACGATTACACTTTCAGTACAGCGTGCTGCAGGTATGGTAAGACAGCTTCTTGATCTTTCTAGACGGCAGGAGCTTACACTCGCCCCTGTTGACCTGAACTTATCGCTCAAGCATGTTATAGATCTTTGCCGAAACACTCTCGATAAATCGATTGAGATTATTGAAACTCCTTATGACGGCCAACCGTTAATTATGGCAGATGAAACTCAAATCGAGCAGGCGCTGCTTAATCTGTGCATTAACTCTTCCCATGCCATGACCATCATGAGGCCGGAACAGGACAATCAGGGCGGGGTATTGAGAATTTCAATTGGTCATGCAGTACGGGACCTATTATTCGCCCGGGAGCATCCTGAAGCCAGTCCGGAAGATTACTGGATGCTGCAAGTATCTGATACCGGAGTTGGAATGGATTCCGGTATAATGGATAAAATGTTCGATCCTTTTTTTACGACCAAAGAGAAAGGTTTGGGGACCGGACTTGGACTGGCCATGGTTAGCGCTATAATAAACCAGCATAAGGGATTTATAGATGTACATTCTGAAAAGGGATCAGGGACTATCTTCAATATATATTTGCCCCGGCACAGGATCGACGGAAATTTTTCCGGTCAACTGGACAAGCCGGAAAATATAAGTAAGGGAAGCGGGATAATCCTGGTGCTGGATGATGAGGAAGTTGTCCGTGATATCACGAGGAAGATGCTTGAGGTGTGCGGCTATGAAGTCGTACTGGCGGGTAACGGAGTGGAAGGGTTACAGATTTTCAATGAACGCCATAGGGAGATTACAGCCGTAATTTTAGATATGGCCATGCCGGTTATGTCAAGCAGGGAGGTTTATCTGTCTATGAAACAGATATCTCCAGAAGTAAAGGTTCTGCTTATGACAGGATTCAATTATGATCAGCGGGTTAGGGATATGATGGCTCTCGGAATAAACGGATTCATTCATAAACCATTTTCTTTAAGTAAAATTTCAATGAAGATGAGTGATATTCTTCGCTAAATTTCTACACTTTGTAATTAGTTCAAAGACCGCAGATGACCCGGAGAAATTATTTTACTAAGAATCTGCCTTCATTCAGTTGTTGTTTTCTGAAGGCAGATGTCTAGTGAAGATCCTCAGATAAATAAATCTGATAGACTATAGTGAAAAGCTATAACCGCAAGAGAGATAAAAAACCTGAGTTTCAATATTCACCTCTTTCTGAGTCGTTGTCGCTGCATTAAAATCAGGTTCTCCTTTGCCGCCGCCGCCAAGGATATTAAACATCACAGAAAAAGTATCATTGATATAGTATTCAAAAGAGATTAAATATGAAGAGCCGGGAAATTTGAATTCTTTTTTGGGTTTATACGTATTATATTTATTCTGAGTATTATATTGATACGTACCGTCAAGTACATAACCAAATAATACCGAAGCGCGTAATTTTTCTGTAGCACGGTAATTTATTCCATATAAAAGACTGATAGTTTCTGCACCAAAACTGAATTCATCAGGTGAACTTCCTAAATTATTCCTTCTATTTATTCCGTCACTTAAATATGATACTCCGAAAGCTAAACCAAGATGTACAAAAGGATTTAGACTCGCATATCCGGTTATCCCGGTTACATCAGCCGGAGGCGGAGTAGCTATAAAATCAGCATCAAAATATCTGGAGTGAAAAAACAATCCCAGCATATATTCCTTGTAAGATGAATAGCGGGTACCGTTTGTATTGTTTGCAGCATATCCTAATCCTAGACGGGCCCCGTATCTGTTTTTTGCTAACTTTTTCTCAACTTCAATTTTTTTATAATCATCGGCAGAATAATTTGACAACAGGTATGCAAGTTGTTCTAAATTATATTCAATATTCTCAATATCAGTGAAACTTACTGTTCCCGATGCAATAATATCGGCATTTTCTGTATTTATAACTCTACCGCTGATAGTTATTTTATTTCCAATTTTTACAGCAGTACCGGTGATTATAGCCTGCAGTCCATATATTTTCCCTAATTTAACAGCTGTTTCATCACTAACCAGACCAGTCATTTGAAGCTTCTGTTCATCTAATGTTTTTTTTAATAAAATTCTTTCTGATAAATCATATGATCCAATATTTTTAAGATGAGATACTAATATTTCAGGAATAATTACTCCTGAATTTTCTAAGCCTATATTGTTCTTTTCAATAAATTCAACTACACCAACTCTTAATTTAGTTTCACCGAATACCGGCACAAAACTCGAAACTATCAAAATTATAAAAAGAATTATTTTTAAATATCTCATAATAATCTCCTGATGAAATATCATTCTAATAATTATATTTAAGCAATTATCAACGAACTGACAACATTTTTTCAATTTATTGGTTGCTGCGGATTTAATACCCTGAAATCTATCATTTAGGTTTTAAATTAAACAAGAGAATAAATTAAAAGTTTTTCATTGATCCCGGGCCAGCTGTAAAGATAGGATTGTTCAATTTCCTTATGTTCATATAACATCTGATAGAAAAATTCATCACCTGATGACGCGGGGTTCGGGTCTCCGATGAAGATTATTGTTTTTCCGCCTGCGTTTTTGTAATTCAGCAAAGCATTATAAGCCATTGGATTCAGAGGGATCGGCCATGCCATAAAAAGGGTTCTGTCGGGATGATGAGCTGCGGCTGATTCGTCATCCTTTATAATGCTATACCACGAGTCTTCAAACCATGGATTTCCATTTTGCCATTCCCATGGAGTATGCTCGCCCGGGGGATGGCTGTCATATGCGATGACATCCGCCCCGAATTCACTTAAGCATCTTGCCCAGTATCCGCTGCCGGCACCAATCTCAACAATCGGGGAATACGAGGCAACTTTTTTCAGAATATCATAATATGGAATTGTAAAACTATATTCAGAAACAAATTCGCTTCGATGAGTCAGAAGTAAAGACTCGAGATCCTCTGTATTCATGTGAAAATTTTCATCGATAATTTTCTTCAGTTTTTTGATGTATGGATTATATGATTTTAAATCATCATCACTAATTTTATAATTTAAAATACTATGTTCTTTTAAAGACATTTGACAGATTTTATCCTTCTAGTTTTTTTCTTTCGCGAAAGAAAACTTAAATGTTGGAATAATCAAGTGTCAAACTTTATTTATACAATCTCTCCGCCATAAATAAATTTACCGCATGTATATTTTTTCGCTCTTTGTTGTGTTGTAGTATTATCTTAAAAAGTTTTGTCTGAATTCAAAATTGCATCGATCTTTTCTCTGATCTTTGGAGAGTCAGGGTATAAACCGTAACCTACATTGCCATACAGAACTCCATTTTCATTTGAAAAAATATTGTCAGCGATCAATATGTATGTTTCACCAGTTTTTACAGAGTCAACAGCATCAGCGGAGTAGTGGTAGAAAAATATTTTATGTAATCCCCGAACTTCGTAGATGATTGTATAGCGGATATTCTCCGAATCCATTATAATAACCGGGTCATTAACTTCAAGATTCGAAATTCCATTTTTCTTTATTTTTTTTAAAAGGGTTGTTTCAGAAGAAGAAAACTTTATATGAAAATCTTCCGATAATGGAGATTGATTACTCCTGTTTATAACTTTAATTATTACCGCAGAGTATCCATGAAACGAAGAAACACTTTTATTCACTTCATCGATTTCCTGAACAACACCTTGAACATTATTAGTAATTTTTATTTCGAAAATATTGTAATTTCTGGAACATCTTTCCTGCATCAGAACTTCTTTTCTTGATCCTGACATATAACCGTTCTGTGATATCAGCACAATAATTAGAATTAAAATTATTTTTTTCATGGATACCTGTCTGTAAAAAATTATCTGAATATAATATTGATAATATCAGAGTCAGAAACAAAAGTAAAGAAATATAATTATATATGAAAAGTTACAAAATTTAATTTTGAAAAGCTGTTGGATTAATATTTTTTACATTAAGATTTATGTTAAATCTGTTTAGTTAAAAAATAATTACTATTTTTATTCTTTATAATTACGGAGAACTCCTGCTGTTGATTGGTAATAGCTTAAAGCGAATTATTTTCTCTACACCATTGGAGCGGAGGAAAAAGTTTTTAATAGTATATGGTCAGTCGCAGTCTCGTCACTTCGGCAGCGGTGGGATAATTTATATGAATGAGCCGGATTCAATTAAACTTCGATATTCATTTATGCTTTATTTTTATCCGTATTAATTTTTCAAAATAACTTGACTGGTATAGGGGTATGAATGAAAAAAAGTATTTATTTTAAAAATACTTTCATAGGTGAGTTATTTATGTTCCGGGATTATTTTCTGTTTTTTTTAATTATTTTAAGTTTTATAGAATCCGGATGTAAGAGAGATTATGATGAAAAACTAAAAATTGCCTATATCAAGTTCTCCACAATGGGGAATGTCTTTATGATTAATGATGATGGAAGCAATGAAAGACAGCTTACAACACACGGACTGGCAAGTTGTCCATGTTTTTCCCCTGATGGAGAAAAAATAGCATATATACATGATGGGACACCTGACAAAATAGATATAATTGATATTGATGGAAATCTTTTAAATACAATTATTCTTCCCGGGAATAATTTTGTATCAACAGCCTGGTCACCGGACGGTGAAAAGATTGCAACTTATAATACTAATGTTGTGTATATATATTCTGAAGATGGTTCATTTATCAGTTCAAAGCAGGATAGTATATTGTATCAGGGGGCGATAACTTTTTTATCAAATGATGAAATCATAATTGGAAAAAATTCTTCAATCGATGATATATGGAATTTTGTAACCGGCGCTGTTACCCCTTTAAATACAACATTTTCCGGGATAAAAACATGCTCAGCTCTTTCTGCTGATAGAAATTATTATATTTTTTATATAAACGGACCGAATTTAACTTATCTTACAGATATAAAAAATTCAAGTACAGTTCTGCTTACAACCGGGGTATACTTTCCGGCATGGTTTGCCGATGGAAACAGGTATCTTTACTGTAATCAGTCTGACAGTATGAGGCTGTATATACATAATATACTTTCGAACAGTGAAACGAAATTGAATGATTTTCCTTCATTCTCACCAAATGTACAATGTATGCCTAGATAGTTTTTTTACGAATTTCTCCATGCAGATATGATTAAACCATTCCCGCGAGGCGGAGGATGATGTGATTTTTATTAGGAATACATTTTTATTTTTTAGACAAATTTTCAACTCATATACTTCGATACTTTATAGCGGCACAAAGTATCCAAAAGCCGCTGGGGCTTTGCCCCTTGACCCCGTTAACTCATACTGCGTTGTGTCTTTTGTATAAAGTATGTTGTTCTACAGATAACTTTCACCCTGTCTCTTTAATACAAGAGTGTTAAGTTTTAACTTTCGGTGTGTTAGCAAAGATTCATTTTAAAAAAATATTCAGGATTATCTTTATGGTATATAGTGACGAATTCGTGAATTTTATGTATATTTGTTTTGAAAAGGAAAGGAGAAACAATTATGAAAACAAATGAAAAATCATATATTTCAATCAATGCGACAATCGATGCCCCGGTTGAAATTGTCTGGAAGTATTGGACTACTCCGGAAGACATAGTGAAATGGAATAACGCCTCGGACGACTGGCATACGACAAGGTCTGAGAACGATCTGAAAACCGGCGGCACATTTCTTTCTCGAATGGAGGCGAAAGATGGCAGTGCCGGTTTTGATTTTGGCGGAGTTTATAATGAGATCAGGATCAATGAGTATATTGAATATACGATTGGCGATGGCAGAATAGTCAAAATAATATTCACCGCCAGTGGGAATCAAACCATTCTGGTTGAATCATTTGAAGCCGAAAATACGCATTCACTTGAACAGCAACGAAATGGCTGGCAGGCTATTTTAAACAATTTTAAAAACTACACGGAGGGTGAAGAACATGATAAAATTTAACCCATATCTCAATTTCGCAGGCAACACCGAAGAAGCATGCAATTTCTACAAATCAGTTTTCGGGGGTGAGTTCACATCTGTCATCAGATTCAGGGATATGCCGATAGAAGGAGTGACAATTTCCAAAGAAGACGAAAACAAAATCATGCATATAGGCCTGCCCATAGGAAAAGATCAGATGTTGATGGCAACAGATTCGCTTGAATCGCTCGGACATAAAATGATTCAAGGCAACAATGTCCATCTTTCTTTACACACTGACAGCAAAAAAGAAGCCGATCGGCTGTTCACTGCCCTGTCGGAAGGGGGAAAAATCGAGATGCAGATTTCCGATCAGCCATGGGGCGACTATTTCGGCAGCTTTAAGGATAAATTCGGAATAAACTGGATGATAAATTATCACGAGGAGAAATAAATTATGTCAACGCAAAAAATTATCCCGCATTTATGGTTTGATAAAGAGGCTAAAGAGGCGGCAGAGTTTTATACCTCGGTCTTCGATGATTCTAAAATAAACTTTATATCGCAAATACATGATACCCCTTCGGGCGATTGCGATATCGTGGGCTTTACGCTCATGGGATATGATTTCATGTCAATAAGCGCTGGTCCGCTTTTCAAATTTAATCCATCAATATCATTCCATGCTAAATGCAGAACATTTCCGGAGGTAGATCAAATCTGGGAAAAGCTCTCCAATGAAGGAACAGTGATGATGCCCCTCGGTGAATATCCGTTCAGCAGGAGATACGGCTGGATACAGGATAAATACGGCATTTCATGGCAGGTTATCCATACTGAAGGTGATATTCAGCAGCGAATTACGCCCGTGTTAATGTTCACCGGAGGCATATGCGGCAAAGCGGAGGATGCCCTAGCTTTCTACGCGTCGGTTTTCCCCGGTTCGGAGGCAAGCGTTCTTGCACGTTATATAAATGGCGAAGAACCGGACAAAGAGGGAACGGTAAAATTCGCAAGGTTTACAATTTCCGGCCAGGAATTCGGTGCAATGGATTCAGCCAGAGTGCATGATGCCGGTTTCAATGAGGCGATATCACTGATTGTAAATTGTAACGACCAGAAAGAAATAGATTATTTCTGGAGCATGCTTTCTGCTGTTCCCGAGGCGGAGCAATGCGGCTGGATCAAAGACAAATATGGTGTTTCATGGCAAATAATCCCGTCAAATATGGGTGAACTCATGGGGATGAATCCCGAAAAGACCACACCGGTAATGCTCGGTATGAAGAAAATCATCATCGCAGATATTATAAAAGCAGGACAACAAAAATGAATAAAAAAGAGGCCGCCACTTCATTTTTACACCTTGCATCTTCTGGTGATGTACGCAAGGCATACGATTTTTATATCCACAGCCGGTTTATCCACCACAACTCATTTTTTAAGGGAGATAGAGAATCGTTTCTTACGGCTATGGAAAATAGCGCTCATGAGTTTCCGGATAAAACTTATGAAACAGTGCGTGTGATTGAAGAGGGTGACCTTGTTGCCGTTCACGGGAAAGTTATTCTTTCACCGGAGTCACAATGGTCGGTTATACACATCTTTCGTTTTGAAGAAAATAAAATAATAGAATCGTGGGAAGCCTCGCAGGAAATACTCAAAGATTCCCCCAATGAAAATGGGCTATTTTAGAGAAAAGCTGAAATAACAGAAGATCAGCTGAAGGGAGAGTGATTTTTATAGAGGAATGCATTTTTCTTAGATAAATTTATCAGCTTATATACTCTGATACTTTGTAACGGCACAAAGTATCCAAAAGCCGCGGGGGCTATGCCCCTCGACCCCGGCACCTCAGACGGCGGTGCGCCTTTAGTATAAAGAATACATTTCTGTAATGAAAGACTTCCAGTGTATTATATTCTTTGTGTTTGTAGTGCCATTGCAAATCTATTGAAGGCTCGTAATGCCATCCATGGCAAACTCGCCGTCGCGCACATCCGTTATATGTTAAACTAAATGTAGAGATATAGATTTTAAAGAATTATATTGATAG
>CAYVCQ010000029.1:0-42439 GCA_964450405.1 uncultured Leptospirales bacterium | reverse complement strand
ACTCGATTATATGTTAGAGGGCTGTCATCAGACACATAAAAATGCATAGTACCCAGGTTGAAGGCAAAACGCCCCCTAAATCCCCCGGAGGGGGACTTCAAAGACAATTTTTATAAATAAAATGTCTTTAAAAAAATCAATTTATGTATACGCTCTTAACGCCCCCTCCGGGGGGTTGGGGGGCCGGGAGGAATTAGAGTAGTGCGGCAGACGTTGTTAAAGCCTGCAGTTTACTATTTCAGTTTCAATAATTGCAGTGGCGCCCACAGCTTCAAGTTTGTCCATCACCTGAACCACTTCAGATTTCTTAACCATTACTTTTACGGAACACCAATCTTCCTGATCAAGTCTTGAAACTGTAGGAGAGTTAAAGCCGGGAGTAATTTTCTCGGCATCTTTCAGAATACTCTCTTTTATATTGTACTCAAGCATCGAGTACTGGTTGGCAACAAGAACCCCCTCGATGCGTCTTCTTATTATCATAATTCTTTCGTCATTTACCAGTTCTTTCTTTGTTATGAGGGTTGTTTCGTAAACTCCGATCTCTTTGAAGACTTTAAGATTATGATCACGGAGACTGTCTCCGGTTTCAACTATATCGACTATTGCCTGAGCCAGATTAAGAGAAATCATTATCTCAACTGAACCATTCATCTCTATGCAGTTTACATCAACATTATTTCTTTTAAAATAATCATGAGTCATAACAGGAAATGATGTCGCGATATTTTTACCCTTCAGGGAATCGAGACTCTCATTTTCAAATCCGTCTCTTACAGCTACACATAACCTGCACTGTCCGTACCCCAGAGGGAGTATCTCTGCCACTGAAGCCTTTCTTTCAATAATCAGATCGCTTCCTGTAATTCCAAGATCGATAACTCCGGACTCGACAAGTACAGGGATATCGTCGGCTCTTACAAAAATAAATACAATATCATAATTAGTACAGGTTGCATACAGGTTGCGCCCGGTTGCCCTGAATTTAAATCCGGCTTTTTTAAGCAGTTCAATTGTAGGATCCTTGAGGCGTCCCTTTGAGGGTATGGCAAACTTTATTCTGTCGGTTTCATTTAGATTCATTCTTCACTCTCCCTGCTTTTTCCACAAGTCCGCTGGTACCGAAGCGTTTTTCAAATTCCGCTTTTATGTCTTCTATGTTTATCTCTTTATGTGATGCCAGTACAAATGTATGGAAAAGAAGATCGCATATTTCGGAAACAAGATGTGCTTTATCTGTTTCAAGAGCCGCTTCACAGACTTCATCAGCCTCTTCTATAATCTTTCCGTTTATTTTTTCTGTGCCGCGCTGCATCAACTTAGCGACGTACGAGCTTTCAGGCGATGCTTTTTTACGCTCATCAATAACTTCGAATAATCTGTTAAAAATATCTGTTTCCATACAATTCCTTTTTTTCTTTACTCTACGGGGGACGAGATTAAAACCAGTTTTATTTTAGTCAAGATTTAATGAGATAGAAACATATATATTTGTTACTTCTCAGACTTTCGTCATATTCCAGCGTGAAACTATTTTATCCGGATCTATATCGGCAACTGAATCAAAAATGTAATCTGGCTGATACGGATACTTGTTCATTATCTTCAATGTTGTTACACCTGAAAGAACCAGGCAGCATGTCATCCCCGCTTCAAGTCCTCCCACAATATCAGTATCCATTCTGTCACCGATCATAAAGGAGTTCATTGTATGGACCTTCAGTCTCTTTCTGGCCCAGTACATCATTGCAGGATTCGGTTTACCAAGGAAATACGCTTTAACTCCCGTTACCTTCTCAATGGGGGCAACCAGAGCTCCGCAGGCGGGAACAGGGCCTCGCGGAGTGGGGCCTGTAATATCCGGATTAGTAGCTATAAATTTCGCCCCCTCCTTTATTAAAAAAGATGCCTCGGTAATTTTTGTATAATCATACTCTTCAGTTTCTCCAATTATTACATAATCCGGTTTCTTATTGGTGAGAGTAACCCCCACCGCCTCCAGTTCTTTTTTAAGCCCTTTACCGCCGATAACATAGGCACTGAAACTCTTCCTCTGATATCTGAGAAAACTTGCTGTTGCCATGGCTGATGTATAAAAATGTTCCGCACCTACATCGATACCAAGAGCAGCGAGTCTGTCACGCAGTTCCTCAGGGGTATAGTATGAATTATTTGTTATAAAAAGAAATTTGTATTTACCATCCTTCAGCTTTTGAACAAAATCCAATGCGCCGGGGATAAGGTGATTCCCTTTATTTATAACTCCATCCATATCTACAAAAAATGCCTTCTGATTACTCAGATCATCGGGAAGTACATTATTATGAACCATATAACACACCCCTATTTTTTAATAATATAATTTTCCGCTTTCTTCACTGCTTCGATAACTGCATTTGCAGAATATATATCCCGCAGGCATATTGGCGAACTGAAGCCATCACCAGGAGGAAACACTGCAAGAAGCGGAATAGATTTACTCCCCAGTCTGCTCACCAGAGATTCAGCCTGAGTATTATTACTTGTAATATCAGCAACCATAAATTCAACATTATCTCTCGCAAAGAGAGTTGTTACCTCATCTTTATCGAGTGCTAATTTTTCTACCAGTGAACAGTTTGGGCACCACTCAGCGGTGAACTCCACAACTGTAATTATACCCAGATCTCTATTCTTCAAAATTCTTTCAGTATTGAACGCGGTTCTTTCGTGTGGATAAACTTTCTCAACAAACAGATACTTGAATGAAATAATATATCCAACTGCAATTAATAACAGCAAAACAGCAAAAGAAAATCCTCTCTTTGAACTGTGAAACCCGTACACACCGAACTGCCATAGGCCTATTGATATAAACAGAAGAAAAAGAATAAGCCCCATTCTGGCTGAGTCCGACAGAATTCCAATTAAATAAACCACGGTGAACATCAGTAAAAAACCCATTATTATTTCAAAATGTTTCATCCAGACTCCGGGCTTTGGTAAAAGCCTGATAAGAGATGGATTCAGAGCCAGCAGTATATACGGCAGAGCCATCCCGACACCTACCGATAAAAATATAACGAAAATTGTTTCAGGAGGTCTTGTAAGTGTCCATGCCAGAGTTCCTCCAAGAAAAGGTCCGCTGCATGGAGTTGCCAGAAGAGTTGCAACTGCCCCCTTGATAAAAGCATCTAAATAAATACCCCGTCTCTTCGAAACAACCTTCCCTGCAAACATAGGAACATTCAAAGTAAATACTCCAAAAAGCGACAACGCCATTGCAAAAATGAAAGCAGCCATACAGATTATAAAAATTCTATTCTGAAAAAGAGTCCCCCATTTGTGACCTGAAAATGCCGCCAGAGCTGCAAGAATTAAAAAGCTCACAATGATCCCTGCAGAGAAAAGAAATCCCTGAGTAAGAATAACTCTTTTTCTCTCCCCGGCGTTCATAACAAACGACATTATTTTAAGACTCACAACTGGAAGAACACACGGCATAAAGTTAAGAAGAAATCCCGCAATAAGTCCGAATAATATTGCCTTAAGAATTCCCGTGATTTCGCCTGCGGGATAATCTGGAGTAAATAATATGCTTTCAGGAATTCCCGTCGCAATGCCTGCCGTAATCCCTGAAAAAGTTATTAGATTTTTTCCTGATTCCTCAATTTTTGATACAGAAAAATCTTTCGTCACCCCTTTCCCAAGGGAGAGAAATTCACCCATTTGATTCATCATAACCGGAGTGGTGTTTATTAGACTCTTTTTTACTTTAATGATAATTTCAATTTTCCCATCAACAGGTATGCAGGCTTCAGATGAACACATCAGGATTGATAAATCGGCTTTTATTTTATAAACACCCGTAGAAGCATTATTCTTCACGGTAAAAGCTACAGGAAACCTTACTGTTTTTCTATATATATTAACAGAATCTGGATCACCCTTTGCCTGATATATCTCTCCTTCAGGATACCTGACCTCCCATGACTTGAGAAATTCATTTTTCTCAAAAATAACCTCTGTGGCTTTTCCAATACCTTTGCCCTTCGGGTTAGCATATATATATAAATCATCCGGTATATCAACGGCGATGACTGCAGCAGCAGATTTTCCCGGCGCTACAGCTATTTCTCCCGATACATTATAAATTTTAATTTCATCCTGTGTATTTCCGGCAGCATTAACAGTGAGTGCACAGCATATTGTGATAGTAATTACTATCAATGATGTTATTCGATTGGTTATATTCATAATACAATTAATATATATGAAATATTATGAGTCAATAAATTAATACCCGCTGTTAAACTGATCCGCCCCCTCTGTCACCATGATTTTATAATCTTGTTTTTCTATTAAGTTTAGCTTACCAATTTTTCTTGACCATTTAATCTCTGTTGAATATAATACTTAACTGCTCGTAAATCAGAAGCAATTACACTTTCTCCCGCGCCGAAAGCTCGGGGAAAATATATTTATCTCCTGCTTTTGAGTAGATATATAAATTCGCACAATTAATATAATGAGGTGCAATATGAAATTTCACGAAATAGTTAAAAAAAGCAGAAGTTATAGAAGATTTGAAGAGGAGAGAGAGATACCTCAACTTGCCCTTCTGAAACTTGTTGATAACGCACGGCTTATACCATCAGCACAGAACCTGCAGCCTCTGAAATATTATATTGTCGAATACCATCAGAGAAATGTGGTCTTTCCTTTTCTCAAATGGGCCGGATATCTCACCGACTGGGATGGTCCAGTCGAGGGGGAACGGCCATCGGCTTATATTATAATTTTATCAGACCAGAACATTTCTAAGAATGTTAAGTGGGACCACGGGATCGCCGCTCAGACAATACTTTTAGGAGCTGCCTCGAAGGAGATGGGGGGGTGCATAATCGGATCAATTGACCGGGAGGGACTTTCTGCGGCACTCTCAATTCCGGAAAATTTTACAATCGAACTGGTTGTAGCATTGGGATTCCCGAAGGAGAATGTAATAATAAAAGAAATCGAAAACGGAGAAGACATTAAGTATTACCGTGACAGTGAAGGAAACCATTATGTTCCAAAACGCAAGCTTATAGATATCATTATTAATAAATGTAAATAAAACTACTCTTGATGAATTATTCTTAATGTCATTCCCGTGAAGACGGGAATCCACTCTTTAAAGACATAATGGGTCCCCGCCTGCGCGAGGATGACGATTTATTATATAAAAAACCCTTGAACTAGAATCATTTAATAAAGGAACACTTTATGACCGACGAAGATTTTATGGAGCATGCACTCTCACTTGCTCAAGAGGCGTATTTGAGAGATGAAATACCGGTAGGTGCCGTAATTGTAAAAGACGGTTCTATTATATCAAGCGGATCTAATGAAAACAGAGAGAAAAACGATGCGACGCTTCATGCAGAAATAATCGCTATTAAAGGTGCATCACAATATCTCAACAATGAGAGACTTACAGGATGCGATCTCTATGTAACAAAAGAACCATGCGCAATGTGTGCCGGAGCGATTGTGCATTCAAGAATCAGATGTGTGATTATAGGAACAGAAGATTCAAAATATGGAGCATGCGGTACAGCACTGAATGTCTGCGGAAACAGCATTATGAATCATATTCCGGAGATTAAATTCGGCGTGCTCCGCGACAAATCATCATATCTGCTGAAAAAATTCTTTCAGGAAAAGCGGGAGAAGAAAAATTTATAGAATAATAATTAATGAATTCCCATTTTGTTTGTCATTACGAAGAAGCATTAGATGGAGTTTCCTATACTGCAAGGTTAGCGACTGAGAAATCTAAATACAGTCAAATTCCCTTTATATAAAGAATATTACTGTAATCAGATTTCTCATCCGAAGAATTGAAGAGGATTCGAAATGACAGGGAGTCTAAATCTCTGTTAAAAAGTCTGCCGATACACCCTCTTTCAATTTAAGTAAAACAAGCGGAACAGACTGTGTATTGCCGAGATCATTTTTCTTATTCACCTTTGCCCTGACACTAACTGACCGTGGTTCGAATTTCGGATGATCAAAAACAATCTGAAATTCCACATAATCTCCACCAATCATTTTATCCATAATATATCTTGGCCAGAAATGAAAATAACCTCTTGTAGCTTTTGCTGCAATATACGGATTTTTCCATCCGATATCCATCATCTCTGCCGGCTGTCCGTTATATAAAAGTGTAATTTTCAATTCAGGAATAACAGATAGAGTTGTCTCTTCAAGAGCCTCCCCTATCATATGAGGTATTAGACCGCAAAGCTTCTCATTAGTCACTTTATTTTCATCAAACTCAGTTGCCCTTCTTTTAGTAAAAACACCTATTGCCTCATAGGTTAAAAAAAGGATATCTGTATGTTCCTGGTTTTTTAATCCTGGATCAATTCTGCTATGAATAATCCCTCTCTCTCCGGTTACATATCTTGCAGGGACTCTATTGAGAACATAGGCAATTATGTCATTTCGATGGAATTTTATACTTTTAAAATCCTCTTCCTTAGCCAGAACTTCATCAACAATGTCCTTCACTATCACTTCAATAAGATTAAAAAATTCCATAATATACCAGAGCCCCCTTACCACTTTTTAGTATCTCATAAGTCAGTAGCATAATATAACTAAATACGCACTTTCTTGCAAATTATTTCTCCACCGCCAGAGGCGGCGGGGTTGTATACTGCTCATAAATCAGAGGTATGATTTCTTTGAGACTATCCAAAAAGTCCGTTCACTGTCATTCCGGCTGTAGTGAAACGAAATGCCGGCGACCGTAGGAAGATCTTCGATAATCTCATACTACTGATATTATCAGGAAATTCCGGTATTTGCGATAATGGATGCTGCAAAACCGGAATGACAAATAAGAAAATATCAGACTTTTAGGACAGCCCCTAAACCATAATTACCAACTGTTTTTTAAGCAATTACCGCTTTTTCTTAAAACATAAATCCAGTACTTCTAATATATCACTAACCGGATGAAATGTCAGCCCTTTTTTTACATATTCCGGAATATCTTCAAGATCTTTGCGGTTATCTATGGGGATAATTATATGCTTAATTGACACCCTTTTTGCTGCAATTACCTTTTCTTTAAGGCCCCCTATGGGAAGAACCCTTCCTGAAAGGGTAAGTTCTCCGGTCATGGCATAATCATTTCCTGCCATAATCCCTGTTATCATGGAATATATTGCAGAAGCAATGGTAATTCCCGCAGAAGGACCATCTTTAGGGGTTGCCCCGGCCGGAACATGCACATGGATAAGATAATTATCAAAAATATTTCTCGCTTTTTCATCATCCTGTAAGAGATGATTTATATAGGTATAGGCAATATTTGCCGATTCAGTCATAACCTCGCCAAGCTGTCCTGTGAGCTTAAGTCCAGCGCCGCTTTTGGCTTTAACAGCAATCGATTCAATAGTAAGAGTTACCCCGCCAAGTGAAGTCCATGCCAGACCTGTTACAATTCCAGGCTTTGTTATGAGCAGCTTCTCTTCTTCATGATATACTTCAATTCCAAGATACTCTCTTATCTGCTCCTCAGTCAGAGGGGCTGCCGGCACAGGTTTTTCTCTGGCAATAAGGGTCGCAGTCTTTCTGCATATCTTTTCGATATTTCGCTCAAGATTCCGGACACCGGCTTCTCTGGCCCATCCGCTTATTATACTCAGGTACCCGTTCTTTTCAATTCTTATGCTGTTCTTTTCAAGACCATGCATCTTCAGCTGTTTGGGGAGGAGATACTTACGGGCAATTTCATATTTCTCCATGGCGATATACCCCGAAAGACGGATCACCTCCATTCTGTCAGCAAGCACTTGCGGTATTGTGTCCAGTGTATTTGCAGTGGTAATAAAAAGTACGTCTGAAAGATCAAAGGGAAGATCGAGATAATAGTCTCTGAACTCAACATTCTGTTCAGGATCAAGGACCTCAAGAAGTGCCGATGCCGGATCACCCTGGAAACTCTGACCCATCTTATCAATTTCATCCAGCATAAAAACCGGATTGTTTGTCTTGCTTATTTTAAGTCCCTGTATTATTTTCCCCGGCATTGCGCCGATATATGTTTTTCTGTGTCCCTTTATCTCCGCCTCGTCTCTCATTCCTCCGAGAGATATACGGAAAAACTTTCTGTTTAGCGCAGAGGCAATTGATTTACCTAATGATGTCTTGCCGACACCCGGAGGCCCCACAAGACAGATGATCGATCCCCGCGCATCGGGCTTGATTTTTCTCAGTGCGATAAATTCCAGTATACGTTTTTTTACATCTTCAAGTCCGTAGTGATCACGGTTGAGTATTTTTTCCGCTTTATCGAGGTCGATGGAGTCAACTGTTGCCTTATTCCATGGAAGAGAGAGAACGGTATCGATATAGTTTTTCCCCACAGAGTATTCCGATGATGATGGATCCATAAAAGTAAAACGGTCAATCTCTTCAACCAGCTTGTCGTGAACTTCACCTTTAAGTTTCATCTCCTCAAGACGCTTGCGCATTTCTTTAACTTCCGCGCTTTTCTCATCCTCATCAAGACCAAGCTCACCCTTTATCGCCTTGAGCTGCTCCCTTAGAAAAAACTCCTTCTGCTGTTTGTCAATTTTCTCTCCGATCTGATGCTGAATCTTTTTCTGAACGTCAACAACCTCCATCTCCTTATGAAGAAGATGCAGCACCTTCCCGAGACGGCTCCTGACATTTATAGTTTCAAGTACATCCTGATATTCATGTTTCTCCACGTTGAGAAGTGATGTGACAAAATCGGCTATCTTCCCCGGCTCCTCCACATTAAGCATTGTGAGTTTCATCTCCTCTGTAAAAAGAGGATTGTTGTCCGAGAGAAGTTTAAGCTGAGAGAGAACCTCTCTCGTATATGCCTTGATCTCCATCTTGGCTTTTTTATCAACAACATCATCGAGGTATTCAACTTCGGCCAGAAGATTCTTTTTCTTCTCTATCGCGTCTTTAATTCTGAATCGTTTAACACTGTTTATCAGAACGTTAATTCCGCCATCGGGCAGATTAATCTTTTTTAAAATTCTTGCCGCTGTACCGCAGGTGTAAAGATCCTCAAAGTTAATCTCGCCCTTGTCATCATCTTTAATAAGAACAAGTCCGATAGTCCTTGATTCATTCAGGACACGGTCTATTATCTTAGTAAACCGTCCATGTGAAATAATCAGCGGCGTAACAATCCCGGGGAAAATCGGGCGGTATCTTATTGGAATAAGATAAAGCTGTTCAGGGAGAACATGATCAATAGAGATAAGATCCCCCTCGAGAAGATCCGCATCTATTGTAAACTCTGAACCATCATTCATTATATCATCTATATCCATTCATATTCTCCAGATTATTCGATAGCTGCTGCAGGCATCTGCACGTAAACTTGGTGTAAATTAGTTTTCACCGCGGAAACACGCGGCATGATGCAGAATTAATCAATTTACCGATAAATTACTACTAAATATTCACCCAAGGTTAAATCAAGGATTTTTTACAGGTTAAAATTATAAATAGAAAACGTTTCGCCCCTAAATCTGTTCCGCCCCTATCCGCCCTCCGGGCACCTTTCCCCATGAATGGGAGAAAGGGTAATACGGAATATTCTCAATTGCCTCTCCTCCCATTCATGGGGGAGATGTCACAAAGTGACAGTGGAGGCGGATATGACCCCTGATAATCAACCAGTTATAAAAATAATAAAAAATTCCAAAAAATAAAAATTTTTTCACCACCTACACTTTTCAAACGTAATAGTATAAAAATGAAAGCCGGTGAATCATGAAACTAATTACTGTTTGTTCTTTTCTGTTTTTATTAAATTCTACTTTTACAACAGCCCTTCCGCTGATCAATGAAATCTCCGCCGGGGGGAACAGCGACTGGGTGGAGATAACTCTCTCTGATGATACCGAATCACTCGATATATCTCAATATTTTGTGACAATGTATTACGGAACAAATGAAAAAATTGCCGCATCTCCAGTTACACTCAGGAATCGTGATCTTCCGGAAACGCCCTATGACGACAGATTTGCCGTGGTTCATTTCACGGATATTCCAGTAGCTGATGAAACAGATCTGACGGGTGACACCAATGGTAACGGAATACGCGACCTCTACTGCATCAACTACGGGTTATGGAACACAGACTGTGCAGTTTCAATTGACAGTGATGATCTGCCGGAGAATGGAGGGATTCTCGATTTTGTCGCATTCAGCAACAGGGACGGATCGATGAACAGCACAATCGGCGGATATATCAATGCCGCGGTATCTGCCGGACAATGGGGAGCATGCGGAGGTTTAAATATTCAGGAATGCGCTGTTAATATCGGAAGCGCAGGGCTGAGCAGCTATTCAACAATATCAAGAATCAAAGGTGCAGATACAAATTCTCTTTCAGATTTTATTATTACTCCCTATGCTACTCCGGGCAGAGAAAATATAATTAGTCCGGATACTCGTAAAAGAAAATTATTCCGCACAGAGTCGAAAGAAACAACTCATATATACAATAGCGGAACACTCCGTATACCACTCTTCATCTATGAAAAATGCAGCATAAAGTTAAGAATCTTTAATTCAACAGGTTTTACAATATATTCATCTGAGCTGCGCGAGGATTTAAATCCGGGATCATATATATTTGAAATACCGGAGAATCTTCTTCGTGGGAAAATTTTAACCGGTCTTTATCCTGTTAAAATTGAGGCTGCCGGCAAAGGTTCTGTTTCAGAAAATGCCACGCTTTTTCTTGTAATGGTCAGGAAAAGATAATGAATATCTCTTTTTTATTTTATGCAGTGATGATCTGTCACGGTGCATTTGAATATAAAACCGGTGATCCCAACATTCTGTTCCCGATGCAATGCGCCATACAGGATTACTCCTACCCTTCAGTCATGTCCAGTGCAGCGCTTCTCCCGCTCTCGGATAATCTGCTGCTTAACAGCAATGCGGGGAGACCTTACTCCGAAGAGACTCTTGCCTCCGGGGGATCAACTATTCAATACGGTTCCGGTGACTACGGGCTTCAGTTATCATGGAATTCATTCGGCGCCGATTTCTACAGAGAGCATACTTTTTCTCTTAAAGCAGGATATACTCTCTTCCCTTTTCTCCATGCCGGAATTTCAGAAAACATTTATATCCTGAAAATAGAAACCAGTGAACTTTCAATGGGAAGAAAAACTGCAGATACTGACTTTGCAATTCTCCTTACTCCACTTCCATGGTTAAATGCCGCTTTTATTCAGACGGGGATTGTATCACTCGTTAACAAACAGAATGATGATATTATATACCCTGAACGCTCGGCAGGAATACTTCTTAAACCGGGCAGGGGATTTTCTCTAACGTGGAATATAACTGATACTGCCGCGATGAGAGTCAATACCTTCTCTGCCACAATAAATCCCACATCATTCTTCACAGTAACCGGGGGATACTGCAGGGAAAACTCTTCCTCCGCAGCATCATTTGGAATTCTTGCTGAAAACTTTTTTGTTTCATACGGACTGAAGTACCATCCATATCTCGGATATACCCATTCCATCGGAATTACATTTGCCCTGACTCCGCAGATTGAAAGTCTTCACTATGGAAAACCGCTCACAACTTCGGTGTCAAAAAAAATTAATATTCAAACCGCTACTCTGGATGATATCAAAAAAATTGACGGGCTGACTGCAATCTCCGCTGAACGGATAATACTTTATCGTGAAAAAATCGGACCTGTAAATGAAAAAGCTCTTATGCAGATCGGATTGACAGGTGATGAGATAAAAATTCTGGAAGCTAATATATACGGCCTTGAAAGAACTCCAAGAAATAAAAACGGTGAAAAGGATTCTAAGAAGTTTGTAAAAAGACCGCCCCGGAAAGAGAGAATAAAAAATAAATTCCGCAGCCTGATTTCATCCTGTGTTACCGCATCCACTGCATTCAGATATAGTGAACTTTCTGAATCTGCCGAAAACAACGAGTTCATCAATACTCTGCAAAATGATAATTCCTGCAGCGGTGAACAGAAAAAGCTTATTGAGAAAATATGTTTAGATTAGTTTTAAACCATTTGTCATTTCGAACGTATGTGAGAAATCTTAAATTCACTGTAATTTTAAGATTTCTCAGTCGCTATCGCTTCTTCGAAATGACACACACATTACTAATTCATTTCTTAACTGCTATAGTAAAAAAAATATCCTATTTTCCGATCCATCGAAATGACAAATTTATCCTTAACCAACTGATAATCACAATAGCAATCATTTGCTTTACAACATCCGCACATCCAAAAAATTACGAACTCGAAATTAAAAGCGGCGTAAGCAGAGAGGTTCTCAATTACGAAGAGGGATCAGAAAATCTTATAATCAGAGGAGGGTTATCCCTTCTGCTTTGCGACTCATTTAATTTTAATTTTACAACTCTCAGAAATATAACTGATGACTCATCCAGCTTTACATGGAATCTCAATCTGAAAGATATTTCCGGTTTTTGCAATTTCACGTCGGGGAATTACAACCTGCACTTCGGTTCCGGACTGATGATGGGGAAACCATCCTACTCATCCGGTGACCCCTTTTCAAAAAAAATATCCATCTCAAAAGATCAGACAATTTCGCTATCCAATGGTGGAAATCCCGAGTACTCGTTGTATGGCGCTGCTTTCGAGTTTTATAAAAATTTTGAAGAAACAAAAATTTATTTCATTCCATTTTGTTCAATTCAGAGAAGATTTATTTCATACCAATCATTTGATGCGGGTGTAATTGATTCATCGCTGTTCAGTTTAAAAACAAAAATAAAAGAAAGCGGAAATTATACTGAACCGGTAAACATCATTAATTACGGAGGGCTATTCGGACTGCAGACTCTTTCCCTTTTTAATTTTCAGATCTATTATTTTGAAACAGATCTGAAAGTCGATTCAGGAAAAGATATTCTCTGGGATAAGGATAAATACTACGCCGGCAGCGGCATCGACCTGATCAGAAACTCCGGCTTCTTCGCGGAGTATGCTGATAAAAACATATCTCTCTTTATTGAACCAGCCATGTCATCAATTAAAAATGATACAACAGTTACAGATTTTGCCCTGGCTTGGGGGATCGGAATTCAGAATTCTATTATGAATTTTGCTGTCAAAGGAAAAAATTGCGGCACAGGTTTTCACTCGGAGTATTCATCGGGGAGCAGAACACCGGAGAGGATCTGGGAAACAAGATGCGGTATCTATCCCATAAAGTATATTGAAACAGGATTTATTATCTACAGTGAAAAAGATCTAACTCCCGGCTATAACAAGGATTACATAGAAGGCTCAATCCAGGAGGAGCTATTTACCGGAGTGAATACTGAAACGATAGATATAAATATTAATGTAAGGAGAAGAGAAAACTATTCGAATGACAGAAAAGAATCCACCGACCAGGGTAATCTTACTTTTGCAGTTTCCCCCACGGATAGATTCTTTTTCAAGATCAGATCATCGTCACAGAGAAGTTCAGCAGGTAAATCATATCTTGCCGGCGGAGAGATGAAGTTTTTATTTCTCGAATATTTAAGTCTCTCCATGGGATACGCAAGAATAACAGTAAATGGAGAGTTACCCTTATATGCAGTAATTACTCCATCCTCGGAGCATTCATCTATTACTGCTTTCCGTGAGTCGGCTCATGGCGGATCGGTGAATTTCAGATACAGAAAAGAAAAAGATTCATTCTATGTGCGGGTCTCAATTGTTAAAACAGAATCAAAACTGAGCGGAGACGTTGAATCAGCCCTGACTCTGCTCTTTTAGGATGGAATAAATCTCAGCAGACTTTTCCAGAAGTATTTCTTCTGTATTCATATCGGGATGATCAAGAACAATTTCAAGAAGTTCATGAAGTATTTTCCCGATTATCGGGCCCGGCTTCAGTTCAAATCTGGTCATCAGAATATTTCCATCTATGTTCAGATCTCTTACAGTGATGGCGTTTTCCGCCTCGATGATGAGATCTATTCGTCTCTGAAGTTTCATTATAGGTTCCGGAAGCCCCGTACGTGAACCGTTCCCGATTCTGTCAGCCTCTCGAAGCACAAAGAGATCAGGGATGTTCTCCACTCCCACCTTCCTCATAAATCTTCTCACAGCTCCGTCACTCCAGTCATCCGTATAATGAAACATATGATTAATTACAAGATTATTTACTGTCTCACACTCTGCATTGGAAAATTTCAGTCTCTTCAGAATCTTACGCACCTGCCGCGCGCCTATAACTTCATGATTATAAAAGGTATAATCACCGTCATCGCCTACGCGTCTGGTGTTCACTTTCCCTATATCATGCAGCAGCGCTGAAAGACGAATAAGCGGCTTATCCGATGGAGCAGCGTCGCAG
Organism: uncultured Leptospirales bacterium; assembly: GCA_964450405.1. Lineage (GTDB taxonomy): Bacteria > Spirochaetota > UBA4802 > UBA4802 > UBA5550 > WRGT01. Next base: position 28,031 of record CAYVCQ010000029.1, on the reverse strand, counting down.
GAATAAAGGCTATGGTAATATATATCATGCACGTGAAATTTATTCTGATCAATTTCATAGCAGCTGTCAAGCTCCGGGAGCCAGAGTTTAAGCAGACCCGATCTTCTCATACACTCAATCCCGATTGACGGACGGCTTGAAGTAAGGAGTTTCATCAGCTCTTCACGGATTCTCTCCGCGGAAACCATTGCTGCTATATTAAGAGTTTCACTTATTGCTTCAAAAGTTTTTTCTTCAATATGGAAACCAAGCTTAGCGGCAAATCTGCATGCCCTGAAAGTCCGGAGTCCATCTTCACTGAATCTGTCAATGGGATCACCAATTGTCCGGATTATCCCTTTATTCAGATCTTCAATTCCCCCCACATGATCTATAACCAGATCATTTTTCAGATCATACGCCATGCCGTTAATAGTAAAATCCCGTCTCTTGACATCTTCATCAAGAGTTTCCGCGTAGTGAATCTTCTCCGGCCGTCTTCCGTCAAGGTATGTTCCGTCAGATCTGAAAGTGGTAACCTCAAACTCCATATCTTTTACAAGAACAGTAACTGTTCCATGCTTAATACCAGTGGGTATAACCCTGCGGAAAAGTTTCACCACCTGCTCCGGCCTGGCGTTTGTGGCAAAATCATAATCATAAATTTCATAGCCCAGCATGAGGTCCCGGACACATCCGCCGATGAGATAGCACTCAAAACCGTTTTTATTAAAGGTATTGATAAACTCGCTCAGACGGTCATGAAACTCATCTGGAATTTTTAAACTTTTTATTATCATATTATTATCAGTTTTCATTTTTAATTGTCGGCAGTATATTCTATAACTATTAAAAAATCATAGTTAAGTATTGTTCCCCCCGCGCCTACGGTGCGGGGGAAAGCTTTGCACTATTTTTTATGTAGCTACTATATTTTTAATGTTAAGTATTAACCACTTAAAATTCAATATATCATCAGTCAATAAGGAAATTAAATTGTGCCTTCATCTCAACAACCCCCTGTCCCCCAGAGGGGGCACGTAAGAGGGAAATTATTAGTGAATTTATGAATCACAAAAAAAATACGATAGATACAGGGATGAATTCCTATGAGTATTGGAATCGATATATTGCGGATTAAAGATGAAAATTTATTAAATAATATTGGAATTGTAAAAGAAATCATAAGAATAAAACTAACAGAGATATAACTGATATACCTGGTGCCCCCTCTGGGGGATAGGGGCTTTTCGGTTGCGGGTACAAGTCAACTCAGGAGAAGTGGCTTTCCAGATAACACGAAAAGATCTCAAGAATAAGAGGTTGCAACCCCTTGTTCTTGTTTCCTACCGAATATCACTCCCGGCAAATGGCCTTGCCTGAATGGGGGACGATAGCTCGGACTCATGATTATAAACAGTGTTCTCTCTGTAGTTATCATATGAGGTGACAGAAAAATAGTAGAGCACTGTATTTTCGATAGAGGGGTATATCAGTACATTTCTGCTGTCAGAGACTTTGTTCTCCTCCACTACGGCATTATCTATTTTTACTGAAACATAGTTTCCGTCAGACAACTGGTTGGTAATCTTCTTTCCGTTTATAACAGAAATAATTCCGTCGTATGAACCCTTCTTTGTACCGTAATATATTTTATATCCGCCGAAATCAGCCTCAACATTTTTTTTCCATTTAAGAATAACGTATTTATCACCAATCTCTCCAATCTCAAAAGAGAGCGGAACAACCGGCGGAGAATCAACTCTATATTTAATCATTACCTTCTTCATAACCGGAGATTTATCACCCTCGGGAGAAGCTGCAAGATGCGCCCTCCACTGAAAGTATTTACCCCGCAGGAATTCCCCGTCATCACCTTTAGCGGCAAATATCTTTTTCTGTCCAGTGGTTACCTTGTACCATTTCAAAGAAGTATCCTTGCCGCTGAAATTTTTATCAGCAACCCTCATCTCCATCCATATAAATGTTCCTGGATTTAAAACTTCTTCCCATGAAAAATCTGTTATTGCGGTTCCAGTCGAGGGAAATTCATTTACAGGACTGGTGATAACACCCTCTCTGTTATATGGAACACGGCCTGCATACTCCGAGCCTTTATATTTGTTAAGAGCAATATCTGTGCTCTCTTTCAATTCATTGTAATGCCTGTAGGAAATTCTGAACTCATCGATAAGACCATTATAGTTCTTTCCGATAACAGCAAGCGGAAGATCTGTCCCTTTACTGCTTCCATCTTCATCATCTATATAACCGAATAACGGAACATAAACATCACTGAACGCTCCGCCGGAAACTGTCATGTACGAAACATCCTCTTCATTATCATTGAGCAGCTTTGTAAGCTTACCGCTCCCTCTGTCAAAACTGAGACTGAAATGATACCACTCACCCTTGTTCAGCTTCTCCCCCTTTACGAGAGAAACACTTTTCAATGCCCCCCCTGGAGTTCTAAACATATTGTAAAGGTAGGCATTGACTCCCTGATTTTTAAGTATTATTTCTATCCCTTTTTTCATGCCGGAAAAATATCCCACCTTTGAAAAAAGTATGCTGCCGTTTTTAAGTTCAGCAGCCTTGAACCTGAACTCAATATTAAAAGATCCAAGATCCTCCACGCTTCCAAGCCATAGACCCTCAGAGGTATTAATCATAACCCCGTGATCATTCTTAAAAAATGAGGCACATCCATTCCCAATACCTTCTTTCAGAAACTTATAATTGGCGGAATAGATTTCATATTTTCTCGAATCATCCTTAACATATTTATCCGGTTCTTTATCGAATTTAAGAAGGATATCCGTTGAGAAAGGATCGGCATGTTCGATATAGTTTATATCTTTAATAACATAACCGGTCGTACCATCCGGCATCGACCGCTTTACAGCATTATAAAGAGATGACTCGGGGAGATCGGTGATGACAATAACATCCGTGGCATTCCTGGACGGAGCCATAAACTGCATAACAAATACAAGAATTATAATTACTTTAAAATAGGTTGTTTTCATAGATACTTTATCGGCAAAAATCCCCTCAGGATTCAATTTTTCCTATTTTTAAAACTCTCTTTTCATGTCTTCCACCCTCAAAACCGGTCTTGAGCCAGACATCGGTAATCCGGATAGCAAGATCCTCCCCTATTACACGCGCACCCAGTGCCAGAACATTTGCATCGTTGTGCTTTCGGGACATTTCCGCCATAAACTCGTTGAAACAGAGAGCAGCTCTGACCCCCTTTACTTTATTTGCAGCAATGGATATTCCTATACCTGTACCGCAGATTACAATACCGGCCTCTGCCTCCCCCGAAACAACCTTCTCCCCTGCAAGCAGAGCATAATCGGGATAATCGCATGACTCTTCTGTATATGTTCCCACGTCGATAAATTCATGTTCATTAAAATGTTTTATTAAAATGTTTTTTAATCTGAGTCCCGCGTGGTCAGATGCTATTACTAGTTTCATAAAAACCTTCCGGTGATAATTTCTTCTTAATTCAAAGAGTAAAAACCCTGAAGAAAAACAACCTCTTTTTTTATTCATATCCATCTAAAAAGTAGACTATTCTGAATATATTCATTAGAATTAAATTAGCAAGAGTAAAGCTTTTTATTTTTCCGGCGGGGATAACAAATTACTTTGCAGCTTTTCGAAATGTTAATATTTAATCCTGACTCTGATATATAGTTTCTCAATAAATCAGTCACATCGAAATGCAGTAATATATTAGATAGAATTTTACATAACTTTTCTGGAAGTTAGTGCGAGATTCCCGCGTCAAGCAGCGATCATTTAGCCGTATTCCTTAGAGTCTAAGCAGATGTACTAACGCAAAAATGTTAAATAAACAATTCTAAATAATTCTTTTCAGGATTATTTAACCGGTGATGAAAAATGATAAACAAAATTAAAATAGAGAACGGCAAGTGGTTTTTACTTCTCATTGCTATATTCATCCTCATTTCAGTTCTCTTTTTTCTGTCATACAGGGAGGTCAAACGTAATGCTGTTATTGAGTTCAATAAACAGCAGATGATCCTTGCCGAGCAGGCCGCTTCGGGAATAACTGAATTTTTCAATACACTTACTAAAGAGTTCGAGTTTCTTGTAAGCATGGATGATGTTATAAATCTTAACGAAAACGGAAAGAAAATTCTCATTGATTATCTTAACAGAAAAAAACCTATACTGACTTCAATTTCCAGAATGAATTCAAGCGGCAGACTTATATGGCTTACCCCTTACAATAAAAAACTTATAGGTGTTGATATATCTTATCAGAAACATGTACAATACATTCTTAAAAATCAAACCCCCACACTCAGTGATGTTTTCATGGCAGTTCAGGGCTACAGGGCAATAGCGTTTCATTATCCTGTTTTAAAAAATGGCAAATTTGTGGGGAGCATTGCTCTGCTGATAAACTTCGAATATATCTCAAAAAATTATCTTGAGAAAATAAAAATCGGTGATACCGGTTATGCCTGGATGGTCAGCAGGGATGGAGTAATGATCTACGCTCCTGTTCCGGGACTCTCCGGAATATCAATTTACGAGACACTGGGAAAATTTCCGGAAGTAATAAAAACTGCCGAATCTATGATGAGAGGTGAGAAAGGTACATCGATTTATAAATTTGACTATATCAAGGATAAACACATTGACCCCACTCGAAAACATGCTGCTTTTACACCTGTAAGTATAATGAACACACACTGGTCAATTGCAGTATCAACACCTGAAGATTACATAATTTCAAACGTCCAGGGATTCAGAAATAAATCTATTCTTATTATGCTTCTTTTTATGGCTGTTGGAGTTGTTTTTATATATTTCGTAAATAAAAATCTTACCCTTTCACAAGAGATTGAAAGCAGTAAGAAAAGTGAAGCTCTGCTGAAAGCTCAGGAGGAAAACCTCAGGATAACACTTAATTCAATCGGTGATGCAGTTATCGCCACTGATAAAAACGGGATTATCCGCAGGATGAATCCTTCAGCAGAAAAAACAACGGGGTGGAGTTTCATTGAATCCGAAGGGAAAGCTGTTTATGAAATTTTCAATTCAATCGATCGGAAAAGCGGTTCTAAAAGCGAAAATCCCTTTGACCTGGTGCTTAAAAAAAGAGAAAAAATAGATCTCTTCAATGAAATAAATCTAATAACTAAAACCGGATCTATTATCGAAATATCCGGAAGCTACGCTCCGATTTCCGATACATCAGGAAATATTGTCGGAGTTATTCTGGTATTCAGAGATATCACAGAAAAGAATAAAATTGCAGAACAGCTTCACCAGGCTCAGAAAATGGATGTAGTAGGTCAGCTTGCCGGTGGTGTAGCACATGATTTTAATAATATGCTGAGCGGTATAATGGGGAGCGCAGAGCTGCTAAGCTGTGAAATAGGCGATAATCCCAGACAAAAGCGTTATATAGAACTGATAATCGAAAGCGCAAAACGTTCAGCTAACCTCACATCACAGCTGTTGGCATTTTCAAGAAAAGGTAAAACCATTTCCACGCCTGTACACATACACGATTTGATAAGAGCAGCAATGGATCTTCTTGAGAGGAGTATCGATAAAAATATTACCATTGTAACCAATTTAAATGCAGAAAACTCATTCACTATTGGAGATCCGACACTTCTTCAAAACGCTATTCTCAACCTGTCAATAAATGCCCGTGACGCAATGTCTAACGGCGGGACCATTACCATCTCCACCAGTAATGTAATTCTGGATACCGATCTGATCCGGAATAATTCGTTCAATCTTGAACCGGGTCCATATATTGAAATTGATGTAGCCGATACAGGAAGCGGAATTCCCAATGAGATTATCTCTAAAATATTTGACCCGTTCTTTACAACCAAACCTTCAGGAAAGGGAACAGGACTTGGACTTTCCGGAGTATATGGAACCATGAGGGATCACAAAGGCGCGGTTATCGTTTACAGTGAACCCGATACAGGTACAATTTTTAAATTATACCTGCCCCAAAGTATTGAGTCACTCGGTGTTACTGAGCAGAAGGAAATTCTTGTAACAAAGGGCTCGGGTTGCATTCTTGTTATTGACGATGAATCGATTATAAGAAATACGGCACATGGAATACTAATGACTGCCGGTTACGATGTTATACTTGCAGAAGATGGCATTTCCGGAATCGACATTTATTCTTCAGAGAAAGAACGTATTTCTCTGGTTGTTCTCGATATGGTTATGCCTAAAATAAGCGGGAAAGAAACTTTTCTCAGGCTTAGAAATATTAACCCCGATGTTAAAGTAATATTTTCTTCCGGATTTTACAATGAAGGAACCATTAACGAATTATTGAATTCCGGTGTTAAAGGATTTATTCAGAAGCCGTATATGATCTCTGACTTTACAAAACTGGTAGATAAAGTAATTCGGGGTGAAAAGTAGAATACTGCAGATTAAACCTGACAAAAGCAATTAAGTAAATTCAACATTCTTAAATCAGTTTGAAGTGGTGGTAGAAGTAAAATCATATGACAGAGTTGCGGTGGGCCCAATATTTGCGACAGTTTGTGCAACAGTTATGTCCTTTACTTCTTTATCTTGCGCATAGATGTAAATCGATATTGAAGTAGCTGAAGGAGTGCCTGAAATACCTGTTGCCGAGACCCTTAGAGATGTAGGAGAAACCAGATTTTTTTTGAAACTGTGGAAAATTGATGTTCCTATCTGGCTGCTGCTGAACACTATAGCTGATCCGCCATCAACCATGTAATAACCTTCAAATGAACCATCTGAAGAGACTACTTCAAAACCATATGAATCATCCGCCTCGGCATCTTTCTTTTGACAGCTGGAAATGATTAATATCGATAAAAATATCATCAGTAAAGCCATTAAATTTTTATATAATATTTTCATATAGATCAGCTCCAGCAGTAATTACATGTACCTTAAAAATATAAAACAGAGGCGTCAAACAAAATATTTTTTATGGAATTTAATAGAAATAAATTATACCAGTAGACAGCCGGCAATTTCTGTCATTTCACTTTGACAAACTCCCCGTAGATCCATCCGTATCTTGCTCCAAATTCACCAGCCGAAGTAAGCTCAGCGTAGTACCAGTAGTTGTTCCATTTTTCAACCTGCAGCTTGTTTTTTGTGCGCGCCAGAATTTTGAGTTCTTTACCGGCAGGACAGTATGCGAGTCCTTCATAACCCAGATCTACCCCTATATAAATAAACTCAGACTTCACATCGGGCATTGATCGTATCTTTGCATTTTTCGTTACCAATCCGGTTTTCCCGCCGGTGGTCACCACCTCAACACCATCTTTAGTGACAGGCAACCCCTCCTTTACTACTGAGTCTTTACATACGATGATAACGTCGCCAAAATTTATATAAGTATCAAATTGAACTGCACCTGCAAGCTTCCCGATTTTACCTCTCTTTTCATAAACTTCAGGTTTGTAGCCTGGATTGTTCATACTATCATAGGCGCTGTAATCTTTATAATTCAGAATCAACTCGTCATTAACAACTTTATATGTACCGGTAAAAATTCCGCCGCTCTCTCCAAAACCGTACGAAACAGATTCAGGAATCACTTCCAGATTTCCGTCAGACTTAAATTTAAAAGCAAATTGAGGCCAACGGTTTACATCTCTACCGTGCCATTCCCAGGTAGTACCTGGGATATCCTGCAGAGTTATGTTTTTATCAGCGGCTGAAAGAAGTGCAGGTAAAATAAGTATAAATGTTAGAATAACTTTTTTCACAGGACTCACCTTTATAAACAATAGAAATTATACAATATCAAATTGAATTTTATCAGAGAAATCCTGAATGTCAACTTTTTAAATCCCCGTTTTACTTTTATATGGGATCTGCTTAAAAATCATTTCAATTATACTTTCTTCTTTTACAAAAAATGAGGGAGATAAATTTAATTGTCAATTTTTGACTAACAAAGTATGTGATATTTCCTTCAAAATGTGAAAATAATTAACCTCAACATATTAAGATTCAAAGCATTGACTATTTTAAAAATTTATACTATATTACCTGAGTCTGACTATTTTTTTTTAAGCTTATTTAAAAGGTAAATATGAAGTATATATCGGGATGTTTTTGCACTCTGTTAATCCTTCTGCCTGTCTTTTCCGGAGTTACCGGATCTGTACAGCCACAGCAGACTTCAGTTAAAGAGCTTGTACTGACTGCCGAAGAAAAAATCTGGATATCAAACCATCCCGTTGTCCGTGCGAGGATCAGCCGGGATTATCCTCCATTCGAGTTTTTTGATAATGGCCGTTTTCAGGGAATGTCATACGACCATCTGATGCTGATAGGAAAAAAACTCGGAATTGATTTTCAGCCAACTCCGGACATGCCGTGGAAAGATGCCGTAGAATCCCTGAAGAAAAAAAATGGAGTGGACCTCGCTCTCATGATTACACGTGACCCGTCGCGTGAAAGTTTTATCGAATTTACAAAAGAATATATTTCATTCCCGGAAGTCATCTTCAGCCGTAAGGATGGCAAGTTTATTTCCGGCATTAAAGATCTTTCCGGAATGATCATTGCAAATGAGAATAGTTTTATTGAATCCGAAAATCTCCGCCGTGACGTACCTGATGCTGTAATTCTGGAAACACCCACAACTGCGACATCACTTAAAGCGGTCGCTATGGGGAAAGCCGATGCATATATCGGGAATCTTGCTGTTGTCAGCTATCTTATCGAAAAGCATGGATTTGTTAATCTTAAAGTTGCAGCTCCATCCATATATCCTGATGATTCTTACACAATGGGTGTCCGCAAGGATTGGCCCGAACTGGCCCGGATTCTTGACAAGGCAATTGCCTCCATATCAGATGATGAACATCGCAGTATTGACCAAAAATGGCTCTCAATCCGCTATGAACATGGTCTCCGTCTTTTTGATTTTATTAAATGGATTTTAATAGTGACAGGTATTTCGCTTCTCTTCATTGTTCAACTTCGACGAATGGTGAACAAACGAACAGCTGAATTAAAAAAAGAGATTTCTCTGCGGGAAGAGAGTGAAAAGCGGATTTTACAAATGCAGAAAATGGAATCTCTTGGAACTCTTGCAGCCGGTATAGCTCACGATTTCAATAATATTCTTTCTGCAATACTCGGTTATGCCGATCTGGCCAGCATGAAGATTGAAAAAAACAAGTCTGATGAAACACTAAAAAACATCAAAGGCATTCAAATGGCAGGATTACGCGCACGGGATCTTGTTAAACAGATTCTGGCATTCAGCCGTCAATCCGAAATAGTTCATGCACCTATTGAAATTACCCCTCTGATCGTAGAAGCAGTAAAAATTCTCAAAGCATCACTTCCTTTAAAAATAGAAACCAGACTGAATATCCCGGATGAACCTTTTATTGTAGAAGCTGATCCGACAGAGATTCATCAGATAATAATGAATCTCTGTACTAACGCGTCTTATGCGATGCAGGAAAAAGGTGGAATTCTCACTATAAGCATTGATGGAATTACCCTCGAAAGTAAAGACGTTAACGGATTAAATGGACTGCAGCCAGGTAAATACCTGCGTTTAATCATTGCTGACACAGGAAGCGGAATCCCTCCTGAAATAATTCCGAAAATATTCGAACCCTTCTTCACAACAAAGGAACGCGATAAAGGCACCGGGATGGGACTCTCTGTTGTTCATGGAATTATTACAGAGATGGGAGGAACAATCTCTGTATACAGCGAACAGGGAAAGGGAACTACATTCAGAATATTTCTCCCAAGGCTCGACAACGTTTTAATGAGCAGTCCTCTCGAACAAACGACCCTCATAGAGGGACAGGGAAAGATCCTATTAGTTGACGACGAGGAAAGCGTTAATATCGCAGGTTCAGGAATTCTCAGGCATCTCGGTTATGAAGTTATTACAGCAGGTAACGGCCTTGAGGCAGTAGAAATATTCAAATCTGATCCGTCAACATTTCATTGCGTACTGACAGACATGAATATGCCGGGTATGACCGGCCTGGAGCTTGCAAAAAAAATTAAAGATATTCGTGAAGAGATCCCCATCGTGCTCAACACCGGATTCAGCCATGGAATAACCTCCGAAAATCTTTCCGAAGCCGGAATAGACCAATTGGTAATGAAACCGCTTATAGCAGGAGAACTATCAGAGGCCGTGTGGAGAGCTATTACCGGAAATAAAAAATAGATAAATTACCCCCATTACCTCTGATTAAGTTTAAACCTCTGCAGCAGATTTACAAGATCTTTCGCTTTCACCTCCATTCCGCCGCTGGCTGCTGCTATCTCTTCAACAAGAGCTGCATTCTGCCGGGTAATTTCATCAATCTCCATAACTGAATTGTTAAGAATTTTAATTCTGTCTTTCTGCCCTGAAACCCCGCTGACAATGTTTGAAATAATCTCCTCAACAGAATTTACTGATCCAATTATTCCCTGAATTGCCTCACCGCTCCTATATGTAAGCTCAGCACCGTTGTTGATCAGACTGATTGATTCATCAATAAGGGTTTTGATATCATTTGATGCAGAACCTGTTCTTAGCGCAAGATTGCGAACCTCCTCTGCCACAACGGCAAATCCGCGTCCTTTTTCCCCGGCTCTTGCAGCCTCTATGGCCGCGTTAAGCGCAAGCAGATTTGTCTGAAATGAAATGCTGTTTATAAGAGAGAGAATCTCCCCGATACTGCTGCTTGTTTTTTGTATTTCAATTATTGAATTAAGCGTTTCAGATGAGAGAGAACCTCCGGCAGTGGCAACCTCCACAGATTTTTCAGAAAGACTTTTTGCTTTCTGAGCGTTGTCCTGATTTCTACCCACAGCAGCTTCCGTTTCCGAAACTGTTTCTCTAATATTTTCCAGAGCCGAAGCCTGTTCAGTTGTACGACCTGCAAGGTCTTCGTTGCCTCGTGATACTTCACTTACTGTATTAAGCAGCGAGAGCATTCCTGTTCTAACTTCGTTAATCATTTCCCCGAGTTTAATAGTTGAATTTTTTAATTCGCCGGCAAGAATTCCTGTTTCATCTCTCTCATTTACTCTGATGTCTGCGGTAAAATCCCCCCCTGCAAATTTCATTGCAAAGTCTTTAATCAGAATAAGCTGTTTAACAATTGAACCAGCTGACATTATCATCGAAATCAGAATTGTAGAAACAGTTATAGCAATTATAACTCCAATGCGAATAATAATTTCATGAATCTCTCCCGCTTTAACTGAATCAGAATCTTTAACAAGAATAATATAAACCGATATCAAAATTGATGATGCCGTTCCAATTGTTGTGAGCACAATAGATGTATAGAGTCTTTTTTTTAAACTGAAAAATCCTGAAGAATAACTGATTGGAATGTCAGCTGTAACAATATCGTATGAATTGAGAACCCTGATAAAAAATGGAATTGAAAAAAGAAGAACAACCGGAATCCCCAGCGCCCAACCCAGCAGGTTCTCTTTTAAAGGCACATTAAGAACAATCATCCCTACCTGCGGACCGAAGAATGCATACAAAGCCTGTCCCTGAATATATCTCCATGGAAAACCTGCAATTGAATTATGAATTTCCATGGGAATCCCTTCAAATTTTACACCTTCATATGGAGCAATCTTTTTCAGATTTCTTTTTATTAAATAGTAAACTGCAACATTGGCGGCAATTGCATATAGAGCAAGAAATGGGTTTCCAAGTATTTTTATTATTGCTGGCAGATCAAAGAGTCTGGTATAATAACAGAGGAATACCCATATCGGGGGGGGTGCTATAAATCCGGCAATAAACCAGTAGTAAAGTGATGATTTATTTTTCACATTAAAACCTCCAGCAGAGACTTATTTCAATGTAATCAAAACTGACTAAAAAAAAATAAATTTTCTAAAAATATCTATTACTGCTGAATTTTAATACTTCCATCCGGTTTTTATGATAGTCATTCAACAGATGACACTCTCTTAAACCTTATCTCACACTTGCTGTCCCCTTTAGCTATTGTCTTCCCAAGTTCAAGTTCACACCCGAATGATCTGGCAATTCCGCGGTCACCCTCCATGGCTATATCGCAAAGTTCGGCGATTTTTTCATCTGTACATCCCTGTGCCTGCCAGGCAGCAACGAGCGGGCAGTGATGAAAATCGATCTCTAAGAGATCATCTGTGCATTCCCGTATCTTCATTTCAAACACCATTCTTGCCGACAGTGTAAAAAGTTCTCTCTTAAGTCCTTTAAGACTGGAGGTTCCCGCACGCGTTCTCAATTCATCACCTTGAGAACACCCACATCTCAGAACAGCCGCTTTTGCAAAATCATCAGCCTCCAGTCCGCGTTTTCCGCTTTCGTCCAGTAAAAGATAAAGCCATGTGGCTCTATGCTCAAGAGTTCCCCTTACTGCTCTTATAATTCTATTTTTTATTTTCGGTCGATTTTTTATTTTAGACATATAGAACTCCATTAATACCTGTTATATGCAGCTATTTAAAACCTCAGTAAATTATTTCTTCGGAACTTACCTAAAAGTCTGCTCGCTGTCATTCCGGCTGTAGTGAAACGAAATGCCGGAATCTCATACTACTGGTTTTATAAGGAGATTCAGGCATTTGCAAGAATGGATGCCGCAAAACCGGAATGACAAATACGAAAATATCAGACTTTTAGGTCAGCCTCCATACAAATCTTATCGATTGTTTATGAGTAGTTACTGTCTAATTTATTAAAAATAAATATACAAGTTGAATTATGTTATACTATTTACTATATTATAATAAATTCTGAGTAATTGTCTTATTAACAAGCAATATTTTAAAATTAATTTTAATAAATTTTCTTGTAAGAGTTTACCTTATCCCGGAGTAAAAGATGCTGATTTTAAACAAAATCCGATACCGAAAATTTGAACTTAGAACAAGGGTAATGCTTGTTCTGTTTATTCTTATATCCTCAATATGCATCGGGATAACAATACTATCTTATTTTATGTTGAAGAAGCAGCTTTTTGGAGAGCTTAAAGATAGACTTAAAAATATCTCATATACAGGGTCATTTATAATCGACCGGAAGGCGCTGAATGGTCTGGTGCTTCAAATTGCACCAGGTTATGACTACAGCAAAGTTACCCCGGAGGGAATTAATCCAATAGATGCTGAAAAGCTTTTCACTATCGAAAAAAGCGAAGACTTTCTGAGAGTCTGCTCAGACCTGAATCTTATCCGCGATACACAGCCCGATCTTCTTCTTTACGCTTATATACTTATCCCAACGGGAGATTCCGGAATGTTCCGTTTTATTGCAGATGCCGATGCTCCGACACTTCTTGAAGAAGCATCAAAAACCGGAGCCCCGATTGATGATATTACACGATTTGGAAAACTCTATGAATCATCGCCAAACTCAGTAATGGCCGAGGCTGTGGGGAAAAAACTTAACCTGGTAGAAAAAGAATTCACATATGACGAAGAGGGTAAATCAAATATTGTTTCAGGGTATGCCCCTATAATGGATGGAGAAAAATTTATAGGAGTACTGGGTCTCGATATATCCGATAAAAACGCAGATTTAAAACTGAAACGTGCACTTTTAATATATATTATGATATCAATAGCCGCAATACTTTCATCCGTCATTGTCTCACTGCTGATAAACCGGATGCTGAGCCGTCCACTTAGAAAACTTGTTTTAAGTCTGCGTCATATGGCGGAAGGAGAAGGGGATCTTACCTCTGAACTTCCGGTAAACAGCAGCGACGAACTTGGACAGGCTGCAATGGAATTCAATAGATTCACAGGGAAACTTCAGGAGGTAATAGCCGATGTAAAAGATATTACTACTGAATTAAACAGTGCAACATCTGCCATTAAACTTTCCATAACATCCCTTTCTGAAAATCTCACAGGACAATCAGACCTTGAAGATGGAGTTTATTCAGGAAGTATCAAAGCAAAAGACAGTGCCGAAATGCTAGCTATGAATGCCAGTCTGGAGAGAAACTGTTTTCTTATACTATCAAACAGGTTAACCGAATTATCCGCTTCCATAGTAGAACTTACAAAGGAATCTGAACTGGCATCAAACCTCACAGTAACCATTACCGATAAAGTAGCACAGGGTAAAACAACCCTCTATTCAACAAGCAGTATAATGGACAACATCAGTACAAGTTCCGGAGAACTGACAGGAATTGCCGGATTAATAAACGATATTTCAGATCAGATTAATCTTCTTTCACTCAATGCCGCAATCGAATCAGCAAGGGCAGGCGATGCAGGAAGAGGTTTCGCAGTTGTTGCAGATGAAATTTCAAAACTTGCAGATAAAACAGCAATGAATGTAAAAGATATCAACCGTATAATTCAGGGCAATACTCATCTTATTAATAATGGAATAAAAAGTTTGAACGCAATGATTGAACTTTTCAACGATGTTATTAAAGAAGTTTCCTCTATATCTTCGGTAATTGAAAAAATATTTGACTCTATGAAAAACCAGTCGAGGCATAATGACAATGTTCATGATGAATCTGAAACAATGAACCTTATAGTAAATGAAACTAAAGAAATAATGATTAAACATAACGATGCAGTGGCTGTAATTGCCGATTCCACAACATCAATGAACAGACTCTCTTCAGATAATAGAGATAGGTCCGGAACTATAACCCGGTCAGCAGAGGAGATATCATCTATGGTGGAATCGCTGGTGGATAAGATTAATTATTTTAAAGTCAGAGATTAATTGGGGTTTGTCCTAAAAGTCTGATATTTTCGTATTTGTCATTCCGGTTTTGCAGCATCAATTCTTGCAAATACCGGAATCTCCTGATGGAACCACTATACGAGTTTACGTTTGATTTTACACACCCTTTGTCATTCCCGCGAAGGCGGGAATCCAAAAGAACTTGTTCTATGAGATTCCGGCACTTCGCTATCGCTACGACCGGAATGACAGAGAACTGACTTTTGGAACAACCTCTTATATTATGCTAAGTTAAATTTTATTTCACTACAATATTTACAAGTTTTCCTGCAATTGCTATTACTTTAACAATCTCCTTACCTGCAGTCTGCTCTGAAATTTTATGATCTTCAAAGGCCATCTTCTTCATATCATCTTCTGTAATATCTGAAGAAACATTAACCTTAGTTTTAATCTTACCGTTCACCTGAAATACAATCTCTATCTCTTCGCGTACTGAGAGTTCTTCTGCAAACTCAGGCCACTTTACATCAACAAGCATAGTCTTATTTCCAAAATCCTCCCAGAGCTCTTCGGCAAAGTGAGGTACAAATGGATTTAGAATAGGTATAAATTTATCTACCACTTCGGAGAAAACCTTTTTGCCGGAATCAGTATAAAGTTCATCTTCCGGTATAGCATAAAGCGCGTTGGTCAGCTCCATCATCCTGGCAATAGCGGTGTTGTACTGCATTCTCTCTTCAATATCGTGACTTACATATTTTACAGTTCTATGAAGTTCAATGCGGAGTTTCTTCTGCTCATCACTGAGGAGTTCCGGATTGATAGTATAATTTCTCTGATAGAGATCCTTATGCTTCTGCATAAAGCGCCATACACGGCTGAGAAATCTGAAACTCCCCTCAACTCCCTTGTCCGACCAGTCAAGATCTTTCACCGGTGGAGAAGCAAAGAGCATAAAAAGTCTCACTGTATCCGCACCGTATTTCTTTATAATTTCATCGGGATCAACAACGTTCCCCTTTGATTTACTCATCTTCGCGCCGTCTTTTATTACCATTCCCTGAGTTAAAAGCTTTTTAAACGGTTCGCGGTTTTTCAGAAGTCCAAGATCATTGAGAACCATTGAGAAAAATCTTGCATATAGAAGATGCATTACCGCATGTTCAATACCGCCTATATACTGATCGACGGACATCCAGTAGTTAACTTCTTCCTCGTCAAAAATTTTATCACTGTGGGGAGATGTGTAGCGCGCATAATACCATGAGGAATCGACAAATGTATCCATTGTATCGGTTTCGCGTCTTGCAGCACCGCCGCATGTTGGACACTTCACATCGGTAAACTCCGGCATTCTTAAAAGCGGTGAGTTTGCGTCACCATGGAAATCAACCTCGGTGGGTAGAACAACAGGCAGATCCTTTTCCGGAACAGGAACTGTACCGCACTTGTCGCAATAGATAACAGGAATTGGACAGCCCCAGTATCTCTGACGAGAGATTCCCCAATCTCTTAAACGGTAGTTTATCATCCTCTCGCCGATGCCGGTTTTCTCTGCAAATACGGCAATTTTTTCAATCGCTTCAGAGCTGTTCACTCCGGTGAACTCACCGGAATTAACACATACACCTTCTCCCGTATAAGCATTTTTCATTTCTTCAAGCACAAGAGGTGCAGCCGGAGTATCGATAACGATCTTCACCGGAATGTTATATTTTTTGGCAAAGGCAAAATCCCGTACATCGTGACCCGGAACTGCCATGATCGCGCCGGTTCCATAACCCATCAGTACAAAGTTACCTACATATAGAGAAACCTTATCTCCATTGAAGGGATTGATTACTTTCAAACCGGTATCAATCCCCTCTTTCTCTTTATCCTCGGAGGTTCTATCTATCATCGACTGGCTCTTAACTCTTTCGATAAACTCTTTCACTTTCGGATCTGTAACTTTTTCAAGGAGAGGATGCTCCGGCGCAATAACCATAAAGGTCACTCCGAAGATCGTATCAGGGCGTGTGGTGAATATCGGAAAATCCTCCCCTGATTCAAGTTTAAAGTTCACCTTTAGACCGGTGGAGCGGCCAATCCAGTTCTTCTGCATTGTAATGACCTGTTCCGGCCATGTGCCGCTAATCTCATCGTGACCGTTAAGAAGATCATCGGCATAGTCAGTTATCTTGAAAAACCACTGGTCGAGCTCTTTCTGCGTAACTTCGGAATCGCATCTCCAGCATACGCCGTTCTCCGCCTGCTCATTTGCAAGAACAGTCATACACTCCGGGCACCAGTTAACGGAGGAGACTTTTTTGTACGCCAGACCCTTTTCCAGCATCTTTAAAAAGATCCACTGGTTCCAGCGGTAATACTCCGGCTTATACGTGGCAACTTCGCGCGACCAGTCATATGAAAATCCAAGCCGCTTCAGCTGTGTCTTCATGTAGTCAATATTTTCAGAGGTCCACTTGAACGGGGCGGTGTTATTTTTAATCGCAGCATTCTCTGCTGGAAGACCGAAGGAGTCCCATCCCATGGGATGAAACACATTAAATCCCTTCATCTTTTTATGACGCGCAACAATATCACCAATTGTGTAGTTACGCACATGCCCCATATGTATTCTCCCCGAAGGATACGGGAACATCTCAAGGAGGTAAAATTTCGGTTTACTCTTATCAACCTTAGCGAGAAAACTTTTTTTCTCATCCCAGGCTTTCTGCCATTTGTTTTCTATATCAGTAAAATTATAATCTCTCTCTGTCATTTCTCTATCCTCAATCTGCAAAAGTTTTATGTAATATTTTTAAACGGTTTTAAAAAATCCTGTTTTATCAGGATGCTCAAGCTGGTTTTTTTCCCGGCAGGCTGATGTATATTTAATTCCGAGGGGAGCCCGTTACATTCTCCCCTCTTTTTATAACTCTAAGACTGCTCTGTGAGAATCTGAAGAATCTCCTCAGAAGTCCCTGCTTTAATTATCTTTTCTTTAATCGGTTCTTTTTTTAGAATGGCCATAATATTTGAAAGGAGTCTCAGGTAATCCTTATGCTGTTTCTCACCCGCAATCACAAGAATAATAAGATTCACCAGATGTCCATCCATGGAATCAAAATCAATACCCTTTGCAGAAATACCGATAGCAAAGGCCATCTCCGTTACACTTGCAATCTTGGCGTGCGGTATTGCAATACCTGCTCCAATCCCTGTACTCATTATGCCTTCTCTCTCTTTAAGGGCATTTACGAGAGAATCTATATCACTGCATAATTCGCTATCTTCAAAAACTCTTGCGAGCTCCTCAATTGCCTCAATTTTATCACCGGCACTGATATTTTTAATGAATTTCAAACTGGTATAATCTGTTACTGAATGCACAATTTTTCTCCAAAACAGCTATTTTATTATAACATTTTTATCTTCACAACAGGCATATGTCAATAATAAATTGTAACTGCTCAAAAACCGCAGGTAATTATACTTTCCACGCTCCGAAGGCTCAGGGGTAATACACTTCACTATCTGTTTATGAGTAGATTCAATAAATTAACCGGAGGGAATCTAATGATTTTTTAAATGACTCTATTGATATGTTATTAAATAACCATGAAGAATGAGCTTATACCTCATGAAACTGTTTTACTTAGTTAAACTGTCACAGGTCAACATGATTACCCCGCGAATAAGTGAAGGAAAAAATAAACAGCATCAGAAAAACTGCCGCGATACTCAAAACGTATATTTCATTCACAACGGATCTATTTAAAAATGCCGCTGTACCCGCAAGAGCTGAAAGAAGTGCAGTTACCGATATAATCCGTCCGAACCTCCCTGAATTCCTGAGAAATGGAATATATGATATAAACAGTGCAGTGAGCCCGCCCCATTTAGCCCATGTAAAAAAATTCAGCAATATAAGCTCTCTGCCGAATCCTCCTCCCGCGAGTTTGGCAATAGATTCCAGTTTTTCCATTATTGACAGTAGCTGAATATTTTCACCAATGTCGGAGAGAGATATACACATAACAATAAATCCGCTGAAGAGAAACCATTTTGAGCCTGTTATGCGTCCGATCACTGCAGTAAAAATTATTAGAAAAATCGTATACGCAGATATATATAAAAAGTCTATGTATGTTCCGAGTTTCATGCTGTTTATTATCCTGATTTGATCTTCGGACTGATCATGGCCGAAGAGATCAAAGACCTCAGCCTCTGTGCGAATAAATTCGAAAGCTACAACAGGTGTAACAAATCCTTGCGGGAGTTTTTTTGCCTTTGAGGGATTAACTCCGATCAGCACGATGCTGATGATCACCAGAAGTATTCCAAGATATCCTGATTTTACGAAGGGTTTGTTCATGGTAATTCTCCTTTCTTGAGACTGCTAATTTGAA
The DNA here is from genome assembly GCA_964450405.1 of uncultured Leptospirales bacterium. Lineage (GTDB taxonomy): Bacteria > Spirochaetota > UBA4802 > UBA4802 > UBA5550 > WRGT01. The sequence continues at coordinate 8,927 of CAYVCQ010000029.1, read as the reverse complement.
CTGCGTTGAACAAGCTTATTCACTGTTCAACTACTAATGATAAGTTTACAGCAAATACAAAAATACAAGCGATATATGAGTGAATATAATTTTCGTTTAATTATACACCCGATCTGATTTTATGCAAATGTTTTTTAGATATATGGAGTTTTGTATTGAGGCGCCTGGTTTGATGTGCAGATAATAAAGCTATTATAGAATATATACAGAAGAGTAAGTCGATATAATTATAGGAACAGCGGGAAATGAGTTAAAAATATTAAGCGAATAAAAATGACATCATAGAGATCGAAGGATTATTCTCTTATGATCTCTATGATGTCTTTGTGTTTAGTTAGTATTTAATAATAAAATTAACTGCTGCATTTTTCGGACGGGTTTCAAACGAAATTCTTGGATCACCATGAACTCCATCGTTTGTGGGATTACCAATAACTGAAACAGGATTTGAATCTAAACTAGATGGAGCAGATTTACTTCCAAAATCATTAACAAACCATGAACCTGTTGAATTATGCCTATGCCCTTGAAAAGCATCAATCTGAAAACTTCCCACAGCATTCCCGGTGTTTCCGCCAAATGGATTTGTTCTTGAACTTACATCAGGATCTTTACCTGAGGTTCCAGCAACTCCTCTTAAAAAAGTTCCCCTGAGGTCCGGTAAATTAAACGTAGTTGATGTATCTCCGTTCCCCCAAGATGTACTAATAACATCAAATAGATCACTATAAGTTGAACGGCTGACAGCTGTTCCGTCACAAAGCATCCATCCATCAGGAACCTTGGAATCCGGTCCAGCAAAAGGCATTATCGAGCCAACGGGAGCTATTCTGCTGTTTAATGCTGCAAAATTTGCATTAACCTGAGCCGCCGAGATAATATCCCCATCGGTAAATGAAACAAGAGTCGCTGCGTAAACAAAAATTGAAGATACAAATACAGTTATAGTTATACCTATAATTACATTCATTCTTGTGAGAGATTTTTTTATTATATCCATAAATTTTATGCTTTTTGAGTTTTCCAGCTTTTCAAATCTTTTATTCAGCATCTCTATTTCTAATAACAACTTTTCCTGATTCATTTTTTATTTTCCTTAATTTTAATATTGTTTTACATGTCACATACGAAGATCATTGATTCCACTTGTCAGTTCCAAACTTTGCGGAACCCCATTTGGCCTTATCCTTATTCGTTTCACCACCACCTCCACAACCTGTGAAAAGTATTGAAATTACAAATAGAATAAGTAAAGATATACCTGCCCTTTGAGCCATTACCTGCCTCCTGATTTAAAACTTTTTCTGCATATAGTATCGCTTGCAGCTGCTTAAGAAGTGTACGATTAAAACTATAGAAAGTTAAAATAACTAATCTTCAATTTCCCGATTTAATGAATAGACATAGAAATATTTAACCACATTTCATCAAGCACTATTTTCGGATGTTCCTGAAAATTACTGCACCTGAATGAACATTAAAATTTCACTATATTTTTTTCTATATTATAACCACTGATTTAGAAATTGGAATTATTCGAGCTTTCAGATTTTACCCGTAAGTCTCTGCCTCAGTTAACTACCGGTTTTAATAATTTTATCTCGCCGAACTTCTCTTCGAACATCTGCACATTCTGCTGAAGCAGCTGTGTAAACTCCTTCGCAAATTGCGGACTCATCCGCACGTTGATTACAGGGCGTATCCCTTCGTAGTTGTTGCTCCCGAGGCCCAGTGTTATTTCAAATTCGTATGGAGTCATATTTGTCATCACCGCGTTGGTGTATACTTCCGGGATTTGAGGCTGGCTGGTGTTTGGAGAGAGGGCTGGTTTATTTTCCGGGTTTTTTATCATTGAGGTTTCCTTTGTTTTCTATTTTTTTTATTATTTAACACAGTTTTTCGATACAGTTTTCTTCGATACTTTGTAACGGCACAAAGTATCCAAAGGCCGCGGGGGTTACACCCCTCGACCCCGTGCACCTCAGGCGGCGGTGAGCCTTTGGTTTGACGGCATATTTGTTGTTAAACCAAAGACTACTTTAAGTTTCAAACTTTCTGTATTGTCGTTTTATTTAAAACCTGTTTTAGGCTCATAATGACATCCATGTCAAATTCGCCGTCGCCTGCGTCCTTGCAGGCTCCATCTTCTGGTATTTAATATTAGTTCTATCTTTTAAATCTCAAACAATATAATATGTTAATCTTTTAGGAAATCTAAAAATAGTTTAGCAGTAACTGCTCATTTTTGGGTTTCAATATCAACTAACCTCTCCCGCCCAAAGGCACGAGCGGGTGAGGGCAGTTACCTTGATTATTTAACAAGTTTGATTAAAAAACACTTTTCGGAATTAGATTCATATAAACCTGAATTTTTCCCACTTTGTCTTCTTGAAACCCACCTCCATGGGGTTTGTGGGGCGGATAATTTTGCACTTGTTTTAGATTCCTATAATCCCTCGGATAATAAAAATGGAGTCCGACGAGGGCAATTCACAGCTTTTTAGAAATTTTAACATAAGAAAAACTTATTGACTTATAAATTAATGTTTTTATATAATTTAAAAATCTCACCAATCCACTAAGGGGTCGCATATATGAAAGTTGTTCATGTTATAAAACGGGTAGAAACCATAGATAATGATATAAAAGAACTGAGGAAGCTTGAAAAATCTATCTCAAGGGATAAATCTTTTACAACCCCGATATTTATGACAATTGAGAAGCAGATCAATATTCTTCTTGGTGAAAGAATTAAACTCCTTGATCTGCAGATATTAAATCCGCCGGAATCGTTCACAACTGACACTGAAGAGGATGAGGAAGAACTCCCCGTTGTCCCTTTACAGACAATCCCGGAACCTAAGAAAATTGTAAAAAAAGCAAAACCGAAGGAAGCCGAAGAGGTTAAGCCGGCACCTCCTGTGAAAAGAAAGATCACAATACCTGACGATGATGAGATCCCCATGCTTACACAGGATCAGATCGATGCCAGATTCAGCACAATTAAGAGCGAGGAAAAAGCTAAATCAGATAAAGCGGAAGCTGAAGCTCAGAAGACTGTTCATGTGCAGGATACCCCTCTGGATGATACCAGCATAAAACTTCTTGATGTGGCGCTTGAAAAGGGGACTCTTAACAGAAAGGTAATGGATAGAGAAAAGAAGGTACGTTTTTTCAGAGAAAATTTTCCATCTGATTAACATCTAATATCATTGTAACGAATGCTTCCCGTCGCTTATAGACTTGCGGCGGGGGAAAAATTTACTGCAAGTCGATGATCATCTGCTATAGTATTGAGCCTATTACTTTTTCAATTCTGTACTTTTCGTAAAAATAGATTGTGCTCCCAATCTCCATCCGCTCGACCGGAAAATTGTGAAACTTAATATCCATTATCTCGCAATTCCTGGTTTTACCAATCTCTTTGAGCTTGTCAGGAAGACCGCTAAGAGTAACAGCGCTTGTTCTCCCTCCGCTGGTCCTGATAGAATAAAGTGTATTACCGTCACTTAATCCCACATCAACCATAATGCCTTTATCAGTATTGCTGTATAAAGAATCGAGCTGTCTTACATTTCTTGAGTCATCTTTAAATGCCACTTTTCCGAACTTGTCAATATCGAGCTTATAGCTTTGTATATCTTCATTTATATTTTTGCCGCAGTTGGATTTTTTAATATTAGAAATGGTGTTCATACAGAATCTGTAGTTCCCTGCAGCGGGATCGCCCTCACCCTTCCTTTTAACAAATGTGAACAGGTTTCCATTTTCATCTATTATATATATCATAGAGTGCTTCTGCTTATCTTCATAAACCATTGTGATGGTACTGTTTGACCTCTTTCCGTATATCTCATCAATTACCGATAATTCCGGATTATCCTCTGAATAGATTCTGTTGTCCGGATATCTGAATGGTCTTTGCGAAACATAAGAGAGGAGTTCAAGATCACTAGTGAATGAGGCAACTGCAATTTCCTTTTCCTCTTTTGTTGCGCAGACAAGATTATTATCAATACTGATAAGCAATCTCTGCTTAACAAACCGTTTACCATTTACAAAAAAATCATATGCATTACGGAAAGTCTTCTCTATGTTTTTATATAGCTTTTTATGCGGATCAGGTGATACAAAATAACAGAACTCATCAAAACTTCTGTTATTCATGGGACCATCTTTAATGATCTTGGAGAATATCATTACCAGATCTGAAGGATTGGTGTAATACTTTAAAAAAGTCTCTCCCCATGTATTCATATACAGATGATAAAATGAAGCTATCGTTGAGGCCTTGCTGTCTGTGAAGTTCATTATAATCATATTCTTATATGTTCGTGGAGTCTGAAGATAAAACTTGTTCCCCAGGTGAACTTTTTCAGTATTAAACATTTCAAAAATTTTATTGAGAAGTTCAGTAATTAAACTCTTGCTGATATGATTATAACCTGAATCGATATAAAGCCTGCTGAACGTCGGCTCATATACCTGGTTGATGGAACACCATGCTAGAAGTTTAACCAGGTCATCCTCGCTCTTAATGGCTATTTCTCTCTCGTTTTTACTGTTATTTATCCGGACCTTCTTATATACGCGCCATCCGCTCTCCTTTACACTTCTTGAATCCGGCTCGATATAGAGATACGGCTCATTAGGTGTGTCTTTAAAGGTGATAAAGTTTTCTATTTTATCAGGCTCTACAGAAAAGTTTGCCTTCAGTTTGCTGCTTAAAAGCTTAAAGTCCGATTCAGAAATCTTATTCTGAAGATTCATCGTCGGCATTTGACGGGAGATTTTCTGATACGAGAGCAGCATGAACTTTTTAATATAATTCCAGAACTGAATAATCCTGTTGTAATCCCAGCTCTCAAAATCATCAAGGTCCTTCAGCTCTTCAATGCCCCATCCCCACTCGTGTGTTACTTTAAACATAACAACAACTTTATACGGCAGATTTTTCTTATCCTTTAATGTAAGGTATTTTGAAAGCTGGGGATCAATCTTAAGATAAAGATTTTGTCTCAAAATTAAAAGCAGCGATTTATCGGTTAAAACCTCTTCATAGTACTTATATACTTCATTAAACATAAGGAGGTATGAGTCGAGTATAGTTGCCGTTATCTCACCGCGTATAATTGCAGTTTTCACTCTCTGACTAAGAAGAAGAGTATTTTCATCACTGAAGAGATATCTCTCCAGGATCCCGATCTTTAGAATAGACTTAAACGGATTACCAATCGCCTTAATGAGCTGAAAAAGGGCTGCACCGAGAAAATCCTCTTTGGATATCCTATAAAGGTTTCCTATATCAACAAACTTTTCCTCTCTTTCCTCTTCAGGAATATGATTGAAAATTTTATCGTATTCAGCATCTGTTACAAACTTCGGGACTGCCCACCAGAAAGGAATCTTACCTGCAACAATAATTGAACTTCTGAAAAACTCATCTTTCAGAACCGCCCCGACAGTGGAACCAAAACCCTCTTCATCATCCTCGGCAAATATATTCAGTTTTAAATTATGTACTTCATTAATAAAAATATGGACTTCGACACCGGCTTCTTTCTCTGCCCACTTCTGAACTTCATCTACTTTCTTTTTAAATAACTGCAGCCCTTTCTCATCTGTTTTACTTTTATCAACACAGGCCCAATAGTCAAAATCCGATTTTTTTGTATACGCAATAGTTCCAACACTCCCCATTACGGCGAGCATTTCTATGAAGTTGTTTTTTTCAGGAGGAATAAAATCTATCGCGAATCTGGATTTTATATATCTTGTCACTTCCATATCAGGGACGTAACCGGAAACGCCATAGGGACATTTTTCATCTGTAAAACCGGGTATTTTCCGGTCATTCATTGATAGTATTGCGGGGATTGAATTAATGACTCGTCTAATATTTGTACTGGCAAATAGCTGCTGAAAACGGTCAACCTTCATCTGGTTGAATTTTAAAAACGAAATATAATTCTCTTCTATAACACTATTTAATTTCATCTTACCATGCCGGGGATTTTCATATCACTAATTCAGACTTTTGCAGGGTTTAAAGTGCCATATCCTTAAAAGCCCTGCAGGGCTCCCTTATTTAAAGATACTATAAGAAAGTGTTTAAACATCACAAATCTTTTTTTATAACTTAATAAAAAAATTATAGACATTTAAGAGTTTAAAACTGATTAAAAACATACTGACAATTCATAAATCTGGAATGGTCATTCTGAATCTGTAATACTGAGTTTGCGCATACCTGAATCAGGATTTTGGAAGCAGCTGTCTCTTAAACTCCATCAGGTGATTACTCAAGAGATGTATATCAGTCACAAATATTAATTATACTTTAAAATTGCTAATAATAAATTTTATTGAAGACAAATGAAAAAAGATAATTCAACCTTACTAAGCCGGGCTGTTAATAACTACTTTCAACTATTGACTTCAATTCCCTCCAGAAGTGATGCCTTAAAGTCAATTGCCGACAATGCAACAAATGACTTCGGCGATTATATCACGCCGGGTAATTTCAATGTTTCAGATGAGATACTGATTAATTTCATAGAATTGATAGATCAGATTATATATGAATTCAGAGACAACAACGATTATAATTCAAATATAAGAGATTATATTATTGATGATCTTTATTCAAAGCTCAGCCTTACTCTTGAGGCTCTCACTGATCAGGAAAAGTATTTATCAAACATACGCAACAGATCCCTTTTCCCCGATGATCTGGTGATTATTAAAATTCAGCAGCTCTCAGGATTAATTCCTCTTCTTATCTCAGAGTCCGAGGGGATTTCCAATCTTCAAAAAGATATTATCAAAACATTTCTCTATCTGAAAGATGAAACACTTCTGGAATTTTTTTATAATTCATTTAAAAATACAACATCAGGTTTCATTAAATCTGCTGCGCTTCTTGGATTAAAATACAATTGTGAAAAGGGTCTTAACTGGGATGCCGTAAAGGAGATCAGTAACGGACTGTCCGGCCTTACACTCTACGCTGAGAAATTCAATCCTGTCAAAATAGACATCAACCCGCTTCCTTCAACAAAGGAGGAGTTAACCTTCGCACTGCTTCATATTGAAAAAAATATTAAAACAATGAATAACATAGATTCCATAAGCTGGATTATATCTATGCTTATATCCATTCCATCATTTAATTTTGAAAATTCGTGGCTCTACGAAGTCAATACCTCTATAAGTAATATCTTATTGAATATAGATTTAAATAGTTTAAAAGAGATTTTATCCAACGAATCATCATTAATTAAAACAATGAAATTTATTGATCTTCTCCCGGGAAATATTTTCAACCGGTTAACCGGCCGCTTTGACGCTCTAGGTCTCGAATTTCTTTATAATCTGAACTCTGCAATTGAGAAAAAAAAGGTAATTATAAGCAGCAATAATTCAAATATAATGAACTATCTCTGCTGGAATTCAATCGAAACCTTCTAGAACACAAATTCACTTCTGATACTGCAATAAAACAAAAAGTTTAAAGTTGTCATTTCGAACGCATGTGAGAAATCCGGGTTTCATTCAAACACCAGATTTCTCAGTCGCTATCGCTCCATCGAAATGACAAGAATAAAGCCATCTAAATTTCTAAACTTTTTTCAGATTTACAAATTCGGAATATTCTTTTTCACAAAATTCATAAATCCTGCTCTCTCGTTTTTATAGGCCTCTTCAAGTGTTGAGTTATTTCTATATTCAATAAGCTCTTTGACCGTCATAAGCATATCAAATCTACCCTCACATATAAATCCAGCAAGCTGCATTACTCTCGACATAAGATTATCGTGCGCCACAACCTCATTTACAAGTCCTGCACGAAGAGCTGTCTGAGCATCAATAAACTGGCATGTCATAGACATCTGCATCGCCATTCTCTGCCCCACCGCAGCTTGCAGCAGCTGAGTCATTCCCCAGCCGGGATGAATCCCCACCCTGGCATGAGTATCAGCAAACATCGCATTTTCAGAAGCGATTAAGAAATCACAGTTAAGTGCAATTTCAAATCCCCCCGTAATTGCATGACCGTTAACAGCGCCTATGACCGGTTTTTTACATGCTGCAAAAATATCCGGAAGATCTTTACCATCCCCTCTCGGATCGAAGATATTCTCCTTCCCTATAACCGACAGGTCAATCCCTGAACAGAATGACTTCCCGTTTCCGGTAATAACAGCAGCTTTGATATCATTATTATTCGCCACTTCCTCAAGAGAGTTATACAGCCCGATTAGAAGATTTTTATTGATAGAGTTTCTTCTCTCCGGCCGGTTTAATGTTATCACCGCAATATTATTTTCCACACTGAACAGAACTTCATTTTCCATATTATTCCTCTTTATTAATTAATTTAATATTCTGACTACATAATCTAAAATCCCCCCTGCCCCCCTTGATAAAGGGGGGTTGTCTTAATCTGGAGGATATCGTTTCATACTTCAAACAAAATAGGTTTTTAATCTCATAATATTGTGCTGATCCATTAGGGGGTATAAGAGGCGGTAGTTCCTTAAAAAGCCCCCCGCAGGGTTTCAATAGCTGCAGAAACGAAGTTTCTGCAGCCGCATTTATTTATGAATCTAAACCGCCTTTAGTCAAGAAAAGAAGTTATCCACAAAGATAAAAAACTGAACAAAAAAAATTTCCTGTCCCGACAAACATTTAAATAAATAATAATCCCTTAAAAAGCTGATGAGCCTTATTAGACATAGTCTCATATAGAAATCCCCCTGAATTATTCAGGGGTTAACGGTTTATGTCGCATATGAAATTGATGTTTTAACAAATGGTGAAATGTTTAACCGTTATACGGGAAATTAATTTCAGAAATTAATGTACTTTGTGGATTTTTCTGTGGATAACATGGATAACTTTGTGGACAACTCAAATTTTAGTAG
>CAYVCQ010000028.1:0-44156 GCA_964450405.1 uncultured Leptospirales bacterium | reverse complement strand
CATGCATTTTATTTATGGTGATAACAAAAACAGTAACTGGAGAAAAAAATGTTGCCAATTGTAGATTACGGAAGCATCGCCATTGTTGTTCCAAAAGTAACCGCCGTGGGCAGCACAGTTTCCGAAGAAGGAAAACCCGGCTTCGAAGTATTCCTATCCGGCATGGAAGAACCGATTGTTATCGGATTTGACACCGAGGAGGAAGCCCTTGAAGCAAGGGAGGAATTAATTGCAATTATAGCGCAATATCATTACGTAAAAGAACTCGGACCCGATTTTGAAATCAACGATCTGCTCGGCAAAGATGACGATGACGACATCCATGAACATTAATTACAGCATATAACAGCATATAACAGCATATATAAAAACATTTATAAGAACAGCGATAAAGGTGAATGATTATGATAAAAAACGATTTTGAACTTCTACAGAGAGGAACTGAGGAGATTATCCCCCTGGATGATTTCAAAAAGAAACTCGATAAATCTGAAAAAGAGAATATCCCTCTTACAATAAAAGCAGGATTTGATCCCACAGCGCCGGACATCCACCTAGGACATGCAGTACTGCTCCGGAAGATGAAACACTTTCAGGATATGGGACATAGAGTTGTGTTCCTTATAGGCGATTTTACCGGAATGATAGGCGACCCATCTGGAAAGTCTGAAACCAGAAAAAGGCTTACCCGTGAAGATGTGCTCCAGAATGCTGAGACATACAAAAAACAGGTATTTAAAATACTCGATGAGAAGAAAACCGTAATAGAATTCAATTCCACATGGCTCAATCCCATGAACTTCGGAGATGTTCTTGAACTTACAGCCCGATATAACGTAGCCCGTATGCTTGAGAGAGATGATTTCTCCAACAGGTATAAATCTCAGAAACCGATTTCAATCCTTGAATTTATGTACCCTCTTGTGCAGGGATATGACTCTGTTGCACTAAAGGCCGATGTAGAACTTGGAGGAACCGACCAGAAATTCAATCTTCTTGTGGGACGCGATCTTCAGAGAGAGTACGGCCAGGAACCTCAGGCAATAATTACAGTGCCGCTTCTTGTAGGTCTTGACGGTGTTCAGAAAATGAGTAAATCCCTAAATAACTATATAGGAATAAATGAGCACCCGAAAGAGATCTTCGGAAAAACCATGTCTATCGCTGATGATATAATGTTCCGCTACTACGAACTTGGAACAGATGTCCCTATGGAAGAAGTAAAAAAACTTAAAGCGGATATGGAAAAAGGAACAGCTCATCCGAGAGATATTAAAATCAGACTGGCGAAAGAGCTTTGCGCCCAGTTCTACGATCAGAAAACAGCCGATGACGCGGAAGCTGAGTTTTATAAAATATTCGTTAACAAAGACACTCCCGATGAAATCCCTGAGTTTACTGTACCTGAAAGTGAATTGAAAGATAATAAAATCTGGATTGTTAAACTTATGACATTAACAGGTATGGCAACATCAAATGGCGAAGCGAGAAGACTCATCGCAGGGGGCGGAGTTACATTTGAAAACGACAAAATATCCGATCCTGATCTGGAATTACCTAAATCTGAGGGAATTCTCAAAGTCGGGAAAAGAAAATTTGTAAAAATATTATTTTCATAATAAAAACGGGGCTTACTTAAAAGTATGCATTACAAGCTTTTGTCATTCCGGTTTTGCAGCTTCAGTTCTTGCAAATACCGGAATCTCCTGATTAAATCAGCTGTATGAGATACCGGCATTACGTTATACTTCAGCCGGTATGACAATGAGTATTCTTTTGGGTCATCTCCATCTTTTCCTCCCGCAATCCAGGAGGAAAAAGCGATTTACAAAGGTTTTTTAGAAAAAATAAAATTATTGTAACCAGAACAGGATGAGCATGTCACCTATAGATGATATCGAAATAATAAGCAGAGTAATTGAGGGAGACAAAGAAGCCTTCTCTTTAATTGTAACGAAGTACCAGAATATGGTATTCAAGTATGTTTATTATCAATTCAATAATTATGATGAAGCGCTCGATATCACACAGGATATTTTTATAACTGTTATGGAAGCTTTAAAGTCATTTAGACAGGAATCGAAATTTTCAACATGGCTTTACAGTATAATGGTAAACCATTGTAAAAATTATCGAAAAAAGATGAACAGATACAGCACAGTTTCTTTAAAAGTCATGAGGGGGGAGGATGAAGTCGACCTCCAGCTTCAGGACCATAGAGAAAATCCCGAAGAAAAAGTAGTAAATGAAGATTCAATCAGAATAATCAAAGAGGAGATAGAAAAACTCCCTGAAGATTTCAAAGAAATTCTGACACTGAGGGATATTGACGGTCTATCGTATAATGAAGTATCTGAAATTCTGGGTATAAACCTATCTAATGTTAAAGTAAGAATCCATAGAGGACGTGAATATTTGAAAAATAGATTACATGCCAGAGGTTTGATATGACACTTAAGCATCTGAATTTTGAAGAATTATCTGATCTTATTGACAATGAACTTTCAGAAAAACAGAGAGAGTACTGTCTTTCACATATTACAGTCTGTAAGATATGCGGTAAAGAGTATGAATCTCTCGCAAAATGCCTGTCACTTTTGTCATCTCTTAAAAATGAATGCATTGTAATTCCTGATTTTTCAGAACGTACTGTCATTATATGCAGGTCACGTGAAAGAAAGAGGTTATTCCTTAAAGCTATCCCTGCAATTGCGGCATCGGTAATAATAATTGTCGGTGGCGGATTTATCAGTACAGGTCTCTTTAATGAAAGCGGTTCATATGTCGCAGCAAATTTATCGGGTCACAATGAAACCCAGAGAATAATCGAGTCGGTTAGCAACTCAAAGGGGAGAATATTACAGATTACCCACTCCTTCATCGACAGCGAATTTGATAAAAACTCGCTATCTTCAATTGAGCAAATACTCCATAAAAACAATATTAAACATGCAGTAATAGTTAACACGGGAATGCTTGTTAATCCATCAGCCGGCAGAATGGAAGATGCCAGTTTCACAAGTGACGGCAATTCATCTTCCGGAAACGATATGTACCAGAATCAGAGTGTCGCTACTATTGAAAACGGGAAAGTGCGTTTAAGAATATTTAAATAAGTTCTGTAAGCAATTCAAGAAATGAATCTGTATCATAAATAGCGCCTCCGCAGACCCCTCTCGATGAATACAAAGAAGCCTGGTGTGTCATTTCGTCATAGTCCGCCTGGGCATCTTCTATAAGAAAGACCTCATACCCCCTGTCGGAAGCATCTCGTGCGGTGGTTTCTACGCATTGACTGGTTGCAAGGCCGGTAAATACAAGAGTTGTTATATTCATACTTTTAAGAATTCCGTCAATATTGGATGACGCAAATGGACTGAATGTTGTCTTGTTTACTATTACATCTTCATCTTCAGGCTTCAGCACATCAATAATATCCGCTGCTGTTTCTGATTGGACTGGATAGACTCCGGCGAACCCCCTGACTAATCCATCTTCATATGATTTTTTGAATAACCTGTGAAGGTCCCCTCTATCGGCTCTCTCTCCACATAGTCTTAAATATATAACAGGAAGACTATTGGTCCTGAAAAAGCTCTTAATTTTTATAATATTTGGAATTGCAATATTATATGAACGATCCATTATATACGAAAGAGATCCGGGGTATAGAGTATTAAAATACTCTGAATAAACTGAATTGCTTTCAAGATAATATTTCTGCATATCTACAATAATCAACGCGAAACCTTTCATATAAACACCACAATAACTCTTATTTCAGAAAGAGGAATAAACCTCTATGATTTTAATAATAATTTAAGCCGCAGTCAATAATTTTTACTTGTAATCATATCCGAGTTAATAAAAACTATTAGAGTAAATAACGAATGAAATAATACGTAATCTGTCATTTCGAAGAAGTGATAGCGACTGAGAAATCTGATTTTTTAAAGTTAATTTTAAGATTTCTCACATACGTTCGAAATGACAAGAACTAATTAAAGTGTGAAATGCTGCAAATACTAATAAACAAAAGAGAAGGTATATATGTACTCAGTGAATCTTATATCAACATTTATAAGTGCTCTCCTTGTTCTATTCACTGCTTTTTTTGTACTTTATAAAAACAGGACTATTAAGAGTCAGGCATGGAATTTTTACTTTTTCTATAACATTATCGCTGCAGGAATTCCCGGAACCATATTTCTTACATATTATATGTATGATTCACCAAATCTTATCATATACAATAAATTCAGCCAGATCTTCAGCGTTATTTTCTCTGCCGCAGTTTTGAATCTCTCTTTAACTTATCCTGAGAGAGAAAAAAAAGTTCCATTATATATCCCATTTCTTGTAACACTACCTTCAATTATTATCTCCATTCTCATTTTCTTTACCGATCTCTCACTTAAAAGTGTAAGATTTGAAGACTGGAAACTGGTAAGAGAGACAGGATTTGTATATCCGATTTATGCAGCTACTTCTTTTCTCTACTTCATTATAAGCTGGATTATATTCTTAATAAATTATATCAAAACAAAAGTTGAAGCATACAGATTACAGATAAGATATGTATTCCTTGCAACTTCAGTATTTTTAACTCTAACCTATATAGGTTCAATTTTCATGCCTCTACTGGCCCATAACTACACATTTTATGCGATTGCTCCGGCACTTGCATCAACCGTTTCTTCTTTTACACTTTTCTATTCTGTTATTGCCTACAACATCATGGATATCAGAACTGCTATTCACAAAACTGCAATGTATGTTGTTTTGAGTACCACTGTTTTTATTCCAATTGTCATCATACTTTTTTTCACTGAAAAATTCAAAGGAATAGTGATATTCCCTCCTGAAATTATTGCAGGTTCATCCGTTATGGCCTTTGTCCTTTTCATTTACCTTTTCCAGCCTGGTATTGACAGGGCATTTAAAAGAAAAATAGCAGATATAGAAGATCTGACTAACAGATATATTCAGAAGGCTGCAAGATTAAAAACACTTGATGAACTTATCAAAGCAAGTTCTCTTGTATTGCATGAGGGACTTGGATTAAACCGAACGATATTTTTCATATACGATGAAGAGAGCAGAGGATTCACAAAGAGTTTCGACACAAATCAAACAGAAGATGAAACTGAGTCAATCGACAGACATTTCCCGCTTATTATATGGTTTGCCAGAAATCAGGAGATACTCCCGTTAAACAGGGTTTATACAGACGACCAATCATTTAAACCTATAAGGGAAGAAGTTTCTGATTTCTTCACCAGATTCGATATCAGTGCAATCCTCCCGATATACTATGAAAATAGAATTTACGGTATGCTCTGTCTGGGTAAAAAAGAGAATATGAAATCAATTACTCCCGATGAACTTCAAAAGCTTGAGGAGTTTAGAATAAGATCAAATGACTTCATTATCACAGCTCTGGCTTATGATAAGGCGAAACAGGACCAGTTTATTTCGAGAAGTCTCGGATTATCCGGAAATATACTTCAGAGTTCAGCGGCAGGTTCTTTACCTCAGATGAAGAATATGAAATTCGGTTCACTTATTGCGCCGGGTTATTCAAGAGGAGTTGATTATTTTGATTTTCTTCAGCCTACAAAAAACACTTTAGGAATACTTTTTACAGATGTCTCCGGATTAGGAATAAATCATGCTCTTTATTCTGTGTTACTTAGATCAGTTTTTCACACATGTATAAATGAAGCTGCTTCACCATATATCATAATCAAAAGAATAAATCTTGTACTCCATGATTATACAAAAGGCAAAGGAGAGCTTGTAACGGCATTTTACGCATTCTTTGACACTGATACAAAAAGATTATTCTATTCTAATGCAGGATTTCCCCCGGCAGAGGTTTTTAGAATCGACAGAAATGACTTTGATTCACTTGATACTGAAGGGTCACCTCTCGGGTATAAACTAAATGCAGAATTCGGACAGGGTCGAACAGAGCTTAAAAGCGGCGATATTTGTATCATTTACTCCAAATCCTTTATTAACTCAAAAAACAGTGAAAATGAAAGCTTTGGACTGCTGAGATTACGTAATATCGTAAAGGAATTCAAATCGAAAACTCCTGCTGAAATTACAAAAAATCTCAAAAGTGAATATGAAAATTTTATGGGCATAGCACTTCAGGGCTCCGATATGACACTGCTTGTCATAAAAATTACTTAAAATTTCTATTTATTATAAAAATTGTTTTATATGCTTATTAAATATAAATGCTGATTGTCCCCCTGAGCCTGTCGAAGCATTGATTTTTAATTAAAATACGCTTCTACAAGCTCAGGGGGACTTAATGAGTCCCTTATTAGAAAACATTAAATCTTATTAAAAAAACACTAAATTTTAAAAAAAGTTGCTTTTTTCTTAACTAAAATTTGACATTTACATGAATACTGAATACCTATTAAGAAGAATTAAAAACGGAGTAATACCTTAACCGGTAGAGATCTGAATTACTCAGGAGGATTCCCGATGGGAAACAAAAACGAAAAGGCAATGATGCCTGAATTGACAGATGAGGTTACTCTCTGCAATGAGTTATTTTCTAAATGCTGCCATGATGAACTCAGAGAGATAGACAAGCATGAGATTATTGTTAAAATCTGTCAAATAATTGGTTCAACACCGGAAAATCTATGTAAAGCTGAAGAAGTATTTAATACTGTTAAATACGACATAACTAAGTATACATTGCATCATGAATACTGTTCAGAAACAAAAAATCAGGTTAAACCTAAGTTCTTATTATGGCTGGACAGCAAAGCAGAACCAAAAAAAGCCAGAGAGTTGTCAAATTTTCTTGATAAGTATCTGAAATAGAAAGTGAGTTTAAAAAAATTATTACTTCATACGTGCTGTGCACCATGCATGGGGTATGTCTATGAGCTGCTTAAAGATGAGTTCGTAGTTACCGCATATTTTTCCAACCCTAATATTATGCCTGCTGAGGAGTATAGGATTCGTTATGCAGAACTCGAATCCTTCAGCAGGCTGAAGGGTTTCCAGCTTATAACAGAAATTCCAGATACAAAAAAATGGGTAAAAGAAGTAAGAGATTTCCGATTCTATGGAGAGGGATCTGAACGCTGCTGGAAATGTTACGAGATTAGACTCGAGAATACTTTTAAAAAAGCAATAGCTCTTAAATTTGATATTGTAGCAACTACACTCTCAATAAGCCCCCATAAAAATGCTTCAAAGATTAATGAGATAGGTGAAAATCTCTCAAAAAAATATGGAATTGCTTTTTATTCCGCGGATTTCAAAAAAAATGACGGTGTAAAAAAATCAGTAGAAATTTCAAAACTGAACAACTTTTACAGGCAGAATTACTGCGGATGTATTTATTCAAAACTGGAAAAGAATAGTAAAAGCCCATGGTCAGAAAAAGCCAGAGAATTCAGATTAAAAAATTTATCATCAGTAAAACCCGATAGTGATATTTCTGATATATTTTCCGGTAGAGAGATAGATTTACATCACTTTCACCCTTCAGATACTGCAATGCTGATAGAGCAGTTTCTGGAAAATGCAGTGAAAGAAAAATATAAAACTGTGCGAATTGTTCATGGAAAGGGTAAGTCTGTAAAAAAAAGACAGATCCATGAAATTTTAAAAAATCACCCTTCAGTAATTATTTTTAGTGATGACTCCAGCAACTGGGGGGCTACACTCGTTACTCTAAAAGTTTGAGTTTTAGATATCTGCCGGGATAAAATGCCACTTACCTTTTTCATCAAAGGATAAAAGCCGAAGCTGTATTACTTCACCCGCTTTATATATTTTTGTGTCAGAAGAACCTGTATTCAGTTCAATAAAATTATCGTAAAGCTGAATTTTAGATCCCGAAACTTCCTCTATATCTTCGTTATAGACTTTGATCTCAAGTCTTGGGGAATCGACAAGGACATACATTCTTGTTTCCTTCATCCCCAATATAGTTCCGGGATGCGTCGGCCTCTCACTCAAACTCATATTTAATTCAGAGTTAAACACCGATTCAAGGAGAAGACCATTTACGAAACGGTCAATTGATTTCTGAGTTTCCTTTGCCCTGTTGGCGGAATTAATTATCTGTTCACGAATCAGCAGTTCATCTTCATTAGCATCGGGTTTCTCTAATCCTGTTTTTTCAAGCAGTTCTCTATGAGAGTATATCCCCACAATCTCTCTCATGGGAGATGAAAATCTTCCATATAAATTCACTTTAAGCGCAAAGTGCTGGCCAGGATTTTCTGAAAAAAAAGATTTCTGGTTGGTGATCAGAATCTGTCTCTCTATTGTTTCGGTTATTCTTTTTTCATTGCCGGATCTTGGAAGTCGGGACAGGTACTCTCCCGGAGTCTCCTCTCCCCTCCTCCATATCCAGCAAGTATCCAGTGAATGTATCTGCACGATTGAATTGATTACCTTTTCCAGTCTGTGCAGGCTCGATTCATCGGGAGCTTCATGTACTCTGAACACCGGATGTATATGAAGATCATTTCCGTTTTTTTCAGGTGCAAGCATCGAGGCTCCAGCCATATTGCAAATAAGAGAGATCTGTTCATTCCACCTTCCGGTGTCATCTCTTTCTGTTTCAATAAATTCAAATTTACTTCCGTCGGCACTTATACTTATTGAGTTCTCAAAACGATCGAAGTTTACAACACCTCTTTTAATTCCGTTTTGGGCGAGTATTCTTCCTGCTTCCTGCAGATAGATCAATGATTGAGTATATTCTTTTTTATCAAGAGAACTGTTTTCAATGCAATTGTAAAAATTCTGGACTCCGGAATATGAAAGCTTTGCTCTGCTTAAAATTTTACATCTTAGAATTTTTTCAGAGATTATCTCTCCTGAACAGTTAATCTGAATAATAAAAACCAGTGACCTCCTCAATACTCTTTCATTGAGTGAAATAATTCCCTCTGACAATCCTGAAGGGAGCATGGGTACAGAAAAACCTGGAAGATAATAACTCGCACCGCGTCTGATACTCTCCCTGAAAAGAGCGGAACCCGGTTTTACATAAAATGAAGCATCTGCAATTCCATAATAAATGATATAACCTGAATCTGTTTTCTCAATATATACCGCCTGATCAAGATCCCTTGAACCATCATTATCAATTGTGACAAAAGGGAGTGAGGTGAAATCAACAAGCTGCGGATCGTCCAATCCCGGGTTGGCAATAATCTGCTCAACCTCTCTCATAATCTCATCTGAGAAAAATGGATTGATACCGGCCCTCTCAAACTCTATAAAATATCTGTTGAGAATTGTATTTTTTTTATAGAGTTTATTTGCCGGCATATCATCGGCATCTGAACCGGTTATAAATATTATATCACCTTCATTCATTCCTTTTAAATATTTATCATGTAGCAATAAACTCTCATTGCCGAACATCGGACGAAGAAGTAAATTTTTATTTTTTATAATACACTGTGCGACCAGAGTTTCACTGCTTTTCATTATGTTCATTTTCTCTTCCGGATATTTTATACATTTTAATAAATTGTGTAATCAGGAATAATTTTCAACTACTTTTCATTTAATTTTTGTATAATTGCATATCAGAAACTTAACCTTACTTTTTTATATCAGACTTGATCCCTTCTTAAGATTTTGTTAATATATAAATATCTCTTTTAAACAGGATTAAAATCCATGAAAAATATTTCTCCGGCAACGGACAAAATTATTAATATATTAAATTTACCTGTTATCCCTTCAATTATAACAGCTATTTTAGTACTCTTCCTTCTTGCAATATCTTTACTGACAGGGATTACAACTCATAAGGCAAGTATACAGGATGAGAAATTGACTTCACTCAGTAATCTTGGAATAATCAGATCAAACATTGAAGGTGCTCTTAATTTGCGGCTTCTTCTTGGACAGGGACTCGCTTCATATATTTCAGTCAAACCGGATATGACTGCAAATGAATTTGAAGCTTATTCAAGACGTCTAATCTCAAATGATCCAATGATACGTAATATATCAATTTTAAAAGGAACAACAATTATATATGCATACCCGCTTGAATCGAATAGAAAGGCAATCGGAGTTGACCTGTCAAAAATACCGTCCCAGAGAGATTCAGTGCTCAATGTAATGAAAACCGGAAAAATAGAAGTGCTTGTAAATGTAAATCTTGTACAGGGTGGAATCGGAACGATCAATCGTATTCCGATTTATACCGGCACAGATGAAAATAAAAAATATTGGGGACAGGCCAGTATAGTTCTTATGCAGGATATCATCTTCAAAGAAACAGGATTATATAACGGTTCATTTGGACTTAATTTATCACTTTGTAGAATTAATGATGATGGTACACAAAGTGATTACATGTTAGGAAGCAGCAACATTTACCGGGATGATCCTGTTGTACTGAATGTGAAATTCCCCAATGGCTCCTGGCAGCTTGCTGCGATCCCGGAAAAAGGCTGGGGTTATAGCGATCACACTTCGATAAAATATATTGCAGGAGGATCAGCTTTTTCAATTCTTCTTGGTCTGCTTATATTATTTATCATGACGCTCGGACGTAGAGTTCAGAAACTCGAAAGTATTCTTCCAATTTGCTCAAGCTGCAAAAAGATCAGGGACGATAAAGGATATTGGGATTCGGTGGATTCATTTTTTAGTGAACATTCCATAATCCGTTTTTCTCACAGTTTATGTCCGGACTGTGCTGATAATCTTTATAAAGGTGAAAACTGGTATCGAAGAAAGAAAGAATAAGTTTCTATTTTTATCTCAAAAGTTAAATAAAGTGCATTTGTAAACTTTATTTAACTGCCATCGCCGTACCCGAATTTCTTCAGGAACAGCATAACCCGGGTTTTTACACTGTTGCATTGATACAGACAATACATACTTTTAGAATTGACATTATTAAACCTTATAGTATTTTATGTTTTAATACTTAAACTCCAGCGGTGATAAATGAAACTTCTTAAAAATAGAATTTTAAAAGATGGTGAAATAATCACTGACCAGGTTTTACGCGTTGATTCATTTCTTAATCATCAGATTGATCCGGTTCTCATCAATGAGATTGCAGCCGAGTTTATCTCACGGTTTTCAGATTTAAAATTTAATAAAATTCTTACAGTAGAATCATCGGGAATAGCACCTGCAGTCATGACTGGTTTAAAACTTTCTATACCTGTAGTTTTCGCTAAAAAAAATAAACCCTCGACACTAATTGAAAATACTTATAGTGCGACTGTACACTCCTATACTAAAAATAGTGATTATGAAATTTCAGTCTCTTCTAAGTATATACAAAAAGGTGATCATATACTAATCATTGATGATTTTCTTGCAAACGGCAGTGCATCCCGTGCTCTTATAAGTATTGCTGAACAGGGAGGAGCTAAGGTCGACGGGATAGGAATAGTAATTGAAAAGGGATTTCAGAATGGCGGAAAACTCCTTAGGGATATGAAATATAGAATTGAATCTCTTGTAACCATTGAGAGCATGACCGGAAATAAAATACAATTCATGGATTAGTACATTTATATATGAACGAATTTGTATTAATCCTCCAAAGAGCGGTCTATAAAAAAAAGCTAAATACTCCACAGAGTATGCAATAAATAAAAAAGTAGAGGGAGAGTGACATGAAAAAATTTACATTGTTTCTGATTCTTGTTTTATCTGTATTAGTAACTTTCAGTTGCGGAAAGAAAGAAAAGAAAACGATTGATGGTAAAGAAGTAGTTATGGGCTTTATATATGTAGGCCCGATAGGTGACGGCGGATGGACATACGCCCATAACCAGGGAAGATTATCTGTTGAAAAGGAAACCGGCATCAGAACTATTTTTAAGGAAACAGTTCCTGAAGGAGCCGAAGTTAAAGATGTAATTAGAAGCATGATTGATCAGGGTGCTACAATAATTGCAGCAACAAGTTTCGGATATATGGACTATGTGGTTGAAATGGCGAAAGAGTTCCCTAATGTAAAATTTCTGCATTGTTCCGGATATAAGATGGGTGAAAATCTCTCTACATATTTTGGAAGGATTGAACAGCCCCGATATCTTTCCGGTATTGTTGCTGGTATGAAAACAAAAACAAATAAAATAGGATATGTTGCAGCTTTTGAAATTCCTGAAGTTGTAAGAGGAATTAATGCTTTTACTCTTGGTGCAAAATCAGTTAATCCTAAAGTTGAAGTTCATGTAAGATGGACTCATACATGGTATGACCCTGCAAAGGAGAAAGAAGCTGCAAAGGCTCTTCTTGATGAGAAATGTGATGTCATTGCTCAGCATCAGGATACAGCAGGCCCTCAGCAGGCTGCAGAAGAGCGCGGTGTATTCTCTATCGGATATAACTCTGACATGGCAAAAATGGCGCCAAAAGCGTACATGACTGCTCCTGTTTGGAACTGGGGACCATATTACATCGCCGAAGTAAAAAAAGTACTGGCAGGAACATGGAAAGCTGCAGACTACTGGGAAGGTATGAATGCCGACATAGTAAGACTCGCCCCTTTGACAAAAAATGCACCTGATGGAGCAGAAGCCAAAATAAATGAAGTTAAAAAGAAAATTCTTGATGGCACTTTCAATGTATTCTCTGGACCAATAAAAGATCAGAAGGGAACAGTAAAAGTTCCGGCAGGATCTGCTCTTGCTGACAAAGATCAGCTTTCATGCGACTGGTTTGTTGAAGGTGTTGTGGGGAAAACAAAAAGTAAGTAATCCGCTTCATACGGGTTTTTATGGGGTTAACGCCTCTAATCCTGTTAAAATCGGATTTTTATAACTGCATATAATTTCTAAAAACCGGCGAAAAATTAATTTTTACGCCGGTTTTTTTATTTACAATCTGTTTAATACGAAAATCCTGTTTATGATTTAATATAAACTTTCAGAAAGAGGAAAATACCATTACCGGCAAGACAGCAGTAAAAATGGTTAACATCTCCAAATCTTTTGGTGATATAAAGGCCAATGATAATATATCATTCAGCGTCAACCATGGAGAGATTTATGCACTCCTTGGTGAAAACGGTGCAGGGAAAAGCACTCTTGTCAATATGCTTTCGGGAGTCTATACTCCCGATTCCGGCGAGATATTTGTGCATGACAGAAAATTAAGATTTTCATCCCCAGGTGATTCTATTGACTCAGGTATAGGAATGATTCACCAGCATTTCAAACTTATAGAAGTTATGACCGCAGCAGAAAATATAATAATAGGACAAAAGCATTCTTTTATTATACACCGGAGTAGACTGAAAAAATCAATAAATTCAATATCTGAAAAATACGGTTTCAAAACTGATCCTGATAAGTATATATTCGATATGTCCGTCGGGGAGAAACAAAGTGTTGAAATACTTAAAGTTCTCTATCGCGGCGCCGACATTCTTATTCTTGACGAACCTACAGCAGTTCTTACTCCGCAGGAAACCGAAAAGCTTTTCAGAATACTCCGGACAATGAAAGAACAGGGTTGCGCAGTAATAATAATAACACATAAGCTGCAGGAAGTTATGGAGATCAGCGACAGAGTAACAGTACTCCGCCGCGGCGAAGTGGCCGGGACGGTTAATACAAATGAAACTAATCCGAAGGAACTTACTGCAATGATGGTTGGCAAAGCTGTTGATCTCTCAATAGAACGGCCTCCTATTTTAAAAGATGAAATTATGCTCGAGGTTAAAGATCTCTCCCTTTATGACCGTGATGGAATAAAAAAACTGAATAATATATCCTTCGATGTTAAAGCCGGTGAAATCCTTGGAATTGCCGGTGTCGCAGGAAGCGGACAGAAGGAGTTATGCGAAAGCATTCAGGGACTTGAAAGAAGGAAGAGAGGCGAAATCCTTTTCAGAGGAGAGAATATTTCGCACCTCACACCGCGGGCAATTTTCGAACGGGGTCTGAGAATCAGTTTTATCCCTGAAGACCGTCTGGGAATGGGACTTGTACCATCCATGGACATAGTTGATAACGTTATAATGAAAGATTACTATCTTCAAAAAAGTATCTTCCTCGACAGGGAACCGGCCAGAATACGGGCTGAGCATATTGTTAAAATGCTCAATGTCCAGACACCGGGAATAAACCATCCCGTTAACCAGCTGTCAGGTGGGAATATTCAGAAGGTTCTTTTAGGGAGAGAGATTGATGCCAACCCCGATTTTCTGGTTACAGCTTATCCTACGAGAGGACTGGACATTGGTTCATCACACATGATTTACGATGAACTGAACAGACAGAAAACTAAGGGAGTAGGAGTTATTTACGTCGGAGAGGATCTTAATGTTCTATTAAGTCTATGTGATAGAATAATGGTTCTATTCGAAGGAAGAGTAATCGGAACAGTTGACGCATCCAGTTCCACTAAAGAGGAAATTGGATTCATGATGCTTGGAGGTAATGAATGTTAAGAATGTCTTCAAGAACTGACTGTTCCGCCAGGGAAGCGCTTTTGATAAGAGCATCGGCCATTATACTAGCTCTTTGTACTGTTGCAATTTTCATAATGCTGCTTGGGCACAATCCAATCTCTGTATATATATCAATGATTGAAGGAGCTTTCGGATCCGGATACCGCATAACAGAAACTATTCGCAAAGCTATTCCGCTGATAATTGCATCACTTGGAATTTCACTGGCTTTCAGACTTAAGTTCTGGAATATCGGAGCAGAAGGTCAGATTATGATGGGCGCATTCGGAGCAACATTTTGTGCTCTCAACTTTCAGAACTTTCCTTCTTACATACTTCTCCCCTTGATGGGAATAACATCGATAATCTGCGGAGGTATATGGGGAGCAATACCGGCATATTTCCGTGCTACATTCAGAACGAATGAAACTATTTTTACACTTATGATGAACTACATCGCCCTCAAATGGCTGACGTATCTTCAGTATGGACCATGGAAAGATCCAGGAGCGCTTGGATTTCCCAAGATCCCGGGTTTTACAGGGAATGCTGTATTGCCGGAGTTTTTCGGTCTTCACATAGGCTGGATAATTGCAGTAATGTTTATTATAATTCTTCATATATTTGTCAATCATACAAAAAGAGGATATGAAATAAACGTTGTCGGTGAAAGTGAAAATACAGGCCGTTATGCGGGAATGAATGTTAAACTTATAATTATTTATACAATTTTTATAAGCGGCGGTCTCTGCGGTCTGGCGGGTATGATTGAAGCTTCCGGCGTTAACAAAACTTTATCCGTTGAAATAACCCGCGGTGTCGGTTACACTGCAATTATAACAAGCTGGCTTTCTTCACTACGTGCGCCTGTTATCGCTGTAGTATGTATCCTTTTTGCAGCTATGATTCAAGGTGGAACTTTTATACAAATGTCGTTCCAGATACCTCAATCTGCTGCACAGATACTGCAGGGGATGATCCTTTTCTTTGTACTGGGCAGTGAGTTTTTCATAAAATATAAAATCTCCATAATTAAACAAAATAAGCCGGAGGCTGAGCAGTAATGGATATATCTTTTTTTACAGCTGCAGTTGTTGCAGGGACACCCCTTCTATATGCAATACTCGGCGAACTGATTACTGAAAAATCGGGACAGCTTAATCTTGGAGTAGAAGGGATGATGCTCATGGGTGCTGTTATAGGTTTTAAAACAGCAATTGTTTCTGGAAATCCATACCTTGCACTTCTCGGTGCAATGGCTGCAGGTGGACTAGGCGCATTTATTTATGCAGTACTAACAGTTACTCTACGGGCAAACCAGGTAGTTGCAGGTTTAACTCTGACAATATTCGGAACAGGTTTTGCAAGTTTTATGGGACAGGGACTTATGGGAGAGATAGTCCCTCCTGATATGAAACTTTTTTTTGCTGATTTTAAAATTCCTTTGCTTGGGGATATCCCGGTACTAGGCCAGATTTTCTTTAACCAGGGTATTCTTGTCTATTTAGGATATATACTTACTATACTTGCCGGACTCTACATTTACCGGACACAAATCGGTCTCAATCTCCGCGCAGTTGGAGAAAACACAGCAGCGGCTGATGCGGCTGGAATAAACGTTTCACTATATAAATATATCCATGTGTTAATCGGTGGTCTGCTTTGCGGACTTGCCGGAGCCTATCTCTCGCTAGTGTATATTCCTTCATGGCAGGAAAACGTCACCGCCGGCAGAGGATGGATTGCCGTTGCACTGGTTATATTCTGTAAATGGAATCCGTACAGAGTTATGATGGGAGCCTTTTTATTCGGCGGCCTGGATATTATCGGATTTAGAATTCAGAAATTCGATTTTAATATTTCGCAATATATAATTGATCTCCTGCCGTACATTGTTACAATTGTAATTCTTATTCTTGTTTCAGTAAGAAAATCACACTCAGGATCATCTCCTGCAAGTCTTGGCATTTCATATTTCAGAGAAGAGAGATAATATGCTCAAATATTTTATGATATACACTGTAATGGCATTCCTTGCTGGAGCGACTGTTCCTCTACAGGCAGGAATAAATTCACGTTTAAGTTTTTTCAGCGGATCCCCGGTAATGGCATCGATCATTTCTTTTCTTACTGGCACCACTACTCTGATTATATTCGCTATTGCAACAAGAACTCCCCTACCCGCTTCCGGAGCATTTGCCGGAGCACCCTGGTGGATATGGACCGGGGGAATTTTCGGAGCTTTCTATGTAGCTTCCTGCGTAATTTTAGTCAACAAAGTCGGTGCTGTCTCGATGCTTGCTCTAATAATGGCGGGACAGATGATCACTTCCCTTATCCTTGATCATTACGGCCTTGCCGGATATCAGATACAACCGGTTAACATCTACAAAATTTGCGGAATACTCCTGATAATTGCAGGTGTTTTCCTTATACGATTTTCCTGAGGTTTTATTCGATGCGATATGAAGGAAATATATTCAGACCATTCAGCGAAGCAGAGAGCTATCTACTCCAGTGCACAGTGGGATGCTCACACAACAAGTGTACTTTCTGCGGAATGTATAAAGATAAGAAGTACAGAGTTAGATCTCTCGCTGATATTAAAGAGGACATCCGTATGGCTAAACAACACTACGGAGATCTTGAAAAAATATTTCTCTGCGATGGTGATGCAATTGACATACCGACTGATATTCTCCTTGAAATACTTGCAGAACTCAAAAAGACCTTCCCTTCTCTTCGCCATGTAGGATCCTATGTCGGCCCGGTAAGTGTACTGAAAAAAAGCATCTCAGAACTTTCAGCTCTAAGAGCTGCAGGTCTCACCAAGGCATATCTTGGGGTCGAAACTGGTGACGATAAACTGCTTCATGAAATAAACAAGGGTGCCGGTTACGCGGAGATGCTTCAGGCAGGATTAAACCTGAACAATGCAGGCATGAATCTCTCATCAATGATACTTCTTGGAATTGCCGGAAAGGGTGAACGATCAAAAGAACATGCTCTTGCCACAGCAAAAATAACAAATGAAATGAAACCAAAGTATCTCGCCGCACTGACAGTTACACCGGTTCCCGGAACTGTATTATTCAACCAGATACAAAAAGGCGAGTTTCAACTGCTCGATCCTTTTGAAACTCTTGAAGAGATGAAAATTATTTTTGAAAACATTACTATCGATGATCTTAAATTCGTCGGTGTCCATGCATCAAACTATCTGCCGGTAAACGGCACACTTCAAAGAGATAAACAGAAAATGCTGGATACAGTAAATCATGTGCTGGACACAAGGGATGAAAAACTTATAAAATCAGATAAAATGAGAGGACTGTAACTTCAGTTAGCCTCTACCTGTCAAGAAGACCTGCATAGTATGGAACTTTTTTTATCCGGATCTCTTCACCTGTGCTTTTCAGCTTTATGAAATCCTCATTAAGTTCAAACTCTTCATCAATTGGACGATATTTACAATATGTAAATTCATTCTTCACGGGAAATTTTGCATCAAATGCTTTTTCGAAAAAAACCATAAGTTCATGCATCTTTATTGTGTACTGCCTGGGAGTTTTCACAATCATTACCAGTCTGGTTTCCGGTGATCCCTTCCCGTTTCTTGTTTCAAGTAGTATCGCTGTTTTGCCGTTGTTCTTTGCAGCAATAGCTTTATACTCTTTAATCCCTGTTGATCTGAAGAATCCCATTGTAAGCCTCTTGGATATTTTATAAGATTAATAGCAGGCTAACTTCCTCTGTATTTTTAACAACAAAAAAACTTCCAGAAAAAAAGTAATAATTAAAAAAATTTTACTCATCCGCATCTCCGCATCGTATATATAGTATGAGAGTATTAAACCATGAACAGATTGCTGCTTCAAAAGCAGATTGCGGAATCAGCCTTGTAATTGCCGGAGCAGGCACCGGTAAAACAAGCACAATGATTACTAAAATAAAAAATATAATAGAGCAATCAATTGTTAAACCCGAAGAGATTCTTATACTAACTTTCAGCAAAATGGCGGCTGAGGAAATACGAACAAGACTATCTTCAGAACTGAATTTTGATTTTAAACCTGGTTTTGCAGGCACATTTCATTCATTCTCCTTGCAACTTCTCAAAGAAAATCAGAAATCCTACCTTAACTACAGAGGAATAGACTCGTTTCCCTCCGTAATTGACCCTGAAGAAAAAGCTGACATTATGAAGGAACTTATTATGAATAGGCGTGAAAAATTTCTGGGACTCCCTGCCGCTACAGTTATCAAACTATCTGAAAACATAAATAATCTCGATGAACAGATTATCCGTAAATTAAAATCGGCTGCTTTATTCAATGAGATCATGAATATTAAAAATCTCTACGACTCATACAAAAGAGAAAAAATGATGATCGAATTTGAAGATATGATAAATCACGCATCAGAACTGATAGAAGCATATTCTAATATAAAATATGAAATCACAGAAAAATTTAAATTTATTTTTATTGATGAGTTTCAGGATACCTCGGAAAACAATTTTAGACTACTGACTCTTCTCCTTTCCGATGACAAAAAAAATCTTTTCATGGTTGGAGACGACTTCCAGAGCATCTACAAATTCCGTCACAGCAGGGTTGAGTATATTATCAACGCAAAAAAGTTCTTTCCGCAAATATCCATCTATAAACTTACAATAAATTACAGATCAAAAAAAGAAATTATAACTCTTTCAAATAAATTTATAAAACTTAACAAATTCAGAACATCAAAAAAAATTTCATCCAACAAAGGAAAAGGTGGAAAAGTAAAATTCTACAACATTACAGATATGCATAATGAATCTGAAATATTAAATAAAATAATCAGTTTATCTGATATAAACTTCTCCATTGCAGTACTCTACAGAAATAATTATCAGGGTGAATTTTTGAAAAATAATTTTGAAGTTAATAACTCAGGAAGACGCATAGAATTTATGACTATGCATGGATCTAAAGGGCTTGAATTTGATATTGTAATAATTGCAGGAATATCGGACAAAATTATTCCCGATAGGGCAACTGATCTTGAAGAAGAGAGAAGACTTTTCTATGTAGCTTTAACTAGAGCAAAAAGTGAGATTCACCTTTTGTATTACAAAACAGGAACCGAAGTACTACCACGGTTTATCAGAGAACTCGGATTTAAAAAAAAATAAAAATCAGCGATCATTATCAGGCAACTGAATCGATCTTCTGCCCTTTATTCTCTTCAACCGGACGTTCACTTCTCACACCTCGTGTCTGATCAGTTGGAATCTGTTCATTCTTTGGTGTATATTCCGGTGTAAAATTTGTTGAAACAATATCGGCCCCTGAAATATTCTGTACAGCCATTTGATGCCTCCACTTACAAATCCAATATAATCAATTACAAATCCAAATCAAATAAAAAGTTTAATTAAAAATTTTGCTGCTGATGTAATAATAACTGCTGAAACGACAGAAACTGCAATAATTTCAACATCCCAGAATTCTGATGCAGGATTCCGCTTTTTAAAATAATTGAAAGCATACTTTGAAACGATAAAATATGAAATGAGAAAAACTGCAGTTTTAAATATTATCATCAAAAAATCATTCATAATCTTCGTAGAAGAAACTCCAACTGCTCCTTTCCGCAGTCATGATTTAGTATCAGCGTTTTTTCAATCTCTCTTTTTAAAAATTTAATCCGCAAAGAGGTAGAGCTGATCTCTTTTGTAAAAAGATCATCAACTGAATCTGCTATTTCATTTATTATATTTAGCTCACCAGGCATATTGTATTATTGCTCTCTGAGGTTTAACTACAGTAACATTGAATAAATAAAGAGTCAAGGAATTAAACAGAGTTTTTATAATAACTTGATGATTCCTTAAAAAATAAAAAATATAATTGACTGGTATGAAATTTGTTGCATACTATCCGCGATTGATTACTTTTCAAATACAATTCTACACTTTTAAAAATCATGGAGAACCCAATGTCAAATTTGAATGAAATGCTGAAAACCAAATATCCGATTATACAGGGACCAATTGGCGCAATGAACAGTCCTGAACTTATTGCAGCAATCAGTAACGCCGGTGGTTTTGGAATGCTCGCTCTTGGTTTCTCCTCCGATATAGATGAAATAAAAAGACTATTGCTTGAAGTAAAAAAACTGACAGACAAACCTTTCGGAGCGAATATTATGATAATCAATCCGCTCAATGAAAAAATTCTTCCTCTACTGGCCGAGTCCGGCGTCAGAACAGTTACTACCTCAGTCGGATTTCCGGGAAAAATATATCCTCTACTCCATGAACTGGGGATGAAGGGACTACACGTATTGTTATCTGTTAAACATGCAGTAAGTGCGGAAAAAGCAGGGGCTGACGGAATAATAGCAGCAGGCTCAGAGGCTGGAGGACTGAGGTCAACCGGACCTGAATCTTCAACAATGGTACTTGTTCCGCTTATAGCTGACAGTGTTACAATTCCAGTTGTTGCCGCAGGAGGAATAGCCGATTCAAGAGGATACAGAGCAGCCTTTGCGCTTGGTGCAGAAGGTGTACAAATAGGAACACGATTTCTAGCATGCAGTGAAAGTCCGGCCCAGCAGAGATGGAAAGATCAGATAGTGAACTGTGAAGATGGCGGAACAGATCTCCTTCCCGTTGAGAATCTGATGATGAGAGCGATTATTACCCCCGAGTTACGTGAAAAACTCAATTCTCCGGATTTTGATACCCGCAGAGAATTCAGACTTTCAAACGCATCTAAGGCGTGGAACTCAGCAGATTTCGACCTGGTACCCGCCGGTGCCGGGCAGATAAGTGCCCTGATACATGATATTAAATCTGCAAAAGAAATAATTGAAGAGATGGTGAAATAACCCGGATGCATAAAGCTGATACCATAAAAAAAGAATTAAAAAAAATTGCTGATAAAGATAAAGCTAAACAGCTTGCCGGTTTCTTTAAAACAGGAAAAGGTCAATATGGAGAGGGAGATGTTTTTATCGGTATCACAGTTCCCGATCAGAGAAAAATTGCAAAACAATTCCCCGACACAGATATCTCTGAAATTGAAAAACTTCTCGATGACCCTATACATGAATGCAGATTAACGGCACTTCTTATTCTTATAGAAAAATATTTAAAGTCGGATGACTCATTAAAGAAAAATATTGTTGAATTCTATCTAAGCAAAACTTCCAGAATAAATAATTGGGATCTCGTTGATCTATCTGCACATCAGATAATTGGTAACTACTACTTCACCAGAGATAGAAAGAAACTCTACCAACTCGCAAAAAGCAGAAGTTTATGGGAGCAGCGAATTGCAGTAGTTAGTACATACTATTTCATTAAAAGAAACGACTTCGGCGAGATTATTGCATTCTCTGAAATGCTTCTAAATCATAAACACGACCTGATCCACAAAGCTACCGGATGGATGCTTAGAGAAGCGGGCAAGATGGATCTCTCAGTTCTCAGAAGTTTTCTCGATAAACACCACAAAGTGATGCCGCGGACTATGCTGAGATATTCAATAGAAAAACTTGATGAATCAGAAAAATCAAAATATATGGCAAAATAATACTTTGCTCTAATTCAATGAATCTTCCTTCATCAATTTAACCTTTTCGTAGAAAATTTTCATAACGGTGTTATAAAGTTCATCTTTTAATACTTTGTCCTCAACTCCAAAATCGATGCTGGGATTATCGTTAACCTCAATAACATAGCATTTATTCCCGATTACTTTCAGATCAACTCCGTAAAAACCGCGACCTATATAACCGGCAACTTTAACTGCTGTTTTAATTATTTTTTTTGGAACATCATTTACGTTTAGAGTTTCACCCTTTCCGGTATGTTTGTTAGATTTTTTATTCTTAGACCAGTTCACAATCTGCCAGTGATCTTCAGCCATATAATATTTACATACATATAAAGGATAACCATCAATTATGCCTACCCGCCAGTCATACTCTGTTTTAATAAATTCCTGAGCAATAATTAGATCCGACTTTTCAAGGAGAGAGTTTACTTTTACAAAATACTCCCCTCTGGTTTCAACTTTTACTACACCCTGCGAATATGAACTATCAGGCTGTTTAAGAATTAGTGGAAGTTCCATATTACCAAGTACAAGCTCTAGAGTATCCCGGCTTATTACGACTGTCTTTGGCGCTGGAATTCTATAGTGAGTCAGAAGCTCTGCAAGATACACTTTATTCGTACATTTTATAATTGAGTCTGGATCATCCATCACTACGAGCCCTTCAGCCGCTGCACGTTGAGCAAAACGGAATGTATAGTGATTAACACTTGTTGTCTCTCTGATAAAAAGCGCATCAAACTCCGCTATGCGGTGAAGATCATCTTTGTCAATCAACTCAACATTGAAGCCTGTCTTCTCACCTGCTTTAATAAATTTTTCAATCGCTTTTTTATTCGATGGCGGAGTAGGTTCATCATAATTTACAAGTATGGCTAAATCATATGGTGCTGCGGGTCTCCGTTTCTTTCTAGAAATTGCTCTTGAAAAATACTGTGTTGCGAAATCAATTACGCTATTGTGATGTTCTTCAGGTATATCATTGGCAGATATAAGCTGTATATTCTGAATCTTCCACCTGACCCCTTTTCTCGAAAAGAAAACTCTTATAAGTGGTGCCTGAAAAAGATTATAAATCTGCAGACATAACCTGTCATATCTTTTGAAAATATTTTTCCCGAAATAAATACTCAAAACAAATGTATCCGACTGAATATGGGCCAGACTCCTCTGAATGCTTTTATCAAGATCCTCGGCAAGAACCCGGATGACATAGGGAGTTTTCATCTCCTGAATAGTGTTAACATTAGGGAAGGCTTTATGACCTCTGGCTGAGGCAAGAAGTGATACATAGTAACCGATCGATTGATACCGGTAGGACCGGCAAAGATTAAAAATCCGCGCTCCTCTCATTCTTATGAATTCATCCTCAAGTAGATAATCCCTTGCGGAAATTACCTCCACTCCGGGAATGTTAAACTGCCAGTTTCTTTTGTTGTTTACAATGATATAATTAGACATCTGAACCCCTGAAAAGACTTATATACACCTGACAGAATAACCAAACTGTTTACTTATTGCAGAAATATACTCTTATAAAAAAAACTTTTATCTGACATTGCGCTGCACAATAGATCTAATAGTGAAGAATTTTCCTGAGAACTTTTTCACTATTAGATTTTAGCATTAGTTTAATAATTCAAATTTGAATTATTATATTCATTTTGAATTTCAACTATAAATTTATAATTTAGAAAAAACATTCGATATAACTTAAAACAGTAACCGATTAAAATCCTCAACTGTGTATTTTTTTAAACCGGTTTATTCCTGATTATTTAATTTTAAATAAAATATTATGAATTAATATTGACATTAATACATTAAACGATAACATTAATTAAATTTAAAATCTTCAAAGGGGTATCCGATGGATAAGGCAATTATAGATTTCATGAGAGAATATCATCTGCTGGTTAGAAACACTATAGTAATAGCCAGTATAATTGTAGCATTTGTATGTGTCTCCGGCTGTATCAGATTCGGCATTGCAATTTACCGAAGAAAAAAAGGTACATATCCTCCAGCAACCAGCCAGATGGGACATTGATTTCAATCTGAACAGAGCAAATTTGTTTAAAACTTTAATAAAATTCACATTACCGATACTTGTAATTCTAATGTCGGATTTAAATGGAATCAGCAAAGAAACAGGAATCCAGGCGATTCCTGTTTTTAATTATGTAACCGGCCGATTTGATCCTGCTAAACATCCTGATTTCATAAGTTTAAAAAAATCCGGAATTCCATTTTCAGATGATATCTATCTGCGTAAAGAAACCGTTGAAGCCCTGAAACTTATGCTTGCCGATTTCAAAAAAGATAACCCTAAGATTAAAATTCAGATTCAGAGTGCCTCAAGAAATTTCTACTCCCAAAAAAAAATATGGGAAGAGAAATGGACAGGTAAAAGAAAAATTTCCGGATTACCGGATATTAAAAAGATTAAAGACCCTATGCAGAGATCTCTCAAAATACTTGAATACTCATCAATGCCCGGCACTTCACGTCATCACTGGGGAACTGACTTCGATATCAATGTACTGAACAATCAATATTATGAGAAGGGAGAAGGAAAAATTATTTATCAATGGCTGAAACAGAATGCTTTATCATATGGTTTTGCTCAGCCATATACTGAAGGGCGTTCTGATGGATACAAAGAGGAAAAATGGCACTGGTCATATGTACCTCTTTCAAAACAGTTTTTAACAGAATGGAATAGTGTCTACCAGGATGATCCGTCTCAATTCAGCAAAAAAGGAATTTTCGAAGGTTCCGAAGTATCCGGACACATTGCACCAATATATGTTAACTCAATAAATCCGGACTGCAAATGAAAATTTTCTGCGTCTATCTATGTGATTACAACGACAGAAATGACTACTACCTTTCACTTATGCCCTACGGGATAACCTCTATCGCAGCCTTTCTTGAGAAAGAAGGACATGAAGTAACTCTCGCAAATTTTTCATCGTTCGGATTCTCAAAGAGCGCCGCTTTAACACTGAGTAATAATCCCGATGCCGTTGCAGTATCAATATTCTCTTTTAATAGAACTGAATCTTTCAAATACATAAAAGAGTTAAAAAAAAACAATAACAGGATAATAATAATTGCCGGAGGCCAGCATCCGACATTTCTTTCTGATCAGATCATTTCCAGATATCCTGAAATAAATTTTATTATCAAAGGAGAAGGTGAAGCCTCTCTCAAAAAGCTTTTAGATAAAAATTTTTTTAATCCGGTGAAGGTGATTGCCTCTGAAAGAATTTCTGATATAAATAAAATACCTTATGGATCTCTCTTTTCCGGTAAAACTATTGGAGTCAATCCTAATGAACAGTTTAAATATATTATAACATCAAGAGGCTGCCCTTCCAGCTGCACATACTGCTCCTCCCCTAACTTCTGGGAAAAAAAAGTAACATACAGAAACCCGGAAAATATTATTGAAGAACTCAAGCATATACGACAAAAATATGGAATAATATATTTCTCAATTCGTGATGACAATTTTACTCTTAATAAAAAACGTGTACTTGAATTCTGCCGCCTTCTTCAGGAAAGCAGACTTTACATGATGTGGAACTGTCAGGCCCGGGTTGACACCATTGATGAAGAGATGCTGGTAGCAATGAAAAAGTGCGGTTTAGAACATATTCAGTTTGGTGTTGAATCCGGATCAGAAAGAATGCTCAAAATTTATGACAAAAAAATAACTCATGCTAAAATAAAAAATGCAGCAGCACTTACCCGAAAGACAGGAGTCTATCTCTCATTTTATTTAATGACAGGAATGACAGGAGAAACAGATAATGATCTTGAAGATACAAAAAAAATTGTATCTGTTACACTTCCCCATGATGTTATAATTTCTCCTGTAGCATATTACCCCGGAACAGGGATTTATTCAGATTCGTTAAAAAGAAAAGTGATTAACGATAATATCTGGTTTGATTCTGAAAAAAATGGATTATACCTTAATGATGAAAAGAATAACGAAAAAAATATTAAGAATGTTCTATCTTACTCTTCTAAGATTTCCAGAAAAGCGCGTTATACCACTACAGATTTTAAAATACACGATGAAACCACAGGCAGCAATTGCTGGATGAATTATATTTTACAAGGTGATTTCTTTTCCGATGAATTGGATTTTGAAAAAGCATCTTTCTTTTATAACAGAGTGATTACAGAATTCCCTGATAATATATGGGGATACCTCCGAATGACAGAACTTATATTTGAACATAATCCCTGGGAAGCAGTAAAACTTCTGAAAAAGGCAGCTGACATTGCTCCGGCATATTATGGCACCTGGCTTAGAATTGCTCAGATTCAGCAACAGATTGGAAATTTACCTGAAGCAAAAAAAACTATTGAAAAAGCATTACAACTTAACCCATATGATCCTGAAACAATCTCATTTACTGGAAAAATAAAAAAACTTCTATGACCATAATTGATAACTACAACCGGATCAAGGATAGAATAAATGATACCGCAGTAAAGTGCGGACGAAATCCTGATTCTATAAAAATTATAGCCGTATCCAAAACTTTTGATGCACAGTTGATTCAGGAAGGAATTGATTCCGGAATAAAACTTTTTGGTGAAAATAAAGTACAGGAAGCAAATGATAAATTCTCTAAGCTTACCGGAAATTTTGAACTCCATATGATAGGAAATCTACAGTCGAATAAAGCGCGTGAAGCAGTCACTTTATTCGATCTGATTCATTCAATAGATAAAACCTCAACAGCACTGAAATTAAATTCGGAAGCTGAAAAAAAAGGTAAAATACAAAGAATCCTGCTGCAACTCAAAACAACTGATGAAGTTACAAAACATGGAGCCGATTCCAGTGTTATATTAGAAATTGCAGAGGCAATTTTAGATATGAAAAATCTGGCACTTGAAGGCTTAATGTCAATTGGACCGAATACCACGGAGCATATTCAAATTCAAAAATCGTTTATCGAAACAGCAAAAACACTCGATACCATAAATAACAGATTAAAATTAAATCTATCCGAATTATCCATGGGTATGTCGGGCGATTTCACAATAGCTATAAAAGAAGGCGCTACACTAGTTAGAATAGGCTCAGCAATTTTCGGGGAGAGGTATTATATATGAGTACAAAAGATTTGCAAATCGGAATTATCGGTACAGGAAATATGGGGAGTGCAATAATAAAAGGAATCTCCTCCGGTGAACTTAAAAACAGTATCATGGTGCACGATATTGACACATCTAAATTATCAGCCATTAATTCTGAAACTGGAATAAAAACTACTGATTCTATTGACCAGGTCATAAAGTATTCAAATATTTTAATACTTGCTGTTAAACCTGACATTGTAGTTAAAATATCCTCCACATTAAAAAACTATCATGGTATAATTATCTCTATTGCGGCAGGAATATCTATTGAAACACTTCAAAATAATGCCGGAGCTGATAAACGAATAGTTCGTGCAATGCCGAATACACCTGTTGACGTGAGAAGCGGAATGACAGTACTCTCTCCTTCTAAAAACATTACTTCTGATGAAATTGACCAGATAAAATCAATATTCGCCACTGTCGGAGAAGTGCTTGTTATGGATGAGAAACATATGAATGCTGTCACTGCCATTTCAGGATGCGGTCCAGCATATATTTTTACTTTTATACAAGCTATGGCTGATGGAGGTGTCAAACTCGGCATTCCAAGATCAGAAGCGCTGATTCTTGCAGGTCAGACTATTTTAGGATCTGCGAAAATGTTTCTTGACAAAAAAGAAAACCCTATAATGCTTAGAGATAAAGTCACTTCTCCAGGCGGAACAACTATAGCAGCATTACATATTCTCGAAAAAGCTGGTTTTAGCGGTATAGTTATTGATGCAATTGAAACTGCCGCAAAGAGAGCAAAGGAGCTTGATAAACCTTGATGAAAATGCCAACAATATACCAGCTTAATCAGATCAAACAATACAGCATATTTGCTCTAATATCGCTTCTTTTGATTGTTCTTAGCGGAAATATAATATCTTTTTTCTTTACAAAAAAAATTAAAATAAATCCCGAGTCATATATTGTAAAAGATGGCTTCCCCATATTTACATCAGAAAATGATTATATAGAATTTATAAAAAATTACCCCTTCAACCCCGGTGTTGAACTGACTATATATAAAATTTCACCCGGAGAAACTCTCTGGTCATTAAGAAAGAAATTTGATATTACTATTGATACAATAATATCTGCAAATCCCCACCTTAAAGGGCTTGATTTAACACAAAACAGTACAATAGTAATTCCTTCAAAAAATGGTGCATTATTCACCTTTGACGATTATAGAGATGTTGGAAGAATGCATTCTTTGATGGGAAATAAAAATAAGATTCTAGGAGACTATAAACCTAAAATTTTCCGGTTAATTTCACCTGATGACATACGTCTGGTTTTTTTTGAAAAAGAGAAACCCATGGTAGTAAACAATGATATTCAAAAAATATATGCTTACAAAATGACATTCATCGACCCTCTGGATACAGGATATTATACCTCAACCTATGGAGACCGAGTAAATCCTGTTTTCGGAGAGAATATCGAATTTCACAATGGTGTAGATATTGCCACAAGAAATGGTACTCCAATAAAAAGTGTAAGAAGTGGGATTGTATTCTCTGCTGGATGGCGGGACGGATTCGGCAATACTGTTACAATTCAGCATGAAGATGGTTATACTTCATTCTACGCTCATTGTTCAAAAGTGTTTGTTAAACAAGGACAATGGGTTAATCAAGGTGATCAGATCGCATTAGTTGGTTCAACTGGTAGATCAACAGGTTCACATCTACATTACACAGTTATAAGACACGGAAAACTCCTGAATCCTTTTAAATATTTATGGTAAATCTATGGGTTACACGTTAACCCTTCTCTCTGCAGTAATTTATTTCTATTCATTCCCTCCGCACACTAATGGATATTCAGCATTTTTATCATTAACTCCTTTTTACTTTGCACTTTCAAAAACAGTTTCAATTAAAAAGGCTGCTATATTAGGTTCAATATGGGGTATTACCTTATCAGTTTTTTTATCAACTCCATTATTTAACGCACTGATAACAGAATATGAGCTCAGTACCCTTTTTTCTACTGCACTTATAATAATCTCAGTATATTTACCTTATGGAATAATATATGGACTATATGGCATTTCATTTAAATTTTTGTCTGAAAGATCTGGAATATACTTCCCGCTTGCAGCAGCCTCATTATGGACACTAATTGATTACATGATGAGCGTATTACCGTTCTTTATCCCATGGGGTTTCGCCGGCTATACACAAGTATTTAATAAATTTATTCAACTTAGTGATATTTCAGGAATTTACGGAGTCACTTTTCTTGTAGTTCTCATAAATGGATTATTTACAGGAATAGTTCTTTTCAAGAAAAAATATATACAATACTCAATTTCAATAATCATAATAATACTTTCCGTTGTTATTTATTCTAATGTACGAATACATCAAATTAATGAAATTATTAACACCGCCGATAATACTAAAATTAAAGCCGCAGTAATCCAGGGAAATTTTAGATCGAATGATAAGTGGGATAAAAAAAATACTGCCGTCATTATTAATACATATGTCAATATGACTAAGAAGATAATGAGTGATGCCGATATAATCGTCTGGCCTGAAACTGTATTGAACTCGAGTGATAAATATAATCTGGAAGTATTAACAGGAATCTCTTCGCTCTTAAAAACTAATCAGATTTTCGTTTCCGGAGCAATCCGGAATGATGGGAAAAATATTTATAATTC
This sequence comes from uncultured Leptospirales bacterium, assembly GCA_964450405.1. Taxonomy (GTDB): domain Bacteria; phylum Spirochaetota; class UBA4802; order UBA4802; family UBA5550; genus WRGT01. Next base: position 14,272 of record CAYVCQ010000028.1, on the reverse strand, counting down.
GATACTCACAGCAGGCAGTACCGGATTAAACTACATTTATGATAAAAAAATACTTTTCCCTTTTACTGAAACTTCTTTTTCCGGATTATCTACAGGTCAATTCATTGATGCTCCGGCAGTTTTTGAAAGAGGCAAATCAAAACCTGCATATAAAACAGAATTAACTACCTTCGGATTTACTATATGTCTTGAATCAATCTATCCGGACTATGTAAGAAAAATAAAAAACCTTGGAACCGGAATTTTAATAAATGTTGCAAATGATTCATGGTTTGGGAATACTTACGAACCTCACATGCAGCTTTATTCTATAATTGCACGTGCAATCGAAAATAGATTTTATATAATTCGCTCATCTAATAGCGGTATTTCAGCCGTTATTTCACCGTCTGGCGAGATATTAAATTCAATACAATTAAATTCCAGAGATACAATAATATCATCAATAAGCATCGTAAACATATCTTCTATATATTCAAAATATGGAGATTGGATTATCCTTCTTTCACTTATAATTTTAATATTTTTTTTAGTTTACCACCTGAAATTTCAGGAATAAATATCTTAATTAGATTTATATTTATTTAGTAATTCATTCTTCCCGGATTCCATCTCCTCTCTTCTTCTTATTGAATCGGCCTCTTCACCAAAAGTACTATTTTGAAGATTATATATCTTTTCCTTTTTTTCTTTTTCACTTAGTTCTTTGTTATTTGTTATATCACTTTGTGCAGATAAATATGCCAATTCTTTCTGTTTTTCTGAGTCCATAAGATTATCAACTTCTTCCAGTCTTTTTACAACATCTGAAGAAAACACCTCTTCACGATACTGTTTAATTTTCTGAGCTCTATCTCCCTCTGGCATTTCACTTAAATCTTTTGAGTAAGTTTCTATTTTTTCAGTATATTGAGTGTAGGGTTTTCTATTTTTTTCCAGATTTTCTCCATCATTTCCCCACATCTCTTTATTTAGCTTCCTGATCATATCTTCTTTTTCTTTACCATAGAGTGATTTATCATTAATTATTCCTGCTCTTCTTATTGGATACTCCTGAGATTTTAATGATGCACCAAACATTATATCAGCATTTTTTTCACCAAAGATATCAACCTGCATTTTTCTCATTTTTGAAAGAACATTAAGAAAATCATCAGTAGTATTCAGATCCTTCATTTTATTAATTTCTTCAGCAAGTCTGTTTTCATAATCAAGAAATTTTTTATATATCTCTAATAGTTTTTCTCCTCTCTCGCTTCCCATTGAATCATAAAGATATTTTCTCACAGCATCAAGATGCTGTTCGTATGACATATCTTTAAATGTTTCCTGGAGATATTTAAAAAACTTAAGTGTATATTTATTAACTAAATCATCTTTGAAATATTCTCCACTTTTACTACCGCTGAAATCAACTTTTTTTAAATATTCTCTCACATCAGCATAACTAAACTCCTCTGCCCCGCCTGAAATATATTCCATTTCATTCGGTGAAAATATTTTCACAGCAACATTGATAGCTATAACAGCTAGTGCTGCAATTATAATCAGAGTAATAATTTTATTTTTTTGCATATTTGATCCAAGCCTCCCCATAAAATAAAATCAGGCTGCAAGTAACGCAGCCTGATGTATTTTTAAAAATCTATATGTAATTATTTATTAAAAACCTCTGCTTTTTAAATCACTTACCATATCAATATAAAATTGTGGTGCATCAAATCCAGGAGTTATTCCGAAAAACTGATTCACTATATTTAAATGATCAACTCCACCAGCCCACCATGCGCCTTCAGTCACACCTCGAAAGTTTCCCCACTTAGCGGATGTCACAGATACCAAGCCGTCATTATCGCCTTCATAATAAAGCGCTATTAACCATGGGATTTCAAGGATTAAACTATTCGAGACATACTTTATTTTTGAAGTATAGCTCTGATAATATAATCCGGAAATATTAGGACAGTTTTTATTAAAAACGTTCTGCATATATGGTCTAGTCATTTCCAGACCATTGTCAAGAGAATTAGGATTTTTATCTCCAAAAACAAAAGTATAAACTACATCAAGAGTAGCTCCAACTAAAGCCCAACCCTGATTTGGAACTATTTTAAAAATTGTATCAGCAACGGAACTTCCTCTATGAGGGCCTGAAAGACCGGTATATGAAGCTACTTTAGATGAAAGACCAAGATTTGTTATAGCATACCTTGTATAAATAGTTCCATGGGAATGACCAATAATGTTAGCTTTAGCTTTCCCGGAAATTGCAATAATATCTAAAAACTGTCGTTTAAAAGATTGTGCTTTATTAGCTGTACTGTCCATTCCATTTACAGAAGTTATATATACATCAGCACCCTCATCTTCCAGTGCATCCTCTATTCCCCACCAATAATCAACAATATTTACAATTTTTGCCTGAGCGCCCATACCGTGCGCAAGTACAATAGGATATTTTGTATCACATTTAGATGTACTGCCTGATGCAAATACCAATGAAGGTATTGTTAAAATAAAAAAGAAAATTACCATTTGTTTGATTTTCATTATATCCTCCGAATTTCTTTATTTCTTATAACAATGTAATTAATTTGTGAACAACGTCAACATAAAAAAACCGACTAGCCGGTTTTTGTATTAAAAATGAGCTTAAAGGAGTAGAAATACAATAAAAAATTCTCTAAAAAGAGCAATAATTCATTTTTTTACGGAGAGATGAGGTAATAATGTATTATTTTATAGTAAGACTAAAATACTACTGAAGTTAATTATATATTACAGCTGGAGTTGACACATAAAAATATATTAATTTATATACTTTTATTTTTAATTTTCAATAACAGTTCTGAATCCATAATATGGACTTCTAGCTGTTGGACACCTTCGAAATCTAAATTCTTTAGATTTTTGTATACTATCACTTAATAAAGAACCTCCTCGAAGAATTTTATATATCTCACCGAAATCTTTATTTAATACACTCTCTTCATAACCATTATACCAATCTAAAGTCCATTCCCATAAAATACCCAATTGAAATTCAGATTTATGAATCTTATCGTCAAGTTTTATAATAAAATCTTCATCGGATTCAATAATCACCTTTACCTGATTAACAACCTTTTCAATAGAGACAAACCCTGCAAAATTTGCAAGAACCTCCCACTCATGTTCAAAAGGTAGTCTTATATTTTTTCCGGAAACATCACTCAACCATCCAGTATATGCAACCGCATCATTCCAGCTTATCTGCATGACAGGGAATATGTCTGAATTACTTATATAGTATTTGTCACTTTCATTAAAAAATGGATTTTTCCATGATACATTTCTTTTCTTAATCCATTTTCCATTCCAGACCCAACCCCACCCTTCCTTTTCAGATTCTGTAATGTAAGAAGTTGCAGAAATAAATTCTTTAAATTTCTCAACAGATATAAGTTTTTTTTGGATATAGAATTGATCATACTGAATATTTTTTTTTGGAGTTGATGCCACTATGTGTTCTTTTTTTATTGCAGGAGTTTTGAGTGAAGAAAAAATATTATCTGCCGAATCATAATCAATTCCAATCTCAATTGAACCAGCGTCAAAATAAACGTAGTCAGAAAGATCGATCATTAATTTATTCTAAAATATCTAATATAGAAAATAAATCTTTTCCATCATCCGGAAATACTGAGATCAAGGATGTTATAAGAAGGCTGAAATCGCTCATATTGTATTTTTCAATAATTTCGTTTTTAATGCTATTAGACAGCATTATTGAATACCTTTTTTCTTTTCCAGGTAAGACTATTAAAAATTTGTTCCTGTCAATTCTTGCTGAAAAATCACCTGCATAAATTTTAGATTTTATTATTTCAGATATTATTTGAGTAAGTTTTTCCAATTCAATTTTTCCGAATCTATCATAAAATCTTTTATAGTTTTTAATCGTTATTAAAACCAGACTCAGTGGAATATTTAATTCCTGAGCATGCTTTATCTCTGGCTCAATCCTGTCATAAAACATTGCTGTCAGATCATTATATTTACACATTTCAGGATCGAGTTCATAAATACGATGTAAATAAGGAAATAGAAACCTGTTAATTTTTTGAATACGAATATCGATATCAATGATATCCACTGCTGGATTAATTTTAAAAATTGTTATAAAACCAGATAATTTACCGGATATTATAAAAGGATAAGCGATAAATAGTTCCATTTTAATAATTCTATTTCTTCCAAAAGTATCGATTATTACACTTGATTCATTAAAATTCTCAAGTATTATAGAAGATTTTTTATTTATTAAAAAAGTAGCAAGACGGTTATTTCTCTTGATGGTAAATCCCGAGTTTGAAAATCCCAGTAAATCTTTAGAATCAAAATATATAGGAAAATAATCACGCCCTACCTGATCCTGCATGAACAAACAATAACTTTCCAGTCCAAGTGAATAAAAATTCTTTTTTATTACATCTCCAAGTTCATCCAATGATGAAATATTGAGCAATGAGTCCTGAAAGAATTCAACATCAGATAAAATTTCTTTTTCGATTCTCAAACCAAAAAGTTCAGTACTTGTTTTTTCAAATTTGGCCAATGATTCAATTATTGAAGAACTAATGTCTGAGAGTTCCTGCAGAAATTCTTTTTCAAGTGGAGTAAATTCTTCTGAATTTATTTTTTCTCCAACGAGTATCGCACCGGCAAGTATCCCATTTTTTAGCAATGGAGTTATTATTCTTGCATCGACTGCTGTAAATTTATAATAATCTTCTCTGCAATTAATATCATTCTTAATATCTTCTATATCAAGAACGCCCTTATAAGTATTTAATATTTGAAAAATACCTTTTTCAATCTCCCAATATAAATTATTATCGGATATCTTTATTCCATGAGTTTCCTGTATTATCCATTTTTTATCATCCTCTGAAGATGGTGCAACAATAGAAACTGAAGATACGCCAATTTGTCCCATAATAGAAAATAGTATAGTAGAATAAACATCTTCAATAGTATCTGCTTTGATAAATTCTTTTTGAATTTCAAAAAGTGTTCCGTAATCGTTAAATTCCGGCATCTCGAAATCCTTATGCTCAATGTCGACTTCTTCAATTACTTTATCGATATTATCGATGGTTTCACCATCGTGTTGTTCGACCTCAATTTCACTCCTGATTATTTCATCCGGTTTTACTAAAATAGATTCTTCACTTATTACATCTTGTTCAATTTCGACAGGTAAAATTCTTATATTTTGCTTTTCTTTATTTTCTTTCAATTCAGATTTATCAAAATCATGTTCATTAAAAATGATTATATCTTCTTCAATATTTTTAGTTTCGGTCCTGATTTTTAAATTTTCAGCAGATACATCATTATTCTTTTTAAAACTTTCATCAACATCAACCAATATTTCAGTTGTTTGATCAATTTCACTTATATCAATTTTTTTTACATTCAGTTCTTTTAGCGGAATGGTTTCTGCGGGACCTTTAATTCTATCAATTAAAGTTTCTTTGCCGGAATCATTAATTCTTTGCTTATACTGTAATGCGCGCTCAAGGAGTCCCATCTTACACACCCATCTCTTTGAGAACTTTTGAATATAACTCAAAATACTCAGATTCAGCAAATTTTCTTATAACTTCTTCAGGCAGTTTTTCAAATAATCCATCTAAGTAAGATAAAAGTCTAATTAGATTTTCATGTTTATCTGGAAACTCAGATACAAGCTTCAATATTTTTTCTTTATCATCTAAAATTATTATGTTATCAGTAATATCAATAATTTCTTCTGAAATAACAATCCCATCCAGATCAGATTTAACATATGTATTTTCCTTTAAATCATAGTTAAAATCTCTTCTCAGTATTTCTTCAATCTCAGAAATAGCCTCTTCAAAAACTATTGCATTAGCGGATGAAATGTCTTCTTCAATAGATTTTTTTTCAGAATCTAAAATACTATTTTCATTCTCAGTAAAATAATTCAGATTTTTTGTACCAGTATAACTACTTCTAAAAAAATCAATCTCAGGTTTAATAAAATCAATCTCGTTATCAAGATCATATTTTTTATAATAATCTCCGAATAATTTATCCTCAATGTATTCATTTTCATCCGGGATTAAACCAAGAATCTCAGATATTTCACTTTGTATAAGTGATTCTTCTGATTCAAAATAGTCATCTATTTCATGGATATATTTCGTAAAATCATCACGTATTATTGCATTTTCAATAAATTCAAAATCTGTATCAATATAAAAAACTTCTTCTTTAAAAACATTGTCAAACTTTTCTGAATTATAAAGTGTATAATCTTCTAAAATATAATTGAAAAATTCACCCTCTTTTGATGTAACTTCAAGTAACTCTAGTTTGCCATCAGCAACTTCAATCATCTTTACTAGCCTTTCAGTAAGAAGATCTTCGTTATATGAAACAGAATCTTCTACTGAAAGTTTATTCATAAATTGATCATCAACAAATCTGCACTTTGTATCAGGAATTATATTACTATACTTTTCCTGCACTTTAAAGTCAGTTTTATAAGTGTTTTCAGTATTTAGAATTGATGCTAATTGAGCATCTAAGGTTTCTTCATTTATAGTTACTGAAAATAGTTTATCGCCTTTTGGCAGGTCATCTTTTTTTTCTGAAATGATTTCAGATTCATCTGTATCAGATTTATCTACGGCATCCGTTGAAGTTAGAACATTTTGAAAATTACTACTTTCATCTTTTTTAATTGTATTTTCTTTTAATTCTACAAGGGGAGTATCAATAATTTTTTTACTATCGGATAAATCCAACAAGTTACTATTATCATTCTGTGTGTAACTGATGTTCGAATCATCCAGTGGAATTATCAATTCATCAATACTTTCTAATAATGCTTCTTCAATAGTATTGCTTTCTATATTTATTTCATTTCTTGAATTATCATCCGTTTTAAAACTAACTTCCTTATTAAATTCATTTTGGTTCGTCTGTGTTTTAACATTAAAACTGATTCCTCTTAATCCAGATTGATCTTTCAAGTTTTTAATCGGAACTAATTCAAATTCTTCTAATCCTTCAATTAGATCATTTTCAGTTAAGAAAATAACCTCTTCGCTAGCAATTTTCTCTGCTTCGATAAGATCAATGCGTCCAATAATGGACAAATCAAATTTATCAGGATTTTTTTGTTTAATGTTACCATGAGAATCATCTTTAACGTGCCCAGAAGATCTTACGGTATTATTGTTTTTATTTGCAGGATCCATATCTATTTCTTCACTGTTATTTTACAAATCCAATTTTTGGAATTTTAAATAAGAATTTGCAATTATTTAATTATCGGCATATTATTAAACATTAAATAAAAAAAGGAATGCTTGTAAAGCATTCCTTTTTTTATTTTCTTAATTTATTTTCCTAATTATCTTGTAGCAATTTTAAGTTTAACCTTAAGTTTATCCTTTTCAAGCCTCAGAATAAATTTATCTTCAGAAAATGGAGCCATCTCATTTATTTTTGAATCAAGTTCCTTCATTTTTAAATCAAGATCAGCTGCACTTAGGTCACTTTTTTTATAGGCCTTTTCAGCAAGAATTATTAGCTTGTTATTCTTTATTTCTACTACTCCACCCTCTATCAGTAAATAATCTACACTTTTCGGGTTGTTAAGTCTTACCTCTCCAACACCAAGTTTAGAAATTAAAGGTGAATGTCCATATAGAAAACCCATTTCCCCATCATGAGCCTGCACAACAGCAAAACCTACGTCGCCTTCGTAAATAAGTTTTTCAGGAGTTAATATACTGCAATTTATTACACGTTCCATTATTATTTACCTGCAAGTTTTTTAGCTTTCTCAATAGCCTCTTCGATAGTTCCAACCATATAAAAAGCTTGTTCAGGAAGATCATCGTATTCTCCCTTAATTAAACCTTTAAAACTTTTAATTGTTTCTTCAAGTTTAACATATTTTCCGCTCATTCCTGTGAACTGCTCTGCAACAAAGAAAGGCTGAGATAGGAATCTTTCAATTTTTCTTGCTCGCTGAACTAAAATTTTATCTTCTTCTGAAAGCTCATCCATACCAAGAATCGCAATGATATCCTGAAGATCTTTGTATTTCTGAAGAACTCGCTTTACATCCATTGCAACTGAATAATGCTCAAGCCCAACAAGCTCTGCTGCTAAAAGTCTTGAAGATGATTCAAGAGGGTCAACTGCAGGATAAATACCCTTTTCAGCAATTTGTCTTGAAAGTACTGTCTGCGCATCAAGGTGAATAAATGCCGTAGCAGGCGCAGGGTCAGTAAGGTCATCCGCTGGTACATATATCGCCTGTACAGATGTAATAGAACCACCTTTAGTAGATGTAATTCTTTCTTGAAGTTTTCCCATTTCAGATGCTAGCGTCGGCTGATAACCAACAGCTGAAGGCATACGTCCTAACAGAGCTGATACCTCAGATCCTGCCTGTGAAAACCTGAATATATTATCGATGAATAAAAGTACATCGCTTCCTGACTGATCTCTAAAATATTCACACATTGTAAGAGCAGATAGTCCAACTCTTAATCTTGCTCCTGGAGGCTCATTCATCTGACCATAGCAAAGACAAGCTTTACTGATAACACCTGATTCGGTCATTTCCTGCCAAAGGTCATTTCCTTCCCTTGTTCTTTCTCCAACACCCGCGAATACAGAATATCCACCGTGCTGCTGAGCAACATTGTTAATAAGTTCCATAATGATAACTGTCTTACCAACTCCAGCTCCACCAAATAAACCTGTTTTTCCACCTTTGATATAAGGTGCTAGTAGGTCAATAACTTTGATTCCTGTTTCAAACTGCTCAGATGTAGGATTAAGCTGATCAAAAGCAGGTGGATCCTGGTGTATTGGCCTGAACTCTTTAGCATTAACAGGACCCCCGTTATCGACAGGCTCCCCAAGAAGATTAAAAATTCTTCCAAGCGTTTCAGGACCAACCGGAACAGTAATTGGAGCTCCTGTATCCTTGATTGATAATCCACGTTTTAATCCATCGGTAGATGCAAGTGCAACAGCTCTAACCCTATTTCCGCCAAGGTGCTGCTGAACTTCAGATACCAGTTTCATTTTCTCGCCCATTACTTCAGTTTCAATAATGAGTGCATTATAGATAGCTGGTAACATCCCTTCAGGGAATTCAGCATCAAGGGTAGAACCAATTACCTGAACCACTTTCCCAATATTTTCACTCATAAAACAACTCCTTAATTACGTTAATATCGATTAACCTTTTATTATTCGAGAGCTGCAGCTCCCCCAACAATTTCAGAAATTTCAGTAGTAATCTTATCCTGTCTAACCCTGTTGTAAGTAACAGTGAGTTCCTTAATCATATCTTTCGCTGCATCCGTTGCATTTTTCATTGCAACACGACGTGCAAATTGTTCAGAATATGATGATTCAAGAAAACAGGTGTATAATTTTACTTTAAGATACAGAGGCAAAATATAAGAAAATATTTCTGCCGGATTAGGTTCAAAAATATAATCCATATTAGCATTCGGCAAAGCATCATAATCTATTTCCATTTCTGGAGAGATTGGCAGCAATTTTACAACTTCGGGTTTCTGATTAGCAAATGAAAAAACCTTTGTATAGGATACATATACTTCATGTATCTCGCCGCTCACAAAAAATTTAGTCAATTCTTCACCCAGCTTTGCTGCTTCGTCAAAAGAAAATTTATCTTCGCTATTTGGTGCTGTTCGGAACATGGACGTTTTAATGAAATTATAAAATGTCGCAGCTTTTTTTCCGATTACATAAAGCAAAACATCCTTGCCTTCAGATTCGAGCTGTTCTTTAAGTTCAAGTGTCCTATCGAGAACCCTAGTGTTATAACTTCCGCATAGACCCCTGTTTCCAGAGATTTGAACGACAAGACATCTATTAGGTTGAGCGACTTCCCTGAAGAGAGGATGCTGAATAGTCGAGAATCCGGCAGCCATGAGATTTTTTATTATCTCATTAACCTTATGCTCATAAGGTTTTGACTGGTTCAGACGATCCTGAACTTTCTTCATCTTTGAAGTAGCAACCATCTCCATCGTACTGGTAATCTTTTTAGTATTACCGACGGACTTAATTCTTCTTTTTATATCTCTTTGATTAGCCACAATTCAATCCTCAACTATTATTTTATTGAATCGATATACTTATCAACAAATTCAGCAATAATTTTGTTCATAGCATCAACATCTTTAAGTTCACGAGTTTCATGTATCTGTTTTATTATATGGCTATGTGAATCTTTCAGATGTTTTAGAAATTTCACTTCAAAATCTTTAACCATATTTACAGGAATCTTATCTATAAGCCCCTGAGTACCAGCATAAATTATTGCCACCTGATCAGCAACATCCATCGGCTCATAATTCACCTGTTTCAGTATTTCAACAAGTCGAACCCCTCTATCAATCTGCTTCTGAGTAGCAGGATCAAGTTCTGTTCCCATTTGAGCAAATGCCTCAAGTTCACGGAACTGAGCAAGATCGAGTCTTAAAGAACCAGCATATTTTTTCATCGCTTTAATCTGAGCCGATCCACCTACTCGAGAAACCGAAATACCTACGTCAACAGCTGGTCTAACACCTGATGCAAAAAGGTTTGGAAGAAGATAAATCTGACCATCTGTAATTGAAATTACGTTTGTTGGTATATAAGCAGAAACCTCACCAGCCTGTGTTTCAATAATTGGTAGAGCAGTCATACTACCTGCACCCATCTCATCAGACAACTTCGCAGCTCTCTCAAGAAGTCTAGAGTGGCAATAAAAAATATCACCAGGATAAGCTTCACGTCCCGGAGGTCTTCTAAGTAGAAGTGAAAGTTCACGATACGCATTAGCCTGTTTTGAAAGGTCATCATATATACAAAGAGTATGCCCTTTTTTATCATACATAAAATACTCAGCCATTGCACAACCTGCATATGGTGCTATATACTGAGATGGTGCAGGATCTGAAGCATTAGCTGCTACAACTATAGTATATTCCATCGCACCAGCCGCTATAAGTTTTTCAACCACACCAGCAACTGTAGAACCTTTTTGACCTATAGCAACATAAACACAAACAACCCCTTTACCTTTCTGGTTAATGATAGTGTCAACAGCAATTGATGTCTTACCAGTTTTCCTATCACCAATAATAAGTTCACGCTGTCCCCTACCAATTGGAACCATTGAATCGATAGCTTTTATACCAGTTTGCATAGGCTCATGTACTGATTGCCTTGCCGCAATACCAGGAGCAACAAACTCTAGTGGTCTGAATTTAGTGGTGTTGATTGGTCCCTTTCCATCCAAAGGTTCACCCAGAGGAGAAACAACTCGACCTAACAGCTCTTCACCAACAGGAACTGCAAGTACTCTATTGAGTCTTTTTACAGAATCTCCTTCAGAAATCTTTAGATAATCTCCTAATACAGCGCAACCTATGGAGTCTTCTTCAAGATTAAGAACCATCCCCTGAACACCATTTTCAAACTCAAGCATTTCCCCAGACATCGCATTACTAAGACCATGAATTCTAGCAATACCGTCACCAACCATAATAACAGTACCAACTTCACTCACATCGAGTTCGGACTTATAGGTCTCAATCTCTCTCTTTATAATTGACTTAATTTCCTCTGTCTTAATCTTCATAAGCCATTTCACTCCTGACTTTACTATTTAATAGATTACGTCTTATATTTTTTAATCCTTTTGCTAAAGATCCGTCTATAACAAGGTCGCCAATTTTAATAATAATTCCACCTAATATCGACTCGTCAACCTGCTCTGTCACTATTATTTCTTTACCAAATTTAGCTCCAACATCAGCTTTAATTTTATCAAGCAAAGAAACGTCGAGATTTGATTGAGTTATTACTGTAATTCTCTGTCTATTATTAGCTATATCATTTAATTCCACAAAGGCTTTGTAGATCTCATTTACTACTGACTGCCGACCATTATCAATTAATAATTTTAATAAGTTTACTATATATTCAGATATTTTCCCGGCAAAAACTTTATCAACAAACCCCTTTTTAGAACCATTATTGATCCCGGGAGCATTTAGATAATTTCTAAAGCTATCTTCCTCTTTCATAATATCAGAAACGACTTTTAACTCTTCTTCAATCTGTGGAAGAATATTCTTCTCTTTTGCTATATCAAATATTGAATTAGCATATACTTTAGCTACATCGTTCACAGCCACGTTGTTTACCTTTCTCTTTCTTTATTTAGTCAGAACAGTTCAGATTACTGAACTGTCCTGACTTTATTAAGAGTCTCTTCTACAAGAGATTTCTGATCATTTGGATTAAGGTTCTTGTTGATAATTTTAGCAGCTATCTCTGTAGAGAGAGTTACAATCTCCGCCTTAATTTCAGCAAGTGCCCTATCTTTTGCCAGACCAATCTCTTTTCTGGTTCTGTCTGCTAAATCTGAAGCATCAGCTCCTGCTTTCGCAATGATTTCATTTCTCATTTTTTCCGCTTCAGCCTTACTGTCTGCAATAAAATTTGCAGCTTCGGTCCTTGCGTTATCCATCATTAGCTTATGCTGAGCTAAAAGCTTTTCAGCTTCCTGCCTTGATCTATCAGCATTTTCAATATCACCGCGTACTTTTTCCGCTCTAGCATCAAGCGCCTCAACAAGAGGTTTCCAGGCAGCTTTCCAGAGGATCAAAAGTAATACAATAAATGTTACCCATGTCCATAAAAGCAGGCCTGGCTCAACCCTCAGTAAACCTTCCTGTAAAAATCCCATAACTCAATACCACCAATTACCAGTGACTACTTAGCTGGTTCTGTTTTAGGAGTTTCTGTTTTTACTTCTGCTGCTTTTTCAACTACTGGAGCAGATTTTGGTGCCTGAGTTGCAAGCATAAAAGTAACAACAAGTGCGAAGAAAGTGAAACCTTCAATAAGAGCAGCTGCAATAATCATAGCTGTTCTAAGATCACCACTTACTTCAGGCTGACGAGCCATTCCTTCAAGTGCGCTTCCTGCAAGTTTACCAATACCTAGAGATGCACCCAAAACAACAATACCTGCACCTAAACCAGCCGCGATGTAAGACATTCCCAAATATTCCATCAAATTCCTCCTGAAATTTTAGTGTTTTTGAAATTTAATTAACTAAATTAGATTTAATTAACAAATCCTATATCTCCCCTGCAAAAACATACAGGTTTAATGAGCATGTACAGATGAACCAATAAACATTGCTGAAAGTGATGTAAAAATATACGCTTGAATAAATGCAACAAGTAGTTCCAGCATATAGATAATCAAAGACAACGATACTGATCCAACACCAACAAGATAACTTTGGAACATCATAACAAGATATATAAATATTATTATTACAATGTGTCCTGCAGTCATGTTTGCAAAAAGTCGAACTGTTAGGGCAAAAGGTTTAATACACATACCTAATATCTCAATCGGCCATAACATAAAGTACATCAGAAATGGAATTCCATGAGGTACTACTCCTACAAAAATCCACAGAGGACCTTGAATTACAGTACCGACAATAAACATTCCAAATAAAGTAAAAAGGGCCATACCTGCAGTTACCGCAAGATTTCCGGTCGAAGTTGCTAATCCAGGAATAAGGCCAAGATAATTAGCAAATAGGATAAAAAAGAATACGCTCAAGAAATAAGGCATCGCCTTCTTTGCATATCCATGTTCAAAATTCGGTTCAACAATTTCATCATGAACAAAACCGATGAGAGCTTCCCACATATTTACCCATCTTGAAGAAGAGCCCATGGGAGCTTTTTTAACTTTTCTTGCCAAAGGTATAAACACAAGCGCACAAGCAAATAGTGCCACCCAAAGCATCAACACCCACTTGGTTATCCTTAAATCAGCACCATCCCAGGCTCCAAAACCAAAAAACTTTACAGGATGAGATTCAATTATCTCAATTGCATGCCCATGTAGACATTCAGTTATACCGGTGGTATAGTCAAGAGTTGGCTTCTGGAAGCCTAGAAAACCATTTAATTTAAATATTAAATTTCCGAAATACTCAGAAATTCCATGTGGATGCACATGGTAGAGGAAAGGCTTGTCTGTTACGTGACCGACAACGACTTCATACATCGAGCCTTCACCACAGGCACTGTTGCCTGCCGAAGTAACAAAAGAATTAACGAATTGAACAAAACGGACCATACTGATTCAACCTCATTTTGTATATATATTTATT
>CAYVCQ010000027.1:0-49306 GCA_964450405.1 uncultured Leptospirales bacterium | reverse complement strand
ACTCGATTATATGTTAGAGGGCTGTCATCAGACACATAAAAATGCATAGTACCCATTCCTATATCCCCCTGTCCCCCGGAGGGGGCACGCAAACGGGAGATTATTAGTGAATTTATGAATCATGAAATTGTAAAAGAAATTATAATAATAAAACTAAAAGCGATATGACTGATATACATGGTGCCCCCTCCGGGGGATAGGGGGCGAAGATAGGGGGCAGGAAAGTTTGAATTAAATTAATTATTATCCCAACATTCCGGAAAGAGCCGTATCTCCATATAAAACATACAATCTCCAGACATATTTAAATTTATGTCTACTTATCGTTAAAAAATATGATAAAATCCGACCTTTTTTAGAATTTTCTAAAATATTGTATTGACAGTATTTTAGCATTTCATTAATTGCTTAACTATTACTTAAAGCGAGGTTTATCCATGAAAAATACTAACACAGATTTATACCGGCTTCAGGAAGCATATATCCCCCAAAACAACATTATGAGCAGCAGCACCAGTACCCGCGGTGCAGTTAAAGTCTTCCTCCCGTTAAAAAAACCGGGATACTGGAAATACTCTTTATTGAAATACCTGATGCTTGGATTATTTCTTATCACCGCAATCCAGCCCCTTCATTCTCAGGATACCAAAGATATGACCGGACTAAAGTTTCAGCAGATATGGGAGATGGTGAGATCGAACTCCCCTTTGCAGAAAGCCGGAATCTCCGATGCAGAGGCAGCTGAGATTTCAAAAAACCGCTCAGCGCGCCACTGGTTCCCCACTATCTATGCAGACGCAAAGGCTTATACCACCAACGACCCGGCTGTTACATTTATGTCAAACATGGGTCAGCGGGGAGTTACCCAGAATGATTTTATTCCGGATAATCTTAACAATCCCGGAAGAGAAAATTATCAGAAGGGGACCCTGGGAATTGATCTTCCGCTCTTTGAAGGGGGCGCAAAGATTGAAGCATCCAGAGCCATGGAAAAACTTGCAGAGGCCAAAAAATATCAGAGCGGATCAATATATATAAACGAGTTCAGCAGTACGGCATATGCCTACGGCGAGATCATTGCCCTGATGAAAACAAGAGAAGAGCTCACGTCCATTTCGACGAGAGTTGATTCCGTTCTTTCGAACTATCAGAGCGGATTCCGTTCTAATCCGGTTGAATACTCCGGAATACTGGCACTGAAAACTCTCCGCAACAGAATCAAGGTTCTTCTGTCAGAGAATGAATCAAAGACAGCGGCTCTCCGTGTTTACCTGGAGAAGATGTCGGGAAATTCTCTACCGGCGGGATGGCTTCCATATAACGAAGATGTGATTGTTTTCTCTGAGACTCATCTGAAGGCAGAAAATGTTTCAGCTGATAAATCATATCAGTTTAAAATTCAGGAGTCGCTGGCTGAAAGCTCATCGAAGAGAGCCGAAGCAGAGAAAGCTGTATTCATGCCGAAGATCGGTCTCTTTGCGGAAGGTAATGTTTTTAACGGAAAAAGAGATACCGCTGATTCATATACCGCGGGATTCTACATTAAAATGAACATAGTATCCCCAATGGATTACGGCGCAGTTCATCAGGCAGAGCTTGAAAGCGAAGCATCAAAATACCGCGCAAAAGATGCAAAACTCAAAGGGGAGATTGAACTTAACAGACTATATTCATTCTCAGAACTTTTGAAAAATAATATAGCTGTTATGAAAGAGAATACAGTTCTGATGAATGAACTCACAATAAACTCACAGAAATTATTCTCAAACGGATCAATAAAGGCATTCCAGCTTGCAGATGTATTTTCAAAAAAAACAGATCTCATCATGAATCTCGGAAGCGCAGAGGTTGAGTACCTCTCTGTGATGTCGGGTATATATAATTATTCTGTAAAAGAGAGCGACAAAATAAATAATGTAAACGAAGTAAACGAGGTAAAACATGAAAAATAAAAACGGCGAAATAAGCAAAGGCTTTGCAGGGATGCTGGCCGAAAAATTTATCAATTCCAGACTCACTGCAATTATTGCAATTGTCAGTATAATGCTTGGGATATTCGCGGTAATTCTCACTCCGAAAGAGGAGGAGCCGCAGATTTCTGTTCCAATGATCGATATTCAGATTGCAGCACCGGGATATGAGGCCGAAGAGGTTGAGCGTAAAATCACCGAGCCCGTTGAACGGGGCGTATGGGGACTCGACGGAGTTGAATATGTATACTCCGCAAGCCAGGCTCACGGAACACTTATTACAGTGAGATTTAAAATCGGCGAACCGATTGAACCATCACTGGTTAAAGTACACAACAAACTCATGGAGATAAGAGGCCAGCTGCCGTCAACAATTATGCAGCCGCAGGTAAAATCTTATTCTATAGATGACGTTCCCTTTCTGGTGCTTACTTTCAGTTCGGCTCAGAGAGATGATTACAGCCTCAGAGGACTGGCTGCACCGCTTGCCAGAGAACTTTCAAGTACACCCGATCTTGGAAGAGTTGAACTTCTTGGCGGACGTAAAAAAAGTATCAGAGTGATTATTGATCCCGCGAAGAGTTCAGCAAACGGTATATCTCTCACAGAAATTGCCGGCGCCATGAAATCCAACGACGCAAGCGCGCCGTCAGGCAAGAACTGGAGCGACACAAGTGTTTACGATGTCGAAGTAGGCGGAAGAATTAAAAGCGCGGCAGATCTTGAAAATATATCTATCGGTTTACGTGCAGGAAGAATTATCCGCCTGAAAGATATAGCAGAAATAAAAGAGGGTCCCGAGGAGAGAACAAAAATATCATATCTCCTTGAAAAGAAAAACGGATCTGCAGAAAAAAACGCAGTATCTATCGTCTTTGCAAAAAGAAAAGGGACCAACGTTGTTATACTCGCCAGAGAACTTGTAGAGAGAGCTGAAATTTTCTCTAAAGCTCTCCCCGCTGATGTTTCACTTTCTATCGTAAGAAACTACGGCGAGACCGCTGGAGAGAAATCGAATGAGCTTATTGAGCATCTGATAATAGCAACACTTTCCGTCGCGGCGCTTATTGCAATATTTATGGGACTCCGCGCTTCTCTTGTGGTATCAATAGCAATTCCAGTGACACTATCCCTTACACTTGCTGTTTATTATTTTATGGGATATACCCTTAACCGTGTTACACTCTTTGCACTGATTTTCTCAATTGGTATACTCGTCGATGACGCAATTGTAGTTGTCGAGAACATAGAACGACACTTAAAAGAGAATCACAAACTCAGCATGGTGAAGGCCACAATAAATGCCGTGTCAGAGGTTGGCAACCCTACAATTCTTGCAACATTCACTGTCATTGCAGCAATACTCCCCATGGCATTTGTCCGGGGACTTATGGGTCCCTACATGAAACCGATACCGGTGGGTGCAACCCTTGCAATGATACTTTCCCTGTTTGTTGCATTCATAGTAACACCGTGGGCAAGTGCGCGAATACTAAAAAAACATGTTCATAAAGAAGATGAGGTCAAAAAACTTAGCAGACTTGATGCTCTCTATGTAAAGTTTATCACAAAACTTATTACACGAAAAAAAGATGCGATGATTTTCGGCGGGATTAGTATTTTCCTTCTTCTCCTTGCAATGAGTCTGTTTCTTTTTAAAGCAGTTAAAGTTAAACTGCTGCCATTTGACAACAAAAATGAGTTTCAGATATTGCTGGACTATCCCGTTGACACCCCACTTTTACAGGGAGCAGCCTGGTCAAAGGAACTTGCTGTGGAACTCCTGAAAAATAAGAATTTTGAAAAGATCCAGATCTTTGCCGGTGAACCTGCACCCTACTCATTCTCCGGAATGGTGAAGCATACTTTTCTGAGAAACAACGACTACATGAACGATCTTCAGATTGTCCTTAGTGATAAGAAAGATAGAAAAATGTCCAGCCATGAGATCATTGAGCAGATTCGCCCGGTTGTTGCTGATTTTGCTAAGAGAAAAAAAGCAGTATCAAAGGTGCTTGAGATCCCTCCGGGACCGCCGGTTCTTTCAACAATGGTTGCGGAGATTTACGGACCTGATAGAAAATCCCGCGAGGCAGTTGCACGCGAAGTCTATGACATATTTGCAGCGGAGAGCAGTGTTGCCGACCTTGACTATTCATGGAGACCATTCCGGAACAGGATGGTGTACGGATTTAATTCACAGACCGGCGGACTTTATGGTGCCAGTGCACAGCAGGCCGTCGCCTCGGGACACCTTACTTTTTCTGAAAGCTCTCTATTTTCACTTGCCGATGTATCCTGGCCGGAGGATGTAAACGTAAACCTATCGGTCAGACAGAATCAGAGATCATCATCTGAACCATTCAGAGGAGATACCATTCCGACATTCGAAAGCGGATTTGTTAACCTTGACAGAATATTAAAAACAGGAGTGAAAAAAGAAAACATCACTCTGCACAGAAAAAATCTTAAACCTGTAAACTATGTTATGAGTGAACTGACAGGTTCCGAGGAAGCACCGGTTTACGGGATTTTAAAAATAGCTCCTAAAATAAAGTATCAGATACAGACCGCCGAGGTTCCATGGAACACTCAGAACCCTGTAGTCAAGTGGGACGGTGAATGGTTCATCACATATGAAGTATTCCGTGATCTGGGTGCGGCATTTGCAGTTGTACTGGTTCTGATTTACATACTCGTCGTGGGATGGTTCAAAAGCTACATGGTTCCTCTTGTAATTATGGCGCCTATTCCAATCAGCCTTATAGGAATTATTCCGGGACATGCACTTGCAGGTTCATACTTTACAGCAACATCGATGATCGGATTTATCGCCGGAGCGGGAATCATTGTCCGGAACTCCATCATACTGGTAGACTTTATCGAGCTTGAGATTAAAAACGGCGTAGGATTGAAGAAGGCTGTAATCAACGCAGGCGTAATCAGGTTCAGACCGATGCTCCTAACAGCAGCGGCCGTTGTTGCAGGGAGTTTCATTATGCTCTTTGATCCGATATTCCAGGGACTTGCACTGAGTCTGATGTTCGGCGAGGTTGCGGCAACAATACTGAGCAGGTTTGCCGTACCTGCATTATACTACTGGTTTGCAGGGAGGAAACGGGTTAAGTTTCTCACGGCTGAAGGAGTGTAAATTCAGGGGGTTCTCCTGCACCTGCATAAAGACAATCGTATTTCAGATTGTCTTTATGCAGGATTTTAGTTTTAATAAATTATTTATCTATGTTTGTGAAGCCTTTCAGTTTATACTGCTATTCTTTCATTATTCCACATAATTTTTTCTGATTTTTAAACCATTTTCCTTCATAATAATTATATTAATTGATTTTGAATGAAATAATAATTACTTTTATTATCATAAAAGATCTTACCTTAGTATCCTTAAATTTACAATATGAATTACTGAATCTATAAAGTTTCTCCTTAATGCTCAAGAAGAGAGGTTTTCGATGATAAACAGATTGTTCAAACTGAGAATTTACGCAATTCTTTTCATGCTGATTATAATGACAAATATCCTGAATGCAGAACCGCAGCCAAAACGTGTTTTTATACTCAACTCTTTTAACCGGGGATATGTGTGGACAGACAAAATGCTTAGAGGCATCGATGATGCCTTTGCCGCCTCAGGTCTGACAATAGAAACGTATGTCTCTTTTATGGATATGAAGCGTATTCCCCCTACTCCTGAATATTTTTCAAAGTTAAAGGAACTTATAAAGCTTGGTTATAAAGACATCAAGTTCGATGCGGTGATGGTTTGCGACAACGATGCACTTGCATTTATGAAAAAATACCGCAATGAACTTTTTAAAGGGATACCTCTGGTATTTGTTTCGATAAATGATTACACCGATCGAATGCTGGAAGGGCAAAGCAATATAACCGGAACAAGTGAAAACACTGATTATGCAGGAACAATAAAAATTGCACTTAAACTCAGGCCAAATACAACAAACATAGTGGTTGTAGTTGACGGTACTACAACAGGGAAAGCTCATCGTTCAGCGGTTGAGAAAATCAGTCCTGAATTCAGCAGAGAAATTTTTTTTACCTATTTATCACTTGCAGATATGACATTGGATGAACTCGCATCGAAGCTTTCCACCTTGAGCGATAACAGCATTGTTCTTCTACTTCAGCATTTTGTCGACAGGAAAGGAATTCGTTACACAGTCCAGCAGAGTACGCCTATTCTCACCAAAAGTTCATCAGTACCTGTTTTTATTCTTACCGATATACGTCTCGGCTTAGGCGCGCTGGGGGGGGATGTTGTCAGCGGCTATTACCATGGAGAGGCTGCAGCAGAAATGATTATTAAAATTCTTAAAGGGACAGATGTAAAATCAATCCCGGTTATGCTGGACAGCCCGAATAAATTCATGTTTGACTATAAAGTAACGCAGCGTTTCAATATTAAGGAAAGCAGTCTTCCCCAGGGGAGTATCCTTATTAACAAACCTGTTTCATTACTTGAAAAATATAAAAGATATCTTTTTTCAATAACAGCAGCTTTTTTCATCCTTTGCGGATTTATTGTTTATCTGCTGTTTGAAATAAAAAAACGGGTAAAGGCTGAGAAGGATCTCCACGAAAAAAACCGGTTTATTGAATTACTGATAAATCTTTCTCCAGACATTATCTATATCTATGATCTGGTGGATAAAAAAAATATCTACAGCAATGATGGTATAGAGAAAGTACTTGGTTATTCTGCGACAGAACTCAAGGAAATGGGAGACCTGATGCTGCCAATTTTAATGCATCCCGATGATCTTAAGATATATTATGAAGATACAATTTTCAGATACGCAAAAGTGACAGACAATGAACCTGTAAATCATGAATACAGGATGCTTCATAAAAACGGTACATGGGAATGGCTCGATACCAGCGAACTTGTTTTTGAGAGAAAACCGGATGGTTCACCAAAACAGATATTCGGTGTTATTCATCAGATTACACGACGAAAGGAAGCAGAAGATAAAATAAAATTTCTTCTAAAAGAGAAGGAGATTCTTCTGCAAGAGGTTCATCACCGGATAAAAAACAATATGAATACCATCAAGGGACTCCTTACCCTGCAGATTGATGCGGAAAAAAATGACTCAGCCAAAGAATCTCTCATTGTTGCAGAGAGCCGCGTACAAAGTATAATTATGCTTTATGATCGGCTTTATTTAACTGATAATTACCGGGAGATGTCTCTCCGGAACTATCTGCAGCCGCTTGCAGAAGAAATTATTGGAGGTTTTTCATCCGCATCGGAAGTGAATATAAAAACTGATATCGAGGATTTAATATTGGATGTAAAACTGCTTTCACCGATTGGAATAATAGTGAATGAACTTATTACAAACATGATGAAGTATGCCTTTACCGGGCGGAAGAATGGTTTAATAAATATTTCCGCAAAGAAGAAGGAACAGACTTTCCAGATAATAATTGAAGATGACGGGGTCGGTATTCCTGAATCAATTAGTTTTGAACATTCAACAGGTTTCGGTCTGCAGCTCGTCAATATGCTTATTTCACAAATAGGAGGGACCATCAGGATTGAACGGGGTCCGGGAACTAAATTTATTTTTGAGTGCATATTGTAAAGTTATTATCAAAAAGGTTTCTCTCTCCAACCCTTAGTAAAAAATTGCGAATACAATAAAAATATTTTGAAATAATCATATTACAGGATATTTTAATAGAAGAGGACTCTCATGACTTTTTTTGAAAATTTGCGCCCCGGTGCACTTATAATAATCTTATTATGCGTCATATTAGTAAATTCCTGCGGAACTAATTATTCCGGGAAAAAATCTCCAGTTGCTGTCAGGGGTGTCATGGATCTGTCCAGCTGGGACTTTGAAGAAGATGGACCAGTTGCATTAAATGGAGAATGGGAGTTTTACTGGGGCCGGCAATTAGAATCTAAAGATTTTAAGAATAACATACTGCCGGAAAAAAGCGGTTATATTTATGTACCTTCAAACTGGAATGGTTATAATATACAGGGCAAAAAACTGGGGGGGATGGGGTTTGCAACTTACAGACTGAAAGTTCTGACAAAAAACGGGAATGAACCCATTGCTCTTAAACATAACAATATTTCTGTGTCTTATACCATGTATGTTAATGGAATAAAAATTGATTCAAGTGGTGTCGCGGGAATAACGCCTGAGACTGCAACACCGCGTTACACAGCAAAGGTATCTGATTTTGAACCTGCCAGGGAACTGGAAATAATCGTACATGTATCAAATTTCTGGGATGCACGAGCCGGCTTGTGGGATAGCATAACACTGGGAAATAAATACCGGTTATCGGAGATGAGGACAATCTCTCTCATGATTGATTTTTTTCTTTTGGGAAGCATATTGATAATGGGGTTATATCATATCGGCCTTTATATCTTCCGGAAAAAATATCGGGCACCTCTATATTTTGGTTTTGTCTGCATTGATATGGCGATACGTACCATTGGTACAGGAGAAATCAGTATTAATATCCTTTTCCCTGCCATAACTTATGAATTACTGTTGAGGCTTAATTACCTTTCTTTTTATTTAGCAGTCCCTTTAACCTTTTTACTTTTAAATGCCCTGTTTGAGGATGAGGTTAATAAGATTATATTTTATTTCATTGTAATAGTTTCCTCCATCTTTGCTGGTATAGTAATTATTACGCCAGTCTATATACTTACCGAAACACTTCCTTATTTTCAGATTTTCACTATGATAGTGTTGCCTTATTATCTTTTTTGTGTAATACGCGCCGCAATCCACAAAAGGGACGGAGCCTTGATTTTATTAGCCGGTTTTTTCTTTTTACTTCTTGCCACGCTAAATGATATTCTTTATGCCAGATTTATATTAATGATAAATAACAACCTCGCCCCTTTCGGCCTGTTTATTATGTTTTTTTCACAGGCACTGCTGCTTTCAAAACGATTTTCTAACGCCTTTGTAACGATAGAAGATCTATCTGTAAAACTAAAAGACTACTCTCAAAATCTTGAAATAAAGGTTGAAGAGAGAACCAGTGAATTACATGCCATGAATGAAGAAATGTCCGCAATAAATGAAAACCTGATTGAGGCAAGGGACGCCCTATGGGGAGAAATGCAGCTCGCAAAAAAAATACAAACTGCGCTCCTGCCTAAGGAGCCCGCCATCAATGATTATGAAATCTCTGCTGTTATGCAGCCTGCCAATGATGTAGGTGGTGACTATTATGATGTCATAAATATTGATGGTTTTAACTGGATCATTATCGGCGATGTTTCAGGCCATGGCGTGCCTGCGGGGCTGATCATGATGATGGTGCAGACTTCCATACATACAGCATTAAATCAAAATCCCTCACTTCTCCCTTCAGAATTATTGTCTTTAATCAATAAAACTATCCGCCAGAATATTGTCAGCCTCGGCGAAGATAAATATATGACAATGACCGTAATGGCAGCTGAAAAAAACGGCCTGTTCACTCTTTCGGGACTCCATCAGGATATTTTTATCTACCGCGCAGGGTCTGACACTGTGGATGTTGTTGCAACTGACGGTTTCTGGATCGGAATAATGGATAATTTCGGTGAAATGTTTAATAATCAAAAACTGGAAATGAGTACCGGTGATATAATGCTTTTGTATACAGATGGAATAACTGAAGCGTGGGAAAAAGGGAGCATTAAAAATCATCGTAGTGCTGAGACACAAATGTTTGGAGACAAAAAATTAATAAAGGCATTTAAGGAATCCGGTAAAAAGTCTGTGGATGAAATTAAGATTGATATTCTTAAATCTTTAACAAATTATAATTTTGATGATGATGTTACTTTGGTTATTGTTAAACGAATACGTTGATTTATAGCTTTTAAAAATAAGTTTCAAAATCACTCTCATAATAATACAATAAACGAATGAAATCTGATGAGTTTTCCTGTATATGAATGATCGATCAACACCAGAGAGTTTTAAATGAACTTCTCTGGTTTGCCGTTTGAAATAAATTAAATAATAAAGTATTCTGCACTATCTTACGATTATTAAATACTAACATCAACGGAGTTATTTATAATGAATGAAAAGAATCTTGTTAATGCTATTATCACGTCAATCAACCTCGACGTGTCCCGCGGGTTAAAAAAAGATGAAGTATTGCGATCTCTGTCAAATGTTATAAGTAAAGATCTCTTTGCAAAGGTTCGGGATCAATTGTAAAAATCTACATGGCACCTTAGACTAAGACATAGCCATCCGTTTATTCAATCAAACCCTTTAGAATAATTTTGCTTTTATCAAAGAATTGCTGTCCGGAATTAGAAGCCTCCGCCGCTGGAATGGTCCTTCAAATTCAGCGGATACAGATTTATCCGCCGATACTCACTCCAATCAGATGCCCCACAAGAAAAGAAACCGCTGCTGCTGTCAGTCCGAACATTATCTGCCTGCTTCCTGAAAATAAAACAGAACGTCCGGTAAACAGAGTAATTGCTGCGCCGATGGCAAAAAGACCTACGCAGCTTAACACCGCGCTGCCGGCAATGGCAATTTTCCCGGAAAGAAAAAAGTACGGTATAATCGGGATAATGGCCCCGACTCCAAAAAGTAAAAAAGATGTTATTGCAGCCTCCCAGGCTGAACCCCCAAGATCCTCGGGGTTAAGACCAAGTTCGTCGCGTACAAGTGCATCAAGAGCAGTGTCTTTATTTGACATTATCTGCTGTGCCATTTTAATAGACATCTCCTCACTTAATCCCCTGGCCTGATAAATCAGAGAAAGCTCTTCGATCTCCTCTTCAGGGGAATTTTCCAGCTCCTCC
This sequence comes from uncultured Leptospirales bacterium, assembly GCA_964450405.1. GTDB lineage: Bacteria > Spirochaetota > UBA4802 > UBA4802 > UBA5550 > WRGT01. The sequence goes on along the minus strand of CAYVCQ010000027.1, from coordinate 38,503 downwards.
GCTTCTGTTGATATCTGTTTTTTATAAAGCTCCCGCGAGCTTTGAACTGAAATCCATTCACCCAGCGCCATAGATATTGAACCCGCAAGCAATCCGGCAAAACCTGTTAATAATATACTCGATTGGCCTACTGCCGCACCGGCTACTCCCATTATAAGATTAAAATTAGAGAGTAAACCGTCACTTGCCCCAAGTACAGCAGCCCGCAGCGCGTTTCCTCCCGCTGAACGGTGCCGTCCCTCAAGGCGTGCCAGTAATCCGCCCTCAATCCCGCCGCTGGTATTGGCCTTAATCTCGGAGAGCAGCGCAGCATGACCTCTTTCCGATGCAGCCATCCCCCGGGCTTCCACCTGTCCGACATAATTATTTGATGCTGCCGATTCAATGCCGGAAATAGTTGGCAGCACGGCCTCTATACCCATACGGTCTGCAAGCCAGATCATAGTACGAGTACGCCACGATGCCTTGAACACAGGCACCTTTCCCCCGGCTGCAAGAATATGGCTCTCCCATGTTTTTGCGTGAAGACGCTCTGTTTCGGCAAGCTTACCGTATATGCCCGCAATTCGTGGATCCTTTTCTTTATTCGCCATGGCATCGTAGAGCATTGCTCCGTTAAGTTCGTCGTCCCAATTGGCGATATATCGCCTGATATCATTCTTATCTGTCATTTTAGTAACTTCTCGATTTATAAATTTGATTAACAGAAATGTAAAAAATATTTTGTGTCAAGGATCTTTCATGTTTTACTCACAGCAAATTTTAATATATGCTGTGAGTAAATTCCATCCCGTAATTGGAGATACACCTTAACAAACCATCATCTGCTTTTCGTATACTCAATTCTGGCACGCAGAACCCGCATAACCGTTGCCAGAAGAAGACCGTATAACAACGATATTAAACTTGCAGCAAATCCAAAACAGACTTTATCAATGGGCTGTGTCTGTACAGTCCTAAGAACAATTATAAAACCGAGTATCGTACCGGCTGCGCCCGATAAGTAAAATAATTTTTCCTGAAACTCCAGTATACTCAATGAAACCGCAAAGGTATCTGCTTTTTTATTTACGAAAGGATCGGTCCATGCTTTTAAAACTTCACTTATCTTCCAGACTCCAAATGATGCAAAAAGAGGTATACTGAGAACGACAAGTAAAGCAGTAAAGGCGGCTAAATTAACCGGATTAAATCCTTCGAGTAATAGTGCAGCCGCAATGGATCCGAGAATAAGTATAAATGAAATAATAAAACGTAACATATAAAACCTCCATAAAAATTATCCGGATCAGGGGACCGTTGCCGGTTTTACTGTTTATCATTTCCCTGTCACACCCGGTTCATGATAAACCTGGCAATTAAAACTAAATCTGTAAATGGGAGTAATTTCCTATTTTTGCAAAAAAATTTACTCTGAGAGGAAACTCCTATATATTATATTCTATTTTTTCATTTCCAGAAGCATCCCCACAAGCCCGTTGCGGTTTTTTACTCCTGTTTTCCTGAAGATATTATATACATGGTTTTTAACTGTATCGTCGGTTATATCGAGGACTCTGCTTATCTCCCGGTTGGAGGACCCGCCTGCTATCATTTTTATTATCTCTCTTTCTCTGTTTGTGATTCCGTATCTGTCACAGATCTGACGAATGGAATCAGACTTTAAATAATTTTTTTCTTTTAGCATCGCGCTTTTTTTTCTGAATATACCGCTCATCTGTTTAAGCAGTATGGCTATTGCCAGTGCCGCAATTACACCTGTCACAGCATGACTGACGATACTGTAGATTCTTTCCATTGTAAGTTTATCTGTATTCTGTAGAAGAATAACAAGTCCCACTGTCAGCCCTATTGACATACCGATAATTGAAATTTTCCTGCAGAAATCCAGAATCCTCTCGGACTGAGGATCAATCCGCCTTAAGGGATCACTGTTAAAAACATCCTGAAATGTTTTTACTAAAATGTTCATCGGCCAGATTGCCAAAGCTGCGATTACAGGGAAAAAAATAATTAAGAGAAAAGGTGAAAGCGCAGTAAATAAAAGGATGTCGCCTCCGCTGGAATATATTGACAACGCCAGCACTCCAAGCACCAGTTCGAGGATGATTATAATTCTGCTCATATCCAGCTTTATAATTTAATGCTTATTTTTTTCAATCAATATTCATTATTTTTTATAATTTATATATCAGGTAATTTGCATTTAACACCGGAGAGTTAAGATTCTCAACTCTTTGGTGTTAATAATCTTCAAAAATTTTGATTATACTACACATACAATCACTTTCTTGATATTCTTTCTTCAATGCGGCCCTGCTTAAATAAATTTTACCAACAAAGTCAAAGCATTTACAACTTCTTCATAGAAGAAGATATAAAAATTGGAGGGAATAAGTGTTTGACATATTATTTTTTTATTACTTGAATATCAAAATACAAAGGAGTTAAATATGAAAAAAAATTTATTTTTATGCTTTGTAGTTCTTCTTTTTGGGTTTGTTTTATCCGGTGTATTGTCGGCTGAAGATAAACCTGCGACAGTTGAAAATCAACAGTTGTACGAAGCTAAGCTGATATTGATCAAGGCAAAAGATTCAAAAGACCTCAATGAGATACAATCCGGGTTTCTTAAAGCAGAAGCAATAATTAATAAGGACAGCCGGAGTCTTGACGGACATAAAATGAAGCCTTGAAATTAATGGCGCAGGCATTAAAGTCTATTGAAGAAAAAAATGTTGATAAGGCACGTACCTACACATCAAAAGCTAAAAAACAGATTTTCCTTGCCATTGAGAAATTAAAAAGAAATGGAGGGTATTGAATTCAGTTTAAACAGATTGGTGTGAACATCTATTGCCAAGGCCGGAGTTATTAGAATTCATATAACTTTTCTTCTGTTTTGTTAAACCTTCATATCTAATCAGTTATTCAGTGACACTACTACGATTCTATCCCGATGTGCGAACACGTCGTTAAACGATTTTCGGAGATGAAGTAATTAATAAATATTTTTCACAATATTTATTAATTTGAAAGAAAAAGGATGAAACCATGAAAAAAATAATTGTACTACTCTTAGTCTTATTACCGCTGACAGTACTTGCGGATATAAACCAAGCCTTGGTTTTTGCAGCAGGAAAAGGCGATAAAGCACACGTTGAATTATTGCTGGCTAAAGGAGCTGATGTGAATGCCAAAGATGAGTATGGCCTGATAGCCATGATTGCGGCTTCATCGAAAGGTCATACGGATATAGTAAAGCTTTTACTGGCTAATGGTGCTGATGTGAATGCTAAATCTGATTCTGATATTACATCACTGATGTGTGCTTCATCGGTAGGCCAGACAGAAATAGTAAAACTATTACTGACCAAAGGGGCTGATGTAAATGCTCATGATAAGGATGGCTGGACAGCTCTGATGGCTGGTTCAGATGAAGGAAATACAGAAATAATAAAACTACTGCTGGCTAAAGGTGTTGATGTGAATGCTAAAAATAATAGTGGCTGGACAGCCTTGAAACTTGCTTCATACAAAGGTCATATAGATACAATAAAGCTTTTACTGGCAAATGGTGCTGATGTAAATGCTAAAGATAATGGTGATCAGACCTCACTGATGAGTGCTTCAGAATATGGTCATACAGAAATAGTAGAATTACTACTGAATAAAGGAGCTGATGTAAATGCTAATTGTGTTAATAACCACACGGCCCTGTTGTTGGCTTCATACAAAGGTCATTCAGAGACAGTAAAGATTTTACTGTCTAAAGGTGCTGATGCGAATATTAAATATGAAAGTGGTGAAACAGCTCTGATGATTGCTTCGCAATATGGTAATACAGAAATGGTAAAACTACTACTGGCCAAAGGTGCGAATGTTAATGCTAAAGATAATTATGGCAACACCGCCTTGTCGTGGGCTTCGAACAGAGGCGATACAGAAACAGTAAACCTTCTCAAAGCCGCTGGTGCTAAGGACTAAACAGTTTCATATTTTAACTCCCCTCATATATAATCGAAGCACATGGCAAAATCGGAAATGACATTTTCTATGTTCGTAACAAAAAGCAGTTCAAAAGAGGATACTATAGACCGGCCAATCCGGATACAGAAAAACAGCAGAAAGTCAGAAGTTCATTAACCGAAGCGGTAATGCTCTGGCATGGACTCACTCATACAAAAAAATCAGAATATGACGATAAGACCACGGGAAAACCGTACAGCGGCTATAACCTCTTTATATCAAATCATATAAAGGATAAAGCTATCCGGTTATACAACAGCATCGCAAAGTTAATGAAAAGAGATCCCTACATTGAAAAATTGAATACCGTATATCCTTTGTGTTTGAAGGCTGTCTGCTTTGATAGTAAAGGGAGAGAGCTTTTATTAATTAAAAATCCCCCCGGGGAGCTGGCGGAGGCCTCATAAAACAGAATTTCATATACATCATATTCTAAATTTTAAAATCCCGCAGTTCTGTCATGTCCATATCCTGCTCACATATACATTATGTAGAATTAAAATTAACTCAATATTATGATAAGATAGAAACCGTATCCTACTTGACAATATTTCTTCAATACCTCCAGTTTAAATAAATTCTATTCTTTAAAGAAATCCGGTGGAAAATATATAATGAAAAAATTACTCATTTCACTAATTGCAATTTCAGCTATAATGCTTCTCAATCCTCAGATACTTCGGGCCAAAGCCGATACATCACAGCCTGTATTTAAAATTGAAAATACAAAAAATGATACCGGTCAGTTACAATCCGAAACTGCCGCACCCTCCGGATCAGTGCATATCACTCCGCATATTGATGCCAGAAATTTGAGTCTGCTCTGGATTATCCCGTTTGTCGGGATCCTTCTATCTATAGCTCTATTCCCGCTTCTTGCTCCTCATTTCTGGCACCACCATTATGGGAAAGTATCTCTATTCTGGTGGCTGGTATTCTTCGGGGCATTCTGCGTTAAATTCAGTATTGGTACAGGTTTCTACTACCTGCTGGAAGTCTATATGCTGGAGTTTATTCCATTTATAACTCTGCTTCTGGCGCTATTTACAGTAGCCGGCGGAATTCAGCTTAAGGGTGAACTTGCGGGAACACCGAAAGTTAATACCCTGATGATTTTAATCGGAGGAGTTCTCGCAAGCTTTATGGGTACCACCGGTGCTGCTATGGTTATGATACGACCTATACTCAAGGCTAATGAATGGAGAAAAAAGAGGGCGCACATAGTTGTCTTTGTAATATTTGTTGTTGCAAACGTCGGAGGAGGACTTACACCGCTTGGCGACCCTCCCCTATTCCTTGGATTCCTTAAGGGTGTGGACTTTTTCTGGACAGTAAGACAAATGCTTCCGCTGGTTTCATTTACAATAGCAATACTCCTGGTAATATTCTTTATAATGGATACTTATCATTATAGAAGAGAGAAGAATAAACCCGCCAGGAAGACCGGTGGAGAAAAGCTGAAACTTGCAGGTGTTCCGAACATGCTCCTGCTCCCTTTTATTGTCGGAGCAGTAATTATTTCAAGCATCAACATGGGTACTGCATTCACTCTTCACCTTGTTGCAGTACCTGTATCATCGGTGCTCCAGGTTGCTCTTCTTCTTCTCATTACTTTTGTTTCTCTAAAGGTTTCACATTCCTCAATTAGAGAGGGTAACGGTTTCAGCTGGGAACCTATCATTGAAGTAGGAAAACTTTTCGCGACAATTTTCATGACCATGGTCGCGCCGGTAGCTTTGCTCCGGGCCGGCGCTGATGGCCCCATGGGAATGGTCGTAAGAGGGGTAATTGATAATGGCGGCCATTTTGTTAATTCTCATTTCTTCTGGGCAGCCGGTATTCTGTCAAGTTTCCTCGACAATGCTCCGACTTACCTTGTGTTTTTTAATACAGCAGGTGGTAATGCATATATTCTCATGAACCATTTCCCCGGGACACTTCTGGCCATAAGTGCCGGTGCTGTATTTATGGGTGCAAATACTTACATAGGAAACGCTCCGAATTTTATGACAAAGTCGATTGCAGAGGAATCAGGAGTTGACATGCCGAGTTTTTTCGGTTATATGTTCAAGTATTCAATTCCGATCCTTATACCGGTATTTATACTTGTTACATATGTTTTCTTTTGAATTTATATATTGATACAAAAAATCGGTGTTCCAGATATAGCACGGGAACAACCAAATGGAGACCATTATGAAAAAAAAATATTACGAAGTTGTATTTAAAGGAAAGCTGGAAGCTATAAACGGAATGCTGGAAGGTTTTCTGCTGGGAAAAGATGGAGACTGGGAGTACTACTCAAGCGTGGAATCGGGCATTGAAACCAGAACATTCTTCGAATCAGTAAAAGATCTTGTTTCTTTCAAAACAGGGCTTCAGCATTTTATCCTTGAGGAAAAATTCCATCATGCTCTGCAGAAAACCATTAAAGAAAAAGGGGATCACAAGTTTCTAAAACTTAAATACATAAAAGAAGCAAGAAATATCAAAAGCAGTTCATTTACTTTCTCTGCATCTGCATATGCCGGAAAGTATGCAGACGAAATCAAATCAATTATATCCGCAGCACCATCAGGCGTAACAATAGAAGATTATAATCCTGTCGAAGAGATAGATGAGTCAGCTAAAGGAGTTGAACTCTACTCCCCGGTTCATGATTACACTTTTAAATGCGAAGGTAAAGCTATTGGTGAATTCGGAGATATTATCAATTTTAGAAAAAAACTAAATGATCACCCGCTGGTGCATTTAAGCAGTATCAAACTTACTTTTTAAATACATCCCCCCGGACACTGTCATACCGGCTGAAGTCTAACGTAATGCCGGTATCTCATACGCCTGGTTCAATAAGATATTATCAAAGATTTTACTGCTGTTGACGTTATTTGCCTGAATTGAAGCTGCAAAACCGGAATGATAAATGCCTGAAATGCATATTTTGAGACAGTCCAGATTAAACTCCTTCTGATTCCGGAGTTGTCAGCAGACACTGGTCCATAAGTTGAGGAATCTCAAAAATAAATTCGGCCCATTCACCATGTTTTGAATCGGCCCATATCCTTCCGCCGTGAAGCAGAATAATTTTCCATGTGACGTAAAGCCCCACTCCATGCCCTTTTCTTTCAGATAGTTCAGGAGTCTTAATAATGGAAAATCTTTTGAACAGACGTATCTTTTCACTCTCGGGAAATCCCGGCCCCTCGTTCCATACAGACACTCTGACCCTGCCGTCAGCCGCGGTGATATTGAGCTTAATCACAGCACCATTGTCGGAATATTTTACTGCATTACTCAGAAAGTTGGTCATCACTATTTTCAATAATTCAGGATCGCATCTCACAAGGGGAAAATCGGGGGATATATTCTGCTGAAAATTTATCTTTTTTTCCTGCATCATTACATTTACTATCTCTACTGAATGAGCAACTATATCTTTGTTAAAATCAACATCTCTCGCTCTGATCTGAAACTCCCCTGTTTCAATTGAAGCAAGGCTCAGATATTCAGCTGTAAGGTTCAGAAGGTATTCCGCTTTTCTTATTATTCTTTCAACGGCCTGTTTCTGTTTATCTTCAATGCTGCCGTAGTACCCGCCGGAGAGAGTCTTTGCCGTCATAACGATGGATGAAAGCGGATTTTTAAGCTCATGGCTTACAAAACTCAGCATCTCCATGTAAGATGACATGGCGGTTGAAAGCTCCTCTATATGATAGGCCTTCTCCACTGCCTGACCGAGCCTATGTGCATACGCCATCTGAAGACTTACCTGATGTATCCCGTAAGCTTCCGGCTGTCGTGAACGGCACATAAACATACCGATATAGCGGTCTTCTGATTTAAGCGGACAAACCATTGATGACTGGATTCCCTCTTTAAGCAGCATTCTTGCCGATTCACTCATGGGATGGTTCAGCGAGTGAAGCTTCATGTCGTTTATCACACTGGGCATACCCGATAGAAAAACCTTTTGAATTGATCCTCCGATTATATCCGATGCAAATCCTTTTTTAAGATAAACAGGTTCATAATCAGATTTTACAAATTGAGTCTCCATCCGCAGATTGTCATCCTCAATGAAAGCCACATCAATCCTGTCGCAGGGAATAATTTTTCTTATCTCATTAAAAATGAAATCGAGTATTTCGTCGAGAGATTTACTCCCCGCCACTTCGCGATTTATCAGATTTAATACCGATTTTTCCTCATCAGAGAAGGATGCTTCAGGCAGAAGATCATTTTCATTAAAAAAAATCAGAGACTCTTTGCTCATAATATATTTCCGGTTTTACTTTTATTAATATATCGGGTGATAATTAAATTTCAATTATAAATTAAACCCGGACAGCGGGGAATTCTGAAGGAATTTTGAGACTGGTATTACATAAATTCTTTTTCAAGATTTTCACGTGTTGTGATTGTAAAAAACTTGTCCAATCGCGCAGTTACAAAGATATTCTGAATAGATGGATTTAAACCAAAAAACCTGAGAATGATGCCTTTACTCACTGCATTGTTAAGAAACTTCACCATAGTGCCTATTGCCGATGAATCAATGTACCTGAGCTCTTCGCAATTAAAGGCAATGGCATTCGGATTCTTTTCAACCTGAGTTTCCCATAACTCTTCAAACCTGGCGACATTACCCACATAAAACTCACCCTTGATGCTTATTATAGTTACTTTAGGGAGTTCTTCTACAGTAAAATCCATCAGGTCCTCTCACACATATTTTTCAATTACAGAAACTTATTTTAAAACAAAAAAATACATAAAAACAGCTCTTTGTACACCATACTATATAATTGAATCCGAGTTTGAAATACAACTTTTCATGTATTTAATAATCAAAATTAAGACGATCTGTCATAAAAATGCACATCTGAGCAGATAATAAGATGAAAATTGAAGCATTGGTCAAACAGAATCTATAAAATAAATATGAAAATACAATTAACATACTTATAAATACCAGTCAAGCTCTTTTATATCGATCTCTATCGGACAGATAACTGAAGGTAATTCATATATTCATGCTCGTATGGGTTTACTTCTTAACCGTGGATAATTTACATGAAAATGCAACGTCAAATGTCAACCCTCTAAGCGCAAGACTTTTTGTAAGATTAGTCCTTTCAGAATCATATTGATACGACAATGACCTGTCTTTGTAATAATTATATCCCGCTCCGAAAGATACACAAAAATCATCCAATACATATCCCGCATATCCCATCCCCTGATACAGAATAGCACGGTATTTAGCAGTTTCTATCGGATCATTCAGATATTTTAAATTTCTCTTAAAATAATACATTCCGCCCGTCGCCTGCAAAAAAAATCCCTCTGGCTTCCCTTCCGTATATAGACGGACTCCAAGATCACTGCCGATTCTATCATGATTCATATTCCCCTTATCATCATGCCCTGTAAAACGGTAATTCCACCCCTGGTAAGACGGAGTTATAACAATCGTAAATGGATCTGACACCAGCAGTTCAAAGGTTGTGTAGATGTTAGCAAAAAGAAATTTTCCCTCTTTATGCCCTTCGTTCTTTTCATTCGTATCAGTTGGCTGTTCTGAATCATCAAAAAGAGAGTTCAACGTAAACATCGAAGCAATAGAAGCTATTAATGAAACGGGATAGAAGTAAACATTATAATATCTGCCCAGCGAACCTCCTGATGAAGACTCATCCTGTGCATAGAGCTTAGATACGGTGAAGAGTGCAATAATTATATAAAAAACTATCCCCCATTTGACTATTCTATTGCTAATCATTCCTTACCTCATTTCATTTTGTATACCGCAATTAACATAACACTCTTTTAAAATGCAATCACTTAAATCATTTATGACATACAATTTATTGCTTCCATAAATAATTGGTATTATGTCTCAGCTGATCAAAAGGTGCAGCTTAATTAAATTTAACCTATGGTTTAAACAGTTACGCAATTTTTAATATTAAGTTAAAAATAGTATTCACACCTAAGTCCCCTGTACCGAAAATGAATTAAGGAAATCCGGCAGGTAATACATGACATCTAAAATCAGAAACATTGCTATATTCATCATAATATCAGTTATCACATTATCACTATACTACATTTTCAGATCTGAAAATATTGAAAAAAAATATATCAGCGGGATAATAGTAAAATCGGAGATGATTAAACCGGCAGCGGAGATGCTGAACCGTGAAGTATCACCTGACCCGATGAAGATTAAAAAAATATTCAATGAAATTATGTCCAGAGAACCATCTGCCGCCGCACTGGCCATAATAGATAAGTCTGATAATCTGAAATATCTGATAAAAAACGACGGTCTTATAAAATCAAGTGCGGTTGTAGATCTTCTATTAAATGATATTAAAGATAAAAGTTTTTCATCTGACAATAAAAACGAACCATTTGTCAGAAACTACAAAGATGCCGGCGGGGGGAGTGACCGTTTTTATATATACACCTTTAATTCAAGCGGTCAGAAAACATTAGCCGTCTTTGCTTTTAAACTTGAAAAAAAGATACTAATCAGGCTTGCCCTTGAGGTAACACTGCTTATATGCTTTTCATTTATGCTGACTGGCATGCTGCTTACTTTACTCAGAAAGAATGGTATAACTGAAGATGAAAATGTCAGAACTATAGTTCTAGGTGCTAAAAAAACTCAATCCGATGAAACTTCAGTTGAAAAAACAGACTCCGCATCAAAAAATAAAATCCGCAGGGCAACCCAAATCGATGAAAATGATCTTTCACCGATCATCGGTTCCGGTACAAATAGAAGCACAAACGAAGTAATCAGGAAGAGCAGCCCTGAATCAGATAGTGCAATTGACACTCTGAACTCAAGAATATTTGATCTGTTTAAACAGATCCATAAGGAGCTGAAACCTGAATCCATTGCTCTATACATAAAGAAGATGGAAGGACGACTCTCAAAAACCTATGAACTCAAAGAGAAGACATTTCTCCGTATAGACTCTTCGCTGTTTGATAATATAAAAATTTCAGAGATAGAGAACATTAAACGATCCGGAGCCCATATAATTGAAAGCGGAAAGGTAATCCGTATTCCTCTAATAGATGATGAATCACTGCTTGGACTGATAGAGATCAGACTTAAAGATTCAGCTACAACACTTGATCTGGGCAAACTTCAGAACGAGGTTAAAGATATATCAAAAGATATAAAAGAGTTCCTTGTTATAAACAATGTTATAGTAGACCGTGAGACCGGATTTTACAGTTCGTCATATTTCAAAATGAAACTATCCGAACAGATTTTTTCCGCACAGAAAATCAGCACAAGTTTTTACCTTCTGATTATAGATGTTTTCAGCGCAATAAATATAGATAAAGATCAGAAAAACACAGTGCTTAAAATAATATACCCGGTAATAAAAAAATCATCGGGCGAAACGCATGAGCTTTTTCTTCACAGCGGGAAGATAGGGATGATATTACCGGATGTAGATCAGAAAGAAGCGGAGAGAATTGAACTTGAGGTTTCCAGAGACATATCCAAGTTCCGGATAAAACTCTCAGAAAATAACACCATCAGATTAAAACCGGTTGGAGCCATAATGAAATCAACTGAAGCGGAAAATCTGAAAGATATACTAAAAGAGGCCATGGAATTGTTTGAGGTTGAGGGGTAGTTTACTGCCTTCACCGGTTCTCTCCCCATAAAGCCCCCTATCCCCCGGAGGGGGCACCATGTTGTTTCGAAGATCTTTTGCAAGCTCAAATATATTGGCAGGTTTTTAAATTGTTATGATTCAAAATTCACTAATAATTTCCATCTTGCGTGCCCCCTCCGGGGGACAGGGGGCCGGGAGTGTGCACAAGTGCTGGAGTTGAAACAACACCTTGTTATATCGAACCCTACTTAGTCAGCTCCTTAGCCAGCCTCACAGCTTCCATTGCGTCTCTTGAATAACCGTCGGCGCCTATTTCATCTGCATAATTCTGATCAACCACCGCTCCGCCGATCATAAATTTAAATTTAAGTCCGCGGCTTTGTGCGAGTTTAATAACCGACGGCATCTCGGTCATTGTAGTTGTCATAAGCGCCGATAGCGCGACTATATCGGCCTTCGCTTCAACTGCCGCATCGATAATTGCTTCAGCTGCGACATCCTTCCCGAGATCAACTACATCAAATCCGTAATTACGCAGCATAAGAGTTACAATGTTCTTTCCTATATCGTGTATGTCACCTTTAACGGTTGCGATTACAACTTTCCCCGCTTTCTTATCGCCGGCTTTTTTTACAAGAAGCGGTTCAAGAACTGCAAAGCCTTTTCTCATTGTATCTGCACTCATTATCAATTGAGGTAAAAAATATTCCTTTCTGTCATATTTATCTCCCACAAGAGTTATTGCAGGAATTAAAAATTCATCTACAAGTTTCTGCGGATCAATTCCGGCATCAACTGCTTTCTTTACTGCAGATTCAATTCTGTCATCCCATCCGCGGAGTACAGATTCATAAACCATTTTCTCGGGGGAAAGATCTGCAGCCGCAGAGGTGATCTTTTCCGTACTGCCGGAAAATCTCTCTACGTAGCCTGTAAGATTTTTATCTCTTCCGGAAAGCGCGTCGCATGAAAAAACCGTGTTCATCAGCAGTTCCGATGCCGGATTGGCAATGGCCATTGTGAGTCCCCTTGAAGCGGCCATTGCAAGAAACGATGAATTGATCCAGTCTCTTGAGGGAAGTCCAAAGGAAACATTGGAGAGTCCGCATATTGTATTTATTCCAATCTCGCGCGAGCACCATTCTATAAGATCAAGTGTCATGAGCGCCGCATTTTTGTCCGAGCTCACGGTCATTACAAGTCCGTCTACTACAACATCATCTTTTGTGTAGCCGTATTTTGCACCTTCGCTTAGTATATATTCAACTATATCTTTTCTCTCTTCAAGTGTGGCAGGAATCCCTGCGTCGTTAAGAGGTAGAAGTACAAACATCGCCCCGTATTTCGCTGCGATCGGGAGCGTCCTTTCAATTCTCTCTTTCTCTGCAGATATGGAATTGACCAGTGCGCGTCCCGGATATATACGCAGAGCCGCCTCTACAACTTCCGGTATAGTGGAATCTATACATAGTGGAAGATCACTTGTCCTGGACAGCAGCCTGACAGATTTAAGCATCATCTCCTTTTCGTCAATTCCGGAGAGCCCCATATTTACATCAAGTATAGCCGCACCCTTAATCTGCTGTTCAAGAGCGAAATCCTGAACTATACCTGTTTTACCCTCACGGAGTTCAGCCTGAAGCGCCTTCTTCCCCGTGGGATTAATTCTCTCCCCTACAACGGCAAATGGTCTGCCGTTTCCCATAAATACACTTTTCCTGGCTGATGAAACTGCAGATACAAATTCAGCAGAATGTGTAATAGTCTTCTTACCCTTTGCTTTATTTGCAGCTGCACCAATGTGATCAGGAGTTGTTCCGCAGCATCCTCCAAGAAGATTTGCACCCGCTGCAATAAAGTCTTCAACGTACGATGCAAACTCATCGTGTGCCATATCAAAAGCTGTAACGCCGTTGATCAGCCTTGGCACACCGGCATTCGGTTTTGCCAGGAGAGGAACATTGGCAAATTCCTTCATCGCAGCAATTACTTTCATCATATCGGCAGGACCGGTTGAACAGTTGCATCCCACAGCATCGGCTCCAAGAGATTGAAGAGTTATCAGAGCTGAAATAGGATCGGTACCATTCAGTGTACGTCCATCTTTCTCATATGTCATGCTCACCATTACAGGGAGATCGCAGAGTTCCTTTACTGCGATCAATGCAGCTCTCGCCTCCTGAATATCCAGCATTGTTTCAATTACAAAACCATCCACCCCTCCGTCAAGAAGAGCCTTCGCCTGTTCTTTGAAAATCACAACAGCATCTTCAAAAGATAGATCCCCGAAGGGTTCAACAAATCTTCCCGTTGGAGCCATATCGCCGAATACAAGCGCGTTGCCTGCATTCTTTTTTGACATATGGGCCAGAGCAAGATTTATCTCATACGCCCTGTGCTCAAGACCAAACTCCTCGAGCTTGCAGCTGTTTCCCCCGAAAGTCGGAGTGTAGATAAGATTGCTTCCCGCCGAGATATATTTATCCTGAAGATCTTTTACCGCAAGGGGATTTTCCAGACACCACAACTCGGGACACACGCCGGATGGCATTCCCCGTTTTACAAGCTCGGTACCTGTGGCTCCGTCAAGTATTACAAGCCCCTGGCTCAAAAAGTCTCTGAATTCTTTTTTATTCATTATTTGTTTCCTTTAATATAATATCAATATATTATTGCTTTAATTTTTTTGTAATTGTTTGTAAAAAAACCAGTATTTAGATTTTGTCATTCCGGTTTTGCGTCATCCAAACTTGCAAATACCGGAATCTCCTTACAGAATTAATTGTGTGAGATTCCGGCATTCCGCTATGCTACAGCCGGAATGACAAAAAATTTAATTTCAGAACTATCCGGGCTTAATCTGTTCAAAAACAATCTGTTACTTTTTGACCTATCTCGTTTCTATCCCCGCAATAGCCGTTACTGTCTTCTCGGGGATGAAGATATATCTCTCTGTTAGTTTTACACCGAAATTTTCAAGTTTTAGCAGTTCAAAGAAGTACCTCTGGTTTTCAAGCAGAAAATCACCGTAGCCGGGAGAAAATCTCATGGGTGTAAGACTCTCCCCTCTGCGCTTCAGCTCTCTGGAAATGTATGTGTTAAGCCAGTCTATTGCAGCCTCGGCAGTTTCGCTACCCACGGCATCATAAATAACAGCAGATGCCCCATCGCCATTTTTAAACGAATCAGCTGAAATTTCAACAATTCCAGCACCGGCTGTTGCGGAGAAAAAAACAGCAGCAGAACTGCTGGAGAGGAGATCAGAGATTGATCTGCTGTTGATCACAATTCCATTTGCAAAAGTTACTGAATCAGATGATCTCTCAGCGATTTCACTTCTGGTCCAGACTCCCTTAGGTTCACAAAGGTCAAAACCCCTGTTAATAATGGAGAGAATTTTTTTTCGGCTGTCGTCATCCATCTCTGTTTTATGGATATTGTATTTAAGTCTGGAGAATATCTCTTTCTCGGGGAGAGTCAGAGGTATTCTGTCGAATATATTCAGTTTTTCCATTATTCATTACTGATAATATTTTCTATTTCAGTCAACTTTTTTAAACAATTATGCAGTTAAATTTACCAAAAACCGCTGAACTTCTAAATATACGGCGATTCACCATTACAATTTCTGCACTTATCTCCATGATTAACCGGATACGCTTCTCCGCAAGCCGGACAGATTGCAGTGGGTCCCATCTTTTTACGGCTGACATTTTCCGGTACAACACGGACACGCTGCATACTTAGCATGCCATGACCACCCTCTTTGATCTGGCTCATGAGCAGATCAAAATTCTGTTCCTTCTTGGTTTTGAGTTTAAGGAACCAGCTGTTAACCTCTGACCAGTTTTTCAGTTTCTCCATATCAAGATAAACACGGATACCCTCTCCGCTTTTTTTGTCATACAGAGTCACAGCGAACTTTCCGAAGTTCAGAATTGTAAGCCAGCCGTTACCGATTGTACAGGGAGTAAGAAGCTGAACAGAGTCCGGAAGGCAGACTGGAGTTTCACAAATAGCGTCAAAAAATTCACCCTCTGGAAGATTTTTTAACGCAAGGTCAACAATAAACCCTCCGATGATAAGTCCCGGCGCAGCTGCTCCGTGGAATGAAATTACAAGCTGCAGATATTCTTCATATGAGTAAGTTCCGATTTTCATGATTATGCTCCTGAAATAAAATAAATCGCCCCACATGCCCGCACCCTCCGGGTGCGGGCATGTGGGGCGCAGGGAATCCCTGCGGGGCTTTTTAAGGGGCTTCGCCCCTTAGACCCCATTTTCACTTTTAAATCTATCAGATTTAATAAGCTAACGCCAGCCGTGTTTCACGCGCGGCTCTCAAAGGCTGATCGCCTTTCATAGTTCTCTTCATCCAGTCGTAGTCCGCTTTACCGTCAACAACTGGAAGAATTTCATCTGCAAGATATAACGCTTCATTTATATCATGTGTTACATAAATCATCGGGAACGAAAACTTCCCTTTCAGATTTTTCAGTTCCTCTCTTAAACCCCGGCGTGTAATGACATCAAGAGCCGAGAATGGTTCATCAAGCAGCAAAACCTTTGGATGTCTTGCCATTGCCTGACAGATAGCACATCTCTGACGTTCCCCTCCGGAAACCATATGCGGCTTCCGGTCTCTGAGATGGCTTATTCTGAAAATCTCAAAAAGTTCATCAATGTCTCTCTTGTCAACAGCTGCAAATGCCGCATTATCAAACAGACTTAAATGAGGGAAAAGAGTATAATCCTGGAAGACATATCCAAGACGGCGCTTCTGAACAGAAACATTTATTTTATTTTCTGAATCAAACCATGCCCTTTTATTAAATATTATCGTTCCTTCATCCGGTTTATCCAGACCTGCCAGCATCCGGATGATAGAAGTCTTACCGCCGCCTGAGGGACCGATCATAACAAGCATTTTACCATCGGGACATGAAAAAGAAATATCTACATCAAGAAACCTGAGCTTTTTTTTAATTGAGATATTAATTGACATTGGATGAATCCTTATTGAGTTTATTTACCAGCAGGAGAAAAATATAACTGATTGGAATAAAGCTGAGAGAAATCAGACCCGCCTTATGATAATCCATGCTCTCAACCGCTTCGTATATTGCTATTGATGCCACCCTGGTCTCTCCCGGCATACTCCCCCCCACCATCATCAGTACACCGAATGCGCCGATGCTGTGGAGAAAAACAAGTACTCCTGCTGCGGCAATTCCGCTGAGGCTGTTTGGAAGTATAACCCTGAAAAATGCGCCTTTTTTCGATAGACCAAGTACATATGCATTCTCAAGCAGCCGCCGGTCGAGCTTCTGAAAAGCCGCCTTCATCGGCTGCACTGCATAAGGGATACTGTAAATAACAGATGCGACAACAATTCCAATGAAAGTAAAAAGCAGAGAGCCTCCGGTAAGACTACCCCAGGCTCTCCCTATAAACCCCTTCGGCCCCATCAATATAATAAGATAAAAACCTATAACAGTCGGGGGGAGAGCTGTTGGAAGATAGATCAGCGCTTCAACAAAGGACTTACCGGGAAAACTGGAATACGCAAGCATATACGCAACCGGTGCCGCCATTATCATCAGAATGACGGTGGTAAACATTGCCAGTTTCAGGGTAATAAATAGCGCTGTATAATCCACTTATCTGTAACCGTACTTCTCTTTTATTTTAACAGCCTCTTTTGATATCAAAAATGCTGCAAATTTTTTTGCATTTATTAAATGTTTAGAACTATTCAGAACACATGCAGACTGTACAACCCGCGGTGCCTCTTTAATTTTATAATAGCATCCGGTTTGTCCCTGTGGTGAATAAACTGCAGAGAGTGCGCAGAATCCTGCATCAACAGCCTCGGTTGATGCATACTGAAAAGCCTGGGCGATATCCTGAGAGTTAACGAGTTTCGGTTTCAATATATCATAGAGTCCCGTTTTCTGAAGAGCCTTAATCGCTGCCATTCCGTATGGAGCCGTTTCCGGATTTGCTATTGCAATTTTTTTTATATTTTCATTTTTCAGTGCAGGAATCCAGTCTTTCGAGCTGCAGAAATCTTTTTTTGCAGACCAGAGAACTATCTGACCTTCGGCATAGGTAAATGGTTTTTCAACAAGTCCATCACTGAATAGACGTTCCGGTTTCTCTTCATCCGCCGAGAGAAATATATCGTATGGTGCGCCGTTGGTTATCTGGGTGTAGAGAGTTCCGGAGGATGTAAATGTTGCCTCTACCCTGATACCGGTTTTTGCTTCAAAGGCATTTGAAAGATCTTTAAATGTCTGGATATAATTTGCTGCAACTCCGGCAGTAATTTTTTCCTCTGCAAAAGCAGGTAGAGAAAAAAGTAAAACCGAAGTAATTATTATAATGATTGATTTGCGGCTGAAACTTTTCACTTTAAATATCCTTGTTAAAAAAAGCATATTATTCTTTATTGTCAGAAATGGCATATTAAAACCATAAGTCAACCTTCTTTTTTTTAAACTGTAACTGCACTAATTGTGCGCATGTAATTACTTCAAATTTCAATTTCTGTTGAGGTTTTTGACTGACAACAGATACTTATCATGCCATAAATAACACAATATTTATATTGCTATATTTAACATGTTATAATTGTAAGTCAACTTTTATTTACTTAATAATATCCTCACCCTGCCGTCTCTAAAGAGAAACTTACCTCTCCTTGAAAAAGTCAGGGACTATATTCATTCGTTAAATACTATAAGTTCTTTATATCAAAAAATATTTGACTGCGTGATATTAATATGTCAGATTCGGCATAATCAAAGGAGGACACAATGATACACAAACCATTTAAAATATTACTATTCATTTCATTTATCTCATTTTCATTTGCTATGATAAACACCGCATCAGGCCAGGTAAAAGTAGAGGAATCATACGGCTCCGGAAAAAATGTTTTCACACTTGCCACAGGGAGTCCCGGTGAGCTCGGACTTTTAAAAGAACTAGGTCAGGCATTTGGTAAAAAGTACAATGCCAAACTGAACTGGATTAAAGCAGGTTCAGGCGAGTCGCTAAAAATGCTTAAAGACAAACAGGCAGATATGATTATGGTTCACGCCATAGAAGCTGAGAAGAAAGCAATTAAAGAAGGCTGGGCTGTTAAAAGAGTACTGATTGGTTCAAATGAATTTTTTATTGTGGGTCCGGCAGATGATCCTGCGGGAATATCAAAAGCGGCCAGCGCAATAGAAGCATATAAGATGATCGCATCAAAAAAGATTAAATTCTTTTCACGGGGAGATAATTCCGGGACTCATAAAAAAGAGGAATCAATCTGGAAATCAACAGGGATTACCCCATCTGGTGAATGGTATATCGTCACCGGGGAATTTATGACTGCGACTCTAAAAAAAGCCAATGATCAGAAAGGTTATTTTATGACCGATTCAAGCACATGGGTTGCGGAATGGAAAAGTGTACCTAACCTGAAAATCCTCTTCAAAGGGGACAAGGCGCTGATAAATACCTATCATACCCTCGTCCAGCCGGATGGTGCAACTCCCGGAGCGAAGACTGCTTCTGAATTTGTAGATTTTGTTGCATCAAAAGAGGGACAGCAGATTATCCGGAGTTACGGTAAAGCTCAGCATGGAGAAGCTCTCTACAATGATCAGGAATATGCAAAGAAGTATGATGAATAGATCCGCTATATACTGAACAATTGCCGTCTGAACCACCAGAGTGAAGACGGCTTTAAAATCTCCACTGGCGATATCGGGGAGATTAAGTTCTCAACAACAAGGAGCATCTCATTTCGCTCAATTTCGCAGTTATATCAGGTTTGCCTGCCGGAAAAAGAAGCTTTAGTGCAGGCAGACTTTCTGCGAAAATCCAGGATCCCCCATAGTGTCAATAATGCGATTTTAAGGAAGAAGACCAACCGTAAGATACAGCCTGAAGAGAATACATATATTGACTTCCATTGTTATATCATTATATCCCCACCCGAACCCCTCTATATGTTAAATATAACCAAATGCTAAAAATAGCATATTTCTTTTTTTATATCAATTCAATTAACTATTGACATTAATATGTCAGCAATGACAGATTACGAACTGTTTATTCCGAATACCTCATATCAGAGCCTTCAGTAATGAGGTATGATTGTAAGGACTTATGAACTGGCAACGAAATATATCTCCGCCCCGCCTTCGGCGCGAAGGAGACTGAATACCGCCAGTTTTCAAAGAGTTACTTACAATTCTTAGTAATAATATATTCCAACGAATACATTAAGTTTCCAGGAGGATTTAATGAAGTTAACAAGACGTGAACTACTCAAAGTAGCGGGGGCCGGAGCCGGGGCAATCGCTTTGGGGGGGATTGGCGTAAACCTTCTATTAACAGAATCTTACGCGAAAGATCTTAAAATTAAAGGGGCAAAAGAAGTAATCTCTATATGTCCTTTTTGTGCCGTAAGCTGCCATTTTATCGCACATGTAAAAAGCGGGGAGGTAGTAAGCACTGAAGGAGATCCAGGATATCCGGTTAGTGAAGGAGCATTATGCGCTAAGGGCTCTACAATGCTTTCAATGATCAACAGTCAGCACAGACTTTTAAAACCATTATATCGCGCGCCGTTTAGCGAAAAGTGGGAAGAAAAAAGCTGGAGCTGGATGATTGAAACCGCAGCCAGACGTATAAAAGACACACGTGATAAAAACTTTATCGAAAAAAATGCCGAGGGACAGGTAATCAACCGTAATGATAAGATGTTCCACATGGGATCCTCCCAGATGAGCAATGAAGAAGCATCCGTTGTTGTACAGGCAATGCGTGCACTGGGGATTTCGAGCATCGATCATCAGGCCCGGGTCTGACACGGTCCATCTGTCGCCAGTTTGGCGGAATCATTTGGTCGTGGTGCAATGACAAATCATTGGATCGATATTAAAAATACTGACTGCTGCCTGATAATCGGAAGCAACGCCGCGGAACACCACCCTATCTGCTTTAAGTGGGTCCTCAAGGCAAAAGAGGAAAGAGGGGCAAAGATTATCCATGTTGACCCTAAATTCTCGAGAACATCGGCAAGATCGGACTTTCATGTGCCGCTCCGTTCAGGAACAGACATTGCCTTCATGGGTGGAATGATAAACTACATACTGACAAAGAATAAGTTTTTTAAAGAATACGTTGATATGTATACAAACGCATCATTCATCGTGGGCGACAAGTTTTCATTTAACAATGGTCTTTTTTCAGGATACAATCCTAAAACAAAAAAATATGACAAATCAAACTGGCAGTTTGAACGGGATGCAGACGGTATAGTAAAAAAAGATCCAACATTAACTCATCCCAGATGTGTAATGCAGCTGCTGAAGAAACACTACTCAAGATATGACTTAGGAAAAGTGTCATCAATCACAGGAGTATCACAGGAAAATCTTGTTAAAACCTATGAGACCTACACAGCTACAGGAACACGCGAAAAAGCAGGAACTATCCTTTACGCACTCGGTTGGACACAGCATACTGTCGGCGTGCAGAATATCCGTACATGCGGTATCGTCCAGCTGCTTCTAGGTAATGTAGGTATAGCAGGGGGCGGAGTTAATGCCCTTAGAGGAGAACCTAATGTTCAGGGAACCTCTGACCATGCTATTCTATACGATATACTACCCGGATATCTTGCTATACCGAGAGCAAATATGCCTACACTTGCAGACTACAAAAAAATGACTACGCCTGTTACCAAAGAAGCCAACAGTGTTAACTGGCAAGGGAACAAGCCTAAGTATATAACCAGTCTTTTAAAAGCATATTTCGGAAAGAAAGCTACTAAGGAAAATGATTTCGGTTACAGCTGGCTTCCAAAGGCAGACGTATCAACCAGTGAAGAAAAAGGTGATCACTCATTTCTTTATACCTTCGACAGAATGTATAAAGGCGAACTTAAAGGCGGATCAATATGGGCCACAAACCCTGCCAATGGATTTGCAAACACCAATAAAGTAAGGAAAGCTCTGGCAAATCTTGATTTTCTAATTTCCGCGGATATACATGCTAACGAAACAACAGAATTCTGGCACGGACCTGGAGTTGATCCTAAAAAAATCAAAACAGAAGTATTCCTCTTCCCCTCATGTCACCGTGTTGAGAAAGAAGGAAGTATCAGCAACAGCGGAAGATGGATGCTGTGGCATAACCAGGCAACCAAACCAAGAGGCGACTCCAAATCCATGGGACAGATAATGATAGAGCTCATGAATGAGATCAAAGATCTCTATGAAGATGAAGGTGGAGTCTGCAAGGAGCCTATTGTAAATCTTAATTGGTACAAAAAATACGATGCTGAAGAAATTGCAAAACGTATAAACGGATCTTTCGTAAGCGGCGACAAGAAAGGACAGCAGCTCAAAGCTCTTGCTGATTTTGCTGAAGACGGTTCAACTGCGTCATTATTCTGGCCTGCTGCGGGAGTTTTCACTGATGAAGACGGTAACAAGATGAAACGCCGCAGCCTGGAACAGACTCCTCTTGAAGAAAGAATAGGACTATACCCGAAATTCGCATGGGCATGGCCGATGAACAGAAGAATTATCTACAATAGAGCCGGTGTTGACAGAGACGGACAACCGTGGGATCCGAGCAGGACAGTTATAAGATGGAACGGTGAAAAATGGGAAGGAGATATTCCCGATGGAGCACAGCCTCCTCTATCTAAAACAGGCGGTAAGAATCCTTTTATTATGACCACTGACGGTTTTGGACAACTCTATGGCCCGGGTCTGAATGATGGTCCATTCCCTGAGCATTACGAACCGATTGAAACACCTTTAACAAATAACGGTTTTTCCGGACAGCTTAATAATCCATGCGCTAAAATTGTTGCCAGCGACATGGACAAAAATTCCGCTGCCGGTGATCCGAGATTCCCAATAGTTCTTACAACATACAGTATGACTGAACACTGGTGCGGAGGAAGCGAGACAAGAAATGTTCCATCTCTTCTTGAAGCTGAACCGCAGCTTTATGTTGAGATGAGCCATGAACTTGCAAAAGAAAAAGGAATCAAAAACGGAGATCCTGTAATCGTAGAGAATTTAAGGGGAAGAGTTGAAGCCGTTGCAATGGTAACAGTACGAATTGTTCCATTCCAGGTACAGGGTAGAACTGTTCATTTAGTCGGAATGCCCTTTGCATTCGGATGGACAAAAAAAGGTGTTGGAGACTCTACAAACAGATTAACAATTTCAGCAGGGGATGCAAATACATCAACACCTGAAAGCAAAGCTTGTTGTGTGAATATTACTAAAGCAGATCCAAACAAGCTGACCGAACTTTCTTATGTTGATTTAAATGCAAATGCGGGAGGACATCATGAGTAAGACATTTTTTATAGACACATCAAGGTGCACCGCGTGCAGAGGATGCCAGGTGGCATGTAAAGAGTGGCAGGGATTCGCGCCTAATTTTACAAAACAGCTCGATTGGGGCAGTCATCAGAATCCGCCCGATCTTAATTCGTTGAATTATAAAGTCGTTAAATTTAGTGAATTTAAAATAAAAGACCGTGTGATATGGAACTTTTTCCCGGATCAGTGCCGTCACTGCACAGAACCGCCATGTAAGCTCGCGGCAGATGGTCATGTAAAGGGAGCTGTAGTTGTTGACAAAGATACCGGTGCTGTAATTTTTACCGAAAAAACAAAAAAGATTTCAAAAGACGGCTTTCTAATGATGAAAGAATACTGTCCATATAACATACCGCAAAGAAATGAAAAAACCGGTATAATTAATAAATGCGACATGTGTCTTGAGAGAATAGAAGCAGGCCATGTTCCGATGTGTGTAAAAACATGTCCGACAGGAGCAATGAATTTCGGAGAAAGAAATAAAATGCGTGTGCTTGCAACCAACAGACTCGGCGTGGTAAAAGAAGAATTCCCTGAAGCAACACTTCTTGATGAAGACAGCGTCAGGGTAATCTATTTGATTACTCACAACCGTAAGAAGTACCACAGTCTCGCAGCGCTGGATAAGGCAGCAAAAAATAAAAATTTAGCATAATTAAGAATTAAATTTTGCAGGTCCACACCGGTCCCCGTGCCGCCCCCGTAGGGACAATCCTAGGATTGTCCCTACGGGGATTTAACATAATAAAAAAAAGGAATCAAACATGAACAAAATTGTCGGTTACAATTCTGAGGATATCAGAGAAGCGGTTAAACAGATAAAAAAAATAAAACCTGACTATGCGATAATACTGGACCTGTACAAAAAAATTTACATCGCTCAGGAGGAATCAAAAAAATCAATTCATTTGGGCGACTTCATTATCTCTGACGAAATTCTCGCTGTGAAACTGAAAGAACAGTTCCCGCTTGTAAATCTCTCGCAATTTGAAATTGATAACAATGCCTCAATAAAACTTTTTAAAAAATTATTGAGTATTCTGCTGGAAGCTGGAGATGAATTATCAGAATCGATAAAAAAAATAATTACCATTACCGAAAATAATCAAATGGATATAAACAATCTCTTTTCAGAATTTTTAAATGAAAATGAAGATTACTTTGATAACATAGAAAACAACTCCAATATTGATAAAGCTGTACTTGGATTTATTATATACAACAGCCTGAAGCCATCCCTGTCGATGTTTTCCGATAAAATATCAGAACAACTGAATAAAGAACAAAAATGGGACAAAGGGTACTGCCCTATTTGCGGATCAATGCCGGAATTATCCGTATTCGAAGAAAATGGTAAACGATTTTTAATCTGCGGTTTCTGTACACACAAATGGGATTCAAAACGAATCTACTGTCCATTCTGCGAGAATACCGATCATGAAACTCTTCAATATTTTGATATCGAAGGGGAAGAGGAGTACAGAGTTGATACATGTGATAAATGTAAGAAATATATTAAAACTGTAGATATTAAAAAAACATCAAGGGTAGTTTATCTGCCGCTTGAAAATCAGTCGACTCCTTACATAGATTTAAAATTTTCTGAAATGGGATACAAATCCGGGAATATCAAAGAGGATTGATAATATTCTTTGAGAGGTTTGCAGCCTGAATAATGACTTTATTCAGACTGCAAACTTTCTTTCCCTCAATATGTTATTTCATTCAGCTATTCAGTCAGGTTTCTATAATTTTATCTTATTATAATGCTAATTGAGTTAAAAATCTTTTTTAATTCCAAGTAAGAGTCACCCGGGCACTTCTTCTTTTAAATATTTCATCACCTGATGAAAAAATAAACTTTTATTAAAATACACATAAACCTAAATTTTAGCATATTAAAATTTTATTAAATATTCTACTCCCGAATTAATTTTTTTTTAATTTTTGTTGACATTTAGTGAAAACGATTTTAGCAATTGTGTTGGATTATTATAATTTTGGCACAGCTATCAGCTATGCTGCCGGTTCAACTGTTGATTCACTTTTTCAGATTTAAAGAATCACAACTCTTTCAAAAATAAAAAACAAAAGGAGAATTTTTGTGAGACGTTCATTGCTGCTTTTTTTTACCCCTTTTATAATTTTTACCTGGATTTTCTTCGGAATATCTCAAAAGGGCTGCGACAGCGTAATGCAGGCTGATGCTGCAAAAACCATCCCCTTTAACCACAAGACTCACGTGGAAAAATACGGGATCAACGACTGTACTGTATGCCACGGATACGAAGAAAACGGAAGATTCAAGGGACTTCCGACTATTGCCGAATGTACGGCATGCCACGCCCGGGATGGTGTCACTACTTCTGATGATCACCTTGTTCCGAGGAAAAAAACAATGTTTGATTCTTACAAAGATTCAGACAAGCCCTGGACTTCATGGGCAAAACAACCCGATCTTGTTTATTTCAGTCATACCGTAGTAATGACAGCGAAATACGACGACGGAAGATTAAAAGCCCGTTGTGCATCTTGCCACGGAGATAAGTCTCTTTCAACAGATACCAGAATGATTAAAGGTAAAATGCTGATGGGACAGTGTATGGATTGTCATACTGCGCTTAAATTGAGCAATCAGTGTGCCGTATGTCACGACTAGAAAGAAACTTGAGAGGAGTAAGTTAATCTTATGAAAAAAATAGAACGAAAGGACTTCTTAAAATTAGGAGGGGGCGCTGTTCTTGGCGGTCTTTCCGGTTGGGTTTTTTCCGGTGCTCCTTTTATGGGTTTTCAGTGGCTGGCGGAATGGACACAGGACCAGTATGTACCGGTAAAAGGCTTGGAGAAATACACACAGGCAGTCAGCGATTCATGTACTAGCGGATGCAAAGTATCTGTTAGAATGATTGGCGAGAGGGCTGTACAGATTGAATCAAAGGAAGGAGTATGCCCGAGCTGCCAGAACGCATTGCAGCTTATGTATCATCCGGAAAGAATATCCACACCACTTAAAAGAAAAGGCGATAAGGGCGATGGAAAATTTGTCCCGGTATCGTGGGATGAAGCCATCAAAGACATTTCCGCAAAAATGAATTCCCTTATTACCGAAAACAAAGCAAATTCGATAGCTGCAATAAACAAAAATGAATCACTTAACGGTCAGCTTATGGAGAAATTCATAAAATCTGCCGGAAGTAACAATGTTTATTACGAGCCTTCGCTTAAATCTCTTACTTCATCTGCACTGGGCGGATATTTGAGTTATGATTTTAAAAACACAGATTATGTACTCAGTTTCGGAGCAAAACTCGTAGAAGGATGGGGCTCATCTGCAGAGATGCAGAAAATATTTACAGAATGGAAGACTAAGGGAACAAAAATTGTTCAGGCTGATACAGTTTGCTCAAGAACTGCATCTCTAGCTGCTGAATGGGTTCCAGTGAAGCCGGGAACAGAGACAATTCTTGCATTCGGTATTGCAAATTATCTGATTACAGGTAAAAGACTAAACTCAAGCGGCGAGGAGTTCGGCAGATGGTCACAGCTGATCATCAATAAATTTCCTCTTGCTAAAGTAGCTACATATACAGGCGTAAGCGAAGAAAGAATCAAAAAGATCGGTGATGACTTTGCCAAGGCAAAAAACCCGGTGGCTGTTGCCGGTAGAGGCGCTTATGGTGTAAGCTCTTCTTCTGCTGAAATTATCGCTGTTTATTGCCTCAATACACTTGTTAAATCAAGAGCTGCAACTTTAATGAAAAACAGTGCAGTAACATACACTGGTGAGTTTGCAGGACTTGACAGTTTTATAAAGAACGGAAACTTCAGCATGCTATTTCTTAATAATGCTGATCCTGTTTATAAGAGTGTTCTCGGTGAAGATCTTAAAAAGAAAATGGAAAAGGCATTTGTTGTATCAATCAATCCTATAATGAATGATTCCGCAAATTATGCTGACTATATACTTCCATCACTTTCATTTCTTGAAGCAGTAACTCCTGAAAATAAAGCAGCAGTTGGAAGCTTCAAAGAATCCAAAGATGCAAAAGATGTAATTATATCTCTTTCAAAAGCCGTTGATAAGACAAAAAACACTTTTGCTTTCTCAAACGGAATTGATTCATACAAGATATCAGGTAAAGAATCCCAGTCTGGAGCCAGATTCACATTTAATGTTGAAAAGATTAAAAGTGAACTGGACGCTCTTGATAAAAAATTTGCACCAAATGCGGATTATCCTCTTTTCATGATACCTGTTGAAGCTCCACTTGTTGGAGATGGTGACGGACTTGCTTTCCCGTATGTACTGAAAAGTATTGATCCAACTGTATTTAACCTGGAAAAGCTCTATGTGCAGATCAACAGGGAGACAGGAAAAAAATACGGCCTTTGTGAAAAGGAATCTATTGTGATTACTTCAGCAAGAGGGAAGCTACGCAAGGTTTATGTCCATTTAACAGATACTGTTGCACCTGACACAGTTGCCATACCACTCGGTTTCGGTCACGAATCGTACACAAAGTACGGAAGTGAAAAAGGGGTTAATCCTAAAAAGATTATGGCTGCTGACGTTGATCCTCTTACAGGAACAGCTGACTGGTGGTCAACACGTGTTAAAATTAGTTAAGAGGTAAGTCATGAAAGAGATAGAGAAAGAAGTTACGATGAAAAGAAAATGGGGCATGGCTATCGACCTTGACAAATGCACAGGCTGCGGAAAGTGTTCGGTTGCATGTAACCAGGAAAATAATATGCC
The DNA here is from genome assembly GCA_964450405.1 of uncultured Leptospirales bacterium. GTDB lineage: Bacteria > Spirochaetota > UBA4802 > UBA4802 > UBA5550 > WRGT01. The sequence goes on along the minus strand of CAYVCQ010000027.1, from coordinate 10,658 downwards.
GATCTTCGAGGACGATTCAGATGTACCGAAAAGGGTTGCTTTTCTTGAACTGATGAAGGTAACAAATGATAGAGACGCGAAGTTTCCCGATGTAAAAACAGCATATCTTCCAAAGATGTGCCAGCAGTGCGAAGGAAATGACAGCGGAAAGCATAAAGCAGATCCTCCTTGCGTTTCAGTATGTCCTGCAGTTGCCACAGATGTTGGAGAAGATGGTGTCGTAAGTCAGATCTGGTCAAGATGTATTGGATGCCGATACTGCCAGACAGCATGTCCGTATGAAGCGAGGGTATTCAACTGGTGGAAACCTGAATATGACGGATCTTTCAAGAAGTCTCTCAATACGGATGTATCGGTTGCATCAAGAGGTACTGTTGTAAAATGTACTTTCTGCAGTCATATATGGAAGAGAGAGAGAGATAAAGCTGCAGCGAAGGGTATACTCGATATAAATGCAGTTCTTTACACTCCTGCATGTGTCGGAACATGTCCAACGGGAGCTATGGTATTCGGAGATCTTAATGATCCAAACTCAGAAGTTTCTAAGCTGTCAAAAACAGACAGAGCTGTAAGGCTTACAAACTCTATTGATGATGAGTCTGCAGAGAAGAAAAAAGCGCTTATGAGCAAAAAGCAGTTTGCTAATCCGAAAGTGTATTACTTAACAAGCCAGAGCTGGCTCCGCGATATGATGCGGTTTAAAAAGAACTCCTGAATAAGGCAGATGGAGAGATTATAATGGAAATATTAAAAAAATGGTTCAAAGCCGGTTATGACGGAATATTCGAGGGTACGTCGAAAAACATGAGAATTGCTCTTTACGTTCTCTTTACACTTACACTACTCTTTGTAATTTTCGCTATCCAGATTCTTTTCTGGGGACTTGGCTATACCGATATGAACAACAACTTCACCTGGGGCGCATGGATTATCGGCGACCTTGGCTTAGTGGGACTTGGAGGTGGAGCTTTCACAACAGGATATCTACTCTATATTTTCAGAGTGGATAAACTGAGACCGATAATAAACTCAACTGTTCTTATCGGATTTATGTGTTACCTCTTTACTTTCGTATTCCTTCTTTTTGACCTGGGTCAGCCTCTTAGATGCTGGTTTGGTTTTGCTTATCCAAACTGGGGAAAAGGAGTTTATCCGGCTTCAATGCTCACAGAAGTTTTCTTCTGTTTATCACTGTATTTCTGCATTCTGGTTGTTGAGCTTATTCCAACTATACTGGAACACAAAGTACTTATTAAGAACAAATATGTTGCCATGATTGCCCATTACATGCACTTACTGATGTGGACAATGGCAGCTGGCGGTACTTTCCTGTCTTTCTTCCATCAGGGTTCTCTCGGTGGCGGCATGTGGGGAGCGTTATATGCTAAACCAGTATGGTTCTCCCCTCACTTTTTCTACATGGCAGTTGTAGCTGCAATGGCTGGCGGTACATCATTTATGACTCTTGTTCCATACATAGCGGGAAAGATACTGAATAAAGAATTAGTTCCAATGGAAACATTCCAGTTACTTGCCCGTATCTCAGGTTTTATTTTTATATTCTATTTCATTTTCAGATTATTTGACCTATATAAAGCGATTTATGTTTATGCGCCAATGGGCGGAAGAGCATATGCTGATATGTGGGGCGGATACTATGGAATATGGATGCTTGTTCTTGAACTCCTGCTGTTCGCCGGCCCTCTTGTTCTTCTCAATGTTAAAAAATTCAGAGAGCAGGAAAAGTATATGGTTACCGGTATTGCATGCGCAGTTGGAGCAATAGTAATAAGTAAATTAAGCGTTCTTCTTCACGGTTTTGCGGCACCTAACTTTCCATGGAAAGGTTTCACAGCGTATGCTCCTACAATTCAGGAGTGGGCTATAACACTAGGCTGTTTCGCTGTTATGATTCTTATCTATATGATGTTTGTAAAATGGTTCCCGCTTTTCCCTCACCTTGATCATGACGAGCATGATGCTCATCACTAATATCAATAAAAAGGCTGCCGGAAGGCAGCCTTTTTATTTAACAAATATAGAATCCTGTATATAAACCGATTTCACGACGAGAGGCTTAATCAAATGGAATATTTATCATCACGGCTCAGCATTTACATAATACCTCCCCTGCTCTCTATCGCCCTTGGTTGGACATTAGCAGCAGTTTCAGTTATTAAAGGTAGATTCCGTACTGAAAATATTTTATTCTCTCTTGTATGTCTATGGTGGACACTTATGCCTCTTGTATTTCTTTCACATCACATTTTTAAAGGAGACATACAACTGATAATGACGATAGAAAGGTCATTCCATTTTTTCTATGTTTATATGCCTCCAATAATACTTCTTTATCTGCAGAAATCATTTTCTCTTAACAAAAAATATCTGGTGATATCCTCTCTTTTTCTTAGCATTATTATTTCATTATTTGTACCGACAAAATATTATATATCAGGATTATACACATACCACTGGGGCTATAGCGCAAAAGGTGAAATAGCATTCAAAATTTTCGGTATAAGCGCTATTGCGCATCTCACTTACTTTATTTTATTTTTTATTAAAAAAATGAAAAGCGTTAAAAATTATACTGAACGTCTTAAACTGAAATATATTATTCTCTCATTTATTGCATCTGCTCTACTTACGATTCTCAATATTCCGGCGATAAACGGAATCGATTTTTATGCATACGGAAATTTCATGTTTATTCCTTTGACACTGATCGCATACGGTGTGTTGCGGTACAGACTTATGGATATTAAGAGTGTATTACATAAAACTCTGATGTGGGGGATCCTTTCGTCATTTATACTTATTCCCAACATAATTATTGTTTATTTTTTTAAGCCTTACCTCAATGAAATTAGTAATTTAACCTTCTTCTTCTTTCTTGCAGCATGGTTTCAACTTAACTATTCTTATTTCAAAAGGATTAAACCTTTCATTGACAGAATATTTAACAAACAGAAATTTAATCTTAATCAAGCCGGTATCGATTTTTCTGAGAACATATCATTTCTTAAAACACTAGATAAGCTTATTACTGTTTTTGAAAAAGTACTTGTGACAAATTTAAACTTCAAAAATATTTCATTTTTTACCAGAATAGATGAAAGCTTGGTTTTCAGGAACCAGGCTGGTGAGACCTTTGAGATAGACCGCAAACTCTATGAGTGGTTTATTGATGATGATCATTTTATCGAATTGGATACTGCTAAAACAAATCCCTACTATTCTCCGATCATAGATTCCTTGAACGGAATTTTTACAAAATTTAACTGTTCGTATATATTACCTCTGGTACGTAATAATGAAATGATAAGTTTTACATTATCCGGGGAGAGACTGAACCTGAAGAGTATGAACAGAGATGAAGCCTCGTTTCTCGAAAGCGTAAAAAGATCCATGGCTATATCAATCAGCAACTCTGTCATGTATCAGAAACTGAGCGATATGAAAGATAACCTTGAAGTAAAAGTCGCCAAGCGTACAGAAGAACTGCTAAAGGCAATGGAAGGAGTAGAAGCAGCAAATATTGAGTTACTTACAGCAAATGAAGAACTTAATGAAACCCGGAGGATGTCCGAAATTGATATGATGATGGCTGCACACGTGCAGAAATCTATCTTTCCGGAAATTCCGGCTTATACATCTGATTGGGATATATCCGCTGCGTTTATACCCATGTCAATGGTCTCAGGAGATCTTTATGATTTCTACCTTAATGAAGATGACCTCAAAGGATTGATCCTTCTCGATGTTTCAGGTCATGGGATCGCCTCTGGATTAATTACAATGATAGCCAAGTCTGTTTTTAACCGTAATTTTTTTGCAAATAAAGATTTAAATCTCGGAAAAATTGTAGAGAATTCCAATAAAGAATTGATCAGAGAAATGGGAAATACTGATAAATTCCTTACAGGTAATATACTCCGCTTTGAAAATGAACATGTTGAATATGTTAATGCCGGACACCTGGACCTTATGATTAGAAAAAAAGATAGTGATCAGGTTCGGATAATCAATCCCCCTGATACAAATTTTAAAGGATCTATACTCGGTGTTTCGGAAATGGACTTCCCTTATAAATCAGCAAAGTTTAAGACAGAAAGCGGAGATTTACTCGCAGTATTTTCCGATGGAATAATCGAAACTATTGGTACAGATAAAACCCGGTTTGGAGTAAAACGGATCGTAAAAGGAATGTTAAATAGCGACAATATGTCTTCCGGAGAAATCCTCGATAGAATAATTAAAGATTTTTATAACTTCATAGGCAATGATAAGCCTAAAGATGATATTACTGCGATCATTTTGAAGAAAAAGTAAATTTATCCGGGATCGGGTATATAATAAGTATTTTTATAAGTTTTCTATCTGTTCTGTAATTCAAAAGCCTTTACAGTATTAAACAGCAGCATCGCAATAGTCATGGGACCAACTCCGCCCGGAACCGGAGTTATTGCCGAGGCTTTAAGCGACACGCTCTCGAAATCAACATCTCCGACAATCTTTGTCTTTGAACTATCATTAGGATCAGGAATTCTGTTTACACCAACATCAATCACGACAACTCCCTCTTTCACCATATCTCCGGTCACAGTGTGTGCCTGTCCAGCAGCAACAACAAGTATATCAGCCTGCTTTGTATAGACACTGATGTCAGGAGCGGCTGTATGGCAGACTGTTACCACACAGTTTGCTCTTTCATTTTTCTGCAGCATCATGTTCATAACAGGTTTACCGACAATATTGCTTCTTCCTACAACAACGAGATGTTTACCTTTAAGATCTTTTACATATCTGTAGATAAGCTCCTGAATACCCATGGGTGTACATGGGTAAAAACACTCCTCATTCGCAACCATCTTCCCGGTGTTTATAGGATGAAACCCGTCTATATCCTTTTCGGGGACGATGGCATTTATAATATCATTTTCGTGAATATGATCCGGAAGAGGAAGCTGTACAAGTATCCCATTTACTTCGCTATCATTATTAAGTTTATCAATAAGAGAAAGAAGCTCTTCTTTAGTCGTATTTCCCGGGAGAATATATTCAAAGGAACGAATTCCAGCTTCATCACAACCTTTACCCTTCAGTCTTACATAAACTGCAGATGCCGGATCATCACCTACTAAAACAACAGCAAGTCCTGGAACAGAATTATATTTTTTTCTCAACTCTTCAACGTTGAGTTTTATTTTTTCTCTGATTTCAGAGCTTATTTTTTTTCCATCAATTATTTCAGCCATTTTAAGCTCCTCCAGTGCATTACATACTTCGTGTTTTTCATACAAGAACTCCCTTCGACAGGCTCAGGGTGACATACTGCATAAAATGCAGAGCCTGGCATTCGACTTGTCTTGCTGAGCCTGTCGAAGCATACAATTAATTACAAGTCCGGTATATTTATTCTCTATTAGTAAACACTTCTTCATAATCAAATACATCAATGCTGAATTCAATTTTTTCATTCAGCTTCAAATACTCAATCAATAACTCCGGATTGGCAGTTATTTCTAATTTATCTTTCCGGTTATGTGATTTAATAAAAGCCTCTACATGCAGAGCATCTCCTCTTTTGCCGTTGATTTTCCATGATGCTTCAATACTCCGCGGTTTAAATGCTCTTGTAAATTTTGCTCCGCCTTTCCCGGAGAGATGTTTACTAAATCTTTTTTCTATATCTACGGTATAACCGGTATATAGATGTCCGTTGCTGCATTCCATTATATATACGTAGTAGTCTTTTATCATCAGTTTAAGTTGTACAATAGAGTGATATTAGTCAATTCGAAAATCACGCCCCTATCCGCCCACCGGGCACCTTTCCCCATGAATGGGAGAAAGGGTAAATACGAAATATTTACTATTACCTCTCCTCCCATTCATGGGGGAGATGGCCAGAGGCCAGAGGGGGCGGCAACGGTACAAGAAAAGTACCTTTAAAACACCCTAAAACAATCCGGTGATTACTCCATCATCGGTAATATCAATGTTTAGTGCTGCCGGTTTCTTCGGTAATCCCGGCATAATCATTATCTCACCGGTATGAACTACGAGAAATCCTGCTCCTGCTGAGAGAGATACATCACCCACAGAAATTTTAAAACCGGAAGGTCTATTCATAAGTGCAGGATCATCGGAAAGCGAATACTGTGTTTTTGCAATACATATTGGGAGATTTCCGTAACCCTTCTCCTCGAGATAATCGATTCTTCTTGCTGCATTTTTAGAATATAGCACTCCATCAGCTCCATAAATCTCAACTGCAAGAGTCGAAATCTTTGCTCGGATAGACATATCATTATCATAAAGAAATCTGAAATGAGAATTCTCACCTTTATCAATTATATTCGAAACCTTCTGGGCAAGATCTATACCGCCATCTCCTCCATGTTCCCATACCTCGCATAATGAGCATTCAACTTTTAGTTTTTTGCAGAATTCCATTACAGCTTCAATTTCGGCCTCTGTATCATCGTGAAAGCGGTTTAGCGACACTACAACGGGAAGTCCGAACTTCCTTATATTTTCAATATGCTTCTGAAGATTTGCTAGACCGGTCTTCACCGCACCGACGTTTTCAGCCTGAAGGTACGTTTTTGCAACTCCTCCATGCATCTTCAGTGCACGGGCTGTAGCCACAAGCACCACACACTCAGGTTTAATCCCGGCATATCGGCACTTAATATCGATAAATTTTTCAGCTCCGAGATCCGCTCCGAAACCTGCTTCAGTTACAACATAGTCAGAAAGCGCCATGGCCATCTTTGTTGCAAGCACCGAATTACAGCCGTGTGCTATATTCGCGAAAGGTCCGCCATGTATTATAGCTGGAGTGTTTTCCAGAGTCTGTACAAGATTCGGCTTCAAGGCATCTTTGAGAAGAGCCGCCATAGATCCCTGTACATTAAGATCGGCTACTGAAACCGGTTCACCTTTTCTATTCTCACCGATTATAATCATTGCAAGTCGTTTCTTTAAATCAGGAATACTCTCAGATAGACAAAGGATAGCCATTACCTCAGATGCAACTGTTATCATGAACCCGGATTCACGCGGAATACCATGGGCAGCCCCGCCCATACCTACCACCATATTTCTCAAAGCCCTGTCGTTGATATCAACAACACGTTTCCAGTATATCTTTGTCACATCAATATCAAGTTCATTACCATGCTTTATATGATTATCAATCATTGCGGAAAGAAGATTATGCGCCGCGCCTATTGCATGGATATCACCGGTAAAATGAAGATTTATATCCTCCATTGGCACAACCTGCGCATGTCCGCCGCCGGCAGCGCCACCCTTTACTCCGAAACATGGTCCGAGAGACGGTTCCCTGAGTGCTATTGTACACTGCTTCCCTATTTTATTCAATGCCTGAGCAAGACCAATAGTCGTTGTAGACTTACCTTCTCCGGCAGGAGTAGGAGTAATAGCTGTAACGAGAATCAGCTTCCCCTTCAGCGGACGATCTTTAAGAACATTAAGATCTATTTTTGCTTTATATTTTCCGTAATATTCAATGTTATCCTCTGTCAGCCCAAGCTGCGCAGCAACATCTTTGATATGTATAAGATTTGCTTCATGAGCAATTTCAATATCACTTTTTACAGTTGTTTTTCCTTTCATATATTATTCTCCTGCTAGAATTAATACTTATGTAATATCCAACCACCCCGGCCCCCGCACCCCCGGAGGGGGCAAAGCACTATAATCCTTGCCCCCTCCGGGGGTGCGGGGGCCGCGGAGTTATATGCTGCTAAAAAATTGTTCGTTGAAACAGTGCACTCTTACTTCTCTCCGCGCAAAATAAACATCAGCAACAGCGCACCTACCAGATACGCCGCCATGCCGACAATAAAAGTAAAAGAAAGCCCATACGATACATTTAAAAACAGGGCTAGAATTGTTGCTACAGTTCCCGCAGCTCCACTTATTGCATACATCAGTGTCGCGTATTCATTTGTAATCTCTTTCTTTATTTTTTCCATAGCCTTCGGAAACGGAATCCCCATCATCACAGATAATGGAATCATAAGTGCAACACCGGCAATCATCCTGATATTAAACGATGATGCTGCAAAGTGACTGAAAATGCCGTCAAGAAAATGGTAATATAGAAAGATCACCACTGGAATTGCAAACACGGCTCCAAGAATATAATTCTTCTTCCAGTTTGAACTAATCAGACTCCCCACACCGCTGAAGAAGAGAAGCGCGCCAAGAGTAATAATAACAGAGTAAATTGGTATTCCTATAAACCTCTGGAAAAACTGCATCAGCACAATCTCAACAAGCATAAAACCGAAACCCACTGCTATAAAGAAAAGAGAGTGTTCAAGAAGGATCAGTTTGTGAGAAGAATATTTTCTTATCATAAGTACAAAAACCGGGATAAAAATTATCAACGATAAAAGGCCTACGATTTTTAACAGCCTGAGAACCTCTTTTTTCTCTTTATAAATATTAAACGGAAATGGATTGTCATCGCGTACCGGACTTATATCCATTTTATAACAGTAATCAGATTTATCGAGAAGAAGTTTAAATCTTGCAATGTCGTTTTCCGGAAGACCGCTTTTGAGGATATATCGTCCATTTTTATAATTATACACTGTACTGACAAAATCAAACCCGACGGTAATCGCTCTTTTGGGATAGATATCATATAGCGACTGAATAAATTTTTTATCCGCATCAGAATCCATAAAGCTGAGAATATTTTTTTCAAAATCATCAATCCAGTAGTAATCGGGGAGCTGAACAGGATCTTTCACTGCTTTTCCTGTAATAATATCTCCGACGAATCCGGGAATGTTTTTTCCAGGGAAAGCCAGAATGCTCTTTTCCGAATTTAGAGGTGAAGGTTTCTTATCTATATAGTACTGAAGATTTTCTTTGATCTTTAATCTTTCTTCCGCTGTAAATGGTGTGCGTTTAATTACTACAGATCTTACTCCGGGATTATTCCAGTTCCAGTAATCCCATTTATATATTACAATATGATTTTCCGGAGACTGAATTCCCATCTCGCGGAGTGCTGCTGTTATGGTATTGACAAATTTGAAAAATGCCCAGTCCGATCTTGTACTCCAGAGTATCTCTTCATAGACCAGAAGTCCTCTATCTGTCAGCTTGTTCAGCATCTCGGTGATACCTTCGACGGTGTGAAGATACTCAGGCGCCAATGTACAGACTGCGCCATGTTCGGCGTGATTGTTCATATGTGTGATCATATCATATTTTTCAGGATTGGCTTTGAGATAAGCCCGGCCTTCGGTCTTATGTATGGTTGTGTTCTCGTAGGACTTTTCAGATTTGTAGAAATAATATCCCGACATCATTGTTTTATGGATAATTGGATTAAACTCAACCCCGATTATTGATGTTTTCCCCGGAATTTTTTTCAATGAGTTTACAATCCCGTCAGCTGATGCTCCCATAATAAACGCCTGGGTATTATGCAGATAATTTGGAAACCTGATATCCCAGGTAGATCCATTATCGCCATAAATTACACGGTCATAAAATGCCCCGTTATTAATGTAGAAAAAATCTTTCTCTGTTTTTGTTATATACTCGACACGGCCCATAAGATTGTCTTCAGAAAAAAGAAATGTATATTGACTCAATTTGTCGGTATATATTTTAAAATTCTTTTCGGCTGGAATTGACGGTTTGTAATTCCGGCTAAGATCAAGCACAAATGGATAGTATCTGGTTTTATTTATTATATTTCTCGCCATCAGTTCTTTATACGGATCATCCGCTTTCAGAAGAAATTTCCCGCTGGCAGCATCCTCCACAAAGACCTCTTTCATAATTTTCTGCTCAAGAGGAATCGTTACGTAGGGAAGTATTTTATTATTGTAATCATCTTTACTTATCTCTTTAGGGATGCTTATGTTCATAAAGAAAAATCCGATTATTACTGCAATTATAACTGCTGAAGCAATCTGTCCCGCTATTCTAAGGATAAGATTTTTTACTGCAAAAAGCTGGATAATAAGAAAAACAAGCGGGAGAGTTGAAAGCATTAAAAGTGTATTTTCAGATTTAAACATTGAAACAGCAACGATAGGATAAATAACACCTATTGCGGATGCTGTAAGATCAATAAAATAAATCTTATGCGAATTTGCCCTGGAGAAAATTGAAGATACAATTACCGATCCTGAAAAGAATGGAAGAATCAGCAGATATGGAAAATTGAAATTATCCAGACGGACAATTCCATAATATGAGAGACCGATTGAAAAAAAGAATACAATCGAAGCCAGGGACAGAATCAGATTTCTATTAAACCTTAGCAGATAAAAGCCCACAAGGCCGCCAAGGGCAATTCCGAACATCGCTATAGATATAATGGTTGTTGCCTGAAGATAATTAGACACTATCATAAGGAGGTGAAAAAGTATTGTTTCAAGTGTTATTATGCAGAAAGGGAAAATTACAACTGCAAAAAAATTGATAATTGTGTCTCTGTTTATGCGAAAGTTAAACGTCATTATATTAGAGTCCTCCGGAAAAAGATATATATTATTGACATATATTGCGAGGGTTATTATTTATTGTCAGCATCTTACAGATATAGGTTTTAAATCAACATTTTTTCTCAAGTGTAAATGCAAATTAGC
>CAYVCQ010000026.1:0-55573 GCA_964450405.1 uncultured Leptospirales bacterium | reverse complement strand
TGGTCGCTTTAATTATCGGAAACTGCCATCAGACACAATTATTTGCACACTACCAGCAATTAAGTCTTTGCCCCCTCCGGGGGTGCGGGGGCTTCGCTGGACAATTATTATTGTAACAACTAATTTTTCTAAATCGGATTAGCTGCTTCCAGCGCTATTTCAACCGAGGTATCTTTCTCAAAAATTTCCGGTGTTTCTACAGCGTCTCTGGCAATCAGAAGATCCTCCTCTGAGAATGCTTTATCAATATTCAATATTACAACAAATTCATCATTTCTTTTACCTATACCGTTGATAAGTTCTATACTCATCTTCATGCCTATCTTCGGGGGAGGTTCAATCTCTCCAGTTTCAAAACGAAGAACACCTTTTACAGCATCAACCAGTGCACCTACAACCACCATTTCGTCATCATAATTGGCTTCAACAATAATAATTGCAGTGTCATCAGTAACCGGAGAGCTATTCATTCCAAACTTTGTTCTAAAGTTCATCACTGTAACAACACTTCCGCGCAGATTAAGTACACCTGCAACATATACAGGTGTGCATGGTATGGGAGTAATATTTGTGTAGGAGAGGACCTCTCGGGTTTTTAAAACATCGAATGCAAATATCTTTCCGTCCAGAAGAAATGAAAGATACTGAGCCCCATCATTTTGAATGTCACTGTTCATTTCAATTCTCCTGTATTAATATACTCTTTCAAAATCATTATCTTCAGAATCTCCAAGATTTATCGTTACACCAGTATTACGTTTATCGTTCTGGAAAATATGCGAACCGTTACCGTTACCGTTTCCTTTTCCGTTTCCATTTCCTTTATCCTGAGAACTTCTTGAGCTATGCAGTATATCTCCGTGTGCTTTTATCATATGAGGATTTGAATGATACATATTCTGCGCAGATCTGTTCATCGTTTCATTGCCGGCACTGTTTTTTTCTCCTGTTTTGAGATAATTAACTGCGTCCTGCATGTATACAGTCTGTGCGGAGAGTTGTTCAGCCGTTGCTGCAAGTTCTTCGGCACCGGATGCATTCTGCTGCACAACACTGTTAAGCTGCTGCACTGCTATATTAATCTGCTGAGCTCCATTTGCCTGCTCACTGCTGGCAGCATTTATTTCCGAAACAAGCTCAGCCGTTTTCTGAATATCAGGAACAAGTTTATCGAGCATTTCACCTGCTTTTTCGGCTATCTGAACGCTTGAACTTGAAAGGAGACTTATCTCGCCGGCAGCGACCTGGCTTCTTTCAGCAAGCTTCTGAACCTCGCTTGCAACTACGGCAAAACCACGTCCATGTTCACCGGCACGCGCAGCCTCTATCGAAGCATTCAATGATAGAAGATTTGTCTGACGGGCTATCTCCTGTATTATGGAAATTTTATCAGCAATATTTTTCATAGCGTTGACAGTATGCCTCATTGCTTCACCGCTTTCTTTTGCGTCAATTGAGCTTTTAACAGCTATTCTTTCAGTCTGTCCGGCATTATCGGCATTCTGCCTGATTGTTGCAGTCATCTCTTCAAGCGCAGATGATATCTCTTCAACACTTGCAGCCTGCTCATTCGCCCCTTGCGACAATTCCTCTGAAGATGAAGATATCTGTTCTGTACCGGCGCTTACGTTATCCGATGTTGACTCGATACTCGTTACAACATTCATAACAGAACGGGTAAGTATCAGTGAAACAATAACAGACAAAGCCATTGCCGCGATGATGGATATTAGCATCACCACCGCTATAATTCTTGATACAGAATTACTGCTTTCATATGCAAGCTTAGCCTGTTCATTATTATTTTTAACAAGCTCTTTAAGAGATGGCCCTATTTTATCAGTAAATATAAATGCAGCTTTTGCCACCCTGGCATTTACCTCTGCGAGTTTGCCCGCCCTTGAATATGGGAGAAGATCCCTCACCATCTCCATATAAATTTTTATGCTCGACTGAATCGTGTCAGCCAGCTCTCTCTCCCTGGAACTTATGGGAGTATTTTTATAATCATCAATCATCTTGATATATCCTTCATAAATATTTTCCAGATCTTTCTCGATGGCTAATTTATCATTTACTTCAGTGAGGCTCAAATGTTTTAAAACAGCAACTCGCAGTCCCAACCCTTTATTCTCTAAATTTGATGCGAATTTCATACCTTCAATATTAACAGAGTATAAATTATTAAGCATATTATTTATTCTGTTGGTACTTGAGTAACCGATAACTCCCACAACAAGCGTAACAAAAGCTGTTAATATAAATGTAAACAACAGTTTTCCTTTAATACCCATTTTCATAAATCCTCCTTTTACAGTTAAACAAATAGACTAACTACATTATACTATTGATAATAATTATTTTTACTCTGACCCGAGGAACTGATCATATCTTTGACAATGGCGGCAGCATCAAGTATCAGCGCAACTGAACCATCACCAAGTATTGTAGCTCCAGCTATCATATCTCTGTTGTGACTACCCTTCGCTAGCGGTTTCACTACAGTCTGATATTTACCAATAACCCTATCCACAAGAAATCCGTACCTGATCCCATCAATCTCTGTGATGATAATATGAGGAAACTCGGGATTTTCAGATTCCATTTTAAACACATAACGAAGATCAACACAGGGAATTATATCTCCACGTAAATTAATGACAAACTGTCCATCACCATCATTTCGGGACACTTCCGAAAAATCGAGACACTCGCGCACATTTGATAGATTCAGAATAAATAGACCTCCACCCAGCTCAACCATAAAGCCGTCAATTATGGCAAGAGTAAGAGGTATAGTGAGAACAACAGTTGTACCCTCCCCCTCGCGGCTTTCAATGTCGATACTTCCTCTAAGCTTTTCTATATTTCTTTTAACTACATCCATCCCCACTCCGCGGCCGGAGATATCCGTAGTCACCTCGGCAGTTGAAAACCCCGGTTCAAAAATCATATTTAATATATGCTTTTCATCATAGTCGCCTGCACCAAGAAGTTCTCTTTCTATTGCACGATGCTTTATTTTCTCCCTATTTAGTCCAGCTCCATCATCTGAAATTCTTATCTTAACATTAGAACCTGCATATTCAGCTGCAAGACTGATCGTTCCTGTTTCATCCTTTCCAGCTGCTTTTCTAACAGCAGGACTTTCAATACCATGATCGGCGGAGTTTCTAATCAGGTGCATAATAGGATCGCGGAGCCCCTCCATTACATTTTTATCAAGCTCGGTCTCACCACCTGACGTTACGATTTTCATTTTTTTACAGAGAGTTCCTGAAAGATCATAAACAAGTCTCTGGAATCCGTTGAAGGTATCTGACAAAGGCACCATTCTTATACTCATTGTGCTGTCGCGGAGTTCATCGGTTAGACGCCCGAGATGTTCCGTTATTGAAACAAACTCCGGCATTCGGGCTTTTGCAGATTCCTGATTCAACCTTGCATGAAGAGTCACTAGCTCACCAACTATATTCACAAGAGTATCAAGCCTCTCATTCTTTACTCTAATGGATGTTGACTCGCCTTTTCTTCTGTCGGAGATCAGTCCATCCCCTGCTCTCCGTAAAGGGACAGAGCCTGCACCCTGAGTGATTACCCTGGAGGAAGAAACATCCTCTTTCAGAAAAAATGCTTTGTTCACATAAAATCCCTTGGCCGTTTTGATAATCAGCTCTGAGTAATCCTCTGCAAAAATAAAAACGTTTCGGATAGCTTCAATTCCTTTCTCTGTATAGAGATCAATAATCCAGTTAACATAACATCGCTCCGGATCTATATCATCAAAATCGGGTATTGATCCTGTATCAATCCTGAAGCTACACCTTCCCAAAGTAGATAGCTCGTTAAGCAGAGGTTCAATTTTCATCGTTTTTAAAAAAATATCGGGAGCAGGCATGAATATAATTTTATAATGCTCCTCTATAGCAGGCTCTGACCCGGATTCATCCCCCACCTTTCCCCATTCTTTTACTGAAACGGATACAGCATTATCAGTCCCGCACGATTTCCCTTCAGTGGCGATTTTAAGCTCTTTCAGTATTTCATTTCTTAAATTGTTTTCCTCAATTGAATCTTCACCATCAATAAGTGATCTCATGCAATCCTTAGCCTTCAGGGTCAGAGCAATAATTTTATGATCCGCGCGAAATAGCCCCTTCCTCATGCAATCAAAGATATTTTCAAGATCATGGGTGAATCTGGTCAGTTCATCAAATCCGCACATACTTCCCGAGCCCTTTATTGTGTGAAGAGTCCTGAATATAGTGTTAACCAGTTCTGCGTTGTCAGGTGTTTTTTCAAGCTCCATGAGGGGGATATCAATCCTGGCGAGAAGCTCCTGTGCCTCTTCTCTGAAAACTTCTTTGATAGATTCCTGTCCCATATCATCCATCCTCAATTTCAAATAAAGTTTGAAGATTAATCCCGGATTCAATGGCAGTAGTGACAAATTGCGATTCTTCCGGAAGGTTGATAAGAATCATTTTACGATTCTGTTTTTTTAACTTTTCATTGAAAGCCATTAAAAGCTGGATAAATGTTATATCTGTATCTTCAATTTCTGACAGATCCAGACGGTAGATATTTGCCTGTTCAGCAATAATTCTCGTCAGGGCGGATTTTATTCTGGCTGCATACCTTATGGAAGTATCAGATCCAAATGCCACATAAAGCGAAGTCTTTTTTCTTTTACATTTGAGGATTGCCATATATTACCTGCTGTATACGCAGCTTCCTTATAAATTTAGATTAAAATAATTTATGGGGTAATATAAGAATGTGTCCGGAAAAAGTGTATTTTTTTGCAAAAAAAAGTAATTTTTTTATTTTTTTTACACTATTATTAGCACAAAAAGAGAATTATGTTAATATTTTATACGTATGAGTGTGATTATTATAGTCATATTGGGCACCTGGATGAATTACTGGAAAGTGATGTATGATCAATTTTGGAGATGTTTGAGGCTCTGACCCTGAATTACCTTTTACTAACTTACTTATCCATGCTTAAAAACACAAAAGCTTCGTTTTCATCTTCAAAAATATTAAACATAATATTTATCTCCACCAGCTCCATAATTCTTTTTACAGAACTTTTTAAGCCGCAGATGCAGAATTTTTTTGTTCTCTGCTTCAGTATTTCCATAATTGACACAAACAATCCTAAACCTGAACTGCATACATAATCTATGTCCTGAAGATTTAAAATAAAATGACTTGCTGTTTCTTTGCCAAGTAATGACTTGATCTCTTTATCAATCTCATCAATATTATGAACATCAATGCGTCCTTTAAGATACAACACTATTGTATCCTGATTTTTCTTAAAATTAAGTTCCATCTGTACCCCGTTACTTTTTACTTTATCAGATTTACAAAAGAGGCATTATATACTCATTATACAAAATCTGTTTGAATAATTCTATAAAAAAATTGTTCAAACCAGTTTTATAAATTTTTACTTAAAGCCTTCATTTAGTTTCTAATCTAAAATATAATAAATTGGAGGACATGGACCGCCGGAATAAATAACTCCTTCAAGCTCTGACCCCTTTTTATCTCCCTTCGAAGAAATTTTTCGATGATACTCTTCCTCTGAAAATAGAAACTCTCTATTGAAAAACCCATCAACGCTTACCTTATATTTAACATTGTTTTCAATCTTAACTTTCTCAATGGATTTAATCACCAGAGTACCACGCTGATCAGGAATTTTACCATAAGTACACTCCCCTATTCTCATTGGACATCCTGTAAAAAAAATCACGATAGCAGATGGGATTAAAATGTAGAAAAATACCGGTTTCATTTAAAATCCCCTATTTTGCAGTAATGATCAGCTTGATTTATTATTTCATTTTTTACTGATTATGATTAGGGTCAGACCCCATTATCTTCATTTATACTCAAACATTAGAATTAGTCTAGATATTTTTAATTGAAACCTATTTTTAATAGACTTAATTTCATCTTGACATTGTTTAAGACAAATTATCTCTAGTAACATAAGTTAATTAGTAGTATATAATTAGACTTCTTATCAAGAGCGGTTAAGGGACTGGCCCTGCGACACCGCGGCAACCTCCTCAATGAAAGGTGCCAATTCCAGCGGAACAATACGTTCCGGAAGATAAGGAAGAGGAATATCCATTAGATACAAATCCCCTTCCTCCCCGATGGGGATTTTTTATTCAGGAGGATTATCATGAAGATATCTACACAAACTGTTCAGCTTGGAATCGAGAGTGATTCTAAAACGGGTTCCATTTCGGTTCCAATTTATCAGAACGCAACATTCCGCCATCCCGGACTGGGTCAGAGCACCGGATTTGATTATAGCAGATCCGGAAATCCCACTCGTCAGGTACTTGAAGAGGGTATTGCTAAACTCGACAACGGTTCACGGGGATTTGCATACTCCTCAGGAATGGCTGCAATCACAGGAATAATGAATCTCTTTAAACATGGTGATCATCTAGTAGTGACAGAAGATATCTACGGCGGTACTAGACGGCTTTTCGATAAAATACTTACAGATCAGGGAATGACTTTTACCTATGTAGACACATCTGACATTAAAAAAATTGAGTCTGCAGTTACTCCATATACTAAAGGTGTATTCATTGAAACACTGACCAATCCGCTTTTAAAGTTTGCCGATATTCCGGCAATTGCATCATTATGCAAAAAAAATAATCTTCTGCTTATAACTGACAATACGTTTCTTACACCATACCTTCTTCGGCCAATTAATCTCGGTGCAGATATTACCATTTATAGCGCAACCAAGTATCTATCCGGACATAACGACACTGTAGCGGGACTTGCAGTGGTTAAAGATCCGAAAATGGCTGAAAAGATATACTTTCATCAAAATGCAACCGGGGCAATTCTTGGTCCTCAGGATTCATGGCTGGTTATACGCGGGATGAAAACTTTGGCAATCCGATTAGACCGCCAACAGGAGAATGCTTTAAAAATTGCGAATTGGCTTAAAACTCACCCGAAGATAAAGAAAGTCTTCTATCCGGGTTTGAAAGAACATCCTGGGCATGAGCTTATGAAACTTCA
This sequence comes from uncultured Leptospirales bacterium, assembly GCA_964450405.1. Taxonomy (GTDB): domain Bacteria; phylum Spirochaetota; class UBA4802; order UBA4802; family UBA5550; genus WRGT01. Next base: position 48,502 of record CAYVCQ010000026.1, on the reverse strand, counting down.
CAGCAGGGGATTCAGCGGCATGATAGCATTTGAAGTTCAGAACCACGAGCTTGTACCGCAGATTCTTCAAGAAATAAAGCTCATATCTTTTGCAGAGAGTCTTGGCGGAGTTGAGAGTCTTATTACATTCCCGGAAATGCAGACTCACGCGGATATTCCGTCGGAGGAACGGTTAAAACTTGGAATAAACAATCTTCTGCTTAGACTTTCCGTCGGAATAGAGGATGCTGATGATATTATTGAAGATCTTGATGAGGCTCTGACCCCTCATCGTTCCTGACGGTGTCATGCCGTTCTGTGTGTATTACTTCTTTGTTAAACCAGAACCGGGGGATGATATATAAGTTATTGTTCTTAATATAAAACTATTTATTTTTCTTTGTTTTTTTAAAATTGATATTATCCCTTGTAATAGATAGATGCTTGCTTCATATAAAATTTCAATATTTTGTGTTTAATATCTTCAAATTTTTCAATATCAGAATTAGAATCTTTATATATCATATTTGGGTGGTGACCAATTATTGAAGTTGAATTATCTATAAATTGATTTAACAACTCTTTTTCTTCGATGGATATATGAAGAGAAAATCTTTTTAAATATTTAGTAATTTGCTTAACAAATTCTTCTCGATCTACATCTAAAAATCTATATAATCGTTCTGATGCATTTGCCAATCTACCAAGTGTATATCCTATACCCGCTACTACAATATTAGTAATAATAAAATTAGCCCATTTAATATAATTAGGATTAATACTTTGGTCATTTTTAGCAAATTGATTAAATAAATAAGTATAAACCAAGAAGAACAATATAACATGAATTAGTTGAACAAGCCTTTTTAGAAAACTCGCAATTAAATTTGGAAGTGAGTTCAATCTAAATTCTCTATCAAAAATTATACTAAAATTGATTAATAATTTTGATTGAGCAAAACTAAATCGTGAATTCTTTAAAATATAATATAACTTCTCACCATATCTTAACAACAAAGCAAAGATTAATGCAGCTAACAAATTATTAGTGATGCTCGATACACTTATCATAGCTACTCCCTACCTATTAGTATTTTAAATTTATTTAAAACTCCTCCTCCATCACAAATGTATGCGTTTGCTGCAGGTTTTGTTTTTACAAATTCCTGTATTAATAAAATGATATTCTCTTTCTTTTCTAATAAATTTGCTCTCTTAATATATGGTAAAACATTTTTTTCTATAATTTCTTTTGAATCATATGAACTACTTTTATATATTAAAGAAAATATTTTTGATAGGAGTGCATCGTTGTGTCTTCCTTCAATCTTATGAATTTTTGCTTGCATATCATTACTTTCAACCCGATTTAATATAAATCTATCGTTTACCATATTAAGATGGCGATAACATTGATCATATAATTTATTTTTAAAATATAAATTAGCTAACATCATCGGCCATTTCCCATCCACCATAATAGATTCTTCATACATTATCTTTTCTACAATTTTTATAGCTTCTTCACTCTTACCGTTTTTTTCTAAATCTTGTGCTAACCTAAATTTTTCGAGTTGTTTATCCCGTTTCTTAAAAAAATTTGGATCTTCAAAATCATAATCTTTTATCATAATGTAACCTCAGAAGTTTATCAATAAAACGACAATTATTTTTCTTGGTTAATTCAACTGTTTATTTTTACTAAAAGTCATCAGCCTTATTTTTACCACTAACAAAGTTCAATATATTTGTATTGATAGAATTAAATTCATCAGTATAGACAGGAACCATTTCTTTTATAGGTGATCCATACTGAGGTTGATTTGTATTAAATATCCAGTCCAAAGGAATCATAGTAATTTTATATTTATTGTCTTTAATATTAACAGTCATTTTATACATTAACGTATAAGAATATAAAGGATTACCAGGCTGGTACCATGTAACTGCACCGTTAAAAGTAACTATACCTTGACCTTTATCGCTATATTCAAGAACTTTCTTTGGTGAATTATACTGAGTTGCAACAAATACCATCACTTTATCATATATAGCTTCTTTCTTAAGCTTCACTTCATTTACTGCATTCAGATTTTTAAAATCTTCTTTTGCTGCATAAGTTATACAACCTGTTAGGAAAATAAATAATGATAATGCCACTAATAATTTCTTCATCTTAACTCTCCATATATCTATTTAATTTTGATTATATTATTCTTTGAATGTAGCTCTTTTGTAAAGCTCATTTTTTAAATTATATCGCATAACCGCATAACATTTGTCATTGACTTATAGTTGACTGTTCCTTGTGTCTTAACATATTTCAGCGTATCTCAATCAAAGTATCCCTGAATCTTGTTGAATAAAGCCTGATATTTCCAGCAACTTCAATACATCTCAATGTATCTCAAAGAATCTCAAAGAATCTCAGCGTATTTAACCTCTTGTCTTACAGGAACGAAAGATTCGGTTCAACAATAATTGAAGAATCAGATAGTCCGGAAAATTATTTATTATGGCTTCTGTGGTATATCGGATATAATCCTGTGAGAAAAAGGTTATCCCGGGATCCACGGGAGAATTATATAGGATTTATAAACTCATATCTTAATAAAGATTATGAGGTAGAAATAAAAATTACTCTTCACAAGTATTTTTTAAAACTGGGGCATACATTCGAGGAATGTGTTAAGAAATTTTTATTTTATGAAGAGTATTATCTGAAAAGAATTGCGGTTTATTTTTAAAAAATAATAGTGAGTGTCAGACCCGAATTTAAAAAAAACAACCACTTCGAAAAAATCAACGATTGTTTTTACTTTTATTGATGATGATACCAATTCTTAAACAATATCAGATCCGGTAACAAGACGCGAAAGCTCACGACAGTTTTCCACCAGGTTAGAGCTGCGTTTAAAAAGTCCTCCCCCCATAAGATAAACCACATCTTTACCGTAGAATGATGTCATTTCAGGAATGTTCGAAAAATTCATTCCTCCTCCGGGAGCCGGAAATGCTGTTTTTATATGCTGAAGATCAATTCTGCATTTATCTGCTATTTCACCACATTCAGCCTGTGAAAATGAAAATCTTCCTCCAAAATTCGGATACACAACTATATCAGCCCCGGCAAGTCTCATTAGATGACCAAGCAGCTCTCCGTGAGTGAAACCAGACCCTCCGGACAGATATGAACCAATGAAAGCAGGATGACTCATCACCGGCAATCCGAAATTTTCGTCTTCAGCGAGATGTTTCATGCAATCAAAACCTGTAATTGCAGGAGAGATGAGCACCCCACCAGCACCTTGTTCCTTTGCATAGTATGCCCTGTCGATCACTTCAGAAAATGGAGCAGTTATATTCGGGAAATAAAGGGTCAGAGCATTCACTGATTTAACAGATTCAGAACAGGCTCTGACCCTCTCTCTGAAAACAGAAAAAGGCTGACTGGAAAGTCCATGATCATCCTTAATTATATCAACCCCTCCCTCTGCAAAGAGAGCTGCAAGCTCTGCAAACTTTATTGTTGTCATTCCCATCGGTTTAATTGCAGATGCGATGAGCGGGCGGTCAAACACATTAAGCTTTTCCCTAAGACCGGTAATGCCGAATCGGGGACCTTTAAATAATTTTAAATAACTATCCGGAAGTGTAATATTTTCTATAATAATCCCAGGCTTAAGACTGATGTTGCCGAATATCACATTCAGAAACTGCGTGAATTCAAATGCTGTTGTTTCAACGGCGAAACTTATCTCCGCCAGAAAGAGGTCGTTTTTAACTTTGTTAAATGATTCAACTCTTCCAAATATATTATCGCGTATAAATAGATCGTTGATAAGCTCCTCTGGAAACTCAACTGTCTGTTCGATGCATATATCTTTTGCAGCTGCAAGAGCATCCGACTCATTCCCGGATATTCTATATGCAACTATAAATCTTTCGTCTGATATTTTTCTATTATCCATTATTCTTTCCATGCTCTGACCCTATAATGCTTCCGGCTTCGCAAGAGAATGAACTGCCGTGATTCTTATTGCCCCGAGATCTTCCTCTGTAATTGACGGCTGCTGCTTTGTTATTGATTCAACTGTTCTCACAAGTTTCATCGCGTCAAGACCGTACTTCTTCATTAGATATTCTTTGCTCGCGCCATGAACAAATGTATCGTTCAGTCCCAGACGGAACAGCTTCTTATTTAATCCAAGCTCAGCCATCTTTTCAGCTATAATTGTCCCGAGCCCCCCCACTATTGTATGATTCTCCATTGTAATTACGCCGTACTTTGATTTTTCTATGGCCTTAATAATTTCTTCATCATTGAACGGCTTAAGTGTTGTCACATGAAAATGACTTATACCTACATCATATCTCTTGAGTGCAGCAGTTGCTCGTAGCGCCTCTTCGGTACAAATCCCCGATGTAACCAGCACCAGATCATCACCAGATGATAATCTTCGCGATTTACCGACAATCATCGGTTCGGACTTATCGAATAGCCGGGGAATCTCTCCACGGATCATCCTTATATACACCGGCCCATTTACACTCATAGCTGCATCGAGTACAGACTCAACATCAGTGGCATCTCCGCAATCGAGTATGGTCATATTCGGGAGAGCGCGCATTACAGAGACATCCTCAATTGCCTGATGTGTAGCACCGCCGGGGGTCATTATTCCGGGAAGAAATCCGAACATCTTAACAGGCATATTAGGATATGCAACAGACATAGCAATCTGATCAAAGGCCCTTCTGTAAATAAAAACCGCAAATGTATGTATAAACGGAATGTAACCTTCACGGGCAAGTCCACCGGCAAAAGAAAGCATATTCTGCTCTGCAATACCCATTGAGAAAAACCGTTCTGGATACGTGTCCCTGAATGCATCGATCTCAGTAGAGCTTGTTAAATCAGCAGAGAGCACTACAACCTCCGGCTTATCTTTGGCCCAGGCAACAAGATTTTTGGCGTGGACTCTGCTGAGCACTGATCCATTTTCATTTATCCCCGACGGCTTAACTGCAATCTTCGAGAATTCTGCAAGCTCTCTTTTCTCCTCCGCGCTGCCGAATCTTACATAGTGAAATTTGGGTTCTCTTTTTTTCAAAACATCTATTCCACGATATGGGTTTGTGTCGCAGAGGATACATGTTGGTCTCTCGATGTCGGGATGCATTGTTCCGTGACTGACAAGCTTATCTACATCGTGACCGTCAATTCTGAATGTTCTTAATCCGAATGCCTCAAGGCGTTTATCTAGCGGTTCAATATTCATCACATCGGACATTCTGCCGTCGCACTGGTAGCCGTTAACATCAACAAAAATTATTATATTATTCAATTTGTGAAAAGAAGCAGCCTGAAGAGCCTCCCACGTCTGGCCAATCTGAAACTCTCCGTCGGACATAAAAATAACAACGCGCCCGGTTTCATTTTTAAGTTTCCGAGCCATGGCAATTCCAAAGGCCTGACTTATACCCTGACCAAGAGAACCTGACATGATCTCCATTCCGGGAGAGTGCTCTGCACCGATCATCTCCACCGTACCGCCGTCTTTATTAAATTCATCAAGACCATTTTTATCCATACGCTCCGCTTCAATCAGCGCGGCGTACAGCACAAGTGAATACTGCGATGGTGAAAGAAAAAATCTATCAAAAGATGATGACCTTTCGCCATTAAACGATGATCCGTTCTGATAAGACTTGTTATCCGGACCGGGAACACCACTGAACTTCTCAGGAAGTTTCGGCACAGCAATTTCACCGAGGTTAAGAATCCTTCCGTATAAACTGGCCAATATCTCCGCAGATGAACATGCCTGGCTGAGATATCCTCCGTCATTATTTATTGTATGCTCAAGAACGCGTGTGCGGATCCCATGGGCCATTTTTTCTATATTTTCTTTCCAGTATTCCAAGTCATACTCCGGTTAAAACAAAATTTTAATTTGATGCAAGATATTATAATTACGGGGCCGATTCTCTGCAATAATAAAAAAAGGGGATTAAACATTCTAGTCTTAGGTAAAAAACCGCGTTAGCAACCTCGGAATTCCAGTGTGATAAAATTTTTTAAAAGGATTTTATCTTATTTCTTCAACATCAAACTATTGCCTGGTCAGAAATTCAAAAGCCTCATTCTCATTTTTAAAAATCTGAAAAAATTCAGTCATTTCAACAACTTCCAGTATCTTCGACACAGTACCATTTATTTCGCAAATAGCCAGTTTTTTCCCACTCTGTTTGAGTTTATTCATTATTGTCACAAACATTCCGATACCGGAACTGGTAAGATAGTCAACTTTCTGAAGATTAATTACAAGATGGCTTGTGATATCATCTGATATTAATTTAATGATTTCCTTTTCAATTTCTTCTGCAAAATATACATCAAGGCGCCCATTCAGGCGTACCAATAAAACATTTTCTTTTTTTTCATAGTCAAGCATCATCTTTAACCTCCACTTTTTATATAACCTTTCAAAAGGCTGGAATCAACTTCTTTTAACAAATATATACTAATAATAAATTAATTACTCACAAACTTCTGTTGAAATTGATCTCCGCCGCGCCTTCGGCGCGGCGGAGACAAAATACAATTTGTTTTTCATCATTTAAAGTAATTTTATATTTTTTTAAAAATTAGTCAAGCATAAGTTAAAAATATATATTTTAAAAATTATATTCATTTTTTGTTGCCATGCTCAATAATCCCGCCCCCGATAACAGTATCTCCGTCATAGAATACTGCCGATTGCCCGGGTGAGATTGATGTGCCGGTATCTGTAAAATTCACCTTTACACTGAATGAGTTTATAAGCTCAACTACGCAATTATCCCCAGACTGTGTCGACCTGGTTTTGACTGATGCAGTAAAACTCCTGGAAACTCTGTGCAGAGCGATCCAGTTAATATCTCTTACAACAAATGAATTGCTGCAGATATCGTTCTTTGTACCGGCAACAACTCTGTTGGAACTGCTTTCAAGTCTAACAACATAGAGAGGCTCACTATTAGCAATTCCAAGTCCTCTCCTCTGTCCGGGTGTATAATTCCATATCCCTTTATGATTTCCTATAACCCGTCCATTCATGTCCACTATTTCACCCTCAGCACTGGCAACATTTAAAAGCTCCCTGTAATCTCCACTGTAGAAATCCTGGCTCTCCTCTTTTTCAGATACGGGCAAACCGGCAGATCTGGCGATCTCCCGAACCTCCCCCTTGGTCATCCCGCCAAGTGGAAAGAGAGTACCTGCAAGCTGTTGCTGTGAGAGTTTGTAAAGAAAATATGACTGGTCTTTATTTTTATCCGCCCCTTTTTTTAAAAGATGACGATCAGTCTCTTCATCATATTCTATTTTTGCATAGTGTCCTGTTGCAAATTTATCAAATTCAATACCCGAAGCTTTTGCTGTGGAAAGCATATTTCCGAATTTTATCTTCTGGTTGCACACAATGCAGGGGTTTGGAGTCCGCGCTGAGAGATATTCATTTTTGAAATATTCAATTACTATTTTTTTATACTCTTGCGAGCATTCAATTACATGAAACGGGATGTCAAGCTGTGCACAAATCCTTTCTGCTTCAGCTATATCCTCTTTTTCATCAGGACCATAGCACGCATTCTTTCCTGAATGTGTATAGGCAAATGATCCATCCCATATCGACATTGTGATCCCAACTACGTCGTGTCCCTGTTCTTTTAATATAAGAGCGGCAACGGATGAATCAACACCGCCGCTCATTCCAACTGCAATTTTCATTTTAGATTCCTTTTTAAATTGAATAATCAGATCTGGACTTGTTGGAATCGGTTATTCTGCCTGCTTTCTTTATAAGATCCTCCAGCGTATATGAATCAAGAAAATTCAGCAGAAGAGTACTCATTTCATCCCAGACCTCCCTTGTGGCACAGTCATTTGCCCTGTCGCATACACCGGGATTATTTACACAGTCCACCAGGCTGAGATCGCCCTCAAGCGGCTCGATAATATCTCTCAAAGATATTTCGGATGCGGGCTTACTCAGGAGATAACCTCCATGCGCCCCGCGGAAAGTAGTCACAAGCCCCTTAGCCTTAATCGGAATTATGATCTGACTCAGATATTTTTCCGAGATTTCCTCTGAACTGGCGATGTCTTTTAAAAAAATAGGTTTGTTGTTTGCATTAGCAGCAAGGGCAAGCATTAATCTAACCCCATATCTTGAGCGTGTTGAAAGACGCATTATGAATCTCCTTTTTTTGAATACACTACCTTTTTAATCAAATTGATAGTATATTTGTCAACTAATCTTTCAGAAAGTTACTAAGGCAAAAAGTATTCAATGCCACTTCGGTTTAGCCGGCATTCTGTTCTTTTTTTTAGATCTTTTCGAAATCTGACAACATTTACATCGTTAAAGGGGTCAGAGCCCTCTTTAAAAAAGACGGCTCTGACCCCGCAAACAAAAATAACAGTGTCAGAGCCCCTACTGCTGCTCAAAAAGCCATGTTGAAAGATATCTCTCACCTGTATCGGGTAAAACAACAACGATAACCTTGCCCGCAGATTCTTTCCTTTTTGCAACAGTTAGAGCAGCCGAAAGAGCTGCTCCGCTCGAAATCCCCACAAGAATACCCTCCTCTCTGGCCAGTCTTCTTGCAGTATCACCGGCATCAACATGTGTTACCTGAATGATCTCATCAACAACATCCTTATTATAATTCTGAGGAACAAATCCCGCGCCAATACCCTGAATTTTATGAGGTCCAGGTGCTCCACCTGAAAGAACTGGAGAATCCACAGGTTCAACGGCTATTACTGTCACGGATGATTTCTTTTTCTTCAAGGATTCCCCGACTCCGGTAATTGTCCCGCCTGTACCTACTCCGCCAATAATAATATCAACAGTACCATCAGTGTCGTTCCAGATCTCCTCTGCTGTTGTCTTCCTGTGAATTTCTGGATTCGCCGGATTATTGAACTGCTGAGGAATGAATGAGTTAGTTATCTCTTTCTGAAGCTCCTCAGCTTTGGCTATGGCTCCTTTCATTCCAAGTTTCCCATCTGTGAGAACCAGTTCCGCACCGAAGATTTTCAGAAGCTGTCTCCTCTCTACACTCATTGTTTCCGGCATTGTCAGTATAAGCCTGTAGCCTTTAGCGGCACAGACGAATGCCAGAGCTATACCGGTGTTGCCGCTTGTCGGTTCAATGATAGTTGTCCCGTCTTTTATCAGTCCGCTTTTTTCGGCAGCCTCAATAAGGGCAGCGCCAACTCTGTCCTTAACGCTCGACAAAGGATTAAAAGATTCAAGTTTAGCAAGGATTGTAACACCATTGGCAGTGTTAAGTTTATTTATTTTTACCAGAGGTGTATTACCTATAGTTTTTGTTATGTCATCGAATATTCTCATTTTGTTGCCTCGTTTGTTTTAGTATGGACAACCCTAGGATTGTCCATACATAGGGTTGTCCTTACTTCACTGCCTTCTCAAGAGCCTGATCTATATCATCAAGTATATCATCTATATGCTCAATCCCTATTGAAAGTCTTATAAAATCCGGTGTTACACCTGTTGCAATCTGTTCTTCAGGAGAAAGCTGCTGATGAGTTGTACTGGCCGGATGTATCGCCAGAGATTTCGCGTCCCCTATATTCGCCAGGTGTGATATAAGCTTAAGTGAGTTGATAAATTTCTTACCAGCATCAGCTCCCCCCTTAATCCCGAAACCGATAACTGCTCCTGCTCCATCTTTAAGATATTTATCTGCCAGTTTTTTATCCGGACTGCTTTCCAGACCGGGATAAGATACCCATGCAACAGATTTATGTTTCTCAAGATGTTTTGCCGCAGCTAAACCGTTCTCCGAATGACGGGGCATCCTGAGATGAAGAGTTTCGACTCCCTGAAGAAGCAGAAATGCATTAAATGGAGAGAGTGCCGGCCCAAGATCTCTAAGCAGCGTTACCCTTGCCTTGAGTATATAGGCGATATTTCCTATTGGCTTTAATGCTTCAATAAACTGAAGTCCATGATAACTCGGCTCCGGATCAGATATAAGAGGAAACTTTCCGCTGCTCCAGTCAAACTTTCCTGAATCTACAATCAGTCCGCCAAGAGTTGTACCATGACCTCCGATAAATTTCGTCGCTGAATATACGATAATATCAACTCCATGATCGAATGGACGGAGTATATATGGAGATACAGTATTATCCAGAATGAAAGGAATTCCATGCTTATGAGCAATTGCAGAAATACCTTCAAGATTTGCCACATCAAGTTTAGGATTCCCGATGGACTCTGCATAAACAGCCTTAGTTTTAGGAGTTATTGCTTTTTCAATTGCATCGAGATCATTCGATTTAACAAAGTTTACTTTAATCCCGAATTTTGCGAATGTATTCCGGAACAGATTGTATGTTCCGCCATAAAGATTGTCCGCAGATACAATCTCATCCCCGACTTTAGCGATGTTGAGAATTGATAATGTGATTGCAGACTGACCGCTTGCAACAGCAAGTGCGCCGACTCCACCCTCAAGCGCAGCTATTCGTTTCTCCAGAACATCTGTTGTGGGATTCATCAGACGTGTATAGATATTTCCGAACTCAGTCAGTCCAAAAAGCCCAGCTGCATGATCAGTATCGTTAAACTGATAAGATGTAGTCTGATATATAGGAACAGCTCTTGAACCTGTAGTCGGATCCGGCTCCTGACCAGCATGCAAAGCCAGGGATTCTCTTCTTAGTTGTGCATCTATTTTACTCATATTATTACTCCTTTTTTATTCACTATTATTGCTATCGATTTAGTAGTATTTAAAACTATACCTGTAATTTGTCAATAAAAAACACAAAAAAACAGATTTTAATCAAAATTTTATTAATTTTCAGGCTCTGACCCCTTAGTTCAGCACTTTACAGAGGCTCTCATTGAGGCTCTGACCCTCACTTTGCATAATCAAGGCTCTTTGCCGATAAAAGAAATCCGATTGCAGCTTTCATTCGAGGATATGTCATAATTGTTTAAACAGCTGATTTGAACTGAAAATTAAATGAGTGTCAGAGCCCCTGAGCGAGATTTTACAAAAATCCCTCTAATTCAACGCAAAACAGGACTAAGTCGGCCAGAAGAGTAAAATAATTCGAATCTGCCTGGAACAATTCCGGCTGCGGGCAATCAATTACCGGAGTTTTTCGTCGAGATATACTGCAGTTTCCTTAATACATAGTGTGCAGAATGTTCTTTTTTTCTTACTGATATCGGAACACTTTAACGAACCGGCAAAGTCAGTAAAAAATCTCTCGAATTCCATAATTTCATTAGTTCTCCCTGAATTCAGAAGAATATATTTTGAAGCATAAACCATTCCACACTCACCGCCGGGCGCTTTTCCGACCCCCATTTTTTTAAAGTCATCTATAACAGGTTCTGAAATAAAAATAAATCTGCCTTTAAAAATATACAGAATTGTTTGAGCACAATTGAGTGCTCTGCAGCCGTTTTTCCCGGTAAAATGATTTACAGCCAGTTCTCTGATCATCTCTTTACACTGCCGGTTTTTTTATGGTGATTATAAATTTTACAGAAAGTATAACCCACGGAATACCATGGAGAAACAGATCAAACCAGTCGATAGGTTTTTTCAGTGTCCCGTTAACCAGCATTAAAACTTTTTCAACAATATGAGGAGGTGTAAATGGGGCAAGCCCGAGGGTTAGACATACAATAATTATTATACCCCAGTCAAGGTTTGATATGATAGATATTATCTGATTCATAAAGTTGTCCAATGATTCTGATATATTTTTATTTGTTTAGAGATAACAAATTACGTCAATTATAAAGAGAGTCTAATGAATGCTGAGTTACATTTTAATACAGGAAAACTAATTTTTCGAATAATGTTCTGATAACGGCAGGTACTTCCTGTAGATTAAAAAAGAACATAATGTAAAAGTATCAGAGCAAGGAGCGGCAGCCCCTTGCTCTGATACTTACTTCTATTTCAGCAACGCATACTTCTCAACAAGTTCGATAAACTCCGATCTGTATCCCTCTTCATCGCGGGTTCTGGCTTCTTTTGCAATTCTAAGTACATCCTTTGCAGTAAGATCATTTTTAAATTTTGAATCGCGCAGGAGCATTCCAAAACCGGCCACTGCTGATGCGAAACGGAAATTCTCTGATGTTTTACTGAACTTAATATTTTCATCAACAACAGCTTTCTCTATGAGTTTGCTCTTATCCTCTTTAATTGGTTTGTATCTCATTTTTAAAACCATTATCTCATTACCCGATGCAGCATCTTTTTTTATTTTGCTCTCCTGGTATCTCAGCTTGATTGCATTATCGTCACCTTTGTCTTTGCCAGCCGGTACTATTTCATAAAGCGCCGTTACAGTATGTCCGGCTCCGAGTTCACCTGCATCTTTTTTGTCATTGTCAAAATCCTCTTTTGCAAGCATTCTGTCCTCATAACCTATCAGTCTGTAAGATTTTACTTTAAGCGGATTAAACTCTATCTGAATCTTCACATCTTTAGCAATGGTAAACATGTTCGCCCGCATCTCTTTCACAAAAACTTTTTCCGCTTCTTTGATATTGTCGATGTAGAAATAGTTACCATTACCCGCATTACTGATCTGTTCCATCCTTCCATCTTTGTAGTTCCCCATACCGAATCCGCAGATAGTGAGATAAATATCATCCTTACGCTTCTCTTCAATCATTCTTACCATCTCGGAAGTTGATGACGCACCAACGTTGAAATCGCCATCTGTGCAGAGAATCACACGATTGTTTCCATCTTTAATCAGATTTTCTTTTGCAATCTTATATGCCAGAATTATCCCTTCGCCTCCGGCGGTTGAACCTCCCGCATTCAGGCTTTCAAATGCTGCAAGTATAGTGTCACTATGCGTTGCAGGAGTTGAAGGAAGAATGACACCGGCAGATCCAGCATATGCAACAATGGCTATCCTGTCATTTTTTTTCAATCCCTTAAGCATAAGCGCAAGAGATTTCTTAAGTAGGGGGAGTTTATTAACGTCACTCATTGAACCGGAAGAATCTATAAGGAAAACAAAGTTACATGGTTTTAAATCATTAAAGTTAAGCGATTTCCCCTGAATCCCGACGAGGAGTAGCTTATTGCTTTTATTCCATGGTGTTTCAGATATTTCAGTAGTGATTGAAAATGGATGTTCGCCCTCAGGCTGTGGATATGAATATCTGAAATAATTTATCATCTCCTCAATACGAACAGCATCTTTCGGAGGTAACTGGCTGCCGTTTATAAACCTTCTTACATTCGAGTAGGAAGCTGTATCAACATCAATAGAAAATGTTGAAAGAGGATTATCCTTTACACCCTTAAATTCATTTTCATTAATCAGATTATATTCTTCAGTGTTGTGAACTACAGACGTATCATCAGAAACCTCTTCTTTGCTCACCGAAGCTGCCGGATAATTCATCTCCATATCTGCAGATCTGGATTTTTTTTCACTGGCAGCATACTGCTTCGAAGTCTCCCCCTGCACCTGCCCGGCCATTCTTTGACCGCCGCAGCTTATCAGCATTAAAAAGATTGCGGATAACCCTGCAGCCGCAATAACCAACGTTTTTTTCAGATTATCTTTTTTAAACTTATACATAGTCATTCTCCTGAATTCATATTTTTTAATGTATAATAGACTATGCCGGGAAGCAATTGGTTCTCAAAAAAATTTTTTTTGGGGAATTATTTCGGGAATTGCAAAGTGATGTTAAGATCATTTCAAAAGAATATGTCTAAATATTTATACTATATTATTTTTAATAAAATTTCATAACAGCTATTACTATGGAAATATAAATCCCGCATTTTATTGATAATCAATCAAATAGAAAATTATATTTTCTCCAGAATAACAGCAATATATTTTGTTCAGCTCAGTACTGATAACATGGGTACGAGTCAGTTCCGGAAAAAGTAAGCTGTCTTTCACTAGTACCATCTATCCCGCAAATGAATAAATTTCCACTTCTGTTAAAAACTATCGAGTTTCCATCAGGAGACAACGCAGGTTGAACCCCTATGGTAACAGATTGTGACATCAAAGTGCTTGCATTTATAACAAAAACATTTGTACCATTATCAGCTACAATATTTAAACCATCATGGGATAATTTAAGATTAGAAAATGTTCCAGGCAAAATACGAGTACTCTCAGGTATTGCATCTACTGCAGGAGTATAGTAGTTTAAGTTTACTCCAGATGTTTCTGTCACATAAAGTCCGTCATTAGTGAAAAAATGCCCCCATTTTCCACCACCTCCTGCATTCCACAATTGAGTTCCGGTTGAAACATCATATACCGCAATATAACCTGCATTTATAGTTGCACCAATTTTTGTGCCATCAGGAGACCAGGAATATGATAACGCACTGGAAGCTGTAGCATCTAAAGTTTTGTATAATGACCAATCACTAATCCTAAATATCACTGAATTTGCTGGATTTTTGCATACCAGGAAATTTCCATCAGGGGAAACACTAGGGTAATTGTAGGTGGCCCCTCCTAGAACCATTCGGGGAGTATCTCCTGATTCAGTGAACTCATAAATATTGCCTGTTCGAACAAAATAAATTTTCAAATCTTCATCGTATTCTCTTGAACAGGAAAGAAAGAGAGAATAAACAAATACCCATAAAATTATAGTTCTATTATTCATTATATTATAACTCCTACGGTCTTTTAATTGTATGATCCTAATAATTAATTCAAGTTACTATACTTTTTCAAAGCATCCGAATTTTTCTTACTAAAAAATCAAACATTCTTAAAGTAAAAAATATCATAAAATTACCGGACACTAAATTCTCACATAAAGAAAATCATTTTTCTGATTGACCTTATATTAAACAATAAATATCTTCTATATAAAACAAACATTCCAGGGAAAACAATATGGATTATTCACAATACACTGAAAATTCTACAACTGTCAAAGAGTACCTGCTTGGAGTTTCCGATGGAGTTTCTCTTAAGATAATTGATTTTACTCCTCAGAATGTTTCATCGAAAAAACCGGTAATTGTTTTCGTGGCTGGATGGATTTCACTAATATCAGGTTGGCAGGGAGTTATTAAAACGCTAACTGCAGAGTACAGAGTTCTTTATCTTGAGTCGAGAGAAAAGAATTCTTCTTCAGTACCAAATGTTAAAAAAGTAAGTTTCTCCATGGAACGACTTGGCCTCGACATAAGTGAAATTTTAGAGAAGTCTGTTCCTGCATCGGAAGAGTTTATTCTTGCGGGGAGCTCCCTTGGGGCCACGGCGATTCTTGAATATTGCGGCTCAGATAAACGAAAACCTTCTGCAGCTGTATTGATCGGTCCAAATGCCGAGTTCAGATTCCCAAAATTGCTCGCGGCTATAGTTCCTGTATTTCCACCCGCGCTCTACTCATTAATAAAACCGGTAATAAAATGGTATCTGAGGAACTTCAGACTGGATAAAAAAAACAGCAGAGAGCAGATTGTTAAATATGAAAACACACTCGATTGCGCAGACCCATATAAGCTGAAAGCAAACGCCCTTGCAATAAAAAACTACAAATTATGGAATAACTTAAAGAACATTGAAGTCCCATGTCTTATTATGGGCGCCAGGACAGATACACTTCATGGTACCGGCGATATCAAACGTATGATGGAAATAATGCCTTATTCAAGTTATATGGAATTTGAAAGCAACATGGAAACTCACAGCGAAAAAGCGGGAAATGCAATTATTGATTACATTCAACGATATTAAATACTTTCCTTATCGCCTTGCCCCCTCCGGGGGTGCGGGGGCCGGAGGGTTAGGAGCTAAGACGCTCCTGAATTTCAAAACTCCAACTCAAATCACCCTTCCCTAACCCCTCCCATAAAGGGCGGGGAAGGGTAAATAAAGATTACTCTTCAGGCCGGAATTTGCTTTCAAGTTTTTCTCTGAAAATATCAATATATTCAAATACTGCAGGCACAACCACCAGTGTTATCATAGTTGAAACAATAAGACCGCCCATAATAGCCACACCCATACCGGTTCTGTACTTCGCAGCCTCGCCAGTTCCGATTGCTACTGGCAGAGTTCCTGCAAGCATCGCAAAAGTAGTCATAAGAATCGGACGAAGCCTCACAACTCCGGCCTGCATAATGGCATCCTTTCTCGACAATCCTTCGCGAACTCCATGAAGTGCAAAATCCACCATTAGAATCGAGTTCTTGGTGACAAGCCCAAGGAGCATAATAATACCGATCATGCTGTACATATCCATCATCTTTCCTGTTATAAAAAGTGCAAGAATCGCACCTGATAAAGCAGGTGGGAGAGCTAAAAGAATTGTAAAAGGAGTAATAAATGATTCATATAGACTTGAAAGAACAAGATAAATAAATATAATAGAGAGCAGGAAGGCCACCATTATATTTTTTATCATATCCTGATAGCTATCGGCCTGTCCCACAAATCCATAGGTAATTCCATCAGGCAGAGGAAGTTCTTTTGCAATAATTTCTTTTGTCCTGTCGATTGCCGATCCGATGGCACCACCCTTGTTTAGGTTAGCAGACACCTGAACAACCCTTGATCTATCCTGTCTTAAAATTATTGACGGACCCGTTGAAAGTTTACCTGATGCGATAGCTGAAAGAGGGACAAGACGGTTCTGCATATTCGGAACTCTGGTCTCATTAAAACCGGTTCTTAAATCCCGCTGTTCCGGTTTAAGCCTAACCCGGATATCATACTGCAGTCCATTCTCCCAGAATTTACCGGCAACAGCCCCCTCCACATGATTACGGAGTTCGCCGCCGGCAATTTTATTATTTACTCCGGCCCTAAGCATTTTTCCTTCATCCATTTTTATCTGCAGTTCCGGAACGCCCTCTTCCATACTGGATTTAATTTCAGTAAGATCTTTCACCGCCTTCAGTTTTTCAATAAGTTTAACCGAGTATTGATTAAGTGCATCGAGATTTTCACCTTTTATGCTGATCATAAACGGTTTGTTTGTTCCTCCGCCTCCGGATCGAGTGTAGTTATCAACGGATGGCTTGGCATAGGCAAACTCCTTCATCATATCACGCAAAACCTCTTTCAATTCAGCAGTAGTTCTTTTTCTCTCTTTCATCGGAACCATAAATATTCCGAAAGTAGCCTTGTTATATCCACCCTGACCTGTACCTACCTGTATGGTCATATAATCCAGTTCGGGTATAGTCTTTATTTTCTCGGCAACCTTCTTTGTTACCACATCAGTACCTTCAAGGGAAGTTCCTGGATTCAGTTCTATATTTAGCATGTACTCCCCCTCGTCAGGGTCAGGCTGAAAAGTTTTCTTGACATGACTTCCGGCCATAAGGCTTCCGAAAAAAACAAATGATGTTATCACAATAATTACTATAGGATGATCGATTGAAAATCCGACTATATTTTTATACCAGTTTTCAAGTCTTGTCTGTAATCTGTCGAAGGCGGAAACTATAAAGTTATTGGCTTTCCCTCTTGTTCCGGCAAAGTACGCGCTGAGAAGCGGAGCAATAGTAAGAGCGTCGAAGAGACTTATCATCATTGCGAATACAACCGTAAGACCGAACTGTTTGAAGAAACGTCCGATAATCCCTTCAAGGAAACCGATCGGGAGAAATACGGCAATGATAGTCAGAGATGTAGCGATAACCGCAAGCATTACCTCCATCGTACCCTTCTCTGCGGCCTCCATCGGCTTCATCCCATGTTCTATCTTCCGGAAAATATTCTCCCGGACAACAATGGCATCGTCCACCAGAAGCCCTACCGTAAGTGACAGCGCAAGGAGAGACATTATATTAATTGTAAATCCCATAAAGTACATAAGAATGAATGCTCCAAGAAGCGAGTTCGGGATTGCAATACCTGTAATAATTGTTGAACGTATATTACCCAGAAAAAGATAAACCACAAGTATCGCAAGCAGTATTCCTATAAACATCGTATCTTTAACATCATCAATATTCCTTCTGATAAACTTGGCCATGTCATATACAAAAATTAGCTTGGAATTAACCTCGCTTTTTGTTATAATACCATTTACCCGATCTATTCTTTTCATAATACCGTCAGCTACTTGAACAGTATTAGCTCCGGATTGTTTAAAAACATCAAGGATCAGACAGGTCTTTGTCTCCCGTTTGACATTCCTCTTTTTGTCACTTTTAGATTTATCATCTTTATTTTTAACTGAATCGGCACCAGTCTCCGGTACAGGATAATAAAGATATGTTTTTGTCTGGGCATCTTCAGTTCCGTCACGCACCTCACCGATGCGGTTCAGTGTTGTAGGATTATTTGAATCGCCGGAAAACTGCACTACGGTATTTCTCAGCTGATCGAGAGTTTTGAACTCCCCGATTGTCCTGAACACCGTTAATTTTTCCTTATCCTCATAATGTCCCACGGGAACGTTTACTCCGGAATTCCCAAGCCGGCTTGCTACAGTAAGTGCAGATATCTGCTGTTCATTAAGTTTATTCCGGTCAAGTTCAACATGGATCTCTCTTCTTGTACCGCCCGAGATTCGGACCTCACCGACGCCGGAAACCTGCTCAAAAACAGGCTTGACCTGTTCATTAACGACATCATACATTTTCGCAGGGGGGAGATCTGAAACATACGCCAGGGTAATAACCGGAACATCGGTAAAATCGAACTGCCTTACCACGGGCTCACTGTCAAGATCGTCGGGGAGTTTATTTCTTGCAAGTGCGACCTTCTCCCTCATATTCTGTACTGCAAATTTTACATCTGTTTCAAAAGTGAACTCCGCAATAACAACAGATACCCCTTCAAGGTTTCTTGATGAGAGCCTGGTAATTCCGGCAATTGAGCTGATCTGTTCTTCTATAGGTTTTGTTATAAGTTTTTCAATCTCTTCCGGCGATGTTCCGGGATAAATTGTCATTACCGTTACAACGGGAAAATCAATCGGAGGGAAAATATCGACACCAAGTCTTGTGAAACCTATAAATCCCATAACCATCATTAAAATTACAAGGCATGCCATGAAAATTGGTCTTGTTATAGATAATTTTGCTATATTCATAAAAATACATCCATAGAATTAGATTCTGATACCGATTAAAAAGAAGTTTAAATTAATTATAACCACTTAAAACCGCTGTATTTTATCTCCACCGCGCCGAAGGCGCGGCGGAGAGCAATTTCACAGTCATTTATTGAGCAGTTAGAATTATTACTTATACTAATTCTTCGATTTTTTAATGCAACTAAATTTATAATTTTATTAAAATTACCCGTACATTTTTAATAAAACTGTAACTCATATGTGCACTTTCCTGTGAATTATATCACCACAATCAGCAGCGGCGGATTTGGTGATTGCTCAACATCCAGCACAATTTACATTCGCCCTAAGACATGTGCGCCGGAGAGCACTTTCACCACCAGTTTATAAGTGCTTACAAATTTTGAATGTATATGATTTAAAAAAGCTTGACTGACATCTGATTAATTGCGCTTTTACAGTAATTCTGTTTTATGTCGCCGGACAATTACTAAGCCAGTCGAAGTAACTTTTTTATAAAACTCCGGCAAAAGACAGATGGGAATAATTTATTAAAAATAATAACTATACTTAAATAAATCTAAACTGGAAATATATAATATGAAAAAAAAATTGCTGCCTGAAGAGACTGCTGTAAACAATAAACTAAGCGGATACTATCCTCTGCTTTTTATATTATCCTTTATCTGGATGATCTATTACACTCCGGTTCCCGGAGGCTTAGGAATTGTTTCGTTCATTGCTCAGCAGGCAATTTTATTCTCTCTTCTGATAATTGCAGATATTAAAATCTCCGGTAAAAAGTTAAGATACACCCTTGCGGGGATTTCCGCGATCTACATATTTCTTCTGCACTTTAATGCTCTGCTGCTCTCGATTACATCTATGACACTTTATGAATCTATCGCGGTCCTTGCAACCGGCGGGGATTTTATATATACTCTTGAGGAGACTGGACTTCCTGCGGCATTTATTCCTCTGATTGCTGTTATACTACTGCTGATTGCATCCATCGGCGGTTCGGGATACAGATTTATACCCCGCAAAGTTCTTCGCGGAAAAGCGACAGGAGTCATACTTATACTTATATTCTCTCTCAGCTCCATATTCTTTATTACTGAACAGATCATTAACAGAAACACACAGAATTTCTTTTCGCGGAGAGTCCTTCCGCTTTACATTGAAATTTTCTCTACAAATAATGATTCAGCGACATTCACTATCCCGGCAGAGCGGATACCCGGCATCGAAGCATACTCAAATGTATCCAGACCCGGGAATCCTAAAAATGTACTGTTCATAATTCTTGAGAGTTTCAGATCAGATGCCGTAAATGCCGAACTCTCCCCGTTTATGAACGGACAGACCGCGGACTCGCCTGTATTTACCAATTACTATACTGACGCGATTTATACTTCACTTGCGTGGAATACATTACTGATGAATAGACCCGCATATACATTTACCGCTGATGTGGATTATGACAGCAGACACAATGACGGCTCAGGGATTTTCCGCATCTTTAAAAAAGCCGGTTATGAATCATATGTTGTATTTTCAGCCAATATGGAGTGGAAAAATTTTCACAAGCGCGTAAACGGGAAAGATAAACTTATCGATAACTATTTCTGCGGATATGAAAGAAGGGATGAGGAGAGAAACTTTATCGACAACCGTACTACTTCAAAATCGGCCGAATGGATAAAAGAATTTAAAACCAAAACCGGCCGCACAATACCGTTCTTCATGATGGTGCAGCTGGACTCCACACACTGGACATACTTCGCCGACAGAGAAAACGAGCTGTCAAAACCCTTCGCGCCAAAAGATGTAAACATAGCAAAACTTAAAAATAAAGAAGACATAGAACTTCTTCTTAACAGATACAAAAACTCGGTCCGCCAGGTGAACAGCGGCATCGCGAAAATTATTAATACTCTGAAAGAGAATGGCATTTACAACAATACAGCAATAATAATTGTATCTGACCATGGCGAGGGTTTTGCTCCGGGAATGATCGGTCACAGTGTGATGCATGATGATATTAAAAAACCGGCTTTTATAATGAATTTGCCCGGGATAAAAAAGTTTAAAACTGATGATTTTATATCCCACAAAGATGTATTCCCTACAATTTTCGACTATCTAAAAATCAAAGGCACCGGAAATCTCATGCAGGGAAAATCTATCCTGAATAAAAACCGCAGCAGAGAATCTGTTCTATCTTTTCACGGAAGCCTGATGATGGCTGATTTGACATTCAAGAACTATATCGTATTTTTCAGAGTAAAGATCTGTAAAGAATCGATCATTTTCACTCCGGTGAGATACACAGACAGAGAGGGAAATATACTTAAAAATTATAACAGTACTGAATGGAAAAAATCACTTAAACAGATAATAGAAACCGGAACAGCAGAGGCCATATGAAAAAAATTGCACTATGCCTCCATGATGTCCGGGTTTCCGGCAAAGAAGATACAATCAGAATGATATCAGCTGTGATGAACCGGTTCAATGCGCCGCTGACAGTCCATCTTGTTTTTGATGAACCGTTAGAACAGAATTCCGTTCTATATAATTTCTTATCCGATAATATTAAAAATAAAAAAATGGAAGTGGTCTTCCACGGCCTCACACATATATGCGCGGTTAAAGTCGGGAGATTATATTCATTCTACCATAAATATCAGGCGGAGTATCTTGTAGACTCGGATCAGCACCGTGATGATTCCGGAAAAACATTTCAGATAGTTAAAAATATTTTTAATACAAATATCGGCATATGTCCGCCATGCTGGCTTGCTCACAAAAAAAATTACAGTTTTTTTCTATCACTGAATCCCATATACATCGAGTCAATTCTATCGATGAATTTTATTACAAAAAAAATATTCTCCCCGATAATGTCCATCGGAAGTCCTGTGCCGGAAGAAATCCGATTTTTAAAAATCGGATTTAACTTCATGTCTCTCCTCTCCAAAATTCTGCCTAATGCTAAATCCAGAATGGCAGTTCATGTCTGCGATATTGATATTGAAGATACAATGGTATTTTTTCACAGGAAATTCGAAGAGTTAACAAAGAAGGGATTTATCAGTGTGCTTCAGAAGGATTTGCTGTAGGACTATTCAGGTTCCCGCACACATCCATGCATGCTAAGTTCAGTAAAAATAACTCATAGTTTAATCTGATATTCCCCAATACAACAAGTCCGGCGCATCATGGATGTGCGCCGGCTCAGTGCCGCAGCCGGCCACGGATGGACTTTGCGGCACATTGGTAAAAGTTTGTAACAGATAAAATTAAACGGGGTCGAGGGTGAAACCCCCGCAGCTTTTGGTTACTTTGTGCCGTTACAAAGTAATGAAGAAATAATTGTGATTATTATATTTACCGAGGGGGGTGCGGCCACCCCCGTGCATATTTAGTTAAATCTTCACAAATTTCTTATACAACTCCAGCATCTTCATTGCATTCTTTTTTATAGTCCATTTTTGAGCATATCGATATGCCTCTTCCGATTTCTTCTTGTACAATTTTTTATCCGTAAGAAGAAGCCTTACTTTTTCAGTAAACTCTTCAACGTCATCTTTCACCATGAATCCGCCGTTATTACCGTCCATTATCTCCCTTGTACCCATCTCACCTATTGCAACGACCGGGGTCCGGCAGATCATAGACTCTATCGTAACCAGCCCCTGGCTTTCAACCTTCGATGCAAAGAGAAAAATTGAAGCGATAGAAAACCACTCTTTCATATGAGCTCTCACTATAAATCCTGTGAAAACAACGTAATCGGACAACCCGCGGGCCTTCACTAACTTTTCAAGCTGATCTCTAAATGGTCCATCACCGACAAATGCAAGGATGATATCGGGAAATTCTTTCACAAGTTTTTCAAGAACATCAACCAGAAAAGGAAGATTTTTCTCTTTACCGATCCGTCCCGCCGATAATAGAATTTTTTTCCCTTTTAAAGCAGGATAGACATCATACCAGATAGATTTCTTTTTATCCTTTAACTTATCCACACCTGTAAAATCGCCGGGAGCAATTCCCGTTGGTATTATATCCATAGGTTTTGAAACTTCATATTTAACCAGAAGATCTTTCATTAACGCAGTAGGAACGATAACATGATCCGCCTGATTATACATGTTCTGAAGTCTGTATTTTGTATATCTCTCAGCAAACATGTCCGGGAAAAAAGGGACATATAAACTTACAAGCTCCTCCCAGTTTGTATGAGCGGTCATTATAAGCGGTTTTTTATTTTCCATCGCATAATCAGCAATTATTTTACAGACGCTGAATTCAGTGTGAGTATGAATCAGATCCGGTTTTATATAATCGAGTATATTATAAATCTTTTTACGCTCGAAGGGATAAACAAGTCTATCTTCAGGAGAAAAGAATATTTTATAGGATTTAAAACGGAATACCCTTCTATTCATCATCACCGCATCGATCTCTTTAGAACCGGGATATTCCGGCGCAAAAACATATACTTTATGGCCCATTTTTTCCAGTTCATCTTTAAAAGCATCTAGTGAAACTGCCATTCCGCTTATTCTTGGCCAGTATTGATCTGAAGCATATACAATATTCATCTACTACTCCAATCTGCTTAATTCATTAATATAAATTCATAGATTTTCTGATTCTTTTTTGCCGGCAATGTTGAGTCAAGTAATTTTAAAAGTATTGAATTTATTCTTGCAATTTTACAGGGAACACCAAAAATGCCTAATTATTTGAAAAAATTCTAAATACTGACTTTCTATATTTATAATAAAATAAGCTCTAAATCTATCAATGAAAAATCTCTTCTTATACATAAAAAAATAATAAATTCCAAGGAGTTCTATATTGAAACGTTTATTTATTTCATTTATAACAACATCCCTTTTGTTCTCTGTCACTATTCCTCTATCCGCAGAAGATGGACAGAATGCTGAAGAAACTGTAAAAACCGTAATGAATTCAATACGCTACGGTAAAAATGACATGGCGGCGCAACAGATCGATTTTAACGGTATAAGTAAAATTGTCATGGGAACCTACTGGGATACAATGTCCAAGGCCGATCAGGACGAGCTTGTGAAAAATATAGAAATTCTGATAAAAAAAATATCCTTCCCTGAGGGAAAAAAGCTGTTCAAACACCTTGATGCAATTCTTTATGATAAGCCAAAAGTCAAAGATAATAAGGCCCGATGCAAGGCAACCATCGTTGTATACCGGAACTATAAAAAGCAGGAGAATATCATCGATTTCGAACTGGTTAAAAAAGGGAACAAATGGAAAATCAGCGAGATGTATATTCTAGGAGAGGGAATTTTTGCAGGAATTTACGAGGATGAAGTAAGTCCCATTCTAAAAAAAGGGGGCGTGCCTGAGGTTATGAAAGCAATAAGAAAAAAAGTTTCCCAGGTCACTAACTAAATAATATGAAACGTATATTTCAGGAAAAAATCTCAAAATGGATAACTAATGTTCTATTTCACAGAGCCGGAACTGTAGGCATTATACTTCTGCTGCTTACTGCTTTCTCTGTATATGAGATCCAGAAACTTAAAATAAACTACAACCAGATAGATCTCCTCCCGAAAGAACTTCCCAGTGTTAAAGCTACAAATGAACTGATAAAGATGGTGGGTGGAGTAGGCTACCTCATTCTCGCATTCAAGGGTGATGACATTAATCACCTGAAAGCTGTAGCAGATGATGTCATTCCTCAGATAAGAAAAGTTGAGGGAGTACAGGATGCCGAGTGCAAACAGGATATTGCGTTTATCCAGGAGCACCTCCCCTACTACATCCAGACTGAAGATCTTGAAGAGGCTTACCGAAGGCTCCGGAAAAAAATAAGATCCGTTTTACAGCAGGAGAATCCCTTTTCTTTTTCACTCAGTGACGAAGTTAAAAAAGACGAACCCCTCAATTTTGACGATATAATTAAAAAATACGAAAAGATGGATAAAAGAGGGATGGATGATCCCTATTTTATTGATAAATCAAAAGGAATGCTTCTCATCATTATTCAGCCGCGCGGCAACCCTGGCGATATTGAATTTTCTGAAAAGCTTATTTCGAGAATACAGACAGTACTGACTGATTACAACTCAAAGAATAAGCGAAAGGCCGTACTGAAAGAGGAATACGGTGTCCTTGCCGGAGGTGCAACAGTAACCTACGGATTTACAGGTGATTACAAAAACAATATTGACGACGCTAAAGCTGTCAACGATGCACTTGCCCCGACCTCAATAGTCGCTTTTCTCGGTATCATGCTTTTACTATTTATTTTCGTGAGAAAAATTACACAGATTATATTCCTGATGATTACTCTCGTAGTAAGTATAATCATGACCTATGCCTTCTGCCAGATTGCAATTGGCGAGCTCAACACTATCACCGTTGTTCTAGGCGCCATACTCATGGGGTTTGGTATAGACTTTGGTTTATATTTTATTTTCAGGCTTCGCGAGGAGTATACACTTTCGAAAAATCTGAAGAGAAGCATTCATCAGACACTGAAACATGCGGGAGCGGCATCGTCAATCAGCGCGATTATTTCAGCTTCATCTTTTTACATATTAGGCATATCAAAATTCAAAGGATTCTCGGATTTCGGTTTAATGGCCGGTACAGGAGTAATATTGAGTGCGATCATGATGTATATCACACTACCTGTTATTTATGTACTGATTGACCGTATGTGGCCAAAATTTAAAGACACACTCATCGACCCGAAATTCCTGAACAAAACAGAACTTAAAGAAGAGGTAAATAAACCTTTTCCATTTGTTAAAAGAATTATAACTACTTCACTTATCCTTACAATTATACTTTTCATCTTCGCCACTAAAATATCATTCGACTATGACGGCAGATCATTCATGACGGCTGACAGTCATTCGATTATATTGCAGGAGGAGGTGACAAAGCGTTTCCAGATTGCAAGTGATCCAGTTGTCATCTATACTCAAAATCTTAAAGAAGCAAAAGATGTTTATGACAAATTGATGCCTTTACCCGAGAAAACAACAATTGATTCTGTTCTCTCGATACATACACTAGCCCCGTCCATGGAGCAGCAGCTTGCTAATAAAAAAATATTAAAAGAAGTTGAGAATAAAATAAAAG
Organism: uncultured Leptospirales bacterium; assembly: GCA_964450405.1. GTDB lineage: Bacteria > Spirochaetota > UBA4802 > UBA4802 > UBA5550 > WRGT01. The sequence goes on along the minus strand of CAYVCQ010000026.1, from coordinate 22,274 downwards.
AGATCTCACCGGATATGCTTGAAAAAGAGGATCGGGCAAATTTTCAGATGCTCAAGAATTATCTCAAAGTTGAGCCGTTCACAATGAGTGAAATACCTCCAAGCCTGATAAAGCAGTTCAAACCCATGGCAAGTTCCGGAACCGGCGGATACCTCACCTATATCTATCCTGGAATATCCGTATGGGACGGAAGGGAACTGATCCGGTTTGCCGATGAAGTGGGAGAGATTAAAGCCGGCGGGAAATCATATTATGCTGCAGGCGGAGCTGTTCTTTTCGCAGATCTTGCAAAAATAGTTATCAGTGACGGGAAAAAAATCTCAATCATAACTATCATATTAGTTCTGATTATTCTTATGATTTCATTTAGAAATCTTCGGGCAGTTGCATTCTCCATGACACCGCTTATAGTCGGCATAGGATGGATGCTTGGACTCATGGCGATGACCGGATGGAAGATAAATTTTGTTAACATAGTAGTTTTCCCGGTTGTATTTGGATACGGAGTTTCTCTCGGAGTTTATATATATGAACGTTATCTTGAAACAGGATCAGTGTACATTTCTGTAAGAAGAACAGGAACAGCAATTGCCGGTTCATCTTTAACAACGCTGGTGGGCTGGGCATCACTGCTGGTGGCACATCATAACGGACTGAAATCTATGGGAATTCTTGCATCATTCGGAATTGCAGCAGCGATGATAACTACTTTTACGATTTTACCCGCTCTTCTGGAAATCGCAAGTGAAAAACATATGATCAATCCTGAAATAGAGGAAGAAGAAACAGAATGAAAAATACAGTTTTTTTCATTTTAATTTCTGCAGTTTTAATACTCTCTAACTGCAGTTCTACTCATTCTGTTTATGTTAGTGATAAGTATAAAGATAATCCCGGGTCCATGATTAAAAAAGTCATAGTAGCAGTAAATGTTCCAAAAGATTATCCGGAACTGGCTCCTCTTATATCAAATATTGCTGCAGATATTATCAAATTGCGGACTAACTACATTGTTTATGAGTACAAAACAATTCAGAATGGAAACCTTGATCAGCTGTGCAGGAAAGATATAGAGGGAATATTTCTTTTTTCAATACAGCATGCTGAAATAAAAAAAACAAAAATTCAATTAGATCTGAAGAGTGAACTAATTAATTGTTCAAACAAAGAACTACTATGGAAAATTCAGGCATCAGAAGCAAACAATTCGGATAATCCGGACCTGAAAGAACTCACCGCAGAGTACGAGGAAAAATTTAAAAATTCAGCCCCCATTTTTGCTGCACCTGCTTTCATCATTATTCAGGACATTATAGAATCTGTTCCTAATCCTGAATTGACCGATGCTGAAGTGGATTTAAAAATAAAACTGGATGCAAAAAAATAGCATTATCCCTTAACTATAAAAATGTTATAGTTATAGAATTTAAAAAACATAGCTCATTCCGGAATGTTGAAATAATTGAAATTCCTATATCCCCCTGTCCCCCAGAGGGGGCACGCAAAAGAAAAATTATTAATGAATTTATGAATCAAAAAAAGAATACGATAGATACAGGGATGAATTACTGATGAGTATTGGAATCGATACATTGCGGATTAAAAATGAAGGTGTATTAAATAATATTGGAATTGTAAAAGAAATGATAAGAATAAAACTAACAGCGATATAACTGATATCCCCGGTGCAACCGACCGGGGATAAGGGGCAGGAAGGTTTGAATTAAATTAATTATTATCCCCACATTCCAGAAAGAGCCAAAAGAATTAAAACCTCAGCTCAACTCCCAAAACAGCATAATGAAACATGGAAAAAGTATATACCTTCTTATTATCCGCTCCACCTTCAAGCATTCTATATCCGGCCATAATAGCACTGTTCTTATCAAATCTATACAATAGTCCGGCGAATACATCTTCTGCACGGCCGTATGGTGACCACGCTGCATCTCCATATGTTAAAAAAGAATACGACGGAGATAAAATCCATTCCAGATAGTAATTGAATAGAGGAACAAAACCTGTGTTGCTTAGCCCACCCTTCTGACCGCCCCCCTCGAGAGAGATTTCGGCATCTCTGATTTTTCCTGTAATCCCGGCGCCAATTTTTAGACTGTCATTACTGATAAAAATATATCTGTATGTCGCTCTGTAGGAATCAAACCTGTATTTCCCTTTTACTTCCGTGCCGGCAGTAAATAATTTGCCGTCAAAGCTGACATTCTCTTTAAGTGTTCCTTTATCTTCAATCCTGAGCAGAGAAGCCATGAAACCGGCATAATGCTTACCGGCAAATTCATATCCAGCTTCAGCACGGGGAGAGAAGACTATACCGGATTCAAGATCTTTACTATACGAGAATTTACTGCCGCTATCACCCGGAAGAGCGACGTCATTTCGCGAAGAGTATACTGCTGCTCCCTGAAGAGATGTTATAAATTCCGCAGAGGCAATGAGCTCCAATAAAAGGATTAGAAAAGCAGCTATTGAAATTTTTATTATATTCATTCTAATTACCTCACTTTTTATAATGTAATAAATTGAGGCTCTGACCCCTGAACTCAACACATTCAAATTCCGGCGATCTAAGGAAACTCTTCGATTATCTCCTTATAATATCAAGCGTATGATTAACCGGAATTACGTTATACTTAATCGTTATGAAAGTGGTTAAACTTTCAGGTAAACCCTATTCATTAATATACAATAAATACATAAAAACTGAGTATATATATTTTAAAATTACTATAAAACATCACTTGCTGCAGATTGTTCATCAATAAATGAATTGTCTTCCAGAAAAGCATTATTTGTTCGTTATTGCATTTATTTTTCAGTTAAAACTATATTCTTTTTCAGCATAAAATCTAAAAAAAGTGATAAAATAATTGTTTTTGCTCTTTAATTGGCTAGTTTTAAAGTAACGACATAATAAATCAGATCATGAACCTCATAAATAAAGGAAAAAGTCATGACAGACAAAGCTGATTCAAATCAAAACGAAGACCTTATTTCCTGCATCGACGACAGAGACGAAAAAGATAATATAATAAAGAGTATATTCCGGGCTGCTCCTGTTGGAATAGGTGTGGTAGTTGATAGAATTATTATCGAAGCAAATGATACTCTCTGCCGGATGACAGAATACTCCATGGAGGAATTAATCGGGAAAAGCTCTAGAATACTCTATCCCAACGATGAGGAATTTAATTTTGTAGGAAATGAAAAATACAGACAGATACGTGAAAAAGGTCATGGAAGTGTTGAAACCAGATGGAAAAAGAAGAATGGCGAGATAATAGAAATAATTCTTAGTTCAAGCGCCATCGATATGAATGACCTATCAAAGGGCGTTACCTTTACCGTTCTGGATATTTCTGAACGCAAAGTGTTTGAAGAAACAATCCATATGCGTGATCTGCAATTGAAAAACATTGCAGAAAATATTCCGGCGGCTATATATCAGTATTATGTAAAAAACAATGGAGAAACAGGATTTTATTATATAAGCGAAAGTAGTGAACAGATCTTCGGACTTAAAAATGATCCTGATGGCTTTTTTGACCGGTTCGCATCGCATGTCTCACCTGACTACAGAAGTAAGTTTCTTGACTCGATTGAACACGCGGTTAAGAAAAAAATTCCATGGGAGTTCGCAGGAATTTTCAACAAAGATTCAGGTGAATCCATCTGGTTCAGGTGCACTTCAAATCCGGTTATCCTTGGTGATGAAGTTATTTACAACGGTATCGGGATGGATATTACAGACAAGGTAAAATTTCTTTCACTCAGCGAAAGAGCCAGCAAACTGGATGCTCTTGCCCTTCTTGCAGCAGGTATTGCACACGACTTCAACAATGTTCTGGGCGGTATTTTCGGATATATCGAAATGGCAAGAAATCATTCCAGGTCAGATAAAGTTGTAAGCGGATATCTCGACAATGCAATGCAGATTTTTGACCGGACAAAGGCTCTTACCGGACAGATTCTGACATTTGCAAAAGGTGGAGAACCGGTTAAAAAAAGCGGCTCGCTATCTCAGACCTTGATTGAAATTACAAAATTTTTGATGAATGGAACTGACCATTCCTATGAATTCAGCTTCCCCGATGATTTATTATTGTGTGATTTTGACAGTGAACAGATATCGCTTGCATTTGAGAATATAATCACTAATGCAATTCAAGCCATGCCAGCGGGCGGGAGCCTTCATATCTCAGCAGAAAATATTGATTCTTCAGGAAAGAGACTTTCATATCTCAAGAATGGAAAATATATAAAAGTTTCAATCAAAGATAGCGGTACAGGGATTTCGGAAGAAATGCTGCCGAAAATATTTGATCCTTTTTTTACCACGAAGAAAAAATGCAAAGGCCTGGGACTTGCCACAAGCCATTCCATTATAACTAAACATCATGGATGTATAGATGTTGATTCTTCACCGGGAAAAGGTACTGCTTTTTATATCTATCTTCCCGCGACAGATAAGGCACCAGAAGATAAATCTCATCTAACTGCAAATGAACATAAAGGTAGAGGAAATATTCTTCTTATGGATGACGAAGTATTCATACGGGAAACCGTCGGAGCAATGCTTGAGATTATGGGCTATAATGTTTACAAGACATCAGACGGGGACGAGGCATTAAACATAATAGAAGAAGAAATGAAACGGGGTATTAGTTTTACTGCAATTATACTTGATCTTACCGTACCGAAAGGAATGGGGGGTAAAGATACCATAAGCCGGATAAGAAAGATGGGGATAGAGATACCGGCATTTGCATCCAGCGGCTATTCAGATGATCCGGTAATATCAACACCGCGTGACTTCGGATTCACCGATAGTTTAAGAAAACCATACAGGCTGGAGGATCTTGCATCTCTTCTGAACCACTATCTCAAGTAAATTTTCTTTTAATTGCAATATTTTTTACACTCCCCGTTTTCTTGTGCCTTTAGTATTAAACAATTATTAAAATTTCTTATTGTTTTTCACTCCCCTCACCTGACTTTACATCCTCTGTTGTTGAATCAGAATTTTTCTTTCCGCAGCATTTCTGTTTAAGACAGAGTTCACATTTCTCATCACTACAGAACAGGCAACTGTAACAATCCCGGCATGGATGCTTTTTCTTCCCGGTATTTTTCTCCGGCACATAAATATTCCCGGTGAATCCCTCTATTTTTATAAATGGCATTTAGTGTCACCTTTAAGTTCAAGATACTCAATTTAAGTTTACTTGTAAAATAATTTCTACAGTTATCCGGCCAGAAGAACAGGTAAAGAATTTTTAACTATCCATGAAAAATTTTAAAAAAAACCTCCGCCTAAACGTATGAATATATGAATGAATTTGTACCTGGTTTACACTCCGGAAAAACAGAATCATTCAGAATATTATATTAAGGAGAACAATATGCTGCAAATTCACAACCTGTTCCGCATTGCGCTTTTAATGCTCATTATCACATCGGCATCGTGCGAATATGGGGAACCCGACTCTGACAATGGCGAATCTACAATCATAAGCGGTGAAATGATTTCGCAGCCTGAACTGGATCTGCTTCAGAGGGATGTTAACACAGAGGGCTACAACTACACTGTGGGAAAAACTTCACTGCCAAAAGATGCAGTGAGACGTCTGTGCGGATTGAAAATTCCGGCTGGATGGGAGAGAAATGCCTCATTTTTACAGGAAGACACAAAGTCACTTAAGGCTGTCACACTGCCCTCAACCTATGATCTAAAAAAACTCGGCTTTATGACTTCGGTGAAAAATCAGGGTGATTGCGGCTCATGCTGGGCCTTTGCCACTGCCGCTATGTTCGAAAGCGCTATAAAAAAAACTTTCGCTGCAACAGAGAATTTAAGCGAACAACAGCTTATTTCATGTAACAGCTACGGCTACGGATGCGATGGAGGCTGGTTTGTTCCCGAAATCTATAAGGAAGGAGCTGTAAAAGAAACATCTTTCCCCTACAAACAGGCCGGTGTAAGCTGCAAAACAGGCTGTAAAAAATACTATCACTCCACAGGAAACAAATTCATAAATGCTGATGGTGTCCCCACTGTAACGGCGTTAAAAAATGCATTATATAAATATGGTGCAGTAGCTGCTTCAGTGTATGTTGATGAACGATTTCAGTATTACAAAACCGGTGTTTTCAATGGCAAGGCAAAGGGTGAGATCAATCATGCAATCATCATTACCGGCTGGGATGATGAGAAGCAGGCCTGGCGTATCAAAAATTCATGGGGAACAGAATGGGGTGAGTCCGGATATATGTGGATAGCCTACAACTGCCAGAAGATCGGTTATGGAGCCTGTGTAATTACAGGAGTAAAAAAGTAAGAATAATATTATCATCTCCGGATAGTCCCTCTTCTTCTGAAAATTCATTTCTAATCGCAACTTTTTATCAGAGATAGAGGGATAAATCCGCTAATTCCAGAACAGTTTAGTTCTTTAAATTATTATAAATAATCGCACCAAAGAATCCAAAAAAAACCAGCAGCATATAAAGTGCTGCAATTTTTTTTGCATATGGAATCCACTTCCCGAAAATAATGAGCACTCCCAACACAAGAAAAAGGGATGATAAACATCCCAGTATCCAGATAAGTAAAAATGATGTATCACTATACAGAAGAAATCTTGGTAAAAAAATTATTCCGGAGACTGTTATCAAAGTCATTCCGCCGAAAGTATTCACTGCCTCTTTCGATCCCAGCAAAAGAAATATTCCCGCCAGTGAAAAGATAATGAAATAAGCTGTTATCCCTGAAGCTAAATAAAATCCGGAATGTACACCGTTAAGAAGAACTGCCTCTGCAGGATTTTCCGGATTAACCCATACAGGAATCTCCTTCCTGTCATCTGCAGGGAAGAGAGAATCATAACCACCGATCATCCACCTTGAAAACTGACCGGGTTTGTCAGCGGTAAATTCCTTACCTTTTATTGTGTAAACAAAAGAGACTTCCCCTAAAGATCTCGATATCTGAGTTTTACCTTTACTATCCCTTTGTGTGTTTTCAGAATTACCTGAATAAACTATTCTCCCCTTCGATTGATCCCAGTTACTATTCTGCCACAATCGATAAGAGTTCAGAATAAAATATGGAATAAGAAAAATGGTTACTGCAAAGACCGGAATTACAGCGGAAAGTCTCATTTTAAACTGAAATCTGTTTTTTATATCGTTATTTTTCATTCAACCTCTTTCTGAATCTTCTGATAATTATAAATATTTTTAATATAAAAAGCAACTCTTGATATTCATTTCGGTCAATTTCATGATCTAAACGGGCAAATACACTATAATTATGAAAACCTGAAATAATCCTTAAAAAGTTGTACCCGTGATACTAAAAAAAAAATCTTACGTAATAATGATTATATTATATCGAAAAATAATTGACATATTAGAGGTAAAGATTTAATTAACCAGTTAATTAAATTATATAGTTAAAAAATAAAACCAATGGTGTCTATTAAAGCACCTGTATCTTACAGAAAACAGTTTAAATATGCACTTAACGTCATTTTATAATAATAAAGGATACAATAGATGAATATTGCAAGACTCTCTATTAAAAGACCTATTCTCATTACATGTATAGTTCTCTCCATGCTTACCTTTGGCGTCATCTCCCTCAACAGACTTGGCGTTGACCTCTACCCGGAGATAAACTTTCCAATGATCTCTGTATCAACCATATATCCGGGAGCCGCGCCTGCGGAAATAGAAAAACTGATTACCAAACCTCTCGAGGAGGAACTTGGCGCTATCGGCGGTATAAGACATATCTACTCAACCAATCTTGAAGGTGTTTCAATCATCACTATTGAATTTACACTTGATACAGATTTGAAACAGGCCGATCAGAATGTGCGGGGAAAAATAAACATCGTGAAAAACAAGCTCCCCGATGATGTAGATGAACCCCTTGTGCAGCAGCTAGACCCTTCGGATGCACCAATACTCAGGATGGCACTTGTCGCAGACCTTACGCCATCACAAATTTATGACGTTGCAAAAGAGGTACTAAAGCCGAGGCTGGTTCGAATTGATGGCGTAGGCGATGTAAAAATTCTCGGAGGTACCAGACGCGAGATACAGGTTGAACTCGACCAGAATAAACTTAACGAGCTCAGATTATCAACTTCATCTGTTGTTCGAAATATGCAGGTTTCAGGTTCCAACATTCCCATAGGGAAAAGAGAACATGGAGATACTGAAACCAACTTCAGGGCAATAGGTGAATTTACAAACCTCCCGCAGATTGAAAACAGCCTTATATCATTTTCCGGAGACATGGGGAGCGGAATCGCTCTTAAAGATCTCGGAACAGTAAGAGACGGTAATGAAGATATACGTAATATTGCCTATCTCTACTACCCCTTTGATAAAGGAGCCAAATACAAAAAGAAAAAAGGTGAGACTGATCCTGAAAGAACAACCAGATACTGTATATTCCTTGATGTACAGAAACGTTCAGGTGCAAACACCGTTAAGGTTGTTGATGAGGTAAACAAAAGACTTAAAGATGTAAACGAGATGCTTAAAACTTATAAAGGTTCTCCGAAGCTCATAACTGTACTTGACACCTCTCACTGGATACGTATAAACGTTGAAGAGACCACACGGGATATATTACTCGGTATATTCCTCGCTATATTTGTTGTTTATCTTTTCCTGGGAAATATCCGCTCAACGCTGATTACCGGTGTCGCGATACCAAACTCGATTATCGGCGCGTTTATAATAATGTACGCAATGGGTTTTACAATAAATATAATAACACTTCTTGCACTGTCGCTGACTGTTGGACTTCTGGTGGATGATGCCATCGTTGTCAGGGAGAATATATTCCGTAAACTTGAAGATGGACTCTCTCCGGAAGAGGCTGCTGAAAAGGGAACCAGAGAGGTTATGCTTGCAGTTATAGCAACGACTCTTACGATCATGTCAGTTTTTATTCCAATTGCTTTTCTACAGGGTATTATAGGAAGATTTTTCAAACAGTTCGGATTAACCGTTGTTTTCGCAATGGCTATAAGTCTTTTTGACGCTCTCACAGTGGCACCGTTCCTCAGCGCCTACTTTGCAGGCTCCGGCCACAAATCAAAGAATATACTTGTAACAACTTTTGAAAAGCTCCAGGAGTATCTTGAACAGAAGTATCTCGTAATTATGAATTTCTGTCTTAACAAGCCGCTTACAATTATAGTCATCACTACCGTGGTATTCGTCTGCAGTATCGTACTTATGCGTTATGTAAAGCCGGGTTTTCTATCCGAAGGTGACGATGGGATGTACACTGTTACGTTAAAACTTCCTAATGGAACAAGCCTACAGGGTACACAGGAAGTTGTAAAAAAAGTTGAGGAGAGAATCAAAACTCTGAAAGACCTTGATTATATGTCTGTGGCAATCGGTGGCGATCAGGGTGAACCCGAAAAGGCTAAAATTGACTGCTTTCTGCAACCGGTGGAGATGAGAAAAAACAACACTGAATGGAACAAAATTGAAACCAGGAAATTTCTTGCTGATTTTAAATTTGCCAAGCCGGCAGTTGACAGAATTAAGATTTCGTCACTGGATGACAAACCTTTCATACTTGCAATAAAAGGGGACAATCTTGATGCACTTGAAAAGTATTCTGAAACAATTATTCAGGATGTGAAACAGTTCAAAGATTTAACGGAAGTTGAATCAAACATTGAAACCGGTAAGCCGGAATTTCAGATAAGAATGAACCAGGTAAAAATGAAAGAACTCGGAGTACTTCAGGGAATGGCCGGCATGGAACTGAGGTATAATGTTGCCGGAGCAGTTGTAGGTAAACTCACTGAAGAGGGACTTGAATACGACATCAGAGCAAGACTTAAAAAGGATCAGAGAGATCTTCGTTACACTTATACAACAACAAAAGTACCCAATATGCACAATATGATGGTGCCTCTCACCGCAATCGCCGAATTTAACAGCACAACAGGAAAAGCTAAAATCAGCCGTCAGGATAAAGCGTATGTAGTAGTAATAACTGCAAACCTTGCACCGAAAGGAGCCGTGGGAACCGCAATGAAAAACGTCCATACGCTTATTAAGGATAAATATCCTCTGCCTAATGGAATTACATACAGTTTTCTAGGTGAAGCTGAGAGTTTTGGTGAACTAATCTCTGGAGTAATAATTGCGTCTATTTTATCAATTTTATTTATATTTCTTGTACTTGCAAGTTTATACGAATCGTTCATTACACCTTTTACAATTCTACTTGCGATACCTCCTGCAATGACCGGTGCGATTCTCTCTCTGCTAATAACAGGATCTACACTGGATATGATGAGTATGATAGGAATGATAATGCTCATGGGACTTGTTACAAAGAACTCCATTCTGCTTGTTGACTTTGCACTGGAAGGTGTCCGGGCAGGTCTTGACAGAAAGAAAGCGATTATGGATGCGGGATTGAAAAGACTCAGACCTATTCTTATGACAACATTCGCAATGATGGCCGGGATGCTCCCGCTTGCATTGGGGCTGGGCGAAGGGGCACAGATAAAACAATCGATGGGTATTGCTATCCTTGGCGGACTTATAGTCTCAACAATAATAACACTTGTTGTTGTACCTGCAACATTTGAATATATTGACACCTTCAGAGAATTTATTGAAAGCAGATTCAGAATAAAATCAGTACCGGTTCATTCGTCCGATGCAGGAGATATATTTGAAGACAAGCATGCAATAGCAGAAATTGTTAAACCTAAAAAGTCAGTTAAAAAGAAAACCAACCGTTAAAATACAATCCGGAACAAGAGGATACAACCCCTTGTTCCGGAACATCTGTATAATATTTCATTATTAAATTCCCCGGATAAAAAAGGAGTATTTAACTTTACTTTCTCTTTTCTTTTCATTAATTTTACTCTATATATTCAGTAAAATTCTGGTTAACAGGAGAAAAGAAGGTGAAGTGCTTAGAAACTGAAAACAGAATCTTTGTAGATCTTAAATTCGGCCCCAAATGGACATATATATCCACAGTTAGAACTTTTGTCGAAAATTTCATGGCCATATCACTGGAAAATAAAAAAAAGGCAGGCATAATCGCCATGTCGGTAAACGAGCTTATTGAAAATGCAATAAAATATTCAGACAAGGATGATATTCAGATTAAATTTCAGATAATTTCGAATGAAAAAAAGATATTTGTAAATGTATCAAATCACACTACAAACGCAGAGGAACAGAATCTGAAAAAAATACTTGATGAAATAAATAGTCTTCCACCACTTGAGGCCTACATGAACAGAATGAAATCCAGTGTTGATTCACTGAACAATAAAAGTGCAATAGGATTAGCTAGAGTACGCTATGAATCAAATGCTGAAATCAGTCACACATACAATGAAGAAGGATTTGTAGATGTTCATGCAATAATTCCAATTGATTGTGAAGAGGTATAAGATGAATCCATTTAATATTGAACCGCTTCATTTTGAAAATGCCGATGCTTCACTAGAGAATAAAAACGATCAGCTCTCTATTATATTATCTGGCGACATAGATATGAGAGATACATCTTTGGAATTTCTCCCCTATCTTTTAAAGATTCATGACGCTCTTATTCAGAATAGTATAAAAAGTATAAATCTTAATTTACTTAAACTTACATTTATGAACTCTAACGGAATAAAATCTTTGATTAACTGGATAATGAAATTATCCGAACTTCGCACAGACATACAATACAAAATACACATTACTGCCAATACCGATATAGCATGGCAGGATAGCACCCTTCCGGTATTAAAGAAATTATTTCCGGATTTTATCGTAATCGGACAGGAGCCGGATAAAGGCTGAGTGTGCGATGGGAAGAGATAACGATATAAACAGCAACCTATCCCTCTATTTCATGGAGGATAATCCCGTTGAGGCTATTCTCATAAAAGATTCCCGAAGTAATTCTGTATTGATGAATCATATATTTAAAAAAATGTTTTCTCTCTCCGATGTCAAAACAATTGAAGATGCTGTTAAATTCATCGCCGAAAAAGAAGAAGATATTAAAGCATTAACCGACAGAATAAACTCACTTGATAACAGGTTATTCGACAAACCTGTTAAAATTCTTAAAAACGGCAAGCTCTATCATTTTTATGTTTATTATCATTCCGATTATGAACTGGTGATTATCCATGCCAGAGATATGGCGGAGTACGAAAAACTAACCAGCCAGCTTGATGATTATGCCCGGGGCCTGGTTCAGAATATTTTTGATCTTGAAGTTTCTCAGAGAAGACTTATAAAATCAAGAAACCGTTTAAGCCGCCAGCTGAAGGCATCAACCGATCTTGGTTTAACTACATATGAATCATATAAAAATACTAAAGCGATATTTAAAATTTTTACAGAGATTGCAGCATCAACAATTGATGTTGAAAGATGCGGCATATGGCTTCTGGAGGATAACGGGGAAAAACTGCACTGTACCGATCTGTTTTTAATATCAAAATCCCATCACATAGCAGATATTAAATTTTCCAGCAAATCCAATCCTGAGATTTTTAAAGCAATAAAATCATCAAGGATTCTTAAGGCTGATGATGCATTAAATCATCCTGCATCAAAAGAACTGGCTGAATCTTATCTTAAACCGAACGGTATTGCATCAATTCTTATTGCTACTATAGTATTAAAAGGAAAAATAGCAGGCCTGATCAGCTTTGAGCACGTTGGCAATATACGGGACTGGGAGGATGACGAGAGCGGATTTGCTGTAATTTTCGCAGATCACGTTGCCAGAATACTTTCCGATGTTGAGAAAAATATTCTGGAATCACAATTGATCCAGTCACAGAAGATGGAAACAATTGGTACTCTTGTTGGAGGACTTGCCCACGACTTCAACAATCTTCTGGGAGGGATTGTCGGTTCATTATCTCTGATGAAATATAATTCTAAAGATATCGATGAGGATGAATTATTAAAATTTATAAATATTATGGAAACTGCTTCGGGACGCGCAACAGATCTTGTTAAGCAGCTCCTTGCGGTTGCCAGCAAACAGGATCTTGTAATGGTACCGGTAGATCTGAACCTTGCTATCAGCCACATAGTTAAAATTTCCAAAAACACATTTGATAAATCTGTCGATATAAAATATAATTTTCACTCTTCACCTGCTGTAACAAATGCTGACCCGATACAGGTGGAGCAGGTTCTGCTCAATCTCTGCATAAATGCATATCATGCAATGACTGTAATGCGCGACGAAGAAGAGCGCCAGGGCGGGACCATATCTATTGACATAAGAAAAATTCACGCTGATGAGGATTTCATTCAGACTCACCCCGATGCTCATGCTTCTGATTATTGGATAATTTCAATCGAAGATACCGGTGTGGGAATGAGTAAAAAAACCATCGAACGGATTTATGAACCATTTTTTACAACTAAAAAAAATTCAAAAATCAGAGGCTCGGGACTTGGACTTACAATGGTTTACAATATCATTCATGACCATGGCGGCTTTATTGATGTATATTCAGAGATCAATACTGGATCGGTATTTAATGTTTATCTGCCGGTTCTTGAACATGCCTATACAGAAAAATTCGCAGAAATTGAAAAAGATATAATCAGAAGTGAAGGAATCATCCTCGTTATTGATGATGAGGAATTAATACGGGTAACGACAAGAAAAATGCTTCAGATCTCGGGATACACAGTTATTTTAGCTGAGAACGGTGAGGAGGGAGTTCAAATATTTAAACAGAGGTATAAAGAAATTTCAGCAGTGATTTTAGATATGGCCATGCCTAAAAAGAGCGGACGCGATTCTTTTTTTGAAATGAAAAAAATTGATCCGGAACTCAAAGTACTTCTCGCCACAGGGTACAGGCATGATGAACGTTCGGAAGAAATAATTAAATCGGGAGTTAAGGGGTTTATTCAAAAACCTTACACAGTACATGAATTGTCCGAAGCGATTTTTAAAGTAATCAACAGCTGAGAGGTAGTAAATTATTTCACGGGTCATTTCCCTGGTTATAGCATAATGCACACCTTCAAAGTTGTCATTCCGGTTTTGCATCTTCAGTTTATGGAGCAAACACGACGTTTGCCTGCCAGCAAGTTACACTATTTTACAAAAAAGCTGGCCAAATACCGGAATCCCATACAGTTCTTATATGTAACATAAGACTTTTTTGTCCAAGAATACCCACTCTATGAGATCCCGGCATTCCGCAAAAGCTCCAGCCGGGATGACGTCCAAATAATTTTTTCCCTGAAAATAAACATCTACCCGATTGAAAATTTACTCTACACGCTTTAACACAACCATAGTGACATCATCGTGTTTTCTATAATTTTCAAGTTGAGTTAGTATTGATTTTTTAATTTCATCGGTTGACTTACTGCCGGAATCTTCAAGCAGCTGCATAAGCTTCATTTTAGAAAATATTTTTTTATCTTTGTCAAATGCCTCGGTTATACCATCGGTGTACAGCAGCAGGACATCATTTACCTCGAGAATAAGTTCATCATCCTCCATAAATGTTTTAATTTCATCCTTTATCCCGAGCCACATCCCCTTTGTTTTAATTAGATCAACAGAATTACCGGAACTCCTGTAAACCATTATATCCTCATGAAGTCCGGAGTAAAGGAATCGGCCATTTGGAAAACACGCGAAAATAGTTATTGTTATAAACTTATCTTCACCTAGTGATCTGATATTATCGGTCAAAACTCTGTTTATATCGGTAAGAAGCTTCGATGGAAGTGTATGCGGATTTTTATACAAGACAGTTTTGATTGATGTCTGAAGCATCATCATCACAAGACCGGCCGGCACACCATGACCTGACACATCCCCAATAACTATCCAGCTAATCCCGGAAACCGTTATAATATCATAATAATCCCCTCCGACCTCATCTGCCGGTGTCATATGAACAGTTACCTCGTATCCCGGTAAAACAGGATCAACCGGAAGAAGTATTGTCTGAATTTTTTTTGCAAGCCTCATCTCTCCCCAGAGTTCATCCCTTGCCTCAACGAGCGCCTGTGTCGTTGTTTTTATTTCAGTAATATACTTTGTGAAATACCCTGCAAACTCTCCTATTTCATCTTTAGAAGTAACACTTTTTAACTCTGCAAGATCAACACTCCATCCCGGATTTTCGCGGAGAACATTTATAATCTGTTTAACAGGATTTATAATAAGAGATGAGACACTGATACTTATCACGATGGAAACAAGAAGTGCTATACATACAAATAAAATTGTAATAACCGCGAAGTTATGAAAACTGGATTGTGATGATTTAAAACTCTCTTTACTTAGATCATCCTGAATCTTCATCAGCTGATTTAGTCTTCCATATAGAATCCAGAACTGATCGTCACCCATCTGCAGGATTGTTGAGGCTGTTGTAATATCACCCCCCACAAGAGCGGAGTCCTTCGCATAAATTGCTCTTTTCTGATACTCTTCAATATTATATAAAACGGAGATAAATGTTTTTCTCTCATCCGGTTCCAATGTTTCTGATTCGAGAATTTTTTTTATCTGCGATGATACTTCGTCCACCAGGGGTATCTGCTGATCCAGAAGTTTGCCAACCTCTTTAAGATCGTAGCCTGACAATGCCCAGACAAATCCCTTATACATATTGGAATGTATTATATTTAATTTTTTTACTATATCAGAACTCTGCTGATATAAGCGGAACCTTTTTTCAAATATATCACTGACCAGACTCTTCTGCTGGATGAGTCCCACAAAAAAAACTATACCCATCAAAAAAATAAACAGTGTACTTACAATTGGAGCAAGAAAAACCTTTTTCCTTACAGAAAGATTGTCAATCATTGCGGCTATTCTTACCGATACAAATTTATACTTCCGGATAAAATAGAATTTAATATTTAAAAACATTTTCATATAGTTTATTAAAGATAAAATCCGTTACTGAAAACAAGATCACCGGATTTTTTAAAATATGTAACTTTCGGCATAGCTTTTTTAAGTGTCGGATGCGCCCATCTGTACATAACCCATCCTTCACCTTTGTTTTTACATATTCGGATTATATCATGGAAAAATTGTTTTCCATCGGGATCTTTAACATCATACCACTCTTTACCCTTTAATGTACTGTTAACGGCGTGGGCAGCAAGTGTAACTTTTTTATTATAATCAGTTTCAAAAACCCAGATATAGTATTCACCATCAATAAATTTTTTATGATCTTTGTTCTTCGGATTATCAATAGCATCGAGAGTTTTTTCTCTTCCATTTTTTTCCAGATATTTTAAAGCAAACTGTATTAAAGCTTTTGTTTTTGCCGATTTTTCCTTTGAAGATTCGCCGGCTTTTTCAGCTTCGAAGTCATAAGGCTTAACGGGTTCTTCGGATATAACCGGATTCATCTCTCCTGTTACATCTTTATTTTCTTTTTTACAGGCAGACATACTCAGTATAAAAAAAGACAGTACCAGTACTGTTATTAAAGATTTTAATTTCATAACAAATATCCTCCACCTCTATTGTTTTCATCAAGATAAGTATTTATCATCATAAAAACAATTTTTTATAAAAAAAAGCCCCGATAAAAGGGCTCTCATTTTTAGGATATTATTTAGAAATTTTAGTTTTTCATCATCTCTGACATTTTTGTCATTGCATCCTGAAATTCTTTAGAAGTGGCATATTTCGTCATCATTGTTGTCATTGATTTAGTAAAAGTTCCCATGGCCTTCATCATAGCTTCTTCTTCAGCTTTGAATTTAGGATTATTTTCAACTTTCATTTCCGGATATTTTTTTTCCAGCGCTTTTCCCTGCTCAGCCAGTTTTTTCATGCTTTCAGCATATGCTAACAGTGTATCTCCTGCATCTTTTGCTGTTGATGCTTTGTCCATCTTTTGTGCTGTCATCTCGGTTAATTTAGTCATATCATTGATCAGCGCCTTTGCTTCAGCTTCGGGACTTTTTGAACATGATACCATACCTGCAACAGTAATTGCGAATAATAGTGCTAAAACTTTTTTCATATAAATCTCCTAATTAAAATTTTATTCAATATAAGCATATATTAAATAAAATTCAACTATTTTATAATTTTATGAGAGTTTATAGAAGTTTACGACATGATTAACCCATTTTCTGTCATTCCGGTTTTGCAGCTTCAATTTTAGCAAATACCGGAATCTCATTTATAAACATCAACTGTGAGATTCCGGCATTCCGCTATCGCTCCAGCTGGAATAACAAAAAACTAATTCAATTGTAAAATGTTATATTTAATTTTAAAATACTATTTCAGTGTCGGTGTTTTCATAAGCTTTCTCACTGTGGGAAGTCTGAATGTAAAAATAACCGCAAGAAGCAGACATGCAGATCCGCAGATAAATACCGCCAATGGAGCACCGGCGATTGTGGACACAGCTCCTGCCAGAAGACTCCCTACTGGGGCGGCTCCGGTAAAGGCCATTACATAAAAGCTCATAACCCTCCCCCTCTTATCTTCATCCACCATGGACTGAAGAACCATGTTACATGATGCAACAACAACTATCATGCTGAATCCGACTATAACAAGAAGGAGTACTGACAGATAAATAAATTTTGAAATTGAAAAAGCCATTAAACCGAAAGATAATGTGTAAACAGCAATATTCATAACACGTCCAAGGCCATGAATTGATTTGCGCATTGCAAGATAGATAGTTGCAAGAAATGCGCCTCCTCCAGCCGAAGAAACCAGTAGACCGAAGGTGTGAGACCCGCCTCCGAAAATTTTAGCAGCAAAAACAGGAAGCAGCACCGGAAATGTCAGTCCAAAAAGACTTATAAAGGCAATCAGCAGGAGAAGATCTCTTATCGGGACAAATCCAAGCGCATAGAAAAAACCATCTTTCATATCAGAAAAAATATTATTACCGGATTTTTTTATTTTAACAGGAGAAACATGCATAGACATGAATGCCGCAATTACTGCAATATAACTTATGCCATTGATGAGAAAACATATACCCTCACCGGCCGATGCCACGATAATTCCTGCAAGCGCCGGACCGATCAGTCTTGAACCGTTGAATATAGAAGAATTAAGCGCGATAGCGTTCGGCAGATCTGACTTGTCCTTGATCATCTCAATAACAAATGCCTGACGAACAGGCATCTCAAAGGCGTTTATTATACCGAGTATGCATGTAAGAGTGAGAATATGCCACACCTGTACAATACCGGTAAGAGTAATAGCCGCGAAAGTAAACGCCTGGATCATTGAAAGTATCTGTACCACAAGGAGTATCCGGTGCCTGCTCCATCTGTCCCCAAGAACCCCGGCTACCGGAGAAATAAGAAACACAGGAATCTGCCCCAGAAACCCCGATACTCCCAGCATTAAAGACGAACCGGTGAGCCTGTAGATAAGCCAGCTGGCAGCGATACTCTGCATCCAGGTGCCGATAAGTGAAGCACCCTGACCGAAAAAGAAAAGACGGTAATCCCGGTTGTATAGAGCTCTGAGCGCCGGAGCCTTTCTCCAGTTGCGCATATACTACACTAGCTTAAGCAGCAACTCGCCGGTTTTAACTTTCTGCCCCTCTTTAACCGAAATTACAGATATAACACCGGATGATGAAGCTGTAATATTTGTTTCCATTTTCATTGCTTCAATGATTAGAAGGCTCTGACCCTCTTTAACAGTTTCACCCTCTTTAACCAGAATCTTTGAAACTGAGCCGGGGATTCCCGCGCCAATCTCTTTCGGATTCTCCGGATCGGCCATTTGAGTCGTAGCTATTGTTTTTTCTGTTCTGTATGTACGGTCAAGAATTGTCATCTCGCGTCTGTTTCCATTAACTTCAAAGACAACACGTCTGTAGCCATCACTATCTATTTTCCCTATCTGGATAAGTTCTATGATAAATATTTTTCCCTCATCCAGTTCAACATCAAATGGAGTACCCTTCCTCAATCCGTCAAAAAATAACGGTGAATCCATTCTGCTCAGATCGCCATATTTTTTTATAAAGGTGACAAACTCATCATACACCTTCGGATAGAGTGCGCTGCTTAAAATCTCTCTCATTGTCGCGGGGATATTTGATTTTTTATTAAGCTCAGTCCGCACTTTTTCAAAGTCCACCGCAGGGAGGAGTTCTCCCGGTCTGCATGTTATTGCAGCTTTTCCTTTCAGAACAATTTTCTGAATTTCACTGGAAAATCCACCCACCGGCTGTCCCATCATACCTTCATAATATGATACAACAGAATCGGGGAACGCCATATCCTTTCCCTTCTCCAATATATTTTCAGGAGTCAGGTCGTTCTTCACCATAAAGATAGCAAGATCTCCAACCATTTTAGATGAAGGTGTAACCTTTACGATATCACCAACCATATGATTAACCGCCAGATACATCTCCTTCACTTCAATGAACTTATGACCCAGACCAAAACTATCAACCTGAGATTTGAAGTTTGAATACTGTCCGCCCGGTATTTCATACTTGTATACTTCAGCAGTACCAGACTGAAGATCAGACTCAAACTGATTGTAAATCGGCCGTATATCATTCCAGTAATCAGAAATGAGCTGAATATTATCGCGGCTTAGCCCGGTCTCTCTATCTGTATACTCAAGCGCGGCTACAATTGAATTTAAAGCAGGCTGACTTGTAACACCCGACATATTATTAAATGATGCATCGACTATATCCACCCCCATCTCAGCTGCCATAAGAACTGTAGCTACACCGTTACCGCTTGTGTCATGAGTATGAAGATGAATCGGAATCCCGATCTCGTTTTTAAGTGCTTTAATAAGTTTTTCTGCGGCATATGGTTTAAGCAGACCCGCCATATCCTTAATTCCAAGAATATGCGCGCCCATTTTCTCAATCTCTTTAGCTGTCTGTATGTAGTATTTGAGAGTGTACTTATCCCTCTTCTCATCAAGGATATCTCCGGTATAACATACGCAAGCCTCGGCAATGGTCCCTGTTTTAAGAACCTCATCTACCGCAACCTCCATACCCTTGAGCCAGTTAAGCGAATCAAAAATCCTGAAAATATCAATTCCCGATTTTGCCGACTCCTGTATAAACTCCCTGATAAGATTATCGGGATAGTTTGTGTAGCCCACGGCATTTGCACCACGCAGAAGCATCTGGAACATTATGTTTGGAACTTTTTTACGCAGTTCATCAAGTCTTTTCCATGGGTCCTCTTTCAGAAATCTGTATGCAACATCGAATGTTGCACCTCCCCACATCTCGAGGGAGAAGAGATCCTGAGCAAGATATGCTGTGGGCTCCGCGATCTTCAGCATATCATAAGATCTGAGTCTTGTAGCCATTAGTGACTGGTGAGCATCTCTGAATGTTGTATCGGTAAGAAGGAGTTTTTTCTGAGACTTGATCCACTCAACAACACCCGCGGGTCCCTTCTCTTCAAGGATCTGTTTAGTACCGCGGAGATTAAGATTCTCGGGAATATGTGGAACTCTCGGAACATCATGTTCAATTCCCGCACCTCTTGATTCATTAACGGCCTTCTCCCCGAGGTAGGTCAGAATTCTAACCTCACTATTATCACGAGGAGCAATGTCAAAGAGTTCAGGAGTATTCTCGATAAAACCTGTAGTACAGTCACCATTGTGAAAAACCGGATGCGATAACACATTAAGAAGAAATCCTTCGTTTGTTTTAACACCGGCAATAACAAGTTCTTTAATAGAACGCTTAGCCTTATTTATTGCATCTTCAAATGTTCTTGAGTGCGAGATAATTTTTACAAGAAGAGAATCATAATATGGACTGATAACAGAACCGGTGTAGCCGTTCCCGCCGTCAAGTCTTATGCCGCAGCCTGAACCTGTACGGTAAACGTCGATTCTCCCGGTGTCGGGAGCAAAACCGTTTGCCGGATCTTCGGTAGTTACCCTGCACTGAATGGCGTATCCCCGTGACTTGATGGAATCCTGTGATTTAATTCCGATCTTTTCCGAGTCGAGCCTGTATCCTTCAGCAATAAGAATCTGACTTTGAACTAAATCTATTCCTGTAACTTCTTCAGTTACAGTATGCTCCACCTGAATTCTCGGATTCATTTCGATAAAATAATGTTTCCCGTCGCCATCGACTAAAAATTCAACTGTACCTGCACTTCTATAATCAACTGCCTTTGCAATTTTAATCGCATCGGCACATATCGCCTCTCTTTGCTTTTCAGATATTGAAATCGCCGGAGTAAACTCAATCACCTTCTGATGTCTCCGCTGAATGGAGCAGTCTCTCTCAAAAAGATGCACGATGTTGCCGTAATTATCACCGAGTACCTGCACCTCAATATGCTTCGGATGTTCGAGATATTTTTCCATAAAGATGTCATCGTTTCCAAAGGCCTTTCTCGCTTCGTTACCTGCACTGTGAAAACCTGCAAGCAGATCGCTTTCATTACGGATAATACGCATCCCGCGTCCGCCGCCTCCGGCTGCTGCTTTCAGCATTACAGGATACCCGCAAGATGATGCGAACTCAAGCGCCTCGGCATCACTCTTTATAGGTTTTTCAACTCCGGGGATTATTGGAACTCCGGCCTTAATGGCAACCAGTTTTGATTTAATCTTGTCTCCAAGACTGTCCAGCATATGCTCGGTAGGTCCGATAAACTCAATTCCCTGCTCGGCGCATTTAGCTGAAAAATCCGGGTTCTCTGCAAGAAAGCCATAACCGGGATGAATTGCATCTACACCCTTCTTCAGTGCAAGACCAATAATTTCTTCTATCCCGAGATAAGCTTCAATTGGTCCGCTGTTAGCACCAATAAGATAGGACTCATCCGATTTTGTCCTGAACAGTGCATATCTATCCTCTCTGGAGTAAACTGCCACAGTGCGTATGCCCAACTCATGACATGCGCGGATTATTCTAATGGCGATCTCTCCCCTGTTTGCAATGAGAACTTTTTTAAATGTCTTCATTCTGTTTTACCTTTTATCTGTATTAATTGGATAATTTTCAAAATCTAAAAAAAAAGAGGTCAACAGAACCTCTCTATTGCCAATTATAGAAGGACGTTAAAAGATGTCAATTTTTTCTCTTGTTTAAAAATCAGTCAGGAAAATAAAAAAACGGGGTGTTTTGCGCCCCTATCCGCCCTACGGGCATCTCCTGTGTAGGTACTATGCATTTTTATGTGTCTGATGACAGCCCTCTAACATATAATCGAGT
>CAYVCQ010000025.1:0-64945 GCA_964450405.1 uncultured Leptospirales bacterium | reverse complement strand
AGCTCTTTAGAAAAGAGACAGTTTTTATTTTCATTTATAATTTTTTCTCCATTAGGATTGCATCATCATCATTGTAATAATTCTTTCTGACACCTGTTTTTGTAAAGCCATTATCAGTATAAAAATTTATTGCATCAATATTTCTGCTTTTTACTTCAAGAAAAATTGAAGAATATAATGAATCAGATTCATTTTTGATAACCTCAGAAAGCAGTTTGAAGCCTATCCCGTGTCTTCTAAATTCTTTTTTTACAGCTATGTTGTTCAGCTGAATCTCGTCAGAGACCTTCCAGGCTATAATATAACCTGCCACAATGTCCTCATACCCGGCCAAAAGAAATAATGAGAATTCATTTCTGAGTTCATTTATGAACTGGTCGTATGTCCAGGAACCATTGGATTCCTGCTCAATTTTAAATATTGATTCAATGTCTGTGAAGAGGGCTCTGCGGATAATCAGATCAGGCATAATTATTATTAACTGACTGATCCCTTTGTAATATTGCAGGGGATATGTGAAACATTAAACTGAATTATTCCGTTAAATTTTTTATAAGATCTAGAAGCTGTCCATGTGTAAAAGGTTTTTTTAAAGTTGCATCAGCCCCGAGGTATTTAGCTGTATTGAGATAACTTTCAGAGTCAATTCTCCCTCCTCCGGAAATTGCTATAAGAATTATATTAGGATATGTCTTTTTTGCTTCTATAATAATTTCAATTCCATCTTTATCGGGCATTATAATATCAGTAACTAAAACATCAGGGATAAATTCATTAATTTTTTTCATTAAATCTATTCCGCCATCTATGGCAAGAACTTCATAGTTATTCATTTCGAGTATCTCTTTAAGACTCTCTCTTATAACCGTGTCATCTTCAATTATTATGATTTTTTTCATTAATATAAATACCAGTTTAAAGTTTTATTTGTTGAAAATTTTAATCTTTATTTCGTTATTTATTACCTGTCAGATAATTATATAGTAATCATTATTACAGTAAAAAACAAATTGTTTTAAGAATTAGTTTATAATTTTAGAAAAAAAACATTTGTCAAGCAACTTATCCTATGAATATATGTAAATCAGGTTATTGTTTATAAAAAGGCTACCCTGTTTTTTATAATTTACCGGGCTTTGTTATTGCTTGTGTAGTGAGCAATAATAAAGAGTAAAAAATGTTTCAAGGTAGCTCCTGTGACTAAACTTTAAGGTATCAAATAGGCAACAACCGCTTTATAAGAATAAATATTTATTGAGATTTTCGGAATTAGAGTTTATAGATCGGTATTTTTCAGGTGCTTGGCGTGAATATTTAATAATAAAAAGATTTATGCCGATAATTAATGAGACATAATATTAAGGGGCCATATGAAACAATTTAAATATGTAGTTATATTTATTTTTATACTAATTTTTGCTGTAAATTCATTTGCAGAGGAAAAAACCGGTTTAGTTAATCTAAAGAAAGTTGCAGATGACATGAAATTTCAAAATGGATTGGAGTTTTATAAACTTGAAAAATTTGAAAGAGCTTTGGGTGAGTTTAACGAATATATTGAGATATATTATGACGGGATTCACCGTAATGAAGCACTGAAAAAAATTGCGGAAATACATATAAGACTTTTTAATTATCAGAAGGCTATAGATGCTTATAGAATTTTATACCAGGAATTCAGCAGCACAGATGAAGGGATTGATGCATATTTTCAAATAGGTATTTGTTATAAAAAGATGGGTTTTGATTCAAAAGCAGAGGCGATATTCAAGTATATAGTCGAAGAACATCCAGGTACATCTGCTGCATATAATTCGGAAATTCAGCTTGATCTATTAAAAATTTCAGCAGATTAAAAATAATTTGACATAAAGTACAGCGGATTTGATTATGCCCTCTGACTAAACTAATATTTAGAAATTTATTATATTGTCCAGCTTAACTTTTTAGTATTTATTCTATAAAGCCACTAGTAGTGAAAAATAAAATAAATTATAATAACTATGTCATTATAAACAGGTGAGGTATATATGCCATTACAAAAACTCCGTAACATTGGTATCGCAGCACATATTGATGCTGGTAAAACAACTACAACAGAAAGACTTCTTTTTTTTACAGGTGTAAATAGAAAAATGGGAGAAGTCCATGATGGTGCTGCAACCATGGATTTTATGAAACAGGAGCAGGAAAGAGGTATTACAATTGCCTCTGCTGCAATTTCATGTCAGTGGAAAGATTATGCAATAAATATCATAGATACACCGGGTCACGTCGATTTCACCGTTGAGGTTGAACGATCACTCCGTGTAATTGACGGAATGGTTGCTCTTTTCTGTGCTGTTTCTGGTGTAGAACCGCAGAGTGAAACTGTGTGGAATCAGGCTGACAGATATAAAGTTCCAAGGATAGCTTTCGTTAATAAGATGGATAGAATTGGTGCTGATTTTAAAGAAGCAATAGCTCAGATGGATAAGTATCTTGATGCTAATCCGGTTCCATTCCATGTTCCAATAGGGATTGAGGACACTTTTATCGGATCAGTTGATGTCATAGAAAGAAAAGCCTATGTTTTCGATGAATTCACAAAAAAAGAGATCGAAATTCCCGATGATCTTAAAGAACAGGTTGAAGAGGCAAGAGCATATCTTGTCGAAAAAATTGCAGATTATAATGAAGAGATTATGGAACTCTTCCTTGATGGTAAAGATGTAGAGACTGAAATGCTGAAAAAAGCTGCTAGAGATGCTACTTTAAAGGTTATGATTACGCCTGTTTTCTGCGGTTCATCATACAAAAATAAATGTGTTCATCTTCTGCTGGATGCGATAGTTGATTATCTCCCATCTCCAATTGATGTTGGCTCAACTGTTGGTCTTGACATGGACAATCCTGAAAAAACACATACAAGACATCCGAATAAAAAAGATCCTTTCTGCGGACTTGCCTTTAAATTGATAAACGATACTTATGTGGGTCAGCAGACTTTTGTAAGGATATATTCCGGAGAGATGAGAACCGGTATGCAGGTTTATAATTCTACAAAGGATAAAGAAGAAAGAATAGGACGTATTTTAAAAATAAAGGCTAATGATAGAGAAGATATTGAAGTAGCCGGTCCTGGAGATATTGTTGCTCTAATCGGAATGAAATTCACTAAAACCGGGGATACTCTTTGTGATCCTGCTCACCCTCTATATCTTGAAAACATTTTTATTCCACCATCCGTTATTGAATTAAAAATTACTCCTCCGACAAAAAAAGAGGATGAAAAGCTTGGAGCAGGACTTCGAAGACTTACAATGGAAGATCCTTCTTTCAATGTTAGATATGATGATGAAACAAATGAGACAATAATCTCCGGTATGGGAGAACTTCATCTGGAAATCATGGTAGACAGACTTAAACATGAATTTGGAGTTGAGGCAGTTATTGGCGAGCCTTCGGTAGCCTTCAGAGAGGCTATCACAGTTGAAAGCGAAGTCAATTACAAGCACGCAAAGCAGACTGGTGGTAAGGGACAATATGCTCACGTCGTTCTGAGAGTTGAACCTAACGAAGGAAAAGGCTTCGAATTTATTGATCATATTAAGGGTGGAGCGATTCCAGCAGAATTTATTCCTTCAGTTCAGAAGGGTATTGAGCCGGTACTGGCAAAAGGTATTCTTGCAGGATTTCCGATAGTAGACGTTAAGGTTGTTCTTCTTGACGGATCTTATCATGATGTTGACTCTTCTGATATGGCTTTCAGAACATGTTCTGCCATTGCATTTAAACAGGCGTTCTTAAAGTGTAATCCAATACTTCTTGAGCCATTGATGAAACTGGAAGTAAATACACCTGATGATTATATCGGAGATGTAATTGGTGATATTAACCGTAGACGAGGAAAGATTGAGTCTATGAGAAGATACAGAAAAGGTGCTCAGAAACTTAATGGTTATGTTCCTTTGATGGAGATGTTTGGATATGCTACACAGTTGAGAAATATATCAAGCGGAAGAGCAAACTATTCTATGGAATTTCATAAATATGTTCCATCTCCTAAAGATGTTCAGGAAAAAGTTTTAAAGAAGATTGAAGAAAAGAAAACTGAGAAGTAGGAAAAAAATAAATTTTAAAAAAAAGAGACTGCTATTCATGCAGTCTCTTTTTTTTTATTGAGAGTGTGCAAAAAACCTCGGTGAAATTTATACCAGCCACGCAGCGTTTGCAGTAGTCTATTTTTTCTAAGAGTACTAACAATATATTCGTAGCCTGGTTATTTATTTAAATATTTAAGCCAGTCATTTTTTTTAGATTCATCTGAGTTAATGTAGATGAGCAGTTTATGAATTCTTTTACATGTTTCAGGGGTTATGTGATGTTCAATTTTGCAGGCTTCTGCTTCTGAAGTACTTTCGGGAATGTTTAAAACTTTGCTGAAAAATTCCTTCAGGCATAGATGTCTGCTTAGTACTCTGCTGGAAATTATACTGCCATTCTCTGTGAGTTCTATATACCCGTATTTTTCGTAATCTATCAAACCCAGTTCTTTGAGCTTATTAAGTGCAGATGTTACACTTGGCATTTTAAACTTAAGCAGGGCTGCAATATCCTTAACGCGTACAACTCTGTTGTTCTCTGACAGTATGGCAATGGCTTCAATATAATCTTCCATGTGCGGAGATAAATCGGTGCTTGCATAAAGCTTTTCAATATCAATGGAATATATATCAATCATTATAATTCACTTTTCAAATTTGAAGTATGTCTCTTCAAGATGCTGAAGGTCTTTTTTTACAGCCGGGATTAGTGGTGAATCGGCAAAGTGTTTTTGATTCTGTTCAGATTTGCGCAGAAAGATTTTATAGAATTTACGTGACATCTCCATATCTTTAAGCAGCGGATCTTTTTCGTATATTTTAGCAATAAGATAATACGCATCGTCAATGGATTCGCTATCTTTATAGTAACGTATTATTTTAATTGCAGATTCAAGCGCCTGGTAACCTTTATTGCTGTTGAGATAGAGTTTTCCGGATGTGAGTATTGCATTGTCTGCTAGTTCATGTTCCGGATAGGATGATGATAATTTCTGATAATACTCAATAGCATTGATCGGGTCACCTTTATATCTGTATGCTTCACCTTTGTAAAACAGCGCTGCCTGGTATTCTCCGGATTGTTCTTTTATTTCATCAAACTGTTTTATTGCTTCGTCATACTGGTATTTTTTTAATTGAATTTTGCCGGCAAACATTCTCGCACTATTAATAAATTTACTTGATGGATATGTTTTTATCAAATCCGTAAATCGTGCTAAAGAGTGATCTATCAGGCCGCTCTCATAAAGCTGTATTCCGGTTTTTAATAGAACTTCATCATTCCCGGACATTGCGCTATTTTTGTTTTTACTTTCATCGTCTCCTGTTTTATCTTTTTCATTTCCATTTTCTTTCTCTTTTTCGTTATCAGGAGTTTTGTCGTCGGATGGTTTTATTGTCTCCGGAGTAACCTTTTTGTTGTCAGGATTTTTTTCTTCTGTGAGGATACTATTAATCATATCTTCAGTTTTATGATAGTCCTTTGAATACAACGGAATGATTAAAAGTAATAGAAACAGTATAATAAGTTTTTTCATCTATTTATAATTCCGGTATCTTTTTTTATAGGTTCGGGAGTTGTCTTTTTATTTTTTTCAAGAATTTGAATTACATTCTTGTCATCTTTAATTTTTTCAGGAGTCTTATTCTTGATATCATCATTTTTAAAAATGATATTTTCAGATTTATTTTCATTGAATGATTTATCAAGTACTTTTACTGATTGATCATTTTTAGTCTGGTCGGCGTTGAATTTTTCATCGATTGGAGTTTCAGGTTTGAATGGTTTATCAAGAACATCCGGCTCTGGAATCTTATTCTGAGACTCAATGACAGCTTTATTTAATTCCGGGTTCAGGGTTTCTCTAGTGGAGAATGTTGATTTATTAAAGTTATTCATCGGCGATTCATTTACAATTTCACTTTCAAGCATATCCGAAAAATCACCGTTGGTTCTCTCTTTGTTGATGTCGATTTTAAATGTATCATTAACAAATTCTGCCAGAGGATCACTTTTTATTCTTGCTGATTTTGTTCCCATATTATATCCGATGAAAATTCCTACAATACACAGGATGAATATAAAGAAAAAGAAACCTCTCCTTATACTTTCGAGTGTTTTAAGACTCAAGGAATCAATAAGATTATTTATAGCAATGATGGCTGCTGTTAATAGTTTAAGAACTGGATTCATACCTTCACCTGTCTATTATAAATATTACTCTGCATTTGCTTAAATATTCAATATTTTTTTTGTTGCTGAACATCTTTTTTATATCATTATCAGAAATGACTGGATTACCATTCATATTCTTTAATGCTGCACAAAATAGTGGATGTTTACCTGCTTTTTTATGTTTAATTGCGTCTTTTTCACTATAAACATATGATACAGGATTGTATTTAACTGCATCAGCCGGTTTAATATAATTTTTGTTATAAATTTCAAGACCGTTTTCATTGAGAATCGATGGAATGAGCATTGGTTTTATATTTAAACCTCTCACATCGATAATTAACGAAGTATACATCGTTGAAATATCAATATCTTCCCGAACAGGGAAGGGGTCGTATGGAAAATTGTAATTAATTGCTGTTAACAGATAGCCTAAATTAAATTCAAGTTCACAAGATGAGGAGAGGTAACCGGCTGGTTTATCTTTATATCTGGAATTCTCCTCAAGAATTCTGGTTATATTCTGTCTAACAATTGAATCACTTCGTATAAGATCTCTTATTTTTTTTTCATTATCGACCTGTATTTCGTTGATGATATTTATTGCATCAATCAGAGCCTTCTCTTTTGCTCTTTCGTAGGAGATATTTCTTGCATCAGAAATTGACAACTGCTTTCCGGTTTCCATATCTACCGGCAAACCCTGCTCATCAATCGCCATGCTGCTGTTTCCGGAAGATTTAACCTGACTTTCGATCCAATCAATACGTGAAGCTGAACTTCCTGATGCTGTATTGAGCGAAAGAAGAAGTAGTATTAAAATATATGGTATAGTAAATTTCATATCGAACCCTTTATTAACTATTTTTTTATAAAAGACTTTATGAAGAGTAAATTTATTTTTACTCTTCATAAAGTCTTTAAAGTGTTTTTAAAATATAAATTATTCAATCATTCCAGACGCCAGAAGAATTTCTTTCATTTTACGGGATGATAGTTTTACATCGTTATATATTATATCTTTAGCTTTATCTGTTTCAAAAGCATGTCTTGAGACATAAAAATGAGATTTTCTCATTAGAGGTTTTAATAATGAGTTAGTATCATCATCATCAAGTAGCGCATTTATTTTATCAATAATTCTTTCTTCCGGATTGTCTGATTCGGTTAAATCAATAATCTTATTTAGTCTGTTATATCCGCTTAGTATTGCATTTTTTATTCCGGATATATCATTATCAGGTGTTTCGGAAAGTATTTGTTCAATAATTAATGAAGGGTCGGATAGATTTCTGTTTTTTTTAGTTACAGCATCAATTAGATTCATTTCGGTAGTATTACCGATGCTTGATCCTCCTCCGGTAGAATTTATTACCGAGACGGATACTCTTCCAGCTGAATCTTCGAACCAGGATTTATACAGGTCAAATACAAAATCAGAAATCACTGTCCCGCTATTTCCATATTTCTTAACATATTTTATTTTTCTTTTTCTTATTATATTCTGATTGATTGTATCGAGATTACTTACTCTATTCATTTTCGGAATCCAGTCATCATTATGATATGTGCCGCTGCAATGATACTCTCTTCCTGAATATGCCAGATCCTGTCCAATCAGTATAATCGGATCACAACCCATGTTAAGAAGAAGGTCGAATGCACTTGTCGCTACAGACCCGCCTGATTGCACATCTCCGAATGGCTCTCCTTTTTTTTCGATCCAGTCGATCACCGGGGTTGTTTCCCTTACTATATTACCGTTGGAATCCTGATAATATTTTGAAGTTGTGCTGATAATTTTTCTTCCGGAATATGAGTTCAGTATAGAAGGACAGCTGACAATATCGGCGATCAGTATTGTTTTATCAGCTCTCACACCTGTAAAATGTTTAAAACTGTATTTCTGGGCATCAAGTGTTAGCACAAAATGAGGTTTAATATTGTATTTATCTAAAACTTTAAATGAGGTATCAACAGCTACTATTACAGCTTTACTTTTTAATTTTTCTAATTCTCTTATATTATTTTTGAGAGAAGGTCCGGCAGAAACAATTACTCCAGGGTATCCCTGAAATTTTCCGAATAGCCTGGAAACACTTGTCGAATTCTTCAAATGTTTTAAATTCTTAAAAATGTTTTCAATCCATTTTTCCTCAAACTCGAATCGGGTTAGGAGGTCACTAATTCGCGAGGAAATAAGCAGCTTAATACTGTTTAATATGTTTTCATAAAATTCAGGATTGAGCTGGTACGATGGTTTATGTATATAATGAGCAATCCCTTTAAAATCTGCAAGATCCATTGTCTCAAAAATTACTGCAAGTTCTTCGGGGGAGTTTATTATATCAATTCCAGTGAGCGACTCGGGAAATATTCTGCTGCAGATGTTGAGAATTTCTTTTTCTTTCTCAAGTGCAATGATTTTTATTTCAGGATACTTTATTTTAAGGAATTTCAGGTGATATGCCAGAGCTATTCCGGATACCATTATTATTGATGATTTACCCTTATCAAAGGCATCAATACTTCTCTCAGCCTCTTTTACCGGATCATAGGCTGAATGGAGTTTAATTTCTTTACCGTTATCTTTATTTACAACGGAGAGTGTTTTAAATCCATTCTTTGCATCACTTAATAAATATTCAAGCATCTCCTGTTAACCCGGCGATTTCTGATGATCATTATAACTGTTTTTTAACTTCTGGTGAAATGTCTGAAGTTCTTCTATCGTTTTTATTTTAAACCAGTTTAAGATTTCAGTTTCGATATAATAATAGTTATATTTACTGATTTCAACTCCGCAAAGCATGTTGGCAAAATAGACAATGTATGTCAGGTCTCTATATGCCGGTTCAGAATTGAGAGGGGAGTGATGATTGGAAATAGGAATTTTCAGGTCATCGGGAAAATTCCATTTTTCAGCTATAAGTCCACCTATTTCTGCATGACTTATTCCAATTGATATCTCTTCAAGAATGGAAGAAGATCGCAGTTGTTTATTTTTTGTTATCTCTGATATTGTGTGTATGATGGCTTCATCGGTAGAGAGAAGGACAATTTTTCCAATATCATGAAGCAAACCTGTAATAAAAGCAGAATCGGAAATATTTCCTAAATTTTTAAGTTTTGCTATCTGACGGCAATAATAAGCCACACGTACGCAGTGTTCCCAAATCAGTTCAAATTTTTTATATTTATTTCCGAGAATTTTTTTTACAGTGCTGGCAGTTAGAATAAGGTAAAGATTTTTTAGTCCGATAATCTTTACCGCTTCTTTGATTGTAAAGATTTTCTTCCCCGGAACAAATCCTGCAGAATTAGATAGTTTGATTACATCTGCTGTAAGCGCCGGATCACGGGAAATCCGTGATGAGATTTCATCAATTGAAACATCTTTTTTGTTGCAAAGCTGCTGAAGTTCAATGATGTTTTCCGGAAATGTCGGTAAGGAGTCGACATCATCAAGAATTCTTTTCTTGACGTCGGAAACTATAATTTCCTCTTTCAGCTGCTTTGGAATTTTTACACTCACTGTGATTCCGTTGGAATCATGTAGGATGGATAAATTGTCGGCGCCTATGCCTGAATTTTTCATTAGAAACACCATGAGCACAAGCCCGAGACCTGCTCCCTCGGTGGGATCATATACGTCGTTATAAGCCTCTGCAAGATTATTGGATATCTTTGACTGTTGAATTCTTGACATGATCCGGTCGTATTCTTCTTTCACTATCTTAACATTGTTAAAGACAGAAATTTCGAGAATTCCGTCTTTTTGTTCAAAAGTTATCTGTATATAATAGTTCTGATTTGTGGTTACTTCTGATTCTATTTCTTCAAGGTTGTAGAGGTAATCTTCTTTAAAATTCTGCATGATTTGCAGATATTTTGAACTGTCATTAATATCAATACCCGAATTATCAAAATAAATTCTTTTCAGATTAGCTTTAAAAGCATTGAATACAATTTCACGAATAATTGTAATTAATGTTTCAAGAAGAAAGATATTTCCCTGCGCTGATAAAATTCTGAGAATCAGTGTATTGATAAGGATAAGTGATCTTTCGTCAATGAATCTAAAGGAGAACGTTACTTCTTCACCACTTAAGATTTTTTCGGCGTATTTTTTATTATCTATAGTTATCATATTTATTATATCATTATTAATATCGGCGTATTCGTGCAAAATATCGACTTTTCTATTTAGTAGTTATTTTATATTTAATGTAATTTTCTGGCTATACAAAATGATGCAAAAACTAATAAAAAATATATATCAGGTAAGTCGAAGATGATGGGTATATATTTTTTGTGTTAATTTTCAAGTAAACCTTGAAATATAGCTTAGTAGTCACCAACCGCGCCGTTTTCGCGGAAGAGAAAAAATTCACAAGAAAGCATTGTATTTAATAATATTAAGCTATTTACTTATGAGTTACTATTTAATCAGGAAGACTTTCTTTGGTAAATTTTACAATTACATTATCTTTTTCAAGTTGAAAAATTATCTTTTTTAACATATTATTTAAGTCCGGGATTTTGTTAAATCTGAATTCATCAACCATATAATCATTCATTATTCTTTTTGAAGCGACAAGGGTGGAGCTTGTATCATTGCACAATTCAATGATTTTAATATCGGGATTTTTCGTCTTTACTTCACGTAGAATGTTGTCTATATCGCAATCTTCTTCTAAACTGAGCTTTAAACTTTGCCTTTTGCCTTCTCTGGTAATTTCGGCTTTAGAATTATTATTTGTAATGATGTAACTGCTGCTGTTAAACTGATAATTTTTCTTCAGATATATTGTACAAAGTAGTGCAGAGAGAAGTATGGGATAGAATTTCAGCTGTTTACTTCTCCTGGAATTAATTAGAGGTATTAAACTGATTAGTAGTATTAAAATAAGTGGTATTGTTAAATTATAAACATAGAAATTCAGCTCAAGATTTGAGATGAAAGTTGTAATAAACAGAGTTAGTCTAAAAATATGGTGTGTTATTACTCCGCCAAAAACTGCAGCCGAAAATGAAATATACGAGAGCATAATTACAAAAATAGACATCCCCATAATTAAAGTGATTAATGGTATAATAATAATATTAGCAATTAATCCCGAGGTATTGACCTGGTTCATGTGAAAGAGAATAATAGGCAGCGTAACTATCTGTGCTGAAAGAGTAACTGCCGTTGTATCGGCTATGACAGCAGGGAAACCTTTAAGTGAATACCGGTATTGTTTATAAAATATCAGAATACCGGCAGTTGCCGCAAAACTTAGCTGAAAACCGGGACTGAAAATCTCCCAGGGCGAAATGTAAAGTATCACCGCACATGTGAGCATGAGATAATTGAATACGTTTCTTTTCCGGAAGAGGAGTAATTGCAGATAAAGAAAACCAAACATTATTACAGCTCGAAGTAGTGAAACCGGCATATCTGTAATAAACAGGTAAAATAATATTGCTGTTAGAGAGGCCAGCATTGCAATATTTTTTCTAAAAAACGGTATTAGGAGAAATGCCGGTATTGCGGCAAATATTGCAACATGCATTCCAGAGGCGGATAAACAATGAAGCACTCCGGAATTGCGGTATTCTAAAATTATTTTTTTCTCTACATAATTCTGGTTACCTGTCAGAAGTGCCTTGATGAGACCGGCAGTGGGTGTTTTGAATAGTAAATCAATTCTATCTAGAAGAGTTTTTTGAAGAGACGTTTTAAAATCAATTTCACTTTTTTTAATAACTGTAATGTCACTCTCTGATATATCTGCAGTGAAGTGAATACCGCGAGAAAGTAAATAGGTGTTAAATTGGATTTTACTATCGGATGGTATTTTTTTTATTTTTTTATGCAGGAAGAGCTGATCACCTTTGCTGTAATAATTCTCACCCTGAAAGTTGAGAATTCCTTTTATTTTAGCATCTGAATCTTCTGTTTTATGGAAATAAATCTCTGAGGAATAGCGTTTAAAAATAACGCTCTCAACAGTTATGGAAGTATTCTCAATATATTCAGGGAGATTTAAATCTGATTTAAGTTGAGCAATTTTATCTGCTAACAGAAAAGAAATTATAAAAAAGATTAGAGTAGCGATGGTTGCTGAAAAGAATAGTATCCTTTTATTTTTAAGCAAATTTCTGTATTTATATATTGTAAGAATTGAAGTCAGAACAAATAGTATAAAGAAAATAAATGTAAAAATAGTTCCGTATATTCCGGTTATACTTAGGTATGATTTAAGAATTATGAAAACAATAAAGCAGCAGAGAGGTGTTGAAGGAACAGCCGCATCCTGAATAATGCTGCTATATCCTTCCGACTTTGAAGATGAATCCGACATTTACTCCCGCTGAGATTGATTCAGTATTTTCACCTATTGCAAAACTTCCATATCGTGCAAAAATGTCGATAAAAAGTTTTGTATTTGTAGATGGACTAACAAGGATTGAGAGAGGGAGTTGTAAACCCGCAGCACCGTTGTGATCTTTATTTGATGGAGGAGTTTCAAGATATAAGCCGAGTCCGCCGCCTAGAGATAAATATGGAGTTACCGGATAGTAATATTTGCCGCTGACGCAGAATTCCAGATATGTTAAGGTAAAGTCCAGCTGATTGTATGCATATTTCATCTGAAAATCGCCGCATAATGAATCCGCAAAAATATCAAGCGCTAACCCGCCGGAATATACAGATCCGGACATTTTCTTTGTTTCAGTTGAAGTTTCAAACCAGTCTGTATATTTAACCTGATTGCGGGCATATGAGAGTGAAGGGCCTAAATATGTAAAATTAAGACTCTCCTCTTCTCTTATCTCCTGTGCATTTAAAGCATTTGCTGATAAAAGGAGCACAAAAAGTAATTTTATAATTTTTGCTCTCTTCAAAATTATATCCTCATTTTATATTGAGCGGATTTTTTACTACCTGTGAATTTGATGGTACATTGAAATCAAAAATACTTGGAATAACTGCAGCGCTTGCACTGACATTAGATATTGAAAAGCTGTAGGATCCCTCTTTTGATTTCAATATTGCCTTCTTTAAAAAGAAGGTTGAGTCCACCATAAGTATAATTTCTGAATAGGATTTGTCATTATTTTTCAGTTTGATTGTATAACCGCCGGGACCCTGAGCTGTTACAATTGCAAAATAACCCGTTGTTAGGGCTGAAATCCCCCCGGAGCCGCCACCGCCCAGATCCTGAACACCGCATATATTACTTCCCGGGGCGTAGACCCATAAACTTTTTCCATTTGAAACTATAATTTTTCCTGCCGGGCTGCTGAATTTAATATAGATTTTTCCGGGACTCATATATTTAAAACTGCCTGTGTAGGTCTCTCCTGACGGAAGTGACCATGAGATAATTCCTGTTAATTTCCCGATACTGTTCATTCTTCCTCTGAAGCTGGATAATGCCTCATCACCGGTTAATGCAAATGAGTAATCACATAATGATAACAACATGATTGTGATTACAAAAACTCTTTTCTTCATTTCTCTATTCCCTTATTAATAAGTACGCTCGAAAGTGTATTTAAATAAAATTTTTTTCATTTTTTGTAAAATTATTTTTTATATTGATATATTTCAAGAATTAAATATAGTTTTTTCAGTGATTTGTGGTAATTGCTCAAAAACTGCAGGTAAAATTAGTATTAGTTATATTGATCTGTTGTTATTCTTGAATTTGAGGAAAAAAAATGAAAAAGTTTATGTTTATATTGCTGATATTTTCTGCAACGGTTTTTATTTCGTTTAAATATAGCAGCCGTGTGTATCTGAATTATTTGAAAATCTATTACCATAAGATGTACACCGAAAGCGAGTTATTGACCAAAGCTCAGCAGCAATATGATAAAAAAATGAATAAAGAATTAGAAAAATTTTTAAACCCTCTGATAATAATTTATCCTGATAATAAAGATTTTAAAAAACTTGCTGCATACAATTATCTGAAACTTGGAGATGCTTTAAAAGGGGCTGAGCTTTTCGCCGGAATTGCCGATTCAAGTACTCAGGATAGCGATACCCTGGAGGAAATTTTAAAGAATCTGTATTACACCGGCAATTTTGGTGATCTTCTGTTCTTTTATGATAAAGGGATTATGCTTAATAATGTTAATACAGCTTTTTATTACGGTGTATCTTTGTATAAGCAGGGTAGATTCGAAGAGTCTTACAAAAGCCTTATCTTTGCAAAGAACAATACCTTTATGCTGCCTGAAATATATTTTTATCTGGGACTAAATCTGGATAAAAAGGGTAAAAAAGAAGAGTCTCTGTATTACATTAAAACGGCATATGAATCTGACAGATTTAATCAGCTTTATAAAAAAGCACTGATAGATATTTATAGAAAATCGGGATTTTTCAAGGAAGCGGAAATTCTATTAAGAAGCAGATGAAAATAGAAACTTATTTAAGACTTTTCCGGAAGGCCTGTAGTCATACTTTTAATGATATTTTTAGTAATCTCATCGATGGAGGATCCTTCGATTCCTGTTTCTGTGATTAAAAGTTTATTGTCTTTTAAACTGAGGCATCGAATCCAGGCGTTTGATTTAGAATCATCGAAACCTATTATTACGATGTAGTCAATGGAATCACCGCTGGATGCTTTTATTTTTTTCAGAATTTCAGTTTTAGTATCGATGTAGTTAAAAGAAAATTTATCTATAACACTTTTTTCTTCTGAAATCATTTTATAATATGCAGATCCGGACCAGGTACCATACCAGAGTGGTACATCCTTTTTACTGTCAATCATATGATATGAGGCGTTAATTCCGCCGAAGTGGTAAAACTTCTTTATCTGTTCAGAATCCATCAAACTGTAAATTTCATTGCCCTGGGTTAGTGAAATTTTAAATCCGCTGCTTAAGAACCCGTAATAGAGTGAGTTCAATTCATCTCCTTCAAGATTCGTAAGTATTGCAAGTTTAGATTTGGAAGTAATTTGTTCACTCTTGTAAATCATTGACTCATTAGCAATATTTTTAATCTGAATGGCTATTTTATCTACAAGTTTAAAAATTTCTGTCTCCAGGTAACCTGTATCTTCAAACTGGAATACACTTGATGTACCTTTTTTATAAACATTGATTGTAAGCTTAATTTTATTATTTTCAAGAGGTTTGAAACTGCCGTAAATAAAATAGTCGGCACTGATGTCGTCTGTAATTTCTTCGAGATCTTCTTCCTTGATAATCCTTTTTAAGCCATTATTCTCAGTTGATATAAGGCCAGGGATTTGAGCTGGTTTTATAATATCAAAGTGATGTTTATTACTCAAAGCACTGGCAAATGAGTTTGGTAATATCTTTTCGAGATAATCGAGGGATTCATTACCTGATTCATTAATAAAGAAACCGAAAGCTGCACTTTCGGCTCCTGCATTAATTTCTGCAAATGAGAGAATCAAAATGGCGAAGATAATATGTAAAAATCTGCATTTCAATTTGATTATTTTCCGGTTATGTTTTTAATAAAATGGTCGGAAATTGTTTCAATATTATCACCGTATGCTGTGGGATAATTTTCAATGAAGTCAATTTCGAAAGTTTTTAAATTTATAACTCTTGCCCAGCTGACCTTTTCCCATTCCTTAAGATCAAGAAGAACGAGATATTCAACATCCCATTCGGTCCTTATCTGTTTAAGAACTTCAGCCTTGCTCAGTTCGAAATTATATACATGAAGCTTATAAATATTGTCATATGATTTTTGAACTGTGGAAATATTCTCTTCTGAGATATTATATGAGAGTTTTTTAACATCTGAAATGTCATAAACGTCTTTCATTGTGTATAAATCAGAGGAATTTACCCCTTTTACCTTGAATCCCTGTTTAAGAAAAGATACAAGAACAGCATTTTTGATGTTATTCGGAGAGTCGATGATTACTGCAATTTTTGAATTAGATGATAATTTACCTGAAGAATAAATAAGACCTTTTTTAGAACTGCAGGAGATAAGAAAAATAGAAGTTAAAATGAAAATGACTATTTTTTTTAAATGGCTTACCGGTGTCATGTAGCTACCTCATTTAAAATATTTGTAATTAATATATTACCATTAATTCAATATAATAGTCAATATTAAATTTGTTATTTTTTTTATTTGTTTATTTTAATAAAGTTTAATTTTTTAAGAAAAGAAAACCCTGCGGAACTGCAGGGTTTTCTTTTATACAATAATGATATTTATTTTACTTTTTCTCTTCAGGTTTTACTTCAACCGGAGCTGATTTTTTTTCAGCCTTGCTTTGAGATTCTTTAAATCCCTCTTTATTGATTTTATACTCAGCTAAAAGTTCAAGGATGTATTTATTTGTCTCCTGTTTTGATTTCTGTGCAAAAATCTGCTGTTTGATATATGCTGTGGCTTCATCTGCAGTTCTTCCTGCAAATTTGGATTTGTTTTCATTATAAACAGCATTAACCTCTTCATCAGATACTGTAATTTTATCTTTTAATTTCTTTCCAAGGTAGTATTGAGCAACTGTCTGGATTTTTATCATCTCTATTACAGTGTCAAGTTCCTTGTGGTCAATTGCTTTGTCATCCATTGCTTTTTTATAAAGAACTTTCTGTGCTATCAGGTGATCAAGGAAACCCGGTTTGCTTAAAAGAGGATGATTTGCATATGCAGGATTTTCAGCAAGCTTGTCAACTTCCTCATTGGTTTCAACATTGGCCATCATTTTGGTTTGAAGATAATAGAATTTGTTGAAATCTTCCATTGAAATTGTATCATCGTCAATTTTTGCAGCCCATTCCTTTTTACAGGATATTTGTGGAATTATAAGCATAGTTATAATAGAGATTGTTAATAAATGTTTGATTTTCATATTTCGTCCTTAGTTTTTATTAAAATTTTTCTGTAATTGTTCAAAGTTGAGGTGATAAATTATTCATGCACTATTAAAAGATACTGAGAATAAACTATCACTAAAATATGAGCAGTTACATTTTCCTGAAGTTATTTAAGTATGTGTCTAATTATCAATTTAGTTACATAAATTGTTGCAACCATTTTTTTAATTCAAGTAACTTTTTTTCAGGGTCTTTTTCGGTATAACTGAAGATCAGCATCTCGGGATCTTTAGGATCAAGAGATAGTCTATTATCCTTCGAAATTGATGAAGCGAGTTTTTCTCCGGGAATAATACAGAAAGTGGATATTCTTATTCTGATTTTGTTATTTTCTTCAAGTATCTCACTTATTTTAAGTGAAGATGAGATTGCCCGGATTCTTTCGAGTTCAACAAGTGTTTTTACCTCTGGCGGAGGGGTGCCGAATCGGTCGATTAATTCAGTTTCAAGTATATCAACTTCTTTTACTGTCTCGCAGGATTCAAATCTTTTGTAGAATTCAATTTTCTGTTTATCATCATTCATGTAGGAATCCGGTATAAAAAAGTCGGTTTTGATAAAGAGGGATGTCCGGAAGTATTCTTTAATCTCCTCACCTTTGAGTATTTTTATTTCATCTTCAAGCATCTGGCAATAGAGATCAAATCCGACTTCCATTATACTGCCGGACTGTTCGTGTCCAAGAATATTTCCGGCACCTCTTATTTCGAGATCTTTCATGGCGATTTTAAATCCGCTTCCAAGTTCGGAGTATTCGGCAATGACCTGTAAACGTTTCTGCGCCTCTTCGGTCAATGATGCATGTCTGGGATAGAAGAGATATGCGTATGCCTGCCTTGTGGAACGGCCGACTCTTCCTTTCAGCTGATAGAGCTGTGATAGACCAAATGTATCAGCTCTGTTGATGATGATTGTGTTTACGTTGGGTATGTCAAGTCCGGATTCTATAATCGTAGTGCTTATTAGCACGTCATATTTTTTGTTCATGAAGTCTATCATGATATCTTCAAGTTCATGTTCATGCATCTGTCCGTGAGCAACACAGAAAGTTGCCTCCGGTACCAGATTTTTAAGCAGTATCATCTGTGTTTCAATTGTCTGGACTCTGTTGTATACATAAAAAATCTGTCCGCCGCGGCTGATCTCATTGAGAATAGCCTCTCTCAATATGTCGGGATTTTCTTCTAGCACATATGTTTCAATTGCCTGACGGCTTTCAGGGGGAGTTGCTATTATAGTTAAATCTCTAATGCCGGACATGGAAATATGGAGAGTTCTTGGAATCGGTGTTGCAGAGAGGGTCAGAACATCAACAATAGTTCTGAATCTCTTCAGCTGCTCTTTATGTTTTACACCAAAGCGCTGTTCCTCATCAATGATCAGCAGACCGATATTTTTAATGTTTACATCTGCGGAAAGAATGGCGTGCGTTCCGATTATTATATCAATCTCGGCACTTGCGAGTTTGCTTTTTATTTTTATAATCTCACCCTTTGTCCGGAATCGTGAAATCATATCCACTGTAATAGGGTATCCGCTGAACCGCTTTTTAAAGGTTTCAAAATGCTGCATTGCAAGAATAGTTGTGGGAACAAGTATTGCAACCTGTTTACCTGCCATTACCGCTTTGAACGATGCTCTTATTGCAACCTCGGTTTTTCCGAATCCTACGTCGCCGCAGACGAGTCTGTCCATGGGCTTGTCTGTTTCCATGTCATCCTTGACGTCTTCAATTGCGGTGAGCTGATCCGGTGTTTCTTCAAATTCAAAAAGTGATTCAAACTCCTCCTGCCACTGAGTGTCCGGCGGAAATCTGAATCCCTGAAGCGCGCTTCGTTTTGAGTAAATCTTGATCAGCTCGTGAGCTATCGCTTCTACAGATTCTTTTACGCGCTGTTTAATCTTGTTCCATGCTGATTTTTTACCAAGCGCATCAATACGCGGCTTCCGGCCTTCGGTCCCGATATATTTCTGTACAAGACTTATCTGGTCAAGGGAGACGTAGAGTTTGTCCTCTTCAGCGTAGTCTATCAGAATGAAATCCCGTTCAACTCCGCCTGCGGTCATCCTCTCTATGCTTTTAAAGATTCCTATTCCATGGTTGATATGTACAACGTAATCTCCGGGTTTGAGATCGAGGAAAGTCTCGATGGGTCGCGATGATTTGCTTTTGAAGTGTTTTCTCTTGCGGTAACTCTTTCCGAATATTTCATGATCTGTTATAATGAGAGTTTTAGTCTCGCTCAGTTCAACACCTGTACTTAGCGGAGAGATTACGATGTTCACCGATGCTTCCGGATTGTAGTTCTCAAAGTTTCCATCCTGACTAAGTTCCGAGAAGAGATCACTTAATCTTCTGGCTTGTCCCTCGAAAGAAGTGGTTATGATGATATCCCATCCATCCGAAACTTTTTCCTCGATCTCATCCCGTACGGATTTGATTTTACCCTGATAGTTTTTTATACTTTTCATCTTCCAGTTGAATGCACCGGAGCTTGCTGTAAATGTCTGCAGTGATATAGACTTTTTCTGCACAAGTTCCATTACATCAGGATTCAGCAGCGTGGATGGTGCAGTGCAGTAGGTCTCTTTCTGTTTACGCTCGTAAAGGTCCTCGTAGTTTTTGACGGTTCTGTTTTTTCTTGAAATAAGTGCAGGCCACTCGAGAAGTATTATTGATGCATCGTTTTTGAGAAAATCTATAATAGAACATGAATCTATAATTTCGTGATAGTAATCTTCGATGCCGGGAATTTTTTCAACCTGAATATCACTATTAAGCCAGCGGGTGAAATCATCCGGGAGGTCCATCGAGTCATTGAACTTTGTTCTAAGCTTATCTCTTAGAGCATTTTTTTCCTTCGCAAAAAAAATAAGTTCTCTTCTGGGGTATATTACTATTTCGAGGTGTTTATCCAATCCTGCTGAAAGCTGTGTCTCTATGTCAAACTCTCTCACCGACTCAAGTGTGTCACCGAAAAAGTCGAGTCTGACCGGATTCTCAAATGATGACAGATGAATGTCGATTATGCTACCTTTGACTGAAAACTGTCCGAAGGAATCAACCCTGGTCTCACGAGTGTAGCCGTATTGGACAAGTGTAGATATAATATCATCAAAGGGATATTCTTCATCTGCTGTCAGGGTCAGTCCTTTCTTTATGAAAAAATTTTCTGCCGGGAGTTTGCGTATCACTGAATCAACTGTAGCTATGATTACATTAGGTGTTCCCGAGATTAGTTTATAGATAGACTTAATTCTGTCTCTTTCAATAGATTCCGGCGGTGACATAAACTCGTAGGGAAGAGTTTCCCATGGTGGAAACTTGTAGAGATACTGTTCATCGATAAAACATGTAAGATCAAGATAAAGGTCATTCATCTGCTGTATGTTTTCTGTTATAATAAATGTCTGATTATTCCGCGCATGGAAAATTGATGAAATTATCAGAGGAAATGAAGCAGGGGATATCCCCTCGATCGACTGAGCGCCAGGCTGTTTAAGATTCAAATCCATGAATTCATTTGAAGAGATAATTCTGGTGCAGATATCTTTAAGTATCATTTTATATTTACCATTTGAGTATATTTGCTGAAAATTATTTACTAATTATATTTTACTGCTGTTTAATAGGTGCAGAAACGTTATGTATTTTTTCAAGGAAAATATATTCAGTATTGATATTATTAGAGATTTAGCAGGTAATTAGTATGAAGTGTTAGATCAATGCATCTCCGTGCACCTGATTCTTATCCCGTGATGAGAGCTGTAACTATCTTATTCGGTCTTTTAAGTTTCCTCTTGACACCTCTAAATAATATCACTCCAATAACATAAATTTACCGGATAAGTAATGGAGAAAAATTTTTATGAAAAAAATACTTTTATGTGCAGCTGCAATACTCATTTTAACAGGAATTACAACAGCCGCAGATAAAGAAATAGGCGAAATCGTCAGTATAAACTCCACCAGTAAGGAAGTTATAGTAAACTCAAAGTCGGGAACGGATCTGAAGATGGGAGAACTTCTTGAGATCCGGACAGAAAGTGGCAAGATAATCCTTGAGGCAACTTTTCCGATGATGACAACATCAAAATGCAGAATTAGAGGGAAGGGCAAACTCTCCGAGCTGAGTCCGGGGATGACGGTATACCGGTTCAGCAAAGATGCCGTTATCAAAAATGAACCGGAAGGAAAATCAGGTGAAATAAAAACAATTGGTAATATAGAGATGGTAAAAATTCCCGGTGGAACCTTTCAAATGGGATCAGATGAATCGTATGATGAAAGACCTCTTCACAAAGTAACACTAGATGGTTTCTTGATAGGTAAGTATGAGGTAACCCAGAAGCAGTATGAAGAGATTATGGGTGTGAATCCGAGTAATTTTGCAGTGACAGGGCCTGACCTGGCAAGTATGCCGGTAGAGCAGGTGAGGTGGGAGGATGCGGTTGAATTCTGCAATAAACTCAGCGAAAAGAATGGACTAAAGCCATATTATAAATATGTAATTGAAAAGGGTTTTTTCAGTGATAATATTACGGTAACAATACTTGGAGGAAACGGATTTCGTTTGCCTACTGAAGCAGAATGGGAATACGCCTGCCGGGGCGGCTCAAGTACAAAGTATTATTGGGGAGATAAAATGGACGGAGGTTTTTGCTGGTATTCCGATAATTCAGGTGGTCAAACGAATCCTGTCGGCCGGAAGAAGCCTAATGCCTTCGGTTTATATGATATGAGTGG
Source organism: uncultured Leptospirales bacterium (assembly GCA_964450405.1). Classification (GTDB taxonomy): domain Bacteria; phylum Spirochaetota; class UBA4802; order UBA4802; family UBA5550; genus WRGT01. The sequence continues at coordinate 43,050 of CAYVCQ010000025.1, read as the reverse complement.
AAATGTATGGGAATGGTGTACTGATTGGTATGATGAAAACTATTATCAAAACAGTACGTCAAAGAATCCAGATGGCGCTTTAAAGGGAAGCGATCGCAGTCTGCGTGGAGGCTCATGGAATAATAGCGGTTTTGGTCACCGTTCCGCTTGTCGGGGCTGGCTTTATCCCGGTGCTAATGCCGGCGATGGTGGTTTCCGCGTTGTTATTTCACGCTGATTTAGAATTTAAAACCAGTTAAACTGGTAACGGATAATTGTAAGGTAAACGTGTGAAGAAAAGCTATATAGTATTTTTTATAATAACTTTCTCCTCGATATTTCATCCTCTGAGTGGAGAAACTCCGGAGTTCAGAAAAATCATTGAAGATTATCTTTCGGTTAAGACCATCAAGGCGTCAATTACCCAGCATATATATCTTGAAGATGGATCAACTGAGTTTTATACCGGAAATTATTTTGCAGCTTCAAAGGGTTTTATCAGGATTGATTATATTAAACCTGAAAGCCAGACTGTAGTTGTAAATGATGGCGGTCTCTTCTGGTATTACAATGACCGTAAACTTCTCTTCGTGTCCGGTAAAGATGTTGATAACAGAGGTCCAATCCCTGCTGTGATGAATGTAATACCGGCGGGATATTTAAATGATATTAATGTAGTTTCTCAGGGAATGAGGTTGTATTCATTTTTTAAAACTGCTGAGATTTATACTATTACCACTAAAAAAGAGAAAACTAAAATTGTTTTATATGTTGATCCGGTTTTGAACATTATAAAAAGGAAGATTATGCTTGATGAATCGGGACGTGAAATAATGAAAGAGGATTATATTGATCATGTCCGGATTGATGGTGTATATATACCATCTGCAATTGAACTTAAGGCGAGAACTTCCACCGGAATAGTTCATACTTTAACGGAATACAGTAATATGATCATAAACTCTCCTGCAGATAAAGATCTCTTTAAGTTTAAAATTACACCAGATATGAAAGTCCGGACTTTAAATGAGAGATAAGAATCTATTTATAATTGTTCTGATGGTTATTCTCTCTGCGCTGTTCTGCAGGGTGGAGGTCTACGGTGTTCAGGACTTAATCCGGATACATGGGAGCAGTTCCGCTGTGGCTATTAATGATATTCTGGAATTGCATGGAGAGAAACTGACCGGGAATGATATAAAAAAGATTTGTGCAGATATAACAGGGCGATATCATGAAAGAGGATATACTGCATTCTTTATAAAAAAAGCTGTAATGAATGAAGATGGAACTGCTGATCTTTATTTTAATGAATCTATAGTGTCCGATGTAATTGTCACGGGAATTATGCATGGTAAAAGTGAGATTGCTCTTTCCATTTTCAATAAAGGGGATCTTTTTAATGAGTTTACTCTTAGGGAAAATGTGGTATTGACAAAAAAGAGATTTAAATTAAAGAAATTAAATGTTAATATTACAAGAGGGGAGCAGGGTGAAATCATTCTAATTGCTGATTGTTCCGGTAAAATTATTGAGCTGGAATCTAAAATTTACAGAAGTCCGATTTTCGGGGTTATACCTCAATTAACATCTAAAATTAATTACGCAGGTTATCTTGCCGGCGTGTCGGTGTCATCATCTTTTCATCGTGAAGACAGGTCATTTAGCGCGGGATCGCTTTTCTTTAATTCAGCCAGCATCGAAGGTGGTTCATATTTTACTGTTTCCGCAGATGTAACAGACAGAATTGATTCCATTGCAGATGATGAAAATTTCTACAGACATAAATCTCTCACTTCGCGGGGAGGATACTGTTTCATTAGTGGTGCATCATCTATCGGGCTTTTTCTTTCAGGAACAAAGGATGAACTGATCGATTATCCCGGATATAATGGCGGAGTTTCATTTTCGGGATTTCAACTAAAACTGAATTACAATGACAGTTTATACAGAATGGATTATAGTGATACTATGTCCTGTGAAATTGATTTTTCTTCCGGGTGGAATTTTATTGTAGATAAACCTTCTTCAAAGCTTAAATTGAATTATATGGTTAACATTCCTTTTTATTATGGATTCTTTTTTTCTTTTAACGGAAACAGTTTTTATATATCAGATGATGAGAGGTTCTCTCAAACATATGTTTATGATCAGTTTTTTGCCTGCAGGAAAAATGATTTTTCTATTACATCATGGAGAAATGTGGCTGGAGTTGATATCGTTTATGAGGCGATGAAGAGAACTCTTTTCATCTCTCCAGTAATTAAGTGGGGTATACATAATGGGAATAACGGAATTGAAAACAATTATGCATCGGGTATAAAATTTATTTTTAAAACAGAAAGAATAAAAATCGATATATCCTGGCTGAATGATATAAAGCAGAGTTATAAAGATGGTTTTTTAATGTTTTCTATTTCTGCAGCCTATTTATAATTTGCAACGTTGATTGAATATGCATACAGCATGGCATTCTGCTGAAGGATGTCCTCTATATCCTGCAAGGTGTTCTTGATCGATGTTCTTGCATCTATAAATGATTGTTTCTGATGTTTGGTCATATATTGTCTGTCATCAATATTTTTGTTTGATGTAAATTCATTCAGATGTACAATATGTTTATTTAAGTTAGTGTAAATTCTCTTTATAGTGATAGACATCTCATACATAAGGACAAAGCGCATTGTTCTTTCCTTATTTCCGGCAAGTTTTTCAAAAACGTTTTTGCCTGTGTTATCGATTTTAGCCTGATAATATGTAATTGATCTGGGGTAGTTCACAAGCTCCCTGTAATAAGTCTCAAGCTTTTCAAGCTGCTGAATCCCGTCTATTTCAAGATTTCTCACTATATCGTCAAGCTCAGTTGATTCCTGTTTGTTCTCTTTTTGAAATATATCTGAATCGTAAATGTTTTTTATCAGACCGTTTAATCTTTCTTTATGGGTCTCTACATTGTTAATTACGTCGTCGATAAAAATCTCAGGCTCAAAAAGCATATCTACATTCGAAGGATTATCTTCCGGTTCATCCTGATTTATGCCGAATTCAGTATTGACATCTGAAGTAAATTTTCCTTCTTTATGCCGGCTTGCGATCTGTTGATAAATACGGCTCTCTCCCGAATGAAATCTTTCAAGTTTGATAATATCCACTTTTCTATCATCTTTGTTATATCTCAATCCGAAGATATTTCCCAGGGGATCTATATATCTATTATTAAGATCATAAACTGACACTTTCGATGTATCAATTTGAGAAACATCATTAATTCGTATAATGCGCTTTTTCATCTTATTATAAATCGGAAGAATTAAACTCTTCCATCGGTTCTATAAATTCTACTGCAATATATGAGTCACCTTTTGAAGAGAACATTTCAAATTTTTTAGCTATTTCTGAAGGATTGTTCTGCAATAATCCTGTTCGGACAATTTGTCCCTGAATATTCTTTTTCTGTTTATTGAGTGTGAAGCTGAGTATAACCGGCATACCGGCTGGAACCCTTGAATCGCTTGCGATAAATACACCACCGCAGCTTATATCTATTATAACTCCCTTACCTTTTTTAGGTGCGCTTGTATTGATATCAATAGTATCAGGATTTCCTACATAATAGTTAAATTTAGTTTTAATTGAAACCGTATAACGCGTGTACTTTCTTTTATCTGAATCACTCATATGAATCCCCCGTAATGATTAAAAGGCAGTCAGTATTATGCTATTGATATAATTTACTGTCAAGTCATGTTTTGTTCAAGCATCAATAACTTTAATTTGTGTAAAAGTTTCATCTGCTCCTCATTTGTAAGGTCATAGGGCTTTGAGTGCCGCATGTAAGTTTATCACGGAAATTGAGGAAGGTACTGTCTTAAAATCATGCAATTTAAGCATTTGTCATTCCGGTTTTGCAACTTATATTATTCCGGATACCGGCAGCTGCAGTAAAAACTTCGTTAATCTTCTGATTAAATCAGGGGTATGAGATGCAGGAATTACTGACGGTATGATTGTGAGTAAACTATCAGTTAAAACTCTTTCTGAAAAGTTTACATGATTGTCTAATTCAAAATACAAAAAAATTGATATTTTTAGTTTACAGAAGGTTGATATTTCCTATAATGGCGACATAATTATGCATATCAATAAAAGTGTAAGTTATCATAAACTGCGATGAAATAGTTTTACACATCGCCCGGGTGCGGGTTAAACAATAATTCCACTGGTTTTATGAGAAGTTACAGAAAAGTTCCAATCAAATTATTTAATAAACGGGTGATTATATGTCAGATAATAACACTAAATATATATTTGTCACAGGTGGGGTTTGTTCATCCCTGGGCAAGGGTATTTCAGTAGCCTCTTTAGGTATGCTGCTGGAGGGGCACGGATACAAGATAACTTTGATTAAAATGGATCCATATCTTAATATTGATCCCGGTACAATGAGCCCGTTTCAGCATGGAGAAGTCTATGTTACCGAGGATGGAGCTGAAACTGATCTTGATCTGGGATATTATGAGAGATTTACAAATTCTAAATTATCCAGAAAGAATTCAGTTTCAACCGGGCAGATCTACAATACTGTAATTCAAAGGGAGAGAAGGGGAGATTATCTCGGCAGGACAGTTCAGGTAATCCCTCATGTCACCAACGAAATAAAAAAACGGATTTATGATGTATCCAACGATGACGATCTCGATTTTGTTCTTGTTGAGATCGGCGGCACGGTTGGAGACATTGAGTCAATACCATTTCTGGAGTCTATCAGGCAGATAAGACAGGAGCTGGGGAGAAAAAGGGTAATGAATGTGCATCTCACCCTTGTTCCAACAATATCAGTTGCCGGAGAGCAGAAAACTAAACCTACACAGCATTCGGTTAAGGAACTTATGCAGCTTGGAATCATTCCAGATATACTTCTTGCACGGGTTCAGTTCCCTCTTGAAGAGGATTTAAAAGCTAAGATTGCGCTTTTCTGTAATGTATCTGAACGTAATGTTATATCTGCAGAGGATATAATCGGATCAATATATGAAATTCCATTTATGTTTCAGAAAAATGAGTTTGATATAATTACTCTGGAGCATTTTAATCTACCTGTTAAAAAGTCTAAACTCCCGGCGTGGGATAAATTTATAAATACATATAGAAGCCCGAAGTGCAGTGTTAAAATTGCCGTAGTGGGGAAATATATACAGCTTCAGGATGCATACAGGTCAATATACGAGGCGCTTTTTCATGGAGCTGTTGCTAATGAGGCCGAGCTTGAAATTATAAAATTTGATTCAGAAGAGCTTGAGAATTACAGCTTTGATGAACTTCGGGAAAAATTTGCAGGGATTAATGGTATCCTTGTTCCGGGAGGTTTCGGCAATAGAGGAATTGAGGGCAAGATAGCAACTATCACACATGCAAGAACAGGCAACATTCCGTTTTTTGGTATATGTCTCGGTATGCAGTGTGCGGTTATTGAATTTGCAAGAAATGTCTGCGGTTTTGCAAATGCTAACTCTACAGAGTTTGATGATTCCTCTTCATATCCGGTAATATCACTTCTTGAAGAGCAGGAGGTTATTGCTGAAAAAGGCGGAACAATGAGACTCGGTGCTTATCACTGTGAGTTTACTCCGGGAAGCAAGATACAGAAAATTTACGGTAAAGAATCTGTCATGGAGAGACATAGACACAGATTTGAGTTTACCATGAAATACAGACAGGCTTTCGAAGACAAAGGGATGAAGATCGGAGGGATCTATCCAAGAAATAATCTTGTTGAAACAGTGGAAATCCCTGAACATCCGTGGTTTGTGGCGACTCAGTATCACCCCGAGTTTAAATCCAAGCCTATTAATCCTCATCCTCTCTTTAAGGATTTTATCAAGGCTTCGATAGCTAACAGCAATAAATAAATCGGGTTCTTTCCGGAATGTTTGGATAATAATTAATTTGATTCAAACATTCCTGCCCCCTATCCCCCGGAGGGGGCACCAAGTATATCGGCTATATCGCTGTTAGTTTTATTCTTATCATTTCTTTTACAATTCCAATATTATTTAATACATCTTCATCTTTAATCCGCAATGTATCGATTCCAATACTCATCAGGAATTCATCCCTGGATCTATCGTATTCTTTTTATGAATCATGAATTCACTAATAATTTCCCTCTTGCGTGCCCCCTCTGGGGGACAGGGGGATTAGGAATGTCAATTATCTCAACATTCCGTAATGAGCTAAATTTAGAATAGAGCTTAAACTTTTAGTAATATCTGCACTAATGAAGAATTGTAATTGACAGAAAAAAATTATCCCGCCAGTATTCAAAAATGAATGAAACTACACAAATTAATAATCTTGAATTTCTCGAGAGACAGGTAGAAAACCTTTCTAAGCTTGTTGAAATAAACGGTATAATAAACTCCACCCTGAATATAAACCGTCTTCTTTCCATAATTATGGAAATGATAAAAGATATTATGGATACCGAAACCAGTACACTTCTGCTTTACGACGAAGATATGGAGGAACTGGTATTTAAAGTTGCTCTTGGTGAAGCGGGAGATGAATTAAAAGAAAAATACCGGGTAAAACTAGGGCAGGGTATTGCCGGATGGGTTGCCCTTAATAGAAAAAATCTTCAGGTTGATGATGTTTATAGCGATCCCAGATTTGATCCTATGTATGATAAAAATACCGGTTTCATAACCAAGTCCATTCTTTGCGCTCCTCTTTTATTTAAAGGTAAGCTTCTCGGCGTAATTCAGGCGATAAATCCTGTGAAAAAACAGGGTTTTGATGAAAACGATATGAATCTTTTTAGAGTTTTTTCAAATCAGGCGGCTCTTGCTGTTCAGAATGCTATTTTTTTTCAGAAGGCCATTGAGGAGGAGCGTCTTGATGGAGAGCTGCAGTCTGCAAAGATAATTCAGGAATCTCTTACTCCTCCGATAGATTTTGTCAGTAATAAATTTGATGCCGCTGCAAGATCATTATCCGCAAGAGAAGTTGGCGGTGCTTTTCATTTTTTCAGGGAGTATGAAAAAGGAGTATACCTTCTTACTTTAGGAAATTTAAATACAAAGGGAATACCCGGTGCGATGCGTGCTTCAACAATAGCAGGTTTAATCCGGGCCATGTATGAACTTGATATCCGCGAACCCGATGTTATAATAAATATGATCAACAATCACTGTAAAGAAGAACTGGATTATAGTGAGGATTTTTCACTCTTTATAAGTCTTATCGATATAAATAAGATGACTATTGAATTTGTTAACTCCGGAGATGCTTACCCGATTCTAATGAGGAAAGACAAGGCCTCTTATCTTCGTTTTCTCAAACGATCAACCGGTTTTCTCGGGAGCACGGATTTTATTGCCGGTAAGGTCGATATAAATCTTCTGGCCGGTGACAGCTTTATCGTTTTTTCAAGCAGTCTTCCTGAACTACGGAATACTGATGGTAAACAGCTTGGTTTGACAGGGATTGTTAACTTCATTGAAAAAAAATCCGGTACCAGGGGTGAGCTTATCGATTCTTTACTTGAGTATGCATACAGCTTTGCCGGGGGAGTTGAAAGAAGAAAAGACTTATCTGTTGTCTCTTTTAAAATCAAATAAAGGTGATATATGAGTGAATTTGTTTCAGTAATGTTCTGCAGAAGATGCGGATCAAGATATGTAGAGATAAGAGAGTGGAAAGATCGTTCGGCTTTAATCTACTGTAGAACGTGCAAAAACAGCAATGAAGTTACAGGTTTTACTCTTGGAAGATGTCAGGTTACAAAGAAGGAACTTGAGATTGCTCGAAATACTTCTGCCCATCTTAATGATTTTGAAAAATAAAGTTTTTGTCTGTTAACCTGCCGTAAGAACTTTGGCTTTTTCCGGAATGTTGGGATAATAATTAATTTAATTCAAACCTTCCTGCCCCCTATCCCCCGGAGGGGGCACCGAGTATATCAGTTATATCGCTGTTAGTTTTATTCTTATCATATCCACTCACCTGTTTCATTCGGAGTATTGACCATAATTTTTCTTCTGATACGGTCATGTTGTTTCGAAGATCTTTTGCAAGCTCAACGATATAAGCAGGTGTTTTAATATTGTTATGATTCATAAATTCACTAATAATTTCTCTTTGCGTGCCCCCTCTGGGGGACAGGGGGATATGGGGATGTCAATTATCCCAACATTCCTGAATGACTTAAAAAATTTTATATAAAAAAGCCCCTCTTTTTCTTCTAAAGAGAGGGGCGCGGCAGAGCCGGGGGTAGAGTTTTTTAGTTATCTTACTTTAAAGATTCTTTTCAAAATGACACTGATAAAAAAGAATGCCAGCCTGAAAAGTCTTCCGTATCTTAATGGATTTGAAATAATTCTATAGAACCAGTCCAGACCATTTTCCATAAAATACGGTGGTGCTTTTTTAATCTCGCCTGAAATTGTGTCTATGCTTCCGCCGACACTGATAAAAACTGTATTTTTAAATTCATTTTTGAATTTATAAATCCATTTATCTTCTTTGGGAAATCCAAGCCCTACAAATACAATATTTGCCTCGGATTTTCTTATCGCTTCGATAACGGACTTTTCCCTTTCTGCATTAAAGTATCCGCCATGACGGCCCACTATGCGGATATTAGGAAATGATTTTTTAATAGTGAAAAAAGCTCTCTCGGCAGTTTCAGGTTTACCGCCCACAAGGAATATGCTGTATTCCTTAATCTCGGCAAGACGGACTATCTCCATCATAAAACTGAGAATTGCCACACGCTCTTTAATCGGGGTTTTCAGTATTTTTGCAGCCCATTGAATGCCTGCGCCGGATGCAAGATGCATGTCAGCTTTGTCTGAAATAAGTCTAAGGTCGGTATTTGATTTTATTCTGGATAATTTATATGGATTAAGGGTTATTACGTGATGTACCCCTTTATCCTCAATCATCTTCATAACCCTGTAAACGGCCTGCTGTCTGGTGAGGTTATCAATACCAATGTTAAGTATGTTTGCAATTGACGCATCATCGAGCGATATCTGGTTGTATTCCAGAATAATATCTCTGTCGTCTTTATAAGAATTATAGTAGTGGGAATCTTCTGACATTTAATTCCTCCTGTCAATAGTCTCTTTTCATTGAGCAGAACTCACCGCACATGGAGCACTGATCCTCTTCACATGATGGCACTGCTTTTCTGTATGTTTCAGCTTTTTCTCTATCCAGCGCTACGCTGTACATTGCCGGCCAGTTTCTATCTTTCCGGGCTCTGGACATTTCATCGTCGCGGCTTGATGCACGTGATCCGTATTTTACTATATCTCCTGCATGAGCTGCAATTTTTGATGCAATTACCCCATCCTTCACATCGTTTATGTCCGGAAGTCTAAGATGTTCGGCGGGAGTTACATAACATAGGAAGTCTGCTCCGGCTGCTGCAGCTATTGCGCCTCCAATAGCTCCTGTTATATGGTCATAGCCTGGCGCGATATCCGTTACAAGAGGGCCAAGAACATAATAGGGCGCATCGTCGCAGAGTTTTTTTTCTAAACGTATATTATCAGCAACCATATCAAGAGGCATGTGCCCCGGGCCTTCTATGATTACCTGTACATTCTTCTCGCGGGCACGTCTTGCCAGATCTCCCAGTATTATCATTTCGTGAAGCTGACCTCTGTCATTGGCGTCATGAATTGATCCAGGCCTGAGTCCATCTCCTAGACTTATCACTACATTGTATTGCGCCAGTATATCAAGTATCTCATCGTAGTGTTCAAAGAGAGGATTTTCACGTTTATTGAATTTCATCCACTCTGCAAGTATTGCCCCGCCTCTGCTTGTTATACCAGTTATTCTTTTCTGAGAATGAAGAGATTGTACAGACGCAAGAGTTACGCCGGAGTGAATAGTCATAAAATCAACTCCCTCTTCAGCCTGCTGACGTATTACTGCGATAAAATCCTCTATTGTCATTGAGGTCATAGGTTTTTTTTGCGCAACCATTCTTACTGCAGTTTCGTAAATCGGTACAGTGCCGAGCGGAATTGGAGAATGCTCAAGAATCTTTTTTCTAAAGAGTGCAAGGTCACCGCCGGTGCTCAGATCCATGACTGCATCAGCTCCGGCTTTTACTGCCGCATCAAGTTTTTCAAGTTCGGATTTAAGATCAAAAAGATCGGGTGAGGTTCCGATATTTGCGTTTACCTTTGTTCTTAATCCTTTGCCTACGGCTACGGGTGTAATATTACGCAGCCGGTTTTTCATTATTGATATTCTGCCCGCTGAAAAGTTTTCCATTACTTCGTTCACCGGAACAGATTCATTCTTTGCAATGATCTGAACTTCTTCTGTTATTATACCTTTTTTTGCCTGTGCGAAAATATTCATTTTTGTATGTTTACCTGATATATTATATTTATTGTAATTTACTACCCGGTTTAGTTATTGCGGATTTAAATATTTATAATTGTTCAAAAATCAGTGGCATTTTGTTTTCACCGGGCCTCAGCAGCAGCGGAGAACGATTTTACCATCAGTTTATGAGTTCTTGCAAATATTATTATGGCTTCGGGCATTATATGGGTATTTAAATTCTTAATCTATGAGTGTCAATAATAATTCTATAACACTTCATTTTTGTAACTTAACTTTTGGAATCTGTATTGCAACGGTTTTAATAGAGCTGCTTTTACGGCAGCATATATATATGACTATTACCAGGATTATTTTACAATCATCATTTGCAGGGATGTTTTTTGTGAAAATACATTATAACTGTCAGTTATTTATTAAGATAGTATGTATTTGCAGAGTTAACAAAAAAAAATTACAAAGTACTCATTTTTTGTTATTGTTAAACTGATGCAAATTTTTTTTAGAGTGATTGAATAACTGCTCAAAAAACAGTTGTATTTTGTCTCCGCTGGTCTTAGGCGCAGTGGAATCCATAGTTACCCGCTGTTTTTAAGTAGTTACTCTTTTTTTATCTTTGATAATATTTTAATTGAACATATTATTATCGTTAAGAGAATAGTCTGGTTATTCGTAATTGTGAAGTTTGTTAAATAAAATACGGGATAAAGAAGCAATTTTTGAAGTCTCAGAAAATACATTTTTTGTTAAAATTTATTAAATTGAATATAAGGGCAGGTTTATGGATAGATTGAAGCAGTTGCAGGAATGGAGTATTTATGAATATGGCAAGGTTTTTTTTATTGAGCCCGAATTCAGACATGGAATGGTCATGGATAAAATCAATGATGTCATTGATACATATAAACCAAAAGTAGTAGTTAAAGCAGGTCTTGGATCCGGCAGAATAATACTCGATTTAATACAAAATAAAAAAGATATAAAACTTGTAGTGGTTGAACCCTCTTTAAAAATTATAGAGGACTTTATAAAGAAGAATAGTGATAATCAGAAAATTAAAGATATCGGCTTTATTAATGGGGATTTTGTAAATTTCCCGATAGATTATTATGCTGCAGATCTGATTATATCAATTGACAATCTTGATTTTCAGGAAACAGCTCCGGTTGTAGATGAAATAAAAAGAGCCCTTCAGTTTGATGCTCAGTTTCTTTTTGCAGGCATAGTTCTTGATGATGAAGATGTTGAAGGATCATATGATGATTTTATGAGAATTATATTCCCTCTGCATAATGACTATTATCTGAAAGATGATTTAAAAACATTTATGAATCTCAAGGATTTTTCATTTGTTAAAGGTAAGATTGAACATTTTGATTATAATATAGATGAGATTAAAAATCATATTGCAGGTCTTTATGGCGAGATAAATTCAGATGATGCAGAGAAGTTTATAGTTGATAACAGTGCGACATTAACTGAAATATATAAACTGAATGGAAGGAGTATAACTCTTCCATATTTCACCGGCGTATTTATGAGAAGAAAAATTTAACTGTCGCTCTAATTAAATGAAATGAAAAGAATACTTTTTTTAATAATACTCACTGCAAACACAGTAATCTATGAACCGGCATTCTCACAGAAGAAGGATACTGTCGAGATAACGGCGCAGGGTATACTTGCGCGAGTAGATAGAATTATGCAGTATCCGGAGGGTGAGATACAGGGGAGGCTGAAGCATATTACTCCTGACGGCAAATCATTTGATATAGAATTCAAGGGTGATATTGCGCGGAATGATTTTCTATTTTTTTACAGCAGCAGTTCCAGAGGTGAAAGTTTTAAGGTTCTTTACAATATGGGCGGGGAGGATATCTGGGTTTACAATATACACTCAATTAAACTCTCGCATAAAATGGGTATTGATAAATACGACAGACTGATGTCTACAAATTATTCTTTTATAGATCTTTCAAACGCTGATTTTCAGAGTAATTATAATGCTAGGATTACCGGTAAGACTCTGATTAAGGGAGTAGAGTGTTATAAACTCACGCTTGACCCGATATTTGACGGAAGTGAATATGGAGTCCTCTTCATGTATGTTTCTGTTGATAAATATATTCCTTTGCGGATTGATTATCACGACAGAGATAAAGTAATATTTAAATTCCTCTCTATTGCAAAAACGATGGAAAAAGACGGAAGAATTATTCCCATAAGATATGATATGCTGAACATCAAGGACGGAACTGTCAGCATACTAAGTATGACAAAGTTTGATGAAACGATAAAATATAGCGGAGAGATTTTCAGACCGGAAAAGTTAGGGGAGTAGTGTGCCGCAATTTTTTATTAAAGATACGGATATTGATGGAACCAGAGCCGTAATACATGGCGAAGATTGCCATCATCTTATAAATGTTAGAAGAGCAAAATCCGGAGATCTGTTAAGATTAAGAACTGAAAACGGAAAAGGCTATACAGCGAGAATTAAGGAAATCGGCCGGGCTGAGATTATCCTAACTCTGCTGGAGCAAACAGGTTCCGTCGAGGATACTGTTGATATATCTCTCTATATGGCGCTGATTAAAGGTGGAAACTTTGAATTTGTTCTTCAGAAGGCTGTCGAAGTGGGTGTTAACCGCATAATACCAGTTATCTCCTCCCGCACTGTGCCGGATCCGGCTAAGAAGATTGATGTAAAGCACGAACGATGGAGTAAGATAATTTCCGGTGCGGCCAAACAATGTTTTAGAAACAATATCCCCGAAATTGACTATCCATTAACATTTTCCGACGCAATAAAAAAAGACAATTCAGTGATGAAGCTTCTGGCGCATCCGGGAGCGGTAACAGAATTACGCGACTATTTATCTTCTTCGGAAAAGCCTGAAACAGTTAGTCTGCTCGTTGGTCCTGAAGGTGGATTCACCGATCAGGAAATCAGTTCTGCATCAGATAAAAGCTGGGTGCCGGTAAATTTTGGAACGACTCATTTGAGGGCTGAAACTGCTGCTGTAATTCTTCCATCTCTTGTAATATATCAATGGAGCTGACAATGAATTTAATTTTTATGATCCTGGAGAGATAATGAATCCTGGAATCTATGCAGCTATAGATGCTAATATAAACAGATCTATTGAAGGGATACGGGTCTGTGAGGATATATTCAGATTCAGTATAAAAAATATAATATCTGCCGAGTTTAAAAATCTCCGCCATAAAATAACGGCAGTTATTTCTTCTATACCGTCGAGCTCACTACTTGCAGCAAGAGATATTTCAAAGGATGAACAGAAATTTGTTAATACCTCTTCTGAGATGATGCGGGAAGGTGCAGCCGATATATTCAGGTCAAATATACGGAGAGCAATTGAAGCATCGAGAGTGATTGAGGAGTTTTCAAAAAGCATTAATTCAGATATCGCAAACGGCTTTCAGGAGATACGGTTTTCGCTGTATGATCTTGAAAAAAGAGGATGGGATATTATAGAAAAGAATTCACTGATGCAGAGGTTCAGATTTTCGTTATATGCAATTATTGATTCAGGATTTGTTCCAGTACACCAGATGGAGGAAACTGCAAGGATTCTATCAACCTCCGGTGCGGAAATAATTCAATTGAGAATGAAAAACGTTAAGGATAGAGATTTTCTTTCTATTGCTTCGAAAATTTCAAATATCTGCAGAGATAATAATACGATTTTTATAGTGAACGATAGAGTCGATATTGCGATGCTTTCCTGTGCACATGGTGTTCATTTTGGGCAGGATGACATTCCCGTCGCAATGGCGCGTTCTATCTCCGGTAATGGACTTGTTACGGGGATTTCCACAATTAATGCCGATGAAGCTCTTGCCGGATATGATGCTGACTATATTGCTGTTGGTCCGGTTTTCTCAACGTCCTCAAAAGACGGGTCAATGCTTGATGGTATAGGAATTGATATTGTACGGGAAATCTGCAGCAAAACAGATAAGCCTGTTGTTGCAATAGGCGGAATAACTGAGACTAATGCAGGAGCTCTGATGGAGGTTGGAGTTTCATCTCTCTGTGTAATATCCGCGTTGCTGAAGGATGGAAAAATCTCAGAGAATACAAAAAGGCTTGAGAGTATTATTAAATCGTACAGAGTGACTGAATGAATATCGGGGAGCTGATTGCCGGGAGAGATATTCTCCGAGAAAAATGGCGAAAAGCCAGAGCGGAAAGACTTGAATTGAAGCTTAAACTGATGGCAGATAATTACACTATTACTGAGATAAGACACAATTCAGACTATAAGAGATTGAAAAAGGAACAGAAACACATGTCAAAAAGAATAAAGCATGTTGAAAATGAAATCTGCAGGATGAAAAAAAATGGAGCATAGTGAACAACAGATGAGCATTATGCTTTTTTCTGAAATGAATGACGATGGCAAAGAGGGTAATATATATGACTATCCCGATGCTCCCGCTGCATTCAGATCCGGTTTCAGATTTGTCGATGTTGATGAGAGTGAACTGATAAAACTTCCATACGGCAGCTACATGTTTACACTTCCGGACCGGTGCCCGGTATCTTCAACATCTGAAGGTTTCAAAGCCATTAAAGAAACTCCCGATGGAGATCCGATAAATGCTGTTTCAGCTTTTCTTGCGTCTGGATATCTCAGAACAAAACTTCCAGCCTTTGAAAGAAACAGCAATGCTGTGACATTGCCGTTATGGGCATATTCAGGAGTGGTGCTTAAAGATGATGAATTTTATGTGCCGGCAATGAGAATTGATGAAGATCCGCGTTCTGATCCGCATCTCCACGAAGACCATAAGGGACTTGCCCGTGGTATAAAAAAGACAAAGGAACTTTTCCCGGAGAATAGGCTGGTGAATCAGCTCAGTATCTGTTCAACTGAATATAACTGTCTCTGTGCCAGAAATTTTTTTATGGGGAGATATGAATGTCCTGTACCGACCAGTCCGGCATGTAACGCAGATTGTTTAGGTTGCCTCTCTTTTCAGGAGGAGGAATCTGGTTTCTGTCAGTCCCAGTTCAGACTTGAGTTTGCACCGACGCCTCTGGAGATTTCCCAGATGATTGTTCACCATCTTGAAAGAGTGGAATATGGAGTTGCCAGTTTTGGTCAGGGGTGCGAGGGCGAACCGCTTCTTCGCGGAGATGATCTTGCAGAATCAATAATTAAAGTGAGAGAGCAGACAGATCGCGGAACAATAAACGTAAATACAAACGGTTCAAGACCGGATGTTGTGAAGAAACTTATTTCGTCAGGACTTGATTCTATCAGAGTGAGTTTGAATTCTCCCACTGAAAAGTATTATACATCATACCATCGCCCGGTTAATTATAATTTCAAGGATGTTATGAAAACTGTTGAAATTGCAATTGAAAGCGGTATATTTGTATCAATTAATCTTTTTTTTATGCCGGGGTTTACAGACTCGGTAAGTGAAGTTGAAAGTCTTATACGTTTCCTTGACAGATATCCTGTTTCAATGATACAGACAAGAAATATGAATATTGATCCGGACTATTACTTTGATAAAACAGGTTTTGCCGATGAAGATGCAATCGGAATAGTAAATCTGATTAATATGCTGAGAGATAAATATCCAAAGATGAGACTGGGGTATTATAATCCCCCTTTAAAAAAATAAATGGAGAAAAAAATGGAAAGTCATATAAAAGATCCTGTGTGTTATGCGAAAGATGTTGTTGCTAAGGATCCCATGGCCAGATTTCTTGGCATTGAGGCAGATGAAGTACGTTCGGGTTATGCAAGATGTTCTATTACAATTAAACCTGAGTTTTTAAATGCAGTGGAGAGAGCACATGGTGCAATCATATATGCAGTGATGGATCAAGCTTTTGCTGTTGCATCAAATTCGACGGGGAATATGGCTGTGTCGCTGAATTTTTCAATCAATTACATTTCCGGTGCAATTGATGGTGAAAAGATATTTGCAGAGGCTACTCCAGTTAATTTGGGTAACAAGGTCAGTGTCTGGAGTATTGTAGCCAGAGGAAATAGTGACAAGATTATTGCCAGCGGAGAAGGGCTTGCCTATCATAAGTAATGTGATGTAAATTTATATCTATGCAAATTCTCCAGCCGGATGTTTGTAGTGACGGACATGCACAGTGTTCGCAATTGAATGGTTGAGGTAAATCTATGAAAATCCATGTAAGCAGAAGAAGTAAAAAGAGCGGTGTTCCTCCAGGGACACTAATTCATATAGGAAGAGATATAACTTCAGATGTTGTAATCACCAGATGCTGTTACGATGAAGCCAGTTATGTTGAAGATAAAGGAATTACTCTGGAAGAACTTTTTACAAGTACTAATGATCTTGCTGTAGAGTGGATTAATTTTGACGGTATTCATGATGTTAAGATGATTGAACAGATTGGAACTCATTATGGAATAGACACCCTAATTCTTGAAGATATTGTAAACTCGAACCAGCGTCCCAAAATTGAGGATTACGGTGATTATATTTATATTGTTCTGAAGATGCTCACGATTAACAGTAAGACCGGCGAGATAGAAACAGAACAGGTAAGTATAGTTTTTAATTCAAGGATTCTTTTTTCGTTTCAGGAGAAGCAGGGGGATGATTTTGAGCCGCTTCGTGACCGTATAAGAAAAAAGAATAAAATAAGAAAAATGGGTACTGATTATCTCACATATTCTCTTATAGATTACATTGCTGATAATTATTTTATCGTTCTTGAAAAAATAGGAGATAGAATAGAGAAAATTGAGGAGGAGGTTCTCACTTCTCCCGATGATCATACACTTAGAAGAATTCACGATCTGAAAAGAGATACGCTCATGATTAAAAAAAGTATATGGCCGCTGAGGGATGTTCTTGGTTTAATGATTAGGCCTGAGAATGATTTTATTCAGGATTCAATTGTTTTTAATCTAAGAGACGCCTATGATCATGCAATTGAAGTAATTGATACAGTTGAAGCATACAGGGATTTTATGTCAGGGCTTCTGGATATTTATTTGTCAGGTATAAGCAACAGAATGAATGAGGTAATGAAAGTACTGACTCTCATCTCCACTATTTTCATTCCTCTAACTTTTATTGCTGGTGTTTACGGAATGAATTTCAAACGCATGCCTGAAACGGAATGGTATAATGGTTATTTTTTTGTACTTGGTATGATGGCTGTGATAGGAATTACTATGTTTATTATTTTTAAAAAGAAAAAATGGGTTTGATTTTTTGCAACAGAGTTAAGAACTATAAGTAATTATTACTTCAATCAGTTTATGAATAGTTACGATTTTTATGAGCTAAAAAAACCCCTCGAAATGAGGGGTTTTTTAAATCTATTTTTTTGATGTTACTGTTCGCTTACAAGTTTGTTCTTTTCGAAAACACCGGAAACTTTAGAAGTATCAGGCCATGTTAGAGTTCCTTTACCATCGAGCATTCCATCTTTCCACTCGCCGGCATATATTACTCCGGTAGCCCATTTGTAAGTTCCCTTGCCGTTCTGTTTTCCATCTTTCCATTCACCGCTATAAGAATCGCCATCTTTCCACTTATATTCGCCGGTGCCGTTTTTCAGGTTGCTTTTGTAGTCACCGATATAGGAATCTCCGTTACTGAAAGTATAGGAACCCTTACCGTCACGTTTGTTCTCGGCATAAGTGCCTTCATATTTAGCACCGTTTGGCCATACCATTACGCCGCTGCCGTTAACTTTATTTGTGGTAAAATCGCCGGTATATTCTTCACCTTTAGCGAATTTAACTTTTCCTTTACCGTTAAGACAATCGCCTTCTACACAGTTTGTTCCAGCACCGAAAGCTTTAACAACCGGTGTGTCTTCTTTCTTGTCGGTTGATTCGCATGAAGCAATGAGTAATGATGTCATTGCAACAATGGAGAGTATAATATAATTTTTTTTCTTCATAGATGACCTCCTGTTAACAGGATTAATCCTGCTGATTAATCGACCTGCCTGGTTTAGTTGTTATTTAATAAACAAAAGCGGCCGTTTGAAAACGTACCGCCTTTGCTAAACTGATTATTCAGTTATTAACTTAATATTTGTATCAGCCGGGATTATATCAACAAAAACATCAAGTGTAGTAGCTTTGCTTGTATTGCCTACAGCATCTTTTGCAATAGCTTCAATTTTATGCATACCGTTTGTGTTGAACTGAAGTTCTCCTGTATAGAGAATA
Organism: uncultured Leptospirales bacterium; assembly: GCA_964450405.1. Lineage (GTDB taxonomy): Bacteria > Spirochaetota > UBA4802 > UBA4802 > UBA5550 > WRGT01. Next base: position 24,487 of record CAYVCQ010000025.1, on the reverse strand, counting down.
AAATCACTTTTGTTGTCCATTCTGTAATAGATAGCTTTCACACCGGATTCAGCATCAGCAGCGGTAATAGTATATTTGAAATCTTTTGAAGCTATTTTCATTTTGTCTTTCATGAAAAATTCTTTGTCAGCTTTTACTTCAACTACAGGAGATGTTTTATCTACTATAATATTCATATCTGCTAAATTTTCTGAAAGAACGATTCCATTTTCATCTACAACTTTTGTTGTATATTTTTTAGTGATGTTTCCAACTCTGTCTTCAGATGTTACTTCAAGAATAACCGGAGCAATAGAATTTATGCTGAAAGGTTTAACATACTGTTTATGTTCTTCACCTTTAGCAGCGTAGGTAACCGCAGCTACACCGGAAATGTTATCTTTTGAAGATAATGCGTAGTTGTATGTAAAAGTTTCTGATGCATAAATCTTGTCGCCATTTTTTGAAAATGGAGCTGTAATAGTTACTAAAGTATCGGGAGCAGTCTTATCAACTATTACATTAAGAGCTTTGAGAGATTCTTTGTTGCCCATTTTATCAACACTGTAATAATATATAACATGGCTTCCCTCGTCACTCAATGTGAAAGGTGCAGTGTACTTCTGTTCTTCTTTTGCGTCGATTTTATACATTACTGAATCTTTCATAACATTATCAAGATCGAAAAGTTCAAAGCGTACTTTATCATTTACATAAGTATTGTAGCCGTCTGTAAAAGTTTTAGGCTGGCCTTTAAGAAGCTGAATGTCTTCTTTTTCGTAAACTTTTTCAGCATGATTTGCAGCTGCATCTTCTGTAGTTACATTGCCTGTATCGACAGCAGCTTTCTCTTCAGTTTTTACTGCAGCTTTTTCTTCTGTAGTAACAGCAGCCTTTTCTTCAGTTTTTACTGCAGCTTTTTCTTCTGTAGTAACAGCAGCTTTGTCTTCAGTTTTTACAGCAGCTTTTTCTTCAGTAACAGCATCCTGAGACATTGCAGCACCTGATATTAGGATGAATGCTGAAAAGATGAACAAAGATAATATTGAAACTTTTTTCATTGAAAACCTCCAAAATAAATTATTAACACTTTAATTCTTTTTAATAGATATCCCTAAGCTTTGATTTTATATGAATATCATACTTTTATAAGGTATTATTAAATAGTATATATTTTTAATCAATTAAAATTAATTAAAATATTTAAAAATAAAAGTTTTTATCTCCAAAATACAGGCTTTAAGGCATTCACAGAGCTGTTTTTTTACTCTTAAAGAGTGAATACTTGAAGCCCTGAAGGGCTTTTGCATGGTTCTGCCCCTTTAGTCACAGATATTCTGTTTTCAGTAGATGAAAACTTTAAATAGATAGTTTATGTTATTTCTTTTATTCTTTTATAACATAAAAAATGCCGTATATCATATATTTTTCACCGGTTAAAGTTAAATTAGTTGAAGCATTTAACCATGTTTCGTATTTAATATCGTTTTTGAGGAGACCTCCCTTGTCATCTTTGACGGATAGAAAGGAGTTTGTCTCTGTATTAATATTTCTATACTTTTCAGGGAATTTTTTCAGTTCCTCCTCTCTCCATTAAAAAGTGTCTCTTTAGATGTTCCTTTAAATTCGAATGTCTGCCCGGCTGCCCGATTCATCATTCTGTATTATTCAAAAAGACCTTTGCGCTGTATTCTAATCCTGTCACTATAAGATTTACATGTGTAAGCATCAATGTGAAAATGAAGATAACAGCAATAGATGCACCAGCTGTAATAAGCCTTTCCATGTCAAAAGCAGGATTGACTCCGTCTTAAAACTCAGTATATTTGAAGGAAGCAAACTTTTTAAATAGAGTAATAATTAATGTTTGCAAATTGAGAAAATGATTAACCATGTAGTGCCTTGTCGGGATAATTTGTATGGGTGAATCATTGTGGTGGTGATATAGAGCAATTGCTTTTAAAAGTTTAAATTTAAATAGTGCAAACTCTTTCACGGTGAGCATGAAATTCCGGGCGTTCTGTTTTATGAAATACCGGTTATCTTAATGGAATAAATATTTCAGGAACAGATTACTTCATGGAGTCTATCATGAATCTGATTAAGGGTCTGCAATAGCCGGAGTACAAAATCATTTGTGAAATGATACTACTGCTGAGAAAACGGGTTAGCCGGAGTTATTATGAGTTTTAAATTGAGAGAAAGAAGATTCAGTTACGAAAAGCCTGAAGTATTAAACGGAATGTATCTGCTCCGTTACGGCGGTACATTTTTCGGAATGTGGGGAATAACCGGTTACTTCGTGCTGGCGGATAATATATTTTTAGACACAGGCAATCACAACTCTGACAGAAAGACTTTTTTAAAGTTTCTTCATACGCTGGATAAGGGGAGAGATTGGAAGGTTCTGAATACACACCTCCATGAGGATCACTGCGGGAAGAATACTATTGTTCAGGAAATTCTTGGTGCCGATATTTATTCACCTGAGCAGGTTGATGATTTTACTTTTGTCTCGTGGCTCATGGATCATGTATGGGGGAGACCTGAGGTTTTTAAACACTCTATGCTTGCAGAGTCTGTTTATGAAACAGATGGCGGAAGAACGATTGAGGTTATTCCGACACCGGGACACTCTCCGGCACATACTGCCTTTCGAATTATGCCTGATAATATTTTGTACTCCGGTGATGCTATTCCTCTTCCGGTGAAGAAACGTTATATTACCTCAGGTGAGGATTATCTTAAGGAGATAGAGTCCCTGAAACTGCTTCTGAAATTTGCCGAAGAGGGGACATTATTTGTCTCAGCTCATCATGGAATACTCAAAGATGCTGTGAAGACCATAAAAGAGAGAATCGCCGGAATGAGTGAGGCCGTGGGTGAGGTTAGCGGACTACTGGATAAAGGCTACGATAATATTGATATAATAAGTGATATGGTTTTCGGAAGACCGGACTTGATTTATCGCAGACTCGGATATAATATTAGATGCAGACAGGACTGGACGGTAAGTTCGATTGTAGAGGGGTTGAAGAGATAGAGTTTAATAATGATGTAAGTGCTCATAAACCACTGGTTAAATTGCTCTCCGCCGCGCCTTCGGCGCGGCGGAGACAGAATTCCGCTGGTTTTTGATTACTTACAAAAGGATAAATGTTATGATAAAAATTGATGTTGAAGAAAGGGAAAACATAGTGATAGTTTGTATCTCCGGTAATTTATCACTGGGGGATATCGATGAGTTTGATCATACTTTTAAGAAATATAATAATTCTAATCTTGATGTAATAGCTCTGGACCTGAAATATATTCCACATCTTGATTCCTTCGGTTTAAACAGGATTATTAAAGTATCCCGTGATTTTGGAGGCAGCGGTACAGAGTTTGTTCTGATAAATATGAATGAAGATATTCATAAAACCTTCACGACAACTACCTTTGACAAACTTTTTCAGATAATGACGCAGGATGAATTTGACAGAAAATATTTTCCTGTAATTGATTAGTACCCTTGAGCTGCAGATGAGGATGAAAACACCATTATCTGCAGTTTTTAATAGTTACAAGAAGGATAAATGTTATGATAAAAATTGATGTTGAAGAAAGAGAAAATACAGTGACAATCACTATTTCCGGTGAGTTATCACTGGGGGATATTGATGAGTTTGATCATACTTTTAAGAAATATATTAATTCTAATCTTGATGTTATAGCTCTGGATTTGAAATATATTCCGCATCTTGATTCATTCGGTTTAAGCAGAATTATTAAAATATCACGTGTCTTCGGCGGCAGCGGTACAGAGTTTGTTCTGATGAATATGAATGAGGATATTCATCGCACCTTTAAGATTACTACCTTTGACAAACTTTTTAAAATAATGACACAGAATGAATTTGACAGAACATATTTTCCTGTAATAGACTAGTATTCAGACCGCATAATTGTAAATTATTATTAAAATTAAGAAATTAGCCACGTAGACACAGAGGCACAGAGTTTTAATAATAATTATATCTTCAATATCAAATATTATTCCATGCATCTCCGTTGTTGGATTATTTCATGTTCATACAGTCTGAGCACTAGACCATGTGATTATACTTTTTAAATCTTTCAGCAAGTGAGTCAAGTTGCAGGATTATCTCGTCCGGGAGAGGATTGAATCCGGAATAATATTCCCTGATAAGTTCAATCTCCCTCTCCCAATCTTCTTTGTGTACAGTAAGCAGTTCTTTCATGTTTTCTGTAATATTTTCGACACTATCTAAACCGCTGCAGTCTATGGCGTTTTCAGCCGGGAGATAGCCGATTGGTGTCTCTACGGCTTTACCCTTTCCACTGCTTCTCTCGAAAATCCATTTGAGAACACGGATGTTATCTCCGTAACCGGGCCAGAGCCAGTTATTATCACTGTCTTTGCGGAACCAGTCTACGGCGAATATCTCAGGCAGTTTTGTTTTATCGGGGGCGTTTTCACCTGTTTTAATCCAGTGATCGAAATAATCTCCAATATTATAACCGCAGAATGGAAGCATCGCAAAGGGGTCGCGGCGTACTGATCCTATGTTCAGTCCGATGGCGGCGGCTGTTATCTCTGAACCGATGATTGATCCTATGAAAACACCATGATTCCAGTCATAGGCCTGGTGAACAACGGGCATTGTAGATGACCGGCGTCCTCCGAAGATTATTGCCGAGAGAGGTACACCTTGCGGATTCTCCCACTCGGCATCAATAGCCGGACATTGGGATGCCGGTGCAGTAAATCGTGAATTAGCATGAGCGCATGGTTCGGACGATGAAGGATTGTGCGGTTCATTTTTCCAGTTCAGTGTACCGTGAGGCATCTCGTGGCCGATGCCTTCCCACCATATATCGTTATCAGGTGTAAGTCCGGTATTGGTGAAAATTGTATTTGATTTTATAGTGTGCATTGCATTTGGGTTTGTTTCAAAAGAAGTAAAGGGTGCTACTCCAAAGAATCCTGCTTCAGGATTAATTGCATGCAGCCTGCCGTCTTCCGCGAAACTGAGCCAGGCAATATCATCTCCAACACATGATACTCTCCATCCGGGAATTTTAGGCACAAGCATTGCAAGATTTGTTTTGCCGCATGCACTGGGGAAAGCTGCTGCAAAATATCTCTTCTCACCATCGGGACTGGTGACTCCCATAATCAGCATATGCTCTGCAAGCCAGCCATGATCGCGGGCCACAACAGATGCTATCCGCAGTGCTAGACATTTTTTCCCAAGAAGAGCATTCCCTCCATAGCCTGAACCGAATGACCAGATTTCTTTTGTTCCCGGAAAATGAGCAATATATTTTTCTGAAATTGGTCTGCATGGCCATTTGGAATCTGTTTCACCAGGCTGAAGCGGTACTCCGACCGAGTGTACACATGGGATAAATTCACTGTTGACAGCGTGTTCGACTGCTATATCGCCCATTCGTGTCATTATGTGCATATTTACAACAACATAAGGTGAATCTGTAATCTCCACACCTGTTTGAGACAGCGGAGACCCGGGAGGTCCCATAATAAATGGGATAATGTACATGGTACGCCCCTTCATGCATCCTCTGAATTTTTCAGTGAGGATGGATTTCATTTCGACCGGATGCATCCAGTTGTTTGTATGTCCGGCGTCGGACCGGTTTTCACTGCAGATAAAAGTTCGCTCTTCGACGCGCGCGACATCAGAGGGATCTGTGCGGAAATAGTAGCATCCCGGCCGCTTCTCTTCATTAAGTTTTACAGCTGCACCGCTTGCGGTCATTTCATCGAGGAGTTTCTGATTTTCTGCATCTGTTCCGTCGCACCAATGCACTCTGTCGGGACGGCATAATGTGGTCCAGTGGTTTACCCAGGCAAGGAGTTTCGGATTTTCTGTTTTCATGGATAGAATATATAAAAATAAAAAAAATAGTCAACTTCGCAGGAACTCTAAACCATCCCGAGATTCTTTTCTATTAAAAGTTCAAAGCGGTTCTTCTCGGAAAAACCGAACGATGTGAACTGGCTGTACATTTTTATTTCGGCGTTATCAAGGTTAACGGAAGTGGGGAAGAACCTGTATTCTTCAACACTCTCCATCAGAGATGCTATTTCGCGGCTTACACTCTCGATATCCGCCCGGCTGAATATTTCAGAGTTTTCTCCATCGGGGAGTGTAAAGCGGTAACCGATATCTCCGGATTCCAGAAGATGCAAAGATAGACATACGGGGAAATTCTTTTCACGGTATTGTTTGAGCACTACATGGTTTGTATAGTCGAATTCAGTTATTGTGCTTTTCCCAGCGTTGTCAATTTCAAAGGTTAAGGTTCTAATTTTCAATTTGTTTTTAGCAAGATTTGATTCAGGGTTGGATCTTGTAACTTCGGCAACAATACTTTCCGCAAACGAGAGAAGACCTGCAAGATACTGATTATGGAATTCGCTCTTTTTCCTGAACATCATCAGTGAGCCCCGTTCATTCAATACAAAAAACCTCGAGTATTTACGCCCCTCGTTAACAAAAATTTTAACAGATTCATCGGAGTTGTAGGACAGAATTTTGGAAAGATAATCAAGCTCGGGAATTTTATCGTCAACGCGGTTGCGGTTTACAATTCCACGGTTATACGATATCGTATAGAGCATCTGGTGTTCCGAACTGAACTGTGCGAAAGAAACAGATGAATTTCCATCAGCCCTTACGGTGTTTGAAAAGATTGTGTATCTGTTTGCAAGCATTGTTATGAATCTCTGCTTAACCGGAGTTTTATTCTCGGCGAAGAAGTGCAGCAGTGTTTTCATTGTGGATTTTAATGTAAGAAATTCCTTGGAAGTGCTGTATGGTTCCGATGCAGTAATATGCAGCGCGCTTATATCATCCATTTCGGAGATTAAATCTCCGTTGATTATACGGGTGGCGATTGCAGGAAGATCATTGTCATTATGAAAGACCTCGAAACGTGTTTCTCCCCAGCTGTTATGATAGAGAAAGTAATATTCATCAATTTTTTTTGAGTATTTTAAAAACGGGTTCACTATTATATAGCTCATTACCGGGAAAGGGTCCCTTAGAAAAAAGCTGTTCTGAAGATTGAGACTCTTAATAGAGAATGATGTCGAAAGTTCGGATATAAGATCCCTTACATAGTTGGAATCCATGTGATAAAAACCCTGTTCTATATCAAGTCTGGAAAAATCCTTCTGATAAAGACCGTTAAGACTTATCCATACTATCAGAGAAATAAGGTGCGGACTTTTTCTAATGAGAACCTTGACAGCCCGGTCATTGATGATAACCCGTTTATTAAGATACCAGGTTTCTGTCCCTTTAACATCTCTTACATAGTCGAGGGAGAGAAGTTTTTCCGGTGGATATTTTTTAAAGTTAAGAGTATTGTCAATCTTGTTATCTTCCGGATTGAAGTGTGAATATATTTTTCGATTAATAGCAAGTAGCGAATTCCGGTCAATTGATCCGGCATTGATCTCGGAACCGAGCGCTCCCAGAATATTCTTATATCCCTTCAGGATTACTTTCTTTGTGTTGTTCATCATCTTGTTGGTAGATTCGATATCCCAGCTTTCAAAATTATCAACATGTTTGATGGTGTCGTTATCCCATCCCCATTTTTTTGTATACTGAAGCATTATCTCATGGAAATTTGCCTCGCCTGTTTTCTTTTCACTCAATGAAAGACGGGGATTTACTTTGAGATAAAAACATGTTTTGATAATATTTAGTGTGGTCATGTCATCGGCGCGTCCCTGGTAATAGTTGTATACCTGGTCAAACATTATGCAGTATGCATCCACGCTGAACTTGTCGGTTTTTCCCTCGTGAATATTCCTCTTGATGATATTGCTGATGAAGGGATTTTTTTTATCATCGTTGATGTAGCGTTCCAGCAGTCCAAGTTTGATAATCGATTTAAAGGGGTTCCCCAGAGATTTTATTATCTGAAACAGTGCTGCAATTAAAAAATCACCCTTGTTTATCCCTGCAATGTTTCCAAGATCAACATATACCTTTTCATGAGGAGTTCCCTCAAGTGCCTGGAGCCATTGTGCGTACTGATCGTCGGTGCAGTCCGCCGGTACTGCCCACCAGAAGGGAACCACATTGTTTATTATAATTGAACTTCTGTAGAATTCCTCTTTCAGCATCTGTCCAAGAGAGGTTCCTGAAAGTCCGTACTCTTCATCCTCGTCAAAGATATTAAGTTTTATACTGTCTATGTCATTGAGAAAAAAATGGACCTCTTTTTTATGAGTTTCAGCAACCCATTTTTCAATAATCCTGCACTTGTGGTGAAGGAGGTTCATTGACTCCGCATCAATTGTGCTGAACCTGCCGCAAATCCAGAAGTCAAGATCCGAATCGGGCGTAAAGGCAATGGTGCCGGCGCTGCCGATAAGAGCAAATAGCCGGATCAACGGGTCGGCTGCCGAAGACTTTGGTATTGAGAATGACGGATTTGAAATTTTAAGCTGAGACTGAAGTTTGGGCGGAACCTGATAGTTTTCAATACCAAGAGGGATTGTTATCTCCTTCATGTATCCGGGGAATTCCGGGAGATTTACTGTGAAAAGGAACGGTATGTAATTAAACAGATTAATAAGTTCCGGAGATGAAAGAGAAGCAGTCAGGGCGTTGATTTTAGCACCGTTATAAGCGGTAAACTTATCCTTCATCGCCTGAATCTGAATTATGATTTCATTCTTTTCTTCGGGGGTCATGTTCTGTTTACTGAATCCTGCTTATTGACAGCAAACTTGCCGGTGTTGTTGCGGTCGTATATGTTTGAAACATAGTCTTTGTAGGATTTAAGTAAATCTATAACAATTGGTCTTTTCAGGGTTTCCATCTTGTTGTTTTTAATGATCCGTACTTTAGGGTTGAGAGGATAGAGGCGGTTCATCTCTTCAATAATTCCTATCTCTCCGTTATTTATTCTTACAAGGTCACCCGGTACCATAAAGTTTTCACCTTTATTTATTATAAATCCCAGTGCCTTGATAAAATCCCTGACATCTGCAGGCAGAAATGCATATGAAGTTTTGTAAGGGGAGTGGATCATGTTTACCATAAAGCGCATGGCTTCTCTGGGTGTCATGCTGTTCTCTCCCGGTTTTGCCATTGTCAGTACTATGAATGCATCGACAAGTCCAAGGAGTCTAACCTCTCTGGGGATATTGTTCTGGTACTGATCCATGTCGAATCCGTAGGGATATCCTTCACCGTCAGCTCTTTCGTGATGAAGAAGGAGAATTCTTTTTTCTATATCATGGAGTCTCGGGTTTTTTTCAACGAATTTATAACCTACGTGAGTATGGTTTTTAACAATGTCAAATTCCTCATCGCTCAACTTTGCTTTGTTCAAAATATCTTTTGACACGGATGAAAATCCTATGTCATGGAAGAGACCGCCTACACCCATGGCTGATTTTATTTCAGGTTTAAAATCAAGCTTTGATCCCAGAATGGATGCGATGATTGCAACATTCATTGAATGCTGATAATAGTATTCATCCATATCTTTAAGTTTGGATATAACATCAAAGACTCCGTCGCCGCTCTTCTCTGTTTCACTGATAATTTTATCAACAAGTGTTCTGGATTTATCTACTATTCCTCGAGAAATACCCTCTCCCGGGGATTTGGTAAATGTTTCACGCATTTCATCAAGAAGATTCTTTGTGTGCTCATATGTTTCGTTTATAAGTTCTTCCGAGAGCATTGTTTTCTGAACCGGACCGCTCTCCTTGTTTATCACTTTAGTCGGATCAAAGAAGAGTTTGTCTACACCGGATGCTCTGAGATGGTTAAGTACCCCCTCGGAAAGGGGAGTCTGGGCCGACAGTATAAGGTTGTTGTTTATATCAAAAACATCGAGGCTGAAGCGGTAGCCCGCTTTAAGATGCTTTATCTCAATTACACCCTCAAGCGGGTTGTCATTTTTATTTACAGGATCCATAGTATTTTCACACCGGTTGTTTAATATAAAATCTGTTTAAGAACAATTTCTAATTTAATCGTTAACTGCAATAGTATAGTGCAGTCAGTTAAAGGAGTTATTAGTACTGTACTATAGTAAAATCGTGTTTACTGTCGTTTTTGTCAATATTTTAAAGTGAAATTTTATCACCCTTTACAAAAACTCGTAATTGCTCAAAAACAGGTGGTATTTTGTCTATACCGGGCCTTAAGCGGGGTGGAGTGTAAGTTTATCGCCGTTTTTTTTAGTTGTTACAAAAACTTCCTATTATCATGGCAGGTGTGTCATTTTTTAACAGCGGGGGTGTATTCAGTAAATATAATCTTTGATTCTGATGTAATTGTTATATTATAATATAATTCCGCTTTTTCAAATGCTGTGAATCTTATACGGTATTCCGATACATCAAGTGCTGAAAGAGGTTCATTGCCGGTGCATATTTTTACAGGTGAATAGATCTCCCAGTCATTATTAAAGTTTCTTCCTATCGGGGTGTACTCCTGATCAGCTTTAATTTTGAGACCTTTAAGTTTCAGTTTTTTTTCAACGATGAATAAAGTGTTTTTCGGGACTTTCTGAATAGGGAAAGTTTTCTGAAGATATACAGATTCTATATCTACTGAAATGCAGTCTGCAGGTTTTTCCAGTGTAAAGCTGATTTCATAAGTGACAGAACCGTCAATCTTTTCGGCGGAGAGTCTGGTTTTATCTGTTGTATTGCCATAGGTCTGGTTCTGACTTGAGGTATCCTTAACCGCTTCTGTACATTTTAAACTCAGAAGTATAAGTAATATAAAAAAGGAATATTTTTTCATCAGGTCCGCCGGAAGTTTTTATTTAAATTGTTTATTAAATTAAATTTGACTATTGACATTTGTATTGCATTGAAGATATTATTCAACTCTTTTTGCAGTTGCCGGATCTGCATTAGTCCGGCTTTTACCTTAAATTTTAACTGGAAAAATAATTATTACCGGACAGCAGTCTTAATCCCCCGGATGGTTAAGGGCTGGTGTGTTTGGAGTGTATATATTGGAGGATTAAATGTGTAATTTAAAGATGGAGTTTCGGGCATTTCAAAAAGCCTGTGTCAGGACTTTTATAATCATTACGGCTGCATTGCATGTTATCATCCTTACATCATGTTCCGGAAGAGTACTTAAAGATGATGTGAAGAAATGTGAAAACATATCGGTTGTTTCATATACCTCAAACAGCTGGTATCACTGGGGAGAAGACGATCCCGCCATGGGAGATTCCGTTAAAGTTATGGCATACGATCTTATAAGTATCACAGCGGATCAGAGTCTGAACCATAAAATATCAATGACTGAAATTAATGAAAAAATGAAAAAAGGCGACCTTGTTCCCGGATTCTCATCGTCAAATTACGGAATGTCGGAGCTGAAAAGAATTTTCAGCGCAGGGGGAATTAAGTATAACATCAGGCTTTCAGAGCCCGGTGAATCGAAGGATAATAAGAGTTATACAGTAGTCTCTTCAGAGATATTGTCAGCTCTGGCAAATATAATCCCTGCGGATTATGCAGAGTATATTGAAAATATAAATGAGTATTCGAAGGGACTGGACCCTTACGGAAGATCAGCGGCAGAGGGGATGAAACTCCTTTATATCAATGATATCGGCTCAGGTTTTTTAACCGGTGTAAAAGAAATCACCCGCGATCCCGGTGAATGTTATCTGGTAGTAAATGCTGTTTATGTTAAACAGGGCTTAACAGTATTTGGAACCGGGAGTGCAGAGGTGAATTGTACACTCAATGCAGTTCTCTATAATTCTGATGGGATACCTTTGTGGAAGAGTACAGTTGATGCAGATGGTTCTCCTTTTGCAGTTGCCAGTTATTTTGCATTTTCATGGAAAAGTGTTGAGGATTCTGTTAACAGTGCAACCACAGCTGCGGTAAATGAGCTCTCTGCCCAGCTGATAGAAGATCTTAAGAATATTTCGGTCAGATAGAATATTTTAAAATGGCTGACAGATGCTACTTGTGCAATTTCAGATGCGGTGTTGACAGGGATCTCAATGTTGGTCGATGCGGCATCGATAACAATTTGTACATCTCCCACTATGGACTGCATAAGGGGGAGGAGCCGTTTCTAACCGGTGAACATGGCTCGGGTACAATCTTTTTTGCCGGGTGTAATCTTCAGTGCCGGTTCTGCCAGAACTTTCAGATAAGCAGATGGAGAAGGTCAGAAGGTTTGGATGGAGTAGAAACAGTTTCAATAGAGCGCCTGGTTGAAATATTTTATGAGCTCAAGTCCATGGGGGCTGCAAATATAAATTTTGTATCTCCCACTCCATATGCTTTTCAAATAAGTGAAGCGATAAAAAATGCGAGGAATTCGGGATTTGATCTTTCATTTGTATATAATACTCATGGTTATGATTCACATGAAACTGTGGAGATGCTTTCCGGACTCATTGATATTTATCTTCCTGACATGAAGTATGGCAGCGATGAGCTTGGTGAAAAATTCTCAGGGGCTCCCGGTCTTTATACTTATGGAAGAGAATGCATCAGGGGGATGTTCAGGCAGGCCGGTCTTCTTCAGTTTAATCATGACGGAACTGCTATAAAAGGAACTGCCGTGAGACACCTTGTGCTCCCGGGACATGTGGAAAACTCTCTGCAGGTGATAGATTTTCTCGAAACAGTTGACCGTCGCATGCATCTGTCACTCATGTCTCAGTTTCATCCATGCGGCGGAAACAGAGACAGTGAATATCCCGAGCTTAACAGGACACTCATGAAGGATGAGTATGAAAGGGTAGTGGAGTATGCCCGTAATCTGGGATTTAAAAATCTTTTAATTCAGGAGATGGAGAGTCACATCTCGTTTCTGCCCGACTTTGACCGCGATGATGTCTTTGAAGCCTGAGTTCTTTTAAGAAGAACCATAACCTCAACATCCGGAGTTCCGGGGAACATATCCAGTGGTACACACTTCATCGGCTCGTATCCGGATTGCCTCCAGAGGGCAATTTCGCCCGGTATAGTTTCAACTCCGCAGAAAATATGCAGCACAAGTTCGGGATGCCTGTCGGCTACACATTCGATAACTCCGGGTGCTGTGCCGTTTCTGGGCGGATCAAGAATTATATATTCCGGTTTTCCAGGCTCGGGAAGAGTATCTCTCAGAGACCGGGTGTCGATTCTCTTTGCGTGAAATGTCCACTTGGTTTTAAGCTTCAACATCTTCATGTTTTCCCTTGCAGAGTCAATTGATGATTCGGCAAAGTCTATCCCTGTAACATCACTATAGCCCGGTGCAAGAAAGCATGAGAAAAAGCCGTATCCGGAATAGAGGTCAATGAGTCTTCCGGCTCCCTCATGAGCGAGGAGAGATTCTGCAGTTTTAAGCATCGAATCGCATATGGAGAGATTAACCTGTGAAAAACCATCCGGTGTATATTTGTAGGTAATCCCTCCGGCACGCAGAGTGAGCATCTTGTATCCGAAGAGCCTCTTGAGTCTTAATCCATCTACCTCTGAAGAGGAATTGAGATAATACTTTGAACCCTCTGGATCATGGAAAAGATATGCGCCGTTGAGCTTAGGCATCAGATCTTTTAATCTCTCCGCTACTTTGGTGAAACCCTTTACTACATCAGAATTGATTCTTTTTATATTAAATATCAGAACATGAGAGTCGTAATCACCCCGTAGAATAACAAAGTTCAAAAACTTTGCAATACCCTTGTTAACCGGATTGTTCAGCATTTCAGCAAGTTTAATGTATATTTCCGAGTGGGAATCCGGTTCAAGAAGTGAAGGTTTATCTGTTCTTGCAGACTCATCTGAACTTAGCAGAATACCCCTCTGCGAGCGGTGTACGCGTCTTTTAGTTGTTGTCCGGTATTTCCGTGGCATCGGAGATGGAACTATTGCCTCTGCGGAGCAGCTGTTTGTGATATCGTTCCAGTATGATGAGAATGCGCGTCCTTTGGCATGGAGTTCGTCGGAATATTTCATTTTGGCCAGAGGTTCAGGGCCGGTAAATGTTTTCTTTGTCTCCTGTTCAAGGCGGTAGATGTATGGAGTGATCTCATCTTTTTTATTTTCGTATGTATCGTTGTAATCTATCTCTTTACTCATATATTTACCCGGTTTAGTGTATTATTCTATCTATAACGATAACTTATCCGGGTATAGTACTGTCAAGATAAATAATGGGGGAGGGATGCAGTTTCGGAATTATACTAACCATGCCCTCACCCGTGCATTGCTGACGCCCGCACACCCTCACCCCGACTTCGTCCGGGAGAGGGTGTGCGGGCGTAGCGTCGACCGGGTGAGGGCATGGATCAGGCTATTCACTATTTCTTCGGTTCAAGAAACACTTCAAAGGAAATCGCAGTGGAATTGTCTTTTCTCTTAAGTTCATGCCGTATTGCGGAATACTCGCTCCCCGGTTTTATATCCCATTTGTTAACCCAGTTTTTGTGAAAGGAATCTCTGTTGTCGTAAAACAGTTTTATTTTATTATCAGAACATTTAGTGCAGAGATAACTTTTTGCGCTTTCCGGATCTGCCGCGACAAATTTGAAATATATTTCTACATAGCCATTATTAGTTGTTTCGGTATCACTTTTTGAATCGGTAATCTCTGTTATTACAGCCTTCCCGTTATATCTTTTTGAAAGCTCTTCGGCAGGAACAGTTATCTTCTTCTCCGGAGTTCCGCATGAAACAGAAAGTATTGTTGCAAGAAGTATAATGTATCTGAGTTTATTGTTCATCGTTCCCTCGTGTTTGTTTATCATTCCCGCAGTGTTGCAATAAGTCTCTTCGGTTTTACAAAAAATTCAAGAGCACTTAAAATATCGTGACAGACTATATCGGACATCATCAGTGTCCCGGTGAATATACCCTCATCCTGAATTACCGCAATTCCGAGCACTGATTCCTTCAGCATAAACCGGTCGTTCTTTCCGTTGCCTATACAGGCGGTATTATCTTTACCCAGTTCGAAAAGATACTGCAGTTTAGCCTCTGACTGATTATCGGGTTTCAGCTTAATAAGGGTGCACTTGACATTCTTCAGTTCAGCCTCTGCGGAGCCGAATGTATCGGCGGTAATAACGTGAATGCTGTATTGCTGTGAGAGGCTGTTGAGTCTCTCCTCAGTTCCGGATATCAACTTTCCATCTACGGCCAGTGTTCCGTTATAATCCAGAAGAATATTTTTTATATCAAGCGTGCCTGTTCCCGGTATAATAAACTCCATCAGTAGTTTTCCTTTTTAATCAGTTTTTCAAGAAGAAGAGCGGCCTCGGAATGCTGTCCCTCCTGTGCAAGGTTCAGGGCTGTTTTATCCTGATTGTCTCTGGATTTGATGTTTGCTCCTTTTGAGGCGAGGAGTTTGATTATATCATAGTATCCGTATTCCGCAGCATACATCAGCGGTGTTCTCCCTCTGTTGTCGCTGGAATTTATATTCACGCCGTGGTTCAGAATCATTTTTATTATATCAATCCGTCCGTTCTGAACAGCATAAATCAATACAGATTTATCTTTATTATCCCGGGCATTAACATTTCCTCCGGCTTTGATTATCATTCTGGCAATATCATCATAACCTTTGATTGATGCCCTGATAAGAACAGTGGTGTCGTCTTTGTATCTCATGTTGACATTTGCGCCGGCACTGATAAGAAGTTTCACCATGTCATCGTTGCGTGCTTCAACGGCGTAATACAAAGGGGAGAGGTTGTCGTCATCACGGACATTGGGGCTTGCATCTTTAGACAGCAGCACCTTGACTTCGTCAATTTTATTGCTCTTTGCCGCAAAGATAAGCTCGGCACTGATGCCGGCATTTAAAACTCCCGGGTATAGAATAAATAGAGAAAGGACGAGTAACGCGCTGAATAAATTTGTATAACGAATCATTAAGAGACCCTCAGTTTTATTTTAGAAAATTTTTAATTCCTGTAAAGACAAGCTGTGCCGCAAGTGCAGACAGGATGAGACCGGTGATTTTGCTTATAATTGTTAATCCCTTTTTTTTAAGAACATTCTCAAGATATGAGGCAAGATAAAGCATCGTACCTACAAAAAAGATTGCTGTGAAAAGAGCCGAGAGTCCTATTACCTTCAGTTTGAATGTCTCTATCTCGACACCCATAATCAGTATCGCTCCTATAGTGGCGGGACCGACAATTATAGGAATAGCAAGGGGTACTACAGCTATGTCGTCTTCGAAGTTATAGGCGGATTGCGCCATCTTTGAATTCACAAGACCCACTGCAGTGATGAAGAGAAGTGAACCGGCACCTATTCTGAATGCGTCGATTGTTATACCGAATATACTGAAAATCTCTTTCCCGAAAAGAAATAGAATAAGACAGGATATGTAAACTGAAACTGTAATTTTCACTGCAAGCTTCTTTCTGGTCTTATTGTTCATTCCATCGGTCATTGTGAGAAACATTGTAAGTGCAAAGAAAGGTGTCAGCAGAAAGAAGAACTTAATGAATGTATTTACAAAGAAGAGTATTTCCTGAGAATTTATCATTTTCTTAAACTGCCTCAAGGTAATTTTCAGTCTGAATCAGGTTATCGGAGAAGGGGATTATTTTCAAGTTAAATTTCACATTAAACCTCTCAGCCCCCTATCCCCCGGAGGGGGCACCGAGTAAATTAGTTATATAACTGTTAGTTTTATTCTTATCATTTCTTTTACAATAACAATATTATTTTATTGTTATGATTTATAAATTCGTTAATAATTTCGCTCTTGCGTGCCCCCTCCGGGGGACAGGTGGATATAGTAATGTCACTTGTCCCAACATTCCGGAATGAGCTAAGAATAGAGAATTAAATCTTCAAGTCCCCCTCCGGGGGATTTAGGGGGCCGGGATGGTTTGTAGAAGGTGAAATTTACATCCTGTAAATAAATTAAAAGGAGTACAATTATAGTTGAAATTTTATAAAATTACAGTAACTTAAAGGAATGATATGTGCGATAATATAAACTGAGACAATTAAGCAATGGTGTAGAAGGAAAAATTTTATGATGGACCATAATCAGCAATTAGAAGAAATTATACAGCTTAGCGAGGAGCTGAACTCTATTCACGATCTTGACCTGCTGCTTGAGAAAATACTCTACGAGGCAAGAACATTTCTAAATGCAGATGCCGGATCCATACAGATAAAAGATAACGATGAACTGGTTTTCAGTCATGTGCAGACAGATTCCATCCAGCGGCAGCTCCCTCCGGGGCAGAAGCTTATGTACACAACTTTTAGAACAAAGATTAATACAAATTCCATTTCGGGATATGTGGCCATAACCGGCAAACTTCTGAATATTAAGGATGCCTATAGTATCTCACCCGACGCGCCTTTCAAATTTGATCCGACTAACGACAAAAAAACCGGATTCAGAACAAAGTCAATTCTATCTATTCCTCTGACGGATAACTGGAAAGAGATACTCGGTGTAATGCAGATTGTCAATGCCCTCCGGCCCGATGAAAATAACGATGATCCCGGAAATATCGGCAGCTTCAGTGAGAGAGATGAACACCTGGCGCTTCACTTTGCAACCTCGGCAAGTATGATCCTCCATCGGGCGCAGATGACACGAGACCTGATTTTACGGATGATAAGCATGGCTGAACTTCGTGACCCGAAGGAAACAGGCCCGCATGTAAACAGGGTTGCCTCGGTATCAATTGAGATATATGAGCGCTGGGCAAGATTAAAGAATATCTCAGAGACTGAACTTAGTCATAATAAAGATATATTCCGCATGGCGGCGATGCTTCATGACGTGGGGAAGGTTGGTATATCGGATTTAATTCTGAAAAAACCGGCGCGCTTTACCCCTGAA
Source organism: uncultured Leptospirales bacterium (assembly GCA_964450405.1). Lineage (GTDB taxonomy): Bacteria > Spirochaetota > UBA4802 > UBA4802 > UBA5550 > WRGT01. Next base: position 6,638 of record CAYVCQ010000025.1, on the reverse strand, counting down.
GAATTTGAAATAATGAAAAGCCATGCTTATATCGGAGCAAAACTCTTTGAGCATATGCATTCTGAATTCGACGAAATGGCGTCGATCGTAGCGCTTAATCATCACGAAAACTGGGACGGCAGCGGCTATCCCGGATATATTGATATGTATACCGGGGAGGCGCTTAAGGGTACAGAAGGTAATACCGGCGGAAAAATAGGGGAGGATATTCCTATATGGGGCCGGATAGTCGCCCTTGCGGATGTCTATGACGCGTTATCTTCAAAGCGTGTCTATAAAGAGGCATGGACAGAGGATGATGTATTGAGCGAAATCAGGAAAGATTCCGGGAAAAAATTTGATCCGGAACTTGTAGATATATTTATGGATAATTACGACTATTTCAGATCTATTGCGAAACGTTATCCCGAGGAGTAGAATTCTGCGGGTGTCCGGATATTGGTATAGAATAGAACACCCTTCGACAGGCTCAGGGTGACATCTGAGTATCAGGCAATGTGTGACAGTGAAGTGGTTTTCAAACCTGTCATGCTGAGCCTGTCGAAGCATATCTTCTAGTTCAAATTTCTATTTCACAATAATGCCAAGCTCTACAAGAAGTGATGCCGCATCGGGCAGTGAAAACACAGCTTTCTTCATTATATTGTTCAATGGATGAATTTTATATCCCCCTGCATCTGTAAAATCCGCCTTTGTAAGATTGGTTCCGCTGAATACAGTACTTCTGAAAAGAGAGCCGCAAAAAACAGATTCGGATAAGTCTGTGCCGATAAAATCAGTGTCACTGATTTCGCACTCTTTAAAGATAATTTTGCGCAGTTTAAGATTGCTGAAATTGCAGTTGCTGATGATGCATGTGGTGAAATTCATATCCAGTCCAAATCCGCTGCAGTTAATAAAACTGACTCCCAGAATCTTACAGCCGGTAAATTCTACGCTATGAAGAGATGCATTTGTGAACTTTGTTAATCCCAGATTGCAGTCTTTGAATATGCACTGTTCAAAGATAGAAGATGAGAAATCTGAACCGGAGAAGTCACATTCATTAAAAGAGCAGCTGGTGAAGGTTTTTCCAGTGCAGTCAGATTCTGTTAGTTTGAGGTTTTCAAACTGTTCATTCTCGTAATCATCCTGTGATAAAATATCGATCATATAGCCCCTTCTTATTATAATTGTCGAATAATGGTAATACTCATGCTGAATAGTATTGAAATATCAGAACAAATCTAGCATTTCACAAATGATTCAAACCAAAGTTTCATCCCCGCGAAAGCGGTGATCCATTTTCTGATTAACATAAGTGTGATATATATCATGGATTCCCGTCTGCACGGGAATGACAAAAAGTAACAGATAAAAAATAAATCTAATTCAAAGGTTAACTGCTGTAAATGATTAATAATCAGATATTGTGTCAAGCAGCTAAAAATTATATTTTTGCCGGGGAATGCCGTTTATACTTTAATAATAATCATTAAATTTTTAGAGTTTTAATGCCGTTAATATCAGTATAATTCGGGATGTTTGTTATTTTTATAATTACATAAAAAAATAGTGGAATTTATTATTATTATCAGGCAGTAATCAATTCTCAGGATTTGCCCGACTGTTAAGAAAAGGTGCAGGTATGGATAAAGAAAAACGGAGACATGAACGTCGTGTTATAACACAGGTGCTTGATCTTGCAACCAGTGACGGCGATGTGATTAAGGCGCAAGGGGTAAATATCAGCGAATGTGGACTGCTGTGTCATGCAGAGGCGGAGATTCTACCCGGAACATATATCATGTTTCAGCTTTCTATTCCCGGAGGCAAGTCTGCAATGTCCATTGGCTGTGAAGGCACGGTATTAAAGTGCAGTGAAAATAAAAGCAGAAGTGATAAGAAATATGACCTGGTTGTAGATTTTACCGATGAATACTGCGCCTGATAATTATCTGTAAATCTCACTCAATGCAGCTGCATCATCCTTTATCTGTTTTACCAGTTCAGCCGGGGCAAGCACTTTGGCTCCGGGACCCCATGACAGCACCCATCGTTTTACCTCATAAAGAGAATTTGCAGTAAATGCCAGAATTGCAGTGCCATCCTGATTGTGAGTAATACTCTGCCCCTGGTGCCACTGTCTTTCAATGATATATGGAGTCTGCTCTTTGCTGAAGAGAATCTTTACAGTATGCCTTACATCTTCCGTCATTATACCGAAACTTGAACCGATGAAAGTCTCAAAATTAAAGCCCGGCTCAACCTCATACTTTGTATTGAGCAAAACCGCTTCACGTATTCTTGATATGGCAAACCTCAGTACCGAATTGCGGACATGGCAGTATCCTATAAGATACCACTCCCCGCGGTAGTTGACCACATGGTAGGGATCTACAACCCGTTCAATTGATTCCGATGACCCCGCTTTGCGGTGTGATATTTTAAGCTGGTTACCCTGGCGTAAACCGCGGGATACGATCTCCCAGATCTGCGGATCGATGGTTGTAAAGCTTTCATGCATAAATGTAAAATGAGTATCAATCCATGTTGTATTTACTCTTATGCTTTCGGGGAGATATTCTCTTAATCTGTTGAATATTCCGGACAATGTATCATAAAGCGGTGTATTCTCGTATTGTTTTAAAGCCTGTTCGGTTATGCATATTGCAAAGAAATCGGATTCATTTATATCAATCGCCGGCAGGAAGAAATTTGCAACTGTGTAGTAGTAACCTTTTTTCTGCGAATTGTATTCTATGGGGGCTCCCAGTGAATCGCGCATATACTCAATATCCCGGGTAACAGTCCTGCTGCTTATTTCGTACTCTTTTGAGATCGAGGCGGCATTGGGATATGAACCGCTTCTTATTTTCTCATCGATAAAGAGAAGTCGTGCATGCTGAGGTTTGTTTATATTCATATCTGCCGCGCTTTATGTTATTTGTGTTATTATAGCGGTTATCGGCGGAGGAGTCAACTAATAATATGCTCCGCCCCCTCTGGCCTCTGGCCATCTCCCTCATGAATGGGAGGAGAGGAAATACAAAATATTCTCTATATTATCTCCCCACATTCATGGGGGAGATGTCACGAAGTGACAGAGGGAGCGGGCGATGCGCTATCTTATAATTCTTGACAAACCTTTGAGCCTGTGCATCTATACTGAAACATTAATACAATATGCGGAGATGAATAATGAGAAAAATACCGGTTCTGGCTATCATACTTATTTTATGCAGTGCATTGCAGTTATTCGGGGATGAGTGCATCAGCGGAAATTGTAAAAACGGCATAGGAACCTATACCTGGAAGAATGGAGAAAAGTACGTTGGTGATTTTATAGACGGCCGGAGAACCGGAAAGGGGACAATGACGTTCCCAAACAGAGGTGCGTATACTGGAGATTTCAAAGATGGTATAATGCATGGGAAAGGGACGTATACATGGCCCGATGGAACAAAGTATATCGGAGAATATAAATATGGTATGCGTAATGGGCAGGGAACATTTATATGGGCAGATGGAAGCAAGTACGTCGGTGAATTCAAGGATAGTATGATGCACGGTCAGGGGACTTATACCAGGCCATCGGGAGAAAAGTACGTCGGCGGATTTAAAAATGATCTTTATGAGGGGCAGGGTACTTATATAAAGGCCTCTGGAGAAAAGTTTATCGGCGAGTTTAAAAATAACAAACTCAATGGCCAGGTAATTATGTATGATACAAAGGGGAATGTGGTGCAGAAGGGGAGATGGGAGGATGATAAATATATCGGTGAGTAGTATCTGTAAAGCGGCAGAGACAGCTGAATTATAATTAAATCTAAGAGGAATATCAAATGAAAAAAAGTCTGCTGTATATATGTCCCGTTATTGTTTTTGTTTTAATAACTGCGGCACAATCAAATCAGAATAAGAATCTGGAAGAGTTTAACAAAGAACTCAGGGCGGTAAGGGCCGTATTTACAATGCCCTCTGACTTTGTTCCGGTTGAAATAGATTTAAAAAAATGTGAAGATGTAAATTATTACTACGCAATAAAACATAGCAAAAAGAAACTGGAGATACGCTATTCATTATATCCATATGAGAAAGCGGTTAAAGAGAAGGACCACGTTGAGATCGGCAGTGATGCCATGTATAAGGAATTTACATTTACAGTGCTTGTAAATATTGCCGGTGAAGATAAAAATATTCTTAAATCGGTTGAATTTGATAAAGCTGCGGTTAAGCAGGAATTTAATGCAGACTGGGGTTCAACCAGTATTGTTAAGCCTGGTACAGGATTTGGTGAAGGGTATAAATATGTTATGATTACATCTCTTTATAAAAGCGGTTCGGGATATGTCTATGTCACATTTCTTTTTGATGATTACAAAGAGATTCAGGGGGAGTTTCTTCTGGCTTTTCACAGCGCATGGTTTCTTGCGGATAAGTAAAAGAGGCGGAATCTGTAGAAAACATATAAATCCCCCCGGCGGGTACGCCGACCCACTTGGATGAAGAAAGGGGGTTAAGATCTTGTTTAATTCTTTGAATGCTATCTTTTTCAATGGTTTGCCTCTGTTGTGTTCTGATATTATTAATACGTTTGAGTGGGAGTGGAGAGTAAAAATAATTTTGTATTTTAGATATTTTTAAATGCCGTTGAATTTTTTGTTATTAGCAGTTTTGCTGCGCGATGGACTTTCACAGATAATAAATTAAAAAATGGTTGATATCTTATCTAATAAATGATTTCTTAAAATGAATTTTTAAGGAAGAGTTGATAAATGAAATCAAAAACCGGAAGAAACGATTCGTGCCCCTGCGGAAGCGGGAAGAAGTATAAAAACTGCTGTTGTGATAAAGAAACCGTCTCCCATGCATATAAACCGATTCTGTCAAATGAAGATGATATTTTGAAGTATACCGAATTTGTAGAGAGATGGGACCGCTCGAAGGGAACTATACCATCATTCATTGAATATCTGGAGAATGCCGGGATGTACGCAAAGGACATGCCCGGTTTGACAGATGTAGCAGAGAAAATAAAACTCAAATCATCCGGCCGAAGGTTTAAATATTTTTTAAAGAGTATTTTACCTTTTGTTCAAAAAAAATAACAGGAGAAATAAAAATGAAAGTTATAGCAATAAACGGAAGTCCGCGTAAAGGGGGGAACACTGAAATTCTTCTTCAGAAAGTTCTTGATCCTATAAGGGAAGCGGGAATAGAAACAGAGCTTATACAGATTGGCGGAAAACTGATAAAGGGATGTATGGCCTGCTACTCCTGCCTTAAAAACAAAAATTCAAAATGCATAACCGATACAGACATTGTAAATGAATGTATTGCTAAAATCATCGAAGCCGATGCGGTAATCCTTGGATCACCTACATATTTTGCCGGCATGACATCCGAGATGAAGGCCCTGATTGACCGCGCGGGACTTGTTGCCCGGGTAAATGGAAATCTTTTTTCACGTAAGATAGGCGCTGCTGTTGCTGTAAATAGAAGAGGGGGCGCAACAAATGTTATGGATTCAATTAACCATATGTTTCTGATGTCGAGGATGATAGTTCCCGGTTCGACATACTGGAACTTTGGTGTCGGCAGGGAGAAGGGAGAGGTTGAAAATGACGCCGAAGGTCTGGAGAATATGAAAGATCTGGGCGGGACCATTGCCTGGCTTTTAGGGAAGATTAAATAAAGACCTATCGAAAGGTTTAAAAGAGATAAATTATATATTACTTATCGCTAAGGAGTTAACATTATGACAAAGAGTATAATTGTTATGACGGTTGCAATTTCAATTATAAGTTCACTCTGTTTCAGTAAAGAAAATCCTCATCAATATAAAATAGAAAAGATTTTTTCTGATATGAGAGAGATGGCTTTTAATGTAAAACCTGCCGATCTGAATCTAAAGCAGGAAAAACCTGATCAGATTTATGCTGTGTTTATGGAGACCGGTTATGAAGAAGCGGTGTTGAGTCTCCGCTGCTTTGCTGAGGGTACAATAAGTATTTATTTCAGTAAAGGCGGCGGTATGATCGGGATAGGTGAGGACCAGGCTGCAAGAAAAACAGGATTATATTTTATTAAGGATGCGGAGAATTACTTAAAGCTGTCAAAACTAACAACGGATTACAAACTCCCCGAACCGGGTAAAACTATATTTTATATCTTAACATTTAAGGGTGTGTATACCTATGAATGTCCGGAAAAGGATCTGGGAAATAATAAATCAGAATTTTCACCTCTGTTCTTCAGAGCACAGGATGTGATAACTCAGGCGCGGATTATTGACGAAAAGAGAAGTTCCGGCGATGAGGATCTGGTTGATGGTAAGTGATATGTTTTTTCTTTGCTTGCTCAAAGTTAGTACCGGCTGTTTGCCGGCGGGGATTTTTATTGATAGATAATTTTGCAAGGGGGGTTGCCGAACCCCCCTTTGCGATCCCCCCGTCTCCTCAGGAGGCGGAGGGCCTGCCGCTCAGGCGCCGCGGCGGCTTTTACTGTTGGGAAAATTATGTTCTGGATAGACTGGTTTTGTCTTAAACTTATTGTAATGTCGCTCCGATTGGAACTTGTTGAAGGGCTATATCCGGCGTCCTGCCGGGATAGCCCGTCGCACACGTCGTTATATGTTAAACTAAATGTAGAGATAT
>CAYVCQ010000024.1:0-65265 GCA_964450405.1 uncultured Leptospirales bacterium | reverse complement strand
ACTCGATTATATGTTAGAGGGCTGTCATCAGACACATAAAAATGCATAGTACCCAAAAATATATAATCGTCACTTAAGAATCTGCCAATTTATTTTAGTTCCAAGTTAATATTTCTAAACTTTAAAGTAATTGACTGAAATTTCCATAAATAATTCTGTAATAATCAAAAGGATAAATAATGAGACCGATAATACAGCTTGCACCGATAAAAGGGATAACAGACAGAACTTTCCGCAGCTCATTCGTCCGGCATTTTGGCGGTCTCGATTCAGCACTTGCACCATTTGTGAAAATTTCCGATAGTGAGAGTAAAATTAAATCTCTCTCGCCTGAGTCAAATCCCGGAATTAGAACAGTTCCTCAGATACTGACAAAGTCGCCCGATGAGTTTCTTTCACTTGCAGAGAAATTTAAAAACTACGGCTGCGACGAGGTGAACTGGAACCTGGGCTGCCCCTTTGCTATGGTGGTTAAAAGAGGTGAAGGAGCGGCGATGCTGCAGAATCCGGAATTGATTGCTTCCTTTCTGGAAAAAGTTTTTACTGATATCTCCGTAGCAGTTTCAATAAAAATGAGAATTGGAATGCATTCGCCCGAGGAGTTTCAGAAAATTATTCCTATTCTCAATTCATTTCCGATTAAAGAAATTGCGATTCATCCGCGGACCGGTGTTCAGATGTATGAAGGAGAGGTTGATGCCGGTGCGTTTGGTTCTGCTCTTCAGCTCTCGGCACATCCAGTGATTTATAACGGGGATTTAAAAACTTTAGAAGATTACAGCAGACTCAGTGAATCTTTTCCGCTGGTCAAAGGTTGGATGATAGGGAGAGGGCTTCTTGTTAATCCTCTTCTTGCAATGGAGATTAAAAACGGAAAGTCCGGGACTGATAAAGAAAAGTTCGAACGGATAAAGCAGTTTATTGAGTATGCACTGGAGGCATATGTAAAAGATCTTCAGTCTCCGGCGCATGTTCTTGACCGCATGAAAAGTATCTGGTACTATCTCTCACATTCTTTCCCCGACAGCAGAAAGATTGAGAAAAAAATAAGAAAAGCGGGAAGTCTGAATCACTACCGTGATGAAGTCCGAAGGATATTTGAAACATTACATGAGTAGGTTTTTGCAGTAGGTGTAAATATCTGAACCGCGTCACGCTGAGCCTGTCGAAGCGAATTCTGGATAATACGAAAATATTAAAATTTTTTTGTGTCCAGCATCACCAGTGTACAGGCGTGAATAACTTTTATTCCAGCTTCAGTAAGACGCTGCTCCAGTTGTAAACTCTCCGATCCGGGATTAAGTATTACACGTTTTGGATTTGCCGATATGATTTCTTCTGAATAAGAATTACCCATCTTAGGATTGACGTAGACTGTGATAGTATCTATTTTCTCATGAATATCTTTGATTGACTTAGAACATGGCAGTCCGCTGACTTCATCATATAGCGGATTGACAGGAAGAACTGTATGTCCGTTTGCCTTCAGCAGTTTTATTGCGCGGCAGGAGTATCTCTCCTTATGATCCGATGCTCCGAGTACTGCAACTATCTCTCCCATATTTCCTCACAATATTAAAAAGTATTTTTTATAACAACTAATTCATGCATGCACGCATCGTCTGCGCTGATATGGGAGCGGGGCTGACCTAAAAGTGTGTTCGCTGTCATTCCGGCTGTAGTGAAACGAAATGCCGGAATCTCATACTGCTGATTAAATCAGGAGATTCCGGTATTTGCAAGAATTGATGCTGCAAAACCGGAATGACAAATATGAAAATTTCAGACTTTTGGGATAGCCGCTCCACTATCTTCCCGGTGCAGCGCGGAACGCTGCACTGCTGTGTTAAATGTTAAAATCAGATGAAAAATACTGCTCTTCTGGCCAGCTCGATCAAATCCCCCGGCATCATTCCCAGCCAGATTGTTCCGGCAGAGGTAAAGAGAATCACTATAAAACATGCGGCATTGATTGATATACTGCTTAAACTATCTCCATGATCCAGGTTCTCAGGTGTATCTTTGATGTAGACATATAATAAAATTCTAAGATAATAATATGCTGAAACCGCTGAATTCAAAATTCCTATAATAGCAAGATAATATAATTTTGCGGAGATTGCTGTGCTGAAAATAAAAAATTTAGCACTAAAGCCGGCAGTTGGCGGTATACCTGCAAGACTGAATAGAAAAATTACAATGAATATTCCGAATAAAGGTTTCTCCTTCGCCAGACCCTGAAGACCATTGAGAGTCAGGTTGCGGTCTTCGTTTTTTGCAGTAATTGAAAGTATTGTAAGGAATCCGATATTCATAAGTATATATGCAGAAAAATAAAAGAGCACAGGTCCCACTGCGGCACTTGTACATACAGCAAATGCCACAAGCATATATCCAATATGGGCTATGGAAGAGAATGCCATTATCCGTTTAATATCTGTCTGATTGAGAGCCATCAGGTTACCGACTGTCATGGTGAGTATTGCCAAAACACCAATAAGACCTGGAAGCCATCCATATATTGCTGAGGCTGGAGATATAATCAGTATTACTTTAATCAATGCAGTTAGTGCTGCGGCCTTCGGGGCAGTTGAAAGAAAAACTGTTACGATCAGTGGTGCCCCCTGATAAACATCGGGAGTCCACATATGAAATGGAACCATGGATATCTTGAAGCCGAAACCGATAAGAATCAGTATTATACCGGCGGAGATATAGAGATTATCAATCACAGATTTTTCAATGATAAATTGTGCAATTCCAATTAGTGAGGTTGTCCCGGTCGCTCCATATAAAAATGCAATTCCGTAAAGCAGAAAGGCCGATGCAAAGGCCCCCATAAGAAAATATTTAACCGATGATTCATTACTTCTTCTGTCTGCGGTGTCGATACCGCAGAGTACATAAAGTGCAACGGATAAAATTTCAAGTCCGATAAATATGACAATGAGATCGCTCCCCATGGTCATAAACATCATCCCGGCTGCGGCAAACTGAAGAAGAGAATAGGTTTCATATATATATCTTCCGCGTTTATTGAAATAAGAATGAGCTATTACCGTGATAAGAAGAGTTGATATGCAGTAGATGATGTTAAGTATTCCTGAAAAAAGATCGGAACTCACCATGCCGTTGAAAGCTGTTCCATGAGGGAGCGTTGCAAGATATGCAGAGGCTGCACATGCGGATGAAAGAAAAATCATGGTAAGAAGATAATTTATAGTCTGTTTAAATTTTTTGCCCGGGAATGCCGATGCAATCATTGTTATCAGAGCACCGGTTAAAAGAATAATCTGCGGTGCAATATAAATTATATTGGTACTGCCGAGAATCGCGATTATCTGCTGAGGCGAATTATCATATAATGCAGTGCTCATGCGGCATCTCCTTTTTTTATCACAACTGAAATAATGCAGGCAGGAGTACCTGTCGGCATTAAGTAAATCTTATTTTTTCCCGGATTGTTCATTGATGCTGCCGTTAATTCCGGTATCTGCATAAGGCTGAATAATCTGCTGAACTGACGTTTTAAATTTGCCCATCAGAGGTTTGGGATAAATTCCGATCCAGAAGATCAGACATACTAGCGGTATAAGTATAAATATCTCCCGGAAGCTGAGGTCTTTCAATGTTTTGTTCTCTTCATGTGTGACCGGACCGAACATTACACGCTGATACATCCATAGCATATACACAGCCGAAAGTATTACCCCGCTTGCAGCAAGTATACCATACAATGGTTTCACCATAAATCCGCCTATCATGATCATGATCTCTCCGACAAAGCCGTTCATCCCCGGAAGTCCTATCGATGAAAGAGAAGCAATCATTAGAAAGGTTGCAAATACCGGAACAGTTTTTGCAATTCCGCCATAATCTGCAATAAGACGGGTGTGCCGTCTGTCGTAAATCATCCCGACAAGAAGAAAGAGCATACCTGTTGAAACTCCATGATTTATCATCTGGATAACCGCGCCGGATACCCCTTCCTCGTTCATTGAAAATATTCCCAGCATAATGAAACCCATGTGCGATACAGATGAATATGCCACAAGCTTTTTCATGTCGGGCTGAACCATGGCCATTAGTGCTCCGAATATTATTCCAACAATGCTGAGTGCTATCATATATGGTGCCATGACTACGGCCGCATCATGAAAAAGCGGAAGATTAAATCTAAGGAATCCATATGTTCCCATTTTCAGCAGTACACCTGCCAATATTACCGAACCGGCTGTTGGAGCCTCGGTGTGAGCGTCAGGGAGCCATGTGTGGAACGGGAACAGCGGAACCTTGATTGCAAAGCTCAATGCAAACGCAAGGAAGAGCATAAGCTGTGTTCCCGGATCTATCTTAAGCTGAAAAATTTCGTTGAAGTCATAACTAATATGACCGAACTGCGATGAACTCATATATGCAAGGTAGATTATGGAGATAAGCATAAGGGTGGAACCGAAAAGCGTAAATAGAAAAAACTTTATCGATGCATAAACTCTCTCTTTACCTCCCCATAGAGCGATCAGTATAAACATTGGAATAAGTATAACTTCCCAGAAAATAAAAAACAGGAACATATCCATAGCGGCAAAAACTCCCGTCATACCGGACTGGAGAAAGAGAAGAGTAATCATATATTCTTTGTATCGTGTTTTAATTGATTTGAATGAGGATATAATTGCAAGTAATCCCAGAAGCGCCGAGAGAGTAATAAGTAAAAGTGATATTCCATCAACTCCGATATGGAAACTGATGCCGTACTCCCTGATCCAGTAGTAACGTTCTACGAATTGATAGCCTCCGGTGTCTGCTTTGAATCCTCCATACATAATAAGGGTGAAGAATAAAGATATACTGCCGGAAATTACAGCGATAGTATTGATAACGGCTGTTCTTGTTCCCGGAACAAGCAGTATCAGGAGAACACCTGCCATGGGCAGGAAAATAATCAGTGAGAGTATTGGAAAACCGGGTTCAAACATCAACAGCCTCCAGTGCCGTGTGTAAATATATTTGCATCAAAAAAACCTGTAAGTCAGAATATAAACAAATAGAATCGCAACTCCCAATATCATGGAGAACATATAATCGTGAACAACTCCTGTCTGAAGTATTCTCAATCTCTCTCCAATGCGGAGAATTATTTTTCCTGTTCCGTTTACAATCCCGTCAATTATCAGAACATCAAAGTATTTGTGTACTGTCTTTGAAAAGTTTATTGTACCGGAAATAATTGTATGATGGTAGAGTTCATCAATGTAATATTTGTTATATATAACTTTTTTTATTCCGGTGATCGTTGAGTCATCACCCGGGACATATCTGTTTTTCAGATATATTATCGTCGCTGTAAGAAATCCGATCAGTGCCGCAGCCACAGAGATACCCATCATCTTCCATTCTACAGTGCTGCCGTAGATTACTACGTCGGCGTCGTGTACACTTCTTGAAAGAAAATGCTCAAATATATTTCCGGAATGAAATGCATCGAGAAGATGTGGTAATCCCATCACTCCGGCAATTATGGAGAGAACTGCAAGAATAACAAGTGGTATTGTCATAATTTTAGGAGATTCATGCACATGGTGTCCCTCATGTTCGTGAAAGCGCGTTGTACCTGAAAATGTCAGGTATACAAGACGGAACATATAGAACGAAGTTATCACTGCCGCTAGAGCTCCTGCACACCAGAGATAGAAGTTGTAATTGTATACTTTCCACAGAATTTCATCCTTGCTGAAAAATCCGGAGAAAAGAGGTGTACCGGCTATTGCAAGGGTTCCCATTAAGAATGTAAAAAAAGTAACAGGGAGTTTTTTCCACAGTCCGCCCATGTTGCGCATATCCTGTTCGTGATGCAGTGCATAAATGATCGATCCTGATCCGAGGAAAAGAAGAGCTTTGAAAAAAGCATGTGTAACAAGATGAAATATACCGGCTGAAAAAGCCCCGACACCCATGGCCATAAACATGTAGCCCAGCTGACTTACAGTTGAGTAGGCAAGAACTTTTTTTATGTCCATCTGCATTATACCGATTGTTGCGGCAAATAACGCGGTGGCACCTCCTACTACAGCAACAGTAGCCATTGTTGCAGGTGCAAGGGTGTATAAAAAATTAAGCCGGGCGATCATATATACACCGGAGGTTACCATTGTTGCAGCGTGTATAAGAGCCGATACAGGAGTCGGTCCCGCCATGGCATCTGGAAGCCAGACGTAAAGAGGAATCTGAGCCGATTTACCTGTAGCACCGATGAAAAACATAATTGTAATTACGGTCATAAGTGATACATTAACCGGTGATGCGCCGACTATTTTTGCAAGGTCTCCGAAATGCAGAGTCCCGAAATTTGTTATTACAAGAAAGATACCTATGAGAAATCCCATGTCTCCAATCCGGTTTACAACAAAGGCCTTTAAGCCGGCCGCCGGAGCATAGTCTGTTTCATAATAATATCCGATAAGTAAATATGAACAGAGACCGACACCCTCCCATCCGAGGAACATCAGAAGGAGATTGTTCGCAAGAACAAGATTAAGCATAAAGAATATAAAAAGGTTTAGATAGGCGAAATATCTTGCAAAACCCTTCTCTCCCTTCATGTAACCGATTGAATAAAAGTGAATCAGCGTTCCCACTCCGGTAACAACAAGAATCATAATCAGTGAAAGTGAATCAAATTGATATGCCACAGGGATGTTTATCTTCCCAGCTGCAATCCATTTAAAAATATTTATTTCAAATTGATCGAGAGGGGATGATCCTGTAAATTTAAAGAATATCATTGCCGAGATTACAAATGAAATCAGTGAGGCAATTGATCCGATAAGCCCAATCACTGTCTCATGAAAATATTTTCCAAAAAGACCATTTATCAGGAACCCGATAAGCGGTGTCAGGACAATCAGCCATGCGTAATCGCAAACGTTCATTTTCCTAACCTCTCAACTCGTTAATCTCATCAACATCAACAGATTTTCTGTGACGGTTGGCCGCAATAAGTATAACAAGGCCTATGGCTGCCTCAGCTGCGGCAACGGCCATTACAAAAAAAACAAAAACCTCTCCGGCAATCTGGTCCTGGTAGCGCGAAAACGCCACAAGAGTTATATTCACAGCGTTCAGCATAATTTCAATGGACATGAATATGATTATTGCGTTTTTTCTGATAAGAACCCCGGCGGTACCGATTGAAAAAAGAACCGCGCTTAAAATCAGATAATGATTAAGTGTGATATCCATAGTCAGGAACGCTCCTCTTTATTTACTGCCGGTCCGCTCTTTGAGAGTATAACAACACCGATAACTGCAACAGTGATGAGAAGGGAGACAAGTTCAAACGGGAGCAGGTATTTTGAAAACATGGACCGCGCAATAATCTGAACACTGCCGTTTTCTGAGATAACCTTTGATGTTATTCCTCCGCTTTCACCGCTTAGTTTTCCATATGATACAATAGTCACAAGTGAAACTGCCATTACAAATACAACAGCAATGATAAGTGCTGCCTTTGTCACCATTCTGTTTTTTAAACTGAGATCTGAAAAACGGAGGTTTAACAGCATGATAACAAAAAGAATAAGAACCATAATAGCCCCTGCATAGACAAGGACCTGCATTATTGCAATAAATTGTGAATTAAGAAGAACGTATATTCCTGATATGCTGAAAAATGTAACTACAAGACTCATCGCGCTGGTCACCGGATTTCTTTTTATTATGACAAGCAGCGCGGAAATTACCGCAGCCGCAGAAAATGAATAAAATAGAACTGGTTTAATTAGTGATTCCATATAAACATACACCTGTAAAATTTATTTTCAGAATACGGCTTTTATATTCATTAAAATTTAATTCAATATTAAAACTCTGTCATTCCGGTTTTGCGTCTTCCAGGCTTGCAAATACCGGAATCTCATAGTAAACATTATCGTATGAGATACCGGCATTCCGCTACACTTCAGCCGGTATGACCAAAAAATAATTTTCATTTAAAATATATAGAGTGAATATTCTTCAAACTCTGATCTTTTCCTTTCCACCTTTCTTCTCCATCATCTGATCTTTTGTAAGAATATAAGTACTCCGGTCGCTGAATCCGGCCAGTGCATATTCCTCTTCAAGAAAAATTGCAGCCTTGGGGCATGCATCCTGACAGAATCCGCAGAATATGCATCGCAGAAGATCGATCTCAAATGATTTAGCGTACTTGTCTTCGGGATGATTATGCTGTATCTCCGGTGTTACTTCGGCTGCCACTATGACTATGCAATCCGCAGGGCATGAATACTGACAGCAGTAACATGCGGTACATCGTTCCCGGTTCTGTTCGTCACGTTTCATAACATGTTTGCCGCGGAAACGCGGTACAGGTGCTTTCAGTTCTTCGGGATATTGTGTTGTCCATGGTTTTGTAAAGAGAAAGTGTTTTAAAGTTATAAGCATCCCTTTGAAAATGGCAGGGAGATAAAGCGAATCAATGAAACTCATTCCATTTATTCTTTTAAGATACTTTTTCCTGACATTTATAGACATAAAAAACTCTCCGGTTTTGATCTGAAAATTTTCATTACAGTATAACCGCTACAAAAGCTGTCACCAGCAGATTAACTATAGACAATGGAAGAAGTATATTCCATCCAAGATGCATCAGCTGATCATATCTGAACCGCGGAAGTGTCCATCTTATCCACATGAATACAAAAACAAAGAATGCAGTCTTTGAGAGAAAGACAATCATGGATATAATTCCTATAATATTTACAGAGAGACCGGTTTTATATAGATCAACAAAGGGGATACTCCATCCTCCGAAGTAGAGAAGAGTAATGAATGCAGAAGCTGTTATCAGATTGATATATTCACCAAGCATAAATTGAGCATACTTGAATGCTCCGTATTCAGTATGATAGCCAACAACAAGTTCAGATTCAGATTCGGCAAGGTCAAATGGATTGCGGTTGCACTCTGCAAGCATACTTACAAAAAATATTATAAATCCCACGGGCTGTACAAAAAAATTCCACTGCCACGGTGAGCTCATCTGTTTTAAAACAATTTCGCGTGTACTTAAACTCTCACTAATGAGAAATATTGCAGCTATTGATATACCCATGGTAATCTCGTAGCTGATCATCTGAGCTGTTGCCCTTACTCCGCCGAGAAGTGAAAACTTATTGTTCGAGGCCCAACCGCCGATAAGGATGCCGTAAACACCCAGGGATGAAATAGCCATCATGTAGAGAACTCCGGCATTGAGATCAACTATCTGCAAATTAATTGTTCTGCCTGCTATTATCATAGTGTCGCCAAATGGAATTGCTGACCATGGGACGAGCGAGATAAACAGAAAGAGCGAAGGTGCTGCAACAAAGAAAAACCGGTTTACATTGCCGGGAATAACCTCTTCTTTCATTATGAATTTCACACCATCTGCAATTGGCTGAAAGAGCCCTAAAGGTCCGGCCCTGTTAGGTCCTATCCTGTTCTGGAAAAATGATGCGAATCTTCTCTCGGCAAACGTGCTGTACGCAGCGCCAGTGAGCACAATTCCGAAAAAGAGAAGTGTCTTTGCAAGTGAGATCAGGATTTCAATAAATAATTCACTCATTCCAATGCACCTCTCAGCATGTTGAATATTATATTTCCATCCTCTGCTTCGCCATGGGTCGGCATTACCGGTTCAAAATTCTGTGTTATACCGTCAATATTGATGAATGATCCGTTGGTTTCGGTATATGCCTTTAATGCAAATGAAACAGATGCGATTGAATCCCAACCGGTGCTGTAGGGTGAAGCAATAATAAGTTTATTAGCCTTAGAGAGATTCTTTAATAGATCTTCATTCTCAATAATTTTATCATCAAGTATTATAAAAAGCAGATCAACTTTCTGAGGATCAGCTAGAAGTTCGTGTGCAGTTAATCCTCCGGGTCCCGGGAGAAGTTTTGCTGCTTCCGCTCCGGTACTGTTCGGATAAGGATCATTTGCCAGCAGTAATTCTCCTTTACGCAGAGATCGGTCGGTCTTAATCTGCGCTTCGGCTATACGGTAATCAATATTCGGTGTATGCAGTAATCCACTGAATAAATTATACAATGATTCGCATGATCCGGTGCTCTCCGCGGCACTTGCAATAACTCCTATACTTGAGGCTGATTTAATCATACCGGCAGCTGCGTCTATTGTAGAGGCGAGAGGAGTTTTAACCCCTTTCAAAAAATGTGAATCGCGTCTGTTTGTATTTAAAAAATCGTATCGCAATCTGCCGTAATCGCACATCCAGTAGCTGTTTACATTTTCGTTATATACCGGTTTTAAACGGTAAATTCTGGAATCTTTAAAAGAAACTTTTATATTGCATCCCTTTCCGCATGATGCGCAGAGAGTTAATCCGAATTTTAAAAACCACGTCCTTGATTTGAACCTGAAATCTGTAAGTGTCAGAGCGCCAACAGGACAGATGTCAACCATATTACCCTGGTAGTTATGAGATATAATTTTTCCCGGTAGAGTTGCAAGTTCCAGACGGTTTCCGCGGCCCGTTCTTGCGAATGAGTGATCGTGTACTATTTCACTGGTAAATCGGGCACAGCGGTCGCAGTGTATGCAGCGGTTCATTTCGGGAGTTATAACATCTGATATTTTCTTTTTCATGTAAGTCCGCTTCTGTTCTGTAAAACGGGATTTTCCGAATCCGTACTGAAAGGCATAGTCCTGTAAAACACACTCTCCGGCCTGATCGCATACCGGGCAGTCAAGAGGGTGGTTTGCAAGAATAAATTCAAGTACCGATTTCCGGGCTTCAACTATTTTTGGTGTATGAGTATTAACCACCATTCCATCAACGGCAACCTGAGAACAGCTGATCTGAGGTTTGGCTGTAAAGTTAACTATCTCTTTTTCCGAAGTATCAAGGCAGAAATTACCTGTTTGAGAATCACGCTGCCGTGTGCCGATCTCAACTACACACATTCTGCAGTTGCCGGAAATGGAAAGAGCGTGATGAAAACAGAAATGAGGAATCTCAATCCCGTTCTCACGGGCCAGTTCAATAAGTTTTGGATTACCGGTGAACTCAATTACTTTATCATCAATGGTTATAGTTGCCATATTCAGTGAGTTCCCCCTTTTTCAATATGCGCAATGAATTCATCTCTGAATTTTCTTATTATAGCGAGAGTAGGGGAGACAAAAGCTTCACCGAATGCACAGATTGTATCGGGACCGATATTTTTTCCTAAAGACACAAAAAGATCAAGATCTTCTATACATCCTTTGCCGTGATAAATTCTTGTAATTATATCATAGAACCATTTGCATCCTTCACGGCATGGAGTACACTGTCCGCACGATTCATGTGCATAAAATCTAAGTAATCCATAAAGAAGTTTTACCATATCGGTAGTCTCATCCAGGACAATTACACCTCCGGAACCGAGCATTGAACCGCATGCCATGCATGATTCATAGTCCATGTTCATATTTTCAATTTCAGTAGGCTTAAGGATCGGAGTTGAGCTTCCTCCGGGTATTACAGCTTTGAGTTGTTTACCATCTTTAACACCGCCGGCGATATCGTAAAAGAATTCTTTCCAGGACGTACCCATGGGAATTTCATAAACACCTGGACGTGCGACATGACCGGAGATGGAAAAAAGTTTTGTTCCTCCTGAATTCGCGGTGCCAATATCGGCATACCATTTTCCGCCATTGATAATGATCGGGGGAACAGCAGCAAACGATTCCACATTGTTAACCGTAGTGGGGCGGCCGTATAGTCCGAATTGAGCAGGGAATGGCGGTTTAAGTCTCGGCATGCCGGGCTTACCCTCAAGCGAATTCATAAGAGCGGACTCTTCACCGCAGATATAAGCACCAGCTCCAAGATAAGTATTCAGTTCAAAGGAGAAACCGCTTCCAAGAATATTCTTTCCAAGGTAGCCTGCTGAATATGCCTCTTCGATTGCACGATTTACCATCTCGAAGGGTTCATTGAATTCACCGCGTATATAGATGTAGCCTGCATCAAGTCCCATTGCGAAGGCACCGATTATCATCCCCTCTATCATCATATGAGGTTTTTTCAGCAGAATTTCCCTGTCTTTAAATGTTCCGGGTTCACCTTCGTCGGCATTGCAGATAAGATATTTAGGTCCCGGCATATCACGTTTTATGAATGTCCATTTCATTCCTACTGGAAAACCGGCACCACCTCTTCCACGGAGTTTGGATTCCTTAACTTCATCTATTATATCGGCGGGAGACATCTTTAATGCTTTTTCAAGAGCAAGATAACCGCCGTTTGATTTATAGAAATCAAGCTGAGGGCTTCTGATATCTTCTATCTGATAGAGTATTATTCTTCTTTCAGGCATCTTTCATGTTTCCGTTCTCATTATTCTGAAGTGTATATATCAATTCATCCAGTTTATCAATAGTCATATTTTCATGATACCTGTCGTTCACCTGAACCACCGGTGAATGACCGCATGCACCAAGACATTCAACTTCAAGTATTGTAAACCTGCCGTCGGCAGTTGTACTTCCTTTTTCAATTCCAAGTTTTCTGCATGCATGCAAAATCAGTTCTTCTCCGCCAAGGATTCCGCAGGAGATATTGTTGCAGAACTGCAGCAGGTTATTTCCCACTGGTTCTTTTTTAAACATTGTGTAGAATGTAGCAGTACTCCAGACCTGAAGGGGTTCGGTTCCTGTTATCTCTGCGACGTAATTTACAACATCCATGCTGATCCATCCTGCCTGCTTCTGGGCAAGGCGGAGAGCCGGAATGACAAGTGATCTTCGTCCCTCGGGATTGTCCGGGAATTTAATACTCCATAGATTAAACTCTTTCATCATTACATCATTAAAAACAAAAGACATTCTGAACTCCTCTTTTTAAAAAATTGGAACTTGATTCATGTTTCACTATCTGCAATCTTTTCTTGTCATTCCGGCTGAAGCATAGCGTAATGCCGGAATCTCATACTGCTGATTTGATCAGGAGATTCCGGTATTCGCAAGAATTGAAGATGCGAAACCGGAATGACAAAATATAATAAGACAAATTTTCGTATAATAATCCCTAGCAATCCAGTTCACCGGCAATGACATTTAGCGAACTCATTACCGCTATAAGATCTGAAAGCATTCCCCCTTCGACCAGTTCCGGGAAAGACTGATAATACCAGAAACATGGTCTCCGTACATGAACGCGGTATGGAGACTTCCCTCCGTCAGAAACTATATGAAATCCCATCTCGCCATTGGCAACTTCAGCCGCTGAATAGAATTCTCCCGGCGGAACTATTACTCCATCCATGACAATTTTAAAATGATAGATCAGCTCTTCCATTTTAGTGTATACATCCTGCTTTGGAGGGAGTGTGATATGATAGTCATCAAGCTGAAACGGTCCGTCGGGAATATTGTCAATGAGCTGTTCTACAATCCTGAGGCTCTGGTGCATCTCTTCGTTTCTAACGAGAAAACGGTCATAGGCCGAGCCGTCAACTCCCACAGGTATATCAAAATTCACCTGGTCGTACATCAGGTAGGGATATGCCTTGCGTACATCATAATCGCACCCCGTGGCCCGGAGATTAGGTCCGGTATATCCGTATGAAAGGGCAGTTGCAGTATCGATTGCGCCGACACCTCTGGTCCTGTCCATGAAAATTCTGTTATGCACAAAGAGTCCCTCGAAGTCTTTCAGGATCTTAGGGAAAACTTTCAGAAAAGCTTTAACATCAGCGGCAAATCCGGGATAGATATCCATCTCCAGACCTCCGACCCGTGTAAATGTTGTTGTAAGACGGGCTCCGGTCATCTTCTCCTGTATGGCAGTTATCATTTCACGGTAATGATAAAGATACAGCAGTCCTGTAAACGCTCCGACGTCAACGCCGAGTACTCCATTGCAGATTATATGGTCAGTGATACGGCTCAGCTCGTTGATTATGGTTCTCACAACCTGGGCACGGACCGGTACTTTAAGTCCCATCATCTCTTCAACAGCATTGGTCCAGGCGATATTATTCATTGGTGCTGAAACATAGTTCATCCTGTCTGTGCAGTTGAGAAACTGGTTGTATGTATAACTCTCTCCCATCTTTTCAAATGTACGGTGTACAAAACCGATTATCGGAACTGCTTTGACTACAGTTTCACCGTCAATATCAATTACATTCTGGAGAATACCATGAGTGGCCGGATGAGAGGGTCCGATATTTATACGCATTATACCATCGGGAAGCTGCTGTGCTCCGGCTAGAAGGTTTTCGCTTTTTATGGAATAATCCTCCGGGCTGTTCCCGATGAATTTATTTTTGTCTGTATTTATTTCGGTCAAGATGTAACCCCCTATTTATTCCCTGAACCGGAGAGCGGGGGATCAATCAATATTGATTCGATAAGATAATCCTCACCTCTCCCCTCAAGCGGGAAATCTTTGCGGAGAGGATTGCCCTGGAAATTCTCCGGCATCAGAATTCTCTCCATTACAGGGTGCCCGCTGAACTCAATTCCGAAGAGATCATAAACCTCGCGCTCGGGCCAGTTTGCACCTTTCCAGATTCCGGAGACAGTGGGTACTTTAACTCCATCGGCAATAGTAACTTTGACTCTTATTCTCTGCATGGTTGCTGTAGACCAGAGGAGATACACAACTTCAAATCTCTCATCGGGAGTTTTTTTATTAAGATAATCAACTGCTGTGAGATCAATGAGGACATTGAAATTACAGGCGGGATTTGTCTTCAAATGTGTCATCAGATTAATCAGAACAGAAACATCGGGCTGTACAACAATAATTCCGCGATTCTCTTCAATCAAAAGTTCAGGCCAGTAGCATGTACCGGTCAGGTGTTCCTTTAGAGCAGTATTGAGTTCAGGTTTTAATCCTCTCATTATGGCTGCACCGTTTTTATCTTATTATCTGTATTGCCTTCGGGTTGTGTAAATCCGCTGAGAGCATTCTGCAGATAATCGGCCTTTAGCTTGTATTTAGGATCAATGATTGATTCCTTCGCCACCTTCTCCTGCAGTTTGATAAATGCGTCGAGAAATGCCTCAGGTCTTGGCGGACAGCCGGGGACATATATATCAACGGGAATTATACGGTGTATTCCCTGAAGTACAGCATAGGAACGGAACATCCCGCCGCTCGATGCACAAGCACCGTACGAAATGACCCACTTAGGTTCCGACATGGAGTGATAGATCTGCCATAGTACAGGTGCCATTTTATATGTTACTGTTCCAAGCACAACAAGCAGATCCGCCTGACGTGGGCTGAATGACGGACGTTCTGCGCCGAAACGTGCAAGGTCAAAATCAGAATTTAAGACAGACATATACTCAATACCGCAGCATGCAGTTGCAAAGGGGAATGGCCAGAGTGAATACTTGCGGGACCATCCGACAAAGTCTGAGATCTTTGTAGTTAGAACTGAATCACCAAGGAGTGTTTCTATTCCCATTTCAAGGCTCCCTTTTTTAAGATGTAAAAATATCCGAGAAGCAGTATAAGTATAAACAGAGCCATCTCTCCGAAAATAAAAAGTCCAAGACCCATCCGTTTGAATTCAAGGAATATCACAGCCCATGGAGTAATAAAAATCGCCTCAAGATCGAACAGGATAAAGAGAACAGCTACAAGATAGAATTTAACATGGATATGCCCGCGTGCGTCGTTGTAATACTTAACTCCGCATTCGTAGGTGTCATCTTTTACAGGATTGAATTTCTTCGGGCCGAGTATATTGGTTAGAATCAGTATAACCAGCGTCACAGCTGCCGCGAAGGCTAAATGTATCGCGACAGGACCGAATGTGTTAACAAACATAACATTCCCCTTCATATGTCATATAGAAGTTTAATAAGTAAGCATCTTATATCATATATACTCAATATATAAAAAAAAATAGAATTAACCATAATTAATAGTCCGCAAACATGAAAATTTGCAATTATTAGCATTTAAGAGCGTATAAATGGATATTTGAAGACATATAGTCATTGACACGGTGTTTTAAAAACCTATTTATATTACAAGAAACTATAATATAGAGCGATCAATCATCTTAAAATGTGAGTAACATTGTGATTATTTACATGTGAAAAAGAGACATTCTGTATAATAGTAAGAGGATTATATAAATTATTCTACCGTTTTTTTTACAATTTCCGCTCTTATCGAATTCTCATTTTTCACTGGAAATATTCAGAAATACCAGCCCGTGAAAATATCGGGAAAACATACTTCTGCAGATAAAAGCATTAAGAAACTTATCTATCTAAAAGAACCGTCTAACCGGAAAAAAACAATTATATCTCTGATCATCATTTTCTCCGGAATATGGTTTTGTCGTGCGGACATCAGATACCAATTAGTGAAGTCTCAAAAGGGGTTTAAATTTCAATGAAAAATAGATATAAAATTACTGTTTCAATAGCCGGGATTTTTCTTCTTATCATGGTGGTTCTGGAATCGTTCAGGGTTTTCAGTCAGATAGACAAAGCAGGTGAAGCGAGGAAGAATACATTTGTTACAATAGATATTGCAAATGAGTTAATGTCTGCAATGATAGATGCAGAGACCGGACAGCGTGGTTATCTTCTTACCGGTGATGAGTCTTATCTTGAACCGTATTTAAAAACGCATGACCTTATCAGCGGTCAGCTGATAGAATTACGCCGGATTGTGATCAATAATAAGGGACAAAGCGATTTATTAAATCTAAAAGTGCTGGAGACCTTGATAGATTCAGAACTGATTGACCTTTCACACAACATTGAATTACGTCGAAGTAATGGCATGACGGCAGCAATAACGAATATAAAAAGCAGTAAGAGTAAACAGGTTATGGATTCGATCCGTGCTGAGATCGGCAGCTTTATTAAGATTGAAAAGGGGATCCTGATACAGAACGACACAGAGTTCCGGATGAATATGAGGAAGATGTTTATATCTATTATAGGCATCAGTCTTCTGGCACTGTTCTTTGTAATTCTTTTCGCTTATCTGATTTATCGCGAGACTAAACATAATGCAAGAAAACTGTTCTATATTGAAACACGTCATATGCTCGAAGTTCAGGAGGAATTGAATAAACAGCTTCACAAGGTCAATGCTACACTTGAGGAGAGCGAGGAAAAGCTCGCTGTTACACTTAATTCAATCGGTGACGCGGTGTTGGCAACAGATGAGGATGGAAATGTGACACTTCTGAATTCAGTAGCCGAGGTGTTAACCGGATGGACTTATGATGAAGCTGCAGGCCGTCATGTTGATGAAATTTTTAATATAATCAACGAGGAGACACGTCAGCCGTCAAAGGTTCCTGTTATGGATACATTAGCAAATGGAACAATACAGGGTCTGGCAAACCATACTCTTCTTATCTCACGCGATGGCAGCGAGTATGCGGTTGCAGACAGCTGTGCACCGATACGCAATCGGAATGGAGAAATTATAGGAGCTGTGCTGGTGTTCCGTGATGTAACAGAGCACAACGGAATAGAAAAAGGGCTCAATGATGCTCTTGAAGAACTGAAATTAATTAAAAAAATTGAAGATGAAGCGCGTGAATACTCAGTGAGCATCATCAACACCATACGTGAACCATTGATTACATTAGATCAGGATTTGAGAGTGATGTCGGTCAGCCGTTCTTTCTATGAAGTTTTTAAAGTTAAGCCGGAAGAGACCATTGGACAGCTTATTTATGATCTTGGAAATAAACAGTGGGATATCCCGATGCTGCGTGAATTGCTGGAAACAATTCTTCCTCAGGAGTCAACCTTTGACAATTATGAGGTTGAACATGATTTTGCTGCTATCGGTAAGCGGGTAATGCTTTTAAATGCAAGGCAGATTCAAAGAGAATCCGGAAAGGAAAAGATTATTCTTCTGGCAATTGAGGATATCACAGAGCGTAAGGAGATGGAATACGGGCTGGAAAAGGCCCTTGATGAACTTGCCTCCATTAAAAGGGTCGAAGATGATGCCCGGGAATATACCGAGAGCATGATCAACACAGTGCGTGAACCGTTAATAGTCCTTGATCAGGATTTACGTGTTGTATCCGTCAGCCGTTCCTTCTATGAAGTTTTTAAAGTTAATCCTGAAGAGACCATTGGACAGCTTATTTATGACCTTGGAAATAAACAATGGGATATCCCGATGCTGCGTGAATTGCTGGAAACAATTCTTCCTCAGGAGTCAACCTTTGATAATTATGAGGTTGAACATGATTTTGCTGCCATAGGCAAGCGGATAATGCTTTTAAATGCCCGGCAGATTCAGAGAGAATTTGGAAAGGAGCAGATCATTCTTCTGGCGATTGAGGATATAACCGATCGTAAGGAAATAGAAGCCGGCCTGGAAAAGACCCGGAAAGAACTGGCGGTTATTAAAAAAATTGCAGATGAAGTGAGCGAATTTGCAGAGAGTATAATTAACACAGTGCGGGAACCTCTGATCTCTCTGGATCAGAATTTAAGAGTTGTTTCAGTGAGCCGTTCCTTCTATGAATTTTTTAAAGTAAAACCTGAAGAGACCGTGGGGCAGCTTATCTATGACCTGGGAAATAAACAGTGGAATATTCCAAAACTCCGGGAACTTCTGGAGACTATCCTTCCATTGGAAACAAGCTTTGATAACTATGAGGTTGAACATGATTTCGCTTCGATCGGCAAACGGATAATGCTTCTGAATGCACGTCAGATTCAAAGAGGACTGGAAAAAGAGAGGATCATTCTTCTTGCTATCGAGGATATTACTGAACGTAAACAGATAGAAGCCGGACTGGAAAAGACACGTAAAGAACTGGAGATCATTAAAAAAACTGCTGATGAAGTAAGCGAGTTTGCCGAGAGCATTATCAACACCGTTCGCGAACCTCTGATATCACTGGACCAGGATTTGAGAGTAGTAACAGCAAGCCGTTCCTTCTATGAAGTATTTAAAGTAAAACCTGAAGAAACCGTGGGGCAGCTTATTTATGACCTTGGAAACAAACAGTGGGACATTCCAAGTCTGAGGAAACTGCTGGAAACCATCCTTCCATTAGAAGCAACATTTGACAACTATGAGGTTGAACACGATTTTGCTTCCATCGGCAAACGTATTATGCTTCTCAATGCCCGTCAGATTCAGAGAGAGTCCGGCAAGGAGAGGATAATACTTCTTGCTATTGAAGATATTACCGAGCGAAGGGATATAGAGATTGTACTGGAAAAGGCTCATGAGGAATTGAATGAGCTGGCTATAGAACTGAAGCGTACCTCCAGGGTAAAATCTGAATTTTTGGCAAACATGTCGCATGAATTGAGAACACCGCTTAATTCAATAAACGGTTTTTCTGAAGTATTATATGACGAGATTTTCGGACAGCTTAATGAAAAGCAGAAGAAATATGTGCACAATGTCCTGGTCAGCGGGAAGCATCTTCTCTCACTGATAAATCAGATACTTGATACTGCTAAAGTTGAGTCGGGAAAAATGAAACTTTTGTTATCCAGACTGCCGATGAAAAGCCTTCTAAATGAAATTTCAATGCTTATAGCGGATATGGCCGGTAAAAAAAATCTTCAGATGCAGCTTGAGATAGCTGAAGATCTTCCTGATATCGAGGGTGATGATCTTAAGGTTAAAGAGATAATTTATAATCTTCTTTCAAACGCCGTTAAGTTTACTCCCGATGGTGGTGAAATTGGTATGAAAGCCCGGAGTACCGGTTCAATGATCGAAGTGGTAGTATGGGATTCCGGTATAGGGATTTCATCTGAAAATATGGAAAAGATATTTGAGGGATTTTTCCGTGTTGATACTCCATATTCCAGGGTGACAGAGGGTACAGGACTCGGACTTCCTCTCTCAAAAAAACTTGTTGAGCTGCACAACGGCACGCTCTCAGTTACATCGGATGGATTGAATAAAGGGACGTCGGTATGTTTTACGCTGCCTATTACAGCAGAAGAGGTTGTTTGAAATGAAAAAAAGAGTCCTTGTTGTTGATGATAATATGAATAATCTTCTGCTGGAAAAAGATCTTCTTGAGATTGCCGGATTTGAAGTCTTTGAAGCTGAAAATGCATACACCGGTGTTGCAATCGCAAAAAATGAAATACCGGATATTATAGTAATGGATGTGAGACTTCCCGATATGAGCGGTTCAGATGCTGCAAGAATTCTGCGTCTTGATAAAATGACAACCCATATACCGATTGTTTTTGTTACGGCTTCTGTAATGGCGGAAAACAGGGATGAGATCAAAAATATATCTAATAGCGGATTTATCGGCAAGCCGATTAATACACGCACATTCGCCGATGAGATAAATCAATATATTAAAATTTCACTTATAAATAAAAAAAATGATCAAAATGAGATAGAGAATGAATGATAAAAACATAATACTTGTTGTTGATGACCGCCCTCAGAACATTGAACTTCTTGAAGCTTATCTTACTCCTCAAGGCTATGAAATTGTCACTGCTGCAGGGGGACAGGAAGCGCTTGATAAACTTTCAGCTAACCGTATAGATCTTGTTCTGCTCGATGTAATGATGTCCGGTATGGATGGATTTGAAGTTACACGCAGGATAAGGAAGTTTGATCAATATCGACTGCTCCCGATAATACTAGTTACTGCTTTGAGAGAAACCGAAGACCGGGTACGGGGTATTGAAGCAGGATGTGACGATTTTATTTCAAAGCCCGTTGATAAGATTGAACTTTTAGCGCGTGTCAGTTCACTTCTAAAGGTAAAGGCATACAACGATTTATTAAATAATTATCGCGAGAATCTTGAGTATGAAGTAGTAATGAGAACAAGAGAGCTGGCTTCATTGAACAAAACTCTGGAAAAAAAGGTAGAAGAGAGAACAGAAGGATTAAACCATTCTCTGTCGATTCAGAATGAGTTGAATGTTAAACTCACGAAAATAACAGATGATTTAGAAAAAGAAAAACAGAAAATTGAAAAAATAAATAAAGCATTATCAGAAAAATCTATTGAGCTTGAAAATGAAAAAGAGCTGCTGACAGAGCGGAATGAAATCATGGAGAAGGATCTGGATATGGCAAGAAGTATCCAGAAATGTTTTATGCCTGACAAGTCACCTGTTCCATATATATCTTATAAATACAAACCGATGGAAAAAGTCGGAGGGGATTTTTTTGATTTTATCAGGAATACAGATAATAACGATATTGGAATTTTTATCAGTGATGTGTCGGGACATGGTGTCCCGGCAGCTTTTATTACTGCGATGATAAAGAGCTCCATCCTTCAGAGTTCTCATTTTGTCAACACTCCCTCCAGTGTTCTTGAAATTCTGAATGATGTATTAAGGGATCAATCCGCAGGAAATTTTGTTACAGCTCTTTACGGCATTTATAAGCCTGAGACAAGGGAATTTATATATTCAAACGCCGGGCATAATCCTCCATATATAATAAATGAATCAGGAATAAATATTTTCAATATGAAAAGCAGAGCAATCCCATTAGCAATAATAGATAATCAGGAATCAAGGGAGTTGAATAAAATCTATATCAATGAACGGGTTGTTCTGGAAAAAGGGAGCAAGTTGATACTCTATACAGATGGTTTTACAGAAGCAACCAGTTTTAACCTGCGTGACCATGACAGGAATGAAGATTTCGAATCCGGAATGTTAAACAGTTCGTTACGTAAGCACTTTGATAAACCTGCCGAACTTTTTATAAAGGGGATATATCAGGATCTTGTGGATTTCAGAGGATCTGAAGATTTTGAGGATGATGTCTGTATCATCTGCATGGATGTTGAATAGTAATGTGGAAAGAAGTTTTTTACAGATGAATTTCAGTGGAATCGATGAGGTATTTATAAAATGAAACAGAGAGCATTAGTCGTAGATGATAACAAGAATAATCTTCTGCTGGAAAAAGATCTTCTGGAAATCGCCGGATTTGAAGTATTCGAAGCTGAAGATGCCTCCAGCGGAGTCGCCATTGCCAGAAGTAAGATCCCGGATATAATTATAATGGATGTAAGACTTCCAGATATGAGTGGTGCCGAAGCTGCAAGGATATTACGTCAGGATAAATGTACAGCGCACATCCCGATTGTTTTTGTTACAGCTTCTGTCATGGCGGAAAGCCGGGATGATTTAAGAGATATAACCAACAGCGGATTTATAGGGAAGCCGATAAATACGCGCACCTTTGCTGAAGAGATCAGTAAATTTATTACGTGAGTTTTAGTCTGATAAAAAATGAAATACACAAAAGCGGTGGAAAATGAGTGAAAAACAGGTAATTCTGGTGGTTGATGATCAGCCTCAGAATATTGAACTTCTCGAGGCATATCTCTATCCCCTTGGTTATGAACTTGTCACTGCTTCAAGCGGGCAGGAGGCACTGGATAAACTTTCTGTAAACAGGATAGATCTTGTTCTGCTAGATGTAATGATGTCCGGTATGGATGGATTTGAAGTTACCCGCAGAATACGGCAGGATCCTCTACATAAACAGCTCCCAGTAATACTTCTTACAGCATTGCGTGAAACTGAAGATCGGGTAAAGGGTATTGATGCCGGCTGTGACGATTTTATTTCAAAGCCGATTGAGAAGTTGGAGCTTATAGCCCGTGTCAGATCTCTGCTTAAAGTGAAGGCTTACAATGACCTGCTTGGTAATTATCGCGAGGAACTGGAATCTGAAGTAACCAGCAGAACAATTGAGTTGAAACATGCATTTGAAAGAATAAAAGCCGCATCATTGGAAACAATCTACCGGCTCTCCATTGCATCTGAATACAGAGATGAAAACACCGGGGCGCATATCAAGCGGGTGAGCCGATATGCTGCGGCAGTTGCACATTATATAGGTATGGATGCAAGTACAGTAGAATCCATTCTTTATGCTGCTCCGATGCATGATCTTGGAAAGATAGGAATACCTGATAATATCCTTATAAAAAAAGAAAAACTTGATTCTACAGAGTGGGAGATAATGAAGCGGCATACTGTTATAGGTGCTGAAATACTTAAAGGGTCAGATGCTGAATTTATAAGTATAGCGGAGACCATAGCATTGTGTCACCACGAGAAGTGGGATGGAAGCGGTTACCCGAATGGATTAAAAGGTCTGGAAATCCCGATAACCGCCCGTATTACTGCAATTGCTGACGTATTCGATTCTTTGACATCCAAACGTTCATATAAGGAGGCGTTTTCGGTTGAGGATTCTCTTGGTATCATAAACTTAGGTAAAGGGAGTCACTTTGATCCGGAAATAGTTGATGCGTTCTTTTCAATCAAAGATGAGATCCTTGCTATAAAAACTGATAATGAAAAAGATTGAGGATGATCTTATTTTTTTTAAAATGCAATCTTTATTTGATTATGTCCAGAAGCCTCATTACCATTATCATATAAGCCATTTGTAGAAGGTGAATTTTTTTAATAATTTGGAGTGGTGTAGTTTACTTAAAGATTTAGGCAGGCATGGAGTGGAATAACCTTTAATGCGCGGGGTGTTACAGGTTCAGTTTGTCATGAATGATTAGTAAATTTAATAAGTGAGATTTTATAATTTTTAAAAGAAAATGCCTAAGGGATGTAGTATGGAATCTAAGTATGTAATTCTTGTAGTAGATGATCATCCGCAGAACATTGAATTACTTGAAATATATCTGGCCCCCTTTGGTTATGAGATAGTCACGGCGCAAAGCGGTCAGGAAGCCCTTGATAAACTTTCAGTTAAACCAATAGATCTGATTCTGCTCGATGTTATGATGACAGGTATGGACGGATTTGAGGTTACACGGAGAATCAAAAATGATCCGCGTTATAAACAGCTTCCGGTAATACTCCTTACAGCTTTGCGGGAAACTGAAGACCGGGTAATGGGTATAGAAGCCGGTTGTGACGATTTCATATCAAAGCCCATTGACAAAATGGAGCTACTGGCAAGGGTCAAATCCCTTTTAAAACTGAAGACCTACAATGACCAGTTGAATCTAGCCCTGAAAGAGCTTGAACGTTCAAATGCTGAACTTCAGCAGTTTGCCTATGTAGCCTCGCACGATCTACAGGAACCTCTCCGGATGATATCGAGTTATCTTCAGCTTATTGAACAAAGATATAGTGACAAACTCGACGCTGATGCTCATGATTTTATAAATTTTGCGGTGAATGGTGCGATCAGGCTTCAGTCTCTGATCATCGGGCTTCTCGAGTATTCCAGGGTTGGGACCCATGGAAAATCTTTCATACAAATTGATGTAAAAAGTGTTCTTGAAAGGGTTTTAAAAGATCTGGAAGTGCAGATTAACGAAACTGGAGCAGTTGTAGAATATGGAGAGATGCCTGTTATAGTTGCAGATGAATCACAGATATCGCGCCTTTTCCAGAATCTTATACAAAATGCAATAAAATTCAGGCGGAAAGGGGTAACGCCGTTAATTAAAATTTCTTTAAGAGAAATCGGGAAATATCATGAATTTTGTATAAATGATAACGGCATAGGAATTGAAGAACAGTATTTTGACCGGATATTCGCTATTTTTAAAAGGCTTCATTCTCAGGATGAATATCCTGGTACCGGTATTGGTCTTTCGCTTTGTAAGAGAATAGTGGAGCGGCACGAGGGCAAAATCTGGATTGAATCACAATCAGGAAAAGGCTCGTCATTTTTTTTCACCATACCTGGAGGTATACAATGAACGATTCAATGAAAATAATAGATATTCTGCTTGTTGAAGACAGTGAGGGTGATGTCCGTCTTATACGTGAAGCACTTAAAGAGGGAAAACTTCTAAACAACCTGTTTGTTGCAAAGAATGGAGTGGAGGCGATGGATTTCCTCTTAAAAAAAGATAAATACAAAGATGTCGCGCGCCCTGATCTTATAATTCTGGATCTCAATCTTCCAAAGAAAGACGGGCGGGAGGTGCTGGCGGAAATAAAGGGGAGCGAACATCTTAAAAGCATACCGGTAGTTATTCTTACAACATCAAATGCCGAGATGGATATTATTGTTACTTACAATCTTCATGCGAATTGCTATATAGTAAAACCACTCGATATGTATCAGTTTATGCGTGTAGTTAAATCGATAGAAAACTTCTGGTTCGGAATTGTTGAACTTCCTTCAGGAGAAAAATAAAATGTCCGGCTCTGATTTAAATCTGCTTCTTGTTGAGGATAATCCGGGGGATGCCAGGATTATAATTGAAATGTTGAAGCGGAGTCAGCAGATTTCCTATGCAGTCACAGCAGTGGAAAGAATATCAGCAGCTGTATCAGCTTTAAGTAGTTATAACTTTGATACTGTTATTCTCGATTTAAATCTCCCCGATTCCAGCGGACTTGAAACACTGGATACTATAATTATAAAGACTAAAAGTATTGTCCCCATAATTGTTATGACTGGATTAAATGATGAAGAAACCGGACTGGCTGCAATTGAACACGGTGCTGAGGATTATCTTATAAAGGGAGAGGTAAATACCGGCCAGCTGATACGGTCCATCAGATATGCAATCGAACGTAAACGATCAGAATCTGCTGTGAGAGAGAGTGAGGCACGATATAGGGAGCTGGTTCATAATGCCAATAGCGCAATTATCCGCTGGAAAAGTGATGGAACTCTTACGTTTTTTAATGAATACGCGCAAAATCTTTTCGGATATACTGCAGAAGAAGTTATCGGTAAACATGTCAGCATTATTGTTCCGGAAATAGATCTGCATGGCCACGATCTATCCACACTTGTGCAGGATATAGTTGATAGTCCGGAACAGTATAGTTACAATATTAATGAGAATGTATGCTCTGATGGCCGGCGGATCTGGATGGCATGGTCAAATAAACCGATTTTCAGTGATTCTAAAATTGTAGAGATACTGGCCGTCGGTTCTGATATTACTGAGCGCAAAATAGCTGAAACAGCCCTGATAGAAAGCGAACGCAGACTCAAAGAAGCACAGTCGATGGCGCGGGTTGGAGACTGGGAATTCGATCTTACTAATCAGAAAATAACATGGTCTGATCAGGTGTACAGGATGTATGAAAGGGATCCGCATCTTGGTCCGCCAACTCCAGAGGAGGAGGCCGCATACTACACTTCCGGAGAGGCAGCTGTGCTGCAGCGGGCTGCTCAAAAAGCTATTGATACAGGTAACAATGTGGATTATGAGTTTAATCTAACTCCAGCGAGTGGTAAGACTCTTGTGTTTGCCGGGGCTATGAGTCCCGTTAAAGATGCTACAGGCAATGTAATTAAAATATTCGGGACACTTCAGGACATAACAGAAAGAAATAAAATTCTGGATGATTTAAGAACATCACTTGATGAAAAAAAGGAACTGATAAGAGAAATATACCATCGTACAAAAAATAATCTGCAGGTAATCATATCTATGTTTACTCTTCAATCTATATTCTCTGCAGATGAAAAGCTAGAAAGAGTTTTAAAAAACATGGAGAACCGGATAAGGGCAATGTCGCTTGTTCATGAAAAACTTTATCAGTCCAAGAATTTGTCAAAACTGGATCTTAGGGATTATTTATCCGACCTTGCTCATAATATAATTTCAGGTTATGGCATCAATGGAAATAAAATTCTGATTATAGATAAAATGAAAAATATGGAAGTGCTTATTGATACGGCAATCCCATGTGGTCTTGTTTTTGATGAGCTTATATCGAATGTTGCCAAACACGCTTTTCCGGGTGATAGAAAAGGAGAATTACAAATAAGCCTTTTAATGGATAAAGCCGGCAAAATAGAACTGGTTGTCGGGGATAATGGAGCAGGAAAGGGGCTGAGTCCGGATATTGAAAATACAGAATCGATGGGTTTTCAGATAATCAGCAATATAGTTGAGTACCAGCTTCAGGGAGAATTTAAACTCGATACAGCAGCCGGGATGAAATGGACAATATCCTTTAAAGATAATATATATGAGGAAAGAGTTTAAACATGAATATATTATCAGTGCTTATTGTTGAGGATGAAGCAATGACAGCGATGTTTATGAAAGCAATGTTAATCCGCCAGGGGTATAATGTTTTAAAGTGTATTTCAACAGGTGAAGCGGCAGTTGATTTTGCCATTAAGTTTAAGCCGGATCTTGTTCTTATGGATATACGGCTTGCAGGCAAAATGGATGGTATTGAGGCAGCTGAATTGATACTGGCTGATTCCGCAGAAACAATCCAGTTTGTCTTTACTACAGGATATTCAGATATTGAAATAAAGGAAAAGGCAATGGATCTTAATCCGCTCGGCTTTTTTACTAAACCTGTAAATTTCGAAGAGCTTGTTAAACTAGTTGAATCATTCTTCTCTAAATAATGTGAACTCTAACTATTCAAAATCTGCTGATAAAATTTGTTTTTCCCGCGCCTTCGAATAAGGGTTAAATATAATTACCTGCGATTTTTCAGAAGTTTCAGACAATCGTTAAACAGAAAATAATAAAAAATGAAAAGATGCTGAAAATGAATTTCAATAGAAATCTTTCTTCTTGACATGTTAACTATAATCCTGATTAATTGATCAATCAAATTGTATCTACTTTTAAACTTGTAGTGTAATGTATTCCCCCGCACCGAAGGAGCGGGGGAAAGTATAATTACCTGCGATTTTTGAGCAGTTAAATCAACTTGTCAGGGTAATTAAAGGTGCATCAGATTAAAGACAGCGAAGAAACAAAAAGAAAAATAATTCAGGCTGCTAAAAAAGAATTTGCAGATAAAGGATTCAGCGGTGCAAGGATGAATTCAATTGCATCGATTGCGGGTGTTAGTCAGGCTCTGCTGCATTATTATTTCGAAAGTAAAGAAAACCTTTATATAAATATTTTCCATTATTCAGTAGGTAACTCGTATACAAAATTTACAGAAACGATAGATGCCGAAATAGATTCATGGGATGTATCTCTTGAAATAAAACTCTGCGCTATGATATATTTTCTAATAGGTATCCACTTCGAATCCCATGATGAAGATATGAATAGAATTTTTGCAAGAGAGATAGCCGAGGGGACGGGTATTCTGCATGGATTTGTGAATAACTATATGATTTCGCGATTGATGATAGTAGAGGGAATTATACAGGAAGGTATTAAAAACGGTATCTTTGAAATAACAAACTCGAAGATGTTTACACTTCATATGCTGACATTCATAATTGATTTTATTCACGGAAAGGACTTCTTAAAAGGGACTGAATGGTACGAAGAGTTATTCCGGAATAAAAAAGAAAATCTTTATAATTATATGGTGGAACTCTCATTTAAAATTCTAAAGCCTGCGGGAAAAGAACTTATTATTCCTCTGCTGGATGAAGAAAAAATGAAGAAGATGGATTATTTTGTAAAAATGATAAATGAATTTATGCTGAATACTTAAAATATGACACCCGCTTTTTACGCAACATACAAATAAAAATCTTTTAACAGTTAAAATTAAAATCATTAAATAACAGAAAAATATAAAGGCCGTCATTTGACGGCCTTTATATTTTAGTTATAAAAACTTGTTGTTCTAAAGAACTGGAAGTGTAACTTCCACGTTTTCATCACCTGTGTGAGTATATGTAACCGCTGCTGCACCGCTTGCATGTACTATAACATTTCCATTACCGGTGTTGGTAACAGTTACTGTGCCTGTACATGTGCTGTCTATGGAAATCACACCATCACCAGTGTTGGTTGCAGTAAGTATACTTCCATTATTGATGATATTGATTGTTCCAATTCCGTTTTCAGTAACTGTAACAAGACCGCCGTTGTTTTGTACATTTATAAAACCAGCACCATTTACCACTGGAACAACATCAACCGCAGTGCTTCCTGTAACTGTTATACTTACTGCTGGAACAACTACCGGTGGAACTACAGGAGTAAGCACTGAGGCGCCATCAACATTGATTACAGTGTTTACCATAGTGACCGATGCAAACATTGCCAATGCTCTTCCGTTAAGTGTAGTTACATTCATGTTGCCTGCAGTGGAAAAAGTAATTGCAGCGCTTGAAATAATAGTACCAACCATTGTTCCGCCGCCAGCTCCATTAATAGACGCAGAGCTTCCTACCTGCCAGTATACATTTTTAGCCTGGGCACCGTTGATAAGTATTACATTACGTGGAGCTGCCGGTGCGCCGACTGTAAGTGTGCTTGCCATCTGGAAAACCCATACTGCTTCTGCATTTCCCTGTGCATCTAGAGTAAGGTCTGAACCTGTTATAAGAAATGAACCTGCAGCTGATTTGTAAACACCGGGAGCTAAAGTAAGTCCGCCCAGCTGACCGGCACCTGGATCTGTGCCATCAGGTAATGCTGCAAGATAGTTGAATGCGCTTTGTATATTTGCGGCAGCTTCAGTTGCAATTGCAAATGAAGCTGTATCTCCTTGAGGTGCATTTGTGTAAATTGAACCTGAAACAGATCCGATATTAAGAGGGGTTTCGCAATAGATGAAAGCAGGGTTGTGAAAACCGGTGATCATTGTTGAACTTCCGGTGGTTCCCATATCTCCGAGTATTTGTGTGAGAGTTCCCTGATTTGTTATTCCAGCTCCTCCGCCGAAAACAGCAAAGGTTGATCCGGATTCAAGTTTAATATCCTCAGAGGTTAATCCTGTACCAGCTAATTCACAAGCAGTCATAAAGAAAGACATCAGTAATACCATAATCCCAACATAAAGTTTGTTTATAGTATTTTTCATTGAGTAACATCCTATTAAAAGTTATTTTACTGACTAATTGATCAGTTAGTAATAAATCAAGCTACTGACTAACTGATCAGTAAGTCAAGCATATTTAAAAATAATATGTATAAAGTTGAAATTTTTTAACATTTATTCTACATATGTGGTTAAATGTTGTTAAATGGTTAGTAAAATGTGAAAATAAATTGCTTTTTTAGATATCATCAATTATTAAAAGTACTTATTTATTCAAATCAGGGAGATGCTGGTTTTATAAATCAGCTCATTTTTTTAAAGTGAATAAATGTATTTGCCGGTCTGGTATAAACTTTAAGCAGATATTTTATAAATATTCTATTTTTTTTAAAAAACTATTGACGTTTTATAACACCTGTTACATAACAGGTGAAATCAGTGATGTTCGAAAAACAACCGGCGCTGATCGCAGTAAAGTACGTCACCCTTCGACAGGCTCAGGGTGACATATCCCCCCGGCGGGTACGCCGACCCCCTTGGGTCAGGAAAGGGGGTTAATATTGTGGTGATTGCTCAGCTTGTTTCCTGGATAATTCCCCCCTTTCTTCATCCAAGGGGGGTTAGGGGGGATCAAATGTGTCGAATGTTTTCGTTTTTAATAAAATATTTTATATGATGGAGTTACAATGCCACCAAAGGCAGTTTTCAACAGAGAGGATATAGTAACTACCGCTTTTGAGATTGTAAAGAAGAGCGGATTCCGTGATTTCAGTGCCCGCAAAATTGCCGATGAACTCAATTCATCAACGGCTCCAGTGTACTCATATTTCAGTTCGATGGATGATCTAAAAGAACAGGTGCTTGAACGCGCAGAAAAGCTGATGCTTGAATATACAATGAAGCCTTACACAAAGAGTGTATTTCTTAATATGGGTACAGGACTTGTCCTTTTTTCACAGGAGAACCGTGAGCTGTTCCGCGCTCTCCTTCTTGATAG
Organism: uncultured Leptospirales bacterium; assembly: GCA_964450405.1. Classification (GTDB taxonomy): domain Bacteria; phylum Spirochaetota; class UBA4802; order UBA4802; family UBA5550; genus WRGT01. The sequence continues at coordinate 34,574 of CAYVCQ010000024.1, read as the reverse complement.
CGGAGAGACAAGGGCTATGCTTGAAAATTTTCTTAAAGCGCTAACCAATGAACTAGATAGAGATGAGCTTATATCGCTCCTCCCGGATAAAGAGCGGAGAGAGGTTATGAACCGGATGTCGATATTTACTCACGGATTTGCTTCGCTTTTATGCGTAGGCCTTATCGATGAGGTGAGTAAAAATACAGCAATTAAAACCATGCTGAACATGGGGCGCGATGTTGTTGATGCCGCGTTTAAGAAAGCGGGATTAGAGGAACGGTATACTGATTAAATTTTAGCTGTTAACGTTGAATTAGTTATTTGTCATTCCGGCTGGAGCGATAGCGGAATGCCGGAATCTCACAGGTAAAGTATTGTTAAGGAGATTCCGGTATTTGCATGAATTGAAGCTGCAAAACCGGAATGACAGAAAAGGTTTAATCAAATCGTTAACCGCTACTATTTTTGAAAATTTGTACATAAAATTGTACTGAATAAAAATTTGAATTTAAATAAAAGAGGAAAATTATGAAGACAAGAATTACAGAGATGTTCGGAATCAAGTACCCAGTTATATGCGGAGCGATGTACCTGGTTGGTGAGCCTAAACTTACAGCTGCAATTTCAAATGCCGGCGGAATGGGGAACCTCACAGCTGGAAACTACAAAACTGCCGATGCACTTAGAGAAGCAATCCGTGAAACCAAAAAGCTCACAGACAAACCTTTTATGGTGGGAATCACAATACTTCCATCGTTTCACATCACCATGGATGATCACAGAAGAAATCTTGAAATATGTGCCGAAGAGAAAGTTGGCGGAATCGAAGTTTCCGGAACACCTCTTGATAAAGTGGGACAGCAGTATATGGATATGCTCAGAAAAGCGGGCGTAAAAATGTTTCATAAAGTAGGTTCGGTGAAACATGCTCAGCATGCGGAGGAAGCCGGCTATGATGGAATATATGCAGCAGGAATAGAAGAGGGCGGACATCCTCTTAATGATGATGTTACTACAATGGTTCTCACCCCGAAGATTGCGGAAACTGTAAAGATTCCGGTTGTTGCAGTTGGAGGTATAGCTGACGGTAAATCTCTCGCGGCAGCCCTTGCGCTTGGAGCTGAGGGTGTTATGATGGCTACACGTTTTATGGCAACTACTGAGTGTCAGGTGCACCAGAATATCAAGAACGAGATAATTAAAAGACAGGAAAATGATACAACTCTGATCTGCAAGTCGATAAATCTTCAGGGAAGAGCAATCAAAAATAAAATTGTCGGAGAGATTCTTGCAGCCGAGGCCAAGGGCGCCGGTCTTGCCGAACTTGCTCCTCTTATCACAGGGAACAGATGTCAGGAGGCATGGGATACCGGAGATGTTGATATCGCGCCGATGATGATGGGCCAGTCAATGGGAAGAATTCATGATGTTAAATCGTGTAAAGAAGTAATAGAAGATATGGTACAGCTAGCAAAGGATCAGATTGCAAGAGTGAGCGGGCAGTTTTAAAACTTCGACAGACTCAGTTACCGAAGTTTCCTTGCCCCATCTCATCATGGGGAAAGGTGCCCGGCGGGCGGATAGGGGCGGAGAGTAAATTATATTGCTGAATTTAAAAAACAGAATGTGTTTTAAAACTCTTGCGCCCCCTCTGGCCTCTGGCCATCTCCCCCATAAAAGATGGTGGAGAAAAAGATGGGAAAATATTGATATATAGTTTAATAACTCAGTCTTTGACGGGGTTATAGGGGCGGCAGCCCCTAAAAGAGCTCCCGCAGGGCTCCCTGCGCTCCCCGAAACGGAGTTTCGGGGAAGCATTAAGGAAAAGGAATAATCGCTATGAATAATCCACTGATAGATACAAGAGATATAAAATTTGTTCTGTATGAAATACTGAATGTTGATTCGCTCACTTCATATGAGAAGTTCTCCGCATTTGATCACGATACATTTGAGGCGACAGTTGATCTGGTTGAGAACATCTGCGTAAACGAATGTTTTCCGCACTTTGCAGATGCTGATAAAACCGGATGCTCATTTAATGGAGCAGACGGATCTGTTACACTTCCTGATGCGATAAAGAAACCGCTGAAGGCGTATTACGACGCGGGCTTTATAGGGATTGTCGAATCGCCGGAGATCGGAGGTATGGGACTTCCCATGGCGGTTGGAGCTGTGCATATGGAGTTTGTAAGTGCCGCGCATCAGCCTCTTCTTATGTATGCGGGACTTGCGCACGGATCGATGATGCTTATTTCGAATTTCGGATCGGATGAACTTAAGAGAGTATTTGTCCCAAAAATGATGAAGGGTGAGTGGGGCGGAACAATGAATCTCACTGAACCGCAGGCTGGTTCCGATGTTGGAAGACTCACCGCTAAAGCTGTAAAGCAGCCTGACGGAACATATAAAATTACAGGTCAGAAAATATTCATCTCTGCCGGCGATGGAGATTATTATTCAAATATTGCCCACCCGGTACTGGCACGGATCGAAGGTGATCCCGAGGGGACCAAGGGTATATCGATATTTATTGTACCAAAATTTATTCCCGATGAAAAGGGCAATCCCGGCAAACGTAACGATGTTAAATGTACCGGTGTTGAACATAAAATGGGGATAAAGGGATGCGTAACCTGTACAATGAGTTTCGGGGATGAAGACAACTGTGTGGGATACATTCTTGGAAAAGAACGTGAAGGTATGAAGATCATGTTCCAGATGATGAACGATTTCCGCATGGGGACAGCGAGTCAGGCACAGGGAGTTTCATCGGCGGCATATCTTCACGCGGCGTCTTATGCCAAGGGCCGGCTACAGGGAACAGCTTTGAAGGATATGACAAACCCTGCAGCACCGATGGTTCCAATTGTTCAGCATCCCGATGTTTCAAGAATGCTTCTCTGGATGAAGTCATATGTGGATGCCCAGAGAATGCTGATTTATAATATGTATTATAACATGGATCTTGCCGAGGTTCTCACCGGTGACGAACAGAAAGAGGCCGCGGGACTTGTTGATTTTCTTGTTCCAATCTGCAAGGCCGGATGCAGCGACAGAAATGTTCTGATTACATCTGAGGCGATGCAGGTCTTCGGGGGATACGGCTTCTGCAGTGATTACCCTGTAGAGCAGATGATGCGTAATTCAAAGATTCTCTGTATATTTGAGGGAGCAAACGGTATTCAGGGGATGGATCTTGTAATGAGAAAGCTTTTAATGAATAAAGATCAGCTGAATTACAATGCGTTTAAAAAGAGAATTCTAAAAGCAATTGATGAAGCATATAAAAACGGAGTAAATGATTCATACATCGAACCGGTTGAAAGAGCTGTTGAACGTCTTGATGAATATGTTGAGCGGATGAAGGAGTGGACCGGGCAGTTTCAGTTCGGCCGGATTCTTTCCGGTGCGACACAATTCAGAAAGGCAATCTATATGCTCGCCATTGCATGGATGCATGTTTGGAGCTTATCCGTTGCGTTTCCTAAAATGAAGGCTTTTGTTGGTGATAAAAAAGGTGACGAACTTAAAGCAATTCTTGCAGATAATAGCGAAGCTGCGTTCTATTATGGCAGAGTTCTATCTTCACGCTTTTATATCAAAGAGGAGTTCCCTCAGTTCTTCGGAATGATAGACGGTCTCTTCTCTGATGAGTGGACTACGCTTGAGGCGACGGCTGATGCGTTTACCGGGACTGTGGAGATGTAGGAATATTTTGTTTTAATCGAACACTTTCCGCCCCCTCTGGCCTCTGGCCATCTCCCCCATGAATGGGAGGAGAGGCAATACGAGATATTCCCTGTCATCTCTCCCCCTTTTCACCAAGGGGGAGATGTCACGTAGTGACAGAGGGGCGGAGGGATACACCTGCTGCAACGGAGGGGAACACTATCTGAATGGTGTAAGTTTAGTAGAGTTTATCGGAAATATAGATATTTAGAAATATATGAAGCAGTTATTTTTGTAAATGTATCATGAGGTTGAAAACGAGCACAGATTTGTATCTGTGCCCGTTGAGTATATTATTTCTAACGAAGTGTGGCTGACCACATATGACTATAAGTAGGACTTGAATATAACTCATCAGTGTTCTGTGGATAGACTACTGTGATATTCCCGTTGGAGTCCATACTAATGAGAGGCATATATTTTGAACTATGATTTATTGTAACCAGAGGAATGGCAGTACCCCAACCACTTCCCGGTGAATAACAGTTTGCTAATAAGTTATTGTTGAAAGATCCATAGTTCTCTGTCCATACGGTTGTGACAAACCCTAAGGAATCAATGGCTATCCTGAGATCTTGACTTATGTAATTTTTACTAAAATCATAGTACAGAGAGCTTCCCCAACCAACGCCAGGTATATAGTTGTTTATACATATATTTTTAAAGCCGGCAATTGTTTGTGTCCATACCGCTGTAACATTACCCGTAGAAGTATTGCCAAGTTTTAAGTCTGCAATAGTTGAATTATTTTCAATGAGTTGAACAGTACTCCAGCTGCCGCCTGTATAGAGACTTGATCGGATCCCATTTTGAATCCATACTGCTGTGACATTTCCAGAAGCATCAACAACTAAATCTCCGTTGATTGCGCTTACTGAATTATCAAACTCTATCAACTGTGCAGTACCCCAGATACCTGCTGAGAAACGATTAGACCAGATATTATTTCTTGTGCCGTCAGACTGCCCCCAAACAGCAGTAACATTACCGACAATATCAGTTACAAGATTAATCTTATATGAATCAACACTCCCTGTGTTATTAGTCTCTACCAGTTGAGCAGTACCCCAGTTTCCTGCTGAGAAACGATTTGCCCAGAGGTTATATCTTGTACCATCATCTAGTAAAAATATAACCGTTACATTTCCTGCAGTATCAGCTACAAGATTAATGCCCACAGGAATGATATTCCCTGCATCACTAGTCTCTATCAATTGAGCGGTTCCCCATATACCTGCTGTGAAACGGTTTGCCCAAAGGTTATATCTTGTACCATCGTATTGCGGCCATACAACTGTTGTATTTCCCGCACTATCAGTAATGACCTTAGCACCCGTTTGAACACTACCCGCATTATTGGTTTCAATTAATTGTGCAGTGCCCCATCCGCTTCCATTTGTATAACGAATTGCCCAGAGATTAGATCTAGTTCCATCAGATTGCAGATATATTATTGTTGTATTACCCGAAGTATCAATTGCAATATCGAAATATGTATCAATATTAATTATGAGCTGGCTAGTACCCCATCCGCTTCCCGGCGTAAAACAGTTTGCCCGGAGTCCGTTCTGAATCCATGCCGCGGAGATATTTCCAGATGGGGCAGTTACCAGCCTGAATGCTGGGTCATATGAAGGGCGGGCTTGAGCCGTTTGATATGAGAATACTCCACCGGAGTTCTCGATCATCTGAGGTGTCCCCCAAACCAGATTGAGATTTACCGTACACTGGTAGTTAAACTGCATTGTCGCTCCCGAGAGACTCTTCACATCCTGATATATATGTGCAGTAACTTTCCCGAGAGGGAGTTTATTATTCGGTGTAATAGTAACATGTTTTTCATTATGAACTATTGTTGAAGGTATTGTATTACCCTTTTCGTCTTTAAGCATAACATTAGCAGCGATTATTGTTGCGGGGTCCATAACTTCATTAAAATAAAAATCAAATTTGGTTATTTCATTCCGTGCTGCTGATAAATTCGGCTGAGGTGTAGAGTAAATTACATATGGTGTAGTACCCGGATCTGCATCGCAGATATATGATGTATTAGAACTTTGAATCTCGGCTGCATCGAGCACATTGTTGCCGTTGGTATCAAGACCTGTTTCGATTTTCTGCCCGCCGAAGTGGCAATTACTTCCAGCCGGTTCACTGGTTACCTTAATAAGACTGTCTTTACCGTTGCATACGTAATCGGTCTGAGTTATCTCTGCTGTATCAAGTACTCCGTTCCCGTTGTTGTCAAAACCCATATCGATCTGTACACCGCCGTTAGCGCATGTAGCACCAGGTGCGATGGCGCTTTTACTGACAAAGATCGAAGAGTGTACAGAACTACCGTCAGGGGCAGTTCCACCGCTGCTGCTGCCAGCTCCTCCGCAGGCTGTTGAGATTACTATAATTGCTGATAAAACAATAGCGCCTGTAAGTCTTAATTTAAACATGGCTTCTCCTTTAACTATTAAAATACTTCAGAAATTTTTATGTTGTGTACAGATAGAGATTATAAGCCCCGCTGAAAGCAGGTTTCTTCCATTAAGTTTGTATTTATAAATGAATTTTCAGATGAGTTAACTGTTTCGAAACGGAATATGCGTAATAATTTCTTAAACAGAATACGGAAGTATCGATGAGTGTTAAGATAACGGTGATTTTATTATACAAAAGCTAAAGATTCTTCACAGATCACTTCAATGGAGTCTGTAATAACCGTCAACATTATTTTAAACTATCCCAAACTGACAGGCATGTTTTACTGTTGTAGCGTATTAAAAACTAGTTGACTCTGATGCGGGATATACTTTATGTGCATAACCGCTTACGGAAATATTGAATTTCATCAGTATTTTATGGAATATTTTAACTGGAGTATACTGATGAAGAGATTTATATTATGCGCAGTCATAATAATTCTGTCTGCCTTTACCGCATGTGAAAATGATATGTTTAACGATGCTTTCAGTGACAACAAATCATCTGTTAAATACTACGGTTATGTAACCACTACCAGCTCCCTCTATTCATATGAAGTTCTTGAAGACGGTTCATTTCAGCAGATTGGCGCACCTGTTACAGGGCTTACATTACCTCGAAGAATTGCAGTTCACCCCTCTGGTGATAATATCTATGTTGCCGTGAAGAATTCTATATTGTGTTATAAAGTTGGAGATAACGGAGCGCTTACACCGCTTACTCCATTGATAAATACAATTGATAATGAAAATATGGCGGTTCATCCCTCAGGTAAATATCTTTATGCAATAAACACGGCTGATTCACTTTATACTTATAACATAACTCAGGATGGCTCACTTGTTTATAATAGTAAAACAATAGATACAGGGACAAATATTTTTAATCGTGGAATTGCAGTAAGTCCTTCAGGGTCATGGGTTTATGGATCAAAAGCCATTGACGGTTCTCAATATATATGTTATTATGAGGTTGAAAATAACGGGAAGTTAAATTATATAAATAGATTGGTAGCAGCTAATGTTGTCCAGAATGTTATTATTCACCCTTCAGGTAATTATCTATATTGTGCTACTTCAAGTTCATTAATGTCAATGAATATACTCCAGGATGGATCATTGACGATAATAAACGATTTGTCAGGTGCAGGCAGTTCTGATATTATTTTACACCCGTTAAACAAATATCTTTATGGAACTAATCAAGGTGCTTCATATACTTTTAGTAATTTTGGTATTATGAATAATGGGGCATTATTAAAGATTTCAGTAAATTCAGATATATCCTCCTCTACAAAAAATTGTATAGCAGTACACCCGAATGGGAAATATGTATATTTCGCAGACAGAAGTACAAATAGTTCATTAATATCTTTTACCGCAGATTCAGCAGGAAGCCTTGCTTATAATACGATGACGGCAAAAACAGCAGAACTTCCCTTCGATATAAAAATAGTTTCAAAAACTGTATTCGGAAACAACAAATAACAATGAAAAATTCAATAGAAATTATAAACGGAGTATGCAGATGAAGAGATTTATTTTCTGTGCTGTCTTAATAATACTATCTGCATTTACCGCATGTGAAAATGATATGTTTAACGATGCATTCAATGACAATAAGTCAAAAGTTAAGTATTATGGATATGTAATTGCAGGTACCTCACTCTACTCAAATGAAGTTCTTGAAGATGGTTCATTCAAGCAGATAGGTGCACCTGTCACAGGGCTAACATCTCCTCAGAGAATTTCGGTTCACCCTTCAGGGGACTTTATTTATGTAGCTGCAAGCGGATCAATTTTATGCTATAAAACTGGTGATGACGGTGCCCTTACGCCACTTGCACCGTTAGTTAATGGAATTGTAAATTACGACATGGTGATTCATCCCTCGGGGAAATATCTTTATGCAATATCCCGGGTTGCACCTAATATTAATATCTACAGTATAAATCCCGACGGGACACTTATTAATCTTGGGACAATATTGATACCTGGCACGACTTCCTGTGCAATAGCAATTAATTTATCAGGTTCGAAGTTTTTTCTATCATATACAAATGGTACAAGTTCATACCTTGAATCATACACAATTAGTGATAATGGAAATTTGACTTATGTCACCTCAATATCCTATGGTGATAGTTCTAGGGTTATCAGCATGGCAGTTCACCAATCAATGGAATACCTCTATGCTGTATTTAATGGCACCGATGTAAAAGAGTTTAATATTAATTCAAATGGATCATTGACACAAATAACACTTATAAATCTCTTATGGGCAAATGATGTTAAGGTAAGCACAACTGCAAAAAACATATATATAACGCCTTATCCAGCAAGTGTAGCATCACTAAGTTACGGTATTTTAAATACCGGTACATTGTATAAAATTTCAGATAATAATACCCTGCCTGCTGCAGCGCAGAATTATATAGAGGTACACCCGAACGGGAAATATGTCTATACTACTGAATCGAGTGGAACATATAAATCTTTAATCTGTTATACTGCCGAATTAAACGGAAGTCTTACTTATAAATCTTTAACAGCGGATTGTTCACCTTCCAATCCCTTACATGTAAAAATCTGCGGAAAAACAGTATATGGCAACTAAATAATAATGAAACTTACGGCAAAAATTATAAACGGAGAAAACAGATGAAGAAACTCATACTATATGCAGTCTTAATTATTGTATCTGCACTTACCGCATGCGATGATATGTTTAACGATGCTTTCAGTGACGTAGCGCCGAAAACTAAATACTACGGGTATGTTACAACAACCAGCTCACTCTATTCATATGAGGTTCTTGAAGACGGTTCATTTCAGCAGATAGGCGCGCCTGTTACAGGGCTTAATGCGTCCCAGAGAATTGCGGTTCACCCATCGGGAGATTATATATATGTTGCCGCAACTGGTTCCATTTTATGTTACAAAACAGAGGATGACGGTGCGCTTACAGCTCTAGCTCCATTGGTTAATGGAGCAGTTGCATATCAAAACCTGGTGGTACATCCATCCGGTAAATATCTTTATGCAATAAGCAGCGCAAGCAGCGTAAATTGCGTTTATATCTATAACATTAATCCGGATGGGTCACTTGTTTATAATAGTATAACAACAGATGTCTCAGGTATTAGTCAGGGAATAGCAATTAATCCTTCAGGAACAAGGGTATTTGTTGCAAAGGATATTTCAAATCAAATCCGTTCATATGGGGTTGGAAATACAGGAATTCTGAATGATATGAAAACTATCACTTCTACCGATGTTCCGGGTAATCTGGTTGTTCACTCTTCCGGTAATTACCTTTATTGTGCATCTGGAAACTCAGCTTTGTCAATGAATATACTTTCCGATGGATCATTGACGCAGATAAACAATTTGATTGCAACATCCACTTCTGATATTGCTTTACATCCGTCAAATAAATATATATATACAACTTACAATGATATATCTTTTTATAACTTTGGTGTTTTGAATACCGGTGGTTTAATTGGTGTTTCACCAGGTATAACAATAAGTGGTTCTCAGCATAATTATATAGGTATACATCCCAATGGAAAATATGTATATATCGCAGATAAAAGCACAAACAGTTCATTGATTAGTTATACCGCAGATGCAGCAGGGAGTCTTTCATTTAATACGATGACGGCAAAGACTTCTCTACCTCCGATTGATATAAAAATAGTTTCAAAAACAGTTTATGGAGCGAACAATTAACAATGAAAAATTCAATAACAAACAAACTTCTTCTAACAGCAATGCTGATGATCTCAACACTTTTCGTTACACAGAACACTGCCAGTGCTGAATCTCTCTTCCTGACTGATGGATCAATACTTGAAGGTAAAATTGTAGAAGAGAATCAATATGTGATCATTCTGAAAGTTCAGAACGGAACTAAAAAGACAATTAAAAAAGATAATCTTAAGCGGATTGTATATAACGAAGACTTCAGAAGGCTGACGAGATTGTCGCTCTACGATGGTTCGCTTCTTGAAGGATATATAGTAGATGAAGAGTCCGATGTATATACAGTGAGAAAACAGCTTACTTCAAAAGAAGAAATATCTGTTCTGAAAAAAGAAGTCGAATTTATCGAGCGTGCAAAAATCGAAAGACGTAATCCTGTAAGCAAATGTGTTTCGGCCTCGGCAATGTATGTTATGCCAAATAGTGAAGATCTGAAAAAGTATCTTGATCCGGGATTCGGTGTTCTTTTCAGTTTTACAATGAGTGATCTCTTCGACAATTACGTTGACGGCGGGGTTTCTCTGGGATGCATCTACTTCCCGGGAAAGGATGCCGTTGAGTATGCAATGATGGCGCCGCTTCTTCTCAATGTAAAATACAGATATGTGTTTCTAAAAGACTTCTCTGCTGCGCCGTCAGTATATGCAGGATACAGTTTTAACTATCTCTATTCCGGTGAGCCGGAGAGAAGCCCATATATGGTGAACGGAAGTTTCTACACCGGAAAGTATAACAGAACATCAAAATACGCTTTTGAACCATATGCTATGGCGGGGATGGAATTCAGCTGGAACTTCTCCCCGGAATGGTATGTTTCAGCCGGTGTTTATTATACAGCAATTATTGAAAAGAGCGGGAATTTTTACAGCACGTCATTTACTGCCGGGTGCGGTATGAAGATATAGGGGAGAGTTTGAAATTATCTGTAGATGTTTAATTTCTTAACTTCCCCGCCCTTGATGGGAGGGGTTAGGGGAGGGAGACTTCAGTTATAAAGAATAACAGTTTAATTTTAATATAATTAGAGGTATAATATCTCACCTCCACCTATCCTCTCCCGTCAAGGGGGAGGTATAAAACTTTCCTTGCTTCCTGCGGCGTATCGGGGCTTACTTTTTTTCCGATACACAAAAAAATTTAATCATTCATGAGCTAGCCATCGTATATATTACGAGGTGAGGTAATGGATAAAAAAAATAAAAAGCATAATAAGCATGATTCCGGCTACAAAAAATTGTTTTCAAATCCTGAGTTGGTCAGACAGCTTATAACAGGTTTTGTAAATGAGGATTGGATCAATCACATAGAGTACAATACTCTTGAGCGGATTGATAAAAGTTTTATTACCGATGAATTTGCAAACAGAGAATCTGATTTAATTTTTAAAGCATATTTTAAAGACAAAGAAGTATATATATTTATACTTTTGGAATTTCAATCAACTGTAGACCGGTTTATGGCGCTTAGAATGCTACGGTATATTGCTGAATTATATGAATATCTGAACAGAAACTATAAGCTAAAAAAGCTCCCTGCGGTATTTCCAATAATGCTTTACAACGGTGAAAAGAGATGGACAGCTCCGGAGGAATTGAGTAATTTGATTGAAGAATCGATTCCGGATAAATATATTCCGCGATTCAGTTATTATAAAATTGCGGAGAATGAATTCGGTAAAAATTTCCTGAAGGGATTAAGAAATTCAGTTGCAGCACTCTTCTATACAGAAAACTGCAGCAGTGAAGAACTTCAACAGGAGATTGATACAATAGTCGATTTATTGCAGACAGAAAAGCCAGCCGAGACAGCGCTGTTTATTAACTGGTTTAAGTATATGTTCAGCCACAGGGAAGAGCTTGTAGATGAAGTAAAAGGTTTAGAAGAGGTGAAATCTATGTTAAGAACGTCATTAAAAAAAGAAAGAGAACAACTGAAAAAAGAGGGGATTCAGGTTGGAATTTTAATAGAAAAACATAAAATTGCTGCAAATTTATTAAAAGAAAAGATGCCGGTAAGTAAGATCTCCGAAATTACAGGTCTGCCCGTGGAAGAGATAAACAAACTTATCGGGTAGATGTATGGCGACTATTCGCCCCTTTCCGCCCGCTGGGCACCTTTCCCCATAAATGGGGCAAGGGCAATACGAAATATTTACTGTCATTTCTCCTCCCATTCATGGGGGAGATGTCACGTAGTGACAGAGGGGGCGGAGCGGATCGCAACTATTCAAAACTTATTTAAAAGTTTAAATCTCTCCGGCCAAATCTTCCATTTATTTTATTGAAAAAATCTGAAAATTCATTATATTTATAAAAACACCGTCAGTTTACAGGATATAATTATAATGAACAGTTTCAATAAACTCTTCGTTTTCACTCTGATGAATCAGAGCTATGCGATTGATCTCTTTTCTGTGGAAAAGGGGATTCATGCCGTTGAGATTATGCCTGTTCCTGAAAATATAAGCACTCTGCTTGGAGTGATAAATGTCCACGGTAAGATCGTTCCTGTCCTTAATATCAGAAAAAAACTTAATCTTCCACCCAGGGAGATTGATATTGATGATTATATAGTAATTGTGAATATATCAAATAAAACTGCGGCATTTGTTGTGGATTCAATTGTTGGTGTTATAGAGCTTTCCGGTGATGAAATGGTCAACTCTGACGAAATTCTCCCGCATATGAATAATATAGAAGGAATCGTAAAAATATCAGGTGATATGATACTGATTCATGATCTGGAAAAGACTCTTTCTATAGATACAAAAAACGACATTGATGCTCTTACAGAGATACAGAATGGTTAATTTTTTATTAGCAGAAAATATTATGACAGATCTTATGATTGTCATAGAGGAGACTCTCGGGCTTCACTTTCCCCGTGAAAAGTGGAGCGATCTTGAGAGAGCCGTTTTATCAATCTATGAAGACCTTGGTTATACCGATGTTGAGTCTCTGGCAAAACAGATAATAAAAAAAGATATAAGCCGTGATGAGCTTGAAACTCTAGCAGCGGCACTTACAGTTGGAGAGACTTATTTTTTTAGAGAACCCGCTTCATTAAACGCATTCGAATATAATATTATTCCTGATCTGATTAAGTCAGGCACACGCCGTTTGCGTATATGGAGCGCAGGGTGTGCCACCGGAGAGGAACCTTATACTATCGCCATGATTTTAAAGAAGGCTATTCCTTCGATTGAAGATTGGGATATTACTATACTAGCAACAGATATAAATATGAAATTTATCCGTAAGGCGCTTGCCGGAGTATATACTAGATGGTCATTCCGCGATGTGCCTAATTGGATTATTAATAAATATTTTGTTACAAAGAGTGATAATCAGTTTGAGATCAGCCCTGAGATTAAAAAGATGGTTACCTTCAGTTATCTTAATCTGATGGAGGATAATTATCCTTCCATATTAAACGATACAAACGCCATGAATGTGATATTCTGCCGTAATGTTCTGATGTATTTTTCAGAGGAGAATATCCGTAAGGTGGTGCATAAATTTCACAGCTCAATTAATGACGGCGGATTCTTTATTGTAAGCCAGACAGAACTCTCGGAGTATTACTTCGGCAACTTTCAGAATTTTCCCTCATCGGGAGCGATAATATACAAAAAGGATTCTCACAAGAGGCCCGTGGTATCTTATTCATCTCCTGTATTATCCGAACCGCCGATAAAACTTAATAAGAAAATACCCGTAGACACATCCGCTGAATATAACGAAAATTTTAAATCTCTATTCATTGAGACACCTCTGCCTGTGAAACCGGAAGTTAAAAATTCTGCGGTCAACACTGTTGAAAAGATAAGAAAACACTATGAAGCCGGTGAGTATGACGAGGCTTTGGACAAACTGACTTTGTTTATCTCGAAAGAGCGGGGGAATTCCGAAGCTCTTGCCCTTATTGCCAGAGTATACGCCAATAAAGGGATGCTTGGTGAAGCGGAAAAGCACTGCAGAGAGGCTGTTGCTCTGGATGATATGAATCCGGTCAATTATTTCCTCCTTGCCTCTATTTACAAAGAGACCGGTAATCTCGTAGATGCTGTGTCAACACTGCGGAAGGCGATCTATCTTGATCCCGGATTTATCATGGCATATTATACTCTGGGGATTATTGCAATGGGGCAGAACAGTAAAAGGGATGCGGAGAAGAATCTTGATACTGCTCTTTCTCTGCTGAAAAAATTTAATAGTGATGATTATGTTCCCGAATCTGAGGGGATACCGGCCGGGAGACTGGCGGAGATTGTTGAATCTGTGAAAATGAGGCTGTAGAATGATATCTGAAATAAAAAATGATCCGGATGAAAACAAGAATATACTTCACCAGCGCGCGGCAAAGCTTGCAGTAGAGGTTGCTGCTAAAAGTGATGCTGATGAGATCGAAGTGTGCGAGTTTATGCTCGACCGGGAAAGGTACGGTATTGAATCGCAGTATATCCGGGAGGTTTACCCTCTGAAAAATTTTACACCTGTTCCATGTACTCCATCGTTTGTTACAGGAGTTATAAATATACGCGGGCAGATACTTTCGATTATTGATCCGGGTAAATTTTTTGATCTCTCCAGGAAGGGATTGTCGGATCTTAATAAAGTTATAATACTGCACTCACCGGTGATGGAATTCGGTATCCTTGCAGATGAGATACTTGGCGTTAAAAAAATATCCATGGAGGATGTGGAGACATCTCTCCCGACACTTACCGATGTCAGGTTAGATTACCTGAAGGGAGTTACAGGGAATAGACTTATAATACTCGACGGCGGAAAAATTCTCGGGGATGAGAAACTGATAGTTAATGAGGAAGTGAAGTGAGATGGAATATTGAGTCAGTCGTATAAAATATTTTAATGAAAGCTAATAGTACCAGGAGGAATTGTAAATGTTTAAAAATTTGAAAGTAGGTCTTCGTCTGAGCGTAGGATTTGGTGTTATAATCACTTTAATGATTGCAGTAATTATGATCAGCTTTGTCTCAATGAGAAGGAGTCAGGATAGAGTTGAACGGATTGTTAAGATAAACAATGTACGGATTCAGTTGTCCAGTTCCATGATTGATAATGCCAGAGAGACTGCCATTGAAGTCCGCAATGCACTTCTTGGACGCGGCAGAGCTGATGTTCACACTTATATTGATAATGTAAAGACCAGTATGGCTGATAAAAGAAAAAAATATAGCGATTCAATTCAGAAACTGGAAGAGATGACTAATACGGAAGATGTAAGGGGGTTGAATCTTATTGCGAAAGTGAAATCATCCGGTGAAACTGCAACTGATCTTCAGGATAAGGTTATTGCATCGGCATCTTCAGGGAGGTTCGATCAGGGTGCAGAGATTATGTTTACACAGGCTTATCCTACAGTAAAAGAATGGATAGGTGGCTTGAATAATCTTATTAAGTATAATGAAGAGCGAAATGAACTCCGTTATAATGAAATGATGGAAGCCCTTGATGACACGCGGACTTATATTGTAATAATAGGTCTCACTGCTCTTCTTTCCGGTATAGCTTTAGCAGTTTTCCTGACACTGAGTATTACACGTCCGCTTTCCACTGCTATTAAAGCAGCCAATAGAATCTCAAGCGGCGATCTCACTGTTGATATTGATGTTGAAAACCGTAAAGACGAAGTTGGCGAACTGATGCAGTCTTTAAGAGAGATGAGTGACAGTCTTAGAGATCAGACAAAGGGTATATTTGAAATTATAAACACTCTTGCAAGTTCAACAAGTCAGGTATCCGCAACTGCAAAACAGCTTGTGACAAGTGCCCAGGAGACATCAACATCTGTTTCAGAGACTACTACAACAATGGAAGAGGTTAAGCAGACTTCAAGACTTGTCAGTCAGAAGGCAAATCTTGTATCTGATATATCACAGAATACCGCGCAGGTTTCCGAATCCGGAAGCAGATCAGCAGAGGAATTCTTTTCTATCATGGGAAGGATCCGTGAGCAGATGGATTTTATAGCAAACAGTATTGTAAAGCTCAGTGAACAGAGTCAGACAATCGGTTTAATTATTGCGGCGGTTAATGATCTTGCCAGTCAGTCTAATCTTCTGGCGGTAAACGCATCAATCGAAGCATCAAAGGCGGGTGAACATGGCAAGGGATTTGCCGTGGTTGCGCAGGAGGTGCGGAGTCTGGCCGAGCAGTCGAAGGACGCAACAAATCAGGTGAGAACTATTTTGAGTGATATACAGAAATCCATTACCGGCGCGGTTATGGCAACTGAACAGGGTAAAAATGCAGTTGATGCAGGGGTTAAACAGTCCCATGAGGCCAGAGAGGCAATCCGTCAGATGTCAGATGGAATAGTTAAATCCTCCCAGGCATCAATGCAGATTGTAGTTTCAATTAATGAGCAGGTTATCGGAGTCGATCAGGTGGCAATGGCTATGGAGAGCATAAAGAAAGCAACTGAACAGATTGTGGACAGTACCCGCCAGTCTGAGAGTTTATCCAGAAACCTTGATGAAATGGGTGGTAGGATGAAACAGATGACACAGAAGTTTAAGGTATAACAGGGATAGAATTTTATGCCCAGAGATGAAGAATTCATTAAAAAGCTTCTCTCTATCTTTAAGGTAGAGGCGGCTGAACATATATCATCTATATCTTCAGGTCTTTTCAGGCTTGAAAAGAATACCTCAGCCGAAGAGAAGAGTTCGATAATTGAAATTATCTACAGAAGCGCGCATAGTTTAAAAGGTGCCTCCCGTTCTGTAAGTTTGAGGGATATGGAATCTCTCTGTCAGTCGATGGAAGATCTGCTGTCGATGCTGCAGCGCGGAGGTATCTCCCTGACTGATGAAATTAAAAGTGTTCTCAATGATTCAAATGATTTATTAACTGAAATGGTAAATGCTGATGAAACCGGACGTGATAGGGATCAGGAGATTCAGCTACAGCTTCTGAAAGAGCGACTCTTCAAAGCAGCAGGCGGAACAGTAATTTCCGGTAATTCCGGTAAGAATTCATTACATAAAAACCCCGATATTCAGGTAGAGGAATCAGTCTCTAAAACAGAAACAACAGATGTTCCGGTAAGAGAGAGTGAAACTGAAATACAGGAAACAATAAATCATGAACTTTCAAAACGGACTATTCCTGACAGAAGACAGCGTGCCGCAGAGCAGCTTCTTAATAAACAGGCAGCTGCAGCAAAGGAAACAATCCGTGTATCAGCTTCAAAGCTTGAATCTCTTCTTGTAAAGGCGGAGGAGCTTGTAGCTGTTAAACTCGCCGCCAGACACTATTCCTCAGAGATAGAGGATATTCAACGGCTTCTTGTTCACCGCAGTAAAGAGTGGGTAAAGATATTCAGTGATTTTAAAAAAGCCGGACCACGTTTTGATGCTAGAGAAGATGAATCAGGCAATAAAGAAATGGAGCGATATTCTTCAGCAATGAAGTATTTAATGGATTTCAGTGAATCAATGAAATCTGATATAGAAAACAGACTGGTCAATTTAAAAAGAGCAATCGACGTTGACTCACGTTCGACAGGGGGGCTGGTCGATGATCTTCTGATAGACATGAAAAACATTTTATTAATGCCTTTCTCTTACACATCAGAGGGTTTCCCTAAGCTGGTAAGAGAAATCTCAAGGGAACAGGATAAGGAGATCGAACTAATTCTGAAAGGAACAGAGATTGAGATCGACAAGCGTGTGCTTCAGGAGATGAAAGATCCATTTATCCATCTTATCAGAAACAGCATTGATCATGGAATTGAATCAGCATCACTGCGTAAAAAGCTTGGTAAACCTGAAAAGGGTATAATTGAAGTTTCGGTCAATCAGCTCGATGCCGGGAGAGTTGAAATAATTGTTTCAGATGACGGTGCAGGAATAAATCCGGCAGAGGTAAAATCAGCTGCTGTAAAACAGGGACTGATTTCTGATGCCGAGAGTGAAAAACTCATCGATGAAGAAGCGGTAAATCTTATCTTTGAATCCGGTGTATCCACCAGTCCGATTATTACAACAATGTCGGGCAGGGGGCTGGGTATGGCCATAGTGAAGGAAAAGGCGGAGAGGCTTGGCGGATCGGTACATGTTAAATCTGTTCGGGGGAAGGGAGCGGCGTTCCATATAATACTCCCGGTAACCATAGCCACTTTCCGTGGTATATTGATAGACTGTGCAGGACAATTGTTTGTTGTCCCGACCAGGAATGTAGAAAAAATATCCAGAGTTCATATATCCGAAATTAAAACTGTTGAGAACAGGGAGACAATTACATATAGGGAACGCGCGGTATCGCTGGTAAGACTTGAGGATATTCTTGAAATGCCATTCACCGGAAGAAATGAAAATGATGAATTTATTCATATAATGATTATTCCCTCAGGCGGGAAGTATATTGCATTTACTATTGATGCAGTTTTGAATGAAGATGAAATGCTTCTGAAAAATATGGGGAGGCAGCTTGGACGTGTAAGAAATATCAGCGGCGCCACGGTACTTGCTTCAGGAAAAGTTGTAATGATACTTCATGTTGCTGATATTATAAAGTCCGCATCCAGATCGGGTTTTACCTCTTCTTCTTTGAAGGTTGCAAATACAGGTGAAAACGGTAAAAGTACGGCCAGGAGATCAATACTTGTTGTTGAGGATTCAATTACTGCCAGATCCCTGTATGTCAATATACTTGAGGCTGTGGGTTATAATGTTACATCGGCTGTTGACGGTATTGACGGTTTTACAAAACTGATAAACGGCAATTTTGACCTTGTAGTTTCAGATGTCCAGATGCCGAAGATGGACGGATTTGAACTTACAGAAAAGATACGCGGTGACGCCCGGTATGGTGATATACCGGTAGTTCTTGTTACAGGTCTTGAATCTGCAGATGATAAGAAACGGGGTATTGATTCCGGAGCTAATGCCTATATTGCAAAAAGCAGTTTTGATCAGAACAATCTGCTCGAAGTGATTGAGAGGTTTATATAGATGGTTAAAGTTCTGATTGTAGATGATTCTCAGGTTGCTGTTAATTTTCTTTCGAATATTTTAACAACTGATCCTGAAATTGAAATTATCGGCTCTGCATCAAGCGGCGGTGAAGCAATATCTATGATTAAGGGGAACCGCCCCGATGTTATAACTATGGATATAAACATGCCGGGGATTGACGGTTTTGAAACAACACGCAGAATAATGGAGACTACTCCAATACCGATTATTATAGTAAGTTCAAGTTTCGATAAAGAAAATGTTGCTCTTTCTCTCCGCTCCATAGAGGCAGGCGCACTTACTATAATTGGAAGGCCCGCAGGAATGGATAGTCCTTTATATGAGAAAGAGAAAGTTGATTTTATAAGTCTTGTCAAACTGATGTCGGAAATAAAAGTGGTCAGCAGGAAAAAATCAGCATCTGTAAAAAAAATTATAAACGGATGCAGTGATATAATTGCAGCAGTTGATGAAATTGATCTTATTGCAGTGGGCGCATCAACCGGAGGCCCTCAGGCACTTCAGAGTTTTCTTAAAGAATTGAATGGTGAGATAGCGCAGCCTATATTGATTGTTCAGCATATAACCAGCGGATTCAGTGCAGGATTTGCACAATGGCTTTCTGAAACCTGCAGTATAAGTGTTAAAATACCATCACATGGAGAGAAGATCAGCCGCAATACAGTTTATGTTGCTCCTGATGGTGTGCATATGGGTGTTGATGCTTCGGGAAGTATTGTTCTAAGCAGCGATCCTCCAATAAAAAATCTCCGCCCTGCAGTTTCATATCTTTTCCGTACTGTTGCGGAGTTGTACGGTTCAAGGGCAATGGGAGTGCTTCTTACAGGTATGGGGCGTGATGGCGCAGACGAACTGAAGCTTATGAGAGATAATGGCGCAATTACATTCGCTCAGAACGAAGAGAGTTCAGTAGTGTTCGGAATGCCCGGTGAAGCAATTAAAATAGGTGGTGCAGTCTGTGTACTTTCGCCGGAAGGAATTGCGGATAAAATTAAATATATATTACTAAAGAAATAAAAGAGGTATAATATGACCACATCAAATGAAAAAACCAGGATTCTCATTGTGGAGGACAGCCCCACACAAATGGAGGAACTGAAATATATTCTTGAAAAAAAAGGCTACATGGTGGACGCAGCATCTAACGGTAAAGAGGCCATGGTTTATCTTGAGGGTAAAATTCCAACAATAATAATAAGCGATGTTATGATGCCGGAAATGGACGGTTACCAGCTATGCCGTAAAATTAAATCTGATGACAAACTTAAGATAATCCCAGTTCTGCTTCTTACGACACTTTCAGATCCAGATGACGTTGTAAAGGGGCTCGATTGCGGGGCTGATAATTTTGTAACTAAGCCCTATGAGGAGAATGTGCTGCTTTCCAGGATTGAATACATTCTTCTTAATTATGAAGTACGCAAAAGTAATCCCACAGACATCGGGATTGAAATAATGTTCGGCGGGAAGAAGCAGTATATAACTTCATCGCGGATACAGATTCTCGATATGCTTATCTCGACCTACGAAACTGCAGTGCAGAAAAACAGGGAACTTGAACAGGCAAACAGGGAACTTCGCGAAGCAAATGAAAAAATTCAAACTCTGTCGGGGTTGATCCCCATATGTTCAGTATGTAAAAAGATCCGTGACGATGAAGGTTACTGGAATCAGCTTGAACATTATTTATCGCAGCATTCGCAGGCTACGTTTTCTCATGGATATTGTCCCACATGTGCGGCAGATGTACTTGATCAGGTTAAGAATTTAAAGAAAAGAGAGTAGAGTTTAACAGATGGCAGATCAAAACAAACATTCTCATATTCTGATTGTTGAGGATAGCAAAACGCAGGCTGAGCTGCTCTCATATCTTCTAGGGCATAGCGGATATGGTGTAACCGTCGTTCATAGCGGCAGTGAGGCGCTGGAAGTTATCGGGAAGAATCCTCCATCTCTCGTAATTACCGATATAGTTATGCCTGTTATGAACGGTTATGATTTATGCCGGGCCATACGCGCTAATCCATCAACTGCCGGGATCCCGGTAATACTCCTCACATCTCTTGCCTCACCGCAGGATATTGTATTATCCCTGGAATGCGGAGCAGATGATTTTATCTCAAAACCCTATGATGCTGACTTTCTGATTTCTAAACTGGAAAAGTTTTTTAACATTTTAAATCATAACGTTGAACTTGATGCATGCGGAAACAGTGAAGAGGTTTTTTATTCCGGGAAGAGTTATAATATCACGGGTAACAGACAGAAGATGCTCGATCTTATGATCTCTGCATATGAAGCCGCAATACAGAAAAATCATGAACTGCTTGAGGCACAGGATGCACTGGTTACATCAAATCGACAACTTGAGATAACTGTTGATGATAAAGAGAAAGCACTGGAAGATGTAAGATTAAAAGAGGAAACACTCAGGCAATGGAATTCGGAATTAAATATTATGAATATTCTGGGATCAGTTATCAACCAGTCCATAACACATGAGGAGTTGTTTCAATGTGTCGCTGAAGAAATTATGAAGCACGGATTTGCCGGTACCAGATTTGGCGTAGAGTTTACATTAAATACGCAAAACGATAAAGTCCGGCAATTTTACAGATACAGGATGAAAGATGGAGAAATTGATTTCTGCGGAAGCGGAGATAAAATATCGGATTTAAGTGATAAGTCTGATCAGGAGGATTTAATAAATATAACTCTCTGCTGTGATTCAGAATCCTGCTGGTGGAAAAATAACGGAACTGATTCAGATCATGGACATATATCTATTCAGCTTATTGCAGGTGACAGGATAATCGGATTGTGTGAATTTATAACTGAAAAAGATTATAATCCGCAGGAACATGTATGCGAAATGCTTATATCATTGGGTAAGCAGCTGGGGATGGCAATACAGAACCATAATCTTTTATCTGAAACAAAACGTCTATCGCTCCACGATCCTCTAACCGGACTTGCAAACCGCAGAATGATTGATCTTACACTTGAAACACAAATGGCCAGGGCAAACAGGTATAACGATCTATTCTGTCTGGTAATGCTTGATATAGATCATTTTAAACAGTACAATGATAAATTCGGACATGATGAAGGTGACCGTATACTATCTGCACTAAGCAGCTATCTAAAAGAAAATGTCCGTGATACGGATCTTGCTGCAAGGTTCGGCGGAGAGGAATTTATTCTGATTATTTCTGAAATCGGCCTTAACGATGTCTGCGGAATTGCAGAGAGACATCTTGAACTGATTCATGAACGTGTGGGGATCACTGTAAGTATGGGGATTGCGCAGTACAGGAAAAATCAGACAGCCGAGGAACTGATCAAGGATGCAGATCTGGCACTATATCGGGCTAAGGAGAACGGAAGAAACCGTGTTGAGCTTGCGGTGTGATTACCTGAAAATAATAGTAAGTGAATCTTCCGTAGCGAAGCCTTCTTCGTAAATATACTTTGTCTCTATTTTAACATCGGCACTTGAGTGTTTAATTGTATGCCCGATGAGCAGCATGTTTTTATCATAAACCGGTTTCATAATCATAACAAACTTTCCAATCTTGTTGAATGACATGGCGTTTAATAAATTGCCTGTGTATTTAAATTCTATAGTCTGAAATAAATTATCATCAGATTTGTAATAGTCAATCTTATCTATCTTTCTGTTTATATAGCTTATAACAAGATATTCAATTAAATTTCCCGAGGGCGAATAAACTTTTTCACCGGTTATAAGGCCGGAATTGTCATAACTGTATAGTCTTGTTTTTAAAAGGATGTTCGAGTAATTGTAACTCTTTTCAGCAGTGAGTCTGCCGTTTGAATCGTACTTATATCTGGCATAATCTATAAGTTTGCTGTCCTCGTAGGATGACATTTTCAAAACATCACCTTTCTGATTATATTCAATCAAAGTTGTTGTTGTAAGGTGCGAGTTGACATAAAACTGCAGCTCACATGGTCGCTTGTTCACTTCAGCTCCGCTAAGATTGCTTAGGAATATAACCGGTAACAGGATAATTAAAAAATTTTTTAGTTTCATAATTAATGTTTTGATCTCCGTAGATTAAAGCATTTTACGAATAGTTTAGATCTATGTTTTTATCTGATACAGCACTAGATTCCCGTGCAGACGGGAATCTAGTGCTTATTTTACTCTTATATTAACTTAAAATGTGAGGCTGTCTCAAAAGATCAATCGTTGTCATTCCGGCTGTAGTGAAACGAAATGCCGGAATCTCATACAGATAATTTAATCAGGAGATTCCGGTATTTGCAAGAATCGATGATGCAAAACCGGAATGACAAACACAGAAAATTCAGGCATTTAAGATAGCCCACTGATACATTGGTCAATACTATACAGTTATAGTAAAAAAATATAACTAAAAAATTACTCAAAAAAGTTTCAGCAATTCCTCCGGCGTCTGTATCATCAGTTTTGCTCCATGCTCCATAAGCTCATCGGCGTTTCTGAATCCCCAGAGCGCACCAACAGCATACATTCCAGCACTGTTTGCAGTTTCCATATCAGATCCTGAATCACCCAGGTAAATTATTTCTTCTCCTGGTATATTCAGGATCTCCATGACTTCAAATGCCGAAGCCGGGTCCGGTTTTCGCGGAACGCCGGGACGCTCTCCGAATACAGCTTCAAAATTCCATTTATGCAGAAATTTATCTACTACAAGAAGGGTGATGGGGTGTGTCTTGTTCGATAATATGGCAAGTTTTATCTCTTTCTCAGTTAGGGAGTCGAGAAGCTCAGGGATTCCCGGATAGGGATGGGTTTTATCGCCCCATCTGCTGCTGTACTCTTCAAACATTTTCTCAAAGCATATGTCAACTGTTCTATTATCCCTGGAATCCGGGGGGAGTGAACTGGTGACAAGGTTGTGCATACCTTTTCCGACTAAAATTTTATATTCAGGAATTGTGTGAAGCGGAAATCCCATTGACTCCAGTACCAGGTTCATTGAGTTTCCGATATCTTCAATTGTATTGAGTAGAGTACCATCGAGATCAAATACTACTGCTTTAAATTTATTCATTATATTTTATATTAATCCGCCTGAATATTTTCAGAAGCTCCTGTCTTCCGGTACTCCGTACCATTGGGATCGTCCTGTAAAGCTTTAATTTAAATATGAACAGTGATAGATTAGATATTTGTTATAATGCAATTTTTTATTATAGGGGGAGGGAAAAAGAATTCTATTTTACAATATTCTAAAATATTTTACTTATCAATTTTAAAAATATACCGAAAATATAATGAGACATAACTGTAAAGGAGGAACACTATGACAGCAATTAGATTCCCGAACTCAGTTGGTATTGGAAGTAACGGCAGCAGGACTGACAGCAGCCACACCGAGTTGAAAGGCCCAAGGCGGCTTGTAAAACCAGATCGCAGCAGCGATGTTATTGAGATATCATCTGAAGCAAAGATCAGATTTGAGAAAGACAATCTTGTAAGGATTGAGAAGGTTAAGCTTTTAAAGGATGCAAAGTTTTATTCCGCAGATCTGGCGGAGGATATAAAGTTCAAAGAAGCGGATTTGAGGAATGTCTACAGGCTGGATAGAATACGCGATGCAAAGGAAAAGATCAAAGAGGGATTTTACGATCTTAATGAGGATTTTGTTCTGAGAAAACTGCTTGAGAAGCCTGAGATCTAGGCCGATTGGATAGTAGGGGTAACTCTAGAGTTACCCCTACGGAGGTATAATGAGAAATACTGCGATAGTGAATTTTGCCATACATGTTCTGGGATGCGGATGTGACAACAGTGTTTTTGATTCAATAGAAAAAGAGGATAACAGCATACTTAATTGCGGAGTAAAACTTAAAAAGAAAATTGTTATCGGACACAGACTTTTAATATATATTGCCGATGCAGATGATTTCCGCCCCGAGGATATACGGAATGTCATTGCAGAAGGTATAAATGAAAGAAACGTAATGGGTTACAACAGATTAAGGCTTGCAATTGTTACTCCCCGGGTAAGTGAACTTGCCCCGACATATCTGGGCGAATTCGGATGTCTGACGGAGAAGGATGATAAAACTCACATTCATATTGTTTCCGATGATGACGGAATATTCTGAAGAATAATATGATATTATTTTTCCCGTACACTTTTTTTAAACACTTAAACAAATGAAAAGAAAAAATTTAATTTCTACCGGTCTTCTAATTGCCGGTGTTGTTATCTACGGAATAATCCGCGCTGATGCTTTCCGACTGGTTTTTCTTTCAGAAACCGTCACTGGTAAAATATCCAAAGTAAATGAGTTGAGAGTTGATCCTCACACAACTACCTCTAAAATAAGTGTTGAATATACCTTTACTGATAGAAAAGGAAAAGTGTATCACGGATCAGGAGATCGTTTTTTTAAAAAAGACGAAAATGCAGAGGATCCAAAGTGGTTATACGGTACCAGTATTGACGTTGTTTATGTAACTTCCGATCCAGATCTTAATGATATCAGCGGGCATGAATTTGCTGTACTTTTCCCTCTAATACTTATACCATTTGTAATGGCAATGGAGTTATTTGCTACACGCCAATCAAAGTCAGATAAAGTAAATTTTAAAGAATAGAAATTTAACCGATAAACTGCCGGAGTATCCGGTGTTGCCGTACATGGTTAAAGAGGAACAATATGCAGCATTATAAATCATACATGTTAATTGCCTCTTTATCCATCATTTTATTCTGCAATGTTCTTTTTGCGGGAGATTCGTCAGATATTAATCTGACAGTGAATCCCATTCCGGGGAGTGATCTTGTTGAGTTCCGATGTGTAACCGTTGTACGTTCAACTCTTGGTGGAGTTGTTTCACTCTTTGAAGATATTGATTCCATGCCGCAGTGGGTGTACCGGATGAAAAGTGCAAAAAATCTTAAACGGATCAGTCCCACCGTTGTTATTGCCTATACCTTAATATATCTTCCCTGGCCACTTGAGGATCGCGATTCGGTTCTTTATACAACAATCAAACAGGATAAAAGCGGTATACTCCGGATAGAGGGAACAGATTATCCCGGATTTCTTCCTGTGCAGAAGGGTATTGTCCGGATGAACCGGGTACATTCGGTGTGGCAGTTTGAACCATTGCCTGACGGTTATCTGCGTGTTGTTTTTTCCGGAACAGGTGATCCAGGCGGTGTTATTCCTCTGAATATTTTTAACAGTTTTGTGAATGAAGCTCCTTATCAGACAATGAAGAAGTTTTGTGAAATGATTAAAAGGGAGAAGTATCAGAGTATGGTTGTTCCGTTTATCAGGGAGTTTCCTAAGGGGGCTTCCGGTTTTTCAAAATAGGTGTCCGGATGGTTTAGGTTTTTTATTTTTTATATATTATAGTGATTGTTTATTGAACGTGCAAGGGGGGTAGCCGCACCCCCCTTCGCGATCCCCGCGGCTCCTCCGATGGCGGAGGGCCATTGTTTACTTAATGTAAAAGTTGACTTTTAGTGATGCACCTCAGAGTCCATCCTGGACGGCTGAGGTGCTAGGCGGCGTACGTCCTTGTACGCCTTTCCTGTTGTGGTTTTGGAATTTTGTTTAAATAACTTTTTGTTTTTATTCATCTCCAGCCGGTTTTTCGATTTTCTTTTCGAGTACCCATTTTAGATCGCTGCTTTTGAGGGCGAATATCAGTTCGTTTAATATTCGTGTTACTGGTGAAACTCCGGTGCCCTGTCCACCCTCCATTACTGAATAATTATCAATATGAATTGATTCATATATCTGAGGGAGTGTTTCTATAAAGCTGCTGATCAGTTTATCGGAACTGTAAATCTGTTGTATTTCTCTTCTTATTTTTTCGATTTCAAGTTTGCTTTTTGATATTTCGTTTTCAAGCTCTTCGGCTTTTTTTCTAGCTGTGAGGAGTGCGGATTCTGCATCCTGAAGTTTTGTCTCCTTTGTTTTTGAAAGGAGTGAAAGTTCAAAATTTTTCTCCTCCTGTTCCATTTTGAACGCCGTTTCCTTGCGGTATTCGTCTTCGTTTATCTCTCTTTCCTTCAGAGAGATGTTCTGCTGCTCGATAAGTTCCGCCTCTCTTACACGGTTTTTATTGTCTATTTCGATCAGATTTACTTTTTTATCAGTATCGAGTGCTTTGAGTCTTGTTATCTCGCGCATGCTGTTTTCTTCGTTTGTGATCTCCATGTCTGTGTTTATCCGTGTGCGGGCGGAGTCCAGACGCAGACGGTCTCTGAACTGCGACTGCATCTCTTCGAAGAGTTTGTTTGACATTATACGTACTTTTTCAATACCAACCTGATCGAATACAAGACCCCACTTTGATTCTATCTCTTTAAGCTGGTCTTTCAGATTGTCTGCAATCTCCTCCTTATTCTTCAGGGCTTCATCGATTGTCATATTACTGATTACATGCCGGACAGCTTCTATACAGATGGTGCGTAGTTCGTTGTTTGTCCGTGCCATGGGATCGTTTTCATCAAAGAAATCCAGTGTCCGGATGGCAAGTACAGGGTTTGCGGGATCAATTCTCCAGCTGGCATAACCATCCAGTCCTATCCCCTGGTAGTCAACATTTGCGTTGTCTGTGGAGAAATAGAGTGTCTGCACATTCGCAGGTATGCGGATATATTTTCTAAACAGGCGGAGTTTTTTACCACCTATAACAGGTTTGATATCCTTTGTTCCTATCCTGACAAGATATTCATTAGGGAGAGCAGTTTCAAAAATGATCCCTTTCAGTTTTTTTCTTTTGTTTAAATAATCAGTTGTCTGGTACTGTTCACCTGGCATAATATCGCTCCTGAATTTATTTTAAATTATCAGATTTATTTTTAAAATTGATGTTGTTCTGATGGTACTTATGTGTTTTTATAATATGGAATGTTCCGGTGTTAATCAAGAGGTTGGTGGAATTTTATGAGGTTTTTTACTAACTGTGTTTTTTATATAATTTAGTAATTCTATACTTAACGTGCAAGGGGGGTAGCCGCACCCCCCTTCGCGATCCCCGCGGCTCCTCCAGAGGCGGAGGGCCATTGTTTACTTAATGTAAAAGTTGATTTTTAGTGATGCACCTCAGAGTCCATCCTGGACGGCTGAGGTGCTACGCGGCGTACGTCCTTGTACGCCTTTTTTGTTGTGGTTTTTGATGTAGGGAATTACCGGATTATAGTTGTTTCTTTTATTTATTTAAATTGTTTTTTATCTATATTGCCTTGCCCCCTATGGGGGTGCGGGGGCTTTGATGGATGATTTACTTTTAAAATTAAAGTTGTGTTCACTGCTCCTCCCATTAATGGGGGAGCTGGCCGGCGGCCTGAGGGGGCGGGGCGGGGAGAAAAGTTTTATTCTTTTATCCCGGTTTCTTTTAGGCGGGATAGTATTATGAATGCGGTTATTGACATGAATGATATGAAGGAGCAGGCGACATATACTCCGCCGGCTCCGTAGAAGAATGATGTCATTACCGGGCCTACGGTGTAGGCAAGCGAACCGTATGAATTAAACAGGCCGAGTATATATCCCTGTTTAGAAGACGGGGCGAGGCGTGAAACCATCCCTGATAGTGACGGCCCGATTACTGATATTCCGATTACAATTGGGAGAATATTTACAATTGTCCAGGCGTAGGTATGAACTAAAAATCCCGTTGCTAGAAGCGGGAGAGGAATAAGTGCAAATCCCAGAAGAGCTACCTTTTTTTCTGAGATTTTCTTCACCAGAAAAGGGATAAGCGTGCTCTGACCGAAGGCCATTGTTATGCCGATTAGCAGAAAAAACAATCCGATTACCGCCGCTGAGGATCCTAATCTTAGTTTCAGAAAATAGGGGAGTATCAGTTCAATACCCGCAAGTGAAAAACAGAAGAAAAAATTAAGTATTGCAAGACGAACAAATCCCGGCAGATGGAAATCGGGCTTGAAGCTGATATGTATCAATGGAAGATCGGGGGGGATGTTTTCATTGGAACTGATATCCCCGTGCCCCGGAAGTGTCTCTTTGAACCATAGCATAAGAATTGTGTTAAGGGTGAAGAGCACAGCACTTAACATTGCGCATGCTGAAAAAGGATGAAGGTATGCATTATGTGCAAGAAGTTTAATAATTGCAGGGTGAGTTAACGAGCCTCCAACCACTGGACCGGCGATCATCCCGATGCCTCCGGCTGCGCCGAGAAGCCCCATATATTTTGTTCTCTCTTTTTTTGAAGTGAGGTCAGCCATTGCGGCGTAAGCAACACTGATGTTTCCGCTCATCATACCGCCGATTATACGGTATACCAGAAAAACAGGTAGAGACACCGCGAAGGTCCAGATAAGGTTTGCTGCAATCTGCCCTGATGCTGTGAAAATAAGTATTCTCTTTCTTCCGGTGCGGTCTGAAATGCGGCCCCATAACGGCATTGAAAAGAACTGAACAAATGCCCAGAGTGAAATCATGAATCCGCCGAGAATAACCTCTCTTGAAGCTCTGACAGAATCTGCAACATTCATGAACGAGCCGATAGATGTTAGAAATCCGAATCGCGTGGAATAATAATGCATCAGGTCGGGCATTACGGGTAGTATAACAGTAAATGCCATCATATCAATGAATATGATAATTACCAGCTGTATACGGGAGTATTTAATCTGTGAAGCTGTTTTCATTCTGGTGTAAGTTGTTTCTCCGGGAGTATGATGAGAATGATTTTCGTTTTTTAGGTTATGGGGTGTCAAGGAATTATTTTTATACAATGCTACTTGTTACTTGAGGTAGCGAACTATTTTTGGGGGTATAAACCTCACTGTCATTCCGACTGGAGCTAAAGCGGAATGCCGGAATCTCATAGGCTTTATTTTATTATAATGAATGAGTGTTCTGTACCTGAAATCGCGGTATGAGATTCCGGTATTCGCAAAAACTGAAGCTGTGAAACCGGAATGACAAAATTGAAGTTAAATATTAACTCACAAAAAAATATCCTCCAATAAAAATAATTTGCTACCGTTATTTGATATCCATTCTAAAGGTGCATTGTCACGCCAAACATAATGCTTGTGATGCTGGAACTTTTTGAAGCAATGTATCTGCAGCCGGTTGAAAGCTCAACACGCTGCAACATAACCCCTATCTTAACTTCCCCATCGAAGAAATTAACTTTACCAAATGCCTGTGTGCCGGCCTTTACTGTGAGAGTTATAGGTTTAACCGGATAAAGAGTCATGACAACACCTGCCGCTGAACCGTTACGGTCCAGTATGCCGCGCATATAAGCCGCCTGGAAGTGCATATCTAAAAGAAATCCGCCGTACTGGAGAAGAGAAATATTTATTCCTGCAGCGTAGTAGTTAAGATGATCCGATCCGTCATCTAATCTCCGCATCTCTAATTCGGGACCGATAATTTTATAAAATTTTCCGGTAAGAGAAGCATAGTAACCATATCCATTGCTGAACGCGTATAATGCACCAGCTTCAGGTTTTAAATAAAAGAAGCTGCCGGAATCGTAGAACTCCTGTTTTTTAGCTATATCTGAAAACTCAGGCTTTAACTGACCTTTTGTATCGCGTCTGTCTGCTTTCACATAATCATCATCAAGGAATTCCGGGGAGAATATAACAAAATTATTATCGTAGTCATTTTTCATATATGGATAATCAAGGTATCGGACATTCAGGTTTGCGAAAAACCACAAGGCATAGAAGTTGCCTACACATTCACTCACTTCGGTGTCGCTTGTGTTATTACTTTTTGAAGATTTATATGATGAGCTCTTACCGGATGAGCTCTTTTCATCTTTTTCGACATTATCTTTGAAATCTTTTAAGGCGGCATACGGAGTGTATTGTGAAAGCGATATGGTAATAACCAATACAGTTATAATAGTAATTAATTTGTACATGTAATACTCCATTGCATTGGATTAAGAATTTTTTTTTGAGATCAAATGTTTCATTCAGTTTCTGTTTGTTGTAAACCTATGAAAACTGGAAATGATAGATTATAATCTCTATCTCGGATTCCTGATTTTAAGGTAAAAGCAGATGAAAACATTTTAAATGAATGTTTCAATTGATAGTGGAAATTAATTGAATAAAATGACAAGAAAAACTTTAGAGAACAAAAAAATTATTTTAATACGTATCTTTGACGGATTCTGCTGTAGGTGCCGTTATTTTTTATCTCTGATAATCCTTTATTAAATACATCTATGAGTTCTTTAGCTTTCGGATTGTTTAATCCCGCTGCAACGTATAGTTTATTTTTAGAAAATGAATTTTTTGCAAATTCTATCTGATTTAAATATGACGGTTCCTCGCGTTTAAGGGTTTCTATTAATCCTATTTCATCTTCGAGTGTAAAATCAATACGGCCCGCGATTATCAATTTAACATTTTGAACCATACTTGTTAATTCAAATTTTTCCAGGTCTTTTGAATTATTAAATTCATCGCCGTAATTTGAACCTCTTATAACTCCAATCTTTTTACCGGTAAGGCTTTTAATACCATTATATTCAAATTTATCACCTTTTTTCTTAACGACTTTAACTTCGCATGATGCATAATCATTGCTGAACAGGAATGATTTTGTTTCTTCTGCACTGAACCACTTGTTTGGAATAATGTCTGCTTCCCCTGCGGTAACCATTTTAACCGCCCGTACCCATGGAACATTTTGTATTTCAACCTGATACCCTTGAGTTTTATATGCGGCTTTTACAATTTCCATGCAGAATCCCCCTTTCGGGGATTTGAAATCTATATATGGCGGCCAGGGGTCGGCTACCGCAATAACTGTTTTATCTGCCGCAAAAAGGCTGACTCCGAAAAACAAAGTTATCAATATAAACATAATCTTCATAGCAACTCTCCATTTACAGAACCGGTTTAATGCTAAATTTTTAAAGAAAATCCGTCAGTTTTAAAGATATATAATTTTTGTTTTCATTTGTATAATTTTTTTGTTTTTATCTTAAAATATTATTAATCTTCAGATAATAATTTACCGGTATTCTTTCAGAATTCCCATAAGCGGCAGATTAATAATTGTAAGCAACAGGTGAGGAGGTTTTAAGATTAAACTTAAGAACAAATCCATCCTGGTCGTGGTTACTATTTTTATAGTTTCGATGGTGACCATCGTACTATCTGCAGATGGTATTACATCATATTTCCTCTACAGCAGTAAGGAATGAATTGTATATTGAACTTGCAAGGGGGGTAGCCGCACCCCCTACTTCGAGAGACTCAGTATTTGTTTCTTGAGTTTTTTGTATTTTTTTTTATTTGTAGTAGTTGTATATTGAACATGCAAGGGGGATAGCCGCATCCCCCTTCGCGAACCCCGCGGCTCCTCCATAGGCGGAGGGCCATTCTCTTACTTTATGAGATTTATACTTTTAGTGATGCACCGCAGAGTCCATCCTGGACGGCTGCGGTGCTACGCGGCGTACGTCCTTGTACGCCTTTCTTTTTGTGGGGGTGGTGTTTTTGTTTTGCTGTTATTTTATTATACTGAAATGATCATTAATTATTTTATGATGCCTTGATAAGCCGGATTATTTTGTATAATTGATGTTTTAAGTTTTATAGAATGTTTAATTATTCTTCTTTTTAAGTTTGACATTTTAATTGTGTGGGGTTGATATTTATCTGCAGCTCCTTTAATGGCGGTTTTGTGTTTCACGGTTCTGCATATAAATAGTACAGGATGTTACAATGATTAATCAGATTAGAACTTTGACCGATGTTAATCAGTTTGAAAAGGTTTTTAATAAATTTTTTATCAATGCTGCTCTTTTTTTAAGACATGGTGATAGAAATAAGCCTGCGAAATTTTTAGGTTATACTGAAGGACAGGCGGGGTTTAGAATTGCCGAGATAAAGAGTGTTCCGGATTCCTGCGTTATTGAATTTAAAGATAATTCGTATACAATTTATCTTAATATGAAATTTTTTGAAAAACAGGAAAATGATGTCTTTATCTTTATACCTCAGAACTTTCAGTTTATAAGTCAAAATAGATCTGACGATAGAATTCAAATCGATGACAATTCCGGAAAGAAAATCGTTTACGTTACCAATGTTTTATCGGACTTTATTATTAATAATATTCTAACACAGAGGGTTCAGATTGTTGATAAAATAAAAGATACGATTTTCTCGGATATGGAGAAAGCCTTTGAATCTTTAAAATTATATTTTATTAATGAAGGAACATCTGATTCAAGGATGAAATATTTTTCAAAGGAAAAAATGCCCTTCTATATTTTTGATGTTAATAAACCTGAAACTTCAAAGAATAAACAGATGTTTCAGGAATATTTAAAAAATATTTATACGCATGACATTTCATTAAAACATAAAAATTTTGTCTCTGAAATCTCTGTTCCTTTTTTATATCGCACTAAAATGCCATATGGTTATCTTCAGATTAACAGTACAACTCCAATGCCAGAAATCACTTACAATACGGTAAAAAAGTATTCTATAAAGATTGATGAGATGTTTAAAAAAGAGAATATTTTCTCTAAAGGGGATGAGAAATTTATTGTTAACAATTTTTCGAAACAGGGTTTTGGAATTGTTTTCAGCGAAAAAAAATATATACGTTATTTTAAGGAAAACAGTTCAATTTATCTGGATATGAATTTTCCCGGTCAGAAAAACGCATCGATCCTTGCCACTGTGAAACATATTTCTTATACGAGTAAACATATTGCCATAGGCTTTGTCATTGATGAAATTGATGCGCTGAGCGAGATGAATTATGATGAGTTTCTTGAATCGCTGGGAAAGTGAATTTAGTGAATTATTTAATTTCTCTAATTTCTCTAATCATGGCCCAGTGCCTCACTGAAGTTCCGGGTATTACAGATTCACATGCAACTTTAAAACCATAATTCTGGTATATTCTTATATTGTCGGCGTTGTGTGTATCGAGATAGCATGGAATGTTTTCCCTGTCGGCCCATTCCAAACCGGGTCTCATTAGATATGCAGACATTCCTTTGCCCCTGTAGGCAGAATCAATTCCGATGGTGGAAAGGTATACATGTGGAGTGCTGAGCAGATTTTTATGCAGCTCCTTCATGTAATTGCTTGCACTTATCTGACGGTCAATTGTCGGTTTACCCTGCTTGAGGTACATTTTTAAAGCTCCGAATTTTACCTGATCAATAATGCCGCGTTCAATCTTTTCGGATGGCAGCCAGATTGCGGCTCCCTCAAAAGATCCTGAGGTGGCTACTACCATACCTTTTTTATGGGCATGGGCGGCTATAAAACTGAATGTATAGAATGAAAGGACTGATCTTGTATTGTGATCCGGAAAAAAATAATTAAAAAGAGGATCTTTGCGGAATGCTCTGGATAGGAGAGCTGCAACCGGGCTTATGTGGTTTTTATTTATTTCTATCATGAGGGGGAATTTGTTGGGGGAAAAAGGTATTGTCAAGTTTTTTTAGTTTGGGTGGGGTTTTGTTTTTTTTATTTATGGTAAGAGTTAATTGAACGTGCAAGGGGGGGGGGGCTGCACCCCCCCCTGTTTCGACAGGTTGGTACTATGCATTTTTATGTGTCTGATGACAGCCCTCTAACATATAATCGAGT
>CAYVCQ010000023.1:0-66911 GCA_964450405.1 uncultured Leptospirales bacterium | reverse complement strand
ACATACTATGGTTTTGTAAATTAATTTTTATTTTTGCGACAGACTCAAAGCTTACCCGCGGCTCTCGGAGTACCTCGCTTGGCCTGCGGCACATTTGCCACTTAATCGTGGCAAAACTTTGTTGAATTCGGTAGACTTGTTCTGTACAAAACTTTCAGAAAAACTTGGCAAACGTCGTGTAAGCACGACGTTAGGCGAAAAAACCTATCCAAACATACTGTAAAAACTTGACAAATAATCCTTATATTAGCATTATAAATAGTACTAATATAAGGATTATTAAAATGACACAGACAATAACAGCAAACGAACTAAAAACCAAAGGCATTTCTATCTTAAACGATGAAATTTCAGAAGGTGATGAAGTTATTATAACCGTGAGAGGAAAAAGCAAATATGTTGTTCTTCCAATAGAAAAATATAACTATTTAAGAGAATGTGAATTAGAAGCAGCACTACATGAAACCAGAAAGGATATAAAAGACGGCAAAATTTTTAAAGAATCCGTTCACAAGCACATTAAGAGAATTACTCGTGGCTGAAATCATCTACACCGAAAGCTATAATAAACGAGCCGCAAAGTTTATTAAAAAACATCCAGATTTACTTTCACAATACCAAAAAACTTTGGAATTATTAGAGATGAATCCACAACATCCTTCACTTCGATTACATAAATTAAAAGGTAAACTTTCGGAATTGTATTCAATTTCAATAAATATTTCTTATCGTATCAGTATAGATTTTATTTTTGAAGATGATACAATAATTCCCATTGATGTGGGAAGTCACGACGAAATCTATTCCTGAAACTGGACAAATTTTATCGCATAACAAAGGCTAAACGCAGTGCTCGGAGTACCTCGCTTGGCCTGCAGCACATTTGCCACTTAATCATGGAAAAAACTTTGTTGAAAACTTTAGACTTGTTATGTACAAAACTTTCAGTAAAACTTGTCAAACTTCGTGTAGAAACGACGTCAGAAGAAAGACTTTGCCGCCTTATCAAAATAAAACCGCCCATCCATGGGCGGTTAGTTAATAGAAATTAAGATGTATGTTGTCTGTTAAAGTTTAAATCAAAAACATTCCGCATCATTTGAACATTCTTCACCAGTATTACTACATACCTTTTTACCAAAATTCCCTTCTTTACATTTGCCTTGAATCTCAGGAACAATTCCTCCAACACAGACCCCCTCAACACAAGTTTTACCTGTTCCACACTGAATATCCATTGTGCATTTATCATTTGCTGAGACAGGAACTATTGAAAAAATTAATGAGAATATCCCGAAGAGAATAAAAATCGTAAATAAAAGTTTTTTCATTATTTTACCCTTTATATAATTAACATTTAATAAACATTTGATGTTAGAATACGAAAAGTCAATAATTATATTTACTTTCATATATAATAAATTATGACTTATTGGAAATATTGAATTGTAGGGAAAAAATATCCGCATTTTCTTAGCTTATGCTGTAATTCATTATATAGATTAAATAATCTCTTTTTTTAATTGTAAATCATAAACAATATAAAAAAGAAAATCTATGTTTAATGCCTCGGTCGTCCGTGACTTCGGCAAATTGTTATTGCAACGGGCAAAGTCCTTCGTCTAACATGGTGTAAACGCTACGTTCGCAAAAGGAATCCCCTGGCTTCGCCATGAAAGAACTGACTCAGAACATTGTTCCAAAGTCGGCTCGACATCGCTTATCACTGGCACGTTGTACGAAATGCTTCGGTGAATGCCGGAGACATCGGTAACATTTTCAAATACAATATTTACCAGATTTTATTCAAAAGGAGGTCTGATAATGCCCTGGAAGGATGCCGATCTTATTAATTTGAAACGTAAATTTGTCTTTAAATCCTTTAACAAGGAACAGTCTTTTAACGACCTTTTCCGTGAATACGGAATCACTACAAAAACCATCTACAAGTGGAAAGAACACTTTTTAGAAAGGGAATTCTCTGCCCTTGAAGAATTATACAGAAAGCCTAATTCAAATAGTAAAGAATATAATGGTGAGACCGAAATCTGATTTGATGATTTCCAAATTGGTACAATCGATAATATAACAGGCTTGATTATTTATAAAGCAGATGGTATGAAGGTACGGAAATCACTATAAGTGTTATCGATATCTTCGAATTATACAACGCCGAGAGAGAGAGAGAGAGAGAGAGAAATAATTATGACAGATAAATGTAAAATCTGTGGAATTTTTCAGAAAGAGGGATGGATCGTTGAAAACCTGGCTGATGAAGACGGTTTAAAAAAATTTCCGGATAATTTTGATAATCTACTTACATATAAAGTGATCAAAGAAGGAACCTATGAAGGTTATTATTCTGAAAAAATTCTTCAATGTTCTGAATGTGGTTTCCTTTACGAGTATTCCTGTTCATTGCCAGGTGGAAGTTATGATGCGATGAAGACCTGGGTAGTCGAAAAATTAGCTCCTATGATTAAAAAGGGAAAACATTTACGGAAAAATCCTCCGCCAAAACAAATTGAACCTGAAAAATTTCATGAATATATATGTCCAGCTTGTAAATCTTTAGATGTTGAATGTGTAAATGCCGGTATTATTGGAGGTGAAGTTTTTATTAGTTTAAAATGTAATCAGTGTGGAATTGATGACACCTTGGATCAATACCAGATTAGCTCATGGAAAAATTTTAATAATGATGAAAAATAAAAAGTACTTCATTTGAAATGCAAAAATTTGAAAACTGAAGATAAATTGCCGGCTTAAAAGTAATTTATCTTCAGCCAAAAAAATAAGATTTATTTATCCGGATCCATCGCAATAGCATGAATCGGTCTGAGCATTTCGTTATTCACTTCTCTGTAAACTTTTTCCCTTATACTCTTAAAGCGGGTAAGAAACATAA
Organism: uncultured Leptospirales bacterium; assembly: GCA_964450405.1. Taxonomy (GTDB): domain Bacteria; phylum Spirochaetota; class UBA4802; order UBA4802; family UBA5550; genus WRGT01. Next base: position 64,003 of record CAYVCQ010000023.1, on the reverse strand, counting down.
ATTTACGATTCATCTTTTTAGTAAATTTGTTTCTCTGCGGGAATGTATCATAGATACCATTATCTCTATACCACCGGTGATCGGCCTGACATGTAAACCTCAGACGCCCATAGACATCATCTCTGAATATTTTAAGTCCCCCTTCTTTGTAGAATGTATGAGGTCTCATATATTCCTGCCTGCTGTATGTAACAGAATGATCTGCTGTTGAGTCAATGAGTCGGTCAATTTCTTTCGAATCCTCATATTCATCAGTAATGAATTCGAGAAAATTTGAATTCTGGCTTTCAACATAGGCTGAAAAAAGATAATTAAGATTTGCTATCTGACTCAATGGACCTGATATTATAAAACCCATCTGCTTCCCTATGAGGAACGGTGTGTGGTTCATAAAAAAACTTCTGTCAAAAACCATCTTGAATTGCGCAGAGAGATACCTGTCCCTTATCTCTCCGGCAAAGATAATGATGTCGGCGTTTTTCATTGTTGTTTTCCAGAAATCAGTGAAGCCGTCAGCATAGACGCACTCATTGTCATATCCGCATTTCACACAGCTGAGACATCCCCCTTTCATATCCATCTTATTAATATCAACAATCTCGATACTATTTGTAAAAGAATCTGAAAAGCGTGATATCATTTTACCAAGATTTGTGCTTTTGTCATAACCGTCAGCGAGAACCACTATCTTTCTATCTGAATTATCTATTTTCGATTTAACTTCACCTGGAGTATAGCTTTTAATTTTGTCTGTTGTCAGAGGTGAGTAGTGAATTGAAACCGGTTCTTTCTTTTCTACAATTGAAAAAAAGTTTTCTGCAAAAAGACGGAGCTGCTTACGCTTAGATCCGGCAAAAATATCCCACATGTCAAGAGAGTTGAAATTGACATATTTCATCTTTAAATCGTCACTGACCGCATGCAGATAGTTATGTGCTGTTGTATCAAAGAAACGGATTGATGTAGAAACTGCAGCGGCGTATTTGCCATGAAAAGCATCTTCAGCTTTATTCTCATAAATGAGTTCAATAAAACGCTTCAGCTGCGATGGAATAAGAAAATAGAATATCGGAGTTATCCAGAATACTGCATCGGATGTTTTTACACTCTCTATTATTTCATCAAACTTAGATTTATTCTTTTCGATAGATTTAATAGTCTGCCCCACATGAAATGTCTCGTACGTGTGCCCGGGATAATGTTTTTGAATATAGAGTAAATATTGAAGAGTTACACTCTTCTCCCCCTTAGGGCTTCCGCTTATTATGGTTAATTTCATTTTATACCTCTCTTTTTTTGTTGTAGTGTTTTTCTAAAAAAATATTTGATCAAACTTCCTAATCCGCCAACTCCCCGGCCCCCTAAATCCCCCGGAGGGGGACCTGAAGATCATATCCGCAACTGATTATTAAAAGACATTTTGTTTATCAGGATTGTCTTTTAAGTCCCCCTCCGGGGGATTTAGGGGGCTGTCTTGTGCGATCGGTTAGGACTTTAAATCTTCCCGTTCTTCCTCAAAGCAAATAGAATCATCTTGCGATAAATCTTTTCTTTAAAGCCGGAAGGTTTATCGAGATTCATTCTTTTTAAATGACGTTCCGCTGAGGCCGGCACTGGTTTCATGAACTCGCCGATCAACCCGGCAGCCATTTTTAATCCGGAAGCCTCTCCAAGAGCTTTCATTACCTTTAGTGAACTTCCCAGAGCTATATCATCATCAGTCAGATCAGTGCCAAACGGGAACGCCTGAAAATAACCCTTTTCCTGATAAGGCTTTAATAGCGCAGCAATTTTTTCCGGGTAATTGTTTCTGTATTTATCAGGAATCTGATAATCAGATTCAACCATTCCTGCCTTTTTAACTTCAGCCAGAAGCTGCTGCTGAAATCTGGAATCGGATACATTAAGCATTCTTTTTATCACTTCGCTTACATGCATGTCGCGTATATCCGCAATGCCATATTCAGTCACAATAATATCGCGGCTGTGCTTGGGTATTGTGCAGCCTCCGTAATTGAAAACTATATTGGATTCATTTTTTTTTCCTGAACCCTTAGTGCTTTTAATTACAAGAATAAATCTTCCATCAGGTAGAGCATGAGCCATTGCATTAAAATTGTACTGCCCGCCGATACCGCTGACTACACTACCATCACCGAGCTGATCTGCAACAGATGCGCCAAGAAGTGTGGCCTTCATTCCGGCATTAACAAATCGTCCATCTTTTCTCTGAAGCGAACGTAATTCCTCTGCACCGTAAAGCTGGTTAACCTTGCCCACGCCGGACATACCGAATTGTTTCCTTTCATCATCACTCATATCATTCAATGCCTGGTAGAACGATTTGGGTCCGATGAAAAATGCAGCAAGTAAAACCTGTCCGTTCAGAAGCTTATTCCCCAGAATTTTTTTAATTGCCTCTATGTTGGCGCTGTCGTGCATATCTGCAGAATAAGCTGTATCTCCATCGTAAATTTTTCCGTCAGAAAATTTCAGTCCGGATTTAAGTATGCCAAAAAAACTCAGGTGGTTAAAATCCTCCTGGTTCAGATTTGAATGGATTGCTTTCATTTCAATCAGCGTATCAATAATATCTTCAGGAATATGGTTTTCAGATATTTGTCCGCTGTTTAACAGCTTCATCAGCGGGAGGCTGTCATAAACCTTTCTTTTAAGAATATTGCTTTTGTACATCTGCATAAACGGGTCTACAAACATTTCTGATGCGCCATAAAGGCCTTGTTCGAAAGTGTCTGTTCCGCCACACTCTGCAATTACTTCCTTATTCTTTTCAAGGAGACCGGATTTCCCGAGTATTTCTCCATACTCTCTGTTATGCTGGTTTCTCATTATAAGCCCCGAAACTATGGCATCACCTAATGCACCGATCCCCACCTGGATAGTCCCGCCGTCTTTAACAAGCGGACTGACATTAAGCCCTATCATATGATCAGATAATGAAACCGCATCTTTCGGGGGAGCGAATAAAGAATAGTTAAATTCTTCTCCATGAAGGACAACGTCAAAAGCCTCGGGCGACATTACCGCATCGCCATACATGAAAGGCATATTATCATTTGTCTCGGCAAGGATAACGCATTTCATTCCCTCAGCTCTGGACTTCATCAGGCCATCGTGACTTTCCAGAATGATATCAGGATTAGATGCAACCGAGTACATCAGTTTGCCGTCAATTTTTTTTGAGGCCAGCAGCATTGCGCCGACATTGCATTTATACTTTTTATTAAAGCGGGGGACGTGCGTGAAATGATTTGCAACATGATTCATCTGATAATGTTTATTTTTAAGATTGCTTCCCGGCTTGCAGTAGAATTCATAAAGCTGCACATTCGGCGGAAGGGTCCCTTTCCGGAAATCTTTCATATAGTCAAAATCCGGTACTCCATCGAAAATCCGGTCAGTTAAGTTTTTAAGGAAACGGACTTCCAGTTCAGATTTTCCCTGAGGTTTTTCCAGAGAAAGTGCGGTAATTACTTTAAGAGAAATTTCCGGATCCTCTTTGGCTCTGCGATAAAACTCGTTAATAATTTTTACCGGTTTACCTATTGCAAGAGTTACACCAAGTACAATATCTTTTTCTAAGTATTTGATTGTATCATCAACAACCTTTTTTACATCGTGAGCAATTGCACCGGTATTAAGCGTTATTCCTGTATTGTAATTCATTATTGTTTATACCCCCATATTTTATAAAATGGATAGCCAACAGTGAAGAAATCCATTAGAATTCATTCAATCGTTAGGGGGTACCATATACCAATAATTGCTTTGTGTCTTTCAGATATATATATTTAAAACATGCAGGTTTTATAAATATATATATCTGAAAGAATTTGTTGTTGTACTCTTAATCAGAAAGTAGGATATATGATAACTACTCAAAAAACGGCGGCAATTTTTGCCAGCTGTTATTCCGGCTGAAGCATAGCGTAATGCCGGAATTTCGCGATACTGGTGCCAGTGACAAGTAGTATGAGCTTCCGGTATTTGCATAATAATGAAGCTGCAAAACCGGAATGACAGATACGAAAATATCAGACTTTTGAGAAAACTTAAGTGTGATTTTTTTGCAGTTGAGTTAAATAAAATAAAATTTTTATAAAAATGAAAGATAATTTATGACAGTTATACATCAGCATTTAATGTTCATCGGCGCCTACTTCTCAATAATAATGGGGCTCGATCAGTTCATCCAGAAAAACAAACCTCTGGAAGGTTACATTTATGGTATTTCATATATCAGTCTGGGTTTAGCAATTTTCCATGTATCATCATATTCAACCGGGCTTTTCAATAATTATTATTATCTGAATCTGATACTTGTTCCATTTGCATTTATAAGTGCGCCTATGATAGTTTTAAAATACAAGTGGCTTATCACTCAGACGTTGATAACTCCTTTAAGAACAACAGTTTACCTTATACCTGCCATGCTTTCTTTGTTAATAATACTCTACCCGCTATGCGATAGAACTATTGTTATAAAAAGTGACTACCTTGTCAGCATCCCTTTATTTACTGAAAAATATAGGGAACTCCCTTTTTATTTTCAAATTATTCAGCTCCTCTATTTTCTTCCTAAACTTTATCTCATCGCTTTTATGTTTTTTAGAATTCCATTGATTATCCAGCTTTGGAACAGCAAAAAATCCGACTATAGTTTATTGCCTAAGATAAGTTCCGTTTTTGCGACTAATATTCTGCTCTCAACGATTCTAGCCGGACTTGGAGATCTATTCTCAACTGAACTTATAACATGGGCAGTCCTCTACGTTAATGCTACATTTATTTCACTATATCTATTCAGTCATCGTAATCCCGATTATGGTAAACTTATAAAAAGCGAAATAAAGAAAAGACAATATGAAAAATCAAAGATAAAGGATCTTGATATATCCACTCTATTGTCGGACCTGGGCAACATGATGGAGAACGAAAAGGCCTTTGCATCAGAGGATATTACAATAGGGATAGTTGCTGATGAACTTGGTATAACTGTTCACCAGTTGTCTGAAATTTTGAACAAGAAGATTAAAAAAAATTTTAATTCATTTATCAACACTTATAGAATTGAAGAGTCAAAAAAAATTTTAATCGATGATCCTGAAAGAACAATAACTTCGATAGCAATTGCTGTGGGCTTTAATACAAGCAGTGCATTCAGCACCATTTTCTCAAGAAATACCGGACTTTCCCCGAAAGATTACAGGAAAAAATATCTGAAAAAATAAAAGATTCTGAATCATTTTTTAGTAAGACTCAAACTTCATCGTCGGTTTTTCTTTTTGATCAGGAGAATTATTATTAACATTGTTTTTCCCAATTCATGTTGTATATTTATATAACAAGGAAGAGGACCACAAATGAAAAGATTAAAAGCTTTCTTTAATCCTGAACAGTATCACGGGTGGAGTGCGACCCGCAGATATTTCGAAGGATGGTTTTTTAAGATAGTTGATCACTCTGAAAAAAAAGCTTTTGCTTTTATCCCTGGAATCGCAATGGATGAAGATGGTAACCGGCAGGGATTTATACAAGTACTGGATGGCAGAAAACTCACAGCACTTTATAGAAGATTCGATTCTTCCGATTTTATTCCATCGCCGGGTAAATTTGAAGTCAGGATTCTCGATAATTATTTTTCTGAAAAGAAAATAATTCTCAATCTTCCTGAGGTCTCGGGAGAGCTGCATTTTTCAGATAATGTTCACTGGCCTAAAAAATGGTATTCTCCGGGTATTATGGGTCCTTATTCTTTTGCCCCATTTATGGAATGCTATCATGGAGTTATCAGCATGGATCATTCGATTCATGGGCAGCTTACAGTTGAAGGTCATACTATTAATTTCGATGGAGGCCGCGGATATATTGAGAAAGATTGGGGCCGGTCTTTCCCCGATGCATATATCTGGACCCAGACAAACCATTTCAGCAGCCCTGGAGTTTCCCTGTTTGCCTCTGTAGCGAGAATACCATGGATACGGAATACTTTTACCGGTTTTATATCCGGGTTGTGGCTCCATGATCGTTTGATAAAATTTACCACTTACAATGGAACGAAACTAAGGAAATGCCTTATAGATTCAGCCAGAGTTGAATTGATAATGGAAAACAAAATTCACCGTATTGAGATGCTGATTAAACGTAAACATGCAACCGCTCTTGCTTCTCCGATACAGGGCTTTATGGATGGCCGGATCGAGGAGAGTATGACATCCGAAGTGACGGTTCATCTTACAGAGGTAAAAAGCGGAAAAACAATTTTTCACGACACAGGACGTAATGCCGGACTTGATGTTGCAGGTAAAATTCAAATGATAATGGTTTGATTGACGATATTTATTCAAAAACTTATAGTGAAATTTATTTACCCCGCGCCTTCGGCGCGAGGTAAAGCATAATTACCTCCCGGTTTTTAAAAGTTACGATCCATGATCCGACAATTCCTTTTTAAATGCTTGATCTTTTTCCATGCTGAAACATTTTGGACATATACCGGATAAATTCAGCAAGCCGGTTTAAGCAAAAGAAAAAGGAAATAGCAAATGATAAAGATTTCAGGACTAAACAAGACTTTCGGCGGACAGGTGCTTTTTGATGACCTGAACCTCAATGTAAACAAAAATGAAAAGATCGGATTAGTTGGGAGAAACGGCCATGGTAAAACCACGCTGTTTCAGATGATCCTCGGGAATGTCGAAAAAAATTCCGGAAGTATAACTGTCCCGAAGAATTACCGCATAGGACATCTTGAGCAGCATCTCCACTTTACAAAACCGACTGTCCTTGAAGAATGCTCTCTTGGCCTCCCGGCCGGTGAAGAATATGAAACATGGAAAGTTGAAAAGATATTATTTGGTCTCGGATTTTCCGAAGCGGATATGGAAAGAGACCCTGCTGAATTTTCCGGAGGATACCAGATCCGTATGAATCTGGCAAAACTTCTTGTATCAAACCCCGACATGCTGATGCTCGATGAACCGAACAACTACCTCGACATTGTTGCAATCAGATGGCTTGAGGATTTCCTCAAATCATGGGATGGAGAATTTATTCTCATCACTCACGACAGAAGTTTTATGGACAGTGTCTGCACTCACATAGTTGCCATTCACCGGACTAAGGCTAAAAAAGTTGAAGGTGATTCCGAGAAGCTCTACACAATGATAAATCAGGAAGAAGAACTATACGAAAAAACCCGTCTGAACGAGGCAAAGAAGCGGAAACAGGAGGAGATTTTTATTGCGAAATTCAAAGCTAAGGCGAGTTTTGCAAGCCGAACTCAATCCCGTGTTAAGAAGCTTGAGAAGCAGGGCGAGATGAAACAACTCGAGGCAATTGAAGATCTGGACCTTTACTTCAACAGCGCTCATTTTGCAGCCGGCCAGATGATGTCCGCAGAAGATATTTCTTTTTCATATAATGGAAAAGAACCCTTCCTGATAGAGAACTTTTCAATACCAGTTGGAAAACGCGACAGAATCTGTATTATAGGAAAAAATGGAAAAGGAAAATCTACTCTTATAAAACTCCTAGCCGGTGAACTGCAGCCTACGAGCGGAAGCATAAAAAAACACCCGTCACTGCTTGAAGGATATTTTGGACAGACAAATAAAATCGACTTAAATGACAACAGGGCGGTTTTTGAAGAGATAAAGAGTGCCGACAGGTCCTGCACCGAGTTTAAAGCCAGAAGCATTGCTGGCGGGCTTATGTTCCCCGGAGATAACGCCCTGAAGAAAATAAAAGTTCTATCGGGTGGAGAGAAGAGCCGCGTTGTGCTCGGGAAAATTCTTGTTACCCCATGTCATCTTCTCTTTCTCGATGAACCTACAAATCACCTTGATATGCAGTCATGCGATTCTCTCATTGAAGCGATAGATGATTTTGACGGATCGGTTATCATGGTAACTCACAATGAGATGCATCTAAGAAGTGTTGCAACAAAACTCATTGTATTTGATAATAACAAAATAAGCATATATCCGGGCACATACGACGAGTTCCTTGCAGATGTCGGCTGGGCTGATGAGGATTATTAAGTAAACCCTCTTAAAAGACACTTTTTTTAGATTTTTTTACTTTTTTAATGAACAATTTATTGATACCTTTTAGTTTAATACCTATAATTACTATTATCATTAAATTTTAATTATAGGGGTTTCAATATGAAAAAAGTATTATTTATATTTGCTGCTTTTGTTTTGGCTCTAAGCTTAAACTCTTCCGCATTTGCGGAATGTAAGGTAACCGTTGGCTGGGAATCATGGGAGCCTTATCAGTTTAAAAACAGCAGCGGTGTTTTATCAGGCGTTGATATTGATATTATAAAAGCGGCATTCGAAGAATCCGGCTGTAAAGTAGAATTCAAAGAGATGCCATGGAAAAGACAGCTTGTTTCTGTAGAAGATGGAAGCCTTAACATCGCCCCCGGTGCATCAATACTCCCCGAAAGACAGAAATATGCAAACTTCTCCCAGGCCTACAGAGATGAATCCTTCGCTCTATTCTTTGTAAAGGGTGGAAATGATAAATATAAAATCAGCAAACTTGAAGATCTTATTACATACAATATAAAGATTGGAACTGTGCGCGGCTTTTTTTACGGAAAGAAATTTGAAGACGCAATGAAAAATCCTAAGTTTAAAGCTATGGTAGAGGAAGCCGATGATGATGAAATGAACATCAAAAAGATTGATGGCGGAAGAATTCAGGCTTTAATAATTGACCCATTTGTCGGAATTGGCCAGATGAAAAAAATGAATGTAATCAGTAAAGTCGAGAGAAACCCTCTTACTTTAGTTTCAGGAACAATCCACGTTATGTTCAGCAAAAAATCCGTTACACCGGATACCATTAAAGCATTTAATGACGGACTGCAGAAAATTAAAAAGAGCGGAAAACTCAATCAGATAATTTCAAAATATTTAAAATGATTTCTTATGTGATTCTAAGGGGCAACAGCCCCTTAGAATCACATAAGAATAATAACAAGTATGAGTTGTACAAATATCAAAAAATTGGATTTTCCGATAGTACAAATTTAAGACGGGGTTCAATATGAAAAAAGTGTTATTTATATTTACTGCTTTAGTTTTGACTTTAATCCTGAATTCTTCAGCATACCCTGAATGTAAAATAACTGTAGGATGGGAACCCTGGGAGCCTAACCAGTTTAAGAACAGCAGCGGCACCCTCTCCGGTGTAGATATTGAAATTATACAGGCGGCGTTAGAAGATTCGGGGTGCAACTTAGAATTCAAAGAGATGATATGGGAAAAACAGCTTATTTCCATAGAAAATGGAAGTTTAAATTTAGCAATCGGTGCATCGATACTTCCGGAAAGACAAAAATATGCCAACTTTTCACAGGATTACAGGGATGAATCATATTCTCTATTTTTTGAAAAAGGGGGGAATGATAAGTACAAAATCAGTACCCTGGAAGATCTTATTAAGTATAATATCAGGATAGGAACAATACGCAGTTATTTTTACGGAAAGAAATTTGAAGCGGCGATGAAAAATCCCAGGTTCAAAGCAATAATTGAAGAAGCAGATGATGATGAAACTAATATCAAAAAGCTTAATGCCGGACAGATTCAGGCATTCATAATTGATCCCTTTGCAGGAATCACTCTTCTGAAAAAAAAGAACATGATCGATAAAGTCGAAAAAAATCCTCTAACCCTGGTTACCGGATCTATTCATGTTATGTTCAGTAAAAAATCCGTTAAACCTGAAACGGTGAAGGCTTTCAATGAAGGACTGCAGAAGATTAAAAAAAACGGAAAGCTCAATCAGATAGTTTTAAAATATTTAAATCTAAAGGGATTATAACAGATTTTCTAAAGCTCCCTTTAAATCCGAGTGGATGAATTTATATCCTTCATTCAATAATCTATCTGGAACGGCTCTCTGACCCACTGTAAGGAATGAACCGAACTCTCCAAGGATAAGCCTTAGCATAAAGCCTGGCACAAAGGGTATCAGCAGTGGTCTTCTCACGGCTTTAGCCATAATTTTTGTAAAATCACTATTAGTTACAATACCGGGTGATGTGCAGTTATATGCACCTGACATTTTATTATCAGTTACTGCTTTCAATACTATACCCGCAGCATCATCTATATGTATCCATGGAAACCATTGTTTTCCGTTTCCAAGCCTCGCTCCAAGCATCAGCTTAAAATTTTTAGCTAACACCGGAAATGCACCTCCATCAGCACCGAGGACCGAGCCGAACCGGAGAAGTACAACCCGCATATTTTTTTTCTCCCCCTTCAGCGCCATCTTCTCCCAGCTGCTGCAGACCTCCGAAAGATAATCGTTTCCCGCTTCATCTGATTCTGCTGCAAAATCATCCCCTCTTAATCCGTAAAATCCAACCGCAGATGCATTTATTAAAGTTTTACCTTTGGATTTCTCTGCATCGAAAGAATTTATAATATTTTCAGTGGATAGAACTCTGCTGTCATAGATCAGTTTTTTAATCTTTTTATTCCATCTCTGAAAAAGATTTACACCCACCAGATTGATAACTATATCATTTTCCGTGATCATATTCTGCCAGTCTCCCGGAAACATAAGATCGGCATAAACAAAGGAAACCCCTCTCTGCAAATGCTCCTCTCTCCGTGCAAATAGTGTTACTTCATGTCCGGCATCATTAAGAGCAGATATAATATGTTTCCCCAGAAATCCCAAACCACCTGCAACAGCTATCTTCATCGGAATCCTCCTTCTAACTTATCAGAAATACAATACTATAAATTAAGAATTTTCTCAATAAAAAACATGGTTTGAATGCTTATTTACTAGAAAACTAATTGTAAAATTTATCTCAGGACATGCCGCATTACCATTGATGTAGCCAGCAAAATCTATTCCATCGGGAATTTTTTGCACGATAGCGCTGTTTTTGTAATCTGCTTAAAATATTTATTTAAAAAAATTGCCTTTTCATTTAAATAAAGTATATTATTTATAATTTATATATACTTTTTAGATTCAGGTATTATACATGAAGCATCGGAGGCGTAAATGGCTATTCAGGCGGATCAAAAAGCAGATGAAATGGGAATTATTTCCAATGAACAATATGTCACATTTCTAATAAATAATGAAACTTACGGTATTGAAGTATTAAGAGTTAAAGAGATTGTCGGAATGACAAATATAACCTCTGTTCCCAATAGCGCAAAATATCTGAAAGGTGTAATGAATCTCCGCGGTATAGTTGTACCTGTTATAGATTTAAGGATGAAGTTTGGTATTCCTGAAAAAGAATACGATTCATTCACAGTAATTCTTATTATTGAAATGAGAGATTTCCTTGTGGGTGTAATTGTAGATTCAGTTTCAGATGTAATTACAGCCCCCGGCCTTCTTCAAGATGTTCCGAATTTTCATGTAAGTATAGACAGAGAGGTCATTAAGGGAGTTTTTAATAAAGATGCAAATCTTATAATTATTCTTAATGCAGATATTATGCTGACAGTAAAAGATCTGGAAGTTATTGCTGATATCACCGAGGCATAAAAAAACTGTAAAATATTTCATACCTGGAATTTTAAAGTTCCCCCCTTTTCTAAAATTTTTTTGGATTAAAACTGGAAGTTTCTATATAGCGGAATTATTATAGAATTGGTAATTGCATAAAAGACCAAAAAATTTTTCCATGGGAGAAGAGTATGAATATTCATTCTTTCAAATTCAAATTAATGGCCTACATAACTTCAATAGTAATTGCAGCTATCATCACCATTCAGATAATTACTCTTGTGATGACATATTACACAATAAATGAAGAGATAAATGAAAAAATGCCGCTTAAGATGGACTCCATCATAAGCGAGATGAATATAAAAATGAATAAGCATTCGTCAATTGTTCGTTCACTTGCATCACTAGCACAAAGTAATAAAAATTTCATTTCAAGAGATGCATATATCAATATGCTGAAAGACCTTGCAGGAGATAACACTGCAAGTTTCGGATTCGGTATATGGTTTGAACCATTCAAATACAGCCCGGCGATAAAATATTTCGGTCCATATGCCTACAGAGATAAAGATAAAATTATTTTCACAACAGATTATGAAAAAGCCTCCTATGATTTTCACAACCAGGAGTGGTATAAAACCGGAGTTGGTAAACCGGAAAACAGCGTTTCCTGGTCTGCACCATTCTTTGATGAAGCAACTGGTGTAACAATGATCTCTGCGGTTTCACCATTTTTTGATAATGGTCAGAGTTTCATGGGAATAGCAAGCGGAGATTTTGACATAGCTGAACTGCAGAATATTGTTCAATCGATCAAAGATGATAAAACCGACCTGAAGGCTTTTCTTCTTAATTCTGACGGCACCTTTATTACTTTTCAGGATAAGAATCTTGTTATGAAAAAAAAGATCACTGAACATCCTGATAAAAATTTAGCCGAACTTGGAAATGAAATAGTCAAAGTAAAAAACGGAATTTCAAAACTTAAAATTGATGGAGATAAGAAGTGGGTTTATTACCGGGAAATCAAAGAGACAGGGTGGATTCTTTGTATAACCGTCTCTGAAAGCAAACTCTATGCGCCGCTTGTGAGAATGAGTATAGCTACATTTTTAATTGCTGTCATAGCAATAGCTATAAGTCTCTTAATCAGTTTTTATATTTCAGGTAAAATTTCAAATCCTGTTCAGGCAATGAGTGAATTTGCAAACAAGCTTGCCAACGGTGATTTTACCGATAGAGTAAAAATTTACCAGAAAGACGAGATTGGAAATCTTGCGAATGCTCTGAACTCCTCTGCGGATAACCTTGAAGATTTAATAACAAACATTATAATATCAGCAGAAAATCTCAGTCAGGCAGTAGACCAGATCAGTAAAGGCAACATGAGTCTCTCGCAGAGAACAACTGAACAGGCTTCCGCTCTTGAGGAGATTGCCGCAACCATTGAAGAAAATACCGCAACAGTTGACCGTAATGCGGAAAACTCAAAGAGTGCACAGACCTTGACCCGCGAAGGTGCACAGAAATCATCCCTTGGTAGTGATCAGGCTGTGGTAGCTATTCAATCAATCAATGAGATTAACGACTCCAGCAAAAAAATATCCGAGATCATTACTGTTATAAATGAAATTGCATTTCAGACAAATCTGCTTGCATTAAATGCCGCGGTTGAGGCAGCCCGTGCCGGTGATCAGGGCAAGGGATTTGCCGTTGTTGCAGGAGAAGTGAGAAATCTTGCTCAGCGTTCCGGAGGTGCTGCAAAAGAGATTGAGCTTTTAATAAAGGAATCCGTTGATAAGGTTGAAAAAGGAACACAGGTGGTAGTTCAATCCGGTGAATTTCTGAAAGAGATTGCCGAAGCTGCAAAAACAAGCGCACATCTCATTTCCGAAATCGCCGCTGCCAGTGATGAACAGCGCCTCGGCATGGATCAGATTAACAAAGCAATAGTCGAACTCGACTCTGCAACTCAGCAGAATGCAGCTCTGGTTGAAGAGACTGCCTCGGCAAGTGAAGAAATGGCAAATCAGGCGCAGGAGATGCTCGCGTTAATGAGCAAATTCACAATAAGAAATAAAAATGTTAAAATAAAAACCGCTGCACAAATCAGCATTAAGCCGAAGACAGAGACAATTCAAAAGAAAGAAAGGGATAAAGAAGTTCCTCAAAAAGAAACTGAGAAGAAAAGGTCTGAGAAGATCACTTCGCCAAAATCTCCAACTAAAGAAAAAAAAGTTGAAATAATTCTTACAGATTCGCCAAAAAAAGAAATCCCGAAAATAGATATTCCTAAAAAAGAAAACTTGAATGAACACACTCCTCAAAAAAAGAAAAAACCGGGGAATATGGATGACTTTATGAGTGATGACGGATTTGAAAAATTCTAAGATGATGACTGTTTAAAACTTGGAAATCCTCCGGCCTACGGCCACCTCCTTTGAATAAAGAAGGTTTTACTTTCTGAATTTTTACATCCTTTTCTCAAAGGAGTATTTTGAGCGAAGTTAGACGGGGGATTTTTCGATTTAAGTCTGCTTCAATTCAACAACTGGAATATTAAATTTTTAAAACTCTTTCCGAATGACTGTAAATATTAAATCTATCACCTCTTAGAAAACCGATAAGCGTCATCTCAGATTGTTCTGCGGCGTTTACTGCAGCACTAGTGGGGGCAGAAACCCCGGCAACTATTGCTGCTCCGGTTCTGTAACTTTTCCTTATCATTTCGAAACTTATTCGTGAAGAGAGCATTATCAAAAATATATCTCCGGAATGTCCGGATGCAATTGCTCTCCCCATACACTTATCCAAAGCATTATGACGCCCCACATCCTCGGCAAAAGAGAGAAGCTCCCCGGCATTGTTAAAAAACGCACAGGCGTGAACTCCACCTGTTTTATCAAAAACTTTCTGCATTTTAAAAAATTCATTCTGAAGAAGAAATAATTTCTCCGAAGCAATCTCTCCGCCGCTTTGAACAGATGGAACAACGAGATCATCTGAAAACATACTGCCCGATGAAGAATAAATCTTTCTAACTCCGAAAGAAGACTTACCCTTGATATTAAAAGATATACTGCCTTCGCCTTGTTCAACATTATCGATATCTGTAATTGAATTTACAATTCCTTCATTATACAAAAGACCAAGAGCCAGCTCATAATCCATCCCCGGCATTCTCATGCAAAAATACTTTTTCTCGCCGTTGATAAATATTTCAAGAGGATCCTCTCTCACTATTAAATCCGTGTGAGTTTCCATAAAACCTTTGTTATATTTTAAAACCTGAATTTCCGTTGTATCCATAAATTTTATTTAATCCTGCCCGCTGACAATAATTTTCCGTAAACCCTTGAGCATCAGCTCATCATCTCTGTATAAAGTATAATATGAGAAAAAATCTCTCAGTGACTCTTTAAGCAGCGTACCTGGAGATACACTGTATTCATTTATATCAAGATACTCACTCCAGACTGAAAGCTGATTCTTCTCTATCTCATGAAGTCCCTCCCTGTACTGAAAGTAAAGAAAGAAAAACAGGGGCTCGAATATCTCCGCTGCTCTTCCGAGTTTTAATACCGTCGGATCCGGGATATTCATACATGCAGTGAAGTAATCATAGGAAATAAACTGGTACAACTTTGGAGGAATCGGGTAGATATCGCTGCCTGCCTTTACACTGAAATCTATAGATATCTCCGTATTGCTGTATTCATCAAAAATTACAGAAGTCGGATTAATTTTTATTTCATCTTTATCGACTCTTAACTCTGATTTAAGTTTCAGAGAATCTAACGAATAAGGAGAACTCCCTTTTACAACAGGGACCAGTCTTGATTTATATCTTATTTTATCTGTATTGTATGGAGGGAAAGTCAGATTGTTTCCTTTTCCGCTTATTGCTCCATGCCCTCCGGAAAGTTTAAAATCAAATCTTAGTATATGAATAAAATCTACAAGTCTCCCCGGGATCAGTTTTATAAATTGCAGAGAATGCTGTTCCGCCGCAGGTTTTCTTTTTTCGAGAAGGCCATGTTCAAATAAATATTCAGGAATAACTGCTATTAAATTCTTTGTTATATCAGCTCCTGCGGAATAATCAAGTTCGCCTACCGGAATAGATGGTACAGGCATTTCATTTTTAAGATAGATAACTTCCATCAGAGTTTCATCAAGAAATAACCCTGCAATCTGATTTTTATCACCAGCGCTTATCATGTTGAGCAGATTGCCGATGTATGTAACGGGCGATTCATCTGAGCTATTTATTTTCATATTAGCACCTTAATCATATATATCAAAGCAGTAAGAATAAACAGACTGCTCTAATATTTTACAAATATACACTGATTGTAAATACTTTTCGTTATATGTAAACAAAAAATGAAAAAATAATATTAACCATTGACAAATAGCCTGTTAATCAGTATTTATATAACTAACTACTCAAAAGCAGTAGGTAATTATGTTTTCCCCCGCGCCTAAGGCGCGGGGGAAAGAGATTTTACCAATTGATTATGATCAGTTACCTATTAAGTGAATTAAATATCGAAATAGAGATTATAGTATGAGTGAAACACTTTTAAATGTAGGGGTCGCACAGGTCAGAATGGCGAAAGATCCAACCGTTCTTCGTACAATTCTCGGCAGCTGTGTCGGCATCTGCATATATGACAGAATTAAAAAAATAGGGGGACTGGCGCATGTTTTACTCCCCCTTGACACTGCAAATGGTGCCTATCCGGAGAAATACGCGGATACAGCTATCCCTCTTCTTGTTCAGCAGCTTCTCAAAGAAGGAGCAAAGAAAGAGTTTTTATCAGCAAAAATTGCTGGCGGAGCATCAATGTTCAAATTTGAATCTAATGTAACTCTTGGTCAGATCGGTGACAGGAATGTTGAAGAGACAAAAAAAATGCTGGAGAAGCTTCAGATTCCGCTTCTTGAAGAGGATACGGGTGGAAATTCCGGCCGCGTCATAGACTTTTATCTGATGGACGGCCACCTGAAGGTTAAGGCTGCCGGTCAGGAAAAAATTTATTATAAGGTTTGATAAAATCCGGGGTATTTTACATGCACGCACAGATAAAACAGAGAATTGAAAGTACAATAAATAATTTAGCAGCACTTCCGACTATGCCGGAAATAGCTTCTAAAATTCTTAATATGGTAAACGATCCTAATTTAGATTTCAAGGTTGTCGCTGAGGAAATATCTAAAGATCAATCAATGACTACGAACATTCTTAAACTCTGCAATTCCGCCTATTTCAGCAGAGGAAAAGAAATCACCTCAATTGATAGAGCAATAATTACTCTGGGTGTAAAAGAGCTCACAAGTATAGTTATGGTTATAGCTGCTAAACCTATTCTTGATAAATTTGTAATCGGTTACGATCTCGGCAAGGGCGAACTATGGAAACAGGGACTGATGGTTGCTAATCTCGCTAAAAAAATTGCGGTACAGAAAAACCGGAAAGATATTGCCGATGTTGCTTTTACAGGCGGTATAATTCATAATGTGGGAAAGACTGTAATTGCAATTTATGTTCAGAATACATACAACGATATTATAAATGAAGTTAAGACAAAAAATATAACCTTTATTGAAGCCGAAAAATCAATTATGGGATACAGCCATCAGGAGATAAGTGAAATAATTCTTGAAAAATGGAAATTCCCCGCTGTACTTAAAGCTATTGTAAGATATTACTCAGAGCCGGAAAATGCTCCCGAACAGTACAGAGCAGAGGTTTCTGCAGTACATATCGCAAACACAATCAGCCTCATGGCAGGAATTGGAATCGGCAGTGACGGTCTCTACCATCAGCTAAGCAGCGCGGCTCTTGACATTTTGAAAATAACAAATGCTGAACTAGAAGAGATGTTCGCCAAAATACCGGAAATGTCAAAACAGATTCAGGATCTAGCTTAGCCCTTATCGGTCAAATCCCCCCTGCCCCCCTTTACTAAAGGGGGTTTTAAAAATGAATCATTCTATTCTTTAACTTAAAGTCAAAACCATCTTTAACAAAGGGGGTGGCCGCAGGCCGGGGGATTTTGATTCGTTGCTGAAACTTTTACACGTACTTTTTAATCTCTCTCTGCATATCGCGCTTCAAATCTCTTTCCTGAATAGACCGGCGTTTATCGTGAGTATCTTTTCCCTTCGCAAGTCCCAGTTCAAGTTTAACTTTTGCATTTTTAATATACATTCGTAAAGGCACCAGAGTGTATCCTCTTTCGTTCAGTTTACCAATAAGTTTTTTTATCTCATATTTATGAAGAAGAAGTTTTCTCTCGCGGAGAGGCTCATGATTGAAATGGCTCCCTTTTTCATACAATGAAATATTCATGCCGACAAGATATACTTCACCGTTATATATCCTGGCGTAGGATTCCTGTATGTTGACTTTTTTATCCCGGATCGATTTAACCTCAGTACCCTTCAGCACAATTCCGGCTTCATAGGTATCAAGAATCTCGTATTCAAAGCGGGCTTTTTTATTTCTTAGAATTTCAATTATATTATCAGACATTACTCTTCTCCGGGAAAAATCGAACCATCACTCAATATTCTCTTTTGCAGAATTCAATATTATATGAGTATTTAACACCTTTTAGTTACAGTTGTCAAACGCTTATTATTAATAATTAAGCTTTAGCCCCCACGCCCCGACTACCCATTACCCACATCTTTTTGTGCAGCCCCCTAAATCCCCCGGAAGGGGACTTGAATATTGAATTCTTCATTTTATACATTGAAATCATCAGTTTTTATCAATAGTGCTTTGCCCCCTCCGGGGGTGCGGGGGCCGTGCTGGTTTAGATTTAATACAGTTTCTAAAGCGCCTTATTCATTATTTTATTCATTCTTGCTACAAATGCATTGGGGCTTTTAAGCTCCATCCCTTCAACTAGCATTGCCTGCTCAAGCAGCAGAAAACTTATATCCTCGATAAGAGCCTCGTCATCTGTATTCTCGAGCTTTTTAATTATTTCATGATCAGGATTTATCTCCAGAACCGGTTTGAATTCGGGGAGAGAGTCCTGTCCCATTGCCTTCAGTATATGCTGCATCTGAACGGTCGGGTCATTCTCATCGGCAACTATACATGATGGGGAATCACTAAGTCGTGTACTTGCGATTACATCTTTTACATGCTCGCCGAGTTTTTCTTTGATCTTTTTCACGAGAGGTTCAAGCTTTTTCTCTCTCTCTTTGTCATCGTCGCTCTTTAGGTCATCGGCAGCATCACTTCTGTTTACAGATTTAAGTTCGAAATCTTTATATTTAGGTATTGTAGTTATTACTATCTCATCAATTTCATCAGAGAGGATAAGAACCTCGATGTTTCTATTTCTGTACATTTCAAGAAGCGGAGAGTTGCGGAGAACTCCATCCTTTCCTCCAGTTATGTAGAAAATAGAATTCTGATCTGCAGGCATTCTCTCAACATATTCTGAAAGAGTGGTGTACTCATCCCCTTTTGTGGATTTATACATTACCAGTTCAGTAATCTTCTCTTTATTTTCATAATCCTGGTACAAGCCCTCTTTCATCGGAATTCCGAACTCTTTCCAGAACAAATTGTATTTTTCCCTGCTTCCGGTTTTCAACACCTCAAGTTCAGAGAGAATTTTTTTCACAGATGAAGATCTGATTTTTGCCATAACTTTATTCTGCTGAAGAATCTCGCGGCTTACATTAAGCGGAAGGTCTTCTGAATCTATAACTCCACGCACAAATCTAAGGTATGTCGGCATAAGATCTTTTTCATCGTCGGTTATAAATACACGTTTTACATAGAGTTTTACTCCACCCTTGTAATCAGCCCTGAATAGATCCATTGGAGCTTTAGCCGGGATATAGAACAGTGTTGAATAATCGAGAGTCCCTTCAGCCTGGGTATGCATGTAGAGAAGCGGATCCTCCATATCATAACAGATCTGTTTGTAAAACTCGTGGTAATCTTCTTCTTTCAGTTCATTCTTGGAACGCTTCCAGATAGCAGCGGCGGAATTTATCTGTTCCACTTTACTCTCTGTTACATCTTTCTTTGCGTCACCCTCCCCTTCTGACTTTGTCTCTTCATAATGAAGAAATATCGGGAACGGTACGTGGTTGGAATATTTTCTGATTATCTGCTGGATGGCCCATCTGTCGGCATACTCATCCCCTTCAGCATTGAGGTGAAGCTTTACGGTTGTTCCCTGAGAATCCCTCTCGGCAGGTTCTATACTGTACTCCTCTTTGCCGTCACTGGTCCATTTAAAAGCTGCATCCTCACCGGCTTTTCGTGATACACATTCAACTTTATCCGCAACCATAAATCCGGAATAAAAACCTACTCCAAACTGACCGATAAGGTTTGAATCTTTTTTCTCATCACCGGTCATGCTGTGAACAAAATTCCGGGTTCCTGATCGGGCAATAGTTCCAAGATTTTCATCAAGTTCCTGCTCGCTCATACCTATACCGGTGTCTGAAATTGTTAAAGTCTTTTCTTTATGATCGAAGTAGATATCAACTCTAGGCTCAAAATTTATACCCTTATATTTGTCATCTGTAAGTGCGAGGAATTTAAGTTTATCCAGCGCGTCCGATGAATTTGAAATAAGTTCCCTTAGAAATATTTCTTTATGGGAATAGAGTGAATGAATAATTAAATGTAAAAGTCTGTGAACCTCTGTCTGAAACTGTTTTTTACTCATTGACTGAACTCCTTATTTAATAATTGAATTGATTTACATTTGCAAAACTTCGTTTTGCAAAAGAGTAGCCCCTGCGGGGGGCTTTTTTTAAGGGGCTTCACCCCTTTGACCCCGTTTTATAGCTGCGACAATTTTTTAGCATTTCATAACAAAAAAAATACTGGTAAAAAATCAAGAAAATTTTATTAGAAATCTTCTGCAGATAGATACAACTTACAATAAACACCAACTTCCGGCCCCCCCAACCCCCCGGAGGTGGGCTTAAAGGTTTTAATTCAAAAAAAATTCTTTTTTAAAATATTATTTTTATCGACAATGCCTTCAAAGTCCCCCTCCGGGGGGTTGGGGGGCTTTTCGAGGGATTAAAGCGTTTATGTAAATCGAAAAATCCAGGTTCTCAGTTATCCCCCTCAAGATAAACCATTGCCGCAACAACCATATAGATAACCGGTGCAACGAGATTAAAGAAAAATCCGATACTCAGCACATATGGCGCATGTGAAATTGAATGCGTAGCATAGATAACAATCACTGCGATAAGATACCAGAGGTTGGAAATAATTCTTCCGGCAAGAACCATAGGTCCATGAAAAAAAATTGTTCCGAACATTATTGCAACTATCAGAATTAAATAAACTGCAATCGGGTTGTTAATTCCGCTCCACGATTCAAATATATAATACTTCGCTATGGGGAGTGTAATTGCAAAAAATGACGGTATTGCATTGATTACAATAATTTTGTTCAGCAGAGAGAGGTCCATAAACCATTCAAATGCTGTTTTAATCATTCCTGCGCAAAATGAACCAAGGCTATATAACAATTCTTTTAATGCATTCATAAATTAACCTGCTATTATATTTAAAAAATTATTTACCGCTTCCGTAAATCCCGAGGGACCTGCACTATTCATAATCTTTCCAGCCATAAAATTTATATAACTTCCATCAGGCTTCCTGATAACATACGAATAATCTACAGATTCAAGCATCGGAATATCATTTAAACTGTCGCCCGCGGCTGCTGTGAGAATATCATCCTTAAATTTGTCCTTATAAAACTCAATTATTTTTTTTACAGCATCTCCCTTTCCAGCGTCTACAGGTATAAGATGATTAAACCGGCCCCCTTTTGTAACCTGCAGACTATATTCTCTTAACTCTTCATTGATCCTTACAATTTCAGAATCTGAGAGAAGATTATCTGTTTCAGTAAGAAACGGCAGTGTTGTCATTCTCTTTTTTGCAAGTGCAGCGGAATTAATATCAAGCCCTGTCAGTTCCATGATTTCCTTATCTGAAAAAGAAGTAATCCCCATAAAAGGCTGATCTGCAATTCTCTCCAGTTCGGGGATGAAGCTGAGGAGCTTTTCAATTCCGGGACCTTTTAATTCCAGCTTATAGCCTTCCCCGCTTTCCAGAGGAAATGCTATTCCTGAACCGTTTTCAAATGCAAATGGATATATAAGATTCAGCTCCTTCACAAGATGAGACATTTCATCGAAGGTTTTACTTGAAACGGAAATAAGCGGTATGGAACTCTTTTTAAGAAGATCAATTCCGCGGAGAGACTGATCATAACAGTAATTATTATGATCGATAAGTGTGCCGTCAATATCTGTAAAAAAAAGTGCCCTCATTCTGCCGCCTTATTTTTGATTAGAAGAAATTCAACACGACGGTTCCTTCTTCTATTCTCTTCATTGGTATTCGGATAGAATGGTGAACTCTCCCCCATCCCTACGTACTTGAGTCTCTTTTCATCACTCCCTTTCCCGGCAAGATAATTTTTTACAGCGAGTGCCCTCTTTTCGGATAGTTTGAGATTATACTCCTCGTCACCAACATCATCTGTATGTCCCTCTACAACTACATCATAACTGCTGTATTTTTCCAGAATCCGGTATACACGGTCAAGAATATCTGTACCTCTTTTACGGAGAGTTGCACTTCCGAAGGCAAACTCTATGTTGCTCACCCTCATTTTCAGTCCTCTCTCGGTAACTATAACAAGTATATCCACCGAAATTTTATCCGTTGCAGTTTCCGAGACATTCCCCGCGGAATCAACCGCAGTGAACTGTACATCATAATCTGATGCAGACTCTACAAGTTCACCATTATCCCCGACTCCATCCCATTTCAGCAGAGAGGGAACGTCTCCCTTCCCTGTAAATTTTTTAAATAATATACCGCTTTCATTATATATAGCTATTTCCCACCGGTCAAAACCTGAATCGTCATTACCTTTTATAATCAGAGTGAGAAAATCGTTCTCTCCATCATCATCTGGTGAAAAAAGATTCGGGTCGTGAGAGATGCTTATCTTCGGCTTTGTGCTGTCAAAAATAAGTTTCTTTGCAAAAGAAACCGGATTGTTACCGCTGGCATACCATGCAGCGAAACGTACATTATACAATCCATCATCAAGTGTTTTCCCCTCAAAGTCGAGACAATCCCATTCAACAAATGCCGGCATTGCACCGGTGCCGCTCAGCGATCTCACTATTTTTTTATCTTCACTATCAGTAATGTTGACCTCCCATCTTTCAACACCCTTTATCGAAGAGAGATCCGGGAAAAACCTCAGAGATGGTTTAATATCTTTTTTATATGAAAAGTACCGATTTTCAAATTTTATATCTGCATTTTCCATTTTCGTGGTTAGTATAATTTCGCTAAGATCTGCGGAGGCCCTGTTTCCTGCTTTATCGATTGTCGATATTGAATAGAAATAGAGACCATCAGGAAGAACTGTTCCAGCTTCATCAGTTCCCTTCCAGATAATTTTTTCCGGAACCTGGGCACCATTCCATTCAAAAGAAGCGACTGCAACTCCGGATGAATTTTTTATTTCGCCTTTCCATATGTCTTCCGGAGATGTTTTAATCTTCTGGTGTATTATCAATGTATCTTTGTTTTTGTCTCCATTGGGAGAGAAGATCATTGAATCAGTTTTTATCTCAACAACCGGAGATGTATTGTCAATGGCAATTACTCCGGATTTAACCGGAGCTATATTATCCCTTGCATCCCAGGCATAAAAATAATATTTGTATTTTCCATCAGCCAGTTTTCCACCTATATTATCAGTTCCATCCCATAATATTTTTTCAGGAACGCTCATTGATTCCTTTGTACTGACAAGTCTTTTAAAGAATGCTGCGGTCGTCAGACTGTCATCCACTTCTCTATCACTCATTTTAAATTCTTTTACGATCATATCTTTTTCATCGGATATCTGAAGTTTCCATCCTCTGATCCGGCTCTGATCGCGTACATTAATATCAAAGATCAGATAATCCTGTATTCCGTCGTAGTTCGGAGAGATATAAGTATAATCGGGAGTTATTGATATCGCAGGCGGTTCGCGATCAAGCGCACCATACTGAATTGTTATACCCGCAAAATGATTTACACCCTGATCCTTCGAATATGCAATGGCGTAATTAATTGATGCGCTGAATGTATCTCCAGAGAATTTATATCCCGCACCTCCAGTGTATGTCATAAACTCATAGCTCGCAGGTACAACCGCACCGCACCGTAAATATATAGATTTAAGTATTTCAGCTTCCAGACCGAACTTAACAGGAAATTTACTGTATCCGTCAATCACAGAAAAATCATTATACAGACCTATGCTGTAAACTCTCTCTCTATAAAAATCAAAGCTGTAACCGGCAGTAACTGAATTGAGATTGGAATCAGCTCCCGAGGCGTAACCAATATCTGCGGTTATACCAATAGCCGGATCAAAAAAACCGAATCCGCTCACTTTTGAACTTCCATCGAACCTGTATATAAAACCCGGTTTTATTCCTGCATAAAAATTTGTCTCAGCAAAATCTGAATACATTCCATTTAAAGATATTCCAAAGAAAAATTTTGAAGCCACCTCTTTCGAAAAACCAAAATCAAAAAGATAACCCTTCTGTCCGGGCTCGCCTTCTATTGAAAAATAACCGGCCCCAAGCCCCAGGACTCCATACGCCGTCGGGAAAGCAAGGGCTGAATACGGATATATAAAATCATTGTCAAGTGAACCGTAATTAAGACTTACAGCGGTTCTTTCCAGAGTTGCCATTGATGCCGGATTAATAGGTGAAAGATCACCGTAAGTACCGGATACGCCTGTACCGGCCCTCCCCATATAAAACGCACTCCCGCCTGAAAGAAATGCACTTCCAGCGGATGATGCACTTTCCAATGGTAAAGATGAAAAGAGGAATACAATGATTGCCGGTGCAAGAAATATTGATTTATTTTTTATCTTCATAATTGGTTAACACATAACTTATAGTTTTACGACAGATTATATCTATAGATAATCGAATCAAGACTTTTTTTATCACTATGTAGAAGTATCCTGTTAAAAACCTGCTTGAAAAAATCCTGTCTATAATATCATTTATCCTTTATGAAAATAGTTAAACCTACAGATGAAAATATTAAAGTTTCCGCCGGGATTATAAAACGCGGCGGTCTTGTTGCTTTTCCTACCGAAACTGTTTACGGACTTGGAGCTGATGCACTGAACCCGATTGCTGCTGCATCCATATTTGAGGCAAAGAAAAGACCTTTTTTTGATCCGCTCATCGTTCATATTGCAGAACTTTCTGATGTCGAGAGAGTTGCTCAGAATATTCCCCTGAAAGGATTGAAGCTCATGGAGAGATTCTGGCCGGGACCCCTTACCATTGTTTTAGAGAAAAGAGATATCGTTCCGGATATTGTTACTTCAGGCTTCCCCACTGTTGCGCTTCGTATGCCGGTTCATCCCGCGGCGATATCGCTTATAAAGGCGGCAGGTACACCGATTGCCGCACCAAGTGCAAACAGGTTCGGATGTCTCAGCCCAACCACTGCTGAACATGTTTACAATCAGCTTGGAGAATCTGTTGATATAATTCTCGACGGAGGCCCATGCGCTATCGGGATTGAATCTACCATTGTAAAGATAATGAATAACCGAATATATATGCTCCGTCCGGGAGGGACAGCCACTGAGGATATCGAAATTTTTCTGGAAGAAGCTCTTCTTACCGATCATGCTCAGGATAAACCAGAAGCGCCCGGCCAGATGCCGTACCATTACTCGCCGGACAAACAGGTAATTTTAACAGATAGAATTACTCATATCGATGAACGGTGCGGTTACCTTTTTTTTAAAACTCCCGGCTTCACTTTTCCCGATAACAGATCAAAAATTCTCTCCACAAAGGGAGATCTAAGAGAAGCAGCAGCAAATCTCTTTGCCCATCTCCACTGGCTCGACACTCTGGACATAGATAAAATATATGCAGAGAGAGTTGAAGGCTCAGGACTTGGTGTTGCGATAATGGACAGGCTGAAAAAAGCCTCGATGAAATATATTTAAAACGGAGAACTTTATGACTTCCCGACAGCCTCTATTCCAAAAAGTAAAAATAAAAAGCTCTCTCTTTACAGGTTTTTTTAATACTTTTAAATCTCTCTCATTTACAATAAGCAGTAAAGGACTTCTTATATATTTTGTAATTCCATTTATTCTTAACATAGTTATTCTCAGCTCCATCATGTATTTTTCCTATACCTCGCTGATTCCATTTGCCCAGTCATTTCTTTCCGGTGATCAGTGGTATATGCAGTTTCTAAGGGTTCTCGTCTCCCCGGTACTGTTTATTTTAATTTCCATCTTTACCATTCTTATATATTCAATTGCCGGAGGGATAATCACTGCTCCATTCCTTGATCTGCTTTCTTCAAAAACTGAAAAAATTCTCGGCATTGAAGACCGGTCAGAATCTTTTTCACTAAAAGAAATCTTGTCAGATATATTCCGATCACTGTTTAACTCGATACGTCTGCTCTTTCTAATTATTCTGATAAACTTTATTCTTCTTTTACTGAATATTATTCCAGGGGGGAGTTTTCTTTATGCATTTTTAAACTTTCTTTCTGCTTTGTTTTTTTACGGTTTCCAGTTTTACGATTTCCCCCTTGAAAGAAGAAAATACAGCTTCAAGGAAAAATTGCGGATAACATGGAAATTCAAGTGGTCAGTATTCGGCAGCGGACTTGCTTTTTTCATGATTTCATTTATACCGGTTGTTGGATTTTTAGGCCTTAATCTATGTACAGTTGGAGCGGCCGTTACATTTACAGAAGATATTGAACCTGTACTTATAAAATGACGAAGTGAAGTATTAACTCATAGAATCTGTCACCCTTTGACAGGCCCGGGGAGACAGAACTCTTTGGCATTACTAAGATCTGGAAAAATGAAAGTATTCATCACCGTTCGACAAGTTCAGGATGACAAATGGCTAGAGGAGCATAAATATTGTGAAAAGTAAATTTATTGTCTTTGAAGGGATAGATGGTTCCGGGAAATCTACACAATGCTCTCTCCTATACGATTTCATAAAATCGAAAAACATTCCAGTTAGACATCTGGCGGAACCGACAAATGGTGAGCATGGCCTGAAAATACGAAAGATGCTTCAGGGCGATACACCTCTCCCTGTTTCTGAGCAGATTCGTCTTTTTATAGAAGACCGTCAGCAGGATTATGATCTTAACATTAAACCCTGCATCGACAGCAGCATAACAATTGTTATGGACAGATACTTCTACTCAAACGCAGCGTATCAGGGCTCCCCGGAAATTCCGCCTTCAGAAATAATCAGTGAAAACATCAACCGCCGCTTCCCCGTACCGGACAGAGTCTATTACATTGACATAGCGCCTGATGAAGCACTGAGAAGAATATCTTTAAGAAACGGTTCAGGAAAAACTGAACTATTTGAAAAAAAATCATTCCTTGAAAGAGTACGTGAAAACTTTTTATCTATGTCCTCTCCGGTTTTTTTGAAAGTGGACGGAAGTCTTAGCCAGGATACAATTTTTCAGATTATAAAAGAAGACTATCTTTCTTTGATTTAGAGATCCGGAATCTGTATTTTTAGTTTGATAAATGTTATATCTATTTTGCAGCATCAATTAGTGGTTCTAATAGTATTTTTTTATTAAACCGGACAATACAGAAATCTCCTGATTAAATCAGGCATGTGGGATATCGGTATTACAACGGGTAAACTTATTAGTCAGCCACAGAACAAATTGATTTAATTATAAAATTGAATCTTATTCCAGGAGAAACAAATGCTTAAAAAAATCACAGCTGCATTATTTATAATCACAACGGCCGCATCTTTTTTGTACGCCATTGAAAATCCATTTCCCTTACCTCCATCGGCGCTCTCTGCAAGTTACTCAGAGGGATCTTTTTCATCAATGATGAATCCGGTCTTCAGCGATTTAGATACCACTGAAGATATTGCCTATAGATATGTATCGTATAACAGTGAGAAGAACGGCAATCATTTTGCCTCTATCAATTTGTACGGATTTGACATGATATATTCCAGATATAATTCAATCCCGGACACCACCGGTGATTCTCTTCTGGACTCCGGAGTTAACCTCTACTCAATCAATAGAGGATTTTTCTTTAAAAATATCTTCGGCTTCGGTGCAGGATTTTCTTTCAGTCGAAGCAGCGATGATTACTTAAATAACTATTACGGATGGAATGCCGGTCTGCTCCTGCGCCCGGTATCTTTTCTTTCTTTCGGCGCCGTGTTCAAAGATCTTAATGCCTCAATTGATGGAGAGAGAATTAACCGCAGCTATATTTATTCCGTGGCGGTCCGGCCATGGAAGGAATATTTAACTCTGACCGCAGATTGCGTTAAAAAAGAAAATACAAGTTTCAAAAAGGCTGATTTTTTCTATTCTGCCGAGATCAGCGGTTATAAAGATATATCTCTAATATTAAAGTACGGCTCGGACAAAAGTTTTACTGCCGGAGTAACTCTTCCTCTCTTTATTAGAAGCGGCACAGGCTGTGGTATTACTCTCGATGGTTACGGATCGGCAAAATCAGAAACCGGAAATTTTAAGAGTGCCGGTATTGCATTTAATTTCAAGAAAAGAAAAGATCCTATTGAAATACCTGCTTCGGAAAATTTTATTGCTCTGAAAATCAGCGATAACTATTCATCAGAGAGAGACGAATCGGGAATTTTCACGAAACGGGAACAAACATTTCAGGATCTGGCTAGAGGAATTAAAAGAGCGGGAGATGATTCCACTATAAAAGGATTCATCATTGAAATTGACAGCATCCGATTCGGCATGGCTCAGATACAGGAGATTAGGGATCTGCTGAGCAGATTCAGATCTAACGGAAAAAAAGTTTATGCAATACTTAACTATTCCGGGAACAAGGAGTACTATCTTGCAACTGCATCTGACAAAATATTTTTTACTCCCAACGCAGTTTTTACGCTTACCGGACTCTCTATGAAAACTTATTTTCTAAAAGGGCTTCTCGACAAGGGGGGAGTTAAATTTGAAGCTTTCAGTAAAGGTAAATACAAATCCTTCAGCGAGGCTTTTACCAGAACTGAAATGTCCAAAGAGGCCCGTGAGAATTTAACAGAAATATTATCAGATCTGAATGAACAGTTTATATCCGGAATCATTGATGAACGCAAACTAAAGCGTAACGATATTCAGGATCTATTTAGTAAAGGTTTCTATACACCTGCAGAGGCAAAGGAGAAAGGTTTTATCGACGAGGTAATGTATGCCAATGAAGCCCTTGAATCAGTAAATAAAAAGGGAAGAACAATTTCATTCACGGATTATACCGAAGAAGAAGAATCACTAAGAGCCTGGGGAACAATTCCTGCTATTGCAGTAATTACCGCAACCGGATCGATAGTTTCAGGAAAAGGAGGCAGATCAATATCTGGCGGATCTACCGGTGATTATGATTATAAAAGTTCAATCGACACCGCATTCGAAGACAATTCAGTTAAAGCGATCGTAGTCAGAATTGATTCAGGAGGGGGATCTGCAGCCGCTTCAGATTACATGTGGAACGCACTGATCTCTGCTAAAAAGAAAAATCCCAAGCCTGTAGTCTTCTCATTCGGCAACATCGCCGCGTCGGGAGGTTACTACATCGCCTGCACCGGCGACACCATCTTTGCAGATAAAGCGACAATCACCGGATCAATAGGAGTTGTATCCGGAAAGATAACTGCCGAGGAGCTCTATTCCAAACTCGGCATAACAACAGAAACAATTAAGATGAGCGACTTTGCCGATGTATTCTCTGAATCACGAAGCCTCAAAGATAATGAAAAGCTTCTCTTTCAGAAAAATATAAATTTCATTTACGACAGATTCACCGGGAAAGTCATGGAAGCAAGAAATATCACAGATAAGGAGATCTCAGATGTAGCCGAGGGGAAAATTCACACCGGCGCTGCAGCGAAGAATAACAAACTCATCAACGAAAATGGCGGATTTGCAGCAGCTATTGAATACGCAAAACTTAAGGCAGGTATCAATTCCAGCTGCAGAATTTTAAACTTTCCGGAAAACAAGTCTATTCTTAAAAACCTTTTAGGCAGCACTGAAACTTTTTCTTTTCTTAAATATATGAATTTTATCGTTTCAAATATAGAAAAGTATAATATGATGCAGGAGAAAATGCTCTATATACAGCCATATTCAATTGAGATTGAATGAGATAAGATCTGCCCCCAAAACTCCGTTTTGGGGGCAGCGTGTAACCCTGCGGGTCTTTCAAAGGGGCTTCCGCCCCTTAAACCCTGTAAAGATTGAGTTATTGGAACCGCCCATGAATTAATATCTACTTAAAAAACTAACTGTGAATGTATTTTCTCGGCGCCTTATGCACGGGGGAAGCACAATCGCCCATGGTTTTTAAGCAGTTACGTAAATTTGTTGACAAATTTTAAAAAAACATTACTCATAAAGAATATAATTTCATCAGGCAGGTCTATATGAAAGTAACTCTGGCAAATCATACAAAAACAATTCTTAAGCCACTGGAAGAGATATCATCCGATTTTGGTTTGGAGATTACTGAACTTCATAACCAGCCGATAATTGAAGTGCTCAATACCGGTATGCCGAATCTTGTTATAATAAACTGGATCGACGGCATGAACACCGAGATATGTACAGCAATCCGGAAAATAAAGAATATGAAAAGCCACCCTTATATCCTGCTTATTGGAACTAAAGATACTGCAAATGACCTCGCAGAGGGGGTCACGTCCGGTGCTGATGATTATATAGTTATTCCTTTTTCTAAGGATGAACTAAAGCTGAAACTTAATGTAATAAAAAAACATATAGATCTGAACAATCTTCTGCTTAAAACAAAGAAAAAACTGATCAAGTATGCAAAAGAGGATCCAATCACTTCCGTTCTGAACAGAAGAGCACTCCTTGATGAAATGCTTAATGAAATGGGGAGAGCATCCAGAAGCGGTGATTTCACATGTTCTATTATGATAAATATGCACAACTATGAAGATCTGCTGACCGAATTCGGTACGCGTGTATTTGATGCCTTCCTTGGCGAATTTGCCTCAAGATTAAAAAAATCGATCCGTCCATACGACAAAATCGGCAGATTTGAAATTTCACGTTTTGTAATATTTCTCCCCCGTGCAAGAAACGAGGATGCCCAGAAAGTTGCAGAAAGAATTATAAAGAATCTTGGAAGTAAAAAATTCAGATATAAAGAGGACTATATCAGTCCATGTGTTTCAATAGGAATATCTGAACTCGACCCTAGTGACGTTGAGAAAAACGGCAAACCCGATGATCATCTGATAAATGATCTTGTACTTGAATCATTCATCAGACGATCTGAATTTGCCACAACTGCTGCCTGTGAAAAAGGTGATAATAAAATAGAGATTTATACTTTTTAAAAAATCATCCCAGTTCGTGAACAATTAAACCGTCTCTCAGTTTCGGTTCAAACCATGTGGATTTCGGAGGCATTATCATTCCCGCATCCGATACATCCATAAGCTGTTCGATCTCTGTTGGATACATTGAAAAAGCAACAGCGAAGTCACCTGAATCAACAACCTTCTCAAGCTCGGCAGTTCCTCTTATTCCGCCGACAAAATCAATTCGCTTATCCTTTCTGGGATCATTGATTCCAAGAAGCGGAGCAAGAACTCTCTTCTGAATAATCGTTACATCCAGCGACTCGATGGGATCTTTAGATATTTCAAACTTCGGTGTAATTGAGAACCACTCCTTCCCTATGTACATTGAAAAAGTATTGACCTTCACCGGAACTTTTACACTGCTCTTTTCTATAGTAAATTCTTCGCCGAGCTTCTTCTTGAAATCCTCAGGCGACAAACCGTTGAGATCTTTAACTACACGATTATATGCCAGAATCTTCAGCTGAGTATGAGGGAAAATTACCGATAAAAACCTGTTAAACTCCTCATCCCCGGTATATCCCGGATTTTTCTCTCTGCGCATTTTAGCAACTCTCACTGCCGAAGCTGCACGATGATGACCATCTGCAATGTATAGCTCATCGTTAACAAATGCTTTTTCAATATCAGATATGAGAGTCTGATCTTCAATGAGTCTTACAATATGTTTAATTCCATCAGCTGCGGTAAAATCATATACAGGTTCTGTCTTCATTGCTTTTTCAATAAGTTTTCTTTTTTCGTCACTGTCTCTATAGATCAGAAAAACAGGACCGGTATTTGCGTTTGTAATATCGATATGTCTTGTTCTATCCAGTTCCTTCTCTTCTCTTGTCAGTTCGTGTTTTTTAATTATCTCCGCAAGATAATCATCCACATCCGCTCCGGCAACAATTCCGGTCTGTGTTCGGCCATCCATTACCTGCGAATAGAGATAGAACAAAGGTTTCTCATCAATCATCATTGAACCTTTGCTGATGAACTCATCAAAGGTCTGTTTAGCCTTTTTATATACCTCGGGGGAATATGGGTCTGTACCCGCAGCAAGATCCATCTCCGATCTTGTCACATGGTAAAAGTTATACGGATTGTTCCCTGCAATTGCAATAACCTCCGGTAGCGAAACAACATCATAAGGCAGCTCCGCGATTTTATCAGCAAGATCCTTAACCGGTCTTATTCCTCTGAAAGGTCTGATTTTTGCCATTTTTAAATAACCTCATTTATAATTATATATAGTTCAATGTAAACCATAGCTTAATAATAAATATTATTTTCAAGAAGAAAATGTGGTTTATGCTATATCTGCTCATAAACCTGTACCAAAAATTCTTTCAATGACTATGAAGGCGCGTGGGAAATCATAATTACCTGCAAAATTTGAGGATTGTCATGTTCAAATTACTTTATATCTATTTGGGAATTGTGCAGATACGTCTGCAATGGGGATATTGTATATGCGCATGCAATGTGTTTCTACAATATCCCCTGGTTTAACAAAATTTCACTTACAGTCAATTCTCCATCAAAATGAATGGATAATCTGTCACCGGTAAATTATCAAATGAAACTGTTCCGCCGCTTTCTGATATGGTATAATCGACAATTTCTGTACCGGTTTGTAAAATATCTCTGACTTTGTAATTCAGATTCGATATGTCGCTGATATTCAGATTGATTCTTCTTACTGCTTTTTGGGTATTATCGATATCCTCCGGCAGCCAGTATGCGATTATATTTTTATTCCCTTTTGTATAAATCTCAACTCTAACAGCAGTATCAATATTATTTATCTTCCCGGTTGCATGTATAGTTTTTACATAAACGACATCTTCAGAACCAATGATATCACAAATACTTTTCATTGCAGCAAATGCAGGGCGTTTGTAATTATTATCCTCTTCTATAAGTCCCTGAAACATCGGCTGGATTGGCGGAAATTGATTATTTACTCGCAGTCTGAAATAAGTCAGGCCTTTCAAACCAGCTGCATAATCAACCAGCATAAAACGGGATAACAGCTTAACCTGACTGTATAATTTTTTATTTTGATTATTTTCATCTACATAAGCATTATTGAAAAAACCAGACTCGGTATTCCATAATTCAATACCCGTCTTATAACCCGCTATTAAGTTTTTTAAATATATTATCTCATCTTCAAACGATGATTCATTAAGTGGTGAAGTTGTAAATCCCCAGTTAAATGGACCTTCAGGTTTTGATCTGTATGGATGGATTCCTACAGCATTAACATAATCCAGCACTCCTGCTGCAAAACAGGCAGTTAAAAATTCCCGGCTTCCGTAGTATCCGGCTTCATCAGATGGAAATGGAGTAACTCCTCCCATAATAATAAAAGCATCCGATTGTATTGATCTTATCTTATTTGCCGTTGAAATTAAAAATGCAGAAAATTCAGCCGGATTAGGCTCCGGTTTCCAGAATTCTCTGCTATCCTCTTCATTGCCGATTTCCCATCTTTTAACTTTATCACCATATCTGTTTACAACAGCGCCGATGAAATTTAGCCATGCCGCATGATAAGCAGTATTAGATACAACAGGAGGTATTTCGGGATCATAATAAAAAGAATTAGCACCCTGAATCATAATACTGATATCTAAATTTTTATCTGCCAGATAAGCGATCAGCTGATCGTGAGGACCCCAGTTATAATTTCCTTCGGTATTTCTCTCTACGAGTGACCAGAAAATTGTATACCTGAAGTTTTTAACATGCATCTGGTCAAGGTTATCAAACATCACTTTAGCCTGTTCAACTGTTCCACCCTGATAATAAGGTTCGGTATCCCACATTGAATAATGAGCTTCCTGAATTCCAAATTTATTATATCCGACGCTTCCTTCATTTCCGGAATCCGGTTTTCCCGCATCTTTGCAGTTTTGAAATAATAAAAATACTGCTAAAATTATTACAAACAACTTAAGGGAATTTTTCCTTTTCATTCCAATCGCACTCCTGATACATTTTAATTTACACTACTAAGTCTGTGAAAACAGCAACACCTGGTAAATAATATTGATTTTAAATTACTCTCCGCCGTCCTTGGCAGCGGGGAAATAATTCACAAGAAAGTACTGAGTATAATTATATTACGCTACTTCCTTATAAATTATCATTCATTGTAATTTGTAACATAAGCAGCAAAATGATGAAAAACCTGACAAAATTTTTCTATAGAGCTGTATTTTTTTTAAATTATTGCTGTACTATATTTACATCTCTGAGCAAGTTCAGAAGTACTATGATTCTGAAATTTACTTTTTTAAAAAAGTTTGTCAGGTATTTCATTTTATTTCTGCTTATATATTGGAAGGAAACATTGAGAGTTTATGACCCGATCGGATGAACGGCTTATTAAATTTACTGAGGCATATAATATGTACTATCCGCTCATATTCAGTACAGTATATACAAAAATAAACGACGTGAATGATGTAAAGGATATCTGCCAGGAGATATTTATTCAATGTTTCAACAAGTTCAATGAAATTGAAAATGTACGGAAATGGCTCTATGGTGCAATCCGCTTTGAGATTCTGAATTTTTATAAAAAAAACAAACGTGAAAATATCAATATAGATGACTTAATTAGCGACATCTCGTTGACCTATGTTAATGGTTTTAGAGATGTCCGCATTGTGATTGATGAGGCCCTGGAAAATGAAGATATTTTTACCAGCGAAGAGGAGAAAGTTCTCTTTGATCTTATAGCAATACATAATTTCAGTTACAACAAAACTGCCGCACAACTTGATCTGACAGAACGTCAGGTGAGATATAAATATAGTTTAATCTCAAGGCGTTTTGAAGATTACTTAAAAAACGTAAAAGGGATACAAAGTCTGGAGGAGTTATTATGACCCCGGGCGATCTTGTTCATAAAGTTTTAACAAAATATAAATATACCGGAATTGTTCCTCCGCAGATACAGGCACAGATACCCCGTATAAAAAAAGAAACATTTAAGATAATTCTTAAAAGTCAGATGTCACACTCCATTTTTCTGACTCCGGCTTTAAAGATTTTTTCGATGATGAAAAAAACCGGCATCAGCCTTTCACTATCCGAAGCTCTCAAATATACACGCAGTGCAGCATATTCAGCTGCAATAACGATAATAGTTGCCGGTGCTTTTATTGTTAACACTACACTGCTGCACCAGGATCTTTCGGATATTTCAGTTATTCATGCAACTGGTAATGTCCTTATTAAAAAGACTGACGGTTCACTCTTACCGCTATCAAAGGGGGATGTCGTCACCCAGGGAACAATGATTCTTACAGAGGAAAAATCCATTGCGATTCTGCTTATAGATAACAAGACAATGATTTCAATTGGAGAGAATTCAGAATTTACATTGAGAACAGCTCTGCAGAAAAAACAGGAGATTGTCTTGTCAAAGGGAATTCTCACTGCCGCTGTGGGTAAACTTCAGCATGGGTCTTCACTTTCCGTTGAGACTGAAAGTTTTGTTGCAACAGTACATGGAACAGTATTCAGTGTGAAGTCCTCTAACGGAATATCCACTCTTTCTGTCTTAAAAGGATTGATAGCAATGCAGCCGAAAACCGGAGGGATAGCAAATAAAGACAATGAGATTATGATAAAGGAAAAAACAGTCGCTGGAATAAAAAATGATTTAGTATACAATACACCGATGGCAGAAAAGGAACTTAAACTGTTTTATAATACAATAGAAGAATTTATTTTTGTCGCAGAAAACACTGAAGAAAATAAAGTCATTCAAAAATCTCTCCATGATGAATTAATCGAAATTAAGTCTGCCGATCCCGAAGCCTCTTCAGACAAGACAATTGATCAATCTAAAAAAGATGATTCTACCATTAAAAAATCCGGTTCAGAAAAAAAATCCGATACAGCAACAGAGCAGATCAAACAAGTTGTGCCATTGCCTGAAGATAAAACAGGGAATAATTCAGATGAACCACAGAAAGATGTTAAAAAGAAAAAAGCCGGTGAAGCGATAATTTTTTAGTTTTATTTTTATCTAATGACCCACACTGCGCATCTTATAACTGAAACGTATATATTGCAGAAAAAATAATTCCATAGTACCTGTCGCTTTCACCGCTGACACCGAAGGGATCAGCCGCATCAGCAATCATATAGAGTATTTCGTATCTGCCTCCCAATGAAAAAGTTGTGTTTATTGAAGATACAGGATATGACAATTGTAATGTCGCATTCCCGCCATATCCATGGTAATCATAGAGTTTGTTTTCATCGATATCAGGTCTTTCAATTGTTTCAACCGTTGTTATTCTCAGCTCACTTACAGAATAAAGCAGTGAGCCGTTTGCGGAAATATACATGCTTTCAGAAACAGGAATTGAAAATCCCCCTCCCAGGGCCAGACCAAGCGGCGTGTTTGAACTGTTATAATTAAAACTGCTGTTTACATTTGTAACATTTGAAGATTCTTTTATATTTATTTCGTTTTCTGTTAATGTATATGCAGATTTAATCCCGCCAAAAATTCTGTAATATTTTTTGAATGAATATCCAAGAGCCAGCGACGCGTCATATCGTGCAACATCCGAACGGTACTTAATGTAATAGTCTCCAGTATCAGCTGATGCACCGGGGATATGCGTCCCCGAATCAGTGTATGATGCAGAAAATTGTTTTATCGAATACACAAATAAAAACGACAGGTTCCAGTTATCACAAAATGACAGATTAACAATAGGTCCGGTGAGAAAAGCAGGTTCGATTTTAAAATCACTATAAATCTTCTGCCAATATGGTTCATAAAAAACATAATACGAAGTTATGCCCAATGAAAGATCAGCGGCCTCACTTTTTTTATTGTTTAATGATGTTATTACAATAAATGAAATTATAATTAAAACCTGGTATCTTTTTATCACAAAAATCTTCTCTTATGTTTTTTATTCTGGTGTATAACAATATGTATCATAGTGCCGAAAACATATCACTATATTTTTGTATTATATGACAATCTAACCCGCTTTTGCAATAAAAATTATTCTTACAATAATTATTATAATTTTGAAAATAAAAAATAATCAATTTGACAAAACTCTACATTGTAGCAACATAATAACGCAATCAGCAAATTTAATTTAAAGAGGACATCCTTGATAATTTTTATTAATTGCTTAAAATTGCATTTTATCAGAATTTTAAAAAAACACTGTTTTACAAAAAAAATTTGTCATTTTTTTCACTTTGTATCAACTACTAATAAAAGGACAATTTTTAACATTAAATAGGAGGTTCTTCTAATGAAGAAGTTATTCACAATGGTTCTGGTTTTGTCAATGGGTCTGGTTTTTACCCTCACATCATGCGGCGGTGGAAAGATAGGCGGAAATGTTCAGGGTGAGACATTTAAAAATGAAAACTGGGTTGATGAAAATACTTATCAACTAGCAGCTTCAGGAGTCGCAAATACCAAACTCACAAACAAAGTAGCCAGAAGAGAGAGTTCAAAAAGAGCGGCGATTCTTAATGCACAGTATCAGGTTCTTGAAAAGTTTAAAGGTTCTAAAATTGAAGGAGCAGCCGGAATGTCAAATTTTGAAAATACCGGTATAGCTATTGCTCAGGAAATTCAGGGATCAGTAAAGGGCGGATCAGTTACTAAAGCTACTTATGATGAAGAAGATAACTGTGAAATAATTTACGAAGTAAAAGCAAAAGGTCTAAAGAAAAAAGTTGCTGCAGCTGATTGGCAGTAAATTTTCCTGACTTTTGTAACATTAAAAAAGCTGTCCTAGGACAGCTTTTTTTTATCTTTAAATTTACCGTTTTAAAAAATTAGTTAATTACTGTAAAACCTGAATTCGTTCCCAATCAATAAAAACTTGACACACACCGTAAATCCTTTTTCCTGTAAAAAAACTTTGAGGATATCCATATGGCTAGAGTCTATAATTTTTCATCCGGTCCTGCTGTTCTTCCCGAGAGTGTGCTTAAAAAAGCTGCAGGCGAAATGCTTGAATATCAGGATTCCGGAATGTCAGTTATGGAGATGAGTCACCGGTCCGCCATCTACCTCGATATATTAAACGAAACTGAAGAGCTTTTAACTAAGCTTATGAATATTCCCGATGATTATCAGATCCTTTTTCTGCAGGGGGGAGCTTCTCTGCAATTCACCATGATACCTATGAATATAATGACTTCAAATAAAACCTTTGATATTATTCACACCGGAGCGTGGACAGAGAAAGCCATCAAAGAGGGAGGAAAACTCGGAAAAGTAAACATCCTCGCTTCATCGGAGGATAGAATGTTTGCTTATATACCCGCATTTGAAAACCTGAAATTCAGCAGCGATGCCGACTACCTTCACATATGTTATAACAACACAATTTATGGTACAAAATACAACTCCCTCCCTGATCCCGGGAATACACCGATTGTAGCCGACATGTCTTCATGTATTTTATCCGAGGAGTACGATGTAACCAAATATGGAATCATCTTCGCGGGAGCACAAAAAAATATCGGGCCTGCAGGTGTGACCATTGTGATTATAAAAAAAGATTTGTTAAAGAGAGCCGATAAGAATCTCCCGTCGATGCTGAATTTTAATATTCATGCGGATAACCGCTCGCTATTCAACACCCCTCCGACATATGCGATATACATGTCAAAGCTTGTATTTCAATGGCTCGATAATCAGGGCGGAGTTAAAGAGATAGAAAAAATAAACAGGCACAAGGCTGCAATGCTTTACGATTTTATAGATAACTCAAAGCTTTACAAAGGGAATGTCGACAAAGAGTTCAGGTCTCTGATGAATGTCACATACTCAACCGGGTCTAAGGATCTTGATGCTCTCTTTGTAAAAGAGGCCGAAAAGAATGCACTTACAAATCTCGCCGGACATAAAACTGCAGGTGGAATAAGAGCGAGCATCTACAATGCAATGCCTGTAGAGGGAGTACAGGCTCTTGTTGATTTTATGAAGAAGTTTGAGTTAGCAAATTCCTAGTGCTGAACCGCATAATTTCTTAAATTATTAAATTCAAGAAATTAACTTCAAAGACTCTGAGACTTATAATGGATTATATTTTAAAATTATTCTCTGTGCCTCTGTGCCTCTGTGGCAAACATAATTCATATTAATAAAACCTCTGAAGGAAAACACTTTTCATTAACACTCACCGTCCGTTTACACCATATACCATCGTCACTCCTTAACAATCTCTCCGAGAGAGATAACCTGACTATAAGCATTCCCCATAGAGTCAGCAAGTTTGTTCGTGCTGACGATTACATCATTCATTATACTATTTAATTCGGTAACTATATTAAACATTTCATGCATAGATTGATTCTGTTCCTGGGTCGAGACAGAAATTTTAGATGAACCCATTGATATTACATCAAGATTATTTTTAACATCGGAAGAAAGTTTTGACTGTTCCATGCAAAGATTAAGTATTGAATCGATTGCGGAACCGACCTTTTTTACACCGGTTTCTACATCAGAAATTGCACTTGCAGAAGCCATTATAACATTCATCTCTGTTCCAATATCCCTTACACTGTCTGTAATAATCTTTTTTATCTCCTTTGACTGCTGAATCGATTTATCAGCAAGCTTTCCAATCTCTTCTGCTACTACGGCAAATCCGCGGCCAGAGTCTCCAGCCCTGGCTGCTTCAATAGACGCATTCAGAGAGAGCAGATTTGTCTGTTCGGCAATATCATTTATTATATTTGATATATCAATAATTGAACCGGAAGAAGCCTTAATCCTCTCCATACCAACGACAATCTCAGTAAGATGAGTTTTGCTTTTTTCGGTCAACCCCATACTGTTTGAACTTAACTGAACAGCATCTTTAGCTGCATCACTAATACTGTTTGTGTAAGTAATATATTTTAAAAGATTTTCACCATTCTGATGAACAGCCGAATCCTGTTCCTTCGAATACTCAGCAATATTGTTCAATGAAGCCGCCACTTCTTCAATGGCCGCCGATGTTTGTTCCAGGTTCTCCCCCTGCTTATTCATTTTTTCCTGTGTTATTGTCACAGCATCTCTAATGACAAGTGTGAAACCTTTTAGTTCTTTTACAGATTCTCTCACTCTATCTAAAATATCCAGCAGCCGGATATTCTTTTTTTCAATATCAATTCTCGACACCTCGATTGTCTCTCCCATAACCTGAACCCGCACTGTCATTACAACAGCAAATGCTCCGATTATTACCGGATACCCGATATTGATCCAGATAATTGATGATTTTATTATACGAAGCCCGGATAATACATCAATAACAAGACAGATAAAAAAAACTATATATGATATGAAGATCGGTATTGCTTCTTTATTTTTTTTAATAAGCGCTTTTACAATAAGAATTCCCCATAAAACCTGCGACAAAACACCAAGAATGAATATTGGAAACATCCTGACGGAAGATGAAAGAAGACTCTGCTCCGATGAAGTTATACATATCAGCACTCCTGCTGCAGATAGTATCATGACAATAATCTCAACAACCTTTATTCTGGTTTCGAGAAATACTTCCAGAAAAAAATAGATCCAACCCACTTCAATTCCCAATAGTGAATAATAAATTATATCCTGGATATGATACTCCACTCCAAAATGCGGGATA
Source organism: uncultured Leptospirales bacterium (assembly GCA_964450405.1). Lineage (GTDB taxonomy): Bacteria > Spirochaetota > UBA4802 > UBA4802 > UBA5550 > WRGT01. The sequence goes on along the minus strand of CAYVCQ010000023.1, from coordinate 23,273 downwards.
TAATAATGCAGAGTCAATAAAAACCATATTAAACTTATCATACTAAAATGTAATGAAACCTTATTATTCCGATTAATCAAAAATTGGAAAAAGAAAACTATGCTTAAAAAAAGCGTAACAACACCCATAACCATCGGCAGGTATTTCGATTTAAAATTCTCGTAAAACGCATAAATTTCAACATCCCTTCTGGTCCCAATATAAAACTTACTAACTGCTCTGGGGCGCAGTTCGGCGAAAACTTTTATCGCAATAATATTTCTTCCGCTATAATCAATCAATTCAGCAGGGATCATATAATTACGTTCTATGTTCCATCCGGAATAAAAATCAGGTGAATAATCCCCTGACATCCCGATTTTTTTTCCGTTAAAATAAACTTCATCAACTTCAATAATCTTTCCAAGTTCAAGAGATATATCTCTACCCTGCAGATGCTGCGGAATTGTTAAATTTTTTCGGATCCAGACTGTCTGTTTTTTCTGCTCCTTAAAAAAATTTGCAGGGATCTGAGTAATATCCCATGTGCTGTCATCATAATCAATATTTTTAAAATCTGGGCTATCACCATTTTTAATTTTCCAATCCTGCGAGATATCAGTAAGCTTATTACCACATGCAGAAAAAAACATTAGTGAGAATATCAGGAGAGGCAAAATTTTTTTTATCATTATACACACCTTTCAGAGAATCAAATATATTTGTTACCATTAACTTTGTAATTACCCTCAACCACGCTCAGTTTAAAGAGGAGGCCGAATCGCAATACTTTTATTCAGTTACTAGATTCTTGTGCTAATTTAAAAAAATCCCGAAACCTCTACATCACCAACTTTAATAAAATATAAAAAACAGGCGCTGTCGCCGATGCCGTAAGGTTAACAATATCATTTGGAGAGATTGAATCCTCACTATATTTATCTGCAAAGAAACTCATTTTAATAAGTAATGGTTCAAGAAAAGCGCTTAATATTGAATCGACAAATACCGCTGCAAATCCTGCAAGAGCTATTGCTGCTATCATTGCTGTATCAGTTTTATTAAAAAACAGGTAGTACGATATAACTGATATAACCAGAGACCCGACTGCCGCAGCAGCCGTTCCATAAATCGATACTCCGCCTGATGTTCCTGAATCTTTAAATTTAAAATCAGAAAGAGAGAAACACCTTTTACTGAATACAGGCCCCAGCTCACTGGCCCAGGTATCTGCTGTAACCGTTGCTACTAGTGTTATAAAAAAAAATATAAAGATTTCATTCTTTGTTACAATATAGCACGCTGATGAAATAACAGCAAATAAAATGTTAGCGCAAACCTGCCATGCATTTCTCCTGTTTGAATCATCTGATTTACGATTAACTACACCATCAATCTTTGTTAAAACAACAGATGTAATAAAAAATGTAAGAACCGGAACACTCCATGCTGTTCCTAATACTGCAAATAAATAAACTCCAAGAAGATACGCGGCGAGACTTCCATACCTTGTAAGAATATTTTTTTTATAGAACAGAACCGATCCTGCGGCAAGAAACGGAATAAGTGTAACTGTAAAATATAAATTCAGATTAACCTTTTGAGTTAAAAGGAAGAAAAGCGCGCATCCGACTGGTATAGAAAAATTATCAGAACCCCGGAAAGAAATCACTTCAAAATTAATTGCAGCTATTACTGAAAGTATAATAAACAAATAAGCTCCGGAAAATGATTCAGGCAATAAAACTAAATGAAGAAGGTACGCCGAAACAGCAAAACCTGCAACTCCCAGCAGACTCTTTTCATCTTTAAAAACTGTAAATCTTGTGTTCCATGTTTTAATCTCACCCCCGATATTTGCAATCGTATCAGAAACCGAGAGTATCATCAATGCCAGCTGGAAGTAGCAGATTGGCATATTGTATAGAATTATAAAAGATAAAAGTAGCCCTATTGGATAAAACAGCGTTCCGAAACTCGATCCCGAAGTGGTGTGGATAAAGTTGAATTTTTTAATTCTGTATGTGAAGAATGAAAAAGCTGTACCTGCTGATAAAATTATCAGGAGAGTCCCCTTCTCAAAATGAAAAGAAAGAAAAAATATTACAAGACCCGTTACAAAATGAACGGACTTTCTGATTATACACTTATATCTATTATTAGAAGTTTTAAAATATTGCAGGGAGAGTATTGTGATTACATAAATAATAAATATTATTACTACGATTGCATTCATTTATTTTATCAACATCTCCTTTTTTTAACCGTGTGTAACTGGAGGATAATTTTTTTCAGCCTCAACCCATTCTCTGCGGAAAAAATTATCCTATGAATTTATAAACTATTACCTTTTTTAATTTCTGTATATATGAAATAGTTTTAAGATCAGTATTATAATGATTACAGAAGAAAATAAAATCGCAGCCAATACAGGATTGTATCTCAATCACACCGGCCTTTAGAACTTCAAAAATTATTATTATTTATTGATCAAAAATAAATCAAAGTCAAGTGTATTTTATCATTGATACATACCTTGAAATCAGTTATATTGTTCCTGCAGGCTTGAAAAAGGTTTCGCAATAATTCATCCTCATGGATAAATTGATGGAATCACATTGTGCACAAAACTTTTAAAGAGGATAAAATGAAAAAAGAGACCCCTTCACTGATTCAGATGACACGAGCACCATTTTTATCATCAATCGCAGCACCTCTCATAACAGGGACTTTGCTCTGTGCGAAAATAAACGGATCGTTAAGCATTCAGGGATTTATTCTTGTTCTAATAACCGGTATCGCTCTTCATGTTTCGACTTATGTTTATAATGATATTTATGATACTATACAGGGAACAGATGCTGTTAACACTCAAAGGAACGAGTTCAGCGGTGGATCAGGAGTGTTGCAGAACTTTCCTGAACTCATGGGAAAGATGTATTTAATTGCAAGAGCCGGTCTTGTGGCGGCATTTTTTTCAACTGCTCTCATGATGTATTTTGTAGATAAAAATTTATGGATCTATCTATGGGGCTTATATTTTGTTTCTACATTTTTCAGTAAATACTACACAGCAGCACCGGTGAAACTTGCCTACAGAGGATTTGGAGAAATCTCTGTATGGCTTTCATTCGGACCGATGGCGATATTTATTGCAGCCCTGAGTCAGAATATATGTCTAAACAATAATGTACTTTTGCTGATGCCGTTATCCGGATTAAGCACTCTTTCAATTCTTCTTGTGGGCCAGATGATCGATATCGATGCGGACCGTAAAGGGGGCAAACATGGAGTAGCTTCCAGACTTGGAACAGGCCCTACTTCAGCAATCTACATTATTACACAAACATTAATAATAGCAAATATTTTATCTATATTCTTTTTCCTGCCAGGCAAAACCCTCCCTCTACTACTAAGTCTTGTACCATATGTTCTTATCTTTCCCGGAACAGTTATTGCTGTTGTTAAACATCACAGTAATCCGGTTGAATTAAAGCGGGTTGCTAAAATGACGGTTCAGACTCACATGCTGTTTTCAATTTTATTAATAACCGGTTTTTTAATTTACCTGTTTGTATAATAGCTTTTATTGGAATTATTATAAATGAAAGTTGTATAAGCCGCAGGGAGTATTACCTGAACTCTCTGCGGCAGGATAGATATCATGAAATATTTTAGTAATATTCCCTGCTTCATTACTAAAATATAAAAAGCTGAAGACCTGCCTTTAGAAAAACCTCACGGTCATCAATCAGAGTTTCTGACCTGTCGTTAATTTTGTTTCCCTGATAGTATATATTGTACGGCACATATCCTGCGGAGATGTAGACACCTGCGAACATTGTGATATAGCTCTGGAATGTCATCGCAATAGAAGCATACTGTCTGTATATTTTAGAATCTTTATCATCACGTCCGGCTATCAGGAATTTCTCCTGTTTGAACTCCATGACTGGGCCAAAACTCATAAAGGGGAGAGGCTTGTATTTCAGAGAAGTTTCGATATTCAGAAATGGAAAAAAAGTAAAATTATACCAGAGTTTAGGATGAATCTTCCAGAATACAATCGATGGGATGCCGGCCAGAACAGAAAGTGTTTCATCCTTATATGTGTAGTAGAGGCACGGAATGGGTACATTGTATTTGAAGATCTTCGAATCCGATGCATAGACAGCAGCCATAATGCCATGACTGCCGCTCTGCCATATCTGCATCCCCCCGACTCCCATAATCCCTGTCTCGTCCCTGCTGTTAAAAGGACGGTTACTTGAAGAGCTGACCATAACAAATGCAATATATTCCTGCGACTGAGCCATGACCGAGTCACTGACAGAATATAGATGAACTGGAAGCGTATCGTGTCCGGGGGAAATAACTTCACCCTTCAGAGTATTGTATACTGACAATGTGCTTCCTATAGTGAATAGCTTATCATCCAGTACAGCTTTTGCTCCGTAGAAAGATGTAATGTCATCAGAAGTCAGAGTATATTCCAGATCAAGGCTGTGATCAGGCCGGCCGCGTTTGCGTTCTTTTTTTTCCGGTTCTTTTTCAATGTGTTCGGCTGCTGCCGAATCGGCATACACAACCGAAGTTGAGTAAAGTAAAACGATTGCTGCGAGTATAAATGTGTGTAATATTTTAATCATAAATAATTCCGTCTATGCAGCAATTGTTTTATATTTCATCTATTTATCCAGATGATTATCGAGATGACTAAATTATGATTAAGCAATGAATGATCAAGTATTATTCTTAACAGTGAAGACTTGGAATGCATAAAAATATCTGCAGCCGAATAAGACCGAAGGATGTCCAAAAAACAGATGAGGATATCGTATTTCTTATTGCATCAGCATTCAGGGCTTTAAATCGGCCTGAATCTTCTTTTCCCGCCATGGCCGGTAAATAACAAATGAACCCGATTTGATATTGGAAATATCCACCTGTGTTTCCACAAGATATCTTTTCCCGTCTACATTCTGATGAAGCAGAGTCAGAGTAGTCTTTCCGTCAAACTCTTTCAGAAAGGCCACATGATCCGGGTAACCCAGCGTCTCGGATCCCCATTCGCTGCTTCCGTCAGGATACTTTTTAGTCCATGAAATATATACACGTGAAAAATGTATAATATCTCCAGGCATGGGCTGCATCCCCGTTTCCAGCTTTATGCCCGAAAGATCTCCCCGCCCAACCTTCTTCCCGAAGGTAAACTTGCCGTCCCATGATGCGCCAAGAGCCTTCAGCGGCTGTGCAGCCAGATCCCAGCATTCTCCCCGGCCGATGGTTTTACCCATATTATTGCGGGCAAAGGTAAGCACTTCGCTGTTTAGATATTCAATATCATCTGCCCGAAGTGTCACTGCTAAAGCTATCAGTATAAAAAACGTTATGGATAAAGTCTTATATTTTTTCATTATGTCACCTGCTTTACAATATATTAAACTATCAGAGTATTATCAAAAACATTTTCTATTTTGTAATACTTCAAGATAAAATGTTTCATCTTTATAATTAAAATATCTTATAACTTCCTATTCTATAACCATTTTATTTAAATCTATCACTTAAAAAAATTCTTTTACTTAAAGAGTTAAAATCTATCTGCCGACAATCTAATCATATAGTCCGGATGGGTCCGGTTCATCTCAAATATCTTTCTTTACGGGTTTATTATGCAGAACATGGATTTTTACGACGGAAGGCATCTTCGCGACCTTCCTCCTCAATTTGATAAATTTGATTCAGAATACTTTTCAAGAACCTCCGGAAGCGTTGAGCGTGAGAATGAAAAATCACGCAGAAAAGCCACGCGGATAATTACTATTATTGGCGCGCTGATAATAATCTCCTTCACTGCAGGACTTGTTATCGGAATAAAGTTTGCAGGGGGAGCCGAGAGAAAGATTGTTGATGATCATACTTTAAGCGCCATGACAAATATCGGTGATAAAATGTCCGATATGGTGAAGGATGTAACCGGAAACGCAAAACCTGCAAATCAGATCTACCCGAAAGTGGAATTTCCCTTTGTTATACAGCTCGGGAAAGAGTATAGTGAAACGGATCTTAAACCTGTAGCTCAATTCCTCAGCAGCAAGGGACATACTGTTATAGTTTCAAAAAATAAGATGAATTTTAAAATTTTCACAGGACCGTATAAAACAGAGGCTGACGCGAGAAAATCTCTCTCGGAAATTTCTCTTTACAAGCAATACGCTATTTCGACTAATGCTCAGATAATTAAACGCATTTAACCGGATAGAAACTATGACTTACCTGATAAGAACCGCCATACCTGACGACGCGACATCTATATATAAACTGATAAAGTACTACGCCGAAGAGGGTGTTATCCTTGAGAGAAGTATGGATGACATCCTCCTTAACATAAACAACTTTCTTGTAACCGTTTATGATAATAAAATTATTGGGTCCATAACACACTACGACTATGGAACAAATCTGAAAGAGATAAGATCCCTTGCAGTGGATAAAGATTTTCACAGTATGGGGATTGGCAAAGCTTTACTTAAAGAACTAATACGCCAGCTGAAAGAAGAAAACAACGCCAGGATTTTTACTCTTACATACAGGCCTGACTTTTTTGAAAAAAACGGATTTATGAAAGTCCCGAAAGATGACTTCCCGGAAAAAATATGGAAAGATTGTGTCAACTGTAAAGATGAGGAAAACTGCGGGGAGACTGCCCTGATTTATAAAGTCTAATATCTATCTCACCAGCACCATCTCCTCCACCGGTTTTAGTATTTCTTCAAAGACCTTATCCCTTATAGTGCTGCTGCATAAAACACGAAGTATATGAATAATCCTGCCATTTATAAAAATTGCCTCAATGCCCGTAAAGGGGACACCGTCACTGTAAGTGTAGATGTAAATTACTCTATCATCTTTTCTTAGAACCTCTTCCCTTTTGAAATTATCTTTACCGAATTCGTATCTCCACGATTCCGCTGCTTCAGCAACATTGCCGATTTTTCCTTTTAATATTCTTGATTCAATCCCGACAATGCAGTCGTATCCCTTATCTGAATTCTTATTTTCAAGAAGAGCCTCTTCAAAATTCTCTTTTTCACTTTTTCCCGTGCTACTGTTCCCGGAATTATTTTTATCAGCAATTTCATTCTCAAGATTAAATCCGAACTTTAATCCGTATCCCTGATCGTAAAATTTCCATAAAGCTTTAACAATGCGGGGTTTCTTTTTCAGAATTATTTTATAGCGGAGTTTCTCATTGATGATGCTGTATTTATCATCAAAAAAATTAAGCAGGATAGTGCAGTCTTTGTCAAATCTCTCATATCTGACACCATGTTTTTTCTGTAAATGGTTGATCCATTTTGATGCATCTTTTGCGTTATTTTCAACTCGAAGATTCTCCATCGGGAGAGTCTTTATAGATTTAAGATAATAAAGTCCTTCAGTATATTTGCCGTCTTTTATAAGTTCAATACCTTTATATAGAAAGTAATCAATACCACGGATCGACACCGGGGTGTAAAGAAAAGGATTCTCATCTGTAATTCTGATTTTATTCGCTTTATCATAATAATATCCGTTCCCTTCTCTGTCGCGAAAAAACTTCCAGTCAGGCATCTGTGCTGAGAGAAATATAGATGAGCTAAAAAGGGGAAGAGACAAAAAGAGTACTAATAAATATATGTGATTCTTTGACATGTCACATCCTATAGCAGTTCACAATTTTAACAACATATTATCTGTCATTTCGAAGAAGCAGCAAGGGTTTATTTTTTCAATAATCATTTGCGATTGAGAAATCTAAAAAAAAGATTTCTCACCAGATGAATTGTAGCGGGTTCGAAATGACATTAACTAAATAGTATGTAATTACGACAATCACATCATTGAAAATATTACGATAAGAGCCACAATTAGAAGCGCAAAGACAACATATAAAGCCCAGTTGAAAATTTTACTGGTTGATGCCTCTTCATCATCACTCTCTTTTTTCTCGGTTGCCGCAGTAACCTCAGTCTGGATCTTCATGTTCTCCTCTTCAACGATTTTGGCATATATACCCTTTGCCACAAGAACATATAAGATATAACCCTTAGCGGCTTCGTTGCGGATTTTTTCAATAACACGCCCTACAACCGGAAGAGGATTACCTTCGTCATCCCTGGCCTTATAAGCATCAAGAATTCTTTGAGTTACCGAATCTTTCGATGGGAGAACAACATAAATTCTTTCACCCGTAATAATTGCGGATAACAACTTCCCTTTAACCGGAGAGAGAACACAGCTGCCTTCTACAATAAATTGAGCCCTTGATTCAATCTCCGCAAGTTTCTTTTCGTATGGAGTTTCCGGGAGAGGGTTCTCATCCGGTGCACCGGATTCCGGAGAATCAGCCGTCTTCTCCTCTTCAGTAGCAGGGACCATTATTTCTATTCCTGCCAGAACAAGGTCGAGCGAACTTGCCGGTTCAAGATCAAGCTGACACTTCACATTTGAAGACCCAAAACTCTTTTTTATCATTTCAGGCAGTGTCGATGAGAGATAATCAAGATTCTGTTTCTGAACATCTGGAAACACATCTTCTCTGATAAAAGATCCAAGCAGATCTGAATTAAGTTTCTCAGAATCCAGTGAATCATCGCCCTTCTGATAGGCCTGTATATCCTGATAATGAGCCCGCCACTCGTCAAATATTCTTACTCTTGTAAAAACACTATCATTTGAAACAACAACACTTTTTACCGCTGCAATGTATTCACCAACTATATTAAAATAAGCAAGAAAGAATCCCGACTTATTCTGATCGACAACTACAAATTTTCCTTTAACTGTTATAATATCAGACAGACCGCCGGATGCCATGAGTTTGGCTTTATCCATATCCCCATTTGTAAACTTCAGAGATATTTCAATTCTTTTGGCTTTTTCCCCGATGTTGTTCTGATTAGTAGCCATTTATTTTTCCTGTTCTTCTGATATGCACTTCTCAAGTATCTCATATTTTTTTTGAGATGAAAGATTTAAAAGTTTCTTAACACCGCTCAAAACTCTATTTAAATATCGTGTCGATGTTTTAATCAGATAGTATCCCTGTATATCCAGTCTGTTTTCAACTTCAATTTTATCCGCCGGGAGATTTATGCCCGCCGAGACACCGGCTGTTTTTATAAGATGTTCAGGAAGTATATACTTTATAAACATCTTCTCCACTCCTAGTTCAAGGCGCCTCATACTATGATATGCAGTTGTAATTTCAGCCGGAAGGTTTACCCAGAATTTCGGATTCCCGGTAAATATAACAGCAACAGATGCATCCGTCTTATTAAGGAAAACCCGCACGTACGTATTATAATGTTTATATGACAATAGAAGACCAAAAAGGCTGTCATCTCTATGTATATGTTCATTTCTAATCTTCTTAGCCATATAAAACCTAAACCGGTGAAAACTCCCCGTTATTTCTTCTTATTACCCGCAGAATAGTGAGCTCTTCAAGAATATCTTTAAGCACCTTAAAATCCATACCGGAAAATCTGGAAATATCATCAATTCCTGCATTAATATTTATCCGGAGATAATCCATAATGTCACTCTCTTTCTCAACCAGTGGACCTATATAAAATCTGTTATTTTTCCCCATCTCTTCCCTGGCTACAGCAATTCTTCTCTCTTTATAATTAGAATATGAATTGAACACCGAGTCAATATTTATTTCAGACATTGCCGATATATTTCTAAGTTTCAGATAAAAGTCTTTTTCACGGGAATCGAGTATAAGTTTTACTATATATTCATCTATAAATGAAGAATCTATTACTTTAATTCCGCTAAAATCTAGTATAACAGTTTCACCTTCGCCGATTATGGATAATTTTTCCACCGTGGCGCTATACATTATTCTCCCAACCGGTCTTGTAATAAGATCCGGAAGCTTGACCTTTATTCCCTTTGCAATTTTCGCCACATCTACTATCATTAAATTGCCTCTGTTTTAAAACTTAATTCTATGCAGACAACGAAATCGAGATCTGTGTACCGCTGAACTCAGTCAATCCGTTTCTGTTGAAAATATGTTTTGCATTTTTCTCTTTTCTGTCATATAGGGCTGTGAGAGATGATCCGCCTGAACGGATAAACACCACTCCCTTAAGCCTCTCGACTATGGAATTTACCTGGCAGAGACCATAGCCGAATTCTCTTTTACTTGAAATAGGTGTTGTCAATGCCATCTCTATAAGCTCTGCAGCCCCGGCATATTCAAGATCCTCCCGGGCGCTGAAACTTTTCAATATCCCGATACCTGAGTCCGAGATTACAAGCCTTGCTATATTTTCATTCCCTGATCGATAAGTCTGCATAGCCATGTACCCGGAATCAAGACTATGCTCAAAAATATTCTGACACAGCTCGGATATTACCGTGACAAAAAAGTCTGTAACTGAATCGTTCATCCAGTATTTCAATATAAGAGACGCTCTCTTGCGGAAGAGGGCGATTACAGATGAAATTACATCTACACCCTGCCTCTCTTTGTTAGGAATCATTGTAATCTCCAGCAAGCGGCTTGATGATGCGTTTCTTTTAAACATCATATTGTCTTTAAGAACCTCGGGCATATTAAAGACACCGCTTTCAAAAAAATCCATTCTTGTCAGATACTGCTGTATATGAACCGGAACATTTATCAGTTTAAGTTTCTCTCCGTTGCTTCTCAAATAGTTTCGTCCCATTAAAAGAAAGGAGAGCATCGAATAGGGTTCCATGAATGCAACTCGTGACAGATCAAGAACTGCATTTTCTGAAAAAATCTCCCCCTGCATGGAGAGAACGTTTTCAAAAATATACGGGTCTCGAAACCTGTCGGGTATTATTATAATATTTCCTGAAACACTCATAGATTATCCCGTAAAAAAAATGTATCACTGTTATTATCGGCAAATATGCAGGAATTTGTGATTATTATTTGCGGGAGATATACCCATAACTATGAACTTTCCGCCCCTATCCGCCCGCCGGGCACCTTTCCTCATGAATGGGACAAGGGTAATACAGAATATATAGTGTTAACTCTCCTCCCATTCATGGGGGAGATGGCCTGCGGCCAGAGGGGGCGGGAAGTGCTCATTAAAATTTCATTACTTGAACAAACATAATTTTCTTTTACTAAAATAGACTTTTGTGAATCATCATAAAAAAAAAGTTGCTAGAGAGGACATTCCATTAAAATTTGACTATATTAAAGATATATAAAAAGAGGTGAAATCGTGGCCGAGATTAAAGATAAAAAAAATCCTAACAAAAAACTTGAAGAGAAGTTGTTTTATAAGAAAGAAAGTGCATGGACGGATTTTAAAGACTCCGAACATAAAAAGATATTCGATTTTGCAGATAATTACAAATCCTTCCTTACTAATTCCAAGACAGAAAGACTCTGCATTGAAAATATAAAAAAAATCCTGGAAAAATCAGGATTCAAAAATATTGATACTCTTAAATCTGCTAAGAAAGGGGACAAGGGATATAAAATTTTCAAGGGAAAAACTCTCACAGCATTTGTAGTGGGAGAAAAAAGTGATGAGTTCAGGATAATCGGATCTCACGTTGACTCTCCGCGTCTTGATCTTAAACCCTCACCGCTTTACCAGAACTCGGAACTTGGACTTTTAAAATCACACTACTACGGCGGAATAAAAAAATTCCACTGGGTCAACACCCCTCTTGAACTGCACGGAATTGCCTTTACAAAAACAGGCAAAAGCATTGAAATACACATTGGCGATAAAGATGAAGATCCTAAATTCATCATCCCCGATCTTCTGCCGCACCTTGCGAAAGAACAGATGAAAAAAGAGGGATCAAAAATTATCGAAGGTGAGGAACTCAATATAATCTGCGGACATATCCCGTTGAGAGATAAAGACATTAAAGAAAAAGTTAAATTCAGCATCCTCAAATATCTTAATGATACTTTCGGGATAATTGAAGAAGACTTCGCATTCGCAGAGCTGGAATTTGTTCCCGCACAGAAAAGCATCGATATCGGTTTCGACAGAGGTCTCATCGGCGGCTATGGACAGGACGACAGGGTGTGCGTTTATTCATCTCTCATGGCATTGACTGAAATTAAAAATCCTCATCACACTGCCGTTGCATACTTTTCAGACAAAGAAGAGACCGGGTCCAACGGAGATACCGGAGCGGAAAGTTTTTCTCTTGTTAATTTTACTTTTGATTACATCAAACTCACAGGCTTAAATATTCTTCCATGGCGAATTCTTGAAAGCTCAAAGGCAATATCTGCAGATGTAACCACAGCGATGGATCCTACTTTTTCTTCGGTTAATGATCCGCAGAATGTTTCATATCTTGGGAAAGGGGTTTCCATTGAGAAATACGGCGGAGGGGGAGGGAAGTACAGCACCAACGATGCCCACGCTGAATATATGCAGTTTATGCGCAATACTGCAGATAAAAATTCCATCCCATGGCAGACTGGAGAAATGGGTAAAATTGACATCGGCGGCGGTGGAACCATCGCAATGTTTATGTCGCGCTTCGGCATGGATTGCGTTGATGCCGGCCCCTGCGTACTGGGTATGCACTCAACATGCGAGGTCACATCGAAAGCGGATATTTATTCTTCTCATCTTTTATATAAAGCTTTTTTTTCCGAGTAGAGTGCAAGGATTATGAACAGTTAAAGGGAATACAAAAATGATAATAAAAAAGCAGTTTTTTTTCAGATTGACTCTCTTTATTGCCATGACTGCAGCCTTCATATTCGGATATCTGGATCATTACTTTCAGTTGAATTTTGAAAGGCTGCATATCTTTCTCTTTAATCTCACAAGCGGAGGTTTTACGATTCTTTATCTTACCGAGGGTAGAAAAACACCCTCCATTAGAACAATTATTTTTTTTCTGCTAAGCGTTTCATATGCAATTCTTGCCTTCATGAAACTTTATATCCCTGCAGCAGCAACAGCAGTAATTCTTGCTGTAATAGTTGAGTCATTCAGGATAAAACGGTTTTCATTTTTCCCTACAATTTTTTTTAAAAGAAATTTTTCCGCTTCGGAAAAGTTTCACCATGCTTCTCTTTTATGTCTGGTTCTTGGTCTTCTGCTTTCATCATTTGTAATTCTCAATGACACCTATTTTAATCTCTTTCATTTTGAGAAGCTGACACTTGACGTTTTCTTCCTTGGATTTTCATTCCCTGTGTCACTAATTACAATGTCTATAATCTTCGGTATCATTGAAGATAACGGAAATAAAAAAATTCTCACTGCTGAGCATATGCTTTTCTGGTTTATCAGCGGAGGGGTAATCGTATTTTTTATTTTTATTATAATGAAATTTCTATACGGAGAAGTTTTCATCTCCTTCTTTCTTTTTATCACAGTTCTTTTTATTTTCGGAATCTTTTTTAAGCTGGGAAGAAGATTACAGCAGAAATATTTTCTTGTATCCGGAATTTATTTTCTAATGGCAACTGCAGTCACGGGAATTCTTTATATTATTGTAAAACCTCTGGTTTACGATGAAATTTACGGTAAAATAATATTAAGAATGCATGCTTTCTACTCTCTCTATGGGTGGAATCTGACAGGAATGATGGTAATAATCCGCTGGGACGATTTCCCCATAGCGCTCAAAACAAAAAAAGCAATCTATTATCACTGGGGTGTTATTCTCGTAGCTGCACCGCTTGCAAAATTTTTCCCGGTTCTTATTATACCTGCAATTGCATCCTATACCATATTTCTTGCAGTTTTCTTTTTCTCCGGAGACAGAATCAGAAACTTAAGGAAACCGAAGCCGTAAACTCCCGGCCTCCATTAATATTCTTATTAATCCCGATAGAAAAGTCTGTATTATCCGCAGAGCTTATCTCCCGGTTAAAATAATTATATGATGGAGGTATAAAATATGACGCAGCAATCTCGGCGCATTTAATTACCGCCAATGAGCCAATAAGTATATTTCTCCTATCTCTATCCTCTGTGTACACCGCATAACCGGCCATTGAAATCTCTCCCAGATAGATCCCCCAGCCTGTCCACCTGTATCCTTTATAAAACATCCCGCCACCCGGAACAAAGAGTGAAACCACCGCAGCGGATGTATCATAATCTGCAAATTGCGGAGGGAGCAGATTTTTCTCTCTATAATTATATACAAGCTGATTGTAAAATGATGCGGTGAATGTAAGAGGGAGAGTTCCCCACATAAAATAGTTCAGTCTCTCCATCTGCCTGGTTCTGCCGTCATCCTCCATCCATGGAACAAACTGAACCTTGAAATCTGTCAGCAGAGGAACCAGCCCCAGGTGAACCGCAGTAAGTGATGATGCAATGGCAACACCCGCATAATCAGGCTTCCCCTTATCAATCCCCATATATTCAACAGACAGGAATGACCCGTACCCCGGAAGACAGAAATTTGCCCCCTGATTTATTACACACGTTCCTTTTATAGACTCCTTAACTCTTCCCTCTTTTTTATCCAGAAATCCATCACTGCCGTAAAACTTAACAGTATTCTCAACTATATCCTGATTTATTTTTTTAATGTACTTCTCAAGCTGCGGGATAAGTTTTAACTCAAAACTCTCTCCCTCAGCAAAACTTTTACCCTCGGCAACGGCAGAGTATCTTGAGACATTCTTTATCTTTATGCTCCCGGCATCAGTGGGGTAAACCCCGCTCTCAAGGCCATGCCACTGCCCGGAGTTTATAACCGCAGATCCATCATCCTGTATTTTAATAACATCGATCTTCAGTGTCAGCATTTTTAACAGAGATGCAAATTCACGAGCCGCTTTAAGAGGAATATTTTCCGGTATCCGCGACCTTACAATTATCACGGATTTTAAACTGCTGTACCTGCTGGTAATCGGAATCAAATCCAGTTTCAATACATAATCACCGTTTTCATCGTAAGAGGTTATTACAGCATACAAGTCGGCTTTAAGATAGAGCGCGGTGTTTCTATAAAGATTTTCTCTATCAGTCCCTTCACTTTTTTCAATTGCCGCTTTCCTGTAATTATATTCAATGGGAATCATCCTCCCTGCTGCTGCACAAGTCTCAACAAGATAAGCCTCACTCCCTCGGAGAATTTCATCATACAAAGAATTACCGGTATAAGAGGAAAAAATTACAAAATCCCCCTTCACAACGGACTCGCCATAAACCTCCGAAAAAAATCCGGCAAAAATCATGAAAAGAATTATTGTTAATTTTTTATACTTCATAGTCTCTGTTAATTTCCTTCATATAATTAAATAGCTCATTATATGTTATATAATTTCTTATAAACTAATTGTTAAACTACTCTCAACTTCAGCTTCGGATCAGCGGAAAAAGACTGCCGCCGGTTTTTAAGCAATTAGAATTTTATCATCGTTTTAAAAACAGGAGTGAAACACCGGTACATTAACTCTAAAAAACAAAGATTATAAACAATAAAGATTGAACAGGCTTTTTTAGTTGAAAAATACCTTATATTTGAGTAAAATTATTCAATAATAGTTTACAATATGAAATTTAAAATACAATCAATATTAATCCTGATACTTCTTTTTAATGTATCGGTTGTGAAAGAATTATATTCTGAGAATAATTATTCCGGATTAACCTATTCCATCTCAGCCGGTCCTTCATATCTTTCCGGCTTCTATGATGAGTATATTAACAACGGGATAACTGCCGGATTCAACGCATATTACAACTTGCCCATATTTGTCAGCAACACTTATTTTAAAGGGGGCTTCTCATACTACTCCTACAAGATGACATCAAACAATGATTCAACTCTGGTGCAGTTTGATCTCATCGGCGGTGCAGGTTTATTTTTTAATGTTTTTTCATACCTCGATTTGTCAGCCGGCGTTGATTTTCATGGCGCATATTCAAATCTGAAAACATATAATACCAGAAGAAATGAGTACACAGTGAAACCGGCAGTATCCTACATTATCGGAGCAATGACCTATCTTGGAATAGGTCTTGGCCTCTGCCTCCTTGCCGATTACCGCAGTATGAAAATATCCGAAAAAAATTTTTCTACAATTGACCTCACATTCGGATTAACTTATAATTATAATTCATATATCAGTGATATTGAAAGAAGTTCAAAGGCTGAAAAGAAATTAACAATGTTCAATCAGGGAGCATCTGAATTTAAAAAGAATAATTTTATTGCAGCCAGAACTCTTCTTATGGAACTCTATAGTATTGATAAAACCTACACCGGTCTTGATTTCTACATAAAAAAGATCGAAGAGATAGAACAGAATCAAAAAAAAGCAGATGCTCTTATTGAACAGCAGAATTTTCTGAAAGCAATTCCGTTTCTGGAAGGTTGCTCCGCATACATAAAAGATTGCGACAATAAACTTCTGACTCAGAGAAAGAATTTAAAGCCTGATATTCCTGCATGGGAAGCTGATGGTATCAAATTCTATGATGAGAAAAATTACAAAGGATGTATTTAATTGATGGAGAAAATATTAATTGTTGATCCTGAGAATCAAAGTGCTAATATATATCTCCCCAGAGCGATAAAAAGACAGAAAGCGATTGAATCGCTGCAGGGTAAATAGCAGATGAAGATTAAATATAAACTGATACTGACTTTTATTATCTTTACTGCAATTCTTCTGATACCTTTTTTCAGTTTTATAATCCAGAAACTCGAATCAGAAACTCTCAGTTATACAATTAATCAAAGTAAAACTAACACCCGAATTTATGCTAAATCTGTTCTGAATATACTTATGATGAACGGCGGAGACATACATTCATCAAGTGTTGATATAAAAGATATGACTTCAATGCTTGAGCCTCTGATGGAAGGTGGTCTTGTTTATGCCGATGCAGTATTATTATCAAACGATCCTGTTAAGAACGGAACTATTATGGGATCGTTGAAAGACAGCTCTTCGGGCAGCACCTTCAATTATCCGGGGTTAAAGGTTCGGCCGGCTGAAATCCAGAAAATGCTTTACCTGAACAATAGCTACAGGGAAGTTGCTCTTAATGAAACATATATTGAATTTATCTCCGCAGGGAGTTTACCGGGGCAGCCCCCATTCTGTATTGCAAGGATAATCATCAGTAAATCAAAGGCTCTTGAACATGTAACAGCATTGAAACTCTACATAAATACGGCTCTTATAATTCTGATACTATTCGTTGTAATTTTCGCTTTCATAACCGGACAGTATATTTCAAATCCAATAATCAAGCTGACAGATGGCGCAAAGGAGATTGAATCCGGCAATTACAGTCATATCGTAAAAATAAAACAGCGGGATGAAATAGGCCGACTGGCTACCTCTTTCAATAATATGGCTTCAATGATCAATCTCAAAATCACTGAACTGCAAGAGGCAAATGAAAATCTGACCAAAATGGATAAACTCAAAGATGAATTTCTGGCTAATACATCTCATGAGCTTAATACTCCAATTCATGGAATTCTCGGCCTTACTGAATCACTTATGGATGGAACCTGTGGTGAAGTGAACAGTAATTCAAGACAGATTCTTTTGATGATTCTTCAAAGCACACGCCGCCTTGGAAAACTTGTAAATGATATTATAGATTTTTCAGAGCTAAAAAGCAGCGGTCTTAAACTTAAAAAGATCAGCATAGATCTTGGATCAATGACCGAAACTGTTACAGCGATGATTCAGCCGCTCACACTGAATAAGAAAATTACGATGACAAATAATATTAAGCCCGGAGAACATTATGTTCTAGCCGACGAGGAGAGGCTTCAGCAGATACTTTTAAATCTTACAGAAAATGCTGTTAAGTTTACCGATGAGGGCAGCATTAAAATCAGCGCATCATCATTGCCATCCGGTGAGTGTGTAGTTGAAATCTCCGATACCGGAATCGGAATACCGGAGGATCAGCACAAGATGGTTTTCGAATCATTTGTTCAGTCTGATGGATCTACTGCCAGAAAATATGGCGGCACCGGTATAGGTCTATCCATTGCCAGGGATCTTGTTGAGCTGCACGGCGGAAAAATTGATTTTAGATCAAAACCCGGAGAGGGTTCTACTTTTTATTTTACACTGCAATCATCGGAGAAACCTATATCTGAAAATAACAAACCGATGGTGGACAGATATGCCGGTCTTAATACTAACATTGATCTTATAACTGACCTGAATCCCGAGATTGAGCCTGGTGCACGCGTAATGATTGTTGATGATGATTTAATTAATCTCCAGCTTCTGCTGAATCAGCTTACAAAAGCGGGATACTCTGTCTCATCATTTGATGGCGGGGAGAAGGCTCTTGCAAGTATAGACTCCGGCGAAGCCTATGATATTATTCTTCTCGATGTTATGATGCCCGTAATCTCGGGATATGAGGTGTGCAAAAAGATAAGAGAAAAGTTTACCGCTCATGAACTTCCGATAATAATGCTCACTGCAAAAAACACCAGCCAGGATATCATCACCGGTATAAATCTTGGTGCTAATGATTATATAACAAAACCATTTGACAGAGATGTTCTTCTTGCAAGAGTAAAAAGCTATATATCACTCAAGAGGGCGGTGTCTGAGGAAAACAAATTTATTGCTGTAAAACAGGAACTGGAGATTGCAAAAAAAATACAGCTTGCAATACTCCCGCACACTCTCCCTGAAATTACCGGTCTTTCAATTGCTGCAAGATATGAACCGATGATGGAGATAGGAGGGGATTTTTACGACTTTTTAAAACTGGATAATAAAAGAATTGGAGTACTGATTGCTGATGTTACAGGGCATGGTGTTCCTGCAGCACTTATCAGTTCCATGGTAAAAATTGCCTATTACATGTCTTTTGATTTATTGACAGATCCGGCTGAACTTCTTGCTAAAATAAACAACTCTCTGATAAATCATATATATGGACGTTTTATTACAGCTTTTTATGCATTCATCGACATGGATGAAATGAAGATGACATTTTCAAATGCAGCTCACTGGCCGGTTTACCTGCAGAATAAAGAGAACGGCGAATTTCGCGAACTTACAGTAAAAGGAAAACTGATAGGATTAAATCAGGATCAGAAATTTAATAACGTCACAATTGATATTAAAAAAGGTGAGAGGCTTATACTCTTTACAGACGGAGTAGTTGAAGAGAAAGGTAAAAATGGAGAACTCATCGATGAGGAGAATCTTGTCAGAATAATTAAAGCGAATACTTCAATATCACCGGAAGAGCTGCTGGATTCAATTTTCAATTCAATCTGCACACTGTCAGAAAACTATCATAAATTCGGGTTTAATGACGATGTAACTATGCTTGTTATTGATATTAACTAGAACTTCAGCTCTACAAGCATCGGCTGATATTTCTCAGGATCAATGTAGATCAGAAACATACTCTCTCCAGAACTGAAAATCTCTTTACCCGAATAGGGCCACATCGCACCGCTTTCTTTTCTTTTTACTCTGTAGACTATTTTACTTTCAGCAGAAGGAAGTTTTTTAAAATTATTGAAACGAACCAAAGCAATATCCCCGGTAAAAACTTTTGAATATATTATCACATATTCCTTAAGATAATCATTATACGATAGAGAACACTCTCCGGATACATCACCAATAAATGCTCCGGCACTTTTAATATCACTAACCCATTCACCGCTATTTGATAGGAAGCTGTACTTTCCGGGCTTTTCAACATCTTCAATTCTGACTCTTGAAACAGATAGCGGAAACTCACTTGAGCCTTTTTTAAAATGGCCTGCGAGATAAATATATCCATCTCTCTCCATAACCGCTGCTCCGAAACAGGGCAATCCTTTACCAAACAGCGGACCAAGTCTGCGGAAATTAATCTCATCACCGGGTTTCCATTTATCCGGGATATCCCATCGCGCCAGCCCGACATTGAGAACTTCAAAATTCAGAAATTTTCTATGATCAGGTATATAAACATGCAGATAATAAACATAAACTTTATTGCCTGAACGAAAACCATCAAGCGCCCAGAACCGGTGCTTCTGCGGATTTTCGTCTTTTCTATTTTTTATAAACTGAGCTGTTCTTCCGTTCTCTTTATAAAAATTGAGTTTTATATCTCTATAATTATCTTCAGTAATTTTTTCACTCCACGCAATGGAGTTGGAGAGCATTCCATCTGGAACAGAATCTTTTTTTTCAGCCGCAAGACGTCCCTCTTCACTTTTCCATCTTCCGGTTATTGTATCTGCAAATGTCCATAGAGTAATATTATCGCTGAATTTAATGGAACAGACGCCGTCCTGACCGATAACAGATTCAAGTCTTGATGGAGCAAAGATTCCGCGCTCAATAGCTTTGGTGTTATGTGCACATGATATGTAAATTATTGGAAGAAGGAGAAATACAAAACTGAAGAATTGTGAAAAGGCTGTACTTAATCGTTTCATATCAGATCAGGGTCCGGAAACACAGCGGACAGATTTATATTTAACCATTGTATCCAGCTGAACACCGCCGCTGTTAAATTAAGTGCAAATGCAGTGGTTGCATTTAAAGAAGTTGAAGTCCAGTAATGAAGATGGCATGTATTTGAAACACAATAAGACTGCCAGAATGCAGAATAATCGCTCTGTATGTCTCCCGGCGAAATAGAGGCAGGAAAAACCTGTTCAACAACCTGGCTTGAGTTCTGATCTCCCGTTACATAATGATAATAAAATACAATTGTCTGCATCTCTTTAACACTGGGAAGCCGCCATCCTGCTCTCCCCTCATGAAAAAGATTTCTGCATGCATCTACTGCCTCATTCCAGGTATAAAGCTTCTTCTCTCCTTTGCAGTGAAAATCGTATATCGGCTTGTCCCCCTCTGAAAGAGGGCACCTGGTCCAGATAAGATTTGTTGAGTTATCTCTCACGGATCCCCGGGACAAAACCCTGAATGACTTTTCACTATATACAACTGAAACTGAAACAATAAAAAGCAGTGAAAATAATTCAGATATAGTGGGCAGACGCCAGTCACTGGAACCGGCGTAAGTGAGAGTGTCACATGTTGTATATGCATCATTCCATGTCTGCTCAACATTACTTCCGCTGCAGTTATCATCCGTTTTCATAGACTTGAAGTTGTCGGAAGTGCATTTAGTCCATGTCAGAGCTGTGACATTATCATCTACAACATCACCTGTTGTAGAATTTATATTCAGTCTTTCTGTAAAGCTCCTTGCTGCCGGAGTATTCGCAAAACTTGCATCATCACCGGTGCGCAAAGAAGTAATATTTCCTGTATCCGAAATATTAAAATAAACAGTACGTGTTGTGTCATTATTATTTAAAACTACATCAAAGGGGGCGATAAAATCCGTCTCCTCTTTCATTGCATCTAAAAAAGAATCACTGTAGCACCCCGATAACAAAGTCATAAAGGGTATAATTAATGACAGAAAAAATAATATTTTTAATAATTTCATGATTCATAAACCGTACTTAACAATTCTTTGAATATATCGTTTACTGTCAATATTAATCAAATTCAATATACATATATTGCCGGATGAAACAAAAAAATATTCATTTAAGCACTAATGTATGCATATTACTAAATTTTCTGCACATTAAAAGCATCTGGACAGTGTCATTTTAAAAAACCTTTGGACATCATATACTCTCAATATATATGACGGAGGAAACTATTCCCCATTGCTTCTCTATGATAAATTCACAATTATATAATAGAAATTAATACTAATAACTATTTTATTTCAAAATACTTATTTAATAATTTCCAAATTACAAAATCTTTCAAAAAAAATTTGATTATCCGGTTTTTTCTTATAAATTCAGTTAAAGTACATGGGCAGTACCTGCCGGTCTTTCAGGATAAAATATGAATACAGAATTATTCCGGGAAATAGATATATTCGTAAGCAATACTGCAGAGATAGTATATCTCCGGCACGACGATTCTGTTGTCATTATCAAACCGGACAAAGTTAAACAGCTTAACAATACCGGTTTTGAAATACTCCACTCTCTCTATAAAAAAAAGGCCGGTGCAGAGAAGACGATAGAAATAATTCATGAAAAATATGGGATAGAGAGAGAGATCATTGTAAGAGATCTCTCAGATGTTGTAAAATCTTTAAACTCTATAATGTATGACGAGAACAAAGATTCCATAATTATCTCCGATGTTGAACAGAACCCTGACACTATAAAGAATCCGGTACTGGCTGAAATAGCTCTTACTGACAGATGCCAGAATAGATGCAACTTCTGTCAGCGATCGGCGAGGATTACCGGAAACGAACTCAAAGAGATGAGTACCTCCCAGGTTAAATTTATAATAGATAAAATATATGAAGACGCTAAAGTCCCGGCTATCTCTTTTACAGGAGGTGAGCCGACACTGCGGAAAGACCTTCCTGAATTGATAGAATATGCCACAAGCCGCGGAATGAGGACAAATCTCTTAACCAATGGGATAAAATGTTCCGATACGTCACTTGTAAGAAATCTTTCAGCATCGGGACTAAACACAGCGGTGGTAAGCCTCGAATCGCACGATGACCTGATACATAATAGAATAACGGGAAATATTGACTCTCATAAAAATACTCTGCAGGGGATACACAACCTGATGGAGGCGGGTATACAGACTCATACCATAACTACTATTTGCCGGGAAAACAGCGAATACCTTGTGCCGCTTGCAGCATTTATTAAGAACGAATTCAAAACAAATTATCTGGCAATGAAAATGTCCATTTCTCCTAAGGCAGATGAAGGAAGTAGGAATTTAAACATAAGTTACTCATCAATCTCCGCAATACTCGAACCTGTAATACAATACTGCCGTGAAGCAGAAATAAAACTTGCATGGCTCTCTCCCGTTCCATACTGTATGTTTAATCCTATTGCAAATAATATTGATTCCAGATCATGCAATTGCGTTTCAGGTCTTCTATCGATAAATTCTGCCGGCGAGGTAATTCCATGTTCCAGCTACAAACATGGAATTGGTAATATTCTTAATGATTCATTTAAACATATCTGGAATAGCGACGAAGCTCTTTACTTCAGAGAGAAAAAATTTATCCCGCCGGCATGCCGGAAATGCAGTATGAAGATCATCTGCAAAGGAGCATGTCCCATCTACTGGGAGAATGCCGGATCCTTCAAAGAGTTAGAGGAAGCAAACAGGCGAAGACCACTTATTGGCAGCCTGTTCTGGTCAGTTGGAAACAGGTTGAGGTAGTGTGCAAATAATTGTGTCTGATGGCAGTTTCCGATAATTAAAGCGACCA
>CAYVCQ010000022.1:0-70277 GCA_964450405.1 uncultured Leptospirales bacterium | reverse complement strand
TATGACTCGCTTGTACCGGGTGGAATTTTTCTTATCACTGAAAAGACAATCAACTCTGACAGTGATCTTGCAGAACTTCAGCAGGAGTTTTACTATATGCTGAAAGAGAAGAACGGCTACTCGAAAATAGAGATTACAAGAAAACGGGAAGCGCTTGAAAATATTCTTATACCTGAAACTGTCGAGGCTCATATTGACAGACTGAAAAAGGCAGGCTTTTCCGCAATTGAAATATGGTTCAAATGGTTTCACTTTGCGGCGTTTATATGCAGGAAGGAATCATGAAGATGCTGCCGCCGAATTCCGGAGATTGGGGTTTTTCTCACGATGACATTCTTCATCTTGAAACAATTTCAAAAAAGAGGGCCGATTATCTTTCACACTCCGATGCAAAGGGTAAACTTCTCAATGAAGTAGTGAAAGAGTACAGCGCACTAAAGTCGTCATTTAGCGACTTTTCTTCTCCCAAGGTAAAACTCGGAAGACCGGAGGATATCGATGACGCTCTGAGACTGAAGCTCCGGGAGTCGCTGCTATCCATGTGGCCATGGCGCAAGGGTCCATTTGAAGTTTTCGGAATCAGTATAAACTCTGAATGGAGATCTGATCTTAAATGGGAGAGAGTAATCGGGCAATTGAAACCTCTCAAAAACAGGCATATTCTTGATATTGGATCAAGTAACGGATACTACATATTCAGAATGATGCAGTACTATCCTGCTATGGTTATGGGCATAGAACCGTACACAAACTTCTACTACCAGTTTATGATGCTCAATTCAATCGCCGGGATCGAAAATATTTTTACTCTACCTCTGAAGTTTGAGGACACGGTAACTCTCAGTAAAAAGTTTAATACAGTATTCTGCATGGGAATTCTCTATCACAGGAAGTCCCCGATAGAGTTCCTTAGTCAGATAAAGAAAATGCTCACCGCCGATGGTGAACTTGTACTTGAGACTCTCATAATTGAAGGTGATAGTCATAATGCACTTGTCCCGGAAGAGCGTTATGCTAAGATGCCGAATGTCTACTTTATTCCCACAATACCAGTGCTTATTACATGGCTTAAAAGTGCAGGATTTAAGAATGCACGATGTGTAGATATATCTCCCACCACAATGGAGGAGCAGAGAAAGACAGAGTGGATCAACACCGAAACTCTTTCGGATTTTCTTGATCCGAATGACAGCAGTAAAACTATCGAAGGGTACCCTGCACCGGTGCGTGCAGTTGTTATTGCGGAACCATGATGTTTTTATTCTTATAAATACAGTGTTTAATCAAATAAGTTTGACTTCTCATTTTATTTTATTATAGTATTAACTATACCTGTATTGGAACATCGTTTTTTTGTGAGGTCATTTGTGAAACTTCAATTAACCCTGATTTTATTTATATTACTGCCGCTTTTTACTCCGCTTGCCGCCGTCGAACCAAAAGATATAATATATATGACAGAAGACTACCCGCCTGAAAATTTTGTGCAAAACGGTGAACTTAAGGGATATTGTGTTGATATTCTGAAAGCGATGTGGAAAAACATGGGTGTCCCGGAACAGCCGATTCAGGTGCTTCCATGGGCGCGGGGATATGAAATGCTTCAGACAGAAACAAACCATATGCTCTTTGCCATGGCACGTAATCCGGAGCGTGAGAATCAGTTTAAATGGGTCGGCCCCATATATTACGCTAATGTCAGACTCTTTTCTTTAACCGGGAAAAATCTGCAGATGAAAAACATTCATGATGCAAAAAAATTCAAAATAGGTGTAATACGTAATGATATAGGTGAAACTCTTCTTCATGAAGCCGGATTCCCCGACAGGTCATTAACCAGAGTCAGATCGCTAACCCAGCTGATCAAGATGCTTAAAGCGGATCGCATTGACATGATCTGTACCACCGAAGCATCACTAAAAAATGAGATTAAAAGAGATAATTCCATAGATATTAAATATAAACCGGTCTGGCTTGTTGCAGAAATACAGGTGTATTACGCCTTCAGCAAATCCACCGATAATGCCATCGTCGCCCGGTTTCAGAAATCACTCAACGCTATCAATGAGGAACGAAAAGCAATTATACAAAAATATAATTTAACGGAATAACAATCTTAATGGAATTGAGGATCAGCCAGGAATTTATTATATGTTGTTCAAGCAGCTTTCACATCTTCTGATTACGAAAAATAAGAATCTATAATAAGCTTTAACTTATTTATATCAATGGGCTTGATTAAGTATTCGAGAGGATTAATCTTTTTTGCTCTCTCCTTTATTTCAGTATCTCCATAACCGGTGACAAATATTATTACAGGAATATCCGATTCAGACTTAATAACTGTTGCGGTTTCAATACCATCCATTTCACCTGCAAGTCTGATATCCATTAAAATTATATCCGGCGGATTCTGCCTGGCACTGATTACAGCATTCTCTCCGGTTGAAACACTCTGAGTAACTTCGTATCCCTGATTCTCCAACTGCTTTTTCATAAGCTTTGAAGTTATGAATTCATCTTCAACTAAAAGAATTTTTATTATATTGCCCATATTAAACTCGAGCCTTGTAGAGATTATTGTGAAATTCAAACACGCATTCAATACCACTATTGTTTTTCATAGTTACCTTCCCCATCATCTGCTGCTCTCCAAGACCGAAGATCAATTGCAAACCCATAGTGCTCTGTTTGCGAAAATCAAATCCATCAGGAACTCCAATACCATTATCTGAATATTTTAATATATTAATATCAGATTCTCCCCTTGAAAGTGCAATGCTTATTACCCCTTTTTTATTATCAGGAAATGCATATTTCAAGGAATTTGTCATCAGTTCATTTAAAATTAACCCGAATGGAATAGCGGTATCCAGCAGAAATTTATGATCTTCGATTTCTAAATTCAGTGATATTCTATCCTTTGCAACATCGAAACTCTGCATAACTCCATCGGACAGTTCATTCACGTAATCTCTGATAGAAATTTGAGATAAATCCTGACTTTGGTAAAGCATCTGGTGCACAAGTGATATCGACTGGATTCTATCTTCAGTATTTTTTACAAGCTGCTGCACTTCAATGTTTGAGGGATAATCCTCCGCCTGAAGAATAATCATTCCGCGGATTACCTGCATTGTATTTTTTGTTCTATGATAAATCTCGCGAATCAGAGTTTCTTTTTCACGAAGAGATTTGCTTAAACTATTTTCGCTATCAAGCAGATCTCTATTAGTTTTAATAAGCTCATCGTTTAGCGCTTCAAATTCCTCGTTTTGGGCAGCAAGTTCCTCATAACGTATTTTAATCTGTTTAAACATTTTCTCAAGAGATAAACGGAGAGTCTCCATCTCTTCGCTGAAAACGTATCCTTCAGGGGTAACATCTCCGGCATCACTACTGCTTATTTCAAGTGCATATGTTTCAAGCTTCTTGAGAGGAGTCAGAATAATGATGTTAAATAATCTATACATACATAGAATAAGAGCTATATCCAGAAGAATAATAATTCCGCTGAAGATAAGAATGCTTATTATAATTTCATTTTTGATAAATTTAGTTGTTACAAAAACGGTTATTGTCCCCAGATCTTTATTCGAATAGCTGATTGGCAGTTCACTGGAAATTAATCCTTTCTGTAGAATGTCAGGTTTTACATAATCAATGTTCCATTTTATATCCCTGCTCCGGAAATATTCAAATCGATCTCCTCTTATAATTATCCCGCTAATAGCGGGCTCTTCCATCGTACTGTCCAGCATTCTGTTAAGCTGTATATCGTCAAAACTCCATATTGCAATTGAAGCGGATATTTGAAGCTGTTTAGTAGATACGCTCATGAGATTATGAAGCCTTACCATTTCACGCTTATAATAAATAAGAGAAGTAACTACCACAAATATAACCAGAAAGATTGTAACAACTGATACAAGTATGGTTATTATCTGAATTGACAATGGACGTTTCTTTTCCTGCACAAATTACCTCTTTTTAGCATCCGCCCCCCTTAAGACGGATGTTCACTGTACAGCTTATTTCATCAAAGAAAAAGCTTTAAGCATAACTGAGTTTAGGTATAATAACCCGTTTTTAAATAGACCCGCAAGGTATATCTTCAATTAAACAACGCATTTATTGACAAATTGTATTTTTTTATTACTGTTAAATTAGTATAACTAAATGAAGTGTAAAATTCAATGGGGGCTATATGAAAAAAAGTATTATTACATGTTTTCTCTCTTCCATGATGCTGATTTTTATAGTCCTGACAGCCTATCCCGAAAAAAATGATAACCTGGTGTTTATGACAGAGGATTATCCTCCTGCCAATTTTCTGGACCATGGCGTTTTAAAAGGTTATTCTGTAGAAATACTAAAATTGATCTGGCGTCAACTTGGTGAAAAGGAACAGGTAATAAATGTTTATCCCTGGGCCCGCGGTTATTACATGATTCAGAATAATTCAAATCATATGCTTTTTACAATGGGACGAACCCCGGATAGAGAGAAACTGTTCAAGTGGGTCGGCCCGATTTCAAAAAGCCGCTATGTTCTGGTGGGATTAAAAAAGAAATCATTTCCGCTTAAAAAACTTGGTGATGCAAAAAAATACAAGATAGGTGTTTTAAGAGATGATGTTGGAGAAAGTGAGCTTTTAAAATCCGGATTCGATAAAAACAGCCTGGAATTAGTTAATAATCTGGACCAGAGTATTAAAATGCTTAATGACGGAAGAGTAGACCTTATCTGTATTAATGACAGGTCTTTTTTTATAATTGCTGAAGAATTAAAATTGAACAGTGCATTATTTACTATATATCTCACTGTGTTCAACTCCCGGCATTATTACGCATTTAATAAAAATACATCAGACAAAATAATCAGAAAATACCAGATTGCTTTAGATAGTCTTAATCAGGAAAGACTTGAAATACTGAAGAAGTATGGTTTTCAGGGAGATTAAGAAATTCCAGTATTTTATATTCTAAGATATCAACAATTACAACAGGCGGGTAAAAATGATAATCCAATCGCAGATAACGAAGGTTACAGTATACAGTGACCGCGCCGAAATATCACGAAGCACAGAAAACGAACTAATCCAAGGAGACCATCTGCTGATCTTCGACATGCTTCCTGATCACACGGAAAGCAACAGCATTCAGGTCAGAGGAATCGGCAATGCCGCACTTAAAGATGTAAAATTCAGAACAGTCTACTTCGACGAACATCCCGATTCTGATCTTACAGTCTTGCATGCACAGGAAATCGAACTCGCTGATCGAATGAATGAACTTGATGATACTATAAAACACTCCGAACAGGAAAAATCATTCATCGAGGATATTGCAAAAAGTATTACTTCAGCCGCCGGTGAAAACTATACTCCGGAAATTGATCCACAGAAATGGATAAAAATGGTTGAATTCTACCGGAACAAACTTGATACACTTGATCGGGATATCCGCACGGCGCAAAAAGATAAAAATATAATTCATAATAAAATTAAAAAACTTTCGAAAGAAATCAAAGAAATTGCCGGGAGAAACAGAAAGCAGAAAAACCAGGTTGAGGCTTCAATAGAAATGAAAGAGACCGGGAAACTGACTCTTGAACTTTCATACATTGTTTACGGACCATCATGGAAACCTGTGTACAATATCTCCGTTGCTTCAGCAGAAAAAATTCTGACACTGACATACAACGCATTGATTCAGCAGAATACCTCCGAAGACTGGAATGATGCGGCAATCAGACTTTCAACCGCTCGTCCGAATATAAACGGTCAGCAGCCGGAACTTACTCCGTGGCACCTGTCGTTATACCGTCCGGTACGGATACAGGCTTCATCAGCACCTGAACTTCCGCCCGTACGATCTGCAGCGATGTCTCAGATGTTTAAAGTTTCCGATGAAGATGCATACCCCGAAGAAGAATGTCTTGCTGAAATGGATATTGCTGAATCTTCAGTTGAAACCGGAATCACATCCGCTGTGTTTAATGTTAATGGAATAAATACAATCAAAAGCGATAACCAGCAGTATAAGGTTACAATACTGATTCAGGACTTCCCCGCCGTTTTCAGATATTCAAGTGTTCCGAAGTTATCCCCGTATGCATATCTGAAATCCATGGTAAAGAATGATACCGATTTTCCGCTCCTGCCAGGTGAAACAAATGTGTTTCTTGATAACAACTTTGTCGCTTCTGCATATCAGGAACTCATTGCCCCATCGGAGGAATTCTGGACTTTCCTCGGTATCGATGAAAGCATCTCCGTCGATCATAAATTTATTAAAAAATTCATAGTAACCGAAGGGCTGATCAGCAAAACAACTAAAATAAGATACGAATACCTGATCACTGTTAAAAACAAAAAGAAGAGCGAAGAGGATGTTGTGATCTGGGATCAGCTGCCGATCTCCGGAAATGAAGAGATCAAGGTTGAGCTTGTTGAGCCGGTATATAAAAGTGATTCAGCAAAACTCAAAATGAATGAAAGCCGTTTTCTTGAATGGTTCTTCAAAATGAAACCGGGCGAAGAGGTAAAAATTCCCTTTATATTCGTCGTGGAATATCCAAAAAACTCGGAAGTCGCGGGTTTGATATAAGTAAAAGTACATCGACCGTATAAATTATTCTCAATGTCATCTCTATGAAAACTGGAATCAACCCCATTTCAAGGACAATGGATTCCCGCATGCGCGAAGATGACACATAGATTTAAATTCTAAGAACATCTAAATTACAAACTAGTGGAAATTAAATACAGCACAGGATTTTTATTATTAGTTTAATGTTTCCCCTCAAACTGAGAGAGGAAACATCAATTACAAAACTAAATCTTTTATTTGTTAAAAACTACATGACTGAATGAGGCTAAGTCCGCATATACTACATCTCCGACAGTATTGCGTTCTGATTTAACAGATCTGTAAACTGAAAGATCTGTATAGATTTCATCTTTCAGCGGATTGCGTTTGTACTTAACAATTCTATATGTATGGTAAGCAAACACTGCGATATTTGAGGCCAGTGCCAGTGCGCTGACAATCCACATAGCAATTGTATTGTGAGAAGATTTTACCGCGAACATTGAAGTATCTACAAACGCTGGAAAGCACATAACGAACATCATCCATATTGCCAGAGTCTGTGCACGATGCTGCAGCCATGCTCCTCTTTTGATAAAGAATGCTGGTATTGTACATGAAACCAGCAGTGCCGCTCCGGCATAAAAAGCATGTTCCGGCACACAGTTATAAACATACGCAAAATTCCATAAATCATAGGCTATAATCCAGAACCACATCATATCGGGCCAGAGCATATCTTTCTTTTTATCACTTCCAATAAAAATACCCACCCATCCTGAAATGGTGATGATATTTAAAATACCAGCAACTCCATTCATAATATTCCATGGACCTCCGATTATCAGCATTCCATCAGCCATACCGTTGAAACTGTAACATTGAAAATCACGGATACATGCCTCCAGAATATTAAGCCCCAGAATAAACGGAGGGAATAGTAAAAGATATTTGTATTTTGCTGCTTTCTTAATGTGACGCAGTGCCAGAAAACCGAGACATCCTGCCAATGCTGAGTACACTTTTGCCCAGTGAAACCATGTTCCGACACTGGAACCTTCACCGGCAGTCCGCGGCCACAATGTAAATGTTAAAAGAACCGGCAGCAAAAGAAAAATCAAAAGAGAAAACCATTTATTCATTCTCGCCATCTCATTAACTATAATTAAACCAGCCAGAACTGCTAACCACATTAAAGCCGAATACCAGGGTATCGATTCAAATAAAAACATATTATCATCTCCTTAAAAATATTTTTTTCACATTTACCTGCTGCATTTCATGTTTGAATTAACTCATTCATTGTCATACCTGCGAAAATTAGAATTCTAAAGGACCAGCCTTCTTAGATTCCGGCACTTCCCTTTCGCTTCGAACGGAATGACATTTATCAAACATTTCGTAAAATACTATGATCACTATCCAACCGCTGTTACCTGATTATAGAATGGAAAGATTGCATTGTAAATAGGGGGATAATCTTTATATGTAATGGGGGAATTCCCTTCGACGAAGACTCTGTAAAAACAGATCAATAACGCATTATTACTTGACCTGTAATTTTAAAATTTGTAATTTACTTTCATCAAACATACAATATCTCTGCCTCACATAGAGATATCAGAGGTTACGATGAAAAAATTCACTTACAGATTCAGAAGCATAATGGTTAATCATGTCGAGAGAGTCATTCCCGGTACGATTTTTTCAAAAATGGTACTTGAAATGGATGACACCTCAATAGAAGAGCATGCAATTGCAATATCACTAAAAGACATACTGCTTGATACAACATGGATTACAAACTTTCTTCTTTCTTTAATGATAATTGCACCAGTATCTGCAATATTATTCTTCGGTGTATATGCAGGTTTCGGCAAAGGGATGAGTCAATCATCGTGGATCATAGTAAAAATAATTTTTATAGCTGCAGGTGTAGTTTCATTTACTATACTGTGGGTTTTTCTTTCAGTTAAAGTCTCTATCGGAAATAAAAAGAGAATACATGTTGAAGAGCAACGCGGCAAAGGTAACTGGAGACTTGTTGACGAATCAGAGTGGAACAACTTTTACAGACTGCTTATGATCGCAAAAAAACAGAGAGAGAGCGAAAAGATTATCAAATTATAAGACTAATACTCTATCTTGCGCTTCGACCCGGTGAATTATATTCAGGGTCATTACGCTGGATTAAACGCAGAAAGAGCTTCCGTAAATGGAAGCTCTTTCTGTATTTCTGCATTTATCTTTTTGTTAGTATAAAGTCGATTTCTTAAGAAATTCCGATACATTGATATCAGAATCATTTGATCCTTTTTTATTTGATTCAGTTATAAAAAGAAGATTCTTCTCTAAAATTGAAAGGCTGGGGATGATAAATTCAGCCTTAATTCCGTTTCTGACCGGAGAATCAACATCATTTATAATAGCACCAAGCTTCTTCTGATCTATAAGTTTTATCTTGTTTAAAGTATGTGTTATTATTATATCATCTGTACTTTCGGTTGCTGGTGAAGGATCGAGAACTGATACAATCTCCTCCTCCTGACTTTTAAAATTTTTAGTCCGGACAATCGTTTCAATCTGGCTTATGGTTTTTCCATCAGAATAAATTCTAAGAACTTTCTCTTCAAAACCGATGAGAGTATTGCTGTACAAACCATCCTTTATATATATATGCTTCACCACTTCAAGAAATTTAGGATTTTCTTTTTCAGGTCCATAATGGATATCTGTCTGATAAGGGAGTGTACGTATTCCGGCACCTGACATCATATTTGCTTCGGCAACAACTTCCTGAATGCTTTTATTCAGTTCAAGAATCTGTTTATCAAATCCCTGCCCTTTCTCTTCTATTGCCTTTGAAGAAAGTGTATTCTCTTTTTTACCAGTAGTATCTTTAACTTCCTGTGCTGTAAGGAATATTGGGATTATTAAAAATGAAACCATAAATACAGCCAAACTTTTTTTCATAAATCCTCCAGGTATATTTTCCAGATAATTATATCAGGTTTATACTTAACTCATTTTAAAAAACTTTAGACAGATACCTCCGATGTCCGAAACAGCAGAGATTTTCATAAATATATTCAGAACTCAATTGTATGCTGAATTATAATTACTTATTTTAAAAACTATACTCAACAATGATTATACTGTCTATCATCTTTTCAATATGATTATCGGCTTAATTGACAAATTACGGCAATTATTTCCGCAATAATTTTTTATTTATTTTCAGAAAAGATCGTTATTTATATTCATTTACGCGAATGGTCTACATCCACTGAAAAATAGATGATTATCAGGACTTTACTCCTTAATTCCCATTTCAAGTACAAATCGAAACACTATACTCTTAAAATTATATTGCCGTCTATAGAAAGCGGCGATTTATACTGCAATATTGATGTTTTTTTATATAAAAATATATCTTTAAGATTATTACTGTTAAAAAAAACAGCATTTTGCTTGATTATTAATAGTAATAAATAAAAAATAAACTAAGTTATTTGGTAATTACTCATTCAGGATCTATCAGGAAATATATGTATAAAATTTTAATAGCAGACCTCTCCCCTTATAAAAACACTTTAAAAGATATCTTTAACGAAGCCGGATATAGCGCAGTTTTCTGCGATTCTGCATTTGATGCGATTTCAAAACTCAAAGCCTATGATTTCGATCTTTTAGTATCCGAAGTGGAACTCCCCGGTGATAACGCATTCGATCTTCATGAATATGTCGAGGAAAACTATCCAAATACACCCATGATAATGGTGACTGACAAAAATATAGACCAGTTCTTCAACCGTATATTTGAACAGGGTATTGGAAATGTACTCCATAAACCTGTTAATGCAAAGGAAATTCTAAACCTCTCCCTGAAACTTATTACAAAGAAAAATATATTCGGACTTAATAATTATCTGGAAAACATAATTGAAACCAAGAGAATGAAAATAAGAAAATCTCTCCAGATAAACAGGGCAATTGATCTGATTATTGAACATATTCTGAGCTGGGATTTTCAGATACCAAGCCGCGCTACTCTTGGTCTTATACTAAACGAAATGGTTATAAATGCTGTATACCATTCTCACGGATTGACACAGGAAAAACTTGACCGTGTACCTGTTGAACTTCCATTGGATAAATTTGTCGATATCCAATTCTGTCACACAGATGATGCATATGCCATATCAATTACAGATTCCAACGGAAAACTCACCAAAAAGAAAATACTCGAAAGTTTAAATAACGTGATTATACAGAACAGACTCATTGAGGAATCAATAGCCACCGGTGAGGATATATGTGATCTTATATCTGAATCAGGAAGGGGTCTGGATCTTGTTAGAAAGCTTTCTGGAGAATATTATTTTATCATAAAGAAAAATTTCCGCACCGAAATTATTCTTATTTTTAAAAACTTTGAAGAACCGGTTGAATCAGAAACATCTTCACTAAAGATTATTGAAGACAGAAGCTGACATCAACTCTGTCATGCTGAGCCTGTCGAAGCATCTGTCTTTCAGTGTTATACCCTTCGACAAGCTCAGTGTGACGGAACTCTGTCATGCTGAGCACGTCGAAGCATCTGTCGCTCACTTGAAATCCATCATATCCTTCATCGAAAGCGATGTACTTTTCTTAGCGGATTCGCTGTCATTTCTTTTCATCTTTGCCGGCAGATATGCGTCATTATAAAATTTAGCGAGTCTGAATATTTCGTGATCCGCTTTTTCATCAGGTATTTTTATCAGAAGGTTGTAATCTTTTTTTCTGAAACCGAGATTGAGGATGTGAACTGCATCTGAAATATTCTGAACAAAATGTTTTGTATAAAGAAGCATAAATGCAAAAACAATAAATATTATTATCAGAAAATTCTGCATATGCTCAAGAGCGATCTCCTTGTTTATATCTATCAATGAGACAAAAAGTGTACACGCTTTGCCGGTTACCTGCATATAATCTTCCTGATCATAATACTTTTTAAACTCAGAATCTGTCATTCTCTCAACAACAGTTCCGCCTGTATAAATAATTTTGAGAATATTTTTATCAGCTAAAAAAATTCCCTCAGATGATTCCCTATATCCCACTCCGTTCATGTCAGATATTCTTTTAAGTCCATCAATCAGATTTATATATTCTTCAGACCGTTCTTTTGAAAAATGAAGTGCCGATGTTCCAAAAATGAGTGTAAACCCTAGAAGAACCGATACAATAGTAAATACTGCCGTTGTAGTTATAGTCGCCGTATGGTGCTGCGCCATTTTAGATTCCGCATTATGAATCTTACCGAAAATTTTTATCACCCTGACTAACCTGAGTATTCGTGTTATCCGGACGGCTTTAACCACTTTTAACACTTTCATGGCAGCTGTGGCACCAACTCCCGAGTGTGCATCTATAGTTAATAGAAAAAATAGTGACGGACCGGAATCAAGCAAAATAAGCGGATATGAACTGATAAAATCCACCCAGCCTCTTTCATATCTGATGTAATCCAAAAATTTCCCTTTTTTTCCGTGGTAGATGGATCGCACTGTAAATTCAATAGAGAAAATTAAATCAAAACAGAATCCCATAACTAAAAGTATGTTCCGTGCCATTACACTCCAATGAGCGTATCTGCTGTATTCATCCAGAAATGTCTGTATAATGACAAGAATTATCGCACCGATAATAAACGTTTCTAACACTTTTTTTATATCTATAAAATTTTTCATTCTGATCACCAGTTATTATCTCCAGCTATAAGATATAAAGCATCGAGTATTCTCTTTTCATATCCGAAATGTTCTGCATTTTTTTTAGCAATTCCGAACCAGCTTTTATCAGGTGATTCAGCGCCTCTCTCAATCTTTGCAGCATGTTTATAATTCTGAAATCTGGCGCATAGAATATATAAAAGTTTTGAAGATGCCTCATCCTGCTCGGTCATATCATCTGTAAAATTTGATTTTATTGCCAGACGAATGAGCTTCTCCGGATATCCGGGGAGAATAGGGATGATGTATTTCACAAGTGAATCTGTATAAACCTCAACATTCTTTTTGTTCTTTCCAATATCGTTAATACTTAATTTGGTCTCAGGATTGGAAGGCTTTATTGGCAGACGGATGAATACAATATTTTTAATTAAAAGTATAATTTTTAAAAATACGATGTATTCCTCCGCATCAATATTAGTCTTTTGAACCCGTACAAGTTCATTGTAAAGAAATTCTCTTCTCTTAAAAATCTCTCCGAGATACTTTTCCAGAATTCCGTAATTAAAAATATTTATGGTACTGTTCATATTGAATCTGGCATCACGATTTTTGAAAATCATCTGAACAAATTCATGGAGCTTCTCTCTACGGAATTTTTCAGCTATGGTTCCGGCATTTGAAAGTTTATCCAGAAATTTAATGTCAGCATTATCTATGAACTGATTTATTGAGGGGAGAACAATACCGGAAACCCTTCCGTATAGGTTCTCAAAGATCATTTCCAGCACCTGATTCCATTCAAGGTGAGGGAAAAACTGGCTGTTTTTAAATGTGACTTTCAGTTGAGGAAGATTCTGCACAAGAAAGTTCATAATCATCCCCTCCCCTATAAGAAGAGGTTCTGACTTTATGCCGGGATTGGAAAGAAGATGATTTACAAAATCATTAACTTTATTTGAATCAAGCTCGCTATATCTGTTGTTTGACAAAAACTCCCCCCTCTAAAACCAGGCTGTTATCCCGATTGTAGGAACTATAATATTCTGAAATCCGGATACATTCTGACCGAGATTATCAAAAATCAGCTGAACACCGGTGTTAAAAATTACACCGCTGGAAAGTACAAATTTCAAACCGAATCCGTTTGAATATCTATACCCGAATTTATTACTCACTTCAGAATTTCTGCTTATTCCGGCCATAATCTCCGCATAGAAACAGACATCATCCTTTTTTGTAATACCAAATATAAACTGAGGACCTGCCCCTCCGGAATATGACTGAGTTTTATTTGTTACATTATACTCAGCTTCACCCTTTAGTGCCAGTGTAATATTATTGTCTATAAAAAATGCAAATTGCGGGAACACCTTCAGTATATTATTGTTATCCTGCTCATCAGAATCAACACCCTTTGCCTGATATGATACAAATCCCCCCAATTCTACTGTATATCTCCTTAAATATTTGCTCTGTTTAATCCTGATTGCGTCTTCTATCTCTTCTTTAACAATACTTCTCACTTCATCAACAAATTTTCCCTGATAGATTTTTTTATCTTTATCGCTTTTTTCTTCATTGATACTCTGATCAAGCTCTTCCCGCACTGCCCCTCTAAGTTCATCAAGAAGCTCCTCTCTATCTTCCGGCTTTATTTCTGAAAGAGGTTTATCCCTTTTGACTTCTATATTTTTATTATAACTATCTTTGGTATTTTTTTCCATATAATCTTCATAACTTTCACGTCCATATATAGAACCGCTTACTATAATTGTCACTATTATTGCTAATGGATATAAAATCACCTTTACACGCATCACGATCCTCCGGTTATTATTTTTATTATCGTCATTTTATGCCAAAGTTAAATTATTTATTTCCCGATATATTTAATAGTTTACAATGCTGTATTTTGAGTGTAATTTTAAAAATTATAACAATACTCTATCAAAGCCCCCTAAATCCCCCGGAGGGGGACTTCAAAAAGTATTGGAAACAATATTACGAATAAAAATTGACGACTTAGTTTAATATATAGGTTATGTTTTAGTAGTGATTAGGAAATAAAATATTCGAGTATTATCATAAATTTCTCCAAGTCCCCCTCCGGGGGATTTAGGGGGCCTGCGCCTGGGGGGATTTATTATATACGATCAGTGCATAAACAGTAAAGAAAACATTATAAGCAATTTAGACGGAGTAATCATGCTGAAAACAAAATATATTAAAATAAAACTGATTATAGCGGTAACCGCCGTTGCGGTTGCAATCACCACGGCATACTCCGAAAAAACATCCTCTCTTATTAATCTAACCCTGAGGATTAACACTGAGGGGGATGATTATGCTCCATCAATAACAGAGGATGGCAGTACTGCTGTTTTTAACTCGCGCATGCCGCAGGAGAAATCTCATAATATATTCATGTGCAAAAATAAGAACGGATTATGGGGCGATCCTTATCCGATTTTCAGGAACAGTCTGGACTACAATGATGAAACTCCATTCATATCAGCAGACGGAAAAACAATACTATTTGCTTCTGACAGACCCGGGGGGTTTTTACCTTCAGTAACCGCAGACGGCAAAAGAAGGATAACTTTTGATATATATATATCAAGACTTGTTGAGGGCAAGTGGTCAGAGCCGGAAATTCTTAAAGGTTCCGTTAACACAAACATGAATGAACGTGCGCCGGGACTCAGCATTGACGGAAAGACTCTCTTTTTCACCAGATGGCCCTATAACAGCCCGGGCAAATCAAAAATTTATTCCGCAAAACTTGATGGCGGAGGATTTAACAATGTCAAAGAACTCCCTGAATCTATAAACAGCGGAAATTATGAAATCGGATTCAGACAATCCTATAAATCCGGAAAATACTATTTTGCATCGAGAAAGCCGGGAGGATTCGGAGGATGGGATATATATTACACAACTCTCTCCGGTAAGAGTTTTACAAAACCGGTAAATGCAGGCGAAGGTATAAACTCCTCCTATGATGACATGTATTACTCTGAATCAAAAATAAACTCAATAATATGCTCGGACAGAGCCGGCGGGCTCGGGAAATTTGACCTATACTCATCTATCCCGGCTGTAAAAGGATTTGTATCTTCGGCAAAAAAATCTCAGAATGAAAGACCGCCTTCAATTCTAAACATAAAAACTATAGATAAGAGAACCGGGAAATTGATGAAGAACATCTCCTTCAAAATTGTTGTCATGGCAGAGAGAGAGAAGGAATCAATATTTTTGCGGAAAACAGAGGTAAAAAGCAGCAATAAGGGCACTTTTACATTAACTCCGAAAGACGATGTAGATTCCGTGGTTATTGAACCTTCTTCAAAAAGCTATTCAGGATGCAGCATAAAAATCAATGTTACCCCGGGACAGGTTCAGAATATAACTCTATATCTCGGAGCTAAAAAATTAAAATCTAAAAAGAAAACTGTTTCATGCAGTGAGGCAGAGGTAAAATCATCTGTAGAGATAAAGGATAGTGATAAATCCGCTTTCCCGGCTCTCAAAATTATCTACTTTAAATTTGATTCTGCAAATATTGCTACAGATTATATTCCTCAAATTCATTCGCTGGTCGAGTTTATGCGGCTCAATCCGGAATATCAACTCACTATATCGGGATACTCTGATCCTGCGGGTTCTGTTAAATCCAATGACAGATTAAGCATGAAGCGGGCAAATAATGTTTCTGATTTGATAAGATCTCTTGATATTCCAATAGAACGGATTACGGTTCAATGGTTCGGTGAAACAAAAGCTGTTTCAGGGAAAAAAGGACCTCGTTATTACAGTCTGGACAGGAAAGTTGAACTTATCTTAAAGAAGTAAAAAAAATTGACTGACTTAAAAGTTTACTCACTGTCATACCGGCTGAAGTGCAACGTAATGCCGGTATCTCATATACCTGATTTACTCAGGAGATTCCGGTATTTGCAATAATTGAAGCTGCAAAACCGGAATGACAAATGTTTAAAACGCATACTTTTAAGACAGCCTTATATATCGGGTTGGTATTATTCGCTCATCCGTCTCAGGAACGCAGGAATATCAAGATCTTCGTTTGCAAAATCCTTTCTACTCTTCCTGTCATAATCCAGCGTAAATGTTCTGTTTGCAACTGCGGGTTTTGCTTTCTGAGGTTCCTGCTTGCCGTCAATAAGGGTAAGAGATGCGCCTGTTTCTCTTATCGGAGTTGAAGGTTTAAGACTATTCACGGTATTTACAGAAAGCATATTCTTTTTACGGTCAAATCCCGTTGCTATTACAGTTATTCTCACCTTATCATCAAGTGCCGGATCAACGGTGGTACCGAAAATTATATTAGCATCGGGGTCTACCTGTCTGGTTATTTCATTAGTCACTTCATTTACTTCATGCAGAGAGAGATCATTTCCACCGGCTATATTGATAAGCACGGCCTTTGCACCTTCAATACTGGTTTCTTCAAGAAGCGGACTGTTTATAGCCATCATCGTCGCTTCAAGAGCTTTATTCTCACCTGTGGCGATTCCTACACCCATGAGAGCATCCCCGGTTTCCCTCATTACAGTTCTTACATCGGCAAAGTCGACATTGACAAGACCGGTAACCATAATAAGATCCGCAATACCCTGCACTCCCTGACGAAGTATATCATCAGCCAGCTTAAAAGCATCTTCAATAGGGGTTTTTCTATCAATAATTTTAAGAAGAAGATCATTGGGGATAGTAATAAGAGTGTCGACTTTGCCTTTAAGATTTCGAATACCCTCTTCAGCCTGAGCCATTCTTCTCTTACCTTCGACTTTAAACGGCTTGGTTACAACTCCGACAACAAGAGCGCCCAGCTCTTTTGCTATCTCGGCAACAACCGGAGCAGCACCGGTACCGGTACCTCCCCCCATTCCTGAGGTTATGAAAACCATATCGGCCCCTTTTAGAGCTTTTGTGATTTTATCCCGGTCCTCTTCTGCAGCTTCTCTGCCGATTTCAGGATTTGCTCCCGCTCCAAGTCCCCTGGTGAGCTTAGATCCAAGCTGGATCTTCTCAAGTGCCAGACAATCCCGAAGCTGCTGCGCATCCGTATTGGCAACAATGAACTCAACGCCCTCCATTCCTGTTGCGATCATTCTGTTAACAGCATTGGTTCCCGCTCCGCCAACTCCGATAACTTTAATAATCGTAGACAAAGGCTTTTCTTCTTCCAGTTTAAACATGTACCCTCCCGATCCGGTCTTTTTATTTATGCAGCGTTATGTCTCATTAGAATTCAGTCTTTTGAATCATTTTTTGAATCCATTAGTCTGACTTCCCTTACTTATTAAAAATTCAATTAAGTTATACAGGCTTATTCATATTGTCATGCTGAGCCTGTCGAAGCATATTTGATTTTAATCTGTACTATTTCACCCTTCGACAGGCTCAGGGTGACAAACAACACATGTTAGAATCTTAAAATTGCACTGGTTTAAATTAATTAAAATAGGATTAATCACTACAATATCTAATAAAGTATTTATAGTAAAAATATTAATTTTATTTGTCAAACCAGTTTTAATCATAAATCTGTTTTGTGAAAAAAAATCACAAATACTCCTCAAATACTTTCTTCAGCTTGTCCACCAGACCTGTTTTGCGCCTGCTGTACTTGCCTTGAGATCTGAATTTGTTCATTCTTATGCCATATTTCAGAAGACCAACTCCATTAGCAAACTGCGGAGTAGCCACTACATCTTTGAGACCAACTATATCTGATGGTGTTCCAATACGCACCGGCATATTAAACACTCTTTCAGCCGCTTCTACACATCCGTCCAGCATACTTCCGCCGCCTGTGAGAACTACTCCCGCTGCCAGCATGTCCTTACGTCCGCTTTTGACCAGTTCATGATCAACCATCTCCATTATTTCACTCACACGGGGCTGAATTATCTGTGTAAGTTCCTGACGGAAGAGTCTTCTTGGAGCACGTCCGCCCACAGATGGAACTTCAACCATTTCAGATGCGTCAACAAGTGACAATTCCGCGCATCCGAATTTTTTCTTTATCATCTCAGCGGATTCGATCGATGTTCTGAGGCCAATCGATATATCGTTTGTTATGTGAATACTCCCCACTGGAAGTACAGATGAGTATGCAACTCCGCCCTCAAGATATACAATAATATCAGTTGTTCCGCCGCCTATATCAACGAGAGCGACTCCAAGATCACGTTCATCTCTCCCGATTACCGCATCTGCTGAAGCGATGGGGTTAAAAACTATATCTCTATGCTGAAAACCGGCCT
This sequence comes from uncultured Leptospirales bacterium, assembly GCA_964450405.1. Classification (GTDB taxonomy): domain Bacteria; phylum Spirochaetota; class UBA4802; order UBA4802; family UBA5550; genus WRGT01. The sequence goes on along the minus strand of CAYVCQ010000022.1, from coordinate 51,671 downwards.
TAGCCACAGATTTTATCATATTCTGGATACTTGTTGTTGCCGCTGTTATTATGTGAACCTCAGCCTCAAGCCTTACTCCGCCCATTCCTACCGGATCCTTTATCCCTGACTGATCATCTACTGAGAATTCCTTCGAAAGAACATGCATTATCTCACGGTCCACTGGAATTACAATTGCCTGTGCTGCTTCAATTACCCTTTTCACTTCAACGGTGGATATTGTCCTGTTTCTATTGGCAATTGCAACTACACCCTTTGAATTCTCACCCTTAACATGCTGTCCGCTTATACCTACAAATACGCTGCTTACCTCATAACCGGCCATAAGTTCCGCATCCTCAATAGCCTTGACTATTGAAGCAGAAGTATTATCGATATTAACGATTACTCCATTTTTTAAACCCCTTGAAGGAGCAACGCCCACACCGGCAATCTCAACCTGATTGTTTTCATTCATGTACCCGATTACAGCACAGGTCTTCGTTGTTCCAATATCAAGGCCGACTATTATATCTTCCATCATTAACCTCTCGACTATTGCCTGATCAGAATTCTCTTATCCTTGAGATTAAGCATCTCCGGATAAGAATTTACTGCATCAAGGTAAGCGGCACTCTTCTCAATTTTACTAAAACCATTCAAATCATTTTTTATAATAAAATCTGTTTTTCTGCTTTTCAGCTTTACTCTCAAGTCTTTGCCGGGATAAATTTCCACTTCTGCAAGTTCAACTGCAAAATCGCTTCTCTCTCTTCCCAGCTGTGAGAGATTGCCGAATAAACCCTTCAGATAAGAATCGTTTCTTTCGTTCTCAAAAAAATCCTTCTCAACAATAATTATCGGCATATCTGTTCTAAAAAATCGCCCTGAATCGAGAACATTTCTTTTTTCATCTACAAGACATGGAACACTAATATTTTTTTCTACCCTGAGCACCATAAAAAGCGGGTATTTTTCCTCGACTGTTATAATAATCTGGTTCTTTTCAATCTCAACATCATAGCTTTCGATCATAATGCTGCCGTTCATAACCTCTTTAAGATAGTCAACATCGATTATGATCCCCTTTTCCGACACCTTAGCCTTTGCGTTTCTTATGATTTCATACTTATCGACATTTTTTACTCCTCTGAATTCAATCCGCTCAACATTGATTGCTGAATCAGATGCAGATACGATCACCGGAGTGAGAGTAAAAATAATCAGTAATATAATTCTCTTAAGATTCACATTAACTCACTTAATAAGTTCCAGGATCATCGGACCGGATTTATGTATATCTCCGGCGCCAAGTGTAATTACAACATCGCCATTTTTTAAAACATTTGCAACCGTAGGAGCTATATCTTCAAACTTGCGGATTAGAACCGCATCCCTGTTCTCATGTTTTTTCACTGCCTGACATATAAGGTCAGTTGAAACTCCATCTATCGGATCTTCTCCAGCCGGATATATATCTGTGAGAAAAACCTCATCGGCGTGGGCAAATGACTGGCCGAATTCATCCCACAAAAGTTCTGTCCGTGAATATCTGTGCGGCTGAAATATTACCACAATACGTCTGCCAAGATTTTTAAGAGCTGAGAGAGTTGCTCTTATTTCTGTGGGATGATGACCGTAATCATCCATTACAAGTATGCCGTTCTTTTCGCCCACTGTTTCAAGCCGTCTTCCCACTCCCTCAAAGTTTTTTAAACCTTCGCGTATTGCCTCATATTTGAGTCCCAGTTCCAGTGCAACGGCGATCACCGAGAGAGAGTTAAGCACATTATGATTACCAAGCTGTGAAAGATTAAACTCCCCAACTGGATTCTTTTTATAATTACAGGAGAAACAGGTTTTTCCGTTTTCCATTCTTACATTGTGTGCGGTAAAATCAGCATCTTCGTTAAAACCGTATGTATAATAGGGCCGTTCGATGCGAGGGATAAGTTCCCTTATTATATTATCGTCTATACATAACACCGAATATCCGTAAAACGGGATATTATTAATATACGTTAGAAACGCGTCTTTAACAGCTTCAAAGTATTTGTAGTGGTCCAGATGGTCAGCGTCGATATTTGTAACTATTGCAATACTTGGAAGCAGTTTAAGAAATGAACCATCAGACTCATCTGCCTCAAAAACTATATACTCCCCTTCGCCTGCTCTTGCATTTGATCCGAAATTGAAAACTTTTCCTCCAATAACAGCTGTGGGATTCATTCCGCCGTCACTCAGTACAGAAGCAAGCATTGATGAAGTTGTGGTCTTACCATGAGTTCCCGCAACTCCGATTCCATGTTTAAGGCGGACCAGTTCGGCAAGCATTTCTGATCTGTGGATGATTGGTATATTTCTCTTTCTCGCTTCGATAATTTCAGGGTTGGTCAAGTCTATCGCGCTTGATGTTACAACAACATGGTAGTCTGTTATATTTGAAGGAAAGTGTCCGTTATATATTTTTGCTCCGAGCGATTCGAGTCTTCTTGTCTGTTCTGAAGACTTTAAATCTGATCCGGACACTTCATATCCTAAATTTATAAGTATCTCGGCAATTCCGCTCATTCCGATTCCGCCGATACCAATAAAATGCATTTTTTTAGATTTTCTGAACAAGTTACTTACCTCTGCGACCCTAATATTTCTTTTATATTTTTTACAATAACATCAGCAGCATCAACTTTTGCAGCCTGTTTAGCGCATTCTGACATTGTTTTAAGCTTTCGCGGATTGTTTAAAAGATCAAACAGCACCGGTCCGACTTTTTCCGCAACAGCATCTTCATCAGCAATCTTCACAGCAGCACCGGCAGCTGCAAAAGAATCTGCATTCTTACTCTGATGATCTGCAGCAGCATGAGGATACGGGATCAGTATAGATGGAACACCTGCTGCTGCAAGCTCCATCATAACACCTGCGCCCGATCTTGATATGGAAATATCACAGGCTCTGTATGCTTTACCGACTCTTTTAATATATGGAGATATATAAATTGATCCTGCCTCAACTTCATTTTGTGATTTAATCTTAAACTCATCAAACGAATAATCACCGGTGCTCCAGATCATACCTATACTTTTAAACTCGCGAGGGTATGCTTTTTTCAGACCAAGTACTAATTCATTCAGTTTTAATGCACCCTGGCTTCCGCCTATTATAAGTATAACTTTATCGCAATGCTCAAGATGAAATGCTTTCTTCGCTTCATTCTTCGGAGTCTGAACCAGTACATTATTTCTAATGGGGTTTCCGCTATGGATAAATTTTTCCGGCATCTTCAGATAGGATATTGAATCAGGAAATGTTCCGAAGATCTTTTCACATTTTTTCTCAAATTTAATTGTTACTTTACCCGGTACTGTATTCTGTTCGCAGAGAAAAATAGGCACTTTAAGAAATTTTGCCGCAACAAGAGCGGGAGCTGATACATATCCCCCCATTCCGACTACTGCTGAGACATTATTTTTTTTAATCACTCTAATTGTTTTTAGAACCGCACCGATAAATCTCTTCAAAAATGAAGGGATTTTAAAGGGATTTCTTGTGAGCCCGGGAGCATTATATGTAAAAAGCTTCCCGCTGTCTATATCACTGAAAGAGCCGAATCTTAAATCACTTTTCCCTGTGAGGAACAGCGGGCTCATATTTCCATCTTCACTAAGTTTTTCATAAAGGGCGATTCCGGGACTGATGTGTCCTCCGGTTCCCCCTCCGATGATAAGTATATTTTTACTCATGATGCCATACCTCTTCAAATTGAACTTCACGGACTGATGCTTCTCTGAATCTCGATATGTTCAGGAGTATACCGGCAGCGATCATATTTGTAAGCAGGGAAGATCCGCCGTAGCTGATAAACGGCAGTGGAATCCCTGTTGTCGGGAGGGCGCCGCTTACAACTCCCATATTAATAAATGCCTGAACGGTTATGAGAAGACTAAGACCCACTGCAAGCAGTCTTCCGAAATCATCCGGTGCATGGAGAGCAATCAGTATGCCTCTCCAGAAAACGAAACAGAAAAGTAAAGCTAAAAAAATTGTTCCGAGAAGACCGGTCTCTTCAGCTATAACTGCAAATATAAAATCTGTATGAGGCTCGGGGAGCCTTGCAATCTTCTGTGTCCCGAAGCCCAGGCCCACACCGAGCAGCCCGCCCTTCTTAAACGCCGTGAAGGACTGAATAACATGATATCCTATGCCGAATCTGTCATGCCATGGATTTACGTAGGCAAGAACACGGTCCCATCTGTATGAAACCTGATAGATTAAAAGATAAAACATTGGAACACTGATTACAAAAAGTAAAAGAATATAGAGCAGGGGAAAACCGGAAACAAAAAGTATAAATACTGATATCACAAGAAGATCCATGGCAGTACCGAAGTCCGGCTGCATCATTACAAGAATAAAAATAAATGCGATTACAAGCATCGGTACAAGAAGCTGAATTACATGATTCTCTTTAGTTTCCGATGAATACACCTTAACGAGATATATAACTGCGGCAAGTTTAACAAACTCTGAGGGCTGAAGGTTTGCCGGCCCGATACTGATCCATCTTGATGAGCCTTTAACGCTCGCTCCAAGGCCGGGAATAAGTACTGCGATGAGAAGAAGAACAGAAACCAGAAGCATAATTTTTGTATGTTTTACATACTGCCTGTAATCAATCCCCTGGAAAATAAAAAGCGCGACCAGACCCACAACGGCCCAGAGCATCTGTCTCTTCAGAAAATAAAAGGAATCACCGAAAACACGGAATGCATAAACCGCACTGGCACTATAGCTCATCGCAAGCCCTATACCTGCAAGGGTAAAAACAGCGACGAAAAGAACCAGATCCGGCTCTCCTCTTCTTCTTGTATCAAGTACGTCTTTCAGATCCAAGAGATTTCCCCTTTCGAAAGTTTATTAAAACATTCCTTGAACACTTTGCCCCTTTCGTCATAGCTGCTGAACATATCAAATGAAGCGCATGCGGGTGACAGAAGAATCATATCTCCCTCTTCAGAATTTTTCATAGATTTTAAAACAGCATCCTCCATGGTGGAAGCGCGTACAATGTTAAAACCGCTGAAAATTTCTGAAAACATATCGGATGATTCACCAATGAGAACAATACATCTCGCCTTCGGGCCGATTATATCACGGAGTCTTGAGTAGTCATCCCCCTTAGTTCTTCCGCCGATTATTACTACACCTTTATCTTTAATGCTTTTCACCGCCATCTCAACAGCGCCGATTGTTGTGGCCTTCGAATCATTTACAAAAGTCCTACCCCTATAATCACCGGCAAACTCCATGCGGTGCTCCAGTCCTTTAAATGAATAGCATGCCTCTGCAATCATTGCAAAGTCCGGTTCAATGCCGAGTTTTTTATGGAGAGAATCCACCATAAGAATCGAAGCCATCACATTCTGAATATTATGAATTCCGATTATATTCAGTTTTTTTACCTTTACCACAGGAATCGTGGAACCTTCATGAATGATGTATACGATTCCATCTCTGTAAAATGAATCTGCACTGTCATCATCGATTGAAAATGTCAAAGTGCGTGACGGGAATTCCCTTCTGCCATTCTCAAGAATTTCATTATCTCTATTATATATAAAAAAGTCGCTATTATCCTGGAGTTTAAAAATACTTTTCTTTGCCTCGTAGTATCCATCCATGTCTTTGTAACGGTCCAGATGATCCGGTGTCACGTTAAGTATTGCCGCCACATCGGGCTTGAATGTATCGACTGTTTCCAGCATGAATGATGATAGTTCAATTACAGTTACAGATTTATCTGTTGTCTGATCGGCAAAGGATATAAGAGGTATACCGATGTTGCCGCCGATAAATGTCTCAAATCCAAGTTCTTTAAATATATGACCTGTTAAACTTGTAGTTGTAGATTTTCCATCTGTGCCGGTAATTCCCACGAAACTGCCCTTCATATTTCTAAATGCAAGTTCAATCTCGGAGATTACAGGTATTTTTCTATTGTAAGCCTCCTGAATCAGAGGAATCGTTGCAGGAACTCCAGGGCTCAGGACTATAAGGTCAAATCCCGCGTCGAGTATCTCGGGATTCTGATGTCCAACAATAACTTTAACAGAAGAGTCAAGCTTCATGATCAGATCTTTAAGTTCATCTTCGCTCTTGATATCAGAGACAGTAACATCGACTCCGCGAGCAGATAGAAATCCTGCGGCTGCAACACCTGTCCTGTAACCAAGACCTACGACAAGAACTTTTTTATAATCTTCAATCATCCGGTTCAACCTTCTATAAAATTTTAAGAGACGAAAGACCGAGTATCGCAAGGAGTATTCCGAGTATCCACATCCGCACAACTACCTTCTGCTCAGGCCATCCTGAAAGTTCAAAGTGATGATGAATCGGCGCCATTTTAAATACTCTCTTCCCTCTGGACTTGAATGAAACAACCTGTATTATAACCGAAAGAGCCTCAATGACGAAAACTCCTCCTACAATAAAAAGAAAAATCTCTTTCTTTATCATAACAGCCACAATCCCGATAATCCCGCCAAGCGCAAGTGAACCGGTGTCACCCATAAACACCGTAGCCGGATTGCTGTTGAACCAGAGAAAACCTATAAGAGCGCCGATTAGCGCCGACAGAAAAACTGTAAGCTCCGCACTCTGAGCAATATACGGAATTAAAAGATAATCTGCCGCTTTTATATTACCTGTTAAATAAGTCATTAATGCAAGAGTCATTGCCACAATCGCCACAGTTCCGGTAGCAAGTCCGTCAAGTCCATCTGTAAGGTTAACCGCGTTCGAACTTCCGATAATAACTATCACTGAAAATACAATCCACAAACCTCCAAGATTCATTAGAGCATTATTCATGAACGGAATGTAAAGTGTAGTAGCATCTTTTGCATTAGACGGGAAAAAATATATACTGCAAGCGACTCCTGCCGCAATTAAAATCTGAAAAAAGAGTTTTGCCTTAGGATTAACTCCATCCTTCTGTTTGCGTACTGACTTTATGTAATCATCAACAAAACCTAGCGCAGTAAGCATTACAGTTGCAATCATCAGAGTTACAAGATACTGGTTTTTAAAATTACCCCAGAAGAACATTGAAACAATAACCGCTCCAATAATAATTATCCCGCCCATTGTCGGTGTCCCGGCCTTTGACTTATGACTCTCCGGACCAAGCTCGCGGATCTCCTCTCCGAGTTTTAGCCTCTGAAGCCATTTGATTACCAGATTACCCATAATAAGAACAAGAAGCAGCGCTGTGACAGCGGCAGCCATAGATCTGAAACTTATATATCGAAAAATATTAAGGAATGAAACATATTCTTTTAACGGCAATATTAAATGATAAAACATTTTTTACCTCAATCAATAATTCTGTTAACTACATCTTCCATTTTCATGGATCTTGAACCCTTAACAAGAACAACATCTTTCTCTTTCAGAGACTCCTTCAGATAAACCACGACCTCTTCTTTCGAATCAAATATCTTCACAGCGGAACTGTTCATTCCTGAAGAAAGAGCTCCCTTCTCGTAATATACAGCCATTTCTCCATACAGAAGAAGAAGATCAAATTTCCTCTCCCCGGCAAACTCACCAACTTTGACATGATAGACGCAGGATGATTCTCCCAGTTCCTTCATATCCGCAAGGACTGCAATTTTTCTTCTTCCGGGAAATACTTCACATACTGATTCAAGAGCAAAGAGCGACGAAAGAGGATTTGAATTGTAGGTATCATTTATAACAGTGTATTTTCTGTCAATTATTTCACTTCTGCCGCCGACATTTACGAACTGCGAAAGCGCCACGGCGGCCTGAGATATTTTTATATTCAATGTTTCAGCCACAGCCAGTGCGGCCAGGATATTATACACATTATGTTTACCGTACAGCGGGACTGTAACAGTTTCTTTTTTATATACCACTACAGTGTTCTCTGCGGAAAGCTTAAAAGAATCGGGGCGGAGATCTGAAGCTGCATCAAGACCGAATGTAAAAAGTTTAATACCTTTTTCATCTGCGAGCTTCTTTATAATATGAAAACATTCAGTGTCTTTATTAACTATAAGAGTGGAACCGCTTTTCATCCCCTTAATAATCTCGGATTTTGCAAAAGCAACATTCTCCATACTGCCGAGAAACTCAAGATGTCCAGCCCCGACATTCGTTATAACCGCGATATCGGGAGACACCATAAGAGAGAGCCGTTCAATCTCTCCGGTATGATTCATTCCCATCTCAATCACAGCAGCTTCATGGCTTTCATCAAGCTGAAGAAGTGTAAATGGTACTCCAATCTCATTATTGTAATTTTTTACATTCTTATGAGTTTTATATTCAGATGAGAGAACTGCATAAACAAGTTCCTTCGTTGTTGTCTTACCATTGGTACCTGTAATCCCGAGAGTTACAGGCTTAAACCTGTCTCTGTAGAATTTACCAATTTTCCCCAGAGCTGCAAGTGTATTGTCGCAGATAATCAGAGTAGTGCCGGAATCAGCGGTCGATTTCTCATGCCCTTCTTTCATTGCGAGAGAACAGACTATCTTTCCGCCGACTGAAAGTTCATCAATGAAATCATGACCATCAAAGGTCTCGCCGACTATCGGAATAAAGAGAGTATTTTCACCGAGTTCACGTGAATCCGTAGAGATTGTTTCAATAACAACATCGGAACTGCCGGAAATAATCTTTCCGCCGATGATTGCCGCTATCTCTCCGGAGGTTGTTTTAAATATTCCCTTCAACCTTTTCTCTCTCGCTCATATATTTTAAAACCATTTCCCTGTCATCGAAATGGCGTTTTGTCTTTCCTATTATCTGATAATCCTCGTGACCTTTACCTGCAAGCACCACGATATCACCGGCTGAAGCCCTCTCCACCGCAAGTTCAATGGCTTTCTCTCTATCGGGCTCAACAATAAAATCTCCTGTCCCCATCCCGGCTGTAACATCTTTAATGATTAGCTCCGGATCTTCAGTCCGCGGATTGTCGCTTGTAACTATTGCAATATCTGAATTATCGAAGGCAATTTTTCCCATTACCGGACGTTTTGTTTTGTCCCTGTCTCCGCCGCATCCGAAAACTGTTATAACTTTTCCATGAGGCATTTCATTAACCGACTGAAGGAGCTTAAGAAGAGCATCACCTGTGTGAGCGTAATCAACTACAGCATAAAATCCAAGTTTAGACTCCACGACCTGCAGCCTTCCGGGAACGGAAGAGAGAAGACTTAATCCGCGAATCACTGCCTCACGGTTTATTCCTGAATTATATGCAGAGGCAAATGCCGCAAGAGAGTTGTAAACCTGAAATTTACCAGCCAGCTTAAGAGAAACATTATAGCTGGATTTCTCGCAGTTCAGCCTGTACCTTACGCCGGTAATTCTGTTATCTATCGAGTTGTTTATCGCATTAAAATCCGCATCACCGGCAGTTCCGAAGGATTTCATTGTGAATGAATATTTTTTTCTCTCTTTGTATATTTCTCTGCCGTAGTCATCATCGATATTTACAACTGCAGTTCTGTTTTTTTTCGGGCTCTTATCGAGAATTGCGAAAAGTTTTTTCTTGGCGTCAAAGTAAGCATCTATAGTTTTGTGAAAATCAAGATGATCACCCGTAAGATTTGTGAACACAGCGTTGTCCAGCTCAATATCATCAGTTCTATTAAGCTCAAGTGCATGGGATGAAATCTCCATAATCACATGAGTCACTCCATCGTTCAGCATCATCCTCAACAACTCCTGAATATCTTTAGATTCCGGAGTAGTATTCGGTGCAGGGAGAGTTTTTCCTGCCCATCTGTAATTCACAGTTCCGATAACACCGCAGGAGATACCGTTTGATGCATAAACCGATTCCAGCAGATACGTAATTGAAGTTTTCCCGTTAGTTCCGGTAATACCGGTAACATAAAGCTGCGCTGAAGGATTACCGTAGAAAGCTGATGAGACAGCGGATAGAGCGCGTCTTGTATTTTCAGAGACAAGAATTGCAACTCCTCTATCCGCAAGGTGAGCAAATTCACCCAATCTCGATTCAGAGATCAGAATACATCTGCATCCATTATCGACGGCACTTCCAATGAATGAATGACCGTCACTTTCAAATCCCTCAACAGCAGCAAAAAGGGTTCCCTCCCTCCCTTTTCTTGAATCGTACTCTATAGATATAATCTCCGCGTCATTTAATCCGCCCACCGATTTAACTAACGCTTTGGAGTTATTTATAATTTCACTTATTTTCATTTTGTTTCATCTTTCTTCACGTTTCTGCTGCCTTCATCAATTTTTATTACAATAAGATCTGCCGGCCCTAATACTTTGAGATTGTTTTTTTCAGCACCGGCTTCTATAGAACGGAAGCTTCTAAGTCTCTCAAATTCAAACTTCAATTTATCATTAACAACAGTAACTTCCTGCGCAGTTTTAATAAGCTTTTTATAATCCATTTTCATCTTCATCATCTCTATATTCTGCCAGACATAGAAAACAACGAAGAAGCTTATCATTAAAACTATGGAAAAATATTTCATTTAGAGATATCCCTCAGTTTTACCGCTGCCCGGAGCTTTGCGCTTCTTGATCTGTAATTCCAGCTCACTTCGTCCTCATCAGCCTCTAGCGGTTTTTTTGTTAAGACCTTTATAAACGGCTTGTTCATGCACAAACAGTGCTGAGGCTCTGCAGTGCAGAGACATCCATCCTTCATTCTTCTGAAAAAATTCTTAACGATTCTGTCTTCAAGAGAGTGAAACGAAATAGCCATCATCACTCCATCGTTCTCCAGAACTTTAAATCCGCCTTTAAGACCCTCTTCAATAGACTGAAGCTCTCTGTTAACCTCAATTCTTACACCCTGAAAAATTCTCGTGGCAGGGTGAATATTTTTAACATGAAAATGTTTTGGAATTGCAGCTAAAACTATATTTGCAAGCTGTGCCGTAGTATTCACCGGCTCCAGCGCCCTTCTCTCAACAATAATCTTCGCTATATGCGCAGCCCAGTTCTCCTCGCCGTACTCCTTAAAAACTCTTTCAAGCTCCCGCACCGGATATTTGTTTATAACATGCCATGCATTTAAACCTTCACCGTCGAGACTCATATCAAGCGGCTCATCAGCAGAGAAAGTAAAACCCTTGCCGCTTTTTTCAAAATGATATGAGGAGATTCCAAAATCATAAAGTATATAATCGGGCTTTTTTGTACCCTCAAAGTAATCTGCCATTGATGAAAAATTATCGTTAACAAAGGAAATTCTTTTCCCAAAACCTGATAGTCTTTCCTTTGCTCTTTCCAGAATGTTGCTGTCTCTTTCAAATCCGGTTACAGTAAGTTCCGGAAACATATTAAGAAGGAGTTCAGTGTGTCCCCCCTCTCCCAGAGTGCAGTCAGCCAGATGCCCCGCTCCCATTTTCAAAGAACCTTTTATAAAATCAGCGATCTCCCGCCATAAAATCGGCTTGTGAATATATGCAGGATTAAAGAATTCATCCGGCTTCAGATTATGTCTCATCAGCTTATACAGCCCTTAAAATCCCAGGTCATTTGCGAAGGATTCAAGTGCGCTTCCCTCAGGCTTGTAGTTTTCATAAACCTCTTTTGACCAGATCTCAATTTTATTGCTAAGCCCCAGAATTATAACATCACTTTCGATTTCTGCATATTTCAGGAGGTAGGATGGAATTACCATTCTACCCTGTTTATCAAGCTCGCACTCACTGGCTCCACCGATAAGAAACCTTACACTCATCCTGTTTTTAGGATCGCTCTGCGAAAGAGGCATAAGCTTTGTTTCAACAAACACCTTCCACTCCTCTTCACGAAAAGCCATGAGGCACTTATCAAATCCATGGGTAACCACCAGCTTCTCCATAGAAGCCTCCTCTCCGAAGGCCTTTCTCAACTTCACAGGGATTGCAACTCTCCCCTTTTCATCGAGTGCCGGTGAATATTCGCCCATAAACATATAATTTTACTTTTAACCCCGTGAGCGGTATAAATTCAACATTTATCACCACGTTTCCCCACTTTCTACCAAATTACCGTCAAATGTCAACAAATAAAAAGGATTTTTGGGAAAAATAGATTAAATATTGCTAGAGTTTGTGCCGATACATTGAATTTCCATAAAATCAACCAAACCATCTGGAGCGGGACTCGGAAGAAGCAGAGGGTCAGAGCCTAATCCAATTGAATCAGAATTATAGAAAATATCCGGAAAAGCATTTCCGGATACTCAGACATACGAATTGTTCGGCAAATATTACATAGTAGCAGCTTAAGAACAGCAAAAACATGCCTGATTGCAAAAAGGGCTTGTTTTTTTAAAACTCCATATAATATTCGAGCCTTTGGATATGTATAAAAGAGGGTGTAATAAATGGCAATACAGCAGGAGTTAACCGCGGAACAATCTTTATCAGAACCTGAAATCTATCAATTCGAGTTTACCGGTTCCGGACAAGAATATTTTAAAATATGGATAGTCAACATGCTGCTGACTATCCTGACTTTTGGAATTTATTCAGCTTGGGCAAAAGTAAGATTAAATCAATATATCTACCGGAGCGTTAAGCTTGATAATTCCGGTTTTGAATATCACGGAACACCTATCGCGATACTCAAAGGAAGAATAATAATGGTACTGCTGATTTTTGCCCTCAACGTCCTGCCTAAGGTTAATTTGATAATGTACTTTATAGTGCTGGGACTATTTTTAGCTGCATTGCCATGGCTCATAGTCCGTTCACTTGCTTTCAACATGAGAAACAGCAGCTGGCGGGGTATACACTTTAGATTCAAGGGGAGCATTGGGCAAGCGGCTGAATGCATTTATGCATACGGGCTCTGGGCTGGTATCACTCTGGGTATAGGCTACCCTGCAATGGTACGCAAACTCAAGAAGTTTCTATTTGATAATACCTTTTTTGGAGAATCCCGGTTTTCGCTTAATATTACACTTGGCAGCGTTTATAAAATATTTCTTCAGATGCTGCTGGCCTTTTTCGCAATTATAATCTTATGCGTCTGCTTCTTAGTGGCAGTAATAGCAGTGATGCAGATCGGCGGCAACAGTAAGTGGATGATGTCATTTATTCCAATCATAATTTATTTTTTCCTTTTAATCATAATTCTTCCGTTTTATAAAACTAAAATCACAAACCTGATATGGAACAACGCAACTATAAGTACTTCGCGATTCCGATCAGTCCTGACAGTATGGGGCTACCTGAAGATAATCGTAGTAAACTTCCTACTCACCGTGCTAACCCTGGGTTTTTACTGGCCATGGGCATTCATTAATATTATCAGATTCAGGATGAATAATCTTTCCGTGATTGCTCATGATGGACTGAATGGTTTTATAGCTGATGCATCACCCCAGGTGGGAGCAGCAGCTGAGGAGATTTCAAGTGCCTTTGATCTTGACATCTCGTTCTGACGAAGGATACAAGCCCGGAGAAGGCTTTCCCTGCCTGTATTTTGACGGAAAGACAAGCACCCGGTATAATGTGAAACTCTATCTTTACATATTAACCTGCTTTGTTGAGGGTGATGGCATCTCCCGGGAGGAACCTGTTGCCGGTATTTCCGTGAGTGAACCATTTGCCGGAACCAGCCGACTGATAAAGTTCAAAGATGGCGCATACTGCGAGATAGAAGATAGCGCTTCTCTCAGGAAAAAACTGTCCGCTGCGGGTTACAGGGAATCTTTTTCATCGTGGATTCAGGGGAGTCTGAGAACTATCAGTATTGCATTTATCATGCTACTTATCCTGCTCGCAGCAGGATATCGCTGGGGACTCCCCTTTGCCGCAGAGATCATTGCATACAGGGTGCCCCAACCGGTACTTTCCTATATTACAAGCAGTTCAATAGATTCACTTGACGGAAAATGGATTTTCCCTTCCGGATTTTCATCTAAAAAACAGGAAAGTATTATATCAGATTTAAAAAGAATAAAACTGCCCGAACAAAAAGAAATGACTGTAAAAGTTATATTCCGAAAAAGCGATATTCTAGGAGCAAATGCCTTTGCTCTTCCGGACGGTACAATATTGATTCTTGACCATCTTGTTGAAATTGCAAAGAGCAATGATGAGCTCATTGCAGTATACTCTCATGAAGCAGGGCATGTGGCATACCGGCATTCCCTGAGACAGGTTATTCATAATTCCGCAATAGCGGCATTTATTGCAGTATATATCGGTGATGTAAGTACTATTGCAGGGGCACTGACCGGATGGATATTAGAATCCGGATATTCACGGGATTTCGAACGAATTGCCGACAGATATGCTGCCAGAGTACTCACAGAGAATAATCTTTCACCTCTTTTGCTGGCAAATATTCTAACAAAAATTGAATCAGACTTCACCAAACGGAACTCTTCAGAAAAAAATCAAAAGTTTTTCAATTATATCTCAACACACCCCTCAACAGAAGAACGCGTAAGAGAACTCGAGATGTTTATTAAAAAATAAATAAATATCAACGCATAGTAGTTATTCTGTAAATCTATAGAATCATAGCCTTGTGTAAATAAAAAACCAAGGAATTGCCCGGGGAGTGAAAAAATTGGAAAATATTTTTTATTTTCCTTGACTCAAACGGCATAAAAATATTTAGTCATTTTCAGTTGTCGCGGGTGTAGTTCAATGGTAGAACTTTAGCCTTCCAAGCTAACTACGCGGGTTCGATTCCCGCTACCCGCTCATAAAAGCCCTGATTATTTCAGGGTTTTTTTTGCCTACTAAATATTAAACATTCAAATTATATCATCCTGTCAGACAAGTGTCAGATAAAAATAAAATTTAAATTATAATTTGCTACATACCGATCAATTAAATATTGACTTCGATAATTTTGTTTAATACTTTGGTCATATAAGAAATTCATAAGGAGGTACAACTATGGCTGTAATTTATACTAACCCGGATAACAAACCGTTCAGTTCATGGATTGTATCCGATGAAGAAAGAGACATTGTCTTAAAGTATAGTGATAATGAACATGAACAAAAAAAATCTATGAATCTTTTTTCTAAAAATGTTGAAAAAGTTCGTCTTATTATGTCTACTAAACAAAATGTATAGTAAAAAACAAATTGCCATCCTTAGTAGACATATCAACTTACTCTCGCTCAAAAATTGAATCCCTCGCTCATACCTTTACAAGCGAATCAAAAGATTTGAATGATTATTTAAAAAGGTTTTCTTATAATCATTCAATAACAACTTCCACATCAAAAACATATTTATTAGTTAAAAATGAGGAAATTTTATCTTACATAACTTTAACGATGGAAACTATATCAGATGAAAATAAAGAAAAATATGATTCATACAAAAACCACGCTAATTTAAGTGAAAACTTTTCTTTTTCTATCCCAACATTAAAAATTGCAAGACTTGCAACAGACACAAAACATTGTGGAAACAATTATGGGTCAATATTGATTCAATTAGCAATGATAAAATCATTCATTCTTCAAACAGATGTCGGATGCAACATGCTTACAGTTGATTCAAAAAAAAAGGCTATTGGTTTTTATAAAAAAAACGGATTCATAAAAATTGGTTTAGATGAAAGTGAGACAACACCAATGTTGCGACCAATTGAGCGTATTAAAAGATTAACTGATTCTAATAAAAAGGAAATTTTAGAAGTATGCTCCTTTTTCAATTTAACCGATGATAGATCAAAATTATCAAATTATTTCAATAGTATGTATAACCCGCATTAAAAAATCCCGCCCCCAGTCGTTTTTCTTTTTTTGCTTTGTTTTAATTGACAGGTATTTATTTAATTTATTCCCGAAATAGTTGGCAAAGTAAGAAGTAATCCCGATATTTTTAACCCCGTATAACCTGAACGGTGCTGAGTACAACTTTATATAAACCAACGCGCCAAACATCAAAGTTACTAATTTTGAAATTTCAGGTTTTGCGGGATTCTCTTACTCTATAAAAAGAGATATTCATCTAAAGACAGAAAGGATTCCTGGCAATAAGTAAAAACTGAAATATCATTTATCGGTATTAGCACCCCGCCTTATCTCAATCAGTGACTTAACTGATTCTCGGGTTTGCCTATTTTGATTATCTAAAATTTCTAATACTTCTTCAAGAACGGCTTCAATCGATTCATTATTTTGTGTTTTAAATAATTCTGATGGAGTAACATTAAGCTGGTCTGCTATCGTTGATAGAAGTTCCGGACTTGGATACTTATTACCTATTTCAATATTAGCAAGATGATTAAGGCTACATCCAATCTTTTCTGAAAGTTGCTCTTGAGTTAATTTATCTCTCTTTCTCAATATTTTTATATTTCCACCAAGAATACTTCTAATATCAAACATAAAACCACCATTTAGAACATAATGCACCTTTTTTTATTTATTTGAATTATCCAATAGGTGGATTTTGGTTTGACTTTATTGATATTTATATTCTAATAGGATAATATTACTGGTTAAATCCGCTCTATTAGAATACAAAAATATAATTAAATTTTCAGGAGTTCATATGGCTTTAACTAAATGTCTGGAATGTCAAAAAGATATGTCTAATACACTGGAAGCTTGTCCTCATTGTGGTTTTAAAAGAGTGCAATTACAACAACCTACTACAAATGAAAATAATAATTTTTGTTCTCAATGCGGAATGCCCTATGGTAAAGAAAAAATTGAGTGTCCGCATTGTAATGCTAAGAATTTAACAGCTCAAGCCAACGATAAGTTTATCCTCAAGGTTGATGGCAATAATACGATATGCTTAAGTTGCGGGACAACTTATTATAAAGGTGCAGGCAAGTGCCCATATTGTAAAATGGAAAATACTAATAACACAAGTGTTCAAGCGCCAGATGTTCATATAACTGATTCTAACCCAAATAACACTATCTGTACTGGTTGCGGGAAAACTTATTATAAGGGTGTAAACAAGTGCCCATATTGCAAAGTAAAAAATGAAAATAAGAAAGGCTCATATGGCTTGCAAATAGTATTGGCAACCATTTTTGCTTTTATGTGCTATGCAGTATTTTATTTTGCTCAAAATCCTGTTACCTCAAGTAATTCAATCACAAATGTTAATATCCCTGATAATAATTTAAAAAAAATATATAATATTGGAGATATCGGTCCGGCGGGTGGTTTTATATTTTTTGATAAAGGTAACTCTTCCGGAGGATGGCGCTATCTGGAAGCTGCACCTGAAGATCAGAGTACAGAGATTCGATGGTACAATGGGGAAAATATTAGAACTGGAGCAACTGGTATAAAAATAGGTACAGGTCAATCAAATACTAAAAAGATTATATCCTCACATGGTAATGGTATATATGCGGCGAAGGTATGCACTGATTATTATGGTGGTGGCAAAACAGATTGGTTTTTACCTTCAAAAGATGAACTTAAATTGATGTATAAAACTTTATACAAAAATAGTATAGGTGGTCTTACTGATGCCGATTACTGGACTTCGACTGAAATCAATTTTGAACGTGCCTGTTACATATATTTCAAGGATGGCTATCTGGATGAAGGCCTCAAGGATTATGATAAAGAAACTCACGTGCGTGCTATCCGGTCTTTTTAACTTATTTTTACTTTAGAAATACTGGTTATATAAATAAAATAATTTGGAGAGTTTGAAAAATGAAAAGATTAAGCATTATGGCAATATTAATATTACCCATTATGATTTCTTGTACTTCAGCTGAAAAAAAAGAGACTGTATTTTATTCTGAAAATGAAAAATTTTCGATTCCTTTGTGTCTAAATAAAGAAGGTCTATGTGTTGATCCTACTGATCTTCTGGACGCAAATAGAGGCATAAATCCGCGCCCTATACCGAAGAGCATTTCAAACTCCTTAAGTGATTTCGGTACAGTAATTGGCGAAATTGGAGTATTCTACTCACCCGGTGGGGGATATTTAGATTCTACTCAACAATATTACATCGTTCATGATGAAAACTTTGGAAATCTATATACACATAAAAATAATAGATTCCAAAATAATTTTTCAGAAAAAAGATTAATAGTCACCAATAATAAGTTAAAAGAAGTTACTGAATATTTTCATATATCTGGGGAATCAGATGGTCTCGCCGTAGATCTTGATTTATACAATTCTCAAATCATCAATGATGGAAAAACAATTTTGATGCACATCCAATTAAAAAATACTTCAAGCATCAAAAAAACTTTTAATACGGCTACGGATAAAATCAACTTCTACATGAAGGATATCAAAAGTAAAAAGAAAATTGAAAATCAACTATATTTATATAATAATTGTTCTAAAAGTATAATAAATTCAATTAAAGAAATAGAACCTGGTGAAGTTAGAGATTACTATGTAAAAGCAGATTTTAAAAATGAAAACGAAAGTATCGGCATTCAAATGGCTATAAATTTCACAAGGATTTCGGTTGATAATGTTCTATTTGATAAAGGTGAAGCCTTTAAGAAGAGTGCGGATATGATGAAAGCCATCTGGGGAGGAAATTTTCAAATTGGGGAAAATGGAAAAGTAGTACCATTAGATTCCAAAATATTAGTTACCACTGTCACTGAGCAATAAAGTAAATATCAAACTCATTATATTAACGAGTTAATATTATAAATTATTATGGAGGCTTATATTTATGGCTTTAATTCAATGCCCGGAATGTCAATCCGAAGTGAGTAGCGAAGCATTAGACTGCCCGAAATGCGGCAAGTCTCTCAAGAAATTGCAGCGGTCTATATTTGGTAAATTCATAAAATGGACTTTTATTCTTTTTAATCTTTTAATGTTGTGGTGGATGATTGGAGGTATGAGCAGTGCATCTCAATCTATTTCTTCCGAAGCTAGTTCAGCTGGCAGAGCTGGTGCAGCAATTGGTACCGGTATCGGATTTATAATGATACTTATAATATGGGTTTTTGGTGATATAATACTAGGCTTGTTTACTCTATTAACAAGACCAAAAAGGTAATGATTATTCATTAAAGAACTGGTCTTTCGATTGACACCATTCGAATTCGTCTATGCCATAGGAGAGTTTTTCTATAAAATTCTCCTATGGGGACTTAACATCATTAATAAAAACAATATTAAATTAACTCCCTTACTCTTCTAAAGACAATTCAGTGGCGCGTCTTCTTCTGATATACATATTTTGAATTATTAAATAATGAGTCTTTTTATTCTGGATAGGCATTGCAATTACATCTTTAACTTTTTTAAATAAACCCTTATTATAATCTATGTCGTTTTTAAAATTGAAATCAAGTTTAATTTTTTTATCTTTAAAGAACATGCGATATAAACATAATTCTACTTTAAATAAATCACCTGGCAAATTATATTTTCGGTCTTCATTTTTTGCTGTTACATTATACAGGAAACATTTTGAACTACTATTCCCCCATAAATAGCAAGTTGTATTGTGCAAATTTATTTCACCATAATTCTTAATTGAATCAGATAACTTATTTTCATCTTTTAACTTTCCACCTACACAGGACAAATGTGAAGCTATTTCAAATTCATTTAAATAACCATAACAGTCTTTGATTAGATTAAATAATTCAACGTTATTAAAAAAGTAATTTAGCTCAATTTCATTAAAATTAAATTTATTCAGATAATAATCAATGATGTAATCTTCCGTTTTGTATTCCACTAGATAGTTATTATCAATAAGATATTTTATTGAATTCTTTATCTGCCTGATAATACTTTCATTATTATCAAGATTATTTAGCTTAGTGAATCTCAATTTTACACCGTTTCCGGTAAATAGTATTAATCCATTCTTTATATTCTGATATTTAGTTCTATCAAATAGACTTTCAACAGTTTTATAACCTTTATGTTTATATTTTAGTTTCTCATCATCTGACAAAATGCGATAAAAATGATCAACCACCCCACCTTTATTAAGTAAATAAGTGATCAAACCTTTTTTTGATTTCGGATGACTTATCAATTTCTTCCTTAATTGCGGATTCCAATTTTCGAATTTATTCTTTTCTGAAGAGATTTCAATTTTATCATAATGTGTGAATTTTAATTCATCAACGATCTTCAAAAGTTCATTACAATTTTCAATTTTACTTTCAATATCTGTTATTACCATAATACCATCCTTATTATTTTTCTGTTTAAAAATTCCGGAATTAAAGCCTGATTGATATGATATTTTCTTTCATGATTTAAAAAAAAATAGATGGGGCACGGTAAACTAAATAAACGGTACCCTCAAAAAAAAGTATTAAAAATACAGGCCGACTTAAACAAATTAAAGATTGACTAAAACATGTTTTTACGATTTGACAGAATAACTGTGGCAATTTAATTCAAAACGTCACTATGTGGCTTAGAAAGCTTTTAAAAGGGCTTATGAACTAGCTGCCCTTTTAATAATATTTTATTAACTTTAATAAGTAATAAAATGTTTTTGTTTATTTTGTTAATTTTAAACTATATTCCGGTATAAACTCTGTTCTTTTTAATCATTTCTTCTATCTCAGATAAAGAAACAAACACAGCACCACCGAGCCTATAACTTGGAATTCGACGATTCATAATAGCATGTCTTAAAAAACTTTCAGATACTTGAAAAAATTCAGCAGCATTTTTTATACGCGCCTTATCAGAAATACTTTTGTTAAATGTTTTATTTAAATTTTCCAAAAAAATCAACCTCTCAATTATTATAATTTATTTCTCTATCACTTATATGCATTTAGTTTTGATTTTTTAACAAAAAAATAAAAAATTGTTTTATTTATCTTTTGATGATATTAAAATTGAATCAGTAATTTTTAAAACATCTGTCATGTCATCAATCCGGTAATAATGATTACTCATTTCAATACTTCCATGACCTGTGATCTGCTGAACCTTTTGAAGTGGAATTTTCGCATTGAGTAATAAGCTGTTTAAAAAATGTCTATGACTGTGAAAGGTTATATTTCTTTCTTTACGTGCGGCTTCATCAATTCCGATTCTGTCAAGAGCCGTGAAAAGTGATATTGAAAAGGCTCGCTGATCTTTTGGTCGTTCTTTCTGTTCACTGAAGAATAAAAAGTTATCGGGGTGTTTTCCATGCGGGTTTAATTCGATAAGTTCAATTATCTTATCTTTTATCATATCAGAAAAAAAGATTATTCTTTCCTTTCCTGTTTTCGTTTCTTCATTAAGGCAATATAGTCTATTATTCCACGATCTGCGAACAATGATAAAATTACTTTCAAGGTTTATATCCTTCATTGATAAGGCTTGTATCTCCGATAATCTTAACCCGGTAGTCACTGCTAAAAGGTTCGACACCTGCCCCATGAAGTCAGGGCGCGCCGGGTGTCTGAATACTGGCTTTGTCATCCATTCAAAAGAAAATAACTGTTTAACTTCATCCGGTGTCAATACCCCTTTTGTTTTCGGATTATCGGCGGCGCGGTCTATGCGGGGGATATATTGAATAAGGCTTTTTTCCTCTGCTGATTCAAGGATTGTTTTAATGGCAGATAAACACTTGTTAATTGTATTTCCCGCATACCCCTTTTTAAACATCTTGTTTCTAAAGTCCTTTATAACAGCCCTGTCAATCGCTGTGAGCTTCATTTTACCGATTGAAGGGTTTATATGGTTATTTAATAAATCCTCACGTTGTAAGCAATGATAAGGGGCTATCCTTAACCCTCGTACCCTTTTATCAGTAGCCCACGAATTATCCCATTTAAAAAAGTCTTTAGAAAAGTTTTCAAAAGTAATATTTTCCTTTTGTACTATTGCCCCATTACCCGCGTTTAAATAATCAATAGCCCACTTTTCAGCGCGCCCTTTTGCAGTCTCCCCGGTTGACTTTGCAACACTCCACGTCCCGTCCATGTTTTTAAATTGAGCATAATAAATACCGTTACTTTTCCGCTTATATAACGCGTACGGCTTGCCGTTCATCTTGCCCCCTTTTTTATCTGACTGTCAGATAAACTGTCAGATAAACAGGGACATATTAAAACATAAACTTACAATTTCAAGCATATAACATATACATTATTTTAAAATGTGTTAAATAAATGACTTAAAAAGTAGTATAAAACATGTAATTGCATAATGTAAAAAACATCAAAATAGCCTTCCAAGCTAACTACGCGGGTTCGATTCCCGCTACCCGCTCATAAAAGCCCTGATTATTTCAGGGCTTTTTTTATTTGCCGCCATTATTGAAATTTGAATTAAATTACAAAGTGCTGTTTACAATGGATTCCTTCCCTGCCGGCTGAAAAAATATAAACATCAAACCGCCGAAATCAATCTAATAGTTCTGTAATTTGAACATTTTAAAAAAAAAGCTGAACTTCTGATGAGTTCGAACTCCTTACAAAGCTGCCGGAAAAAAATGCTGATAAATTTTAGATTGGACAGAACCTTTCAGTTCATATAAATTATTATTACAGAAAATGATTTATATGAAATTTTTCTCACAATCGGCGGTGTAAAAATATGTATAATTTGGAAGAAAGCTGGAATTCACTTATAAAAAAATATACATCGGATATAGATGTAATATTAAATTCATACAATGCTATCGTCAAAAAATACAATTTAAGATTTCGTTATTACCACAATTTAAATCATATTACCGACATGCTGATTCTTGCTGATAAGTACAAATCTCAAATAAATGATTTTGACAGTTTTCAATTTGCAATCTGGTTTCATGATATAATTTATAAAACCTACCGCAATGATAATGAGGAAAAGAGTGCTTTATTCGCTTTTAATTTCCTGAATAATATCGGTGTATCAAAAATAAATATAGATAATACCACTGCAATGATTTTGCTTACAAAGAAGCACAATATATCCGAGAGTGAGAATAAATCTGATTATAAACTATTCCTTGATATTGATCTTGCGATTCTAGGAACCGATAGGGAAAAATATACTGAATACATAAAAAATGTACGTAAGGAGTATTTTTATATTCCCGGAATAATATATAATAAGAGCAGGATTAAACTATTATCCGGTTTCTTAAACCGTGACTTTATTTTCTTGTCTAACTCTTTTCAAAATGAATACGAAAATACAGCACGTCAGAATATCAGCTATGAAATAGATTTATTATCTTGAATCAGGCAGGGGAATAGTATGCAGGATGGCTGCAGAATTTGCGGAATGTTTAAAAATGACGGATGGGAAATAGAAAACACTCCCGAAAATCTTTATAGCGATAAATTCCCTGATACTTTCGGTTATCTGACTCTATATAAAGATTTTAATCATATTGATATTTTTCAGATTCTCTTATGCCCCGAATGCGGATCTTTTTATCTTCATACAAGATCCACACCTGGCGGCAGTTATGATGCAATGAAAACTTATATCGTTGAAAAGTTACGTCCTCTAACTCCCGATGAAGTTGAGAAATATATAAATAATTCAGAACAGTCTGAAAAAATAACAGGATCTACAGATGGTGTACGCTGCCCGAAATGTAAATCATCCAATGCTGATAAAGTCTATTCAGGATCGATTGGCGGTGAGGTATTTATGTCGTTTAAATGCAGCAATTGCGGTTTCGAAGATACAGTTGATGAATACCAGCTCTCAGACTGGTATCAATAATGAGTGCTTAATTTTTTTAATAATATGGTTTCCGTATTATTAAAAAATTGGTTTATCGCTAATTCTCAGGAGCGAACCATTCTGTTATCTGCAGATCATCAAGTGTCGATCTTTTTTTGCATTTACTGCATTCAAGAGTTGTGAATTCATATACAGCGAGCGTGCATACAATATCTTCGGAGCCGCATTCAGGGCAACGATAACCGATAACCGCACCTTCATCAGGATAATACTTTGACGGCATATACCTCTCCGGAAGATTAACTTAAAAAAAAATCTGCGACTGCCATACAAAAAGACATCACAATACACTATGACAAAGGTAACTACAAAGAACTATTGCTCTCCGCCGCGCCGAAGGCGCGGCGGAGAGCAAAATATCAGTGATTTTTGATCAGTTACTATATAAGATCACTTCATCCTGCGTATTCTTACATCAATCTTCTTATCGTTTTTCAGAAGTTCGACAATTTTATTTGTATCTGTTTCTCCGGTATGGTAGGGATAAAAAATTTCCGGTTTAACAGATCTAACAGCATCCGCCACCATCTCCGGAGTCATTGTATAGGGGAGATTCACAGGTAAAAACGCACAGTATATATTCTTAAATGTTTTCATCTCTGGAATATTCTCTGTATCACCGGCAATATAAAATCTTTTATCACCAAATGTAAGAATGTATCCGTTACCCTCACCTTTAGGGTGAAACGGATTTCCATCGGGACGCTTATTTATTAAGTTGTATGCCGGCACTGCTTCTATTCTTATTCCGGATTCAGTTTTTACATCTCCGTTTTTCATCACTTCGCCCTGTTTGATTTTATCAAAACATATCCGGGTGAGAATTATTACGGTTTTTTCTTTTTTGACAGCATCAATTGCTGCACTGTCAAGATGGTCACCATGTTCATGCGTTATAAGAATAATATCCGCCTTGGGTAATTTGGTGTAATCAGCCACTTTACTGTACGGGTCGACATGTATTATCTTTCCGTCGAAATTCATCATAATAGTACCATGGCCGAGGAACGTTATTTTAAGATCGCCCGCTGTGGTTTTAAATGAGTCAGATTCAAATTTATCCTGCGAAAAAAGTGTTAACGTCGAGAACATCATAATCAGGGGAATGAATAATAAAACTCTGTTCATGGTAAACCTCCATTTCATTAAAATTTAGCGATTATGAAAATATAGTAAATTAATATTTATTGTCAAGTAAACAAGTGACAACAAAAACAAGGTCTTATCAAAAATATACTGCACAACATTCTGTAAAATGGATAATCATCGAGCTAACACCATTGTGAAGAATTATAAAGAAATCATCCGTATCATTCTTGACAAAAAAACTCCGGCATTTCGAAGTTAAAATAATCTGTTCAAAAATTAACCCGGAGAATGTTTAAATGGCTACTGCTATCCCAGATCTTTATGATTTTCTGCGCGGTCCGGGATTTGTCATCTCTATAGTTGTATTTTTATCCGGATTCACATATCGTACAATATGGTTAGTCCTTGCAACGCGTAAGATCAGCAGAGTCAATCTTCAGACGGAAAATATTGTTTCCGGCAGATCAATACCTGCTCAGCGGAGCTTCTTAAAAAATACAACCTCCTCTATTAAAATAAAAATAAGAAATACGATCTTTGGCACAAATCCCCTGATGGGTATAACCAGTCTGATTTTTCATATACTTCTATTTATAACACCGGTATTTCTTTTTGCGCATAACACCGTAGCCGATCTGACAATTGGTATAAGTCTCCCTGCCTTACCGGAGCATCTAACTGATTTTTTCACTATGATATTAATCACCTTCGGAGTTTTCTTTTTAGCACGACGCATTTTTCTTCCACGGGTCCGGGTTCTTTCCACTCTTCGCGATTATACTATATTATTTATTGTAATGGCCCCTTTTATCAGTGGATTCTTTGCGTATCATCATTTTTTTAATTATCAGACAGTAATTTTTACTCATATGATTATCGGAGAATTGGCAATTATGATTGTTCCATTTACATCTCTTATCCATATGCCATTTATTATTTTTTCAAGATTTTTCATCGACAGCGAATACAGCATTACACCGGGAAGCCGCAGATGGTAAATAAAATTAATACAGACACAGCGGCGATGAACAGTATCCGGAATATACTCGACAAAAAGAAAGATATGATAAAACTATCTCTCTCCGCCTGTGCGCATTGCTCAATATGTGCTGACAGTTGCTTTCAATTTAATTCAAATAAAAAAGATCCCACTTATTCACCGGCATACAAAGCGATCAACTCCATAGGAAGGATTTACAAAAAAAAAGGTAAACTCTCCGATGAGGAATACATTAAGATCAAAAATCTGATCTGGGATAAATGCGTTCTCTGTATGAGATGTTACTGTCCCATCGGAATAAGCATCCCGTCTCTTATTGCATGTGCGCGTAATATATGCAGAGAGAAAGGTGTTTACCGCACCTATGGCGATTCAATTGAAGGTGAGGAGTTATGAAAAGAATCATAATTATTCTCATACACTCATGTTTAATAATTCCGGTTTTTCTCTTCGCTCAGATGGAATCGATAACAATAAGCAACCAGGTTTTTAAATCAAGGAGCCGTTCATCTGTTCAGTTCAATCATGGTAATCATATGATGATTGAAGGAGTTTCATGCACAGATTGTCACCATAGATTTGAAAACGGGAAAAATGTCCTTGATACATCTGAACTGACCAGTGAAAACAAATCGATCTTCTGCAGCAGCTGTCATATGAATGAATCCAGTCTTAAAAACTCATACCACAGATTATGCATCGGATGCCATCAATCAATGACAAAATCATTGATCAACAAAAATAAAACCGCAGCTCCACGACTCTGCGGTGAATGCCATAAATAGATTCAGTCGGAGTAAATAATGATCAAAGCAAAACGAAAACCACTTGAAGAGATATACGATCTTGTAAAAGATTTCTCTAATATACTCTGCGTCGGATGCGGAGGATGTACTTCCGTCTGTCTTGCAGGAGGTCAGCGTGAAACACTTATGCTGAAACAGGATTTATCTGATTTGTTCACACAGAAAGAAAAACAATCAGACTTCTCTGTATTTGTAACCGAGCGCCAGTGCAATCCGGAATATCTTTCTGATATTGAAGATAAGATTGAAACCTGCGATTGCGTGATATCTACCGCATGCGGTGCCGGTGTACAGTTTCTTGCAGAGAGATATAAATCTAAACCTGTTTTTCCCGCATTAAATACGATGTTTGCCGGAGTTGATATCAGCACAGGATTATATCAGGAGAGATGCCGGACCTGCGGCGATTGCCAGCTTGGCTACACCGGCGGGATATGCCCGGTTACATGCTGCGCCAAGAGTCTTTTCAACGGACCATGCGGAGGTACAAACATTGACGGAAGCTGTGAAGCCGGGAGTGATATCCCCTGTGCCTGGAATGCCATATACGAGCGTCTGAAATCACAGAATCGCGTTGAAAACATATTGTCAATCCATCCCCCTATGGAGTGGACCGACAAAGGTCCGGCAACACTGATTCAGACCGGATATGAAAAAAGATACGTCAAGAGGAACATATAGAATGAAATCAGGGAGCAATCTGGAGAGAGTATTAGAAGCAGGACATTTTGCAGTAACTACCGAGCTTGGCCCGCCGAAGGGTACTGATGTATCTATCGTAAAGGAGAAGGCTGAGTTTCTCCGCGGCAACGTTGACGCCGTTAATGTCACCGATTGTCAAACCGCAGTAGTACGCCTTTCGAGCATTGCCGCTTCAGCCATTCTTGTCCAGATGGGAGTGGAGCCTGTTATGCAGATGACATGCCGCGACAGAAACCGTATTGCAATTCAGAGTGATATATTCGGCGCGTCAGCACTTGGCATTAAGAATATGCTTGCCATTTCAGGCGATCATCAGAGTTTCGGAAATCAGAAAAATGCCCGGAAGGTGTTTGATATCGATTCAACACAGATGCTTTCACTGGTAAAACGGATGCGAGATGAAAACAGGATGCTGAATGAGGAAGCACTACTTCAGGGTGAAGTCCCGATGTTTGTAGGTGCCGCGGCAAATCCCTTCGCACCACCGATTGAGTTCCGCGCACTGCACCTCAGAAAAAAAATTGAAGCCGGTGCTGACTTTATTCAGACTCAGTGTATATACGATATGAACAAATTCCGCGAATTCATGAAGATAATCTGCGATATGGGACTTGACAAACAATGCTCTATATTAGCCGGTCTTACTCCTTTGAAAACTTCAGGCATGGCAAACTATATGGCACGCTGCGTCCCTGGTGTACAGATCCCGGATCAGGTGTTGAAACGGATGGCAGGAGTTCCAAAGGAAAAAGCCGGCGAAGAGGGAATAAGAATTTTCTGCGAACAGGTGGAAGAGATAAAAGAAATTAAAGGTGTAGCGGGAGTACATATTATGGCTATTGAATGGGAACATCGAATCCCCGAAATAGCTGAACGCGCAGGACTACTTCCGCGACCTGTTGTTTAACAGCATTAAGCAAAGCATTATATCCTTAAAGAATAGTTTTATTTTATAATTAACTGCAAACTAAATTAAAAATGAAAGGACTGATTATGAAATATTTTATCCCGCTGATACTGTCTTTAACAATCAGTTCAATTTTATACTCACAAAACAATGAAAAAAAATGGACAGTCGTCGGTAAACAGAATTTCAGCGTTGGTCAGACAAAGGAAACGGTTATTGCCTTTGACAGTAAAGACGTTCCGTATGCTGCTTATCAGGATAAATATCTGGGACCGGCAACAGTGAAGAGACTGATCGATGGAGCCTGGACTCCGGCAGGTGACGAAAGTATAAGCGAAGGAACAGCTCTGCAAATTCAGCTGCTGCTGGATAAAAATGATATACCATATATATTATATCAGGACGGATTTAACGGACCTGCTACCATGAAAAAATTCAGTGACGGCAGATGGATTACTGTTGGAAAGAGATATTTTATAAAAGAACAAATTGCCTTTGTATCCATGGCGCTGGATAAAGACGGGATACCACATGTCGTTTATTCCGGAATTGATTCAAAGACCGGATTCGCCGGTAAGGTATCAGTATTAAAATTTGATAATAATGAATGGAAGCTTGTGGGGAAATCCGGGTTCAGTAAAGGTTCATCGGAGTTTCCGGAAATTGCCATTGATAACTCGGGCAACATTACCGTTGTCTATCTGGACTACTCTGCGAACTCAAGATTAACAGCACAGATATTTTCAAAAGGGAAATGGATTAATCTCGGCAAAGCGGGTTTTACAAAAGGAAAAGCCAATGCTCCTTCACTCACGTTAGACTCGAAGGGTAATCCATATGTTGCTTTTATGGACGGCACCAAAGGAAATAGAGTTACTGTAATGAGTTTCGAGAAGGGACAATGGACAGTTAAGGGTAAACCAGGTTTCAGCTCCAATGAATGGTCATGGTACCCATGTCTTAAAATCGATAGGAATGATATACCTACAGTTGTTTATATTGATGGCGAAAACGCCCCTCTATCAGCTATGAGTTTTATAAACGGCAAATGGACGATCCTGGAATCAGAAGGTTTTAATGAAAGGGCTGATTACAATAATGCTTTTGCAGTAAACGCACAGAATCCGTTTTTAGCAATTTCATCCAAAGGAACTCCCTATGTCATTTATTCAGGAAATGGAGAAAGATCAACTGTAATGAAATTTGAGTGATATATAAATAAAAAACCAGATGGATAAATTGGAAATTTCAGTCCTGCAAGGTGGTCACAAATTGTGACCACATCCTCTTTTTCATCTTATTTAAAAAATGATTATAAAATTAAATAAACGCACCATACTCTTATAAAAAAAATTCTTGCAACAAAACTTAGAATAGTCATATTTAATCTATGAATGTAAAAATTGAACAGTCATGGAAAGAGCATCTCTCATCGGAATTCGAAAAGGATTACTTCAAAAATCTGACTGAATTCATCAGAACGGAATACCGCAGCGGTGCAGTATATCCTCCGGGAAAATATATATTCCGGGCATTTGACCTCTGCCCATTTGATAAAGTAAAAGTAGTAATTGTGGGGCAGGACCCATATCACGATGAAAATCAGGCAAATGGATTATGCTTTGCAGTTGATACAGCGATACGAAAACCCCCTTCTCTTATAAATATATTTCAGGAGATAGAAACCGATCTCGGCAGAAAACCTCACGCAGACTCAACTCTGCTCCACTGGGTTGAACAGGGTGTTTTTCTCCTCAATGCAACTCTTACCGTCAAGGCGCACCAGGCGGCAAGTCATTCCGGCAAGGGATGGGAAACATTCACTGATACAGTTCTCCACACTCTTGCCGAAGAGAAGAATAATCTTGTCTTTATCCTATGGGGAGCTTATGCTCAAAAAAAGGGAGGTTTTATCGATTCCAAACGTCATCTTGTTATTAAGACCTCCCACCCTTCTCCTCTCTCATCGTACCGCGGTTTTTTCGGATCGAAGCCCTTTTCCAGAACTAATGCATATCTTAAATCACTAGGAAAGGATGAGATTGACTGGTAGTCAAATTTTTAGTAACTCATAAGCTGAAGCCAAACCTGTTCTCCTCCGCGCCATAGGCGCGGAGGAGAACGAATGTCACCGGTTTTGAGCAATTACAGAATTTTTATTCAATTTTTTAAAAAAGATATGGTAAATTTTATCAATAATTTATATATAGATTATATTCTTTTTATTAACGATTTATAATCATCATTGTATGATTAAACGTTAAAGACACTTAAAATTACTCAAATGGAGAACGATCAAATGGCACCAAAGCAGGAATTAAACCAGAAAACCGAACAAAAGCTCTCACATCAATTATCAATGCAGATCATGGAAGTAGGGCAAACTATACTGGAACTGGAAGCTACCTATCACGCATCTTTCAGCAGACAGATGAGAGATAAAATTCAGAGAGCAAAGGAAATACTCGATGAACTTGCAAATGACTGCATGACAGAGTTGACATCGGAAAGAATGCTGAACTGGCAGAAGGAAAAGCTACAGGAAAAAGAGGAGTTCAAGTTCACACGAAAAAAAGATGCATGGGAAACATTAACCCCTCAGCAGGAAGCTGAATACAGAAAAAGAATGAATATAAAAATGCATCAGGGATTTGGAAGATAGACCGAATTTATTAAAATATTATTTAAAAGAGTTGAAATTAATCCGGTATATGATTTAATAAATTTTGAATCGAAGGGAGTTTTACATAACTTTCTGTTTTTCTTAACTCAGCTTTATGAAAAGTAAACTATGGGGAAGAGGATCGCATGAATATTAAACTTGAAGAACTCCCTAATGCTGCAATCATACATATCAAAGGTGAACTCCGTATAGAAAACACCGAAAGGCTTGTTGAAATATGGAAAACCCAGCTTGATAGAAAACCAAAGGCTATTGGAATTAATTGCAACGATCTGGAATTTATTGATTCATCGGCACTTGGCACACTTGTAAAGTTTCTCCGTAATGCTGAAACGAAGAGTATTAATCTTCAGTTTCTGGACATGAGCCCATCTCTACTGAATATTTTCAGAATCACCCGTCTTGAGAATTTTTTTACCATGACAACCAGAGAGAAATTTGAGAAAGATCTTCTCTAAAACCTTTTTTATCCCCCCGTTAAACTTCAACACAGATAATACATATATCATCATTAAATGATTCAGAACCGTGGAATTTTATTAATTCACTAAAAAGAGTTTCTGTAAAGTCTTTGCTGTTTAAGTTTTGCAATGCCATCAGCCTCTCTTCGAATTTAGAACCAAAATCGATACTCCGGAGATCAATGCTTCTTGCTTCAACCAGTCCATCTGTGTAAAAAATAATTTTACAATTCTCAGGCAGAATTGTTCTGCTGTTGGTATATCCTCTCCCGGTTTTAATCAGCTCCGGATTATGCATAATTGAAAGAGGTACACTTCTTGATTGATCCAGAGTTGATATACTGTTTTCTAAAAGTACAACCGGAGGATGGTGACCGGCATTCGAGTAAAATATCGACCTGTCAGAAGAATCGTATATCCCGTAAAATGCAGTGACAAATATATCTTCAGTCAGACTGATTAGAACCTGATTCAGATGAAGAAGCATCTTTGAAGGGTCTGAATAAATCTTTTTTGATTGATGAATACTGCTTTTAATTATAGATGTAATCAGCGCCGCAGGGACACCGTGACCCGATACATCACATATAAAAATTCCTGTTTTGTTCTCATCACTAAACATTGTGAAGTCAAGAAAATCTCCTCCGATGGCCGTCATCGGTTTATAAAGAAAAAACATTTTATCATTTGGAACACTTGAAGGAATAAGCTTTTCCTGAATCAGACAGGCCATATCAAGCTCATCATCCATAATTTTTATTCTATCTTTAAGTTCATTTCTTTCAATCTGCAGCTCTTCCCCTTTTGCAGCGATCTCTTTTCTTTGAAGAAAATCCTTGCGGGTGTAGAATTCTATCAGGTAACCGGCAAACATTCCTATAATGTTGGATGATATGAAAAAAAAGTTATTATTAATAAATCTATTGAGCATGAGTTCATCAAACAGCATATCCTGCAAAAAAATTGTTATTATCTCATATCCCAAAACAATAGTCCAGCAAACAATCACTGCATAGATAAATCTCAGCTTTACAAGAGTGTAGGCCCACATCAGAATCAGCATTAACCCTGCATAGTAATAAAGACTGGTCTCCGCTTCTACTGCAATCCCCACCATTGCAACTATCCCCATACCGGCGATTAGTGTAATAATCATCAGAATAGGCTGCATATACTTTCTGAATATATCAAAATATGATAATATAAAAACTGTAAGTAAACCCGGTGTTACTATTGCAAAACGTATAAAAAGAATTTTTGTTTTTGAGATGGGTGCGATGAATAGATCAAGAATTCCAAATAAAGAATAAAGAACTGTCCCGAGAATAAGTGCAATTCTTACAGTCATCAATGATTTATGGTAATAATCATCAATAAACTCATTCTCAAGTACCGGATTATCAAACCTAAGTCGTTTTAGTGAAAGCTTCAATGTGCAGATCCCCTTTATTTCAGGATTGATTCAATGGTGTTTCCAAATACTCCGTATTTGAAAACGCACGGAGCCCTGCGGGGCTTATAAAGGGGCTGTGCCCCTTAGACCCCGTAAAGATTGAGTTTTTGGAACTCCCATTAATTACCAGAACACAGATAAACGATTATGTCAAGCAGGTTGCCTGTATCATCTCATTGTATTTCAATTTTCAAAAAGAAAAGATTTTCTCATACTGAGCATTGTCGGAATAATGTCATAAAAAAGCTGTGATGAAACACAATGTTCAGCTTTCGCCATATGGTATGGTTTCATCGAAAACCGGCCATGACTATAATTATTAACCTTGCCCTATTTAAAATAATTTTATATATTCATACCATCTGCCGAACATATATACAAAGAGGAAATAATATGGATAAAATATTTGAAGAAAAAAAACGTGTTTTCTCCAAATGCAGAGAACTCTCAAAAACTATATTAGAAGGTTTAAAAAACGAAGACCAGAGAAAACAGCTTAATACAATTTGCATGATAGAAGATATTCCGGACCTCTCCTGTGATGAAGAAATGAAAAATATGCAGGATTACAAAGAAATCAGAGGCATCCTGAAAAAAGTTTACATTGAGGTTGCCAGAACCATTATGAAGATCCTTGACTCAACAGCTTCTTTCAGCGGTGATGTAAAATCATCTTTTAATTATACCGAACCTCTTGATCAGATGCTTGCTGTGGAATATATAAAAATACTGCCGAACGCCTACATAGCCGGTCCGATGAAATCAGCAGTAAACCATCCTCACCCGAAAGTAGCGAGAATTGCCGTGGAATATTACGACAGTCTGCCATCTGATCTAAAGTATTCAGGTCTTCTCCCAATTGATTTTAAAAATGTAATACGAAAGAGAAAACTTGAATTAAAAATGTAGTTTTAACACATCTAATCATCAATAATTTTCGATTATTTTTTCTGTTAGATTAGATGATGAATGAAAACTTATTTAAAACGGCTCCATATTATACCTCATTGAGTTTTAACACAGCTCTCTGGCACTGAATAGTGTTGCAGATTTGATACACTTGTGCGTTATCTCCGATTCTTAACTCTATCTACAAGCTTGAAAATATAACTAATCTCTCCAAATGCCGGTTTATTCAGTATTTTGCAGTGTAAAAATAAATTAGATATCTGGCACGGATAATGCTTAATATATTATCATGCTCTAGTAAAAATATAAATACTTTCACCCCGAAGATTTACAGGGGAATCAATAAACTGTCCCGCCGTAAACCGCCGGGAAAATATTAAAAATTTAAGGAGTCCCAAATTGACATCATACAAAAATGAAATTAAAAATCCGGATGGAAAACTCGGAGTGCTTATTCCAGGACTTGGTGCAGTGAGCACTACGTTTATCGCAGGCGTTATGATGATAAGAAGAGGGTTGAACAAACCTATAGGTTCATTATCTCAGATGGGGAAAATCAGAACCGGTTCAGGAGATAACGCTAAAGAGATTGATATTAAAGATTTTATCTCTCTGGCAACTCTCAAGGATATGGAATTCGGCGGATGGGACATCTTTGAGGACACTGTATATGAATCAGCTAAAAACGCCCAGGTACTCTCTAATGATGATCTTGAATCAGTGAAAGACGAACTTTCTATGATCAAACCGTGGAAGGCAGTATTCAACCGGCACTTTGTAAAAAATCTTGATGGTAAAAATGTAAAGAATGCTCCGACCCATTGGGACCTGGTCCAGATGGTTAAGGATGATATTGCAAAGTTCAAAGATGAAAAGAATATCTCCCGATTTGTCATGGTATGGTGCGGGAGTACTGAAATTTATCAGGAGATGATTCCCGGTGTACACGATACTCTTGCAAATTTAGAAAAAGCACTGAAAGAGAACCACCCTGCAATTGCACCGAGTATGATCTACTGTTACGCCGCGATGGACCTTGGTATTCCATATGCAAACGGTGCGCCGAATCTCTGCAACGACATTCCAGCTTTCTGGGAACTGGCCGATAAAAGAAAAGCTCCAATGGGGGGGAAGGATTTTAAATCGGGTCAGACTTTTATGAAAACAATTCTAGCTCCGGGATTTAAGGCCCGGATGCTGGGGATGACCGGATGGTTCTCTACAAATATACTGGGCAACAGAGACGGTGAAGTACTGGATGATCCTGAATCATTCAAGTCTAAAGAGGTTAGTAAACTTTCTGTTCTTGATCAGATCTGTCAGCCGGACATCTATCCTGATCTATATGGAAATTTTTATCATAAGGTTTGTATTAACTACTACCCTCCCCGGGGCGACAACAAGGAGGGCTGGGACAATATAGATATATTCGGATGGCTCGGCTATCCCATGCAGGTGAAAGTCAACTTTCTCTGCCGTGACTCAATACTAGCAGCTCCAATTGTACTTGATCTTGTTATCTTTCTCGACCTTGCTCAGAGAGCCGGTCTTTCAGGAAATCAGGAGTGGTTGTCATTCTACTGGAAGAGCCCGATGCATCTGCCGAATGAGGAACCGGAACATGATCTCTTTGTTCAGCTGATGAGATTTAAAAACACTCTAAGGTGGCTCATGAATGAACCGCCTGTAACATGCCTCGGTTCTGAAACATATAATTAAAGATAAAGAAATATTACGAGAGGAGTTCATGCAGAATCTGATTTCTCATGAACTCCTCCAAAATTACAATAACATTTGTATTATCCTCTTCAATATTTAAAATCTCTACAAACTCCGCATTCCACAGCAAAATTCATATTTATAACATTATCCTGGAAAAGAAATCTGCACAGGAATACCATTTAACACCGCATTCCCCGATAAAAGATCGAAGCTTGCTTCATCTGAAAGTATATTGCTGTTAATTCCGGCATTGGCCTGTGCCACACGCATATTGATACCTGGAAGATCGTGCCCCCAGCCATGAGGGAGAGAGACTACACCCTGCATCATATCGCCGGTAACTTCCACAGGAACTGTTACTGATCCGACCCGGCTGCGGATACAAACATTATCACCGGAAGCAACTCCCAGTTTGACTGCATCATCAGGATTGATTTGAAGAGTACATCGCGCTTTTCCGGAAACCAGCACGGGGATATTGTGCATCCATGAATTATTTGACCTCAAGTCTCTGCGTCCTATGAGATTAAAACCATCAGCGGGCAAAGAACTCAACTGAGCCTCAAGCCTCGGAACATCCCCTATTATAAACGCCGGCGCCAATTCTATTTTCCCCGATGAAGTGGATAGTATTTCCGGCAGCCTCGGCATCAGCGGCCCCATGTCGATACCGTGAGGATTATCAAGCAATTTCTGAAATGATAATCCGCTGTTATTATTCTCGAATCCGCCTCCATAAGGTCCGGTTCTCAGGAGAAAGTCCAGCATCCGCTCGGGACCCTTTAGAGGTTTCAGTATAGCAAGCATCTCCTCCGCCGATTTAACAGCAATACTGCTCTCAGGTGACTTCATCTCTGCATCTATCATCTGGCGTATTATATAATCATCCAGTGAATACGGATCAGCCGAAGCCCCCATCCCTGACGATATAAGAGTCAGTCTTGTAAGTATCTCCCAGAAGCCCATCTCCCCCGGTTCCATAGGAATAACAGGTGCGGAATATTTTGATATGTTGCGCACTGAAAACATATTAAATACAAAATCATAATGTCCCTGTGAAAGAGGAGATGACGGAGGGAGTATTACATCGGCATGCCGGCTGGTTTCGTTAAGATAAAAATCCACAGAGACCATAAAATTCAGTTTATCCAGCGCAGC
This sequence comes from uncultured Leptospirales bacterium, assembly GCA_964450405.1. Taxonomy (GTDB): domain Bacteria; phylum Spirochaetota; class UBA4802; order UBA4802; family UBA5550; genus WRGT01. The sequence goes on along the minus strand of CAYVCQ010000022.1, from coordinate 15,125 downwards.
ATCTAAACGACGGCTATTAGGATTTGAGATTACAGGATTGCCGGTTATGCATATCAGAGAACGTATCTGTCCATCACCTGGAGTTTCTATTTCATCCGCAAGTGTAAATGCTGGAAATTCACCAAGAATTTCAGGGAAATCATGTATACGGCTTCTCCATCTGCCGACTCTGAATTCTTTCACGGCGGGATTTCTTTTCTTAGAAATATGTGCCGGTGTGGTAAACATTACTCCTCCCGGCCGGTCAAAATTTCCCGTAATGATGTTTAACACATCTACAAGCCAGTTAGTCAGTCCTCCGAAAAGCACCGTGCTTGCACCCATCCGGCCGTACGCTACAGCGCTTTTTGCACCTGCAAATTCAATTGCCATGCGGCGGATATCTATGGCAGAGATTCCGCATATCGGCGAAACCTTTTCCGGAGAAAACGGTTCTGATAATTCTTTAACAGTATCAAGACCATTTAGTATACTCGATATATCTCCAATATTACTTTTATTCTCTTCAAAGATTGTCCGGATCATTGCAAAGAGCAGCAGAGCATCTGTACCCGGGCGGATAAAATGATGTTCATCGGCCATACCGGCTGTGGCTGTTTTTTTTGGATCAATAACTACAATTTTTCCCCCTCTCTCCTTAATTGCCTTCAGGCGTGCCGGGAAATCAGGAGCAGTGCAGAGACTGCCGTTTGATGCAAGAGGATTTGCGCCGATTATCAGCAAATGCGACGTGCGGTCAATGTCCGGAATTGTAATTGTATTCGCATTGCCGTACATCAGTCCGCAGGCCATTTGTTTAGGGAGCTGGTCCACTGAAGATGATGAATATGTATTTTTACTTCTGATTGATTTCAACAAAGGCGATAAGGCAATACTGGCAATTGTATGAGTGTTCGGGTTCCCCAGATATACAGCCACAGCATCCTGACCATACTGTTTCTTTACTGCAGATAAACCCTTCTCCACCTCTTCAAATGCCCTTTCCCATGAAACTTCACTCCACTGCTGTCCAATGCGGAGCATGGGCTTGCGAAGACGGTCCGGATCTTCATGAAGTTTATTCAATGAGGCACCTTTAGGGCAAATATACCCGCGGCTGAAAACATCATCCCTGTCTCCGCGGATACCGGTCACAGTGTTACCCGACAGAGTAATGGCCAGACCGCAGGTTGCTTCACACAGTGGGCATGTTCTGAATACAGTTTTATCTGATGTTACACTCATTTGTTTTATCCCTAAAAATTATTTTTTATCTATTTCTAATCCCCAGACCATACAAATATGATTCAAACTTTCAAGAAAGACACGGAGAATAATATTTTAAATTTATGATATAAACCATATTAAACCTCTGTGCCTCCGTGTCTCTGTGGCTAATTACTTAAATTTACGAATTAAAAAAATTATGAGATATCACCACTTTAGCATTTTACGATTTAATTAATTCTTTGTCATTCCGGCTGGAGCGATAGCGGAATGCCGGAATACCACAGATAATGCATTGTTAATGAGATTCCGGTATTTGGCCAGCATTAATGTAACATCGTGTTACTTGCTGGCAGGCAAACATCATGTTTGCTCCAGAATTGAAGCTGCAAAACCGGAATGACAGAAAATGGTCTTATCAAATCATAAACTGCTATAGTATTGTACAGAAATACCAATCACATTGACAGAAACTAATTGCGTCCCGCCTCCAGCTCAAGTTCATTCATTAAATCTATTGTAGATCGCATAAATTCATATTTCTCGGGAGGAGCTTTTACTTCCGCTTCAGGTTTTTTTACCAATGAAAGGGCCTTGAACTCACAGGTTGTAGTGCAGAGTCCGCAGCCGATACACCTGTCTCTGTTTATCTTAATTTCATCATCTTCAAGTGTCAGCGCTTCCATCGGGCATCTGTCAAGACATACTGTGCAAAGTGTGCATGCAGAAGCATTTTGCTCCAGTTTATAATTTGTATTTTTCAGAGCCGCCGGTTTAGGGAACATCTTCACTCTACGGAGTACCGTACAGCATTCCGGACAGCAGTTGCACACAGCCTCTGTATTTCGGAGATCCCCCGCAGTCTGATGCACAAGTCCCGCCTTCTCGGAGTCCTCCAGAACCTTCATGGCTTCATCACGGGTAATCCATCTCCCGTATTTCATCTCATCTATTACATACTCCGCGTAAAAATCGAAGGCAAGACATACCTCTGCGGGTCTTTTACAATCTGAACCTAGCTGTGCAACATGATAATTGCATGCGCACCTGAAGAGACCTATCTTCTCCCTTGACTGAATCATAGCCTTAACATCATCAAATGGCAGAACTGTATCTTTTATATTAACTTCCATCATTACAGGGACAGTGCGCATCGAAGCGGTTCTGGGAAGAAATCCCCCCATGATATAATCTTCAAATAGAGGAGCAACTGCCGGATCCTTCTGTTTTCTGAATATCTGATGTTCAAAGAATCCGTGCATAAATGGAGCTGCAGCATAGTATCTGACCCCATCTCTGGTTCTGGGAAAGGTCAGCCCCTTCTCAGTCATGTCATCAAGATTTTTTTTCACATAATCTGCATCCATACCCAGGCGGGATGCCACAGTTTTAGCAGACTCAAGACTCCTTGTCATGCCGAGATAAATTGCAGCCTCATCCTCGGTAAAAAGCTGCTTCAGAATTTTCATTTCGCTTCCTGTTTCGGTAGATCTCAAACCAACTGAGTATTGATCAATCTTTTCGCGCAATTTTACATAAATATCTTCCGCCATGACTCCCCCCTGACTTTTTTTATTTACGAATATTATCTGACAATTCTTCAGAGATCCCAAGCAATGCATAAACCGCATTAAGACAGTCTCTCAGATCCTGTCCGTTTTTACTAAGCCTTGAAAGCATTACACCACCTTCAACTGAAGCGACAATATGACGCGCCATAACTTCCGGTGAACAATTGATCTTAAGTTCGCCCGAGCTCTGCGCTTTGCGTATCAGACCCGCAAGAAGGATTATCCATTCTTCAAAAAGCTCCCGGACAAATAAAGATAACCTCTGGTTGGAGTCTGCCATCTCCAGTGCGATATTTCCGAAGATACATCCCCCGATAAATTTTTTCGATCTATGGAACCTGTAACTTGCCTCAAGAAGGTTACGTATATCCTCAATCGGGCTCTGACCCCTGAGATTTGATTTAAGATATGACATATATTCATCCCTGGCATAAGTAAGCATTTCAATGCCAAGCTCCTCTTTGCTGGAAAAGTGAAAATATAGGTTCCCCCTTTTTACACCGGTAGCTTTGGTAATATCATCCATGGATGTTGCAGTGTACCCCTGTTTGTTAATCAATTCCATCCCGGCTAAAATTACCTTTTCTCTGGTTTGCTCACTTTTTGTCTGATTATTCATAATCCTCGTCTTAAATAATATACTGACTGTTCAGTACATTATTATTGCTTAATTGTCAATATGTTTTTTTAAAAATTATTACTGATAAGCTGGGTGATTTGCCATTTTCGGATTCTTTTCTTCGCCAGGTTTGCTATTTATAAAAATGAAATGGGGAATTTCATGAGTTTAAAAGCTTTTTGAATTCATAGCAGCAGCTAAAAGATTTGCAGTTGCCGCAGTAAATACAGATAGAACAAGGGGCTGCACCCCCTTGTTCTGAAAGAATCAGCATCTGCCTCCGCAGCCGCATCCGCCCTGGGATGTTTTAATTTTCAGTTCTACTACTTTCTTTTCACCATTTAAAACTCTTTTTATATCGTTCACAGCAGAGGCTAGAAGTGTTTCAGAAAATTGAGACTCACCCTTTTTATAACCAAGATCTGCAAAATTAATCGCAACCGGTATTACTCCGATCTTCTCCAGATTTAATTTAGCACATCCAACAGAACATCCATCTATAGCTATTGCCATATCTGCACCCTTCGCGGATTGAACATACCCCGAAAGATCAGCTCCTATTGCAGCGATACATGAACCTTGAGCAATGCCATCTTTTCTTAACTGCCTTACTACTCTGTCGGCAAGCTCGCCAACATCCGCTGCACCAGAACATGAATAGATTATTTTTATTCCTGCATCACAATCACAACTGGCCATATATTTTCTCCTTTAAAATTTAGTTTTCTTATTTATGTCTTATGTTGAAAATCTCCCCAGCAAGCCCCCGCACCCCCGGAGGGGGCAAGGATTAGCTTTGCCCCCTCCGGGGGTGCGGGGGTCAGTACAGATAGTTAAAAAGATACCCAACAACCATTATGCCGCTGGCAACAATAGATACAAAAAGTATCATCAGCGGAAGTTTTATTACTTTTTTTAGTATAATCATCTCCGGCAGCGAGAGCCCGATTACAGCCATCATAAACGCAAGCGCCGTTCCAAGCGAAGCTCCCTTTGCTATCAGAGCCTGCAGTATAGGTATAATTCCCGCTGCGTTTGAATATAAAGGTATCCCGATCAGTACTGCAGCAGGTACCGACCACCAGGTTTTCCCCATGATTGATGCCATAAAGTTTTCTGGCACATATCCATGCAGGAATGATCCTACACCAATACCAATAAGTATATATATCCATACTTTGCCTACTATCTCTTTAACAGCCGCGTATCCTGCTTCAATTCTTTCAGAGAAAGAGGTCTCTCTCTCTTCAAGATTCAGTACTCCGCTTCTGATTTCAAAGACCCAATCCTGGACAAAACGATTCATATTCAATTTTCCGATTATCCATCCTGAAGTAATAGCAATCAGAAGACCCGTTGAAGCATATATCAAAGCAGTTTTCCATCCGAACAATCCGAAGAGAAGAACCAGAGCAACCTCGTTGATCATAGGTGCTGCAATAAGAAATGAAAATGTAACACCAAGCGGTATCCCCGTCTCCATAAAACCGATGAACAGAGGTATCGCCGAACAGGAACAGAATGGTGTAAACAGACCAAGAATACTGGCCATTACATTCCCGATAAATAGAGGCTTACCCTCTAATGCTTTCCGTGTTTTTTCAGGTGAGAAATATGATCGTATAATCCCCACAATAAAAACAATAACGGTCAGCAGCAGAAGAACCTTCGGTACTTCGAAGATAAAAAAGTGAAGCGCCATTGTTGACCTGCTTCCTGCATCAAGCCCGAGCAGTGAGAATACAACAAAATCGGTTATATCCAGTAAAAAAATATATAGAACAACGCCCGCACTGAACATCAGAAAAAGAGGAATATAATTTTTTTTCTTTTTCTCGGTGGTTATGCAGCAGTTACCGGCAGATTTATCACAGCCGCACTCTTTCATTTGCTCTCTCCTATCATCTTTTTCAGATCATCAATTGAGGGGATTTTTCCAGCGACTTTAACAACGCCGTTTACAACCAGGGCCGGAGTTACCATAACACCGTAACCCATTATCTTATCGATCTCTTTCACCTTTACTAAATCATATTCAATCCCAATCTCATCAGCAGCCTTTTTCGCAAGCTCCTCAAGCTTGTTGCATTTTGCGCATCCCGTTCCTAGTATTTCTATTTTGTTCATTTGATATCCCCCTTTATATAATTCCAAATTGGCAAATAAGCCAAGTATAACATACAAAACAATTCCAGGTTACGGTCATTCCGGACTAAGTAGACGATTTGATCAAACCCGGAAATATCAGACAAGTGACAGCAAACTCTTGTCTGCTTACTATTGCGTTTGACGACTGAATCAATACAGCGTTTGTCATTTCAAAGGAGCGATAGCGACTGATCAGTTCGACAGGATTACTGGCCATATCTTGTGGTTCCTGAGCTCGTCTAAACACCCTTGGGGGTTTATCCTGAGCCTGCCGAAGGATTCGAAATGACAAATGGATCTTAATTCAACCGAGAAAATGCTATAGTGTACTCTTGCGAACCTCTGGTTCAATCTACGCCTTACAGCACCTTAATTTTTCGATATGAGCATTTGTATTGCTCTCTATCACGTCCTCAATGCATCCGATAAAGTCCAGAATACATGGACATAGAAGCGTATAATATACGGTGGTTCCCTTCTTTGTGTCTGAAACAATTCCTGAGTTTTTTAAAATACTCAGGTGTTTCGAAACAGTTGAAGTGTCAGAGCCTATCATCTCAGTAAGTTCCCCTACGCATCTATCCTGTGTTTTAAGCACATCAACAATAAGCAGTCTGCTTGGATGAGCCAGCGCTTTTATAATAGAGGCCCGCGCCTCATAAGCCTGCAGTTTTGGATTATTCATATTATACCTTTCTTACTTTGCCATTTAGCCAAATAGAAAACTAAAGTCAACCTTTTTTTATAAAAACTCCTCATCTCTGGGCTGATTTTTATTATCTATTATACAAAAACCTCAAACCATTACCAATTATCTTTTCGATCTGCGGTACTTTACTAAATCACATTCAATTCCCGTCTCATCGGAGAAATTCTCTGCAAGCTCTTCTAATTTACTTATATCCGCTTAAATATAAATACAGAGTTATGTGTTCCGGGCGGTAAAATTAATGATGCCAGACTTTTATCTTCTGTCATGGAAAATGTTTTCTGGGAGGAATACGCTTGCCTGTTTCCGCTGGCATTTTCATTTGTACTCCCTATAACTATATAGAGATTGACACTATGTGCTGAAAAAACATGTTTTTCAAAGTCGTTCCATGGAGGCGGCCATGAACATATTACTACTTCCGGTTTGTGTTTTTCAATTGCCTGTTTTGCCGATAATCTTTCAACTGATTCAGGGTAATCTATATAACCGGTCCAACTGAAATTATCCGAAGCCGTTATATCTGAACCGGTTTGTTTAAGGAATCTGTAGAGAGTGCCGTCTCCGGCTCCAATTTCTATACATTTTTTATTACCTATTATGCTGCTGAGCCTGCTGATCAGTTCTTTTGTATAAAAACAGTATATTCCCTTTTTATTAACCAGAGGAATTAATATTTTTTTCTGAGTAATAAACGGCCAGATTAATCGAAAGAGTTTAAGAGATGCGGGCTTCCTTACAAAATCGTGTTCGAAGAGAAGTTTCTGAAGAATGAAACCGTTTAAAAGAGAAAACCTTACTTTACCGGAAACCTGTCCGGACTGTATAGCCAGATTGTATTGCGTAAGCGCCAGTGTGGCAATTCTTCCCTTAAGTATATGCGGCAGAAATGCATTAATCGTTTTGGGGTTATTCCCGCTTTTATTGATCTTATCAATGGCAAATTCAGATTTATTCTTTAAATTCTGAATGTATTGATATAACTCTTCCTTGCGGCTTTCACTATATAATTTATTCAGCTCTTTATTTACCGCAGCCAGTTCATCAGGATACATCTCGGTAAGTTTTTTAAATTTCAAACTGCTGTCTGTCAGAACTTGTAAATCTTTTAATGTATATTTCATGGACATAATGCAGGTGAATAAATATTTTTTGTCAAGAATTAACTGCTATGCAGTTTAATAATAATATGTTCGGATTATCAATACTTTTGAACAATTCCAGGAATAGGAAGTTAATGTGTTTTCGAAAAAGATTGTAATAAAATTTGATTAGCCGGCAAAAAATACTATTTTATAAATAGAAAAAAGATTATCAGATAGAGGGATGGCTTATCATGAAAACTTTTTTATACACCATAATTGTTCTAGCAACATCAATCAATGCATCTGCGCTGGAAAGGAATACTGAAATCGGGACACCTTCAATCAGGGAGTTATCAAGAGGTTTTGCTACACTATTAACAACAGACCAGCTTCTACAGAATTTGATTTCAGGTCTCTTATCCCCATTCATAATAGTATGTTTAATCATTATTGTTGTGTATACTGTTTATAAAATAATAAAATATATTGAATTCCGTGAAAATCAGAAACAGTTATATGTTCAGCAGCTTATCATGTATAAAGCAAAAGAAAAAGGCCTTAATAATTACAGGATTAAAATATTAAAGGGAATTACTGAAATACTCCAGCGTGAAGAAGCCATAAGATTAATGGAAGAACCATTAATTTATGAAAAATACATTAAAAATTTTATCAAATATATTAAAGTAATCAATACCGGCAATAATACTCTTGAGACTATATGCCGTGACATTATCACAATCTATGAACAGATTTATCATGGCAATGACAACAGACGACCTCTGCAAGTTACCTCTGAACTGGAAAAAAACACACTCCTTGCCATAAGCTCCGAAAAAGGGGAATGGTTTATATGTAAACTGAAACGGGCTGAAAATGATTCTTTATTACTATATATCATAAATACTGTTGCTGAAAAAGAGATGCATTTTATCGCAGGAGAGAATGTGAATGCAATATTTTTCAGAGGTGGAGACGCGGAGTACAGATTTACTTCAACTATTATAAGTCACGAGGGATCACTTCTCAAACTTAATCTTCCTGATAAACTGGAACGTGGTGAACCGGTTCCCTTCCCGCTTACTAATGTAAATTTACCCTGTGAAATCAGCAAGCCGGGAACAGGCGGAGAAGAAAAGATTCAGTTAACAGCAGACATTTTTAAATTAAATGAGACAGAAGCTGTTATAAGACTTGATACAAAACTCAAACATGAAAACGGTAATGAAATTACTTTTCAGATTTCAGGCTTTACTATACATACCGCAATAAAAATTATCGGTGAAAAACATATACCTCAACCGGGAACATTTTACTATAATATAAAATTTTTGAACATCAGCGATGCCGCAGAAAGAGTTATATACTCTTTTCTTGAAAGCAAACTATTTGATGTTTAAAACTGAATTATAGCTTGAGTATATTTATTTGACTCTTCCCACGGCTTCTATGAAATTTTCCCATTTCCATATATGAAGCTTACCGGCTTTAGGGACCGGTTTAAAATGTCCAAACTGCACACCTAATGTCTGATAAATCGGTTTACCAAGACTATAGGCAACATCAACCTCTTCCAGCACATTATGAGCTTTAAAAGTAGTCGGCCCTGTGAGAACTATAACCAGATCAAGCAGTGCCATTTTATATTTTAGAGTTTCAATCCATTCTTTTTCCGGCGGTGTCCACTTTACGGAATACTCAACGATTGTGATTGGTGAATCCGGTTTTTTTGAATACTCTCTGATAAAATCAAGCTGCTTGGCGTCATTTACATAATCAAAGATTACAAATACTCTCTTCTTTTTTAATGGCAACATAGTAACCTCTTATATAAATTGTTATTAGTAACTACTCATAAACCGGTGATAAAATTCGTTTCCCCCGCGCCGGTGGCGCGGGGGAAACAGTAATTGCTTACGGTTTTGAGCAGTTATTGTTTTATTAGTGACGGACTATCTTTATATAAATTTATCTCCACTCTTCATCAGGAAGAGGTCTTGGAATATCCGAATTGATCTGCTCAGTTAAAGGTTTTTCATTCAGTATAACTATATCTACCCTGCGGTTATAAGCTCTTCCCTCGGGAACATTATTATCATCTATAGGTCTATACTCTCCAAAGGCAACTGCTGATAATTTTCGGGGATCTACAAAATTCTCTTCTGCAAGATATCTTAGAATCCGTATACTCCTTGCCGATGAGAGATCCCAGTTTGAGTCATATTTCTCTCCCGGAGTAGCGACAGAAATTTTTGAACTATCAGTGTGTCCCTCAATCCGTACAAAATTAGGAAGTGCCTTAAGCAAAGACGCAACTTTATCAAGAACAGGTCTGGCCGGATCCTCGAGATGGGCGCTTCCCCCTGCAAAAAAAACATCACCGGTAAGTGTAATCACCAGACCTCTTTCATCCATGGTTACCTGAAGATATTTTGAATTAATCTCCGGTTTGAAAAGCTCCTTGGCCTCGGTAAGAGCCTTAATCTGCTGTGTATTTTTTGTCTGATAGGGATTCTTGCTCCCTATTCCCCCGCTTCCGCTGAAATTATCTATACCTCTTTTCTGCGATTTGGCGAGGTTGTTAAATATACCCCAGTTGCCTCCGGCAAAAACAGCCTTTAATTCCTCCGACAACGCCTGAACCTTGGCGGTTTCCGCGTTACTCATTGAATAAAGAACTATAAAAAACAGCATAAGCAGAGTAATCATATCAGCATATGTAAGGAGCCACCGTTCGGCATTCTCCTTTTCATGTTCACCTTTTTTGCGGCTCATAATCTATCTCCATCATTCAGCGTTTTTACTGCTCTGCTGCAGTTCTTTTAAATCAGCAGGATTAAGATATGCGCTAAGGCGTTCTTTTATAAGTGATGGATTTTCACCAGCCTGAATCGCAATAACACCCTCCATGATCATCTCAAGCCTCATTACCTCTTCCTTCAGTTTCTTTTTAAGCTTTAAACCGACCGGGAGCCAGAAAACATTGGCAAAACAGATTCCGTAAAGAGTAGCAATAAACGCAGCCGCAATGGAATGACCAAGTTCTGATGCATTTCCACCAAGGTTTCCAAGAACAAGAACAAGTCCCATAACCGTTCCGATAATTCCCATCGTAGGTGAAAATCCTCCAGCTGCATCAAAAACCGAGGCTTCATATTTTTTTCTTTCTTCAAAGAGTTCAATATCTTTTTCGAGGATACTGCGCAATAGCTCGGGATCTACCCCGTCGACCATCATTTTTAAACCCTTCGCTTCAAATGGATCTTCAAGTTTATCAACTTCATCTTCCAATACCAGCAGACCCTCTCTCCTTGCTTTTTCAGCAAAGGATATAAGCTCTATAACCAGGTTCTGCGATGGACCATCTGCAGCTTTCATGGAAGAAGCAAAATATGCACCGACACTTAAAAATGTTTTCATATCAAACGAGGCAATAAGAGTCCCGGATGTTCCTCCGAGAATAATTACCAGTGAACTCGCAGAAAAGAGAGCCGGCACAGAACCACCCTCAAGAATAAAACCGAGGATTAGAACCGCAAACCCGCCGGCAACCCCTATAATGGTTGAAGTATCAGGCATTTTATTCATAATATAACTTCCTGTCTAATTTTACATACTGATGCTGATTTTAAAAATCACTCTTCCATATAATCGGCATATTTAATAATAAAGTATCAATTTTTTAAGATTTAAAAGAGGATATTTTAGTTCGATTAAGCCATTTAGCCTTCAGTTTATGAGCTCTTACAAAAAAAACTGCCCGTTTCCGGGCAGCTTTTTTATCAGATTATGTATAACTATTACTTTGCAGCTTTTGCTTCAGCTTCTGATGATCTTTTCCATACCTGTTTCTTTCCAAGCATTCCCCATCTGTCAATTGAACCCTTCATCTCAACAGAATTACCACCATTTATAACAGTAACTGATGCCCAGTAAACATCACCTTTACCGCAATCAACAATCTTTCCTCTTTTCCACTTGTCTCCATCTTTCTTGAATCCCCACATCCATGTTGTTCCGATAATAGACTTATTATAGAATCCGGCAGAGTCTTTTTTGCACTCGGTACAAAGTGTAGAGTCAGCCTGACCGGGAACTTTAACAATAGTTCCTTTAAGCTCATCTCCATCAACCCACATTTTCCAGAAGGCGGTTACTTTGCCTGTTTCATCTATGCTCTTCCAATATCCTTCTGCAGAATCAGCTGCATGCAGAGCCGGCATAGCTACGAAGGCAAATGCTGCGACGAGTACAACCATTATAAAATTTTTCATAAACATCTCCATATCCTTATAATATATACAGTGGTAAGCGCTATATTCAATCGATAATACCGGCAATACCTCCGCGGTCAATAATTATTTAAAATAATTCCAACTGTTACGGCAAATAGTGAGAAACATCAGGGGCAGCACTGCAACGCACCGTGAGTGTGAGTTAAAATAGTTTAAAATCTGTTTTCAGATTAATTGAAATCAGTGTTTGAGAGTATTCGTACGACTCCCCCAGCTCCTTGGAGTATAAATGAAACCACTTGTATTTTAGTGATACACCCAGCAGTGTGTTAATATTGTAGGTAAGAGCATTTGTTATTTCAGTGCGGGCTTTAAGTTCATTTGAATACCGGCTGTTTTGTGATATAAACGAGTCGAGCTTAAGAGAATATGAAAGCTCATTAGTGAATGGGAAATTAACATCGAGCAATGCTTCAATACCGTAAAGCCTTGGATTGTCGGGATACTGCACCTGTTTCTCAAAACCGGCACCAAGTTTCCCTGTTACTCTTTCAGTATTCAGCGATGCTCCAATGGTCTCCCTGGCAAGAATAGGTCTTTGATCCACTTTAACAAGTACTGTGTCAATCTGCGATTTATGGTATGGCCTGAGTATACTGTTCGGGTTAAAGGTATATACAAGGGTTCCCCTGAGAAGATTTTGTAAGTATTCCTCTCTCTGTTTTATAAAATATATATATGGTGTAAGAATAAGCTGATTATATCTGTTGTAGATTGTTATATTTACAGTGTCCTCCATTCCCCATCTACGGTAAGTCTTTGACGGCTGGCCTGGAGGTGAATCGATATTATCCCCCTTCACAACTATTGACCGGTCATAAAAATTGGATAGCGATATATCAAGAAGCATTCTGAAACGATTATCAAGGTAATCGAAGTTTCCGTATGTAAGACTCTTCTCTGTTTTAAGATCATCTTCAATTTCATCCTGCAGAGTCTTCCAGGTATTACTGTACTCAATCTGCTTCCGCAGTATTCTTGTTATTTTATCATACACAAGCTGTGTTGAACATATGCTGTATGTCCGCTCATCCGAAACAGGGTAATTCTGCACTCTCCCCTTATCAAGACCGGTAATAACCAGTTCGCCGCTGTTTGCCTCAACTATTTTAAGATCTGCTCCGCTTAATCTGTAAGTGAAAATCGGGTAATCATTATTTATCAGAGACATTATAGTGGAATAATACAACGGTCCGGCAAGAGTCTGCGGAAGTACCGAATATTTCTCCACAATTCCTATCTCGCTCCTGTATCTGTGTCTCAGCATATTTGCAACTGATTCATCTGTTACCGGCGCTGTTGTGGTATTCTCTGCGACAAGGTGTCCCTCCTCCTCTTTAAATTTATCCTTCCAGAGTGAAAGTCTGCTGCTGAACTCCTCGTACGCCGGATCAGAGGTTTTATACCTTATAGTCTTTACAAAGTTCATTGATGTGACGCTAACACCATCGCCAAGGTTGAGATCAAGTTTGTAATATCCATCATTCTCCAGCAGAGTAACAATCGATCTTCCCCACTGAAGATCCACACGTGAAGATGGAACAGAGAAGAGACTCCCCGTAGAATCACCGCCGCTTATGATAAGATTTACCTCAGGTATATCCTTCATCAGTTCAAGATTGTTTCTATATGACAGACCGGAAAGAAGTATCAGGTTATCGCATCCATCCTTCTTAAGCTGCAGAGCTTTATCTTTAATCGATTCACGGTATTCGCTGAAGGAAATATTGAGAACTTTTTTATCAGCTATATCAATGAGACCGTCGCTTGAAGAAACGCCGATAATGCCTATTTTTTTTCCGGAGTGTTTTAAAATAATATACGGCGTGAAAACCGGCTGGTTATCCCTGGTGATATTCGCCGAGAGCATCTTCTCAGTTTTCCCCCTGGCAAGAAATTCAAGATTGGAGAGCCCCAGAATTATATCCCTTGATGATATGAGAGTAGCCTCGCAGTTGAAGTATGTGAAAAAATCCATCATTACGGAACCGTAACTGTATCTCGAAATAGAACCGGGATAGAATGCATTGCCAAGATCCAAATAGAAATCAAATCGTGATTTTTCTTTTTCTTTTATTATGGATTGAGCCAGAATGAGCATCGGATCATTCTCATCCTGATCTTCCTTCACATTGCTGAATCGTCCCTGGAGATTTGACGTAAGCAGCAGTGTCAGTTTTGTTTCAGCGTGAAGGTCTCGCAGCGGAAATATCTGAAATGCAGCTGATATAACAATTAACAATGCAAAGAGTTTTTTACGGCTCAATGAAAAATCAGATTTATGAAACATCAGGGAGTTCCTTTACCATTTACCGGAGCATCATCTTTTTTCTCATCATTTGCCTTTGTTATGGAATCAATTTTCTTTTTCAGATCCAGATTTGATTCCTCCTGCTTTCGCAGTTCCGCTTTTGCAGATGCGAGATTTGATTCCGACTCGGCAATTTTAGATTTGAAGGACTCTATCTCCATATTCGATGCCAGCAGATCCTTTTTCAGTTGAGCCAGCTGTTTCTGATAATCCTGCTCTTTTGCAGAGAATGCCAACTCAACAGCAGCCCGTTCCTTGTTGAATTTCTCCTCCTGATTTCTGATATTCTCGCTGAGCTTTAAAATATCTTTAGTCATCTTCTCTTCCATGGCTTTACTTACAGTGGTGAGTTCCTGTATTTTGGAAGAGCTCTCCTGTTCAAGTATCATATTCTTTTTATTGAGGTTTTCATATTTTTCATTAAGAAGAGCTAAATCCTGATCATATTTTTTTTTCAGGGATTCCATTTCCGATTCAAGAAGTTTAACACGGGTTTTAAGTCTGCTGTTGTCATTCTTGTACTGAATATTCTCATCTTTCAATACACTGTTCTCTCTTACAGCCAGAGTGAGATTCTTTTTCATGATTCTGTTCTCACCCTTCATCTGTTCATTAAGATTCTGATCGGGGGAGATATTTACCGAGGTGCATGAAAGCATCGTAACAATACAGAATAGTAAAACTATTCCGGTTTTTTTGCTTTGTACTGCATCAATTATCCTGTTATTTATTTCTTTCATAGATCCTGTTCTTTTTAATAAAGTCTGAATCCTGCAACTCATCGAGATAAGCAGTTTACATGAGAATCGGCTGTATTAAAAAGAATGTCAAGCAATATCAATTTTCATGCAATTTGTTTACCCGGCAGCGAATTTTTTTTGGAGACATCTCACATGCCCCTTTTATAATAAATCGTTGCCTGTTTACGGCAGCAATAAGCAATAATTGTATATTTTGTGCAACGTCACCCTGAGCCCGTCGAAGGGTAATACGTCAAATGCTATGCTTCGACAGGCTCAGCATGACAGTAACTCAAGCTAAATCACATATGATATATTACCTCAAGATAAAAATTTTTACTAAATATATCTAGTTCATCCCGGAATGTTGGTATAATTTACATTCCTAGGTAGTGTGCAAATAATTGTGTCTGATGGCAGTTTCCGATAATTAAAGCGACC
>CAYVCQ010000021.1:0-83609 GCA_964450405.1 uncultured Leptospirales bacterium | reverse complement strand
CGCTATCAATATAATTCTTTAAAATCTATATCTCTACATTTAGTTTAACATATAATGGATGTGAAAGAGGCGACCTTTCCGCTTATACTCCTCGCGGGCTAACTTGTTTGTTATTGAAATATACTGCAATTTCTATAAATATTTTCTGCTCTTGCCCGCTGCGGGGTAACGCTGCAATCCCTGACGCGGTGTTTCGTTTTTTTATTTTTAGCTTTATATTTTTCATATTTAACATGCAAGGGGGGCTGCCGCGCCCCCCTTCGCGAACCCCGCGTCTCCTCCAAAGCCGGATGGGCTTAATCTGCAGTAATCTCAAAATTTTCACTGACGCCGCAAAGTGCAGAATCGCACGGCTGCGGCGATACTTTTTTGTAACTGATTTTATTCTGTTATTATAATTTCAAGTGAGACGGGTTGGTTCTGTATACGAATGTAATGGTTTCATTTGTTTCAAGGTTTTAAAAGAGTAATCTTCACGCAATGTGGTTTTTATTTTTTTGTTTTCAAGGATTCAGGATGGCATATCTCATTACTTTTTAACCTTAACCTCATGCTATTATAAATAAAAACTGTCATCTTCATTGTTTATTATTAGTTGTAGCATTTCTCCACAAATTTTACATTGATAAATATCAACGATATGACCAGCAAATAATTCATTTTTTTTATGATCACCATATTTGATGAATTACACTTTTTGCATTTTAACTTCGCTATGTCTTTTTGGAATTCTTTCATTTCAATTTCAACATCTGTATCTTCTTCTTCAATATCATCCAAAAAATTATCGATTTCATCTCTTACATTCTCTTCTTTTTGGTCTCTATCATGCTTTATATTTTTCATAATTACCTCTGATTTTAATAACCAGTTTTTTCAAGTATCTTATCACCATTAATTAAGTACATTGATACTGGTATTCTGTCACTTATGCTTTCAACAATTTTTCTATTTATTCATAATTATTTGGACAGGCACATAGTCTTCCTTCACAATAAGATGTGAATCATTAATTACAAAATAACTTTATAATGTTAAGAATAAAACGCTAATTAACTACAGCATTTATTTTTTATTCTTTCCAAAAAAATTAAATTCTGAGCTTTTTCTGATCAAAAATTCTTCGTCCAGGATTCTACAACGGTAAGTACTGAAAATCTCGAAATAATCAACTTTTAAAATGTCTGTTTTTTTATATAAAACAGAATTCTGCAATAATCCCCGGTAAGTTTTATCAAACATTTGAAATATATTAGCTGTTTTATAATATTATTCTTCAATCTTAATAAAATTTCCTTGCCCGAAATCACTTAAATTATATCATTAAATTTACGATGCAGCATATCGTTGATGCAGCGATGAAAGTTATTCGATTGCTAATCTCGCATTCATGTATACTTAACAATTTCAAAAATATTACTCACGAGGAAAAACATGTTCGATAAAAAAAATATTAAAAAAGTAAGTACTGAGCTCAATATTAAAGAGGAACAGGTCAAGGCCGTTGCGCTTCTCCTTTCTGAAGACTCAACCATCCCCTTTATCGCACGTTACCGGAAAGAGGCAACGGGCGGACTCGATGAGGTTCAGATAGCCGATATACGTGACAGACTTGAACAGCTTGAAGAACTCGATAAACGAAGAGAAGCTATCCTCAAGTCTATGAAGGAGCTTGAGAAACTTACTCCGGAACTTGAAAAAGAAATTCTCGCAGCAGAGACTCTGGCAAAACTTGAAGATATTTATCTTCCGTTTAAACCGAAAAGAAAAACACGGGGGAGCATTGCGAAGGAGAAGGGACTGGAGCCTCTTGCGGAATTGATATTCTCACAGAAAAAATTCGATCTGGAAAAGACAGCATCTGAATATATAAATGCAGAACTGGGATTAAACTCAACTGAAGATACACTGCAGGGTGCAAGAGATATTATCGCTGAGTGGATAAATGAAAACAGCACCGCTCGTGAACATATCCGGAATCTCTTTACAAAGAAATCTGCAATGTCATCCAAAATGATAAAAGGGAAAGAGAAGGAGGGGGAGAAATACCGCGACTATTTTGAATGGACCGAATCGGCACTGAACGCCCCATCACACAGAATACTGGCGCTTCTCCGCGGCGCGGAAGAGGGATTTCTCTCTATTCACTTTCTCCCCGAAGAGGATGAAGCTGTGACAATTCTTGAGAGAGAATTTATTAAAGCTGAAAATCCCTCTGCTGAACAGATAAGCCTGGCCGCTAAGGACAGCTATAAGCGCCTTATGGGACCATCAATGGAAACTGAACTGCGCTCCGCCTTAAAAAAACGCGCCGACGAAGAGGCGATAAAAGTTTTCTCAGGAAATATCCGGGAACTCCTTCTTGCATCACCACTGGGCCAGAAATCGGTACTGGCGCTTGACCCGGGACTTAGAACCGGTTGTAAACTTGTAATACTAAGCAGAGAGGGAACTCTTCTTCACAACGACGCAATCTATCCGCTGGAACCTCACAATAAGAAAATTGAATCGGGCAAAGTAATCTTAGAGCTTTGTAAGAAATTCAATATCGAGGCAATAGCAATTGGAAACGGAACCGGAGGAAGAGAAGCTCTTGCATTCTGCAATGAACTTAAACTCTCCAATATAATTATCACTATGGTAAATGAAAGCGGCGCATCTGTTTACTCAGCCTCAGATACCGCACGGAAGGAATTCCCCGATCACGACGTTACCGTAAGAGGCGCCGTCTCAATTGGGAGAAGACTTATGGACCCGCTTGCTGAACTTGTTAAGATCGATCCGAAGGCAATCGGTGTGGGGCAGTACCAGCACGATGTTGACCAGAAGGATCTGAAAAAGTCTCTCGACGATGTTGTTGCAAGCTGCGTTAACTCAGTTGGAGTTGAGGTAAATACTGCAAGCGGTCATCTGCTGAGATACGTTTCAGGACTCTCTGCAAAGATGGCTGATTCGATTGTTGACATACGAACAAAAAATGGTCCTTTCAAATCGCGGGATGAACTGAAAAAAGTTCAGGGAATGGGTCCCAAGACCTATGAGCAGGCGGCAGGTTTTCTTAGAATAAGAGACTCCGGAAATCCTCTGGACCGAAGCGCAGTGCACCCCGAAAGCTATAAGATTGTGGAGAAGATGGCGGCTGATCTTTCATGTACTGTGGCGGAACTTATGAACAGCAGTACTTTGAGAGATAAAATTTCACTTAAAGATTACATAACAGAAAATGTCGGGCTCCCCACTCTTACAGATATTTTAAATGAACTTGCACGCCCCGGCAGAGATCCGCGGAAAGAATTTGAACTATTCAGCTTTTCTGAAAACGTACATAAAATATCTGATCTTGAGCCCGGCATGAAACTTCCCGGTATAGTAACAAATGTCGCAGCCTTCGGAGCGTTTGTTGATATAGGAGTGCATCAGGATGGACTTATACATGTAAGCCAGCTTTCAGATGAATATATCAGCGACCCTTCAGCAGTTGTTAAGGTCTCACAGAAAGTAGTTGTTACTGTTCTTGAAGTCGATGTTGAAAGAAAAAGAATATCTCTGTCGATGAAGCAGGATCCTTTAAATCCGGAATTACATAAAAATAAAAAATCTGAAATTAAAAGAGAGGATGTTCAAAAAAAATCCAGTCAGGTATCAAAAATTCCGGAGAAGAAGAAAGTCCCGGAACAGAAGCCTCAGCCTGCGAAAGTCAGCCCGTTTTCAGGTTTGAAGGATATGGTGAAGAAAGATAAATGATACAATATAATTTGACTTCGCGGAGCAAGGTAAATCATCAAACTATAACAGTTTACGATTGATTTAGCACTATTGCTGTCATTTCGAAGAAGCGATAGCGAATGAGAAATCTTTATTAACAATTAATTCATTTGAGTTAAATAAGATTTCTCACCCTAAGAATTAAGGGGGTTCGAAATGACAGGTTCTAAACATTTTGTAAAATACTAGAATATCTTGTTTAACCACGCCGTTCATTGAGCGGATTCGAAATAAACTTTTCTCTCAGAGAATATGTGTTTAAAAATTTTACAGTTGACTTATGAATTATATAGTAGTTAAAATTGCAATGAGACTTTAGCAAGAGGTTGCAGTATGAACGATAATCGTCAGCATGCCAGATACGATAAAGAGATGAAAATTGAGTATGCATTTTCTGATAATAGCATAATCAGCAATACTCACGGAAAAGTAGTTAACATCAGTCTCGGCGGAATATATATGGTAACAGAATTGCTGGTTGGAAAAAACTCTACTCTTGATATGTTGTTTTCATTTGTTAAAGATGACGAACTGATCATCCTTAAAACTACAGGTTCCGTTTTGAGATCGGGAACTGTTATTTCAGATTACGAAATAAACAAAAAATACAAGCTCTCTCCTGAGGATGGCGGGTTTTTTGCGGTAGTACAATTTTCCCAGCCATTTGTAGAACTTTCATTTATGCTGAATTAGATTATCTTAAACCCAGACAAATCCATCATCAAGAAAAAGGCTAAGACACGCATCAACTACACACGGTTCATATTTTATCCCTTTATATTCCCTGATTTCTTTAAACGCCTCCTCCTCGCCTGGTGAAATTCTATAAGGTCTGTTGGTAATCATAGCCTCAACAACATCGGCAACTGCGAGTATTTTTGCTTCCAGCATTATATTATTTTTATCAAGGCCATATGGATAACCGCATCCGTCATTTCTTTCATGATGCTGCAGAACAATAGCAGCAATGGGCCATGGAAATTCAATATCTTTCAAAATTTCAAATCCCATTTTCGGGTGAGTTTTAATTACAAATAATGCCTCCTCCGGCAGTCTTCCCGGTTTATTTAAAAACTCACTCGGTACATATATTTTTCCAATATCATGAAGCTTCCCCGCTACCATTATCCCCTCAACAACAGATTCATCGAGTCCCGCTTTTTTTGCTATTGCACTGGCAAGTTGAGATACTCTCTGCTGATGTCCGGCTGTATAGGGATCGCGCATTTCAAGGGCATACATCAGCGAATTTACAGTCTGCAGAAAAAGTCTTTTTGATAATTCAGATTTTTCTCTAAACTGAAGAGTTCTAAGCTGTACAGTCTCCTCCAGCTCAAAGTTAAGAATCTTCATCTCATCTCTGCTCTTTAACAGCTCTTTAACGGTTTCATCAAGATCTCTATTTTTAATTATAAGTTCATTTTTCAGGAGATCAATCTCTTTTGAACTCTGCTTCAGAGACTGTCTGAAAAGAATTTCATTTGTCACATCTTTGATAACTGTAACTGCTTTATATTTTTCATTTGGATGATGAAGAAAATATAAATTAAAAATTTTTTCTCCAATATCATATCTGTTTATTCCGAGTATTGAATACTCTCTTTTTTCGCCATTTATAACCTTTTTTATTTCATCCTCAACTCCTGACACCTCAGGAAAAATATCACTTAGATTAAATTTTTCCCGGATCTTCTCAAGAGATAGATACGAATAAACCTCATCATTATCAAAATGAATTTCCATGTTACTATTTACAAATCCATAGTATAAACCAAATCTGTTAAATAGAGATAAAAAAAATCCGTTATCCATTCCAAGTTCCCTTCATAAATTTGATTTGAGAGATTATCCGATATTCTCTTCAGAATTTTTCTTCAGCCCTTTTCTTAAATATACATTAATTTCTTAAAACAACTAATTTTAGTGCTTTTTTAATCAATTAATTTAACTATAACAGTTTACGAATTGATTAGGTCGTTTTTGTCATTCCGGTTTTGCAGCTTCAGTTTTTGCAAATACCGGAATCTCCTTTATAAAGCATCAACTGTGAGATTATCGAAGATCTTCCTCCGGTCGCCGGCATTGCGCTATCGCTCCAGCCGGAATGACAAAGAACAAATTCAATCGTAAAATGCTATAATAATTCTTTTATTATAAAGGGTATCTTATGGTATGCTGGTTTTGAACAGTTATAAAAAAAGCAGGGTTTTAACCCTGCTTTGATAAAAATAAATATATTTTAAAAGTTTATTTCAGATCATTCGTAAGTTTAAATTTTTCAAGCAGATGAAGAATAATACTTAAAATCATACCTACCACAGTTGCAAGAGCCATTCCCTTAAGCTGTACATGTCCAAGCTTTAGAAATGCCCCGCTTATACCAACAATGAATACAACTGATGTTAGAATAAGATTTGACGCCTTACTGTAATCCACTTTTTCCTCGACGATAATTCTGATACCGGAGGCTGCAATTACACCAAAAAGGAGAAGGCTTATTCCACCCATAACCGGTACAGGTATTGATTGAATCAGACCGGACAATTTACCTATAAACGCAAGCACTATGGAGATAACTGCCGCTCCGCCGATAACCCATACAGAGTAAACTCTTGTGATAGCCATAACTCCGATATTTTCACCATATGTTGTTGTAGGGACAGAACCGGTAAATCCGGAGATTACTGTTGAAATACCATCACTTAAAAGAGATCTGTGAAGACCCGGATCAACTGTAAGATCTTTCCCGACAATATTTCCTGTTACTATAAGGTGTCCGATATGTTCAGAAACAACAACCAGTGAAGCCGGCAGGATAACTATTATTGCAGTCAGGCTGAATTTTGGAAAATAAAATTGCGGAACTGCCAGAACATGTGACTGATTGAACGCGGCAAAATCTACAACCCCTAAAAAGAATGCCGCAATGTAGCCTACTATCAGTGCAATAAGCACAGGGATAACAGCCAGAAATCCTCTTAGAAGAACCGAGCTTAAAACAGCTACAGTGAGAGTTATCATGGAAACAATAACTGCCTTGCTGTTAAATGCACCTTGAGCATCGGGAATAATTCCTGCCATTGATGCAGCAACACTTGCAAGCTCAAGTCCTATAAGAGCAACAATCGGCCCCATTGTTGCAGGAGGGAGAACGATCTTAATCCATTTTGTACCGAAGAATCCGATTATTACTGCAACAATTATAAAAACTGAACCTGCTGCTATAAAACCACCAAGAGCATAACCGTAATTAGCGTGCCACATTGCCCTGTCAGCACCAAGAACAATAAAAACCGGCGATAAAAACGCAAAACTTGAACCGAGGAAAGCGGGAGCTTTACCTTTACAGATAAAAAGATAAATAAGAGTTCCGACTCCATTCATCAATAGAACAATAGCCGGGTCTATTCCGAAAAGCGTAGGAACAAGAACTGAAGCGCCGAACATTGCAAAAAGATGCTGAAGGCTTAAAGGAAAACCGACTAAAAGGCTTACCTTCTCCTCCACCTGAATAATTCTTCGTGGCATAACACACTCCTTTTTTATATTTATTTATGAATTCGCAGTATTATAAAAACAATTGGTAAAACTAAAAATTGATGTGACCCGTAGATTATTATGTCACAATAGATTTTTCGGTCAAGATATTTACAATTGCTGTTAGTATTAGTGATAATTTTATCTATAAAGCTTTAATACATAGTTTTTTCAAGATTCACAGTTTTCTGGTTATACATTAATTTCTTAAAAAATAGTTTAAAGAATTTTGAAGCGTGTTTATACTCACTTTGCGTTTCTTTGTATTTTCGCAAGATGAATTTTTGTCATAAAGTTTACTGCTTAAAGAAGATATCCTTGAAGTGATTTCACCCCTCTCTTGATGGGAGGGCCCGGGGGAGGGTGATTTATGGATTTTTAAGTCAGCTCTTTTTTATATCATACTTAACATGCTATGTGGGTAGCCGCACCCCTACAGGTCTTTCTTCGTTACTTTGTAACGGCACAAAGTAACCAAAAGCCGCGGGGGTTTCACCCCTCGACCCCGTTTAACTTTATCTGTTACAAACTTTTACCAATTGCGCCGCAAAGTCCATCCTTGGACGGCTGCGGCGCGAAACCGGCGCACATCCATGATGCGCCGGACTTGTTGTGTCAGTTAATTTTAAAAAGCCCTCACCCGCGCATTGCTTTCGCTCGCGCACGCTCTCCCCGTCAGTTCTTCAAAACGGGACTGTAAACATAATTTTTGCGTTTCAAAGTCCAACACAATGTCGCAATGAGCGTCGAATGAGGGGCCGGGGGGAGGGCATTTATAACAACTTTCCTTAACAGACAAATAAAAACATCTTTTTCAACTTTCTCAAACTCAATAATTACTATTAAAAACTGGTTGCAATTAAAGTTAAATTCTTGAAAACAATATGTATATTTTTTAGAATGATAATTATTGATTTCTTCTGAACTGATGAGAGTATTCAACTCCTTAATGAGCTTGTTTTATAATATAATTACTCCGGTATTTTAATGGGGTCAAAGGGGAATCGTCTCTTAAAAGAACCCAGCGGGGATTTCCAGCGGCCGCAAATTGTGACCGTTCAACTCTTCAAATCTATTGAGGAACAACACTATGAGCAGTAATACAAAACCGATAATTGCTTTTACAAAATTCAGTCCCTATATGCTTATTGATGCAGAAGAGATTGAGAATCATAATGGCGAATTAATTAAAACCGATCCTGTTACCTCTCTCTGCCGATGCGGTAAATCTGATAGTAAACCCTTCTGCGACGGTACTCATTCTATCGAGGGAATTGACGGAGAAAAGCAGCCTGACAGAGATCCATACAAATGGAAGGATTACCGCGGAAAACATATTACTGTTCACTACAACCTTGGAGTATGCTCTCATGACGGTTCATGCGTCAGAATGCTCCCCGGTGTTTTCAATATTAACTGCAGACCATGGATTGCCCCTGACAATGGAGATGTTGATTCAGTGATAGACACCATTAAACATTGTCCTTCCGGAGCGCTGAGTTATACTTTAAACAGAAAAAAATATATCGATTACTATAATGGAGAACCAAAAATTAAAATAGCTAGAAAAGGACCTCTGGTATTTTACGGAGGTATAGTACTCAAAGACGACCAGGGATCGGTACCTGAAACAACTGACCACTATACTCTCTGCAGATGCGGACATTCAAAAAACAAACCCTTCTGTGACGGAAAGCATCTTAAATTCAAGTTTTCCGGTTCATAAAATTATGCAGAATAAACCGGTAAATATTGAAGCTCAGAACATTGAGAAAAAATTCGGGAAAAGTCTTCTTTTCAGAAATATAAATTTTCTGCTTAGTAAAGGGGACTCCTTCTACATCACCGGACCAAACGGTTCCGGAAAATCCACTCTTCTTCAGATTCTTGCGGGTATTCAGAAACCTACATCCGGAAATGTTATCTACACTTCGGAAAATTCTATTATTGAGAGAGATTTCTATAAAGATATTTACGGATTCACCGGTCCGCAGGTTAATCCTTACGATATGCTCACAGCAATTGAGAATCTTAAATTTACATCATCTGAATCAATAGATGAGAACTTAATGAAAGATTATCTCGAAAAATTTTATCTATATAAACATAGAGATAAACCTGTAAAATATTATTCATCGGGGATGAAGCAGAGACTCCGCCTTATTCACGCTCTAATAAATGATCCGGAAATTCTTATGCTTGATGAACCATGCAGCAATCTTGACAATGATGGCCGGGACATTTTATATACTATTCTCGATAAAATAAAAATTAACAAAATAGTTATTATAGCTACAAACGAATCATCGGACATGAATCTCTGCTCAAAGGGAATTAATCTTGGACAATAAAATTGTTAAAAACATAAAGAAAGATTTCCTTATAGAATTCAGAAACAGATCCGCAATAAATATCAGCTTCGCCTTTGCCGGGATTACCACACTATCAGTAAGTCTTGCAGCAGGAGGCGTACCCTTTACTCCACTTGTGTATGCAATAATATTCTGGATTATACTCTTCTTCAGCGCCATGAGCGGACTTGCTCATATTTTTATCCGGGAGGAGGAGGAGAAAAATTCTCTTTTTCTTTCTCTATATTACACACCTGAAGAGATCTATCTTTCAAAGCTGATATTTAATATTGTGCTGTTTCTTTCAATCTCGGTAATAGTTACACTTCTCTATCTTTTCTTTCTGCAGATTTATCCAGTTTATTTAATTTCATTTATTCTTACAGTTATTTCGGGAGCTATTGCCATAGCTTCAGTTACAACAATTCTTGGAGCAATGGTTTCTAAAGCGGGAAGCGGGAGTTCACTCTTTACTGTAATTTCATTTCCAATACTTCTTCCGGTTTTATGGACCGCAATAAGTCTCACAACTGTTTCAATAGACGGCACAGGTGTTCCGGAATACAGGAACATTATTTTTTTACTTGCATTCTCTGGAGTAATTGTGTCAGTTTCTTATCTCTCTTTCAAATTTATCTGGACGGAATTTTAGATTCAAATATATATACGTGACTGTCTCAAAAGTCTGCATTTTCAGCACTTGTCATTCCGGTTTTGCAGCTTCAATGCTTGCGAATACCGGAATCTCCTGATGAAATCAGGTGTATGAGATACCGGCATTACGTTACACTTCAGCCGGTATGACAGTGAGTAAACTTTTAGGTCAGCCCCGAATATAAACATTTATGTTGCACTAAAATATATTAAGGAATTAACATTAAATGAAAATATATCACCGTTATATATTCTACTCTCTTATATTTCTTATAATGCCTGCGACTTTCATCATGGCATTAATCTGGGCGCCCCCAGCCGAATTTCTCGGCGAAGCAAGCAGAATTCTTTACTTCCATGTGCCGGTTGCCTGGTTATCTGTTATTTCATTTGTCGTAGCAGGCTATCACTCAATAATGATACTGATCTCTAAAAAAAATATAGTTGAAAGAGAATACAAATCGTACAACGCTGCCTTTGCCGGAATTGTTTTTACAATACTAACCGTAATAACAGGATCAATATGGGCAAAAATAAGCTGGGGGAGTTACTGGAACTGGGATCCCAGGGAGACATCAATTGTAATACTGATGCTCATCTATACATCGTATTTCAGCCTCTATTCGGCTCTTAAAGAGAATGTCAACAGAACAAGAATAAGCGCCGTTTATCTTGTTATAGCAATGATCACAATGCCATTCTTCGTATTTATAATCCCAAGAGTTTATCCTTCACTTCACCCGGATACTCTGATTAATGCCGAGAGAAAAATTCATCTCGAAGCAGCTATGAAACTTACCCTTTTTATATCTATCGGTGTATTCACACTTTTCTACGGATACATCTACAATTTAATGAACCGTATAAGTTCACTTGAGCTCAAACAGCAGGAGAAACAAAATGACAATTGAAGTAACAGCAACAATACTTATAATATGGTTTGGAATTGCGATATTCATTTTCAGACTCGATAGAAAGGTAAAAAAAATCGAAGGTGAGTCTGGTGAAAAATAAAAAAATTTTAATTTTTATAATAGGGCTTATTCTTCTTGTGACGGCAATTTTAACTCTGAGCGATAATCTCTTCTCTCCATATGTTTCATTTCAATATGCAGAAAAGCATCCGGGAAAATATGTTCAGATTATAGGGAAGAGAGCAAAAGATTCAGAAGTGATACATAACGCTTCCGGTTTTACATTTACTCTTGTCGATGAAAAAGAGAACCGACTCACCGCATTTCATAACGGAGTGAAACCGCAGAATTTTGAACATACAGAGCAGGTTGTTGTTCTTGGAAAATACTCTTCAGAAAAAAAAATATTTGAAGCTGATAAGGTTCTGGTGAAGTGCCCATCTAAATACGAAAAGGAAAAAAAATAATGAATACAGGTGCTATAATACTCTGGTCTGCTCTGATGCTTTCTGCAGCATCAATCTTTTCAATGATTAGAAGCATACAGGACAAAAAAAAATCTTTTCTAGCCGGTCAGAGAATTTTTTATGTTACAGGCGTTCTAATACTTGCTGCTTTTCTGCTTCTTTTTAAATCTTTCATGACCAATGAATTTCAATATGCTTATGTCTATAGTAATTCTTCTATCAACATGCCAATTGCATACAAAATTGCAGCTATGTGGGCGGGAAATGAAGGGAGCTTTCTCTTGTGGCTGCTGATCCTTAATATCTGCGGAGTAATTGCTGTTAGAAAAACCGATGAGTTTACCTCCATCGTACTCACGGCAGTTGCCGCTGCACAAGTATTTATTCTTATTATACTTCTTGTTAAAAGTCCATTTGCATATATCTGGAACTACTTCCCTAACGATTTCAAACTCATGGAGATTCCCGGTGACGGTACAGGAATGAATCCGCTCCTTATGGATCCCTGGATGATTGCTCATCCTCCAATTTTATTTCTCGGTTACGCATCATCAACAATCCCCTTCGGATATGCCATAGCAGCTCTGATCAGAGGCGATTATGACAGCTGGATAAAAAAATCCTATCCATGGATAATGTTCAGTATGCTTACTCTCGGTGTTGGAATCTTTATGGGCGGTTACTGGGCATATAAAGTTCTCGGCTGGGGAGGATATTGGGGATGGGATCCCGTTGAGAACTCTTCATTAATTCCGTGGGTTGTCTCTCTGGCATTAATGCACGGGATTATGCTTCAATCCAGAAAGGGTCTTTTAAAAAGAACTAATATTCTTATGGCTCTTGGGTATTTCATTCTCGTTTTCTTCAGCACATTTCTTACAAGAAGCGGAGTTCTCTCGGACTTCTCTGTTCACTCCTTCGGGAAATCCAGTGTTCTTTATTATCTTCTCGGGGATATTGTTTTACTTCTGGCTGTTTCTATATTTCTCTTTATCAGAAAATT
Source organism: uncultured Leptospirales bacterium (assembly GCA_964450405.1). Classification (GTDB taxonomy): domain Bacteria; phylum Spirochaetota; class UBA4802; order UBA4802; family UBA5550; genus WRGT01. The sequence continues at coordinate 70,918 of CAYVCQ010000021.1, read as the reverse complement.
CAAACAAATTGAGTCTAAAAAATTCAGCACAGATATATTTACATTTGAGGGGATGACTGTTTACGGAATAATAGTTCTGCTTCTCTTTTCTTTTGTAATTCTTGCAGGAACTACAATGCCGATAGTGTCCGGGCTATTTAATAATCCGGCAAACGTTACCGAAAACTTTTACAATAATATATCCATCCCCTTCGGTATTATGATTCTTTCATTCATTATACTATCAGTTTTTACATCGCGAAAATATATCAATAGAGACATAGCAATCTCCGCAATACTTGCTATAACTGCGGGGATTATATTTAATATATTTTTTACAAAAAATCCTGCTTCAATTTTATTTTCTATTCTCGCTTTCTTTCTCACTTTTATGATTTTCATTGATCTGAAAAAATACAAAAACAGCATGCAGCTTGCCTCGAGAATTGCACATCTTGGTGTTGCAGTATTTATCCTTGGAGTTATCTCATCCAATATTCACTCATGGAGTGAGCAGAAACAGGTTACTGTTGGAGAAAAATTTCAGGCAGGTAGTAAATCTATTACTCTAAAGGGTTTTCAGGAAGCTGAAAAATCTCATGTACTTCTTACAGTTTCTGAAAATGGAAAATCATATGACGCACAGATGGCGTACTATATTGATCCTAAAACTGAATCCCTATACAGAGAACCATATATCCTCACAGGTATTACTGGAGACATTTACATTACTCCTCAACAATATAACTTTGCGTCAATAAATTACAGCTCTTCCATGCTTCATGAAAATGAAGAAAAAAGTATAAGCGGCCATAAAGTTAAATTCTACGGCTTTATATCAAACAACATGGGATCACAGGGGATGGTAATACTAACCGATCTTATGGTAGATAAACAAAAATATTTTCCGGGAATTCGGTTTACCAAATCGGGAGAAACAGAAAAAATAGATCAGAAAATTTCCGGAACAGATAAAATAATTTCAATCGAAAGCCTCGATGCCAACAGCAGATCGGTGAGGATTTTTATTACACCCGCAAAAGATGCGGTTATCCCCCCGGATTTTGCTATTCTTGAAATATCTCATAAAAGACTTATCTGGCTGGTCTGGCTTGGTACAATTCTTATTGCATCAGGTTTTATAATTTCAATGGTTAGATTAAGAAAGGAATAAATTGTATCTCAGATTTCACCCGTTTTGAATTTTTTTAAAGCCTGCTTTAATACAGCAGGCTCACCAACCTCAAAGCCTAAGCCTCATGCTTCAGTAAAAATTCTTTAATTTCCACTCCGCCGGTATAATTGCCGGTGGAGCCGTCTCTTTTAATAATTCTGTGACATGGAATGATTATGGGGAATTTGTTGGATGCCATACAGTTGCCCGCAAATCTTGCACCGCCGGGAATACCTGCTCGACGTGCAAGCTCACTATATGAAACCGTTTTACCAGGCTGTACTTTAAGGAGCTCTTTATAGATTAAAATTTCTTTTTCTGTAAAACCACTTATATCAAGATAAAGCTTATCTTGTTTAACTTTCAAATCACTACTTGAGAATTCTGTGTTGAGAATAATCTCAATTTTACTTTTCTTTTTTTGAAAATAATCATTAAGAAACAAAACTGTTTTTTTTATTGGATCAGAAATACTTTCATCAGATTTTATTTTTTTTCCATTTACAAAATTTACTTCTAGAAGCTGTACATCATCAGCAACAAGCTCGATCACTAATCCGGAATAATTACAAATATGTTTAAAAATAGTACCGCTCTGATCCCGATTCATTTTTTACAAATTCTCCTTTTCAAAGTAGCTTCTAATCTGAATCTCATCCATCTTAATCTGTCTTATCAGAGAATCCGCCGAATCAAATTTAATTTCATCTCTTATTTTTTTATAAAACTCTATTGTTACTATTTCGCCATATATCTCTTTACTGAAATCAAATATATTCATTTCAATGGTTTTCTCTTTTCCGTTGAAAGTCGGATTATATCCTATATTCATCATCCCGTAAAAAACTGTCTTATCTTTAAATGAAACAGATGCCGCAAAAATACCATTGCCGGGAATAATCTTATCCGCATGGTCAGGAAAAATATTTGCCGTGGGGAAACCAAGTCCTCTCCCCCTACCGGCCCCTCTGACAACTATCCCTGTAAATGAATATCTTCTCCCTAAAAGTTTTGAGGCTATCTCCATGTTTCCTTTATCAATTTCATCCCGCAGAAATGTTGAAGAGATCACTTCGTCATTACAGACCTCCTCCTCAACACGGTTAACAATAATCCCTGTTCTTTCGGATAGCTTCATCAGATAGTCCAGATTACCCTCTCTGTTTTTACCGAATGCATGATCATACCCTATTACGATCTCTTTTACTTTCAGTTTCCCGATAAGCAGCTCGCTGTAAAACTGTTCCGCTGTGAGGTTTGCAAACTCCCTGGTAAAGTTCAGCATAATAATATTATTTATCCCAAGACGATTAAGAGCATCCTGCTTCTCTTCAACGGTTGTTAACATTCTGCATACAGACTCAGGATGAAAAAGTGTTCTTGGATGATTCTTAAAAGTAATAACAATTGGTGTGCCGTTATGATCTCTGGCGCTTGATAAAAGTTTTTCAATAATTTTGCTATGACCGCAATGGACTCCATCGAAATTTCCTATAGTTACAACAGGATTGATAAACAATCCCTGATTCTCGGGAATTTCATTGTATATATTCAATTCATGCTTTTTCATTTTATTTATTTACCGCAATTTCCACTTAATCTTAAGAGAGTTCCAAGAACTCATTCTTGACAGGGTCTAAGGGGCGGTAGCCCCTTTATAAGCCCCGCAGGGCTCCCTGCGGTTCCAAAAACCAATTTTAGAACCGCCCTTAAGTCATTTGAATACTTTACTGCACCTTTTCAAGAATTTTTTAAATTAATAAAATGTTTATAAATTTATACTTCATTATTTTTCCGATATAATATTATATAAAGCTTTAACAAACAAATTACATGCTCTATAGTCAGTCAAATTATATACTCCGCGCCTACAGTTCAGCGGAGGAAAATTACTGCACCGGGTTTTAAGCAGTTACTAAATAAATTAATCGGGATTTAGAAATGGATATACAAAAAATGACTGAAAGATTTGACATTGCTGCTGAAAAGTATGATGAACAGCGTAAATTTTTCATCCCTGGTTTTGATGATTTTTATGAAACAAGTATCTCTTTTTTATCAGACTGCAGAAATGATTTTAAATCTATTCTTGATCTGGGTGCGGGTACCGGATTGCTCACAAAATATCTCTTTCAGAAATTTTCTTCGGCATCATTCACATTGGTGGATGTTTCTCCGCAAATGTTAGAAATCGCAAAATCCCGGTTTGTAAATCAGAATAACATTGAATATATTTTATCCGACTATTCAAAAAAATTGCCGGAGAAAAAATTTGACCTGATTTCCTCCGCTTTATCTATACATCATCTTGAGAATGATTCAAAGCTTAACCTTTATTCTATGATTTATAATAATCTGGAAGAAGGAGGATTTTTTATTAATCTGGATCAGTTTAATTCTGATTCAAATATCATTAATGAAAATTACAATAAGTGGTGGAATGCCTTTATCGAAAATTCTCCAATCACTAAAGAAGATCTTGATCTAGCAATGAAAAGAAGAGAACTGGATCGTGAAAATACTATTGATGAAACAAAATTAATGCTGAAAAAAACAGGTTTTAAAAATGTAGAATGTATTTATTGTTTTATGAAGTTTGGAGTAATATTAGCAATAAAATAAAAAGCTTTAATCATACTTATATTAATACATTTGTAAATTACAGTTAGAGATGATATCCATAAATTATTTCCAGAGAAATGTAAGTATTCTATATTTTTAATGATTTATAAAAATAAGCACGACTTAACAAAATAATTTTAAAATAAAAAACAGGAAATACATTTAATGCAAAAACCCTATCTCCTCAAACCTGTTCTGATAGCTGCCATAGTACTTCTGGCTCTATCAAGCACCAGTGGTATTGAGTACTACTGGCTGGAGAATACAAAAGAACAACCTGAACCGGTTGGAAAATATCAGATATATTCTAAAAATGATATACTTTTCTGCACTGGAGATGACCCGGCAGGAACCGCAAACAATAAAGCAGCCGAACTTATGCTGACAGGAAATTTTCCCGAAGCTTTAATTATACTTGATGATGCCTTGACAAATGCTCCGCTTTTTTTTCCATTCAGATATAATGCAGGCCTCTGTAATCTCTATATGAACAAACTTCAGACAGCGCTTATACACTTTTCAAAGGCATCACAAATCGTACCTGAATACTGGAGAATATATCTACATACCGGTTATATCTACGGCAGATTAAATAAAGAGAGCAAAGCTCTTGATCAATTCCGGATAGGTTTGAAAAAAAATCCTAAAGAATTGGATACATATATATTAATAGGGAATATTTATTTTGATCGCAAACAGATGCGTATCGCACAGAAATATTATGAGGCAACTATCACTCTTCAGAATACTTATCCAAACGGTTTACTGGGCCTGGCAAAGATACATTTTAAAAATGAAGAATATGTAAAAGCATTAGTTCTGCTGAAATCAATTGATACTTCCGGTGAATATGATAAATCTTTTCATTATTACTATGCGGAATCATCGTTTAAACTAAAAGATTATAAAACAGCAGTGGAACAGTATGAAGCATTGTTGAAATTTAAAAGCGACAAATTCTTTTTAGTAAACTCAATGTTTTTAATAAAACATAAACTGGAATTGTCTAAACGATTTACAGAAAGGTAGTATTATTTAATAGTCAATTTAGATATCTCAACCCTGTAAAGATTGTATGCATTATTCAGCATCTGACGAACATTTTTACTCAATTCTCTGTCGGTTGACCTTCTGTTAACATATCGTTCGATCTCTTCAAGCTGCTCTCTAAGTCTTACTCCGATATTCTCCAGCTCTCCTGCTATGGCAATGGATGTCATAGATCTGTTACCGGTTCTTAGATTCTTAACCTGTGCAACAATCTGTGCCTGTTCCTGTTTTGTTTTTACTATTTCAGCTTCTTTCTGCTCAAGCATAGCGAATGTAATATTTTTAAAGTTTACCTTTGTCACTAATTCAAAATGACTTCTATCTGAAAGATCACTTGAATATAAAATTTCCGGAAGTGGGGTTAAATAATAATCATCACTTATTTTTTTAAAAGTTTCATAATCAAGTACCGTTTTATTAATAAGAGGCATTGTCTGATTTGTATTTAGTTTTTCTCTGGTGTATTCAAAAATCTCATCCCCGACTAAAGAAAAGACATCAGATATTATTACTATTCTTGTATAAATATTTTTTTTATAAACTATTGTATTGTTTAAAATATGTAATCTTCGGTTAATTTCATTTACCGCATTAATTGAATCAAATGGATTATTAAACCATGCAGTTATACGGTTGTTATCTTTATCTGAAACTACACCTGAATTTTCAATAACCGGTGTTAATATTATTGTATCTATTTTTAAATAAAATTCTATCAATTCATAAAAATTCATTCCAACGGTCAATTCTTCAAAGTTTTCAATATTGAGATATAATACAACCAATTCTTTTTTCGAAGAATTCTCAAGTTTGGAACTCTCTTTAGAAACAATCCCCGGTCCGATAACCGGAACTTCAAATTTACGGAAAATATTTATTATAAAAGTTTCAATCTCCTTCAATTCATCAATTGGAAGCTTTTTAATGAGATAAATAATATCCTCACTAATACCGAATTCTTCTTTTAAAAGAGAAACAAGAAAAAAGTAAAAGTCAGGTGTTCTGATATCCCGCAGAATGGATAAAATTTCCCTCTGTATCAATTTATTTTTAATTATCAGCATCTCCCGGATAGACCTGAATGCATCTTTATTACCAAGCCGGATCAGAATCATACATGAAAAAATCCGTACTTTAATATCCGGGTCTTTCAGATACTCCTGCACAAATCGCATAATCTGCTGTTTATTATAATCACTCTTATGAGCAATTATAGAACAGATTGCTTTTACAACGGCCTCCTTTAGATGAGGTTCTTTTACTTTTGGAAAAAGTTCATTTAAGTACTCAATATCCTCACTGATGCAGCAGTTACCTACTCCTGTAATTGCTATTCTTCTTATTTCCGCATCCTGATTATTTTCTATGACAAGTTTGAAAACACCAATTGCATTTATATTTGATTTAATATCATGTTCCGATAGAATCGAAACTATCCCTTTTGTAACATCATTCCCTGAAGCCGAATTGTTTTTCAGATACTCAACAAGTATATTTACCAGCCTCTTTTCGGTAAATAACGGCAGAAGAGTTACCGCCCTTATCTGATCTTCCGGGCTTCCAGCTGTAAGCATAATCTCAACTTCACTGAGCATATATGAATAATTTATCCGGCATAGCGCTGAAATCGCCGAATCGAAAATCTCTTTATCAGGATATTTTTTTAAATAACTGTATATGTAAACCAGAGACTTTGCAGCAGCATCAATGTTCAAAACATTGATAATATCGCAAAGCCTTACAATTCTCGACTGCAGGTATCTTTTTTCAAAATTAACGGTATCAATTCTTTCGGCTGTAATTTCACGTGAAACACGGTCTTCATCAATTATCAGATCGATAAAAAGAGAAAATGCCTCCTGATCCTCTTCGCCGATATAACTTATCCATTCTGACAGATATAAAAGTATTTTTCTTGGAAGATCCTTCTCTTCAGACACAAGGTCTGTTATCAGTTTTCTTTTCTGTTCAGGATTTAAATTTTTTAAAATAGAATATCTTATTTTTTTAAAACTTTCCGGTAATGAACTTTCAGAAACCTCAGGAATCATAAATTCACGCCGGTATGTTTCAAAATATCCTTCAAGAGTTGATGTTATATTCCCGAATAATTTATCCCGAAAAAGAATATCTGATCTGTTTTTCTTTTTTTCCGAAAAATATTTTCTAAAAATATCAACGATTAGTTTGTTATTCTCTTCAATTTCAACGCTCATGGAGATCAAACTTCTGAGGAGTTTTTCCGGAAACCGGAGTCTGGTAATATTACTGTAAATTGAAAAAAATGTTTTTCTGATCAATTCATTATTTCTCGATTCGAGCGCTTTCATTGCATATATTACAGACTCTCGGTGATTACATGAAAGCATTGCATTTATATAGGCAACTTTGGTTTCTGTTGAAAATTCCTCATATTTAGATGTCACTTTACCAAGCAGTACTTTGAGATTCAGAAGAAGCTCCTCCTCTTCACTCATACCTTTATCATCATTAAGCACCGGGGGGGAGTATTCCTCTTTCTCAACTTCGTCGTTTTTAACCAGGATAAGATTTAAATTATATATTGATAAAAAAACATTGTATGTAATCCGGTCATTATTTCTTTTTATCAGCTCTTCATATATTGACGGTTTCTTTAATATGGACGCAGCATTTATCGCCCCTTCAAGCAATGCTGTTTCGGAACCTGTATTTGAAATTATCGATACAAGATATTGATGAAACGCTCCATCCGTTTCCCCGATTTTTTTCAGTATATTAAAAATCTTCTTTATAAGAAAAGCCGATTTCATATCCCCTTTTTTACTCTCAATAAGCTTAATTAAAGGCTGGACTTCGTTTGCTGAACCGTTATTATAAATGAAATCCAGAATAATATGAAGCTCTTCATCCAGAGGTCCTTTTCCAAGAATTGACATTAAAACCGGTACAAGAGAGGAATCATTAAATTCAGAAAGAGCATACAGGGCACTTGTCCGGAGATCTCCCCCCTTCTCAATTTCACGTATAAGAATATCCCTCCCTGCGGTAGATTTTGCACAGGCAAGCACTTTGTAAAATGCAATTCTTTCATATGGATCAAGCTTGAAATTTCTACTGATTTCAAGCTTGATTGACTGCAGAAAATTCTTATCTTCGGTCAAAATCTGATACCTGCCATTTCGTTATTTTGTAAATACTACTTTATTATAACAATTTAGTCAATTCGTAATTACTCTAAAGATTTCTCTGCTTCATTTGTTGGCGTAAATTATCCCTTACACTCATACTAAAAAAAATAAATTCTTACTAAAAAAAATGTCAAATTTTCAATAAATTACAGACTAATAAATATAGAACTTAATATAAAAAAAATTTGACTATTTATAGAGTTTTATATTAAATTTGTATAATAAATTCTATGCTTAGAATCAGTCAATATTTCTACTAATTAATCAAGGAGTTGTATAATGAAAAAAGGAATAATAATCACCTTGTCATTTATTCTGCTTACTGCATTTGTTTCATGCGGCGGCGGGAAAAACGTAAAGGATGATAAAACATCGAAGAAACAGACAGCGGCAAATAGAGGCCAGGAAACAGGCTATGCGACAATATTTGATAATGATACTGCTCTCGCTCGAGACAGAGCTACTGATGATGCTAAATCAAAACTAGTTCTGAAAATACTTGGAGAATCTATTTCCGGCACAAGTCTGATGGAAAACTTTGAACTTGTATCTAATATCGTAGAGGCTAAATCTTACGGTTTAGTAAAGAATGTCGAGATTATAAAAAAATGGCAGGAAGGGACAGAGTATTTCGTAACTATTGAAGGAACAGTTGAAGCATCAGTTGTAGAGGATGCAGTGGAGGATGCTCTAAACAGATACGGCAAACCTAAGTTTATGGTTCTTGTTAAAGAAACTTTTAATGGAAAAGAGAACCTCCCGGGATTCACTGAAACAGAAATGCTTGTTCAGGAAATCATGGGTAATACCGGATTTCAGTTTGTTGATGCTGCTATGACACAGGAACTGATGAAGAAAGAGAAAGCAAAGATGCAGAAGGCTGTATCAGGAAGTGTTTCTGAAGATGTTCAGGACCTACTGCTTTCTGACGCTGGTGCCGAAGTAATTATTGTCGGAACCGCGGAGACAAAAGCTCAGGGAAGTGAAACTTTGAAGAATCTCGGCGCAACTGAGATGAAATCAAGATCAGCGATAATAAGAATAAAAGCTATTGATGTTTACACCGGAGATATTCTTGCATCAACAAGTAAGCAGGCTCCGGGACTTCATATTGAAGATGAAACAGCATCAAAAAAAGCAATTGAATCCGCCCTGAAGCAGATTCTCGGAAAAACAGAAGATGGAAAATTTCAGCCTGCTCAGTTTATGGATACTATAATTAAAAAATTTGTAAAAGCTGCTAACGGAAGAGAAATCAAAGTTCTGATTACAGGTCTTAGTGCAGCTGATTTGAAAAATTTTAAAGATCAGATATCAAACAGAGTAAGAGGAGTTAAGCAGGTCATTGAAAAAGGAAGAGATGGCAAGGCTGCAAGACTTGTAGTTATTTTTGCAGGAAAAACAAATGATTTTGAAGATGAGCTTTCTGCAAAGGCAAACGCTATGGGTTATGAGATAGATGTAACTTCTTCACGACCGAATAAGTTAATAATGACAGCAAAAGCGATCAGTAAATAATTTGATTACAAAATCTCTCCGTGTCTTAGGCGGAGAGATTAAATGTTTTAATTGTTCTTTTTATATTCTTTAAATTAAAAAAGCTGCTTAATAGCAGCTTTTTTAATTTAAAGAGAATTCGCTGATAAAGCAGCCGCAGCTTTTTCAATAGAGCCAAACCTTTGTTTAATTCTGTCTCTCAATTCTATAAAATTTTTATTTCTTGAATAATCTGAAAGAAATCTTAATTGTCCTGTTCTACGGGCAACAATAAAGCATTCCTGATCATCGAGACTCATCTCCAAGAATTTATTTAGCGGTGCAAGTATCTTATCTTTATCTTCTGGAAGTTTTCCATTTGAATCTTCTATCAGGTTCATCATATGATCACTCTGTATATATGAATCTATCCCGTGAAGTCCTTCTATCATATTTTTTAACTCTTCAACTTTTGCTGTTTCACTGAGCGGTTCCCACTCTCCGCGCTCCATCATCCCGAAAAGATCTGTTCCAAGTACCGGAGTTGTTGTTCTGATTCTTATAAATGATGGGTTTACTGCATTAAGTACTCTTGCTGTTTCTACAGCATTTTCTACTGTAAATTTTTTGCCGCCAAGACCCGGCATAAAATATTCCGAAAGTTCAAATCCCGCTTCTACAACCTTTCTTCCGGCAGTAATATGCTCCTCACCGGTAACGCCTTTGCGGATTAGTTTTAAAACATCATCAGATCCTGATTCCATACCTATATGAATCCGGCTAAGTCCTGCAGCTCGAATATTATTAAGCTCATCAGCTGTTTTTACTACAAGAGTCTTTGATCTGCTATAACAGGTAATACGTTCAATCGTTGGAAATTTTTCTTTAATATAATTTAGTATCAAAATTAGATCAGCCGACTTAAACACCATCGAATCTGCATCTTGTAAAAATAAATTTTTTAATCCATAATACATCCAGAAAAGCATCTGCTGAAGATAATTCTGTGGAATCTTATCTTCATTAATAAGAGACGATATAATATCATCACTGACATAACTTCCCTTTGTAAAATCCACTTTTTCTTTTACCTTTGAATAAATTCCAAACATTGAATCAATATCTTTTTTTATATCATCAACTGTCCTGAGTGAAAATTTTTCATTTTTATAAACAGGACAAAAAGCACATTTATTCCAGGGACAATTTCTGGTGATCCGCAGTAAAATGCTCTGTGCCTCACTTGGCGGCCTGATTGGTCCCAGTTCAAATTCATACATATTTAATCACCTTCAGATTGTTTTATTCAAAATATCAGAATCTTAAAAACTTTAATTAACTTCAATTCAAAAAAATAATTTGACATGAGGGGAGGAAAAAAAGTGAATAAATAGTAGATTCCGCCGCCTCTTTCGGCGGGGAAAGAATTCACAAGTAAGTGCTAAACTTAATAAAAATCTGCGACTTACTTGTGAGATAAAATAAAAAATATTTCAGGATAATCTAATGGAAGATACAAACAGTCTCATACAAATACGAATCGACAAAATCAGCGAAATCAGAGACACTTTCGGGATAAATCCATTCCCTTATAAATATGACGTAACTCATTACAGCAACGGAATAATATCTGATTTTGACCGGTATTTTGAATCTCAGGAACGGGTTTCAATAGCCGGCCGAATTATGGCAGTCCGGATAATGGGTAAAGCAAGCTTTTGCACCATACAGGATAAAGAAGGTAAAATTCAGCTTTATATTGCTGATGCTAACATTGGAGAACTTCATTACAACCTGTTTAAAAAACTCGATCTTGGTGATATTATCGGCGTAAAGGGAACTGTAAAAAAAACCAAGGTGGGTGAGATAACTGTTTATATTGACGAACTTACACTTCTCACAAAGAACATAAGACCTCTCCCGGTGGTAAAAGAAAAAGATGGGGAAACCTTTGATCTATTTGCCGATAAGGAGCTCAGGTACAGAAACAGACAGGTAGACCTGATTGTAACTCCCGGAGTTAAAGAAACATTTAAAAAGAGAATACATATTATCCGTAATATAAAGAAAATTCTCGATGAAAAAGATTTTTATGAAGTAGAGACCCCGGTACTTCAGCCGGTTTACGGCGGCGCGGCTGCTGCTCCATTTACATCTCACCATAATGCACTTGATATTAATCTGTTTCTCCGCATCTCTCTTGAGCCATATCTTAAAAGACTGATAGTCGGAGGATTTGACAGAGTTTATGAAATCGGCAAATGTTTCCGGAACGAAGGGATAGACCGCACTCACAATCCTGAATTCACAATGCTCGAGCTCTATCAGGCTTATGGTGATTATAATGATATGATGAGACTTGCCGAGGAATTGATTGTAAATACTGCATTGCAGGTCAATGGAACAACCGAATTAAACTTCGACGGAAAAGAGATAGACCTCAAAACTCCGTGGAAAAAAATGAAAATGACTGATGCCATAAAAGAATACTCGGGACTTGATGTAATGTCAATGAGTGATGAAGAACTGAAAGATGCCGTTAAAAAACATGGCGGAGAAATCAAAGGAGACTATATCCGCGGCCTTGCCATTGATGAACTCTTCCAGGTTCTTGTTGAACATAAACTTATACAACCGACATTTATAACACACCAGCCCCTTGAAACGACACCTCTTTGTAAACCTGACAGTGACGATGAACGATTTCTTCAGAGATTTGAATTATTTATAAATGGAACGGAATTCGCGAATGCTTATAGTGAATCGAACGATCCGGTATTCCAGAGAAAAACACTTTATGCTCAGTCTTTAAGAAGAGAGATCGATGAAGAAGCGCCGCCTATGGATGAAAACTTTGTTCAGGCAATTGAAGCAGGAATGCCACCAACCGGCGGTATGGGAATCGGCATCGACAGACTTGTAATGCTTTTAACAGGAGAAATATCAATAAGAGATGTATTACTCTTCCCGACAATGAAGCCGGAATAAATTTTATTGAATTACTAAAAGGGGCGAAAGCTCCTTTTTTTTTGTAGGATTTTATCTATTTAACTTTAGTTTATTCACGCAGAAGTAAAAATGATTTTTTGTATATTCCTTTAATTTATCAACAGAGATCCTGCTGATATTTCCCGGATTGTTAATATAATCCTTATTACCTGATGCTTCAGAAATATAAGTAATGTAATTCATCGCTGCCATTCTATGAGGATTCATTTTCCCGTAATTAAGATAACTGTACAATACGGATAAACCCAGATAAGGATTTGAATAAATAGTACTTGAGAGAGAAATTTCCTCACCTGTAATCTGATCATAATTATTAAACTGATTGTTCATTATTTTATGAGTCAGCTCATGAATAACAAACATTTTCCATATTTCACTTCTGATTGAAGAATTATCTTTAAAAGCCAGTAAAAGACAGTGCTTAATCTCCTCGCTTACTTTTGAACCGACAAAGAACATCGACTTAACATCTTTCCCATTAATAATATTTTTTGCTATTATATAATCATTATTAACTTCATCAGGATTGATATAAATCATGTCATAATAAAAAGTGGAATTACTTGTGGAAAACTCATCATAATAAATATAAGGCTTTATATAAAACATCTCGTCATTCGACTCAAAAAGAGGATGCTTTATATCGATCTTTATTTTCTCACCGTAAATGCAATAGTCAAGAGTAATCTGAGCGCCTTTAAAAACACCCTCCCGATAGAATTTAAGAATTATATTTCTCTTAGCAAGATTGTTTTCTATCTGACGTAGTTGTGCATCATTGAAAAGATCGGGTTCAAAAAAAACTTTAAGAACCAGCGAACACTCTTCAAGAAGTTTATTATCCTGTACCGTGGTTAAGTAACTTCTGAATGCCTTAACATGGAAGCCCTCTACACCTATCTCTTTTAAAGAAACAGTACCTTTTTGAATTAAATTTACAAAGTGGGGATTTTCATTAAACAACAAAACGATATAGGCATAAAACTTGCCGTTGACAGTTTTAATACTTTCACCGTTATACCTGTATTTATACTCTGAAGGAAATTCACTGCGGAACGTATTTGAATAGGAACTTTGCGGCAAAACAATAACTATATTTATTATAGTAAATATAAAGAATTTCAGAAAATGTATTTTAAACCCCATCTTTTTATTATACACTAAATGACATATTTGAACACAAAACTTATAAAAATATATAAAATAAGAACGGCAAATAAAATCAGAATCATTGATGAAATGCGTGGATGCTTATAAATCCATTTATATATTTTTCTATCTTTGAGATGCATAATTGCATTAAAAATTTTGTGAGATGAATGATGTTTCACTGTTTCCCTATCCTTCATAAAAAATTATATTGTTTCGGATGAATATTCCGGATTAATGCCGCTCACCTTTTTCATTCCGGTAAAGAAAATGCACACTCCGAATTCATCTTATTAAAATATAGGTTATTATATTAAACAAACATAAAAAGTAAAATCATTTTTATTATTATAATCAAACCTCTATACAAATACTAATCTTTGATAATAAGTTGACTTTACAATGTTAGATCTTAATGAAGTAATCAGATAATTTTACTGACATTTATCACAAATCGCCAATATTTTCAAATATAAAGTAGGATCTATATGCTTGAAATTCTTGTTCTAATGTTTTCCGGTATTATCATAGGTTTTGTTTTCAGAAAAAGAAAAACTTTAATAACTTCAGCGGATAAACTGGCCGGATGGTCTATCTATCTTCTACTTTTTCTGTTAGGATTATCTATTGGTTCAAATCAGCTGGTAATAAGTAATTTTGCCCGGATCGGGTTAAATTCAATTCTATTAACTTTATCGGGAATAACCGGAAGTGTCTTATGCTCATTCATCGTCTATAAATTTATTTTTAAAAAAGATGAAAGTTTATGATAGGGAGTTTAATAATAATACTTTTTTTTTCCATTGGGCTTATTGCCGGAATAAATGGTATATCATTGAATTTTCCGAAAACCGGTGATCCAAGTATATATGCGCTTTATCTGCTTATGTTTCTTGTCGGTATAGGGATAGGCTCTGATTCAAATGTCTGGAATGTTCTTAAAAAAATGAATTTTAAAATACTTATTGTTCCTGTAATGATAATTTTTGGTACACTGACAGGAACCTTTATCTGTTCATTTTTTTTGAAAGATGTTGGAGCTCTTGATGCAATGGCTATAGGCTCTGGTTTCGGTTACTACAGTCTTTCAAGCATTATAATTTCAAAAATACGAAACGATACTCTTGGAGTAACGGCACTTCTCTCAAATATTTCAAGAGAGATATTTACTCTACTGGCAACACCGCTTTTAGTTAAATACTTCGGAAAGCTTGCTCCAATTGCTTCAGGCGGCGCAACGTCAATGGATACAACTCTCCCTGTAATTGCAAAATTTTCAGGAAAGGAATATGCTGTGATTTCGGTTTTCAGCGGTGTTGTACTAACAATACTTGTACCGTTTATTATAGCACTTATTTATAAATTTATCTGAGATTCTTCCTGAACCGGTATCTCAGAATTAATCCTGTCATATTAAGCAGAAGTACAAGTCCTATAAGTACAATCGCAGTTCCATATTGGAGATGCCTGGTAGCCTGTATATGTGTTCCTGCAGTAGCCATTACATATATATGATATGGTAGCGCCATTACCTGATTAAATATTGATACAGGTAAATCCGGCGTAAAAAATGCAGCTGCTGTAAACATAATAGGAGCAGTCTCTCCCGCAGCACGCCCTAGAGAAAGCATTATCCCTGTCATAATTCCCGGCAAAGCATTGGGCAGAATAACCTTATAGATTGTCTGCCATTTTGTTGCTCCCAGAGATAATGAAGCCTCTCTATAAGTCCCTGGAACTACTTGTAAAGACTCCTCCGTTGATCTTATTATTACCGGCAGATTAAGCAGACCAAGAGTCAAAGATCCTGCCAGAATGGATGTACCGAATCCAAGGAAAATAACAAAGAGACTTAATCCGAATAGACCAAATACTACCGAAGGCACTCCCGCCAGATTATTTATTCCAAGTCTTATTATTTTTACAATCCTTGGACTCTTTGCATATTCTGTGAGATATATTGCTGTTATTACACCAACCGGTATCGATATTGCAGAAGATCCGATCATGAGATAGAAAGTTCCAGCAATAGCCGGAAAAATTCCTCCGCCGGTCATTTCATTCATCGGCATTTCACTTAAAAATTCCCATGAAAGCGCCGAGAAACCTTTATAAAATATATATCCCAGCATTGAAAATAAAGATGTGATAACAATTAGTGTTCCTAAACGGATTAAAAGAAAGCCTGCACTTTGAATTATATACGCTTTTGTTTTCATAAATTTCTAACTTGCCTTGAACTTATATTTATTTGATAAATAATCTGCAATGAGATTAAATATAAATGTAATTATAAAAAGAATTATACCGATTGCAAAAAGTGCCCTGTAATGAGTACCGCCAACTGAAGCTTCGGCCATTTCTGCAGCTATATTTGAAGTTAACGGCCTCACTGGATCAAAAACTGAAGCCGGAATAATAGCTGCACCACCTGCCACCATGAGAACAATCATTGTTTCACCGATAACCCGTGAAACTCCTAAAATTATTGCAGTCCATATTCCTGACAACGAAGCCGGGATAGTAATATAAATTATTGTCTCCCATCGATTCGCTCCAAGCGCATACGAGGCTTCTTTCAAGCTCATAGGAACTGATGAAATTGCATCTTCTGAGATACTGGCTATTGTTGGAATAGCCATAAAGGCAAGCATCAAAGATGCATTGAAAAGATTTAATCCTGAATTAATATCAAAATGTTTCATCAAAAAAGGTGCAACTACAACCATTCCGAAAAAACCTACAATTACAGATGGTATTGATGCAATAATTTCAACAACGGGTTTAACAATCTCTTTCATTGTACTCCCGGCTAACTCTGAAATATAAATTGCGACTGAAAGACTCAGCGGTATGGCAATCATTGAAGCAATAATTGTAATATATAGAGAAGAAATTATAAGAGGTAGAATTCCAAACCGCGGATTACCGCTTGTGGGATACCATTCTTTACCAAACACAAAATCAGATATATTTATCTCTCTAAAAAGAGGAATGCCCTCTTTAAATAAAAAAATCATAATAGTTAAAAGCACCAGAAGAGAAGATAAACCGACAACAAAGAAGAACTTCTCAACAAGTATATCAAAAATTATACTACTGTGTCTTTTCAACTTTGTTTTGGCTACTTTACTATTTTCATTCATTCAGGCACATCTTCCTATCACTTTATTATCAAATATATCTGACTATATTATAAGATAAATTTTAAAGAAAAGATAAAGAAATCATAAAGATTTAATGTAAAAATAATATTGTGAATTTATAGGAGGCTAACATTCATTGCTTATAGAAATTTGAGATTTATTTTTTCCTGCTATTCTCCTGATTTAAGATTTTTCTCGTTTAATATGGATAAAATTGCATATAAAGTAGCAAGATGTTGAGGAATAATATCATACTTCTTTGCAATTTTTAATGCATTTCCAAGAATTGCTTCTACTTCCATCGGTCTTTTATTTTCATAATCAAGGAGCATACTTGTTTTATATGGAGTCATCTTTTCTGTATCGTTAATATTTCTCATTATCAAAGACTCATCAAGCGGATGGCCGTCTGTTTTTGAAAGAAGAACAACCTCTTTCATTACTTCTATGCAGAGATTTTTTATTTCATGATTTTCCAATAACTCCATTGTATCAGCGCCACCACAGATAACTGATAATGGATTAAACGGCGCATTCCACAAAAGCTTTTTCCATCTCGCTGAAATTACATCATCGGTAGTCTCTACAGGCAAACCTGATTTACTAAACAAATCCTCCAGCAGTTTGACCTTTTCAGATTCACCCCCCGGATATTTCCCGAAAATAATTCTTCCATAATCCTGATGATCTACAACTCCATAATCCACTCTTGAAACACATATAAATGCAAGGGCACTTATAATCTCATTGTAAGGAAATTTCTCCAAAATCTGTTTTTCAATATCTATGCCGTTCTGCAGAAGTACAATTGAACTTTCAGAAGTAACAGCATCTTTTATTAAATTATAAACATCTATTTCAGGAAGAACTTTAGTCGCGACAATTACGAAATCCGGACTCTCTTTATAATCTGCTGCACTTTTCAGAACTCTTTCAGGACGAAAATTAAAATTTCCAAGAATACTTTTAATTCTTATTCCATTCACTTTTACTACATCATAATCAGACCTGGAGACAACTGAGACTGAAGCGCCAGCCTGTGACAATTTACCTGCATAAAAGCTTCCAACTGCTCCTGTGCCAAAAAGAAGAATTTTTGTTTTTTTTATTTCCATTTGATTTTACCATATTTGTTAAATAATAAAAAAACCGGATATACCCAATCAGAGAATACCCGGTTTATTATTATTTATTCAAAAATTTTATCAGATTTGTATTTTCACACCAAGATTTGCTGAATTGGTATTGATATATGTTTTATTGTGAACCGCATGATCACGCATATACTCAGCAAAAATTCTTATAGATGGTAATGGGAAAACAACAAGTTCAAGTCCACCACCGGCTCCCCAACTTTTGTTGAAATTTTCTACATCTCCATTATATCTATCCCAAAACCCATAAGTTCCTCTCACATAAGGATTAATCGGAAGTAAAGGAAGTGAAAGTATAATATTAGCATCCAGTCCAGCCGATTTTCTAACTACATCACTTGAACTATTCAATATATCAAATTTCAGGTGAGTATCCTCATAATATCCTCCAAGACCTAATTCAAAAAAAGGAACTGCATCTGTATTTAAGTGTGCTCTTGCACCATATTGCCAGCTGGTTAGTTTAGATTTATGATTGTCTTCTGATTTACCATTAAAAACAGAACCGCCTGAAACTGCAGCATCCACAATAGCAAAACTGTTTACATAAAATAATACAACCATTCCTGCTGATATAAAAACAACTTTAAAAATATTTTTCACACCAAGCCTCCAGTAAAAAATTATAGTGATTATTCTTAATAAATAATCTACCAAACTAATGTACAATAATTATAAATAAAATCAAATAAAATTTCTAACTATTGATTAAAATCCATACCCTGACGATTCTATAAATTTATCTTTTACCCCCTTATTTTCTGTCATTCGCATTTAATAAGAAATTGATAAAAATGTTTAGACCTGCACTAATCACTCCTTATCCTTTTTCGTATAGATTTATCACTTTGAAGATAAATTGCTATCAGGTTATCAGCCAATATATAAAAAATCTATACTTGACATTAAAGGCATTAAAAATTTATATTTTTATAATATTATAAAAATGAGTTGAAAATGAAAATATTATTAACAAACGATGATGGTATCGCTGCTGAAGGTTTACAATTTTTATATGAAGGATTATCCGCGGACCATGAAGTATTTATTATTGCTCCGGACCGGGAAAGAAGCGCCTGTTCAAATATTTTTACTATGAGAGATGAATTATCAGTTACAAAACATAGCGGGAATGCTTTTTCAATATCGGGATATCCGGCGGATTGCGTAAGTATCGGTATTCATTCCGATATTATTCCTGAGATAGATCTTGTAATTTCAGGAATTAATCATGGACCGAATCTTGGAGATGATATTCACTTTTCCGGAACTGTTGCGGGTGCCCGAACTGCATTTATTTTCGGGAAACCTGCCATTGCTGTATCAATCAATAGTTTTCACGCTGCATCACCATTTTTAGTAGAGACAGGAAATTTTATAAATAATTTCATTAAAACGGAAATCAATCATGAGAATTTATATCTTAATATCAATTATCCAAATCTGCCTGCGGCTGAAATTAAAGGAATTAAATATACTCATTTATCAAAAAGAATTTACAAAGATACATATATAAAGTATTTAAAAAATGATCCAGACCAGTTCGGGATGAAACTTGAAGGAATTATAGAAACAGAAAATACACCGTGGAATGACAGCTATGCACTTGAAAATTCATATATTTCTATTACACCGCTGTCAATAGATTCAACAGACTACAAAATTCTAAATACAATTAATAAACAGTGATTATATGGATGACATTAACAATATTTTAAATGATATAAAAAAAACTGCCTTCAACGATCTCTTTACCGGAGATTATGATTCAGCTATTGATGAACTTAAAAAAGCTGAAATGATCGATAGAGAAAATCCTGAAATACTGTTTAATCTTGGTATTGCTTATTGTAAAAAAAGTCTGTATCAGACTTCAGCTGAATACTTTCAAAAAGTTCTTCAACTCAAAATATCTTACATAAACTCTTCTTTGGTAAAAAAGAACATTGCATTCTGTTTTATAAAAAATGAAAAATATGATGAAGCGTTAATATATCTCAATGATGTTATTACAGATTTTAAATCAGACATTCAGGCTTTGAACATGCGTGGTTACTGTCTTGAAAAAAAGGGTGAATTAAAGAAAGCGCTTAAGGAATATCGGGAAATTTTCCGCTATGACAGATCTAATATCAACAGCTTAAACTCTTCCTCATATCTAATGGCATCTCTTGGAATTGAATTAAACAGCGCCTTAAAAATAGCAGAATTTGTTTACAATAAAAACAAATCAAATCCTGCTTATAACGATACTCTTGGCTTTGTTTATATGAAGCTTGGAAATTATAAGGAAGCCGAGAAATACCTTAAAAAAGCTGCGATTATACTTCCCTTCGACAAAGAGATAAATGCTCACCTGCAGGAACTTAAAAAATTTTTGAAGTAGTTTATTCCTTATAAAATATTCAATATTTGTTTTAAATGAATAAATATTCTTTTTATTTTATCCTTAAAAATCTCCGGATTGGAGCCAATTTAACAATAAACATATTATTAACATCTTATCAACATAAATGTGATGTTATAAACACCTTATATATACGTTATCAATAGAATTTCACTTTTTTATCATACAATATTTTAATTGAGATTAATTTGTTGCCAAAAACCATTTCTAAAACAACATAATTTCAATTATTGACTTTCTAGCCCGGATTTAATTAATAAAATTTTTAAATGTGTTACTCATATGAGTTAATTCTTTCTTACAATAAAGTATATATAAAAATATTAATACTAAATATAAGTATGTTTATAAACATACTTATCAACAATTGTTGATAAATAGAGGTATCTTCTTGGCACACCGAATATGGGATAATGTTTTAACTGATCTCGAAAAAAAAATTAATAAACAATCTTTTGGTATGTGGCTGAAAGACACTGAACCTCTATCTATAAAAGGTGATATCTTACAAATAAAAGTTAAAGATGATGTTGCCGTTCGTCACCTAAAAGACAAATATCTGAAAGATATTGAAGAAATTATTGAATCAACCACCGGGAAAAAATATTCGTGTGAGTTTATAACGGAGATTGAATTTAAAGATATGGAAAAATCAGAAATAATAAAACCTTTTGTAGACACACAGCAATACACAAAAAGTGAAAATAACAGACAATCTCCTCTTAACCAGAATTATACATTTGAGAATTTTGTAGTAGGTCCGAATAATCAGCTTGCTCATGCAGCTGCTAAATCTGTTTCAAGATCACCGGCTACTCAATTTAATCCTCTTTTTATATATGGAGGAACAGGGCTTGGAAAAACACATTTAATACAGGCAATCGGTCACTATCTCCTTCAAGAGAGGCCTTATTTAAAAGTTTTATATATTCCAACAGAACAATTTATTAATGAATTTATTTATTCTATTCAGACAAATACACAGCACAGTTTTAAAATAAAATACAGAAATGTTGATATTTTAATGATTGATGATATTCAATTTCTGGAAAAAAAAGAAGAAACTCAAAATGAGTTCTTTCATACTTTCAATACTCTTTATGAAAATAAAAAACAGATAATAATATCAAGCGACAGACCGCCTAAGCAGATAGCAACTCTAGCAGACAGGTTAAGAACACGATTCGAATGGGGGATGATTACAGATATTCAGACCCCGAACCTTGAAACAAGAGAAGCAATTTTACGAAATAAAGCAGCGAAGGAAAATATAGTTATCTCCGACGAAGCTTATAATTATATTGCCAGGCGTATAACGTCGAGTATACGAGCACTTGAATCTGCACTTGCTAATTTAAGAATGGTCTATGATATTTATAATGAACCAATAACCATGAAGCATATAAAAGAACATCTCAAACATCTTTTTGATGATGAATCAAGTAAGAAAGTAACACCTAATGATATTATTACTAAAATTTCAGATCTTTATAATATAAGTGTAGAAGATATTATTTCTAAAAGCAGACAAAGTAAGATTGTCACTCCAAGATTTGTGGCGATGTATCTTACCAGAAAACTGACTGACATGACCACTACTGATATAGGTAAACAATTTGGTCACCGTGATCATTCAACAGTTGTAAATGCTATTAATAAAATAGAATCAGATATGAAAGAAGATGCAGATTTTAAAGAGCAAATAGAAGAATTAAAAATGGAATTACGCAGTTAATAAGATGTTAATAAGACATGTTTTAAATGTTAACATTAATAATAACTTTTTAAAAAATTCGTAATTGTTGATATTGTTGTTAATATTTGACTTAATTTAAAAGATTCAGAAAAAACCACAAGTTTATCAACAATTTAAAAAACGATTAACCGCTGATTAGATCAGTTACTTTTCACATTATAAACATATTTCAGCAACTACTACTACTACTATTAATAAAGAAACATATTAATATAATATATAGGAGAGAGAACCGGATGAAAATTACAATAAACAAAGATACAATATTAAAAGCTATTAATATAGCTGACTCTGTTATTTCATCAAAAAACATAAATACGATTTTATCAAATTGCCTTTTTAATATTAGCAAAAATAAATTAGAAATTATCGCAACTGATAATGAAATGGCTGTTCGTACACAAATAGATGCATCTGCAGAAAATGATTTTTCATTTACTGCAAATGGAAAAAAATTATCCGGTATTATAAAAGAACTTCCTGACGAAGATATATCTTTAACTATCAATGAATCTATGGTTATAAATATAAAATCTTCAAACATAAAAGGTAGTTATACTTTTTACGGCACAAATTCAGATGATTACCCGCAATTGCCTGAAGTCAATAATGATAATACAGTTGATATAGATCAGGGTATTTTTAAAGAGATGCTTAAGAAAGTTATTTATGCCGCAGCAACTGATACCATTAAACCTGTTTTTAATAGTATTTATATTATTTCAGAAAAACCAGGAACTATAACAGCCATAGCAACAGACTCCAGAAGATTATCTATGATAACAAGAGAGATTGAAAGCGATGCATTCATCGGAGAAGGAGTAATAATTCCATTAAAAACAATTAATGAAATATATAAATTGTTATCTAATTCAGGTGTCTGTAAAATTTCTTATGACAACAAACAGTGTTATTTTAAAATAAATGAAACAGAAATAATATCAAGAGTAATAGAGGGGCAGTTTCCAAATTATAAACAGATAATACCTAAAGAATATAGTCATAAATCAATTATTGAAACATCAAAAATTCTTGATTCAGTTAAACGGGCAATGATTTTTACACGTGAGCCTGCAAATAAAATAATTATGACTCTAAGTAATGATGTTTTACAAATAGAAGCTAACACTCCTGAGCTTGGACAGGCTGAGGAAGAACTTAGTATTGAATCAGATAATAAACAAAAAATATTTTTAGGAATCAATGCCCATTTTTTATTTGATACACTTAAACAGATTGATTCACCATCATTTATTTGCGGTATAACCGGACAAATGAGTCCTATAACTATTATTCCAGAGAATGATAAAAATTTTATTTCAGTAATAATGCCGATACAAATAAAAACAGCTGCTGAATAATATGATTCTAAAAAGTCTTAAACTTATTAATTTCAGAAATTATGAAAATCTTGAAATTAATTTTTCACCTGATATGAATTTTATAACAGGTGATAATGGTGCTGGAAAAACAAATATCATTGAAGCAATATCTATAATTTCAAATTTAAAATCATTTAAAAATATTAATGATAACAGTATAATCAGATGGAACAACAATGCATATTATTGTTCAGGTGATGTAACAGATTCTGAATACTCTAAATTTGAAGTTGGCTACTCAATTCAGAATAATAAACCTAAAAAAAAAATTAAAATTGATTCTAATGAAATAAAAAAAGTTTCTGATTATTATGGTAAACTGATAACGGTTAATTTTATACCAACAGATATTAATATTATAAATGGTACACCTGAAATTAGAAGAAGATATTTTGATTCTGTAATTTCAAAAATATATCCGGAATATATTGATGAACTGAATAAATATAGAGAGATATGTTATTCAAGAAATCTTTTAATAAAAAAAATTAGAGAAAGTAAGGGTGATTATAAATTACTTGATGTTTGGAATAAAATGTTTTCTGAAAAAGCTTTTTCAATTTTGAGTAAACGTAAGTCTTTTATAAATGAGTTTAATAAATTATTTATAAAAAACTATTTAAAAATAAGCAATGAAGATGACTTTCCATCAATTAAATATTTATCAACTTTAAAATCTGACAATTATGATACTATATTATCTGAAGTAACTTCAAATATAAGGATTGATATTAGACGGGGAAGTACTGTTTATGGACCTCACAGAGATGATTATATTATAAACAACAATGAGGGAGTAGCATTTATAAATTATGCTTCACAGGGTCAGAAAAGAACTTCAAGTATTAGTTTGAAGCTGTCTGAAGCTGAAATTATAAGAAATATAAAAAATAAAAAATGTATAATTCTTGTTGATGATATATTTTCAGAACTTGACGAAAAAAGACGTAATAGTATGATTGATTTATTAAAAGATGAGGGACAGATAATTTTTACAATGGTAAATCATTTTTATGATAAAAAAATACTATTAAAATCAAAACAATTTTCTGTAGAAAAAGGAATTGTTTCAGAAAGGTTTGAAATTTGAAATTCAGATTCGGTGAAGATAGAAAAAGTAAACTTATAACTTTCAGTAGTATTGTACCGGATCTGATGGAAGATCTTGATATTAAAGATTCTTTTATTATTGATCAATTAAAAGAGAAATGGCCTTCGTATGTTGGAATTATTTTATCTGCCCATAGTTTTCCCGATAGAATTTTTAATAAATATTTATTTATTAATGTTGATCATTCTGCATATTCTGGCGAATTATCTATTCACATGAGTGAAATCTTAAAAAAAATTAAAAGTGATTACGGAGATAATTTTATAAAATCGATTAAGTTTGAAGTGAAAAAAAGCAGATGGAGAACTTCTTAAAATGTTTATACATATTGGAAATAATGTACTCGTTAGTGATCATAAATGTGTTGGAATATTTAATATCGAAACATTAAAATTATCTGAAGATAATACCTGGATGCTTGATAAAATTAGCGAGAATGATAAAATGATATCATTAGATATCAATAATAATAGAGTGGCATCAGAAGTAAGTTCTTTTACAATAATGAAAAGAATAACTATAAAAGACGACGAACTATTTTGGAGTAGAAAATAATGACAAAAAGCTACAATGCGGATAATATTCAGGTCTTAGAAGGTCTTGAAGCAGTAAGAAAGAGACCGGCGATGTATATAGGATCAACAGATGTTAACGGACTTCATCACCTGGTATATGAAATTGTTGATAACTCAATAGATGAAGCTCTTGCCGGATTTTGTGACAGTATATCTGTAACGATCCATAAAGATAATTCCATAGAGGTGGAAGATAATGGACGGGGAATACCAATTGATATTCATCCTGTTTATAAAAAATCAGCCCTCGAAATTGTTTTAACAAAACTGCATGCAGGTGGTAAATTCAACAATGATACCTACAAAGTATCAGGCGGACTTCACGGAGTGGGGGTTTCGGTTGTAAATGCATTATCTAAAAATATGACTGTTGAAGTATGCCGCGATGAGAAAAAATATACTCAGAGCTATAAAAAAGGTATACCGGTACATGATGTTAAAAAGATAGGAGATGCGAAAACGAGAGGTACTCGAACACATTTCTGGCCGGATGATGAAATTTTTGATACAATGGAATACAATTTTGATACGCTCTCAAAGCGATTGAGAGAACTTGCTTTTTTAAATGCGGGAATTAAAATTATATTAAAAGATGATCGCGAATCTAAAGAAAAAACAGCCAAAGCTACCGAACATGTTTTTCAGTTTAAAGGGGGACTTGTATCTTTTGTCCAATTTTTAAATGAAAACAAAACTCCCATCTTCAAAAAACCAATATACTTTCACACAACAAAAGATAAAATAGATGTTGAAGTTGCCATTCAATATATAGATACATATAATGAAAATGTTTATACATTTGCAAATAATATAAACACCCGGGAAGGGGGTACACACCTAATTGGATTTAAATCAGCATTAACACGGGTTATTAATGATTATCTAAAAAAAGGAAAATATGAAAAAACAATAACTCAACTTTCCGGTGACGATGTGCGTGAAGGACTTGTTGCTGTAATAAGTGTAAAAATACCTGAACCTCAGTTTGAGGGACAGACAAAAATGAAACTCGGCAACAGTGAAGTTAAAGGTCTTGTAGAATCTGCTACTCATGAAAATCTCTCACTATTTTTTGAAGAGAATCCTCAGGAAGTAAAAAAGATTATTGAGAAATGTATTCTAGGTGCCAGAGCAAGAATTGCTGCTAAGCGTGCAAGAGATTTGACAAGAAGAAAGAGTGCTCTCGAGTTTGATAATCTCCCAGGTAAACTTTCAGACTGTTCAGAAAGAGATGCCTCAAAATGTGAATTATTTCTTGTTGAGGGAGATTCTGCCGGCGGTTCAGCAAAGCAGGGAAGAGACAGAAACTTTCAGGCAATACTTCCGCTTAAAGGAAAAATTCTTAATGTTGAAAAATCCCGTATTGATAAAATTTTAGGAAATGAAGAGATTCGAACTCTCATAACTGCCGTAGGTGCAGGAATTGGTGACGAAGAGTTTGATGTAGCTAAAGCCAGATATCATAAAATAGTTATTATGACTGACGCAGATGTTGATGGTGCTCACATTAGAACTTTACTTCTTACCTTCTTTTTCAGATATATGACTGAACTTATCAGAAGCGGATATCTTTACATTGCACAACCTCCTCTCTACGGTATAAAAATAGGTAAAGAACTGCATTATGTTTTCAGCGATGCAGAGAAGGATGCATTACTTGAAAAACATAAAGATCAAAAAAATACAATTCAGAGGTACAAAGGTCTTGGTGAGATGAACCCTGAGCAGTTATGGGAAACAACTATGGACCCTCAAAAACGAATAATGCTTCAGGTTAGGATAGATGATGATATTGAAGCTGAACAGGTCTTTTCAGTTTTAATGGGTGATGCAGTTGAACCACGAAGAAAATTTATTGAAGATAACGCACATAAAGTTCAGAATCTTGATTTGTAAAATTCACAAGTTGATAAATTTAAAATTTTACCGGAGTAAATGAAGTGCCATCAAAAAAAGATAATAACGAAGAAATTATACCACGTGTTGTAAAAGTAGAAATCGAAGACCAGATGAATGTAGCTTATCTTGATTATGCGATGAGTGTAATCGTAGGGAGAGCTTTACCGGATGTCAGGGATGGTCTTAAACCTGTACACAGACGTATCCTTCATGCTATGAATGAAAGGGCATGGAGAAGTGACAGACCGTATGTTAAATCTGCCAAGATTGTCGGAGAGGTTATTGGTAATTATCACCCGCACGGTGATACTGCAGTATATGAAACAATGGTAAGAATGGCTCAGGATTTTTCCATGAGAATTCCAATTATTGACGGTCAGGGTAACTTTGGTTCTGTTGATGGAGACCGTGCAGCTGCCTACAGATATACAGAAGCACGTCTTAATAAGGTTGCTGAAGAACTACTTCGAGATATTGATAAAGAGACTGTTGATTACTCTCCAAACTTTGACGATACAAGAAAAGAACCAAAAGTTCTACCCGCAGCTTATCCGAATCTTCTTGTAAATGGTTCTGAGGGAATTGCCGTTGGTATGGCTACAAAAATTCCTCCACACAACCTTGGTGAAGTTATTGATGCTACTATATTCCTTATTGATAATCCGGAAACACCGGTAAAAAATCTTCTTAAATATGTTAAAGGTCCAGACTTCCCGACAGGTGCATCAATTATGGGTAATGAAGGAATAATTAAAGCCTATAATACTGGTCGAGGCAGTATTGTGATCAGAGGCAAGTATGAAATAGAAGAAAATAAGAAAGGAAGAGAAGAGATAATTATTACCGAAATTCCGTACCAGGTTAATAAGGCAAATCTAATTCTCCGTATTGCGGAACTTGTTAACGAAAAGGAAATTGAAGGTATAGCAGAGCTTAGGGACGAATCTGACAGAAAAGGTATGAGAATCTACATCGGTCTGAAAAAAGACGCAAACAGCGGTGTAATTATAAATAAGCTTCTTAAGCATACAGCTCTTCAAACATCATTCGGAGTAATAATGCTCGCTATTGTTGATGGAGTTCCAAAGGTTCTTGATCTTAAAGGTGTACTATCATATTACATTACTCATAGACGTGAAGTTGTTGTAAGAAGAACAAAATATGATCTGAAAAAAGCCGAAGAAAGGGCTCATATATTAGAAGGATTGAAAATAGCTCTTGAGAATATTGATGAGGTAATTGCAATTATCAAAGCATCAAAAACTCCCGATGAAGCAGGAGCTAAACTTATTAAAAGATTTCATCTCTCTGAAATTCAGTCTAAAGCAATACTTGATATGAGACTCCAAAGATTGACCAGCCTTGAAATAAAAAAGATTGTAGATGAACTCAAAGAGCTTATTAAACTTATTGCTGAACTTAATGCAATTTTAAAAAGTGAAGTGAAAATCAATAATCTGATTAAAACAGAACTTGCAGAAGTTAAAGAAAAGTATAGTGATAAAAGAAGAACTGAGATTGTACTCGGTGGTGAATCTTCAACGGATTTTGATATTGAAGATCTTATTGCTGATGAAAGTGTAGTGGTTTCGATTACTAATGATGCATTTATACGAAGGATGCATATTGACACCTTTAAAAAGCAGGGCAGAGGTGGAAAGGGCGTCATAGGAATGTCATCTAAGAGAGAAGATTTTGTTAAGATGATGACCGTTGCAACAAATCACGATACAATATTTCTTTTCTCAAATAAAGGAAAGATTTTCGCTCTTAAGACTTATGAAATTCCGCCGGCAACAAAAACCAGCAGAGGTAAATCTCTAAGAGGTTTAATAAACCTCGCTCAAGGTGAAAATATAACAGCCATATGTGCGATTAAGAATTTTGATACAGATGATTTTCTATGTCTTGCAACAAAGTATGGAATACTAAAAAAGACCGGTATAAAAGATTTCGCA
Source organism: uncultured Leptospirales bacterium (assembly GCA_964450405.1). Taxonomy (GTDB): domain Bacteria; phylum Spirochaetota; class UBA4802; order UBA4802; family UBA5550; genus WRGT01. Next base: position 41,901 of record CAYVCQ010000021.1, on the reverse strand, counting down.
AATGCTAAAAAGGGCGGAATAATCTGTATAAATCTTAAAAAAGATGATGAACTAGTAGATGTTAAGGTTGTTGAGAAAGAGAGTGATTTGGTAATTGCCTCAAAAAATGGTTCTCTTTTACGGACTAATTTACAAAAAATGAGATCCATGGGACGCACAGCTGCCGGTATAATTGGAATGAGACTTGATGGTGAAGATTATATTATCGGAATGGATATAGTGAAAGAGGGTTCCACCCTTTTTGTGATATCTGATAAAGGATATGGTAAGAGGGTTGCATATAATAATTTTGTTAATAAAGGCCGTGGCGGAAAAGGTATGACTTATCTGAAAATCACCGATAAGAATGGCTCAGCTTCCGGTATACGTTCTGTGCAGGATAGTGATGAGATTATCATAGCATCCTTATCAGGTATGACGATAAGACTTCTTGCAAAGGATATTTCAACTCAAGGTAGAGCTACTGTGGGTATCAAACTCCTTGAGTTGAATGATACAGATCTTGTTTCGGATATTGCTGTAATTTCTGAATCCGGAGAGTAGAAGAATTCTCTATTTGATAACTCCGCCGTGACTAAGCGGCGGATGATTAAATTACAAAAAATTAAAAAAATTATTTATTATTTTTATTTTTCTTGACGCAAAGAGACATAACAATTTATGTACTAAACACATAAAGCAAATTTTCCCGGTTGTTATAGAAAGAGGGCTACACCTGTTCCCATTCCGAACACAGAAGTTAAGCCTCTTATCGCCGATGGTACTGCATGGGTAGCTATGTGGGAGAGTAGGACGCTGCCGGGTTAATATATATATAAAAAAGAGATCTATTAGATCTCTTTTTTTGTGAATAAAAAAGCTGTCCTAAGACAGCTTTTTTAAACTCATTTATACAAGAAACAATTTACTGCCAATCTGCTGCAGCAACTTTTTTCTTAAGACCTTTTGCTTTCACTTCATAAATTATTTCACAGTTATCTTCTTCATCATAAGTAGCTTGTACAACTGATCCGCCTTTAACTGTTCCCTGAATTTCCTGAGCGATAGCTATACCGGTATTTTCGAAATCTGACATACCAGCTGCTCCTTCAATTTTGGAACCTTTAAATTTTTCAAGAACCTGATACTGTGCATTAAGGATAGCTGCTCTTTTTGCACTCTCTCTTCTTGCTACTTTGTTTTTAAGCTTAGTATTTGCAACTCCAGCAGAAGCAAGTCTGTAGGTATTCTCATCAACCCAACTCTCATTTTTAAATGACTCTCCCTGAACATTTCCACCTATCTTTCCGCCACCACATGATGTGAAAGTAAAAACTAAACCCATTGATAGAACGAGAGCCATTGCGAATAACTTCTTCATACGAAGAACCTCCTAGTAAATGTTAAAAAAATTTTATTACTCATGTATATAATTTTCATGAGTTAAAGATGCCGATACAATAATAATTATTTTCATCTAAGTCAACATAAAATTAACACAATTTTTTTCAATATGCCTCTTATATAAACACAATTTAAAACTTTGTATAGATAATATTTCTTTTTATTCAAAAATATCATTTCTTAATGTAAGTACTGTGAGCGCCATAATTATGATGCAATTTATAATAAACCAGTAAAAATCAACAATTCCTGCATTTATCCAATTGCTGATAAGTTTTGTCGCATACCCGGAAAAAAAGCCTGCTAAAATATAGTGATAATATTTTGCAAAAAGCGCTTCGGCAATATCTTTATAATTTTCAGAAATAGTAACCCTTGTCTGTTCAAAATAAATAGCAATACGAGGGCATGAATAGTATAGAATTACAGGAAGTAGTGCCGAGTTAATAATCCAGTTTTGAAAGATGCTTAGTATCAAGATTCCAATAAAACCTGAAATTATATAAAATACTGTAAGGTAAAACATCGAATATTTATTATAAATTGTATTAATCATATTTCCAAGTTGTGGTAGAATATTGCTTAATTCACTTCTTGTATAAACACTCTGAGAGATAAATAGATTAAAATAATATGTTATAATTAAACAAAGGATTGAAAAAATTATAAAAGTTATTAGTATTTGCATAAGTTTTTAATTACTCCTGGAAATTTAAAATTGTTTATTGAATTAGTTCACTATAATAATTACTATAAATAAATCTATAAAAAAAAGGATGGTACAGTATGAAATTTAGTATCTATTTTCTGATAATTTTATTAGCTTTCTCAGGCTGCGCAAAGAAAGAGATAAAAAAAGATATAGTCAAACCTGAAGCAAAAATTGAAAATAACAATAAAAATAAACAAATTAGTACTGGTTGGAGTGATTTAGACACATATACTGTTAAGGTTACATCAGAAAGTTTAGATAAAGCTAAAGAAAAAGCTAAACATCAAATTCTACAGGATATTGTAAAAGTAAGAATGCTTAATGAAAGCCGTTTCACTGATATAACAAAAATTAATGCAGAATTTGATAAACCACTAAAAAATGGAACAGTTGTATCTGAAAAGAAAATTGAAAATGGTATTGAAATTTATTTTCAAATAAAAGATCAGGGTTTAAAAGAGAAATTTGAAAAAAAATAATTAGTTTTTTATAAAGACTATTTTGTTTCTGATTAGTATTTTATTTTCACAGAAGAGTTTGACACTTTCTGTTAATATTTTATGTTCTTCCAGTAAAATTTTTACAGAAAGTGTTTTAATATCATCATCAGATTCAATTATAACAGGAGATTGCATTATTATCGGACCTGTATCTGTCCCTTCATCAACAAAATGTGTTGTACATCCGGTTACTTTAACTCCCCGATCAAGTGCCTGCTGTTGAGCCTTTTGCCCTTTAAATGATGGAAGCAAAGATGGATGAATATTAATTATTCTGTCTGGAAAAGTTTTTATAAATAAGGGAGTTAAAATCCTCATATAGCCGGCAGCAACAATTAAGTCGGTTTTATATTGTTTTAGAATCCTTAATATTTCAGCTTCATGTTCTTCCTTTGATTTAAACTTCCCGGGTTCAATAACTATTGATTTAATTCCCAGATCCTGCGATTTTTTTAATGCCATGGCATCAAGTGAGCTTGATATAACAATACCGATTTCTGCAGGAATATAACCGCTGATAATTTTTTCAGCCACTGCTTTAAAATTTGATCCATTTCCAGAAACAAGGAAAGAGACAACTTTTTTTTTCCTGTTTATAAGCATATCAGATTCTCAATTTATCCAATTCATTATCGCTTATAGGATCGACAGTGGATATTTTCCTGTAGAGATTTCCATGACTGTAAATATTTATCAGACTACCATCTGGCGATGGTTTTCCATACCTGCATATAATTGAATTTATTTTATTTATATTCTCTTCATCTAATTTTCCACACACATAGACAGAAGGTGCACTGAATTCCGGTTTGAAAAAATAATCTGAATTTATTTCATATTTTTCTAATTCAAAATTATCTATTTCACTTCTCGAGACTATAATTTTTAAAGTTGGTGATATTCTCATATGTCTTCCGATCTTTAAAAGATAAAGCTCATCCTGAGTGAAGTCAGGTTTATATTTTAATAGATCTTTAATTTTAGCTGCTGTAAACTTATCAGCAAAGAGGCAACCGCCTGCAGGTGATGCAAAATCCTTTATACCAAGCGATTTAGCCAACTCTATCTGGCGGGTTCTACCACGGCCGCTTATATCATAAAGTTTTTCTCTGTCTATCATTCCTTCTATTTCAGGAATAGTAGGAGTAAGCAGTTTAGCTGATAAAGGACGAAGTAATCTACCTTTTAGAGTACTGTTTTCAATATGAATCATAGTGTCTTTATGCTGTGACATTGGTCTTTGTCCTACAACTTCTCCAGTTGCTACAAAATCAGCACCAGTTTCTAACATAAGTTCTTCAGCTTTCTTTATAAAAAATATCTTACAATCTATACAGGGATTTATATGTTTACCGTACCCATGCAGAGGATTTTTCAGCATGGCAATATATTCTTCTCCACATCTATAATGAATAAGTTTTAGTCCTATTTGTTTAGCATTAATTGATTCTTTAAGTTGTTCAGGATCCATATCCGGGGGAAAGTATGGTAGTATACAATGAAGACCTGTAACCTCGATACCGAGATCAATTAAAATTTTACCAGTTAAAAGACTGTCAAGTCCGCCTGAATAAAGAAGAATACATTTTACGGATTTCATTAAATCTCACTATGTTCTGTTAGTTGTATATCTACGTAAGAACCGGATTTTACATATTCAATATCTTCAGGAATTATAATCAGACAATTTGCACTGCTCATCGAGGTTAATATTCCTGAACCTTGAGGACCGGTTGTGTTTACAAAAAATTTGCCGTTTTCTATTCTAAATACACCTCGAATGAAGTGCCTTCGTCCTTTTTTCTTAATAATATCCTCTTCAGTAATCGCTTTCACAAGTGGTTTATTTATTTTATTATTTCCACCAATTTTAAGAATTGCAGGTCTTACAAACTGCATAAATGAAACCATAACTGATACTGGATTACCGGGTAATCCGAAAAAAACTTTATTTTCAAAGGTACCGAAAATAACCGGTTTTCCCGGTTTCATAAGTATTTTTTTTATTTTAATATCTATTCCTATATCTTTGAGAACATCAGGGATAAAATCATATCTCCCCATGGAGACACCGCCTGAAGAAATTATTATATCGTTATTCATTAATTCTAAAAACTTCTTTTTTACATCTTCATAGTTATCCTTTACTATTCCTGCGTAAAATGGATCCCCACCATATTTTATAACTTCTGAATAAAGAACATAGGCATTACTATTAATAATATTTCCAGTATAGTCTTTACCCGGTTCTGCTAACTCATCGCCTGTTGATATAATTGCTACTTTTGGTTTTTTAAAAACAGATACTTTATTTTTATTAAGAGATGATAAAAGACCGATTTCTGCTGAATCAATTCTGGTACTCCTTTTTAATACGGAATTACCCTTTTTGATATCTTCTCCGGCGAAACGTATGTTTTCACTTATAGAAGTATTTCTAAAAATTTTTACAATTTCACCCGATTCTTCTGTATCTTCAAATTGAATAACACTATCTGCGCCATTAGGGATAGGAGCTCCGGTCATTATTCTTATAGCATTTCCATCTTTAAGTTTTTCTCCTTCAAATTCACTACCGGCCTGCACTTCAGCGATTATTTTTAAACAAACCGGATTATTTCTTTCAGCATTGACAATGTTTTCTGTAATAACTGCATATCCATCCATGGCAGAATTATTTTGAGAAGGAACATCAAATTCAGCATATAGATCTTTAAAAATTGTACGTCCATAGCAGTTAAAAATATCCGTTTCTTCGGATTGATTATTTACTGAAATATTTGCAAGGATTACTTCAAGTGCTTTATCAACTGTAATCATTTCTTATCCATATTCATTTTATTAGTCTAAATTTGATTTATTCTTAAATTTACTGTAAAGTAAAATTTTTATCCACTCAAATATGTATTGATTTCAACACATTTAACTGGAATTATTAAGTTCTTTAATGATTTTTAACTAAGAAAATATTTTAAAATATAAAAAAAATACAGAATAAGTGATACTTAAAACACTCTGCCTGACGAAAAACATGTAATTAGTAATTAAGTTTATGTAAAATAATCATTGGTATTTAGCGTTTGTTTGAATACATTTGCGTTTATATCAGTATTTTTCTTGAAAAAAAAATATGATATATTAAACATAGTTAGTGGTAAAAAAAAATATATATAGAGGGAATATGAATACAACAATTGGTAACCAGAGTAAGTACCGTGAAAGGTACACTGAGCATGAATTTCTATCTGAAAGTATACTTGACGATGGAAAAGAAGCTGAATTTTTTAAAAACATAAGACTTCGTCTTAAAGAGATCAGAAAAGATCTAAAAATTACACAGAGAGAGTTTGGTGAATCTGCAGGAATCGATAGAAGATACGTAGCTAAAGTTGAATGCGGTTCACAGAATCCTTCGTTTAAGTTTCTAAGAAGCGTATCGATTCGTCACAAAATTTCTGTTGATTGGCTTTTGTATGGTGTAGGAGAGAAGTTTGTAATAGCTGATGAAAATACTTACGGAAAAGAATTAGTTACATTCAAAAAGCTTCTTGATAAAGGTTCAGCAGAAGATATTGAAGTAATTGTAAAAATGATAAGTAAAATAATCAATTAGTGAAAAAAAGGGGAGCTTTAAGCTCCCCTTTTTTATTTATTCCTGATCGCGTCCATAAACTGCGGGATAATTAGTAATATTTCTTATCTCTTCATAAAGAGGCTTCATCTTACTATACATTTTCATATATACTTTTTCAAAAAGATCATGATAAATTTTACTGTTTTCAGGATCAGGTTCATATGTTTTACTTATTTTAGTCATTGAATTTACTGCATCTTTAAAGCTGCTGAAAACATTTAATCCAACTGCTGCATCAATTGCTGCGCCAAGTGCTGAAGTTTCGAATGTACTTGGCTGTTCTGCCACAAGATTAAAAATATCTGCCGTAAGCTGCATCGCTGTTTTGCTTTGTGATCCTCCACCTGAAATACGAAGTTTTTCAATTGGAACTTTATTTTTCTTTTCTGTTCTATCAGCACCTTCTTTCAATGCATATGATAATCCCTCGAGAATCGCACGGTAAACATGTGCTTTAGTATGAACATCACCAAAACCTATAATAGAACCCTTTGCTTCAGGTCCTGGAATTTTTACTCCTGGAGACCAGAAAGGTTGAAGCATAAGGCCCATAGATCCTGGAGGAATACTTCCCGCCATCTGATCGAGAATTATTTCCGGAGCAATATTTTTCTTTTTAGCCATTAATACTTCATTATGAGCAAATTCATTTTTAAACCAGCTTACCATCCAGTAGCCTCTGTAGATCATAACTTCTGTATTATAAGCTCCCGGAACAGCACTGGGATATGGAGGCATATATGGAACAATTTCAGTATATTTTTCATTTGTAGTTTCAATTGTAGCTGTAGTTCCGAAACTCAGGCATGCAATATCCGGTGTTAAGCATCCTGAACCAAGTACTTCACATGCTTTATCAGCAGCAGCAGCAAATACTGGTAATCCGGAAGGAATTCCGGTTTTTGCAGATGCACTGGATGAAATATGTCCTAACAATTCAGAGGGCCGTACAAGATCTGGAAGCTGACTTTTATTTATTGCTGGAAACATTTTCCATTTAATATCATTTTTATCAGCCCATTGCTGTTTTTTATAATCAAAAGGAATATATCCAACCTGGTTGCCAGTTGAGTCAATATATTCCCCGGTTAACTTATAAGAAAAATATCCTGAAAGAAAAAGAAATTTTTCTGTTTTATCCCAGATCTCAGGTTCATTTTGGTATATCCATGTTGCTTCACATTCCATCATAGTATAGATTACGGCATCATATAGATTTAATGCCTTTAATGGCGCTTTTAGATAAAAAGGGGGCCAGTCAGGTTTAACAGCCTTTCTTCTATCAACCCATACAATTGCAGGTCTAAGGGGAGCACCATTTTTATCTAAATTTACCATTGTATTACGCTGAGTTGTTAATGTAACGCCTTTAATTGATTCTTTAGTCACAGGGAGATCTGCAAATACTTTTTTACATGTAGATGTTAAAGTTTTCCAATAATACTCTGGATTTTGTTCAGCCCAGCCAGGATTTGTTGAATAAAAAGGTTCTATTTCTGTTTTACAGATTTTTAAAAAGTTTCCTTTAAAATCTATTAAAGCAATTCTAATAGATTGAGTACCGGCATCTATTGATAAAACACATTCTGTTGATAGCTTTTTTGAAGCCATTCATAAACCCCCGTTTACATTCCATTCTTAGTTCTTTGAATAGCTGTTTCTATGGAGTCGTAAATTTTAACATATTCTGTCAAACCTACTATATCCATTACTTTTTTTAAATGATCTGATAATCCTGTAAAAATGAAATCGCCATTTTCTTCTTTATGCATGTGGATTATTTTTATAAAAGAGGAAATTCCCGATGAATTTATATAGTTTGCCTTTTCAAAATCAAAAATATAGATTTTATTTTTAATCTGTTTTCTGATTTCGAAATAGGCCTCTTCTAATAATAAATCCGCGTCAGAGGTTATATCTCCATCGAGAAATACAATGGGGTAAGTTTTTTCAATTTTCCAGTTTAAGCTAAATGTACTCATGTGAATAATATTATTCCTTTTTAAGTGCGGAATATGGGATAGTGTAATCACCCTTAGCATTCCAAAGTGTATAACCGCTGCAGCCGCTTTCTTTTGATCCATTTATCTGATACATGATATACTCTGGTCCCCATGTGGGAGATAACAGATTAAAAGCCTGCAAATACGGTCTTACACAGACAGATTTGTCAGACATCTGAACTCCTCTTGTCCCGCCATCTTTAACAATCCGGTAAGGTCTCAAGGATTTCTCTATATGGTAATAGAACCTGTTGCCAAAATGTGATGGATATACCATGGGGCAAATCGCATCAACAACATGTGACAACTCCTCCATATCCTGACCAATCCAGTTACCAAAATAATACCAAGAATTAAAACCGTAAATATCTACTGAGATTGGTATATTTAAACTATGTCTAGCTTGATTCAAAAAATCAATTAAAATTTCAGATTTATATGTTTCTTCATCTTTTTTAAATGAAAAATTGCATAAATTTATAGGACCATCTGATGGAAACCTGATATAGTCAAACTGGATTTCATCAAACCCGAGTTTTTCCAGATCTTTTGCCAGTCCTATGTTATATTTGTGAACAAACTCAGAATATGGGTCAACCCAGAACTCTCCTTCTGCACCTTTCCATGGCAATCCTGTATTCTTATTTTTTATTGAGTACTTCCCATTATAAGCATTCCAGAGTTTCTGATCTTTAAAAACCACTAATCGTGCGATGGAATAAATATTATTTTCTTTTAATTTCTTCAATATTTGGAAAACATTAACAGGTTTTTTTTGAGCTTTTATTTCTCCTGCAGTTTTCTCCTCAGCCTGAAAATAGATGTTGCCGAAATCATCTTTCATATCTATTACAAAGGCATTTATTTCACTATTTTTTGCGATATTTATATACTTGTTAATATCTTTTTGTATGGCAGGGATGCTGACATAAATTGCATGTTTATCCGATGCTTTTTCAGATCTTTTCTTCTTGTCAGGATTAGGAAATTTAATTGAAATGGATGGATAAAATCCTGATTTATCAGATATGGTTGCTGAAATAATATCTGTTCTTGAAGAGATTATTTTTATTAGTGAATTGTATTTATCTAATGGCTGCGTCTTTAATTCATCATGAATACTCACTTCCAGACCGTTTGAGAAAAACAATTTTTTATCGTGAACGCGAATATCATATATTATAGAATCCAGTTTCTTCTCTTTTGTTGAGTATACTGGATTGAAAAGTTTCTGGCCGATTTTTTTGGAATAAAGGCCGCTTCCATAATAAAATCCTGCATATAAATTATTTTTATCACAATAGAGCGATGCTGATTGTTCTGAAAATTTTAGACTATCTGAATAAACTTCACCGGGTAATCCGCTTCCGGCACTTTTAAATTCTGAACCATTTGATTCAAAGATTCCAGCAAAAGCAGTGCCGGCATATATTGTATTATTTGTAATAGAAATTGAGGTTACATAATTACGCTTATTTAATCCGTTTAAGGATATTCCTTTCCAGGTAATTCCGCCATCGGTTGATCTGTAAATTGAATGTTTAGTAGCAGCTGCTATATTATTACTATTATCAGGATCAACTGCAAATGCTGAGATTTTTCTGTATCCGGGGTCAGTATTATAAATACTACGTCTTTTAAAATCAGGGGAACATATATTTTCCCATCTCTCATTGCTATTGTTAAGCTTATATAATCCGGATGAAAATGTAGTTAAATATTTATCATTTCCTGTAATATAAATTTTTATCGGGATAAATTTATCGGGCAGGCCTTTATTAAATGAACTCCAGGAACTTCCTTCATTGTCTGATACAAGAATTCCATTCCCGGTTGTAGCAATATATAATCTGTAATTTGTAGATGAGGAACAGTCTATTGAAATAGTAATAATCGTTATTGAGATTAAAATTCCGAAGATTACTTTATTAAACATTCTAATCCTCAAATTTCTTATTAAACATATCTTCGTTCATAATTGAGTAAGTATAACCCTGCTCAGTGAGAAAGAGCTGTCTGTTATGGGCAAATTTCTCTTCCACAGAGTTAGATGTGATTACAGTGTAGAAAAATGCAAAATTATCGCTTTTTTTAGGTCTAAGCACACGTCCCAGTCTTTGTGCCTCCTCCTGTCTTGAACCGAATGTTCCAGATATCTGTATTGCTACGTTTGCATCGGGAAGATCTATAGAAAAGTTTGCAACTTTTGAAACTATAAGATTTTTTATTTCTCCATACCTGAACTTTTTATACAACTCCTCACGTTCTGCCAGTGGTGTACTTCCGGTAATCATTGGAAAGCCGAGAATTCTTTTATACTCTTCAAGCTGGGAAATATATTGCCCTATTATCAATATGTTTGAATCAAGATGATGACTTATTATACGTTTAACAAAATCAATTTTTTTAGGATTTTCAGAAGCAATTCTAAATTTTTCTCTATCTTTGGAAAGTGAATACTGAACTCTCTTATCCTCGGGAAGTTCTATCCGGACTTCGGTGCAGAGAGCAGTTGCAATCCATTTTGCTTTCTCAAGAATTTTCCACGGCATATCATATTTCTTCGGACCGATAAGACTGAATACATCTGATTCAAGTCCATCTTCACGAATCAGAGTCGCAGTCAGGCCAAGTCTTCTTTTACTCTGTATTTCTGAAGTCATTCTAAAAACTGGTGCAGGTAGAAGATGGACTTCATCGTAAATAATAAGTCCCCAGTTTTTGGAGTTAAACAGATCAAAATGAAGAAAGTTTTCTTTTTTATTTTTCCTGTAGGTTAAGATATTATATGTTGCTATAGTTATAGGTTTAATTTCTTTTTTATCTCCGGAATATTCTCCGATCATATCCTCGGTGAGTAATGTTTTATTTAAAAGTTCATCTTTCCATTGTCTGAGGGCAATTGTATTTGTTACAAGAATAAGAGTTTCGCTTTTAATCGTAATCATTGCACCGATACCGATTATAGTTTTTCCGGCACCACAGGGCAGCACAACAACTCCGCTTCCACCTTCGGGGCCTCCACCCTTATAAAATGCATTTATTGAATCGGACTGGTAATCTCTAAAACTTACTCCTTTACCGGTTTCATCAATAGAACGAACGTTGATTTCACATGGATCCCCTTCATCATAACCGGCAAGATCCTCAACAGGAAAACCCATTTTGATCAATGCCTGCTTTATATGACCACGGTATATTTTTTTTACCCTGATATTGTTTGAGTTTATTCTCTCATAAATGTAATTCTGCAGTTTTTTGTTATAAAGTATTTCATTGATCAGTAGAGGATCTGTAGAAGATAAGATCAGATCCTCATTAGACATAACAAGCTTCAAAAGACCATATCTCTTCATCTGTTCATTTATGGTTGTGTAAACAGTGTCGGGAATCTCATATTTGGAATAGAGTTCAAGATTTTCCAGTATTTCCTTTACTCTAAGGCCTGATGCAGCGGCATTCCATAGAGATAATGGAGTTATTCTATAGGTATGAATATGTTCAGGACTTTTTTCAAGTTCTGAAAATTGTGAAATTAAATTTCGCGCTTCTTCAAACGCCGAATTATCAACTTCCACAAGAAGAGTATTATCACTCTGTACTATAACGGGTCTTGTCATTTTATCATCGCAGTTAAAAGATTTATTTTATTAGTTTTGTAAAAAATTTTTGTCAATATAAAAAAGAATTAAGAACGTAATCAATTTTCAAAGTTCAAAAATTTTCCTCTGGAAAAAATGTGTAATCTAATAAGACTTAAATTACACTATTAAAAAATATGCTGATTAGATTTTAATCAATAATTATATAGTATCAGTTTATTGATCCTTTGTTATATAAATATTTCTCAGTTTCAATTACCGCTATAAAGCTTTCAAGAGGATTATCGTATAATTCAAGCTCTTTGCCGAATGATGATCCGGATTCAGATGGAATTTCAATCAAATTATAACCGAAGTATGAGCTCTGAACGAAAAGCTGAAGTAAAACTCCATGATCCTCAACGGTAAGATCTATATCTTTGGTTGTGCTAATATTATAACCCTTAATTTCAGATAAAGGATCTGTTAAGTTTAATTCTGTTACTTTGTTAAGATAGTCAGTAAGTTCATCAAAAAAGGTTAATATACTCTCATCAATTTTACTATAATCAGAATTTTCTAGAATCCTGCTGCAAGTTACAATGTCATATCCATACTCAAGATTGTTGATAATCTCCGGAATATCTTTCACAAATCCTGTCTGCTCGGAATTTAGTGTTATTAAATATTTATAATCCATATCACGCGCAAAAATAATTGCTGAAGAGAGGCAGGCGCCATAACCTAGACCCTCATCATGAATAATACTCTTTACAAACTTGAAATCTGCTATTTCTTCCAGAATATCATAGTCTGATCCATCATCAATAATCAGAAGGTCAACCTGGTCAAAATTCTGAATATCCAGAATTGCACTTTTAATGAATTCTAGATTATTATTTGATATAAGTGAAATTAAAATACTTTTTTCCATTTTTATCCCTGAAACTAATATTATAACCATAATATATTGTTTCCATATCAAATCAATATAATATTACACTGTTACGACAAAAACTACGTTTTTGTCATTATTGGAGATCATTTTTAATGCTTATTTAATACTGTTTAACAGGAAAAAGTGATTTTTTATATTTCATTTAAATTCATTCTAAGCAGCACATAAGTAGCATATTCGACCAATTCCTCCACCATTCAGAATTTACTTACAAAAAAATAATAAAGAACTTAATAGATTTAATTGACCACTTTATATGATATTATAAAATTGTTTTTTAGCAGTTACAAAGGAGATTACAATGGCAGTTTTGATAAAAGATATCCAGAGAAATAATAATGAAATAATCAGGATTGAGGTTTCTGAGTTTAAGGGAAAGGAACTGATAAATCTCAGGATATGGTATGTTGCCGGACGGGATATGGACGGTACTGAAATATATAAACCAACTCAGAAAGGGGTAGCACTGAGTCTTTCAGAATTCTCTGAATTGAAAGACGGAATAGATAAACTGGAAGCATATATTAAAGATAAATCTTCAGGTCTTGTTCCTGAGCAGCCTGCACCTGTAAATAAAGCTGATTATTCAGAGGGAATTCCTGATCAGGATGAAATTGATTCTGCTGATAAAGAAGAACTTTAGTAATAAATATGTAAATGATGATATTCAGAATTCTATATTAAGAAAGGCAATATCATCATTTATTTCTGTTCCGTCTGTGTACTTATTAATTATCTGAAGAAGTGTGTCGCAAAATTCTTTGCCGGTAATATCATTATTATCTTTAATAAACCTAGCAAGTCTGATTTCACCAAAATCTTCACCTTCTCTGTTTTTTGCTTCTGTTATACCATCAGTATATAAGAAAAGTCTATCACCGCTTGATACAGTTATTTTTTTCTCCTCATATTCAGTGTCATCCGAGATACCGATAAACCATCCGAATGAATCAAGAGCAATAATCTGATTTTTTGATGCTCTATAGTATAGAGGTCTTGTGTGACCTGCATTTGAATAAGTAAGTGTATTTGAAACTTTGTCATATATAAGATAAAAGGCTGTTATATATTGCATATCAAGCAGAGTTCCTCTTAATTGCCTGTTGATCTCTTTCATGAGGTCTGCAGCATTTGTGAATTTTTCTGCATATATGCTGAAGAGCATTTTTGACATCGTCATGGTAAGAGCTGCAGGAATTCCGTGACCGGTTACATCTGCTATAAGATACGCTGATCTGTTTTCATCAAGTTTGTAACAGTCGAAAAAATCCCCCCCGATATCTTCAATTGGCTGATATATTCCGCTAATTTTAGGATAATCGATGAATTCAAAATTATTCGGTATGATGAATTCCTGTATTTTTTTGGCAGCTTCGAGTTCTCTTTTTATCAGCTGATTTTTCTGGTATAGCTCTGCATTTGCTCTTTTTAATCTTAGTAGTGAAAATACCCGCGCAATAAGTTCTTCTTCATTGAGAGGCTTAACCAGATAATCATCTGCACCAATATTCAGACCTTTTATTTTTGAGTTAAGGTCGTCAAGACCGGTCATAAGAATTATTGGTATAAATTCTTCTTTATCCCTTTTCTGAAATTCTTTTAAGAATCCAAAACCGTCCATCTCGGGCATAACAATATCCAGCAGAATAAGATCGAAATCTTTCCCGTTGAGCATCTGCAACCCTCTCAATCCATTTTCAGCATTAGTTACAGTAATATTCAGAGGTGTGAGGATTTTACTGATAAAAACTCTGTTTAATTTACTATCATCAATACAGAGAATGTTAAACTTTTTAATATTATCTTTTTTTATCATTGTTTATTATTATTCTTATTTTTAATTTGTTTAAATAAAGAGATTTTAGTATTTAACGAATAGATTAGTTTGAACTATGTCACTGCGTGGTATTGAATACCGCGGCAGTCTGTTTTATGAAATGAAATAAGTAGTTCAAAAACAGATTGCTTCGCTTTGGTTTGTAATGACTATGGTTTATATCATTCGTGAAATGCTATAATCAGATTTATTTTATTATTTAATCAACAATATATTATTCAATTTATAATTACAACACTGTTTTTTAGGAAGTTATGAAAATACTATTTATACAATTACCGCTTATTGACCATCCATACGGATATGTTAATGGAAATATCGACTATGCTCCGGCAGTTATTTCCTCGTTTATAAAAAAAAATTATAATGATATATCCTGCCAGACATTACCAGCTGTTATATCAAATTTCTGTTCAGATGAAACAATAATAAAATATGCAGTTTCTGAAAACCCGGATATTATATGTTTTACTTCATATCTATGGAATGTAGAAAGAAATCTGAGATTATCCCGTATTCTGAGGGAAAGGATTGAATCTGTTCTGATTCTATTCGGCGGACCGGAAATTTCTGATGGAAGTATATCATTATCATCACACCATCCTGATGTAGATATTTTTATATCCGGAGAGGGCGAATGGTTCTTTGAACAATTTCTATCCGGAAAAGATATTAAATATACAGAAATTGAAGGAAACGCCGTTGCAATTCAGAGTAAAAATGATCTTGTAAGTCTTGAAAGTATAGTAGAACCTCTTACGGCAAATCGACTGAATACTCTTATAGACGGTTCTGTATTTATTGAAATGACACGCGGGTGTCCATATAAATGCAGTTATTGTTTTTATTCAAAGAATAGTCACAAAGTACGAGAACTGCCATTTTCGGTTTTAACAGAGGCTATTAAAAAGAGAAAAGAAATTAAAGAAATTTATATATTAAGTCCTACCTTTGATCGTTCTAAAGATTTTATTTCAAATCTGAAAATTTTGAAGCAAATGAATCATCAGGTGAATCTTCATACTGAAATAAGAACGGATAAAATAACTCCGGAAATAGCTCATTTAATGTATGATGCTGGATTCCGCAGTCTTGAAGTTGGTCTTCAATCAATGAATAAGAAAGCACTTGGAAGTGTTCAGAGAGATAGCAATCCTGAAAAAGAACTTTCAGGTATTGAAAATCTGGCAGAAGCAGGAATTGAATTAAAGATAGGAATAATACCGGGACTCCCGGAGGATGATATAACGAGTTTTAAAAAGACTGTAGATATTTTATGTGAGAGAGGTTTCGAATCTTTCATAGAACTTTACCCGCTGATGATTTTACCCGGTACTTCAATTAGAGAAAAAGGGGAAAAGGATAGAATCTCATTTCAAAGTAAGCCTCCATATTTCTTTCTTGAAGGATGGAATTTTAAATTTGACCAGATAAAAAAGCTATCTTCATATATAGAAAATAAAACAGGAATGTCATCTAAAGTTTTTTATCTTCCGGATTTCACCACAAGCAGTGATCCACTTTTTATCAGAGGTTTGGAATTTAATCATGATTGTAAATCATGGCCAATAGATAAAATATCAAATGAAGTTGATACTGTTGTTGTCGATCTTCATATAAGAATTATCAGCCTGGAAACTTTCCATTTTCAAATAAAAAGTTTTATAGAAAATGCAGATCAGAACAGACTTTATAATATAGTTATTTATTCAGATTTAATGCTCGATGAAAGTTTCTTGATCAAAACAGTTAAAGAATTTGAAAAAGATAATTTTTATAGAAGATTAAATGTTTTTAATTCATTTGCAGAGGGAGCTCTTTTTCATTTTTTTCAGGTAACAGATAAAATGGCAAAATACCTTGAGGCCGCAGAGGGATATTCTTTTGTAACACCGGTTCTACTTGTAAACGAGAATTCATTTGATGAAATTTTAAAAAATGATTTCAATGATATTCCTTTAATTCTGGAGGAGGGAATATATCCGGAGATAAAGGAATTTCTGATCTCAAGCTATAATGAAAATCCGGAATATGTAGCATTTAAAAATGAAAATGATATGCAGGATTTCTACAGTGAAATAAATGTCGATGTGGTACGGTTCCCGTTTAATTTCGGGATTAAGAAAGTGTAGATAAAAACAATACATCATCAGTCTCAGCTTGACTGGATCTGTCATGCTGAGACTGTCAAAGCATATTAAAATTTATTTCAACGCATTAATCTCATCATTCATCTGCTTAAGTGCCTCTGTTGAGGCCTCATCGTACTTCATGTTTTTAAAAGTTTTGTAGGCGTAATTTAATGAACTTGAAGCGTTGATTCTGTGTATTCCAATATCCGAAGATCGCTTTATTACTTTGATTACTTCCTCAATACTGCCGCCCTGAGCTCCTACTCCGGGAATAAGAAAAGGAATCTCTTTTCCTGAATTTATAAAGATATCAGAAATCTTTTCCAGTTGTTCAGGGTAAGTTGCACCCGCGACAGAACCTATACCAGGGTGAAACCATTTTACAATAAGTTCAGCAACATGAAGAAACAACTCTTTATTATCTGATTTTAAATCCTGGATCTCTCCAGAACTGTTGTTGGAAGTTTTCGTTAAAATATAATAACCTTTATCCGGATAATCTTTAATGTATGGTTCTATCGAATCATAACCAAGATATGGTGATAGTGTAACTGAATCTGCATTAAAAAATTCGAAGGCTTCTTTTGCATAGGCTTTCGCAGTTTTGCCTATGTCTCCTCTCTTGTAATCCAGTATTACAGGTATTCCTGCTGATTTATAAATCTTAATAATTTTTTCGAGAGATTTTATTCCGTCTATTCCATATTGAGCATAAAACGCGTAGTTTGGTTTTACCGCTCCAGGCATTATATTTTTCTGAATATGTTTATTCAGAATGTTTTCATAAAATAAAAAAATACGTTCACCGGGTGTTCCATCTGTTTCAGGAATATCTTCAATTACAGGATCAAGTCCCATGCAGACAATGCTTGCAAATTTCTCAGCGCTTATTTTAAGCGTATCAATGTAGCTCATTTTTTATACCTTCCAGAATTTTATTATATATTTCATAATTGTCATTATCAAAAAGAACGAAAGATACATCAACAGTAAACTTCTCCTCTTCCATAAATTTTATTATTGTTTGAATTGCAATCTCTGCAGCTTCATTCTTAGGATATCTGTATACCCCGGTTGAAATTGCAGGGAAAGAAACGGATTTAAGATTGTTCTTTTTAACTAAAAGCATCGAATTCCAGTATGAATTTTTAAGGATTGATGATTCATTATCTTTTCCGTTCCGGTATATCGGGCCGGGAGTATGAATTATAAATTTTGCATTAAGATTATAACCTTTAGTAATTCGTGCTTCACCCGGTTTACAACCACCAAATTTTTTACATTCATCAAGAAGCCCGGGACCGGCCGCATGGTGAATTGCGCCATCAACTCCACCTCCACCCAAAAGAGAAGTATTAGCTGCATTGACAATTACATCGGTTACTTCCAGAGTTATATCGCCCTTTTTGATAAATATGTGATTTATAAGATCAGTTCTTTTCATGTGGTTTTATTATCATTCTTCATTTCATCGGCGCAATCTTTCACTTCATTTCTAAGTAGTTTAAGTGCATGAGGAATTGCACTTTCAATAAATTCAAGATTTTCACGAGCACCCTTTGGACTTCCGGGCAGATTAATAATTAATGAATTTTTTCTGATTCCTGAAACCGCACGAGAAAGCATTGCATGAGGTGTAATCTGCAGAGATTTCATTCGCATAACTTCTGCAAATCCTGGAGCCTCTCTTTCAATAACAGATCTTGTTGCTTCAGGAGTCAGATCTCGCGGAGCAAAACCAGTTCCGCCTGTTGTCAGAATAAGATCCAGTCCATTGTCCGAGAGTTTAATAAGAGATTCCTTTATCAGCTGAACGTCATCGGGTATGATGAGTTCTTCCGATACGATGAAGTTCATTTTGGCACACCATTTTCTGATTTCAGGTCCCGATAAATCCTCTCGTTCTCCTCTTGAGGAACGGTCACTTACTGTTATTATACCTGTTTTTATATTATTCATATTATCCGCTCAATTTAATTTATGATAAACTGCAGTAAAAATTATTACTTAGGGCTTTTACGATTTAAAAAACGATATTACTTAAAGATTTTGATCTGCAATACTTTTTTGTAATTGAAATATATTAGATAAATGGCGATTATACATCAATAAAAATTTCTTTTTGACGGAGAATAAATAACTTAAATGAATGTTGCAGTTATTCTTGCCGGAGGCAAAGGTCTGCGTCTTGGAGGTCAAATACCTAAACAGATGCTGATACTTGGAGATAAACCGGTTATTTCATGGTCTGTTGACACTTTCCACAAAGTTAATATTATAGATAAAATAATAATTGTATCTGAAAAAAATCTCATTGATGATATGAAGAGTATTTTTAATAAAAATGATTATCCTAAAATAGTATCATTTATCGAAGGGGGAACAGAGAGATCTGATTCTTCATATAATGCAATTATGTCCGAGGAGTTTAAAGACGATGATATAATTTTATTTCACGATGCGGCGCGTCCTTTTATTTCAGCAGAAATTATTGAAGATATAATCCGTGAAGTGAGAATTTCCGGTGCCTGCGGTACCTATGTACCGTCAACGGATACAATAGCTCTTGTAAATAATTCTATAGTTGAAACAATTCCCGATAGAAAGACTGTTTATTCAGCACAGACACCACAGGGTTTCAGATACCATCTTATAAAAAAAGCTCACGAGTTTCAGAAACAGATAAAAAAAACAACAATCACTGATGATGTTTCACTTGTTTACAACATGGGATTTAATGTTTCAGTAATAACTGGATCTAGTAATAATATAAAAATAACAACAGAGCTGGATTTCAAATTTGCTGAATATTTAATATCCGGCGGAAATAAATGAAGAGCAAGTATATTAAGAACGATCCTATACCGTGGCTTACCGATGGAGAAAATCCTGCTGTTACTTTTCTTGTCGAAAATGAAATTTTAGGCAAGACGCCACCAGAAGAAAATTACAGCAAACTTTTAGATTCGTATTTAACTGATTATTTCAGAAAAAATTTTATAGGCGGAGCTATGGGAGATTTTAAGCATCCAGATCTTTTTTATCGAGGTTCTGTATGGTTCTTTTTGTTAGCAGTTGAATCGGGCTATAAATATAATGAGGATTTTGTTGCTTTAACAGCTGATAATCTATGTAAAAAGTTGCAGCTAAAATCTGGCGGTTTTGGTTTTAATTATCAATCATCCGATGCAGTTGGTTGCAGAACTGGAAATATGATTTATTCATTATTAAAAAGCGGTGTTTTAGATACACGCACATCAAATGGAATAAACTGGATTACTGAGAATCAAAGAAGTGATGGAGGATGGCTGCACTGTCCTTTCGCAGGATTTTGTGATGTGATGAAACTTATTCTTTTTAAAAAAACCGGTAATGGATTAAAACATGAAAATGACATTGAAGTTTCAAGCTGTCCTGTTGCATCATACTACTGTTTAAAAGCTCTTGTTGAAGCTGATAATCCAGTACATAAAGAGAAAATAAAAAAAGGAGCTGCTTTTTTTATACAGAATGATTATTTTATAAAATCAAAAGAAAAGTTATTCTGCGGGAATCGGGTTAATTATGAGAATTTAGGTTATCCGGTGATGTCTCAATATGATTATCTTTCCGGTATGATTCTTGTTGCAAAAACTAAAACTTCAGAAACAATAAACAATGGTGAATTATTCAATAGCATTATTAAAAAACAGAATGGCGATGGTTCATGGAATTGCGAAAATAAACTACAGGGTATGATAATTGAAAAATACGGTAAAAGCAGATGGGTAACTCTTAATTCAGTAAGATTTATAACTCTCACTGACAAACAAGTAGAATAAAAGTAAAATCAGTTTGAAAAAGCATAACCTGCTGATAATACAAGATTGATCGACTCTATGCTTCCTGAAGTTTTATTCATCATTGTTCCATTTGGTTGTGTAAGAGAGAGCGCCGGAGAGAATTTAACAGGATATTTATTCCAGTCAACTCCAAATGAAATATATAATCCTCCGCTTAAATAAGCAGTAAAATTTAATTCTGCACCATAAGTAATACCGCTTACATCCCTTTTTCTATCTCCGCTGTAGCCGCTTACAAGTTTGGCAGCAATCGGTGTTGCGGAATATTGAGCTAAAGCATAGCCTGCTACAGGTGTAAGCGTTACATCCCATAGTTTTCTCGTTGTCAGGTGAAAAGCCGGACCTAGAAGAATTGAATAGTTGCTGTAAAGAGTTTCATTCCAGTTCTGAAAATTTGAACCGAAGCGGGTTCTCTGAACTACTATTACTCGTTTAAGCTTAGACTTTATTCCTACATAATCAATGGGCATGTATTCCAGAGATAAACCGAAATCATATGATAAGTGTGTTACAAGTAACTCTTTGGTTATCTGACTCTCAGTGAAAGTATAGACATTATTCTTAACAAAATCACTTTCACCGGTAATAAGATCTCCGTAGGGAATTCCAATAGAGACAAATCCTCCTAAAAAAATCTGACCTTCATGTGCACCCTCAGGAGGTTTATCAAGTTCTTCAAATTGCGAAGCAAAAAGGACAACGTTTTGAAAAATAATAATAATTATTATTGAAAGTAATCTTCTTTTCATATGCGTTAGTAAAGGTAGAAACCTCTCCCTGATTTTTTTCCAAGATATCCTGAAGCAACATATCTTCTAAGAAGAGGGCAGGGCCGGTATTTTTGATCTGAGTATCCTCTCAACATCTCTTCTCCAATTCCAAGAATAACGTCAAGACCAACCATGTCAGCAATTTCAAGCGGACCCATGGGGAGGTTGAGACCTTTTTTCATAGCTTTGTCAATAATTTCAGGTTTTGTTCCACCTTCATACAGGAGAAAGATAGCTTCATTTATCATTGGATACAATATTCTATTTAGATAAAACCCGGGATAGTCTTTTGCTTCAACAAAATCTTTTCCAAGTTTTTTTAAGAACGATTTAGCCATTTCTACGGTCTCTCTTGTTGTAGAGATTCCTGGAACAATTTCAACAAGTGTGAGTACTCTTACAGGATTAAGAAAATGAAGACCGATAACAGACTCCGGCCTGGTAGTAGCAGAGGCTATTTCAGTAATTGATATCGATGATGTGATTGAAGCAAGAACACTTCCTGCTGTGCAGATATCATTTAACTGATGAAAAATGTTTTTTTTAACAGCTAAATCTTCAGTAACTGCCTCAAGAAAAATATCTGAATCAGCTAATTCCTCAATCCTCTCTGCAGCAGATATATGAGATTTTGTTTTATTTCTCTCTGCCTCAGTAATTCTTTCTTTTTTTAAATACTCATTTAATCTTGAATGTATTAGATTAATTGCAGTATGAGTTTTAGCAAAACTATTATCAAAAAGCTTTATATGATAACCGGCTTCAGCAGTAATATGAGCCAGATCGGTACCCATAATTCCTGCGCCGATTATTCCGATATTTTTCATAAAATAAACTCCACTACTTAATCTTTCATTACAATATAGCTTATAGCTAATTTATCAACAATAAAATAATTGACTTATGTTATTATTTTTTACATTAATTTATCATTAATTATTATTGAATATGAGTTTAATATCAATTCGTACAAATTTTTTCCCGGTTATGACCATCAATTGAAGATAATTGAATATTTTCGTAAGAATTAAGAAAAAGTCTACTATTCAAAATTAAAACGACAGGCTTAAAATGAAAGAACTTGATAAAACAAAACAAAATATTCGTATTAATGAAATTGACGACGGCAAAAGAAAAGAACTTTTCAATAAGTTTAAAGATGCCGGCGGTCAGGTTCTATCTGAAAGAGATGCTAAAAGAAATCTTGTAATTGACAGGGAAAAGCAAAAGCAGCATCAAAAGAAACTTGATGAACATTATGGAAGTAAGAGAATAATCTCTGAGAAACAGGTCACTGTATCAAAAAATCTTTCTTCATATATACCGGCAGTTTCATCATCCCCGTTTGACAGATTCAGAATCCGCATGAGATTAAGAATTTTCGGAATTACAAAATTTAATACAGTTTTTTTTAAAAAATCATTTTTCCAGAAATTTAATGATCATTATAAACCGTCTTTAATTGAAACTCAGATGTTGTTTCTGGCGTTATTTAAAAAGGATCCTCAAACCGGTAATAGGATAATCCGTTCACTTGATAAAATTTCACCAATTTATTATGAATTAGTTGAAAAAGCAGGAGATACTTACGAACAATATCTGATCAACCAGATATTAGCGAGCTATACCAGCTATCCGGATATTCCTCAACCTGTATCTGAACTAAGAGTATTATTCAGCGAGCTTTTCAGAAAACTTTATTTATTAAAACCTTATGAGAATTCAATTTATAACTCTTTTGAAAAATCAATTGATATGTATATTTCATATAATGAAGGAAAAAAAGATAAAAATATTCGCAAAAAAGATTTAAAGAACGCCCTCTTTATCATTTTTAACAAGTTATATCCGCGGCTACATACTTTATTCTGTTCGTATCATAATATTTTATTTAAAGAATCAGATTCTGCAATTGAAGAACTTCTTTCGATCTCTCAATCAGAAAAACCCGGCAACCGTGTAAGAAGAGATGACAATCGTACTGCACAGGTTAATACCGAGGTGGAAGATAAAGTTTCCAATTCAGAAAAATCTCCCGAAGAATCCAAGGAAAATTCGGCAGTAAGCGATTCTGTGAGAGAAGGTCTCAAACTTATGCACAAATTAGATAATAAAACTTTAAGAAGTATTTATGATAAAAAAGGTGAATTTGAACTTTTACAGGATACAGATAAAGTATTACTGGCATATTTACTATTTCTTGAATTCGAAAAGGAGTATTCATTTATACTTACAACAAATCAGATTAAATATAACATCGATTTTTCTACAAATATCAAAATAGATTATAGAGTAAAAATGCAGGATTTTTTCAATCAGCTCAATAAGTGTCAGGATGCATTTAAAGCTTACTATGAATCTTCTCTGGAATATAATAAAATTTCCAGAGAAAAACCTATGAACAATAATCAGTATATAGCTTATTCAAAAAAACTGGATGACTCAGCAAAAAAAATGAAACAGATTGGTTCATTATCTAGAATGGTTATTAAATCGTATATGGATAAGCTGAAATCCGAAACAGATATTCTTATTGAGGATATAAACGGAATGCAACGATATATCTCCAATCCACAGGATATTCTGGAGTTCAGCTTTGAAATTGAAGGTGATAAAAAATTAAAAAATAAGAAGGTTTACGAAGCCTTAGAAGTAATAAATAATTATGCATCAGCCCTTTCTTATAGAATCAGTCCGGAGGGAGATTTATCTGGAAAACTTGAATTTGAAGAAATTGAAAAACAGGCAGGATCAGATGAAAAAAGCACAGAAAAAAACAAAGAGGACCTCTTAGAGCAAACTATTTTTGATGAACTTGATGACATTCTTTAAATTCATTTTTTAAATCTCTGATTCTGCTAAGCCTATTCTGCAGTATTTCCTCCCTTGAAAATTTAAAATCAGGATCTTCATATGGTTCTGATTTTAAATTTTCAATAATCTCTTTTTTCTCTATCTCGTCTATATTTGTGTTAGTTTCAAATAATGATGCTATTGTACCTTCTCTCTTTTTACCTACTGATGGACCTCGTCCTATATGCAGCCCTGATTCAATCATAGCCCTTCGTATCTGGTCTGCGCTTGAATACGTTGTAATTATTCCCTTATCTGTTAGTAATTCTTTTAATAATTTAAAATAATGTGTACTCCATAATTCAGGATTCTTCGATGGAGAAAATGGATCCTGAAAGATTGCATGGAACTTCATACCATTTAAACTTTTAATAGTCTCCCGGGCATCTCCGAATACAATTTTCAGATTTATTCCTTTGAAATTTCCTTCACCGGAACAATAAACCTCTTTAATAAAATTATATATTAAATCTCTTGAATCATTAAATTTAATACTATTCATGAATTCTAAAAAGTATCTTTCTTTTTCCAGAGAAATGATAGTAACTTTCTCTGATTCTTCTTTAATTGAAAGCTCATTCATCAAGGCAAGAACATTATATCCCAGACCAAAACCTATATCAAGAACAGTGAGATTTTTATCTTTCTGCTGAAGAATTCCCGATGGTATAACATGTTTCAATAAAGATTCTTCGTATGCACCTGAAGTTGAATGCATAGCCTGTTCATATTCTCCTAGAAAAAGAGTTGAAGTTCCATCATCGGTTGTTAATAAATATTTTTTTTCCATAAATCCATTCGTTATTATATTATAAGCGTTTTTCGTAACTATTAAAAACTGGTGGTTAAATTCGTTCCCCCGCGCCTTCGGTGCGGTGAAAACGGTAATTACTATGGGTTTTGATTAGTTACCTATATTCATCGTTAACCGTAATGTAGTTAACGGAATCAGTTGTATAGAATACAATCCAATGTCAAGAGTCAAAGGTAAATATGATAAAAAAAGTTATTTTGAATGGAAGAGTTCAGGGAGTAGGGTGCAGAGGTTATTGTGCAAAGTATGCAAGGAAGTTTTCTATACACGGATCAGCTTCAAATCTTTATGATGGTTCTGTAAAACTCATTCTTAATATAGACGATGAATCAGTTTTTAAAAGCTATCTGACAGCCTTAATTTCAAATCCCGATTCATATATGTTTTTTGGATCAATTAATGATATTTCTATAACCGATTATTCAGGAAAAACGGATGGAGATTATAATTTCTAGTTTGTAGTCAATAAAACAGGTTTTATGCTTTTCATTCTTCTATACTTAACTTTTTTAAAACGACTTTCAATATCATTGGAATTCATTTCAAGAAAATTATAGTATGGAGTTTCTTTAATCTTAGCAAAAAAAAGGTCCGAGTATTCAATGTATTTTTTTTCAAAAGCTTTCCTTGAATGACCATGTGCAGATTTAAATTCCCCCATTCGTCTTATGTCCCCATTGAATTCAGGATTAATATGATACAGCTCATGAAACATTACATTTACTTTATCCTTTGCAGAAAGATTAAAAAACTTTGGTATGTAAAAATAAATAATATAAAGGATTTCAGTGTCGTTTATTTTAACTTTAGGGATTGTGTAGAATCGTCCATTATGCTTTATTACTTCTGAACCTTCTTTAAATCTGAGAGGAAGAAGCTTTCCGTAAATGGCGCCTCTGAAATCTTTACGGTTTGAAGCACAACAGATTAATATTTTATTGAGATCAAAAAATTTAAACTCTTCGACGGATCTAACCATATCGTGGATAATTAAAGTAAGAATATCTGTGAGATTAATCGAATCGGAAGGCATTAAATGGTACCTGCTTTTTCGATCAGTTCCTCTGCGTGTTTTATAGAAATATCTGTAATTTCCGCACCTGCCAGCATTCTGGCAACTTCACGTATTTTTTCTTTTTCATTTAGATTTTTAACAATGGTTGTTACTCTACCATCACTTTTTCCCTTCTGAACAAGGTAGTGACTGTCAGACATAGCTGCAATTTGCGGGAGATGTGTAATGAGTAAAACCTGTCTTCTTTTAGAGAGATTCTTAAGTTTTCTTCCAACTATCTCCGCAGTCTTACCGCTGATACCTGCATCGACCTCATCAAAAATAAGAGTATCAACAATATCTGCCGATTGAATAACATTTTTAAGAGCGAGCATTATACGTGACATCTCACCACCTGAGGCGACTTTTCGAAGCTGTTTTAAATCCTCACCTTCATTGGCGGATAATAAAAACTCTATCCGGTCTAGACCGTGAGGGTATAGTACGTATTTTTTATCTCCGGTATCAATATCTCCATCGGCACTAATTTCTCTTTTGATAGATATCCTGAAAATTGTTCCCCCCATTCCAAGATCATTCAGTTCTTTTATAACAAGATCTTCCAGTTTTTTACCGGCAGCTTTTCTTTTTTCAGATAAATCAAGTGCAAGATCCTTTGCCTCTTTAACTGTTTTTTTCTCCTGATCCTTCAGCTGCTCCATTTCTTCTTCGCTTGAATTAATTGTTTCCAGTTCGCTTTTTGCTTTTTCTGCATACTGAATTATTTCCTGAATTGTATCACCATATTTTTTTTTCAATGAATGGATAAGACTTAGTCTTTCTTCAACCTGGTTAACGCGTTCAGGAGAGAAATCTATATTATTTTTATAATCTCTAAGAGTAGATGTGGAATCTTCCAGTGAGAAAAGCGACTCTCTAATAGTGTCAAGAATTGATGAGATATTCGGATCGATATCTGAGATTCTGGATAAGCTGGATTCAGCTTTTTTTAGATTTCTTAAAACACCATTTTCTCCTGAAATGAGATCTGCCGTATTGTTTACCTCAGTAAATAATTTTTCAGAATTTGTAAGAAGATTTGATTCAGTTTTGAGTTCTTCATCTTCTCCGATTTTAAGATTTGATGATTCAATCTCTTTTATTGAAAAAGTATTAAACTCAATACGTCTTGCTTTCTCTTTTTCATCAATCTGATAAGAGTTAATTTTATTTCTTATGGAGGATAATTTTTCATGAATCTCTTTAACTTTACTCACTTCACCATTGAGAGAACCGAAGCTATCCAGAAGCTCTCTATGTCGTGCAATATTAATAATATTCTGATGCTCGTTCTGACCGTGAATATCTATAAGATTTTCTGAGATCTCTTTTAATTTAGCAATTGGTATCTGGATTGAATTTGCGTAGCATCGTCCCTTTCCATTAGCAAAGAGTTCTCTGTGAATTATGAGAGTATCATCTTCATTCTCAATGCCCGAATCTTCCAGAATTTTTTTTAATTCATCCAGTGAGGAAATGTCAAAAACAGCTTCCAGCGACGCTCTGTCAAATCCTGTTCTTATCATGTCTACACTCATCTTCTCTCCAAGCACACCGGAAAGAGCGTCAATAAGGATAGATTTACCTGCACCTGTTTCACCGCTCAGAATATTGAGTCCCTGATTGAATGTCACAGATAGTGAATCAATAATAACAAAGTTTTTTATTCTAAGATCAAGAAGCATAATCGGTATCCTATGAAGGTAAAATCAGCCCCAGTTTAGTTTTTCCCTGAGGATTGAGAAGTAGTTTTTTTCAGGATGAAGAATCAGTTTCATTTTCTTATCGGTTTTGCGGAATATCAATTCATCCCCCGTAGAAAATTCGATAGCCTGCTGACCATCAATTGTCAATAATAAATTTGTCATATCAGTTAATGTTATCGCTTTAAGACTTGATGCAGCAGGGAGTACAAGCGGTCTGATCGAAAGTGAATGAGGGCAAACAGGATTTACGATGAAAACATCATTTGAATCGGGTACAATTATGGGCCCCCCTGCTGAAAGAGAATATGCCGTTGATCCCGTTGCAGTTGCAATAATTAATCCATCTCCTGAGTATTTATTAAGAAAGAGATCGTTAACATGAAGCTCTATCTGTATCGCCCTTGAAAAGGCTCCTTTAGTAATTACAGCATCATTAAAGAAATAAAGAGATTGACTATCTCCATTTTTATTGTGAACAGCCTCCATAACATTACGTTCAGCAATATTGAATTTTCCTTCTAAAATCTGCAGAAAATAAACCTCATATTCCGCGGGACTGAATTCTGTAAGGAATCCAAGTTTCCCTCTGTTTATGCCGAAAATCGGCGATCCATTTTCTAAAAACATACGGGCTGTTTTTAGAAATGTCCCATCTCCACCTATAGCAACAACTAGATCCGGAGTGGTAAGATATTCATTTTCGTTTGAGATATATTTTTCCAGAATTCCATTATGCAGAATTTTATAATCGGGGAGTTGGACTGTAATATTTTTATCTGACAGAATATCTGTAATATTCTTAATTATATCAAGTGATATATAATCGTCAGGTCTGAAGTTAATTGATATTTTTTTTATCATTTACTTTTCCATAATTTCATAAGTAAACTTCATTAACAGTCCCGGATTTTTATCAATAAAAAATTTTAGATCTGCCCCCGGTAAAGCAAAAAGAGAAACAGGCTTCACATTTTTAAAAGTGTAAACTGCCGGCAGATTTTTATGTAATCTTTCAAGAGAACCTACGAAATCACCTTTTCCGAGAGTTGTAATTTTTTTACTATTTTTATAAACATCAATCTCTCCATCTCTAATCAGATAAAGAGTATGCAGGATCTCACCCTCTTTAATTAAGGTTTCAGGTTTGTCCACTCTATGTGGAACAAATATTGATTCTAGCCATGTTTTTTGAGTGGGAGTACATAGTTTAAAAAAATTATTCATTGAAAGAAGATTCCACGTTTCAATGCTTCTGTTTGCTGCTACTTTTGTAAGTATTTTTTCAAATTCAGTTCCCACTATAAAATTAAGAAATTTATCCTTCACTATTGTAAATAGTACAACATCGGTTTGTGCATAAATATCTGCGGCTCTTGTCTGACCGGTAATTAGAGAAACCTCTCCGAAATAATCATATGGACCATAGATCTTATCACGTTCAAGACCTTCACTTCTTACTGATATATTTCCGGAATAGATAATAAAAAATTCACTACCGGTTGTGTTCTTTTCAATTATTTTCTCACCCTTGCTGAATTTTTTAATTACAACAATATCAAGGAGTTCCTGTGCCTTCCAAACCGGAAGATCACTCATAAAGTCGATTCGTTTGAAAACACTTAAAATCTGATATGCATCTTCATGCGTTGGAGCTTCTGTTTCAAAGTATAATGTATTTTCCATACCAAATTTTGCCAGAGTAAGAGATGTTTCCTGAGGAAAATCTTTTTTCGCGATATGATAAATAACTATTCTTTTTTGTATATCATCGGGGAGTGTGTTCATATAATTTATCGGAGTGTGAAGTGGAGGTATGCCAGATTCATGATAAATTACTTTAGAGTTCCATGGAAAGTTTTTTAACTCATCGTACCGGGTTTTGTTTATAACGTTCTGTTCAAACAATAAACTATGAAGTTCAGGATCATTATTGTGGTCAGAGGAGTAAACGAATGATTGATTCTGAAACTCCATCTTAAATCCAATAGTCGGGATAGAATGAAGCGTATAGAACATCTCAAATTTCCCGCCATTTATATATAGAGGGTTACCGATTTTCACCGGATAAAAATCAAAAAGACTCCTGAGATATTCAGTACTAACGTCGCTAAGCGCTGAATACTTTTGAAGAAAACTCATCATAACAGTTTCTGTAGAATAAACAGTTACTTTTCCCTCTTCAAGAATTTTCTGGAAAGTTCCTGCATCATGATCTGCATGGCAATGAGTAAGGATAATACTATCAATAAACTTAGGACTTACATTTGAATCTTCCAGCCACTCAGTTGAGTTAACTGGCGGATCAACCATTATACCCTGATGATTTAGCCAAATGATAAAACCCGATGTATTTTCCTCCGGGTCAAATCCGTGACTTGGACCTAGGCATGTAACTCCAAAAAGGGGAGGGAGATATGGTTCGGGCAACCTTTCTCCAATCATGTAAGTAGATTTATATTCGATGTTGCCTGGAATCTTAGCCAGGCATTCATTCTTAAAGTACAATCGATAATCTCCATCCTGTTCAATAGTGATTGATACCCCTTTATGAGAAAACTTATTATTTCGAAATAAACCAAATTGAACCATATTTGACAGCTTGTTGTTATTTCTGAAGTAATTCATTTCCGAGCGTATATTTGGTACAAGTGTGACATCGATGCCCATGGAGTAGTCGTCGGCTATATTAAATGATTCCGGCCCAAAAACTGATTCTTCAAGAATCTTTCTCATTTTTGGAAACTGCTCTTCCCTGCAGATTATGAGTGTCTTTTTTTTCCTTATAAAATAATTCCAGTATAAAGGAAATTCAATTTCAGCAATACTTATACCTTTAATCCAGTTAAACATTTTCTCTGGAAGAACAAATATTTCCGGAACGCCTCCCGGCAGTTTCATAGTATCTTTAATGGTTTCCGGAGGTGATCCGAATTGAACATAACCTGAAGGTGTCTGGACAAGATAACCTCCCCGAGGTAATGCAATCAGAGTTTCAGTCAAATCGATTTCATTCATTTTTACCATTATATTTAATCTCTATATATTTCTGATGGATTAAAAAGAGGGGATGTTTCAATTACAGAATCATCACCTTCGAGGCGCCTGAAAAAACAGCTTCTGTAACCTTCGTGACAGGCAGCCTCTCCTATTTGTGTTACTTTTAAAAGAAGAGTATCGCTGTCGCAGTCCAGATATATCTCTTTTACTAATTGTAAATGTCCTGAAGATTCACCCTTCTTCCAGATTCTTTTTTTTGATCTGCTCCAGTAGTGGGCATAACCTGTTGTTTGAGTAAGGACAAAAGCCTCCTCATTGATATAGGCCAGCATAAGTACATCGCCGGTTTTTTCATCCTGAACAACTGCAGGAACAATTCCGTTGTTTTTTTCAAAATCAATTTTGTATTTTTTCATTTTTTAATAAAGTACCTGTTATATAATTCTGAAGCCTTCTCATTATTATCGACAGAAATAACCGTTCTAAGGAGTAAGTAAGCTCTTTCTTTTTCATTTTTAAGCAAAGCAATTACAGCCTCATTTACCTTCATTTCATTTGAAAGAATATTGTTTTTTAAATTTATATTCAGGGAGTTTCCTTTTTTAATCATTTCATCTGCAGTAATGTAATTTCCTTTTAAAGCATTGATTACTGCAATTCCGGAATATGCTTCCAGATTAGTCTTATCAATATTCAAAACACGGTTGCAGAGCATTTCTGCTTTTTCGAGATTTTTTTTTCTAAACTCTAGGCCCGCAACGTATAAATAGTATTTTGGATCAGGTTTTATTTTGATAGCATCTTCGATAATTTTTTTAATAATATTATTATCTTTTATTATTTGTAAGCTAATAAATAAAATTTCATCAGCAATTAATTCCGAATAAAAATTCTCATTAAGCATCTTCCTGAATGTAGAAGCTGACTTTATATAATCAGCTTGAAGATAACTAACTATACAAGATAGATATTCAAGATCAAATTTTCCTATGTTCCTGTCAGTAATGAGTAGTAGTTTTTCAACTTCTTTAAGTATTCCCTTTTCATTCTCTGAAAAAATAGTATTTAAATGAATCGAATCATTCCTGTTATTTTTAACAAAGGATTCACTCTTGATAAGCATTAATCTTAACAGATATATATAATGCTGTAATTTTAGAGATTCTTTCAAATCTGCAGGGGAATTATTTATTGCTGTCTGAATGTAATCAAAATCAATACCGTCTATTATCGATTGATTTTCAATTTTACCGGATAGCGGACTATTTATCAACTTTATGTATTCTATTTGAAAAGATGCTGCTTGAAGTCTTGTGTTGAGCAATATATCATTTTTATTTTTTTCAGAATTTTTTGTATAACAGTATATAGCCTCCTTTGGATTTCCAAGAGATAAATAGCAGTCTCCTAGTTTTAACCAGCTATTGTAATCATCAGGATTCAATTCTATTGATTTTTTAAAATGAAGAAGTGATTTTTCAAGATTAAAATTTTTCTCTGTTCTCAGATCTATTTCTGAGAGCGAGTAGTATGTTTCTCCTCTGCTTATTATTATCTTAATATTTTCATTGCCTTCAAAATCAATCCGGCTGGTCAATGATAGAAATTTTTTAAAGAATCTAATTGAACTTTCTATATCATTCAGATCCTTATAATAATTTCCCAGCTGATAGTAAACATATGGATTTGTTTTATCGCTGAGAATTTTCTCCAGGCTGGATATTGTTTTTTTTAATTCTGTCGTATTGATTTCTTTATTTCTAATAAATATAGCAAAAAGCGGATTATTAATCCTATTGCCTAAACTATACTCCTCCTCAGGAAACACCATGTATTTAATGATAGAACTGGAATCTATTTCCTGGCTGGATAAATATGGTGCCTGAAGTATAATAGCTATTGTAATAAAAATGTTTCTGATTTTCATTTTGTCAGTTCCTGTTTCATTTTACTATAAAGTATGAATCAGGGAGGTATAAATCAACGATAATTTATATCATAATCTAATATGACATAATATCCTGGAAGTAAAGAAGTTGAGAAATATTAAATTATAATACTGAAGTTAACCATTCATTAATGCGGGTTTATTTATTAAAGATTAAATACATATTTATAGAACCATCAGAGTCATCATTGAATACGGCTATTCCTAATTCTTTATAGTAATATACTTTATGATTACCGCTGCTGCTAGTAAGAAGCCCCTTGTTTCCATAATTAAGAATAAAGTTGTCTATTCCTCTGGAAAGAAGAACAGCATCGGATGTTACCCTTCTTTCAATTTTTAAACCTGCAATGGCGTTTATAACTCCATCTTTAATAAATATAACAGAAGAGTCATCTTTATAGATTATTGAATCGAATGTTAAATATTTAAATGCTTCAATTTCGAGAATATCTCCTATGCTTTTCTTTTCATTGTCATATTGTATAAGTTCATTATCTTCGATACGATCTCCTATATTATAACCCTCAGCTGTCTTTCCGGGAACGATCAGGTTGACATCGATTGAAGAAATGTTTTTGGTTGATGAAGAACACGAAAGATAAAAGCTAAGACTTAGGATAAGTATAGTTTTTTTAAGAATCATCTTGTCGCCATCCTTTTTATTACCGGCATTCTTCTTGGAAATCTATCATCTGTTTCACTAATTTTCTTAAGGACCAATCCTTCTGAAACAACGATATCGGCACCAGATTTATTATCTACTGAAATAAATTCTTTAGTTAACCCTAAATCTGAAAGATGTTCCAGAAGATAATCATCAAAATCGATCTGATTATTATTCACATAAAGGAATATAAATCCTCCAACTTTAAGAAGAGGAGCTCCAAGTTCGGATATAGTATATATATCCGACATAGCTCTGGTGAAAACTACATCAAAACATTCTCTATAATTATTATTCCTTCCGGCATCTTCAACTCGAATATCGTTTCCTTTTACATTGTTTATCCCCAATGTAGAAGCAGTCTTATTTATAAACCGGATTTTTTTCTGATTTGAATCAAATAAGACTCCATTGCTTTCATCATATTTTATAGCAAGAGGGATTCCCGGGATACCCGCCCCGCTTCCTAAATCTGCAAATAATGTTCCACGTGGAACAATAAGATGTTTTACGGGTTCCAGGCTTCCTGCGATCAGGTTCCCTATTATTTCATCAAGAGTACTATGGCCTGTAAGATTGTATTTTTTGTTTTCGGAGTATATTAGTTTGGCGTATTCAATAAGAATGGCAAGCTTCTGAGAATCTTCAATTCCTGTTTGCTGAGCGAGTATGTTCATATCAGTGAGATGTTCCACGTGGAACCTCCTTTAGTTTTTGTCCTGAAACCTCAAGATGTACCAGAAGAATGGATATGTCGGAAGGGTCTACCCCGGAAATTCGTGAAGCCTGACCTATTGTTGCAGGTCTAACCTTTGATAGTTTCTCTCTTGCCTCATTTTTTAATCCCAGGATAGATTTATAATCCAGATCATTCGGTATAAACCTTGATTCCATCTTCTCCATCTTTTTGATCTTTTCAGCATCTCTGGCAATATACCCTTCGTATTTAATTTCCATTTCTATGATAGGTGATGTCAGGTCCTCATATTCTTCTTCAAGTATCTCAAGAATATCTTTCATGGTAATTCCAGGCCGCTTTAAAAGACTTTCCAGATGAGTTTTTCCCTTAGCATCTATTGTCGGGTCGGCTTTAGTAAGTATATCTTTCATTCTCGAGTCGATGGTTACTACGGTATTTTTAATCCGGTTAATCTGCATATTTATTCTGTTATACTTGTCTTCCATATTTGAATAACGGGCGCTATCCAATAGTCCGGATTCTAACCCGTATTTCATAAGTCTCTTATCAGCATTATCCTGTCTCAGAAGGAGTCTATGCTCAGCTCTGGATGTAAACATTCTATATGGCTCAGTTATTGTCTTTGTGATAAGGTCATCTATAAGAACCCCGATGTATGATTCAGATCTTGATAGGATCAAAGGGCTTTCATTCTTCAGTTTTCTTCCTGCATTAATCGCTGCAATTAAACCCTGAGCTGCGGCCTCCTCATAGCCGGAGGTTCCATTGATCTGTCCTGCGTGATATAGTCCCGATATCTTTTTTGTTTCAAGAGTGGGATAGATTTCGTCTGTGGGGACGTAGTCGTATTCTACGGCATAGGCAGGTCTCATGACGTGAACATTTTCAAGCCCGGGAATTGTTTTAATAAAGTTAAGCTGAACTTCTTCCGGAAGTGAGCTTGAGAATCCATTTATATAGTATTCATTAGTATCCATTCCCTCAGGTTCAAGAAAAAGCTGATGTCTCGGTTTATCTGAAAAACGGACAACTTTATCCTCAATTGAAGGACAATATCTCGGGCCGATGCCTTTGATCTGCCCTCCGTAAAGTGGCGATCTGTGTATATTGTTCTTAATAATCTGGTGAGTGTTTTCAGTAGTATAAGTAATCCAGCATGGAATCTGTTCTGTTTTTATTGTATCAGTTGAGTATGAAAAGGGAGAGGGAACTTCATCAGGATACTGAGCTTCACATTTGGAGAAGTCTATTGTATCGCAGTTTACCCTGGGAGGTGTTCCTGTTTTAAGACGTTGAACATTGAGGCCTGCTCTTCTTAATGAATCGGATAAACCTTCGGATGAAAAATCGGCAAGTCTTCCGCATTTCTCCTGATATTCCCCAATATGAATGAGTCCCTTCAGAAAAGTTCCTGTGCATATAATAACTGCTTTAGAATAATGTTCATTTCCACGGATTGTTTTAACACCGAGAACAGTATTATTCTCAATTAAAATCTCTTCGACAATATCCTGTATGATACTCAGGTTATTCTGTTTTTCCAGAGTATACTTCATCAACAACTGATACTTTTTTTTATCAGCCTGGGCTCTTGGTGCCCATACTGCAGGACCTCTGCTTTTATTAAGCATTTTAAAGTGTATCCCTGTCTGATCTATTACCCTTCCCATTTCCCCGCCAAGTGCATCTATCTCTCTGACGAGATGTCCTTTAGCAAGACCTCCGATGGCGGGGTTGCAGCTCATCTGTGCGATAGTGTCGAGATTTCCTGTTAGAATCAGTGTTTTAAATCCCATTCTTGCAGAGGCAAGTGCCGCTTCACATCCGGCGTGACCTGCTCCGATAATTATTATGTCGTATTGAGAATACATTTATATTACCCGTATAAACTTGAATTTTGAGCATTAATTAAATTAATATAGTATAAGGGCAATAAAAAATAATTAATTCAGATTTTATATCGGATGAGATACGATAATATAAGGAGAAGTTTTTTCGAGAAGGTACATATTGAGTACATTCATATAAAGTTATTACTATAAACTTGAAAAGTTTTCAGAAAGTTAAGCGCACCCGGATTACAGAGGGGTTTAATTTTAACTGTATTTATAAAATTCTTGACTGATATTTAGGGATAAAAATTCATGATGAATATAACAATAACAAGGATTACAGATGCCATTGAATAACGAACAATCTATCCTGGTTGTCGACGACGATATGCTTGTACGTAAAGTTTTAAAAAAGTATATTTCAAGCCTGGGATACAAAGTGGATACTGCAGAAGACGGCAGGGGAGCGCTAGATATGCTCCGGTCATTTCCATATGATCTGGTTTTAACTGATTTGCAGATGCCGCGACTCGGTGGTATAGAGCTTCTCAAAGAGATGTTCAGAGAGTATCCTGATATTCCTAAAATTGTCCTGACCGGGCAGGGTACAAATGATGACATAATCGCCGCACTTAAATCCGGAGCGTATGACTTTTTATATAAACCAATAGATGATTTTGAAATACTGGAATACTCAATAAAAAGAGCTGTTGAAAGTAAAAAACTGAAGGAAGACAAAGAGAGACATCACGCAGAGTTGGAAAAAATTAACGAGATTATTTCAATGCTCAATAGCGGTAAGAGTACTGATGAAATCTTCAGTAAACTTCATATTTCGCTTAAACGGGTTATTCCATTTGATGGAATGGTTCTGACTCTCCTTAATGATACAAATACATTCCTGACTATTGAAAATATGGTTTTTAATCAAAGTCAGTTTTACACTTTTTTCAGGAAGGGGGATAGATTCTTTGTTTCGGATCTTTCGATAAAGCATTTAATTGAAGGCGAGATAGATCTTCTAAATATTGAAGATCTATCTTCATTTTTAAAGAATAATAAGATGCATGAAGTATTCGGTGAAATAAATAGAAATGGAATAAACTCAATTCTGGCGGTTTCCCTTGTATTGAAAAACCGGATACGGGGTTTAATTTTCTTTTTATCAGGCAATAAATCTTTTTTCAAAAATCACCACATTGCTTTTATAAGATCGATAGTAGGGCAGATTGCCCTAAGTGTACAACGTGCTGAGTTAATGAAAGAGATTGAGAACCATTCAAAGAATCTTGAAAAGATGGTTTCACAGCGGACGGAAGAAGTTTTGAAAACCCAGAGAGCTACTATTTTTGCATTGAGCAGTCTTGCCGATGCAAGAGATTCGGAGACCGGGGATCATCTCGAGAGAATCCGCAACTATTCAGTATTGCTTATGCAGTTATATAGGATTGAAGAGGATCATCCGGAAATCAACGCAAGGTTACTGCGGGATTTATATGACTCTTCCGTTCTTCATGATATAGGTAAGGTTGGTATCCCTGATTATATTCTTCTTAAAAAGGGATATCTCACTGAAGAGGAATTTGAGATTATGAAGAAGCACCCGGTAATTGGTTACGATGCACTAAAAAATGCATCTGGAGATTTAGGGTCGGATTTTTTTCTCAATATGGCAATGGATATTATTTTATATCATCATGAGAGATGGGATGGAGCCGGATATCCATTCGGTTTAAAAAATGAAGATATTCCTTTAAGTGCAAGGATTGTTTCAATAGCAGATGTATATGATGCTCTAACCTCAAGAAGACCATATAAAGAAGCATATTCTCATGATGAAGCAATTGCTATAATGACAAAAGAATGCGGGAAATATGATCCGGAGATTTTTAATCTATTTTTGAAAAATGCCGAGAAGTTCAATAAAATCAGACTAGAATTTACGAAACATGAAAATGGCGGTGAATGCTGATGTATCAGAAAAATATAAGTATCAGATTTGGTGGTCCAATGACACCTGGAGTAAAATGGCTGATGATTTTAAACGGAGCTGTTTTTTTAGTTCAGCAGATCGCCGGTTTAATTATACCAAACGGGATGGAGTTTATATTTGGTATAAGTCATGATGGTTTTATAAATAAATTTATGATCTGGCAGCCATTAACTTATATGTTTCTTCACGGCGGCTGGATGCATATTTTTTTCAATCTTCTTGGTATCTGGATGTTTGCTGGAGAACTTGAGATAGTCTGGGGACGTACAAAATTTATTAGGTATTATATACTGTCAGGCATTGGAGCAGGTTTATTTATTGCATTAATGAATTATATAGCTTTTGTAAATTTTGGTTCATCAGCAGTAACTATTGGTGCGTCAGGTGCTCTATATGCTATTCTGCTCGCTTATGCAATTCTCTGGCCTGATAGGGAAGTGCTACTATATTTTCTGTTTCCAATTAAAATTAAATACCTGGTTCTTGCATTCGGACTAATGGAATTTTTTGGTACTCTTTCATCTACTGCCGGCACCGGGGGTAATATCAGTCATATCGGACATCTTGGAGGCATTATCTCTGGATTTATTCTGATAAGATTTATGCGAAATTCAAGCTTCCCGAAAAAACAGGGAATTTCCTTTTTTGAAAAATTTAAGAAAAAAAACAGATTGAATAACAAGAAAAAAGTTATAGATGCAAGAATTGAAGCAAAGAGAATAATTGATGAACTTCTTGGAAAGATAGCAAAAAATGGTATGAGCTCATTAACTCAGGATGAGAAAAAGAAACTCGAATGGGCAAGAAGACATTACTATCCTTCAAACGATGACATCCTTCATTAACAATTTTATGTGAAGTTTAATATTTAAAATATAGCCCCCGTCTTTGGCGGGGGTTATATTTTTGAAAACTATCTAAATATAATATTCTACATTTATGGAGTGAAAAGATGAGCAAGGTTTCGTTACTTAAATACAGTAATTATAATAGCGATGATCTTCTTGATGCGATTAATCAATCGTGCAAAAATATTTCCTTTGACCCTTCAAATATTTCAAGGAAAAAAATTGCTGTAAAACCGAATCTGCTTACGGCTGCTTCTCCCGAAAGTGGAGTAACTACACACCCTGAATTTTTCCGGGCTGTTATTCATTTTATAAAAGAACATAAGGGAATACCGGTTCTTGTGGAATCGCCGGCTTTTTTTCATATTGATAAAGTTTTAAAAAAATGCGGTTATGATGAGATCATAAATAAAGAGAAGATTCAAATCGCTGATACGACAAAAATTTCTGTTATTAGAAATGAGAATGCAAAAAAATATAAATCATTTCATGTAGCTGAAGATATTGTTAAAGCTGATTTTATATTTAACCTTCCGAAATTAAAAACACATACATTAACATATTTTACCGGAGCCGTTAAGAATTTATTTGGAACAATACATGGTCTGGAAAAATCAAAATGGCATGTGAAAACTGAGAGTGAGCAGGAATTCATTTCATTTATTCTTGATCTATATGGTGCATTTGAATATTCAAAAAAAGATAGAATTATCTCTTTTATGGACGGCATTATCGGGCTTGAAGGTGAAGGTCCAGGAAAGAGCGGACAACCGGTATTGTCAAAAGCTGTAATAGCGGGGATGGATGCAATTGCGGTTGATACTGTAGCCATTACAATTGCCGGTCTTGAAGTTAGTAAATCGGTAATCTGTATTGAGGGAGAAAAGAGAGGCCTTGGAATTTCAACAATAGAAAAAATAAAAATAGCAGGTGAATCACTATCTGATTTTAATAATAAATTTATCCCTCCAAAGCCCAAATCTCTTTTTGGAAATCTGCCCTTAAATACTACATTGCTGAAAAACCTCATAATAAAAAAACCGGTTCCTGATAAGAAAAAATGCACTCTTTGCTATCAGTGCAGGACTATTTGTCCCGCCGGAGTAATAGAAAAATCTAAAGACGGATTTATTCCATTGTACAATTATACAAAATGCATAAGATGTTACTGCTGCATGGAGATCTGTCCGGAGGGAGCAATTTTTTTAAAAAGGAAAATATTCGGGAATGGAAATAAATCCTGAAAGCAAAATAAATGGGAAAAACAGAATTTATTACAGATAAAGAAATCTACGAGAAAGTCATTCTTGAAAGAATTCCTGCAGCAAAAAAATTTTTATGGATCGCCACTTCTGATATTAAGGATCTTCACGTAAAGAAGGGAAAGTCAATGGTTCCTTTTCTGGAAATTCTCTCTGACTTAATCTGTAAAAATGTCCTCGTAAGACTTATTCATGCAAAAGAGCCTGGACCGAATTTCAGGAAAGA
The DNA here is from genome assembly GCA_964450405.1 of uncultured Leptospirales bacterium. Taxonomy (GTDB): domain Bacteria; phylum Spirochaetota; class UBA4802; order UBA4802; family UBA5550; genus WRGT01. Next base: position 1,649 of record CAYVCQ010000021.1, on the reverse strand, counting down.
TTTTGACCGCTACCCGAATTTTATTGGCGGCTTAGAACGTATCCTTTGTCCGCGTGTTCATTTTAAATCAGTTATAATCGATGGAACATTTATTTATACAGGAAGTGCAAATCTCACCGGGGCAGGCATGGGGGCAAAAAGTTCCTCAAGAAGAAATTTTGAATCGGGAATCATTTCTGAGGAAATGGGATTAGTAAATCAGGTTATGAATCAATTCGATGCAATCTGGATGGGCTCCCAATGCACAAAATGTAATCGGAAGGAGTTTTGTGCTGACTATGAAATCTTTAAGTGATTTAACGAAAATAGGTCACTGCAAGCGCTTTTTAAAAATATTCACTCTGATTGACTATTTATTATTTTCTATATATGTTAAATGAAAGGTTTGAAAAAAGGAGAGAATTTTAATGAAAAGAATCAATGTAATTCTGGTTATGATAGCAGTAGCATGCAGTACAATTGCTTTTGCTAAAGCTTCAACATTTATGAAAATGAACAAAAACGGTTCAGCTAATATTTTATTCTCTGATACAAAAATTGAAAAGGGTAAAGAATCGCAAGTAAAACTAAAGAGTAAATTTACAGATTCAGAAGTGATCTGGGCCAGGGCATATTTCCCTAAAGAATTTGGAACTCTTGAGGGAGAGGCTGAAGGTTTTATTGATTTATGGATAGATGGTAAACATGTAAAGAGACTAAATTTTTCAAATAAAGACGTGCCTGCAGGAAATGATCAGATGATGATTTACGTTCACAATACAGGAAGCGATGATTTCTCAGATGATATCTGGAGCGGAATAGAAGCGGGGGAACATAAGATCAAATTAGTTGTGGGTAAAACTGAATTCCTGAAGGCCAAAGTTGTGCTGGATGTTGAAGGTGATGATCTGGTAGCAAAAAAAGATGATGCATATAAAGCTGTATACCTTTCTGAAAGTGATTTTACCTATACCAAGAATTAATAAAATCATTAACATATCATACCGGTAAGCTTTTAACTTATACAGGTATGATATGTTAAATAATTTAAATCTATTGGTTATTTATCGTCTCAAGATTTTTTTGCAATTCTGTTATATCATATTCAGAAAATGCAGTGCAGTAATTGTTTTCAGAACATTCATAGTTTGAAAGTGTGCCTGTTGAAATTGCATTATTAATCAGTTTATTAAGGAGAACATCTGTTTCACCATTGATTTTTTTTCTATCAAGGTTAATTGAAAGATGGGATGCAATAATCAGAGTAGCTCTTTGGTTTAATTTTTCTTTAATCTGAATTTTTATTTCATCATTTGTAACGATCTCTTCAAAGGGAAAGAATTCTGCAATGGTAATTCTTAAAGTATTGTTTGAAATCCCCTCCCATTGTTCGGATGCCGTTCTAAAACCGGCGCATCCTATCGAACTAATAAAAATCAGAAGCAGGATAGCCGAAGTACTAATGGTATATAGTGTTATTTTCATTATTTTACTATTAGTATAAATGCTAAATTTAGCAATAAAAAAAACCCCCAAAATTTATAGTTTCGGGGGCTGAGAGAAAATCATGAATATGATACAACTTAAATGGTGTCTTGATTATGCATTTTTTTTTAAATATGTCAATTAGGGGAAATGATTATTTCGGAGTAAGGAAAACCCTTATATAT
>CAYVCQ010000020.1:0-88054 GCA_964450405.1 uncultured Leptospirales bacterium | reverse complement strand
TCGTGGTCGTGGTGGTCAGCTCATGCACATACCGGTTTATACCGTAGGGTAAGTTATTATATACTATAAGATAAAAGCCCCCGTCGGTGTAAACCGGCGGGGGCTTTTTTGTTTTACAGCAATTTTAAAAAACAAAAAGGAGCCCATTATGAAAATGTCAGGTGCGGAAATCATTATCAAATCGTTAGAGAATCATGGAATAGAGACTGTCACAGGTATTCCCGGCGGAGCGGCGCTCCCTCTTTATAACGCTCTATATTCAAGCTCAATAAAACATGTTCTTGCACGGCACGAACAGGGCGCAGGATTTATTGCACAGGGGATGGCGCGTTCCTCAGGTAAACCCGCTGTATGCATAGCAACATCGGGTCCCGGCGCCACAAATCTTATCACAGCAATTGCCGATGCCAAACTGGACTCAATCCCCATTATTGCTATTACAGCTCAGGTTCCACTTTCTCTTATAGGGACTGACGCGTTTCAGGAAGTTGACATGTATGGTTTAACTCTCTCCATCACCAAGCATTCATTCCTTGTTAAAAGTACAGAGGAACTACCCGGTATTATGAACGATGCATTCCGTATAGCATGCAGCGGAAGACCGGGACCCGTTGTTATAGATGTACCCAAGGATATTCAGAACCGTATAATAGAAATTGAAAGTCTGCCGGCACCGGCGGAAATCTCAAACCATAAAAAGCTCCCGCACGAAGTCTGCAGAGCTATTGCTGAAAAAATAAACTCATCACAGCGCCCTGTAATATATGCAGGTGGCGGGATCATAGCATCGGGCGCCTTCAGTGAACTACAGGCTCTCTCAGAAAAGAATTCAATACCAACTGCGGTTTCCCTTATGGGACTCGGCTCATACCCGTGCGATAATGATCTCTACCTTGGACTTGTGGGGATGCATGGAAACCACAGTACAAATATAATCTTTGATGAGTCCGATCTCATCATATGCATCGGAAGCCGTTTCGGAGACAGGACTACGGGAACTCCGTCGCACTTCGGGAAAAAAGCTGATATTATACATATAGATATCGATCCCTCGGAGATAAACAAAATAAAGAAAACCACAATCTCTCTTGCATCTGACGCAAAGAGTGCGCTGGAATATATTATACCGATGATTAATGAAAACAAAAGGGAAAGCTGGAGAGAAAACTCTCATGTAAAAAAACTGCGCTATGATAAAATCCGTCACAACGGACCGTCTCACCCTGAATCTGTAATCAAAACTGTTAGCGAGGCTGCTGATAAAGATGCCATAATCACAACAGATGTAGGCCAGCACCAGATGTGGGTTGCAAGAAAGTACCCCTTCAGTACCGGAAGAAATTTTCTCACTTCAGGAGGCCTCGGAACAATGGGATTCGGTCTACCTGCTGCAATCGGTGCGGCACTTGCCAATCCCGACAGACAGGTAATATGCTTCAGCGGAGATGGTTCAATACTTATGAATATACAGGAGCTTGCAACTCTTGCTGACCTTAACCTGAACGTAAAGATAATCCTCCTTAATAACGGCCAGCTTGGACTTGTACGCCAGCAGCAGGAGCTTTTCTACAGTAAAAATTATATAGCATCAATATTTCACAGTTCTCCCGATTTTCCCCAGATTGCGAAGTACTTTAACATAACCGGCTGTGGTATAGATCCATTCGATCCCCGCTCCCGCAGCATCGAAGAGTGTATGAGAATTCCAGGTCCGGTACTTATCAATGTACCGGTAACCGAAGAATATAATGTATACCCGATGGTTCCGCCCGGCGAGGCTAATATTGTAGTGCTTAAAGGTGAGGATAAACTCGTTCAGGAACAAATGGCGTAACCCCCATTTGCGCCCCTATCCGCCCTCCGGGCACCTTTCCTCATTAATGGGGCAAGGGTAATACAGAATTTTTAGTATTTCCTCTCCTCCCATTTATGGGGGAGATGGCCAAAGGCCAGAGGGGGCGGGGCGGATAGCACTTATTTTTTCAATAAAGACTTGCAATTATTCAAATATAAATTATAGTTATTTTATAATATACTTAAATGGAAAAATATTAAAATGCGCCCCGACAGAAAACAGTTAATAAAAAAAATAATAATAGCAGAAGAGCTTAAAAAAAGCATTTCTATACTACCGGATATTGAGTTTGAAATAATCTATTCGGAAAATATTGAAAAAACATTCGATTCTATTCTACTGGAATCTGATAACAGCATATTACTTACCGTTGTGATAATACCGGTCCGGTATTATAAAAATATTTACAGACATCTTAATCTGATCGATTACTCCAGAATATTCTACCAGATGCTGCTTGTCGGATCGGAAGAGGATCTAGACGATCAGAATCTCGACCGGTTATATCATATTAGTGATTTTCTGCCTGAAACCGCCACTGAGAAAAAACTTAAGTTTGTAATAAACAAATCATTATCCATAATCGAAAAGCACTACGAGAACGAACAGAAAAAAAACTGGTATTTCAACAGACTCACAGATGCTCAGAGAGACCAGGAGGATCTGATTAATATCGGGAAATCACTCTCCGGTGAAAAGGATATGGAAAAACTCCTGCGCCTTATTCTTTATCTGGGGAAAAAAATTACCGGTGCAGATGCGGGGAGTATTTATCTTGTTGAAGAGGATGAATACGAAAAAAAACGTCTCAGGTTCAAATACTCTCATACTTTTTCCAGAGAAATTCCCCTGGAGGAATTTGTTATGGATATGAACAAAAAGTCAATCTCCGGATATACTGCTGTTACCGGGGAAGTTCTTAATATACCCGATGCATATAAAATTCAGGAGATGGCTCCATATTCATTCAATCCGTTCTTTGACAGACAGCACAGCTACATCAGCCGGTCGATGCTCGTTGTTCCAATGAAAAACCATCTTGATCAGATCATCGGTGTTATCCAGCTGATAAACAGCAAAGAGGATCACAATAGTATAAAAAAATACGATAACGCCGCATACGAAATTAAACTCGAAACAGAAGAGGATTTTGACCGCTATGTGGTGACCTTTGATGAAAGATACAACAGCCTTCTCGAGGCTATCGCCGGACAGGCCGCTATCTCCATAGAAAATAACAGGCTGATAAACCAGATACAGAAACAGTTCGAGGAATTTGTCAAGGCATCGGTAACCGCCATTGAATCACGGGACCCGGCAACTTCCGGTCACTCCTTCAGGGTTGCACAGATCTGCAAAGAGATGGCATCAGCGGTAAATGAGGTTCATTCCGGCTATCTGAAGGATTTTAATTTCAGCGAGAATGATGTAAAGGAACTGGAATTCGCAGCTCTCCTCCACGACTTCGGAAAAGTTTATATAGACCTCAACATTTTTAAGAAAGCAAAAAAACTCTACCCCAAAGATCTTGATAATCTTAAACTGCGGCTGGACTATCTATACCGTTACCTTGAGCTGGCATATTTCGCTAAAGAGATGGAGATACTCCGCGACGGAATGAATCTTAACAAACCGTATGAAAATGAACTGACAGCAGTCCGTAGTGAGAAAACATCAAAGCTTACCCGGATCATTGAAATAAAAGAAGAACTGATAACCCTCAATGAACCCACAGTCTCTGACCGTGACCCGGAAAAGGTTCTTGCGGATATACTTCACGAAATAGAACATATTGAGTGCATAGACATAACCGGCAATAAAGTTGACATCCTCACTGACAATGATAAAGTAAATCTGATGATAAGACGGGGAAGCCTCAACAACGATGAACGTCTTGAAATTGAAAGTCATGTAATTGAAACTTATAAATTCGTGAGTAAAATACCATGGCCTCCGGAATATAAAAGAATCCCGGAAATAGCAATGCGTCACCATGAAAAACTTGATGGCAGCGGATATCCCGATGGATTAAAGGGGAAGGATTCAACATCTCTTCAGTCGAGAATGATGGCAATTGCCGATATCTATGATGCTCTCACAGCTCAGGACCGTCCGTACAAAAAATCAGTACCGGTAAATATAGTACTTAAAATTCTTAAAGAGGAAGCGGATAATAATAAACTCGATTCAGATCTGGTGGATCTTTTTATTGATCTGAAACTCTACGAAAAACTGCCGGCTGCTGCGGTTGCTCCGGATTAAATATTTTAGAATTTTATCCATCACGATTAAATACCGGTTTGACAAAATTCTCCCCTTCCATTTTCCTGATAAAAAAACATACTAATTAATTTAGAAATGATCACACCCTCCCCTAAACCCTCTCATCGAGGGAGGGGGAAAATTTAATATACGGAGAGTATCGCAATGAAAGAAAATACAATAACATATATCAACGGGGTAATAAACGTTCCTGATAATCCTGTTCTTCTATATATAGAGGGGGATGGAATTGGACCGGATATATGGAAACCTGCCCGCGAGGTAATGGACAGAGCCATTGAGCTTGCATATAATGGAAAGAAAAAAGTAATCTGGAAAGAAATTCTTGCAGGCGAAAAGGCAAAAAATGCCACTGGAGAGTGGCTCCCTGAAGAAACTCTAAGGGAGATAGAAGAATATAAAATAGCAATCAAAGGTCCACTTACAACACCGGTCGGCGGAGGGATGAGAAGCATCAATGTTGCTCTTCGACAGAAGTTTAAACTTCACTCATGCATAAGACCTGTGCGATATTTCAAAGGAGTTCCAAGTCCAGTCAAATCTCCCGAGAATGTCGACATGGTAATTTTCCGTGAAAATATGGAGGATCTCTACTCAGGTATCGAATGGAAAGAGGGTAGCGCTGATTTACAGAAAGTTCTTACTTTTCTTAATGGCGAGATGAGTCAGTCAATTGCTGGAGATTCAGGTATAGGTATCAAACCGATAAGCATCCGGAACACCAAGAATCTGATGAGAAACGCAATCCGTTATGCCATAACCAACAATAGAAAATCTGTTACGATAATGCATAAAGGGAACATTATGAAATTCACCGAGGGAGCATTCCGCGACTGGTGCTATGAAACTGCAAGAGATGAATTCCCCGACAATACAATTACCGAAAAAGAACTTAAAGAAAAATATAACTGGAAACAGCCCGAAGGCAAAGTGGTAATAAAAGACCGCATTGCCGACGCACTCTTCCAGGAAGTAATAATAAGACCAATACATTATGATGTCATAGCAGCACCTAACCTTAACGGAGACTATATCTCTGATGCGCTTGCAGCTCTTGTTGGCGGTCTTGGAATTGCTCCCGGTGCCAACATCGGAGACAATCACGCAATATTTGAAGCTACTCATGGAACAGCTCCGGACATAGCGGGTGAGGATATTGCAAATCCGGGATCACTTATTCTCTCGGGAGAGATGATGCTGCGGTTTATCGGATGGGACAAAGCTGCCGACATGATAACAGACGCATTTGAAAGAACTATATCTGAAGGTAAAGTAACAGGAGATCTTTCAAGTCAGATGGCGGGAGTCTCTTCCCTTAAGTCCTCAGAATTCGGACACGCTGTGGCAGAGAATATTAAAGCTTGATATATCAAGGTTGCAATTTATTTTTCGGGGTACTAATATTGCACGTCATCCCGGCTGGAGCGTTAGCAGAATGCCGGGATCTCACAGATAAAATATCATTTTAAAATGTAGTTTCTTTTTATATTTACAGTATGAGATTGCGGTATTCGCAAGAATTGAAACTGCAAAACCGGAATGACAACTACTAGACCAAAGATGTTCATTTAGCAAAGGGCGTGACCACTTAATATAAATCGCACTAAACCCAGGAGGATTATATGTTTAACAACAGCAATCCGGACATAATTATTTCATATATTACTCAGCGCAGATTAATTGGAATTATGGGAATACTACTGCCATTTATTTGTATTGCCGGCGGTTTACTCTTTGCAGGTACTTATATCCAGAAATCTATCAGTGTTTATTACTATACTAATATGCGGGATTTCTTCGTAGGCCTGATGTCCGGTGTATCTATATTTTTGATTACTTATAAGGGATACGGAAAAATTGACAACATAGTATCGTCATTATGCGGACTTGCGGGATTCGGCATTTGTTTCTTTCCATGCCTATATGCAGGATTTCCTCCTCAACCGATTGGTATTTTTCAGATTAATCCTGATGCTTCAAATATAATTCATATTGCATGCGCTGCTGTCTTTTTTATTTTGCTGGCATTCAATTCTTTTTTTCTTTTCACCAGGAGCAGCCGCAAACCGGAAGATTTTACCATAAACAAAAAAATCCGTAACGCAATATACAGAGTGTGCGGAATCATTATTCTTATCTCATTGATGATGCTTCCAATTTTTACTTTAATTTTAGGTCCGGCAAGGACCGACTACTATAAAATTCCGCTGATACTTGAAATTATTATGCTCTCTGCCTTTGGAACATCATGGCTTATAAAGGGTGAAACTCTTTTCAGAGATTAGCCGTAGTACATTATTATTTACTAACGGGACTTTCTCAAAAGTATGCATTTTAAGTATTTATCATTCCGGTATTTGCAGCTTCAATTTCTGCAAATACCGTGACCGAAGGAAGATCTTAGATAATCTCCTGATAAAATCAGGCGTATTAGATACCGGCATTACGTTACACTTCAGCCGGTATGACAGCGTGTAAACTTTAGGGTCAATCAGGTTACTGGATACATTAACCGGTTCTGTTTTATTTCTTTACCCAGTCTCCGCTTTTTAAATCTATCTCAATCCGGTTATCCGAAGGCGCAAGGTCGGTGTACCATCCTTCAATAAGATTTCCCTTAAGCATCAGTGCAAGTTTCCCCAGCAGGCCAAGTCCCTCAGAAGAAAGTTTGCTGTCAGGTTTAATTTCATCTCCGGAAAGATGTGTTATATAGGCTTTAGCTATTGCAGGACTCAGCACTTTCATATCTTTCTCTGAGACTTTATACCCTGCAAGCGCATCGTCTGCCATCCTTACTGTACCCTTAAAAAGAAAGTCATAAGAATATTTTTCAAAATCCTTTTCATGTGATGCAACCGATGTAGTTATCCGGCTCTCTACATTTAATTTCTGGTTACGGCTGATTGTAATAAATCTATATGGAGATGGATAAGTCACCAGCGATCCGGTCTCTATGTCATATACAAAACGGCCGGGATTATCTGTCTTTTTCAGTGTGATATCCTGAGCATGATAGTGTCCGGTAAATACAACCTTTACTCCATACGCCGCAAAAAGATCGGTAATCTGATTTGAATTGTTAACTACATATTGTCCATAAAACTTTTCGTTATAGGGATAATGCTCCATCGCTCCGTGATGCATAAATGCTACAAGCGCTTTCTTCTCAATCTTCGACTTGATCAGCATTTCTTCTATCCACCGCAGAGTCTCTTCGGAAAATTCACCATCTGTACCGGAGTGCTCTCCCGGTTTATTGTTACGCCACAAACACGAATCAAGAGCCAGTACCCATAGACCTTTAACCGGTTCTGCTACATAACTTAACGAAGTCACATCTGCCGCAACCTGATTACTGTATCCGAATTTTTTATATATTACTTTAAACTCCTCCGGTGTAACCGAATCCACCGGTTCTTTCACACTTCCATTATACCGGAAAGCATGGCCATTTCGTACATCGTGGTTTCCGGGGATAACATATATTTTAGATGTAATATCAGTAAGTGCACCGATTTTTTTACTGAACTGTTCGTGATTAATTTTTTCTCCATCCTTAGTCATATCCCCCGGTATTAAAATAAAATCAGGTTTATCTGTTTTTATTTTTTTTATAACTGAATCCAGTATCTCTCCGCTGAGATGAAGAAGCTTTCTGTCGCCAATTAGATAATGCTGAAATGCCTCGCCCGATGTGCCGAGCAGCGGATCATGGAAGTGGGCATCTGAAAACACAACAAATTTAGTTTCCGGATATTCCGGCATATTACGGATTAGCTCTTTGACCTGAGGATCCGTCTGATATTTAAATGTATAACTCTTTGATGAATTTTTACCACACGAAACTGCCACTACGATTATAATTACTGCTGTTAAAAATAATTTATGATTTTTCATAATTTTTTCCTTTCTCTAAAATATTATAACTACGCAGCTATGCGGCGCACCATTCCGTATTGTGAAGATCCGATGTTACTTGTACTTCACTACACCCTTAAGAGGTTTAATCATCTCTTTCCTCATCCGACGCTTATATACCTGATCACGGAAGCCTGAAAATCTTGCAAGAAACATAAGTACAAAATTAGTCATACGCACCTTGTACTTATTCTGCGGGTAATCAAAAAAATTGTGCTCCCTGTAATATTTGTAGTCAGTTATAAACGGAAATCTAAGCCGTCCAAAAACATCGTCACGGAATATTTTTCCGCTTCCTACCCCCAGGAATGTCTGCGGTCGTACATACTTACGCTCATCAAACCAGAGTGATTTCTTAGAAATATTTGAGATAAGTGCATCGATCTCCCGTGAATCACCAGACTCATCGGAAACAATGCCCACCGAATTAGCAAGATGCCACTCTGTAACCGCCTCTGCAAATTCACGAAGAAATGGAATCTGTGAAAGCGGACCTGAAATTATCATCCCTATCTGTTTACCTGCAAGTACAGGAATGTGTGTATTATAGAACGCTCTGTCAAAAAACTGTTTCCACTTCGAGGAAAGATAGCGATCATAAACAGATCCTGCCATGAAGATTATATCAGCCGGCTTTACCTTACTCTCATAAAACTCATGGTAGCCGTCGCTCTCACCATAAGAACAGCTGTTATCGTATCCGCATTGGATGCATCCGATACATCCACCTTTAATGTCGATGTCACGAAGGTTGATTATTTCCGGTGCTGTTTTAAATGAATTACCAAGCCGCGTTATCATGCCCGCCAGATTTTTCTGTCCAGGCTCGAGATCGGTCAGTATCAGTATTTTTTTATCACCGGAATCAATTTTAGAAATTACCTTTCCCGGACGGTATATCGATCTGGTCGGCTTTATTGGAGGATATACCGCAGATGAGGGCTGGCGCTCATTAACAGCAGCAAAGATCGAATCAGCAAAGGTCATAAAATTTTCACGCTTAGCGCTGTGCATCAGGTCGTACATATCAGCAGAATATGATCCTGCAAAAACCATTCCCAGATCATCAGCGATTGCACGCATATAGGAATGAGCAATATTATCAAAAAAGTGTATAGACGTTGTGAGCACTGCAGCATACTTTCCCCGGAAAACCTTTTCCGCTTTACGCTCTGACAATAATTCAATAAACCGCTTATACTGTGATGGAACAAGAGCAACGTATAACGGAAAAGCCCATAAGACCATATCCGATAATCGAATATCATCTATAACTTCACGAAAGACTTTCTCATCATTCTCTATTTTTCTTATCTGGTGAGATATGTTGTGAATTTTAATTTCATGTTCAGGGCGATGCTTACTCATATAATGGACATACTGCATTGTAGCACTAACATCCCCTTTCGGGCTTCCGTTCAAAACTATGATTTTCATTTATCTCTCCTTATACAATTATTCCCTTTAAATTTCGTTTTTTTAAAACTTTTTAAAAAGCCCCCGTCCGGGTTGGATTGCGGGCGCAAGCCCGCTTTATGCACATTATTTCAATCAGTGTACTCACTTCTAATAATTCTATCGGTAAGAATAAGTACCGATGTAATTTCAATCAGAGCTATAATAAAACGGAAAGATATAACCACAGCATCAACGGATGTAAGATCGCTGCTTGAAAAAACTCTGTTAAAAAAATATGCCAGAGAATATGCAAAATGAATATCCATAAAATACAGCTGAATTTTTCTGTTTATATCTTTTTTATTAAATAAACGGATTATATGAAAGGTTAGAAAAAAAGTCGTGAGAAGACCCGCAGCAACGGCAAAAATCTTTCCGTATAAAAAGTTAGCAAATATCATCAGATAAATAATCTCTATATAATAAAAGGTAGCAAGGTATGGAACAAAAGAGTTCACTTTTTCTTTGATATTGATATTTTTCAGCATTTTTAGTTCACTCATATTTATCAGTATTAACTCAGTATAATCTATTTCTTACGGGTCTAAGGGTGAAACCGCTTAAAATCCCCGCATGGGCTGCAGTGTTTGTCAAAAAATCTAATTTTTAGAGAAAAACTCAATTAAGTTAAGATATAATAACTTACCTTTAGATACAATAAAATTATTGTCAACAAATGTACAGAATATAAAATGACCTAAAAGGTAACTTCTCTTGAACAAATGGCGAAATTGCTCTCTGGCGTGGCGGAGACAAAGTAACTCTGGGCTTGAGCAGCTGCCATAAATCTGGTTGTAATTTATTTTCCATTGAATTCCGGAAATTAAACTCAATCCCGAAAAAGAGGAACCATTGGAAGAAAAATATACTATAACTGTACCGGAAGAATTCGATCTCGAAAGGATCGATCGTGTAATACCGGCATCTCTGGAAACTGATATAACAAGAAGCCAGATACAGAAACTGATAAAAAACGGCCAGATCACTGTAAACGGACACCCCACAAGATCAAACTACAAAGCCAAAACTGACGACGAAATAGAAATCATCGTAACTTCCGTTGAGGAATATGCAGTATCTGTTGCAGAGAATATTCCTCTGGAAATAGTCTATCAGGACAACGATATTGCAGTTATAAATAAACAGCCTGGACTTGTTGTTCATCCCGGTCCGGGAAATTACGGAAGTACACTTGTGAGCGCCCTTCTATACCACATTAAAACTCTATCATCTGCCGGCGATGCCCATAGGCCTGGTATAGTCCATAGACTTGATAGAGATACTTCGGGACTGATGGTAATTGCAAAAACAGATGAAGCCTATGAGGGGATGGTGAAACAGTTTCAATCAAGAACTGTTGAAAAGCATTACACTGCGATAACCATAGGCAAACCGGTAAAAAATCACGATGTAATAAACAGACCAATTGCACGCCATAAAAAATACAGACAGAAAATGACAATAGATGAAGAGGGACGCGAAGCTATAACAGAATTTACGATTTCGCGCATATGGCATACTCCGATTGGTGTATTCACAATGCTTGATGTGCAGATACATACGGGGAGAACTCATCAGATAAGAGTACATCTATCTGCCATGGGAAATCCTGTAATCGGAGATCAGATATATTCAAAAAAATGGGCAAAGTACAAGGTCCCATACATACTACTTGCTTCATCATACATTAAGTTTAAGCATCCCGTGACAGGGGAGGAGTTATCTTTTACTGCAGAACTTCCATCACATATGCAGGATTATATTGTAAAGCTCGACACAATGATTGCCCAGTATCAGCAGCCATGTGAAGAGTGAAGCAGAACTTAATACTGAAAATCCCCCCTGCCCCCTTTGTTAAAGGGGGTAATTTAAGACAAAATATTTTCAACTTTTTTGTATATGCTTTTCGCAAATTCATAAAATACTTTGGCATCTTCAATTCCAGGCTTCCCGTTTGGAAGTAATCCCAAATCTCCGGGGTATCTGGATTCCATATAAAGTCTGTTCAAACTATCCAGTATATCATCGTCAATAATTTCAATAAAATCTGACACTTGACTTTTTAATAATATTAAATCATGCTTTTTTGGTATCTTGCGGTTATTATATTCAAGAATCGCTTTCAGGGATTTTTCTACGGACTGTTGGGCGTGAAATGCAGCCATGTGCGTTAAATAATTATTATTAATTATCTCTTCAATTAAAATCAGATCATCAGAGGCAGACTTGAGCCATTCAAGTGCCATTTTTTTATTCATAGTAAAGATATTCCATTTTGGGTTATTTCTCTATAAAAGGAACTATCCAATTCGATGAATTTCTGATTCATCAGTTTTGTATGAACTATCAAATCTATTGGTACTTCACTTCTAATGCTTCTAATCTGTCTTGAAATTTTTAAATATATTTCGTTTTTTTCACTCCAACTGTTTGGCAAAAAATCATCTTTAGTTACCACATATAAATCTATGTCGCTCTCCTCTGTCGGATTGCCATTGGCATAGCTCCCAAAAAGAATCAATTTGTATGGATCTAAAGGAGCAAGAGCTCCAATAATTCTATTTTTAATATCATCTGAAAGTTTCATATAACAAAGTACTAATAGTTAACTCCGGGAAAGTCAAGTAAATTCCAACTCACTATCCTGTGTTCTTTAAAAACTCACCTCAATAGTTAATCCCCACTGCATCTTTTACTCTTTTGAGCGTAACAGATGCAACACCTCTGGTTTTGTCCGCACCCTTCTTCAGAATATTATAAACCTCTGCCGGATCATTCTCAAACCGTTTGCGGTTCTCACGGTATGGCTTGAAGTACTCAATGAGAATCTCAAGGAGATCTTTCTTCACCTGCCCGTAACCTGTACCGCCTTTAAGATAGACCTCGCGCATATCCGCAAGCTGACTCTCTGATGCAAATAATTTATATAGTGCAAAGACACTGCATGTATCGGGATCCTTCGGATCTTCAACCTGTTTTGAATCTGTAATAATCTTCATAACCTTTTTCTTCAGAGAATTTTCATCTTCAAACATATCAAGCGTATTACCGTAACTCTTCGACATTTTCTGTCCGTCAATTCCCGGAATAGTTGCAACTTCATCCTCTATCTTACCCTCCGGTATAACAAAAATATCTCCGTAGGTATTATTGAAACTTCCTGCAATATCACGAGCAATTTCAATATGCTGCTTCTGATCTTTACCTACAGGAACAATGTTCGCGTCGTACAGAAGAATGTCCGCAGCCATAAGAATCGGATAGGTGTATAAACCGGCATTTGGAACAAGTCCCCGGGCTACCTTATCTTTAAAACTGTGACTTCTCTCAAGCAAACCCATGGAGGTATGACAGGCCAGAATCCATGAAAGCTCCATAACCTCAGGTACATCGGACTGAACCCAGAAATAGCATTTTTCAGGATCAAGACCAAGGGCAAGAAAATCTACGGCTGCATTAATTGTATTCTTTTTAAGTTCGGCACCATCATGAAGAGTGGTCATGGCATGATAATTGACAATAAAACAGAAAAGTTCACTGCTCTTCTGCAGCTCAATCATCGGTTTCATCATCCCGAAATAATTACCAATATGAAGCGAACCTGAAGGCTGGATACCGGATAAAACTCTTGCCATAAAAATCCTCACTTTTTAGATCGATATAATTCCCCCGCGCCTGCGGTGCGGGGGAAAGCACAATTACCTACGATTTCTGAGCAGATACATAGGCATTTATTAATTTTCATTCCTGCTTATATAAAAAATAGCGGTAATTTTTGGTGTCAATAATAAAATTTTCCTTTACTAATGAATCGGGGTTTGCTTATCTTCAACTATTCTAATTTTATTTAAATTCAGGGGGAACACAATGAAGCAGAATATGGGAAGCGCCGACGCTTTTATAAGAACATTGATCGGTATATCATTCTTGGTAAACATAATCATCCTTGAACCTGGTGTAGTAGGAACGATTATACTTCTAATTCTCGGCTTGCTAAATCTTGGAACAGCCTGGGTAAAACACTGCCCTGCATACACTCCGTTTGGATTATGCACATGTCCTTGTTGCGGATGCTGCGAAACTGAAAAAAA
This sequence comes from uncultured Leptospirales bacterium, assembly GCA_964450405.1. Classification (GTDB taxonomy): domain Bacteria; phylum Spirochaetota; class UBA4802; order UBA4802; family UBA5550; genus WRGT01. The sequence continues at coordinate 74,449 of CAYVCQ010000020.1, read as the reverse complement.
ATAATTTTTTTTGCCGGTTCAGAGCTTGTTTTAAACAGCTCTGAACCTTACAAAATTTTAATGACTGCAGCACTCCCCGCTCTGTTTTCCGCAAAAATCTTTAAGTTCAGCCTGAATCGCAGTATGTTCAATCTTAAACTTCTCGTTAAGCATGGAATTTATCTCCATAATTATCTCATCAGAAAAGGTTCCCGAATCTGCATTTAGGCAGATATGACATGAAAGGAAAACTTCTTTGGAATTGATAGACCATATGTGAAGACCATGAAGACTTTCCACCCTGCTTATATTGCGGATTGCATCGTAAACCTCTGCTGAATCTATATGCCCCGGCACACCCTGAAGAAATATCCTCAATGATTCCCTAAGTATCCCAAGTGAACTCCAGATAATCATAACTGCTATGAAAGCACTTATCACAATATCAACCCAGTAATTCGATGTGTAATAAATTATAACCGCCGCAGCAATTACCGCAACAGATGAAACCGCGTCAAAAAAAAGATGAAGAAATGCAGCTCTCATATTAATACTCTTATTTCCCCCATGACCAAGAAAGAACATAGATATGAGATTTCCCGCCAGACCGATAACTGCAACGGGGAGCATAATTGCAAAATCTACAGGTACAGGATTTCTGAACCTCTCGATAGCCTCATAAAAAATATACAGTCCGATAATCACCAGAGTCAGCGCGTTTATAAAGGCTATGAGCACCTCAAATCTCTTTAGACCGAATGTATATGAATCAGTTCTTTTTCTCTCCGATACTTTTTCCCCTGTATACCCCAGGACAAGCGAGAGTACATCCGACAGGTTGTGCCCGGCGTCGGAAATCAGAGCTAAACTTCCCGAGAGAATTCCTCCGACATATTCCGCAATGGTGATAATAATGTTCAGAATTATAACTGCTAGAAATTTAAATCCATCTCCGGTGTGATGAATATCATGAGAATGATGACTGTGACTACCTGCTTCATTATGATTATGCATCGTTGTTCTCCTAAACTTCAAGTATATGCTCAATACCGAGCTTTAAAATTAAATCTATATGTTCATCATCAAAGGAGTAATATGCATTTTTCCCATCTCTCCTGACTCTGGCGAGTCTTGCCTGTTTTAAAATCCTAAGCTGGTGAGAAACTGCCGACTGGTTCATATTTACTTTTTTTGAAAGCTCTGTAACACTGGACTCTCCACTATATAAAGATAAGAGAATTTTCAGTCTTGTGGGATCACCAAAAATTTTGTAAAACTCTGCTAGTTCTATAAATTTAGAATCATCAAGTTTTGAACCTGTGTTTTTCACAAAACCTCCTCTCACACACATGAACATATGAGACATTGTTCATGTGTTGATTTATTAATCAACTTTTTTTTATTGACTCACAATGCAAAAATGAAATTATTCCCCCGGAGCCCCAAATGACATTAAAAAAGATAAATATAGCAGCAGCAGTAATTACTGCCATCTGCGCATCCTCTAATCTCTATGCATGGAACAAAATTGCCGTTGTTAAAAGCCGGTTTGACAATATTGAACTTGTTCTCGATACCTATCATATTAATTATGACCTGATAGAGTTTAAAGATCTTGGCAGCAGTGATACATTTTCAAAATATGATTCCATTTTTTTTCCCTCGGGAATCTCGTCGGAATATGAAGATAATCTCGATGTTAACTGGGAGGGGAAAGATTTCACTTCGGTCAAACTTTCGAAGGATTTCTTTGAACTGGACAAAGACAGCTTCAGGAAAAATTTAAGGAATTTTACATCACACGGCGGATCATCTTATTTTTCCGGTTATGCCTTTAAACAGCTGGCCATAGCATATGACAAATTCGATTTTTTTGATGATTTCCCATATATGGGAATCCCCGGCCGTATTGAAGCTGATATTAAAGGCGACCTTGCAAAATTCAGTCTTAAAAGAAAAACAGCCCTTTATATGGAATATACCGGCTGGATCGCCTTAAAGCATGTATCAGGCGCAGAGGTTCTTGCAGAAGGGACATTTTCCACACCTCGCGGAGATAAATCAGGACCTATAAGTGTACTCATTCATGACGGAGGAGAGATACTTTATACAAGCTATTACAGCAGTGTTTATAGTGAATTCAAGCGTTTCAATATCTACCGTATAGCAGGAAGTCACCTTCGCAAAGATGCAATTGATATGGTCAAAGCCCGTTCCCAGGAACCGACAGGTATAATAGTCGATTCCTTTTTAGGGGGGGAGGCTTATAGAACATATTACTTTACCCTAAAAGAGGGTAACAATACCATCCATTTTCTTTCAGATGGCGCCCGCTATATGTTTGAGATTTATGATAGAAATATGTCCCTGATAGTTATGCGTGATTTTCAGGAAACAGCCCAGAGCTACAATATAATTTCACTGAAAGAGGATTACTGTTTCGTTAAAATCTATCCATCTGGAAAAGAACGGTTTATAATGCATTCTGTAGTGTCAGCATATGGCGCAGCTATTCCCCCTGGTGTAACTTATGCTGTAAAAATTATTCTGGCTGTTTTAGGTGTTGTTTTTCTTGCTGCATTCCTGAAAGTGGCAATATCAAGACTAAGATAACAAATTATCTGCTCAATGGCTTGTCGTGAAATGTATTTCACCCGCGTCTTCGGCCCGGAGAAAGTATAATTACATCCGGTTTTTGAGCAGTTAACCTATTTTTTGATTTACAGAATAAACATTAGTTTTCATCTAATGAATATAGCAGCAGGTTATAAAACAAAATTTTATAACCTAAAAAGCCCCTGCGGGGGGCTTTTTAAGGGTTTCACCCTTTAGACCCCGTAAATACAAATAGTAGTATTATAGCTATCTAATGCAGGTTTAAAAGATTTGAATCTGCATCTTCGAACTGAAGAAATAGTCCCTTAATTAGTAAGTTTTTAAAAAGATATAAGATATTTTAATTTTTCATATTAAATCCTGCATAAAAGGAGTATTTCAAATGGGGAGAGTAATTTCTGTTTCAAACCAGAAAGGTGGTGTCGCAAAGACAACAACAACTGTAAATATAGCTGCATTTCTGGCAGATAAAGGTAAAAAAGTACTTATTATAGATATAGACCCTCAGGGAAATGCGGGTTACGGTATAGGTGTCAATGCCGAAGAGATGGAGACAACCATTTACGAAGTTCTTCTTGGAGAGATTCCCATTGAAGAGGCCATATTTAAATCCGACATTGAAGGTCTCTCAATAATCCCGGCAAATATACATCTTTCCGGAGCGCAGGTAGATCTTCATGAAATTGATGAGAAGGAATTTATACTCAAGAAAAAAATGGCTGCAATAAAAAACCGGTATGACTATATATTTATAGACTGTCCTCCGTCACTTGGAGTTCTTACACTAAACGCACTAGTTGCGGCTGACACCGTTTTAATTCCTCTTCAGTGCGAGTATTACGCCCTTGAAGGAATAAATCAGCTACTTAGAATTATTGTAATGGTTCAGGAGCAGCTGAATAAAGCCCTTAAAATAGAGGGTGTTGTACTTACTATGTATGATCCAAGAACCAATCTTGCCCAGCAGGTTGTCAATGACGTACGTGAATACTTCAAGGAAAAAGTTTTCCAGACAATTATTCCCCGTAATGTCAAACTCTCCGAAGCTCCATCCTTCGGAAAACCTATAGGACATTATGATAAAGCCTGTCCCGGAAGTGTAGCTTACGAAAAACTCGCAGAAGAGGTAATCAGCAATGACTAAAAAAGCATTAGGAAAAGGACTCGGTTCAATTATTTCCACCTCTCCTGCTTCGGTTGAAGATTTTGAAAAAAATTTAGTAACTGATAAAAACAGAGTTAGAGATCTTGATATATCAAAAATAATTCCGAATCCCGACCAGCCAAGAACATTTTTTGATGAACATGAAATCGCCGGTCTTGCAGAATCAATCAGCGCAGTGGGAATCATACAGCCCATTATTGTGAGAGAGAAAGACGGCCTCTTTATAGTCATTGCCGGAGAGCGAAGGCTCAGAGCATGCAAGCTCAATGAAATGAAAAAAATCAAAGGGATTGTAATAGAGGCTGACGAAGAACAGAACTTCACCATGGCTCTTATTGAAAACATCCAGAGAGAAAACCTCAATGCCATTGAAGAAGCAAAGGCATACAAGGTGATGATAAACAGATTTAAACTGAAGCAGCAGGATGTAGCTAAAAGAGTAGGTAAAGACCGGACAACAGTTACCAATACTCTTCGTCTTTTGAATCTCCCTGAAGAGGTTCAGGAGGGGATCATTGATAAAAGAATAAGTGCCGGACATGCGAAGGTACTTCTCTCTCTTGAAAATCCCGATAAACAGCTTCGTCTTTTTAATGAGATAATTGAGAAGGGACTTTCAGTAAGATCGCTCGAAGCGATAGTCGGTCCTTCAAAACCAATCGACGGAGATGAAAGTAAAAACACGGAACAAAAGGCTGTGATTAAAAAAAGCCCGCAAATAAAAAAAATGGAAGAGGATCTTATAGCAAAACTCGGAACAAAGGTTGAGATAAGACATTCCGGAGGCAAAGGAAGAATCGAGATCAGCTACTACTCTCTCGATGATTTCGAACGCATTATGGAGAAGATAAAGTAACTCTTAGACAGGCTCAGGGACCGCACTAAACAACACATTTGTCATTCCGGTTTTGCATCTTCCGAGCTAGCAAATACCGGAATCTCCTTTACAAAACATATTGTATGAGATACCGGCATTCCGTTACACTACAGCCGGTATGACAGTTAGCAAACTATTTTAAATAACATCCTATATCTCTTCTAAATCTATCTTTTCAACCTTATCAGTTTCAGTATCTAAAATAGCTATGGAAGACTCATCGTGACCGTATACTGCTCCGGGATTGATAATCCTGCAGTTATTTGTTACATAATTTTCATAGTGGTGAGTATGCCCTTTTATGATATAATTGTATTTCCCCGATGCAACAGCCTCTCTATACATTGGAACATCATGGCCGTGAAATAACAGAAATTTTTTATCTGACAATTCAAACTCTAATTTCAAATTGACAGACTTCATCCCAAGTTCATTCGCTTTAACATCAATTTCTTCGCTGTCGATAAGATCACCATTACCGAGAACAATATAACACTCAAAATCTTTCAGATAATGAAGCATTCTTGGTGATGTAATATCCCCGGCATGAATTAAGGTTTTTATACCCTTGCTCTGGAAAATAGCAATTGCCTTTTTAGTTGCCTCAATATCGTTATGTGTGTCGGACATTATACCTATCAGCATAAAATATCAACCTAGCCTTGCTCCCACCGGGATGCTTTCATCTGCAAAAATCACCTGAGGTTTGTCTTTACTGCTTTTCTTCGCAGCAAGCAGCATTCCCCTTGATTCCTTTCCAAATATTACTGCAGGTTTTAGATTCGACACCAGCAATACCTTTTTCCCCTTAATATCTTCAGGAGAATATACCTGAGCAATTCCAGCAACGATCTGTCTTGTGTCAGAACCGGAATCAACTGTAAGATATAAAAGTTTATCGGAGCCATCAACTTTTTCCGCGTCAATTACGAGAGCAACGCGGATATCAACTTTTCCGAAATCACCTATCTCAATCAGACCATCGGATTCAGTTTTCTTCTCTTTAACTGGCTCAGGTTTTACTTCCGGCTTAGCTTTTTCAATCTTCGGGAAAAGTATACCTAGATCTTTAAGCAAATCACCGGACTTCAGATTTTTCATACTGTTCAGAGAATCTATATCAGTTGCTGCCTTCTCTCCATTTAGTGAAGCTATAATTGCCGGAGAGATCGAAATCAGAACCGGTGATAGAAGAACTGCTGTGCTGTAAATCGCCTCAAGAAGATTTCTAATTACCGAAGAAAGTTTATCCATATTATTATCTTTCGCAAGCTGCCAGGGCTTTGTGTCATCAACATACTTATTTAACGAACGGATAAACTCCCAGAGCTTTTCAAGACCGATACTCGACTGAAATTTACAACAGTGATCAACATAACTCTCTGAAGCTTTTTTCAGCCCGGACAGAAGATCATCTCTTAACGCCTTATCCTCTCCTAATTCCGGAATTTTACCTTCGAAATATTTTCCCGCCATGTTAAATGTACGATTAATCAGATTCCCTAAATCATTTGCAAGGTCATAATTAATTCTATCTATAATCAGATCCTCGTTAAATCTAGCATCGAGACCAAATGTCATTTCTTTCAGGAAAAAATATCTTATCTGATCATTTCCATATTTACTGACAAGATCATGAGGAGTAACAACATTACCAAGACTCTTCGACATCTTGGCCTCATCCATATTCCAGTAGCCATGAACGTTCAGGTTCATGTAGGGTTCAATATCAGCAGCCTTAAGCATTGTAGGCCAGAAAATTCCGTGAGGCTTTAAAATATCCTTAGCGATTATATGCTGAACTGCAGGCCAGTACTTTTTAAACTTTTCGTCATCGGGATAGCCTAATCCGCTTACATAATTTAATAACGCGTCAAACCATACATACGCAACAAAATTATTATCAAAGGGCAGCGGAATCTCCCATGTCAGCCTTGAAGTAGGGCGTGAGATACATAGATCTTCAAGCGCGTCACCTTTGAGCATTGATATAACTTCATTTTTATACCGCTCTGGCCTGATAAAATCGGGATTCTTATTTATATGATCAAGAAGCCAATCCTGATATTTGCTCATTTTGAAAAAATAATTTTTCTCTTCTATAAATTGAGGTGCTTTATTATGCTCAGGACACTTGCCGTCAATAATCTCTTTATCAGTAAGAAACCTCTCACAACCTACGCAGTAGTTACCGCCATAGCTTCCGAAATAGATATCACCTTTATCATAGATTTTCTGTAGAATATTCTGAACCACTTTCTTGTGCCGGTCTTCTGTGGTGCGAATAAAACCTGAATAATTAATATTTATTTCATCCCATGCAGACCTGAATTTACCACTGATTTTATCCGCATAAGCCTGAGGAGTCATATTGTTTAAAGTCGCAGCAGCTTCAATTTTCTCACCATATTCATCAGTACCTGTTAAAAAAAATGAATCATAGCCAAGAACTGAATGAAGTCTATGAACAAAATCTGCAAGAATAGTTGTATATGCATGCCCTATGTGAGGCTCTGCGTTTACATAGTAAATCGGTGTTGTAACATAAAAAGCTTTTTTCATTTCCATCCTCAACTATATCTCTTTGATTCCAATTTTCAAAAACTTATATGTGGGCTGACTAAAAATATTCTTTAGTCATTCCGGCTGGAGTGTAACGGAATGCCGGCGACCAAAGGAAGATCTTCGATAATCTCACACATACATTTAATAAGGAGATTCCGGTATTTGCTCGCTCGGATGATGCAAAACCGGAATGACAATATAAAAAGTTTTGGCGAACCCCTAATATAACTACTTATCTAAATCTTCGTCTATCCTGAACAACTCTTCTATAAGTTCATCTTTTATTTTATGTTTACCGTCTTTCAGCTCCATATCTTTTGTTTTGATATTGAGAAAACGGTCCCCTTCTTTTATCATAACAGTTTCTTTTAACGTATTCACAGAGACTACCCTGAAAGATTTATCCTTCGCTACAATTACCGAATCAATTGCAGGCATTGTTTCATTTAATTCTCTATAGGTATTGTATTCAAATCCGAGACAGCAGAGAAGTCTTCCGCACATACCGGAAATTTTCATTGAGTTGAGATTGAGATTCTGTTCCTTTGCCATTTTTATAGAAACAGGTTCAAACTCCTCTCTCTGGTAAAGGCAGCACATCGGCTTACCGCATGGTCCGTATCCGCCGACAATTCTGGCTTCATCTCTTACACCGATCTGCCTCATCTCTATTCTTGTACGGAATACAGCTGCCAGTTCGCGGACAAGTTCTCTAAAATCTATCCTGTTCTCAGCGACAAAATAAAAAATTATTTTAGTCTTATCAAAAAGACATTTTACTGAAACAAGCTTCATATCAAGTTTTTTTGCCTTGGATTTCTCCCGGCAGACTGTGAAGGCCTTAGCTTCAATTGCTTCCAGTTCAGGAATTTTACTTAAATCTTCGGGAGTGGCTTTTCTCTGGATTTTTCCGGTTACAGCAATGGTTGGATTGTTCTGATAACCGCGGATCTTAACCACACGTCCCACGTCTATGCCATGTTCAATCTCCACAACGCATTGTGAATTTTGTCTTAGAAAAAAATTATTTGTATCTACGAAATATATCTGATAGCTATTTCTCAATTTTACTGCTGAAACTTCCATATCATCCTCAACTATTTTATATCGTAATGCAGCCTTTGGCTGCTATTAAATGCCGGTGCTTCGCACCGGCGGAGAGAGGGGTACAGGGGGCGACGCCCCCTGTACCCCTCTCTCCCGTGCAGCGCAGCTGCATGGGAAAAATTTGTTATAACCACGAAAAATCCGCTTCCGGAAATCCGGAAGAGTCTATTTCTTTGAAAGAATACATAAATCCTTTCAAAATATTCTTCACATTCAGATTGTTGCCAAGCCCCTTCTTTAAAGCAAGCAGTATTCTTACTATCTTTACCGCATCTTCATGACCTACAACTAAATCCTCTGGAATTAATTTTACATCACCGCCAATTCCATGCCTTACCATATAACTGTAAATATTGATAAGTACAATCAATAAAAAATCATTATCCGGCACCGATTTAATATCAGTATATTTAAACATTTCATTGTTACTATTCCTGACAAAACCTGAAATTGCCCTGCATAAAACCTTAATTTCATTGAAAACGGCTTCATCATGAAGTTTAAGTGCAATGTCAGCAGAACCCCCTGAAATAGCAACAAAAAGCCCGGTTTCAGAGGTGGTCTTTCCCTGAATCTGTATTATATTCATCAAATCTTCATTTTTTAAGGGCTGAAAAGTAATCTCGATACATCTTGAGAGAATAGTGGGCAGAATACCTGTTCTACTTTCTGCAATGAGAAAAATATTGGATTTTGAATATGGCTCCTCAATAGTTTTCAGCAATGCATTCTGTCCTGACTCCGAAATTGTATCAACTCCATCGATTATTACAGAATAATTTCCCGAAGAAGATGCCCTGCAGAGTCTGTCTATAAGCCATCTCACTGAACCGGGCATCAACTTGTCCTTATTTCCAACGGGAATCTTACCCTTCTCATCCCGTTCAAGAATAATCAGATCCGGAAATGTTCCGGCTGAAATCTGTCTGCAGAAATTACACTCTCCGCAAGGAGGATTATCGCCTCTGCATATAAATGAGCTTAAAAATCTTTCAGCAATAAGTCTTTTTCCAATACCCCTCTGCCCGGTAAATAAAATTGAATGCGGTACACCCTCTCCATTCTTCAGCGATAAGAGATTCTGTAATTCCCGGTCATGTCCGATTATACCATTTAAATTCATTATAATTATTGAATGATCAAAGATTTAATAAACAAGATCAAAGATAAGTCCTCTTATCTCTTCAATTGTTTTCATCAGATCAAATGCATCACTGGAACGTGTTATCATCTGAGCGAGTTTGATAAGATTTTCATCAATCTTATCCACAACTGTTTTCTCTGCCCTTCCCATTCTTTTTTCGCGGTTAGTAAGGTCAAGTCTGCGGGATTCAAATCCGTTTTCAAGAATCATTTTTAATATTTTTTTTATGAGAGTTTTATACTTTTCCAGTTCATAGAGTGACTGTGAATCTAGAAATCTCTTCTCCTGATCCTGAAGATCAGTCATAAGTTCTTCAATACTTCCGCTGAATTCAAGGGATATTCTGCTTTCAAGTTCCGTTGTGAATGTCGAAATTTTAGAACCGCCGGAGGAAGCTCTTGTTCTGGCTTTCACTCCCTCACGTGCCGGTTTTCTGGAATCTGCTCTGGGGATTTCTATCATCTTACTCTTCAGCCCTCTTATTTATTACACAATTACCATCAAATTTTACACCCTCTTCCATTACAAGACTCGGAGTGATGATGTTGCCCTTGATATCCCCTGTAGATAAAAGAATAACTCTCTCCGTGGCGTAAATGTTACCCGACACTTTTCCTCCCACGACAACAAGTTTCGCTTTTATGTCCGTAATTGCATCGCCTGTCTGGCCAATAAGAACTTTACCGTGAGTATCAATAGTGCCCTGAAACTTACCATCTATTCTGAGCAGGCCATTAATTTTAAACTCGCCTTTGAATTCAGAACCGGTCCCTATTATACTGTTTACAATACTATCTTCATCTATTCTGTTTAATTTTGCCATTACCATTTCTCGTTTGATTATATATCCGACATAATTCACATGATTCCATTGATTTCAAGCATAATTTTCTGCTATTTATTTTATAATAAAGGTCTTTATAAGTAACCGTTCAAAAAACATTGGCGGTCTGTCTCTGCGACGCCGAAGACGCAGCGGAGAGCAATTTTACCACCAGTTTATAAGAAGTTACTGTTATAATAAGTTGACAGATTTTATTTATAAATTATTTTAACAGTGTGATATTTGAGTATATTGTAATTATAATTTCCCCTACGCCGATGGATCGTGGGAAAAAATTTACAAATAGTTTATGAGACGTAACAGAATATTCATTTGCTGAGGAATATTTATAATTTTTATTTTAACAGTTCTTCAGAAAAAAATTTTCAATAAATCCGTCGAAAAATCAAAGATAAGTCATTAAATGATTTATCATTCAGGAGTTTTAAATTAATGAAATCAAACATTATTTTTTCAATTATTCTTGCAACATCATTGCTGTCCTGCAGCAGTTCCTTTTATTTTTTCAAAGATCAGATTACAATTTCCGACCTTGTAACGGCAAAAGAGAATATTGATAAATCAACAAATCCTGCTGAAATTCTGCTATTAAAAAATAACTTATCCGAAAAGGTTCTTATGCTTGAGAATGTACTCGTCAAGGATATAATCAATTCAACAAATGTTGATTACGACTTCTGCGTTCAGGCTGAAATTCAATCTGAAAAAGGACCCATTGAATGCTATATTTATACTAAAAATATCAGAAGAATATCACAGCTGAAAAAAGGAAAATCCGTTATATCTGTAAAAGGGGAATTTAAAAGATATTTTTCAATGCTTGATAATTTTTATACTAAGATAGAAATTACTAATTCCAGTATTACTATTAAAAAAGACTAAAATTATGATTATAAAAAAATTAAAGATTACAGCCTTTACAGTCATTGCTGTTACTATAATCTCTCTGGTTATAATTTTTGTCATTTTTAATGTTTTAAAAATATCCTATAACAGTTCTGAAAAAAATGAAATCGATTCAACAATAACTATAACAAGGGATAGTAAAGGTATTCCTACAATTGAAACCGAATCAATAAATGATTTTTATTTTGCTTTAGGTTATCTTCATGCCAAGGATAGAATTAATGTTATTGAATACCTTAGAGCTATAGCAACTGCAAATTCCTCAAAATATGCTGGTGATGATGCCACTCTTCTGAATAATCTTTCCAATACTATCGGTTTTACAAAAAATGCCGAACAAATTGCCGGGAAGTTAAAAGAGAATGAAATTCTGGTTCTTAAGAATTATGTAAAAGGAATAAATCATGTTCGTAACAAAAATCATGTTCGGAATCTGATAAGTCGTGAATGGCGGATAGAAGATGTTTTGGCCATATTATCAATGAAAGACTGGGCCAACTCATACCTCAACAATAAAGAACTGATTTTCAATCTTTCAGAGAACAAAATTCTGACATCTAATAATCTTTTCATAGATAAAAAATATCTGCATTTTTATAATGATGATGATCTTAAATTCCTATACACATTGAGAAGAATTAAAACCATAATTGAAAAATATATATGTACATTCGCCAAGGGAAATTCTATTTATATTGCCCCTGATTACTCAACTTCCGGGACTGATTATTTTACCACTCTTAATTATGAAGACTCATCGAATGTTTATCCTGGATGGTATCCAGTTGTAATTAGATTAAAAGATAAAAAAACCTTTGCCGTGACTTATAGTGGATTACCATTTATTCTATCTTTCAAAAATGATTCAGTTTCACTGACTCAGGTTAACATAAATGCTGATTCACAGAATTTTTATTTATTCGACACTGATTATAAAAACAGTATTCCGCATTATAAATCTGCAGGTACATGGTATCAGTATAAATCTATCCGTATACCATCTTTTAATAATGATGAGATTGCATCTGAAATAAAATGGGTTACAGAAAAAGGTCCGGTTTTCAGTGAACTGATTAGTTCAACAAAGATCGACTCGAGAATAATGGTTATAGATTCCGTTATGCCCGGCGCTGAATATGTCAATTTGATGTTAAAAATTCCCTTTGAAGCTGAAATCGAAAAAGTTAAACAGGCAATTCTCTCAAATGACTCCTCATTAAAAGGTTTTATTATCTCCGGTAATAAAAAAAGTTTTAAGATTTATTCTGGTTTAATAAACCAGTCAGATAATAATAACCGTATTTTTATAGATGGAAGCAAAGGCTTAAAACCTTCAGCGTCAAAAATATCAATTGTTAAACAGATTGCAGGATTTGATTATTCAGGTAGTGATTTAACATCTTTAAAAGATCTCCCTAATAATTATAAAAATGTTATTACAAACGAATTTAAAGTTCAAAGATTTAATTCACTGCTTATTAAGAAAAAGATTTATGACGATACACGAATAAAAGATATTATTACCGATAATGTATCAGTTGCCGCTGAGAAATTTGTACCGCTCTTTTCTACAATTCTTTCAAGCAATCCCCTTACATCGTCAAAGTTATCCAAGATTTATCTTAGTGATTGGGATTATTCAGCAAAATCCGGACTTCAATCTCCTTCAATTTTCTATGCTATTCTTGATTTTTATATTACAGAAACATACAAAGATGATTTCGGTAAAGATTCCGAGTTTAACCTAAATAGTTCCTATCTGCTTTATCCTGAATTTCTTGAACAATACCAAAAACGTATCAGCACCATTTTTGATAAACCTGATACACCGAATATTGAAAGTAAAGAGATGATTTTTGATATTGCTTTTTTGAATGCTATGAGATTTCTAAATAGAAAAGAAGGCCCTTTTATGGAAAACTGGAAGTGGGGTTTAATAAATAAATCAAGTTATAAGATTCCAAACGAAGGTTTAAACTTTTTTTCCAGATTTTTCAAAATAGAAGATTCTCCTCTATCAGGTGGAGCGGATACCATTCAGAATGTTTTACAGAACAGCAGGTTTTCTACAGTTTCAACAACATCTTTTCAATCTTTTATGAATAATCAGACCCTCTCCTTTAAAATGAATTCAGGTTATTCAACTTCAATGTTATCAGATTTTTACTATGGCAACAATATTATTGAAAATTTTGAAAACATGGATGTAACTGCTCAAATGTATAAAACGACAATAAGTAATAAATAAAAAGAGAGGGTGATTTATGGTCACCCTCTCTTTTTTATATTGAGTTGAACTTCCTGATCTTATTTTCGATCTAGTACATTCCGCCCATTCCGCCCATTCCGCCGCCCATTCCGCCTGGCATACCACCGCCTTTCTCATCTTCTTTATCAGAGATAAGAACTTCTGTAGTACATAGCATACCTGCTACTGACGCTGCGTTCTGAAGTGCTGAACGAACTACTTTAGCAGGATCGATAACACCTGCATCAATCATATTAACCCATTCAAGTGTATAAGCATTAAATCCGATTCCCGGTTTTTCTGCTTTTGCTTTTTCAACTATAACAGAACCTTCAAGTCCTGCATTAGATGCAATCTGTTTCATTGGAGCTTCAATAGCTTTTGCAATTATCTCTGCGCCGATCTTCTCGTCACCAGCCAGTTTAGCTGCAATTTCTCTAACTGATTTCTGAGCGTGGATAAGTGTCAATCCGCCTCCAGGTACAATACCTTCTTCAACAGCAGATCTTGTAGCAGAAAGAGCATCTTCAACTCTTGCTTTCTTCTCTTTAAGCTCAACTTCAGTTGCCGCACCGACATTGATAACAGCTACTCCGCCAGCAAGTTTAGCTTTTCTCTCCTGAAGTTTTTCAATATCATACTCAGATGTTGAATCTTCAATCTGTTTCTGAATCTGAACTATTCTTGACTGAACTTCTTTCTGCACTCCCGCGCCTTCAATAATAGTTGTGTTTTCCTTATCAACCAGTATTTTCTTTGCAGTTCCAAGCATTTCAAGAGTTGTATTCTCAAGTTTCATTCCAAGATCTTCAGATACAACCTGACCTTTTGTAAGGACAGCAATATCTTCAAGCATTGCTTTTCTTCTATCTCCAAAACCCGGAGCCTTAACAGCAACACAAGTAATTGTTTTTCTAAGAGTATTAACTACTATTGTAGCAAGAGCTTCCCCTTCTACTTCTTCAGCAATGATAAGAAGCGGTCTTCCAGCCTGAGCAACTTTCTCAAGAACAGGGAGAAGATCTTTCATTGTTGATATTTTTTTGTCGTGTATAAGAATAAGAGCATTTTCAAGAACAGCCTGCATTGTTTCAGGATTGGTTGCCATGTATGGAGAGATATATCCTCTATCAAACTGCATTCCCTCAACTACATCAAGTGTTGTCTCGATAGATTTTGCTTCCTCTACTGTAATAACTCCATCTTTACCGACTTTATCCATTGCATCTGCAATTAGATTTCCGATTTCCATATCATTATTTGCAGAGATTGATGCAACCTGTGCAATTTCTTTCTTATCTTTAATTTCTCTTGAAACTGAAGCAATATAATTAACAGCACCCTCAACAGCTTTATCGATTCCTCTTTTAAGATCCATCGGATTAGCACCGGCTGTTACATTCTTTAAGCTTTCTTTGTATATTGCAGCTGCCAATATTGTAGCTGTTGTTGTACCATCACCTGCTATGTCATTAGTTTTGATAGCAACTTCTTTTACCATTTGTGCGCCCATGTTCTCGAAAGCATCTTCAAGCTCAATTTCTCTAGCTACTGTTACACCATCTTTTGTTATAGTAGGTGCGCCAAATTTTTTATCAATAGCGACATTTCTACCGCGTGGTCCCAGAGTCACCTGTACTGCATCAGAGAGCTTCATAACTCCCTCAAGAATTGCTCTTCTAGCTTCATCATTATACTTTAATATCTTTGCCATTTTTATCTCCTTACTTAAGATTTTTTCCGTCTGGTTAATTAGTCTATTACTACTAAAATATCATGCTCGTTTAGGATTAAGTATTCTTTGTCCTCATACTTTAATTCCACACCTGCATATTTTCCGAAAAGAACTTTGTCTCCCACTTTGACTCTCATTGGAACAAGATCCTTTCCATCAAGTCTTCCTTCTCCTACAGCAACAACTTTACCGCGTGAAGGTTTTTCCTTTGCTGTGTCTGGAACATAAAGAGAACCCACTTTTGTTACGTCCTCATCGATCAATTGAACTAAAACTCTGTCACCTATTGGTTTTATAGCCATATTAGCCTCCTTAAGAATTAATATAGGTTTGTATTAAATTCGACTTTTTTGAATTGTTAGCACTCACCTAAACGAGTGCTAACAATTCAATTATACAAATGCGCTTTTTAATTTCAAGATTAATTTATTAAAAAACTACAATATTATTTAAAAATTTTAAAAGGGATTAAGAACTGCTGGTAAATATATACAAATCCGTTTAAAGAGAGAGATAATCTGATTTTCCACCTTTTTTCTCAACAAGTCTGCATCCATCTATAACCATATTTTTATCTACTGCCTTGCACATATCATAAATCGTAAGAGCAGCGACAGATGCTGCCGTGAGAGCCTCCATTTCTACCCCGGTTTTTCCGCTGAGTTTAACCTCTGAAAAAATCTCCACAACAGATTTTAGAGAATCTATTTTTATAGTAACATTAATATAATCAAGTTTCAGCGGATGACACATCGGTATAAGATCTGAAGTTTTTTTGGCAGCCAAAATTCCTGCAATTCTTGCAACTTCGAAAATATCACCTTTTGGAAGAAGTTTATTCTCAATTGCATGAATTGTAGCCTTATCCATTTTTACAAAAGAACAGGCCCGGGCATATCTTTCTGATGAAGCTTTAGAGCTGATATCTACCATCACAGCTCTTCCATCTTCACTATAGTGTGAGAATTCCATTAAATTACTCTTTTCGTCTATTAACGAGTTTATAAATATACTTTATAATTCCCCATAGAATATAAATTGCTGAAATTCCGAAAATCGCCCATGTTTTAAATATAAATAGAAGGATAACAATTATTGAAATTCCGACTATTCTAACTGTTTTACCCTTACTCCATAGATCTGCAAAAAGTTTTGAATAATCTATACTGGAAACCATTAATAGAGCGACTATTATAAAAAATACCATATATATATAAAGATTTACATCAAGATAAAGTTCACCTAGAAATAAAACATTCACACTATATAATGTCGGAACAATGGCGACAATAACCCCAGCCGGAGGAGACGGCAATCCCACAAAGCCTTTTCCACCCTCTTCACAGTTAAATCTGGCAAGTCTGTATAAAGCACATACCGGAAATATAGCCGCTACAAGGATACCTACACTGACTCCAAAAAATTCCGGCAGCTTATTAAGATATGCCTGATATGCCAGCACACCAGGTGCAATACCGTAGGAAACAGCATCAGCTAAAGAATCAAGCTGCATTCCAATTTCACTCTCCACATTGAGTGCTCTGGCAATAGTGCCGTCAAATGCATCAAAAATAGCTCCAATGAATATTAAAACACCTGCTATAACTAAATAATCATGATCACCATAAGTTGTTAAATACTTTGCAGAGAACAAAATGGAGGTAAATCCCATTAACATGTTCCCCATTGTAAAAAGACTTGGAATAACTGATTTTCTTCTGCTCATATTCTATCCCGGTTTTTAATATTTTAATAGAAATTTAAATGATTGCGTTATAAATTGTCAAGATAAATAAGTAACTTCCTGAAAACTCACCCGCAGGAAGCTTTTTGCGTCTAAGCCCTGAAATCATTATAACAATTCAGTTATATTTATCACAATTTAAAAACTTCTCGTTTTTAAACAGTGCTGGTAACCTGCTTCTAATAAAAGATGTTCCTTCTTCTCGCTGGAAAGCAAAACTAATATTTTTTCGCTATTTTGCTAAAATAGATCTTATAAACTAAATGCGGCTTAAAACTCGGTTTTCAGTCGATTTTTATTATCTCTGCGCTCGAAGGCCAGTCCTATAAGTTTTTCGAGAAGATATGAATATTTAATTCCGGATTTTTCCCACAATTTAGGATACATACTTATACTGGTAAAACCTGGAAGAGTATTGATTTCATTTATATAAAACTTACCGGATTCTTTCTCCAGAAAAAAATCCACTCTAGCCATACCACTGCAGCATAGGGCTGAATACCCTTCCACAGCAATCTGTTTCATTTTTTCAGTTAACTCCGGATCAATATCAGCAGGGATTACAAGTTCCGCCCCATTTGAGTCTATATATTTTGCTTCATAAGAATAAAATTCGTGCTTAGGCCTGATTTCGCCTGGAGTTGATGCTTCAGGTTCATCATTTCCTATAACTGAAAATTCTATCTCTCTTGCATTTATCCCTTTTTCTATAAGAATTTTATTGTCCCATTGAAATGCATCATCAATGGCCTTTTCCAGAGAATCCGTGCTTTTAACTTTTGATATCCCCACAGATGATCCGGCATTACATGGTTTAATAAAACATGGAAAACCTGTTTTATTAACAATTTCATCTATTAAACTTTTCCTTGTTTTATCCCACTGACGCTTAGAAACCATAATCCAGTCAACAACTGGAATTCCAGCGTCACGTAAAAGACGTTTTGCTACATCTTTATCCATCCCGATTGCCGAACCGATAACATCCGCACCCACGTATGGAACCATTGCAAGCTCAAGAAGCCCCTGAAGGGTTCCATCTTCACAGAATGTTCCATGAACTACAGGGAATATTACATCAACACCCAGCTCTTTACCAGACTCCGAGTTAAATAGAAAAAGCTTTCCATCTCTTTCATAATGATTAACAAACCAGTTTCCAGTCTTCCTAAGATTTAAAACAGTTCCGAAATCCTTATCCTCAACAAACTCAGGCGAGTCCTGAACATGCCATCTCCCATCATGACCAATACCGATTGCAGTAACTTCATATTTTGATTTATCAAGATATTTGATCACAGATGCAGCAGAACATCTGGAAACATCATGTTCTCCGGATCTTCCACCATATAGCACTCCGACTTTTATCATATTCAGACTGCTTCTATAAATGCTTTGTGAAGAAGTTTAGCGGCAAGTTCTGCATACATTGAGTCAATAACGCAGGAAATTCCGATCTCAGAGGTAGAGATCATTTCAATATTTATATTCTGCTCCGACAGAACACCGAACATCTTACCTGCAACACCGTATGATGATAGCATCCCTACTCCAACAGCTGATACTATCGCTATCCCCTCTTTGGCCTCGACGGCACTTCCGCCGAAAACTTTATTCAGTTCATTACATAGTTCAATTGTTTTTGAAAGATCCTCTTTTTTTACTGTAAAAGAAATTGAAGCTTTATTGTCATGTCCAGTTGACTGAACAATCATATTTACATAAATTTTATATTTACCCAACTCATTAAAAAGTTTTGCGGATATTCCCGGCATATCAGGTATCTCTCTGATGGTAACTTTTGCTTCATCCTGTTTCGCTGTAATCCCGCTAATGATAAATTTTTCCATCATCTCCTCCATTGGCATTACAATAGTCCCTTCTTCAAACGAAAAACTTGACCTTACATGCAGCCTGATTTTATATTTCTTTGCAAACTCAACTGATCTTGAATGCAGAACTCCAGCTCCAAGTCTTGCCAATTCAAGCATCTCGTCATAACTGATTTCATTAAGTTTTTTTGTATTAGATATCATTCTTGGATCTGCGGTGTAGACTCCATTCACATCTGTATATATTTCACAATCACGGGTTCCGAGAACTGCTGCAAGGGCAACAGCCGACGTATCAGATCCGCCGCGACCGAGTGTAGTAATATTATCATCTTCATCTATCCCTTGAAAACCGGCAACAATAACCACCTTGTTCTCCGTGAGAGCCTTCATTATTTTATCTGTTGAAATATTGGCAATCTTCGCGTTGGAGAAATTTCCGTCTGTCATCATCTTTATCTGTGAACCGGTATATGATACAGCATCAATCCCGATATCATGAAGAGCAATGGCGAGGAGTGCAATAGATACCTGCTCACCAGTAGATAAAAGCATATCCATTTCGCGTTTAGACGGATTGTCCGAAAGCTCCTTTGCAAGATCAATAAGAACATCAGTTGTCTTCCCCATCGCGGAGAGAACAACCACTACGGAAAAACCATTCTCTGTATAACTCTTAACTCTCTGTGCTACAGCTTTTATCCGTTCCGGAGACTTTACTGAAGTCCCTCCGTATTTCTGTACTATTATTTTCTGTGACATTTTGTGACCTATATTAATATTTGTGATTCATGCTTTAAGGTGCTGTGACAGTTACTGTTGTACCAACTTGAACAAACTGACCGTCAGTAAATAAACTTCCATATGCAGGTGCAACCGTTGCTCTATACACATTGTAATTTCCTGGAGCAACTTTGTTAAACACATAATTCCCGGATCCATCAGCAATTACTATATATGGAGCAATTTTGAAATTATCAACTTCGGCTTCATAAGTATTCCAGGAATCCGTATAGTTCGGTGTACCGGCAGCCGAATCAAATCCCCAGCAATCGGTAGCAACTAATGTTTTACTCTGTAATTTGGTATTATAAATATTTTTGTAATCTTCATACTTCAAATAATAATCAAGAATTGCTTCAATATATGGTCCAGGATACGAAGGAGGTTGTGGAAGATCACATTTATTATTTGATCTCAAAGTATTTCCATCTGCAGAAATTGTATAATCATTTATGTTTTCTGAAGACGGGATTGCAATTACATATCTATTAGCTCCAGCACCTGAACCAGAAATTATTCCTGTTTTACCTGGGATATAAGCCCTAGCAACAGCATGAAGATTCCTACCTATATCGCTTTCTCCTGCTCTTACATCTCTCAACCAATCTGATGGTGCATAGTAATGAGCTGTCTTGAATACTCCTGTATCATAGTAATCATATTCATATTTTTTTACAAAATTCTTTATAACAAAACGTATTTCAAGAACCGTTTCTGCGAAATCCCGATTATACTCAAGTCCTCCGATGATTGGTATAGAAATAGGGAAACATCGCAATAAATCCAACTGTTCAAATCTTAAACTATCCCAGTATGAATTAACCTGGAGCTGGTTAAAATCATAGCCATTTCTATCATTTTCATGAAAAACAACAATCGCAGGTTTTTCATATGACATAGTGCTGCCAACCGATTGATAAATCATGGCGCTGTCAAAGGCCATTTTTCTTAAAAAAATATGAACCGTATCATAATGACCCTGCTGTGGATCATCATTTTTCAGAACAACGCCTGTTCCATTGAATAACGTCTCAGCTGAACCATCTCCCGCAAGTGATGCCTCAATCACCTGTCTATAATTCGCAAATTTTTGACCATTTAATCTTAACTCGGCAATATCCAGCATAAAGGTTGTAGGAAGAATATCATTTGTACCGGCAGTAACATTATCAACCGAATCATCCTGTATCAATGCTCCATTTACAGGTAACACATTCATATCAGCAAAATGAGAAATCCCCTCAGATTCAAATGTACCCTTAATTACTACTTTCAATCTGTTCGTTTTCATTTCTGTAAAAATCGGAGTATCACCGCATGCAGCAAAACCGAAAGTGACCATCAACAATAATATTATTTTATATTTCATTATATATTCAACACCAGTTTACAAGTTAAGATTAAAGTATAGAGAAATTCCCGCATTAATAACATATCCATTCTGAGTCGCTCCCGAAAGATACTTTTCGTAAATACAGATATAATCTATCCTCAGTGCAATATTTGCCATTTTTCCTGCAGGGAAAGATATTTCTGTTCCAGCCATAAACATCGGATCCCACTGTGAAACATTATCCGGCTGCATTTTTACATGACAAAGACCTGCTCCGCCCTTTAACTGTATCCTTATGGGGATATCAATCGGCAATAGAAAAAGTACATTAAAATATGTCGGGATAAGCTCCAGTTCATCAACACCCTTCGATTCATATGCCTGGTATGAAGAATCCAAACCTACCTTAAACAATTCAAATGGAAGATTATACCTGAAAAATGCTCCGCCGCCAAGATCGGTTTCTACATGTTCACCGGTGTCCCCAACCGGAGTAACCGGTCCGTACCATACCCCCACCTGAGGTCTGGAAAAATATTTCTTCCTTGAGCTAGCAGGAAAAGCATCAACTGCCAGAAAAAATACAGCCGCGAAGACTGATGTGTAAATTATACTTTTTTTCATTAGTTAACTGTTCCAGATCCTTTGTCTATTTCTTTGTTATACTTAAAAATGAGAGAATAATGTCAATAATTAAAATGCTGATTCATAAAAGTTCAACGGAGGGTCATAAACAATTTTACTCAAATATAGACCATAAGGAGGCGCTGTAAATCCGCCAATTGATCTATCTCTTCCATCTAAAATCTGTTTTATATAACCGGGTTCTCTGTTTTCTCTATGCATTTGAATAGTGGTTCCAACTATAATTCTAATCATGTTGTGAAGAAAAGAATTTCCTCTGATTTTAATACGAATCAAATCATTCTGTTCTGTTACATCAATTGATTCAATTTTTCTTATTGTTCCATTCTTCAGAGAAATTTTTTTACAAAATGAGGCGAAATCATGTTCACCGATCAGATGAGAGGTTACTTCTCTTACATAATCAGTATCTAAAGAATGATTGATCCACATCGCTTTATGATGCATAAAAGGAGTTCTTAGAGGGTACCTGTAAATAAAATACACATATTCACGCTGAATTGCAGAAAATCTGGAGTGGAAATCATAACCGACTTTATATGCATTTTTAATGGATACCTCTTGAGGGAGGATTCCATTAAGACTTGAACAAATTTTTTTTAAAGGTATCTCTTTACTAAGATCAAAATGAATAACCTGTCCCAGTGCATGTACCCCTGCATCAGTCCTTCCAGATGCAGTTACCCTGATGTTTTCTTTTGATATAACCGCTATTGCCTTCTCAAACTCCTCCTGAATGGTTCTGCCGTTATTCTGCGCCTGAAAACCATTAAAAGGAGTACCATCATACTGAACTAGAAGCGCATACCTGCTCAAGCTTCTTTTTCCCCTTCCCACTGCTCAAGCATTTCGTTTATCTTATCGTAGAGTATTCTGGTTTTCTCAAGAAGTTCTGTTGGAATATTCTTTGAAGATTTTCCTGAACCAAAAAGTCTGCTTAGATATCTTTTACTTATTTTAAAATTTTCTATACGCTTATTCATATCTTTTTCAGTTGTTCCATATTTAACAGTTAACACTGCTGAGACATATAGAATTCCTTCGTATCCCCAGTTTCTATCGGTATCAGGCCCCATATTACCAGCTGCATCAGCCGGCTCAGCTCCGCTCTGCAAAAGATCAAGTATTTGAAGGTAAAAATCATATGATTTTTTATAAAAGAATAAAGATAATTTTTTATAAGGCTGTTCCGGGTATAGTTCAGCAAGATCTGAAAATAGCCATGCAGCTCTTATAGAAGAGATACCCTTTTTGAACGTTGGTGCCACATTTTTCCTTCTAAAGCTATAACAGTCAACTGCCAGCATATATGATGCTGCACCTAGAACAAGATCCCGGTCATCGTTAAAATTAATCTGTCCAAAGAATTTTTCCAAAGCACTTTTTCTTGCAGGTTTCATCTCTTTAAGTTTAACAATTTCTGACTCAGTAACATCGTTAAAATCTTTCGGGTAAGCGGTATATAGACAATTCGGACATACGTTCAATGTATACGCCAAAGGGTATATTTTGCCGAATTTTTGACTTTCCTTGTATAGTCTACGAAGCTCATCAGTTATTTTCTCTGCAATTAACCTTCCACTGCCCGTAAACATCTCTTCTCTGTAAAATTCATTTGTACAAACCGGACAGAGCGTCTGATTTTTCTGCCTGAATGATATTTTTTTACTTTCTTCCATTTATTACTCCGCAATTCTCGAATCTACTAAAAATATTGACAAACTGCACATAATTTTAATCGATTTTTCATTATCAATAATTAATCCAAAATTATTCAACAAATATTTTACGGAAGCAATTTATTTTCAGAGGTGCTTCTACTTATATATGTGTCCTCGTTAACAAAATGATGCCATATTATATAACTTTGATTAATTCATTCAACTGATAAATTTATAGTCAAGGGATGATTTTCATTTGTCGAACTTATAATGACTAGATATATTCCGTATAGAGGATACTATGAAACTATTAAAAATAACTGCACTTGCAATAACTTCAATCATCTTAATATATTCCGATGCTTCTGCAATTTCAGCAGCTGTCAGATCTACTAAGGACTATTCCTACACCACAGGTATACTTCGCGAATTAAAACCAATGATGACAAACTTCAGCAACGAGGCAAATCAGAAAACTTACGAAAATCTTATGAAAAATTTCGAAGAGGCAACTCTGGAATACTATGGTACAAATTACGATTCATCTTCAATTAAATATTTTAATTTAAAAATGGAATTGATAAAAGCCCTTGAGGTCCTCTCTGCTATTTACATTGAGAGAACAAAGGAAATTTTAACCGCATGCTCTGCCGATAATAATACTGTCGAAACCTTTATTACTTATAATAAGCATAGCGGTTACGCAACATATTTCAACAAACCCTTTGATCCGCTACTAGATGTTAAGCCCTATGATGAAAAATTCACCTCAAGAGATTATCATTTTTTCTATGATGCTCCTAAAGCAGAAAGTTATCTAAGAAATGGTCATTTCAATTACAATGAGGCTAAAAGGTTTGTCAGTGATCCGGAGATACCATTTATCAAAAGCAGAAAGAGACTGAAATCAGAGCAGCTGAATTACATTATAGATAGACACATCAATGCCATCCAATTATGCAGAATGGCCAAACAATCGGCACTTGAAATTTATAAAATTAAAAATGAATTTAACACAGGTTCTATCCAGGACAAATATGGTTTAAAGAAAAACCAGATTACACCAATTTTTGATGATAGAATTCCTGAAAAATTTAAAGTTGATGCTATTGACAACGTTAAATTACTTTACCCGATAGAATCTGAAAGAAGGAAAAAGATTTTAGCAAAGACTAAATAAATATATAAAGAATAACTAATTACAAAAAAAACTTCAGCATGCTGAAGTTTTTTTTATTTATATCTTTTTAAGAGCCTATTTTGTTTTCTTTTCTTTAACTTCTTTTACTTTTTTCTCTTTTTTTGGTTTTTCAGCTTTTTTTTCCTTCTTGTCTGCTTTTACAGGTTCTGCTTTTGGTGCTCGATCAACCAATTCAACAATCGCCATCTCAGCAGCATCTCCTGCTCTTAATCCAAGAAGATACATTCTGGTGTAACCACCTTTACGATCTTTGAATCTCAAAGCTATATCATCAAAAAGTTTAGCAACAACATCTCTATTCTTGATCACTTTAAGAACTTCTCTCTTATTGTGGAGCT
This sequence comes from uncultured Leptospirales bacterium, assembly GCA_964450405.1. Classification (GTDB taxonomy): domain Bacteria; phylum Spirochaetota; class UBA4802; order UBA4802; family UBA5550; genus WRGT01. The sequence continues at coordinate 49,726 of CAYVCQ010000020.1, read as the reverse complement.
TCTTTCCTTCTTCGGCTTCAGGTATTTCAATATTATTCTTTGCTTTAGTAATCAACTTTTCAGAAATCTTCTTTAGCTCTTTTCCTTTCTGTTTTGTTGTAACTATTCTTTCATGTTCAAATAATGAAGTAACCATATTTTCAAACATAGCTTTTCTGTGCGAATGAGTTCTTCCAAGCTGTTTTACTTTATTCTTGTGTCTCATTTATAAACCTCATTCAATCCTTTAATCCAAGACTTAAATGGTAAGCCTCGAGTTTAGTCTTTATTTCCTTAAGTACAATATCACTATTATGCTTGGATTTCCTTACTTCGTCTTCTGTTCTTTTTACAAGCTCATCCAGAGTAGAAATATCAAGACTTTTCAATGTATTATATGCTCTTACTGAAAATTCAATATCATCAATAGATTTTGATAAAAGAACTTTCATCTTTTCAATTCCTTCATCAACAACTTCAACTTCTTCTTCCTGCTCTTCTTCAAAATTGATAAAGATCGACATATGATCCTTAATAATTTTTGCAGCTTGCGCAAGAGCGTCATCCGGTTTTATTGATCCATCTGTCCATATTTCAAGAATCAATTTATCATAGTCTGTTCTCTGTGAAACACGAGTATCTTCAACCTTAACATTAACCTTTTGAACTGGTGAAAAAATTGAATCAATTGAAATAACTCCAACAGTTTCGGTATTCAATTTGTTAACTTCAGATGGAACATAACCTCTTCCTCTTTCGATCTGAACTTCCATATCTATTTTTGCAGAGTCATTTAACGTCGCGATCTTAATATCTTTATTCATCACTTCAATATCAGGATCAACATCAAAATCTGAACCTTTTAATTCTCCAGATCCTTCTTTTACTATATGAAGTACTTTTGATATTTCACCATCGTATTTAAACCTGAGTTTTTTCAAGTTTAATATCATACGTGTTACATCTTCAAACACACCGGGTATTGTTGAGAACTCGTGTGGTACACCTTCAATTTTTATTGCAGTGATGGCCGCGCCTTCAATAGATGACAACAGTACTCTTCTAAGAGAATTACCAACTGTCAAACCATATCCTTTTTCAAAAGGCTCAGCTATAAACCTGCCATAATTTGGTTGTAAATCATCATGTTCAAATGATATTTTACCCGGTCTTTTAAAGCCCTTAAGAAGATTTTTTTGGGCCATTTTCTCCTCCAACAAAATAATAAATAAACAGCTCTATCGAATATCGAATAACTACTTATTTTGAGTAAAGTTCTATTACAAGCTGCTCATTGAAGCCATCTTTAATGTCTTCTCTTTTCGGTATTCTGATAATTTTTGCTACTTTGTTTTCATAATCAACATCGACCCATTCAGGCTTTGAATCAATTGCTTTTGAAAGTTTAATTGAATCTTCGAGAATTAAATTTACTTTAAAATAATCTCTAACTTCAACTTTATTTCCCTCTTTCACGATAAAGGAGGGTATATCAACTACTCTATCATTCACTAATATATGCTGATGCTGGATTAACTGTCTTGCCTGTGATCTTGATGTTGCAAATCCCAATCTATATATTACATTATCAAGTCTTCTTTCAAGAAGTGAGAGCATATTCTCTCCAGTAACTCCCTTCATCTTATTAGCATTTTCAAAATTTATCCTGAACTGCTTCTCAAGAAGACCATAGGTTCTCTTAATTTTCTGTTTTTCTCTTAACTGAACAGCATAATCAGACATTTTTGCTCTTCTTTTTCTCGGTGGACCTGGAGGATATTTTTTACTCCCTTTAACCGGACATTTATCCGTTAGACATCTCTGTCCTTTCAACATCAAAGGAGCCATCTCTCTTCTACATAATTTACATTTTGGACCTGTATACTTAGCCATATTGAAAACTCTCCGTTACACTCTTCTTCTTTTCTTTGGTCTGCATCCATTATGCGGCACTGGAGTTATATCTTTAATTTTAGAAATATTCAATCCAGTCTGAAATAGAGATCTAACAGCTGCTTCTCTACCTATTCCCGGGCCTTTTACATAAACTTCTATTGATTGTAAACCTGCATGTTCCATTGCATTTTCAGCTGCAGTCTTTGCTGCCATTTGAGCTGCAAATGGTGTAGATTTTCTTGATCCTTTAAAACCTTCACCGCCCGAGGTTGCCCAGGAAATTACATTTCCCTGCATATCTGTAAGAGTGACAATGGTATTATTATATGTTGCCTGGATAAAAGCTTTTCCAACAGGAATATTCTTTTTATCTTTCTTTTTAACTTTTTTTTGTTTCACTTCAGATACCTCTTATTTCTTTTTCTTACTACCGACAGATACCCTGCGATTACCTTTTCTGGTTCTGGCATTATTCTTTGTGTTCTGTCCTCTTACAGGTAATCCCCTTCTATGTCGGATTCCTCTGTAACAGCCTATATCCATAAGCCTCTTTATGTTCATAGCAACCTCAGTTCTGAGATCACCTTCAACTTTTAGTTTTTGATCTATGAATTTCCTTATACCGGCAATTTCATCGTCGGTTAGTTCCTTTACACGTGTATCAGGATTAAGGCCAGCTTCAATTATTATTTTTTTAGCTGTACTTGGTCCAATCCCATATATATAGGTTAATCCAACTTCTATTCTTTTATCACTTGGTAAATCTACACCTGCTATCCTTGCCATAGAGTCCTCTTAAATAAGATTAATGTTTTTTTACGGTTCTAACCTTTTGTCTTTGTTTATGTCTCGGATTTGTACAAATTACCCGAACAACACCATGCCGTTTGATTACTTTGCATTCACTGCAAACTTTTTTTACTGAGACTTTAACTTTCATAAATAATACTCCTCATCGAACAAAAAGCCATTTACTGTTGACATTCGTTTTATGTCAACTTCATTCTGCTTATTTCCTGTTATTTTGATCGGTAAGTGATTCTACCGCGATTAAGATCGTATGGTGACAGTTCAACTGTAACTTTATCACCTGTAAGTATTTTGATATAATGCATTCTCATTTTGCCAGAGATGTGTGCTAAAACAACATGGCCATTATTTAATTTTACTCTAAACATAGCGTTTGGAAGGGGTTCAGTGACTACACCTTCAACCTCTATTGGTTCTTCTTTAGCCATAAACTCTCTCTAAAAAATTATTTAAAATCTTCCCTGAATTTTCTTCTTACTTCCAAGAAAGCCGTCATAGTGACGCATCAGCAACTGTGATTCGATCTGCTTCAAAGTATCAAGTGCAACTCCAACGATAATTAGAAGAGATGTACCTCCGAATAAATAAGCCATATCCCTTGGTACCTGTTCAGGCCAGATTCTTATGATAAAATCAGGGACAATTGATATAAGGGCTAGGAAAATAGCACCTGAAAGAGTAAGTCTGTTTAAAATACCTAATAAATGATCAGATGTATTTTTACCCGGTCTAATTCCCGGGATGAATCCGCCATATTTTTTTAGATTATCCGCAATCTCAACAGGATTAAATTTCAAAGATGTATAGAAAAAGCAGAAAAATATTACCAGAGCACTATAAAGAATTATGTAAGGTATCTGACCGGGCGTTAGCCAGAATTGTATCTTGTTAAGATAAGCATTATTGCTCACTCCCATCATCCTAACCATCTGTGAAGGAAAAACTATAATTGCTGAAGAGAAAATAATTGGTATTACTCCAGCTGCATTTACCTTCAATGGTATATACTGTGATGATTGTCCTACAGAGGCGCTGCCCACTGCCCTTTTACCATACTGTACTGGAATTCTTCTCATTCCAAGAGTAAGAAGGATACACGCTGCTACTACAAGGAAAAATAAACCAAGAAGAATAAATGCTACAATTGGTTCACCAGTGTCAGCAATCTTCTTTCCTGTAGCATATATTGATTGAGGCAGACGAACAACAATACCAGCCATAATGATTAGAGAAATTCCATTCCCTATTCCTCTCTCGGTAATCATTTCACCTAACCACATAAGTACCATAGTTCCGGTTACAATCGCAATTACAGCTGTAATTACAAAACCTAATCCACCATCTGCTGGAACTACTGTTGCTCCATCCGATGTCCTCATGGACTTCATCCAGAAAGTCAGGCCTACACCCTGAATAGTACAAAGTAATACAGTACCATATTTTATATATTGACTTATTTTTTTCTGACCCTCAGCGCCCTCTTTTGCAAGCTCGGCCAGATAAGGAAAAACAACTTTTAAAAGATCTATGATGATAGATGATGAAATATATGGCATAATACCAAGTGCAAATATAGTAAATCTTTTTAAGGCTCCACCGGCAAATAGATCGAAAAAATCTAAAACTCCGGCACTTTCAGCTTCAACAAAGTAATTTTTTAGAGCTTCAACATTAATTCCAGGAATAGGAATATGAGCTCCAATCCTATAGACTATTAAAACAAAAATAGTAAAAAAAATCCTTTTCCGTAAATCTGGAATTTTAAATATATTAGCTACTGCACTTGACATTCATTTACCCTGGATTTATTAACTTTATTTTTTTCTAATGATAGCTTCTCCGCCGGCATTCTTAATCTTCTCGAATGCACTTGCAGAAAACGCGTCGGCAATAACTTTTACAGATTTTTTAAATTCTCCATTTCCGAGAATTTTAATAAGTTTGCTTGAATCTTCTATTAAACCTTTTTTGAAAAGCAGTTCTGGATTAATTTCAGCGCCATCGAGTTTATCAATCTGTTCAATGTTAATAATCTGATAAAACTTTTTGAAGATGTTATTAAAACCTCTTTTAGGAATACGTCTCTGTAAAGGCATCTGACCGCCTTCAAAATTCGCTCGATGTCTGCTACCTGATCTAGCCATCTGACCTTTATGACCACGTCCAGCAGTCTTACCACCGCCTGCAGCAGGTCCGGTACCAACTCTTTTTCTTTTCTTCATTGAATCAGGTTTTTTTATTGTATATTGTTCCATTACTGTTTCTCTCTATAATTATGAAATTATTTCCTTAACTTCTACAAGATGATTCACTTTCATGATCATACCCCTGATAACAGGATTATCGTCATGCTCTCTGGTTGAATTCATTTTTCTTAAACCTAAAGCAACTAAAGTAGCTCTCTGATTAGGTTTTGTACAAATACTGCTTCTTATCTGTTTAACTAATAATTTTTTAGCCATTGTATTACTCCCAAAGTTTTGAGATCGGAATCTCTCTGATTGCAGCTGCCTCTTTTAAACTTCTTAACTGCAAAAGTCCATCCAATGTAGCCTTTACTACATTTATTGGATTTCTTGATCCTTGTGCTTTTGTCAGAATATCAGATATTCCTGCTTTTTCAATAACGGCTCTCACGGAAGCTCCAGCAATTATTCCAGTTCCAGGAGATGCCGGTTTCATAATTACCTTTGCAGATTTAAATTTACCAACAACTTCGTGAGGAATTGTATTTTTATTTAAATTCACTTTATATAAATTCTTTTTAGCATCTTCTTTACTTTTATCGATAGCATCAGGAACATCATTTGCTTTCCCAAAACCAACACCTACATGTCCATCTGCATCGCCTATCACAGATAATGCGCTAAAGGAAAATCTTCTACCACCCTTTACTACTTTCGCAACCCTATTTATAACTACAACTTTGTCAGATATCTCAACGCCTTCTACTTTACTTCTTTTTCTTTTAATCTTCATATTAAACTCCTAGAACTCTAGCCCATTTTCTCGAGCTGCATCAGCAAAAGCTTTTATTTTTCCGTGATATAAATATCCATTTCTATCAAAAACAACTTTCTTTATTCCTTGAGTAACAGCTTTTTCCGCTAGAAGTTTTCCTAAAGTTTTTGCCGCTTCTATATTTCCGCTATTCTTCATTTCCGGAAAGTCAGGTGAAAGTGATGACAATGCAACAAGTGTATGACCTTTAGTATCATCAATTATCTGTGCATAAAAATTCTTATTACTTCTTGAGATACAAAGTCTGAATATATCATTATTTTTTCTAATTTTTTTCTTAACTCGTAATCTTCTTCTAGTAAATCTTTTCTTTTTTAAAGCCAGCTTATCCATTATTTTTTACCTGTTTTCCCTGCTTTTTTCCTGACATTTTCATTTTTATATCTAATGCCTTTCCCTTTATATGGTTCAGGTGGACGTAGTTTTCGGATATTTGCAGCGACTTGACCGACTTGTTCTTTATTAAAACCTTTAACTCTAAACTTAGTCGGTTCTGCTACTTCAAGAATTATGCCTTCCGGAGCTTTAAATATTATAGTATGAGAATAACCTAGCTGAAACTGAATATCAGCTCCCTGCTGTATCGCTCTATATCCAACACCGATAATTTCAAGTTCTTTTACAAACCCTGTGGATACACCTACTACCATATTATTTATTAATGTTCTGAAAAGACCATGATATGCTCTTAACTGTTTATTTTCAGCATCATCAACTGTTACATTAAGCACATTAGCTTCTTTCGCAACTTTAACACCATTTAATAAATTCAAATTATCCTCTCCCAGAGGACCCTTTACATTTATAGTGGATTCAATTATATTAACTGTTACAGTTCCAGGTATTTCAACTGGCAATTTTCCTATTCTAGACATATCTATACACTCTTTCCACTATGAAATTTCACAAATTACTTCGCCGCCAACATTGAGTTTCTGCGCAGCTTTATTTGTAATTACACCCTTCGGTGTAGATAAAATTCTTATTCCAATATTGTTAAAAACCGGTTTTAATTCTTCGGCTTTTGTATAGACCCTTCTACCAGGTTTACTAATTCTAACAATACTCAACAATGCAGATTGATTCTGATCACTATATTTAAGGTATACTCTCAGAACTTTCTGTTTATTGTCTTCAATGATTTTATAATTTTTTATAAATCCTTCATCTTTAAGTATTTTTGCAATAGCTACTTTTATTTTTGATGACGGAATATCTACTTTCAAATGCTCTGCTTTGACTGCATTCCTTACTCGAGTTAGCATATCTGCAATTGGATCACTAGTAGCACTCATGTTTCAACCACTCTCCACTTTTATTTTCTACCATGACGATTTCGTTACACCAGGAATAGCGCCTACACTGGCTAGCTTTCTAAAACAGATTCTGCACATATCAAATCTTCTTAGATAACCTCTTGGTCTTCCACATATTGCACATCTATTATAATTACGAACTTTAAATTTCCCGCCCATTTTATGTTTGGCGATCATACTTGTTTTTGCCATGTCAATTACCCCTGTTCTCTAAAAGGCATTCTAAATTCTTTCAAAAGAGCTAATGCTTCTTCTTTTGATTTAGCGCTTGTTACTATTGTAACATTGATTCCATGAATTTTTTCAGTTTTATCAAAGTTTATTTCCGGAAAAATAATCTGTTCCATTATTGAAAAATTATAATTGCCATTTGTATCAAAAGATTTTGGAGATAAACCCTTAAAGTCTCTTACCCTTGGAAGGGCAACATTTATCAATCTATCAATAAACTCATACATCATGATTCCGCGAAGAGTCACTCTGCAGCCGACATCATATCCTTCTCTAATTTTAAAGTTAGCGATTGATTTTCTTGCAACAGTCTTAACTGCTTTCTGACCTGTAATCATTGTAAGTTCTTCAATTACTGAATTCAGATAATTGGTATTTGCGTGAGCATCACCCATACCGACATTAAGAACAATTTTTTCTAACTTCGGTACCTGCATAACAGTTTTGTACTTCAAACTTTCCATCAGGTTTTTTTTATACTTTGTATTGTATTCGTCTCTTAATCTTACTTGCATGGCCAATACCCTTATTTATCTATGCTTTTTGAGCATGATTTGCAAATCCTAGTTTTGGATTTATCTGTGATTTCAACTCCGATTCTGATACCTTTTTTACACTTGTCACAAAAATACATGACATTTGAGATATGTATCGGAAATTCAAGATTCACCATTCTTCCCTGGGGATTTTCCTGTGAAGGTTTAAGATATTTATTTCTCTTATTCACACCTTCAACAATAATTCTTCCCTTAACTCTATCTACTTTTAAAACTTTCCCTCTTTTGCCTCTATTTGAACCACTAACAACTACAACATTATCATTAGTTTTTAGCTTTGTTTTCACATTATCAGCACTTACACTTTTCATCTTAAACCTCTTTATAAAACTTCAGGAGCAAGTGATACAATTTTAAGAAAATTTTTATCACGTAACTCTCTCGCTACTGGTCCGAAAATCCTTGAACCCTTAGGTTCACCTTTTGCATCTATTATCGCTACTGCATTATCATCAAATTTGATATATGAACCATCTTTTCTTCTAACCGCTTTCTTTGTTCTGACAACAACTGCTTTTAAAACAGATTTGCTGTGTACTTTTTTACCGGTTGAATCTTTCAAGCCATATGACGGTTGTGAATCCTGAACTGCAACAACTATTATATCACCAACAGAAGCATATCGTCTTTTTGATCCGCCAAGGACCTTTATACACATAACTTTTTTTACACCACTGTTATCAGCTACATCAAGAACTGTCTGCACCTGTATCATGACAAACCCCTATTTCACTTTCTCTATTATTTCGATCAATCTATATCTTTTATCTTTAGATAAAGGTCTTGATTCTTCTATTTTTACCAGATCACCAATTGAACATTCGTTTTTTTCATCATGACCTTTAAATTTCTTTGTTCTTCTAACTGATTTTTTATAAAGTGGATGAGTGACAAGACTTTCAATTTCTACTACAATTGTTTTATCCATTTTATTACTTACTACTTTTCCAACTAATTGTTTCCGTGTTGCTTTCATTTAAATAATCTCCGCTTTTTTTTTACCCTCGTGATTTTCTAATTCCTAAATCATACTCATGTGTAAGGGTTAAAATTCTGGCTATATGTCGTTTTAATCCTTTAATTTTTTTAGGATTATCAACCTTGCTTGTAACTGATTTAAATCTTTCTTTGCGAAGTTCTATTTTTGAATCCGCAAGACTTTTATTTAGTTCAGCCATTGTCAATTCTTCAATTTTTCCTTTCATTCCGTTGCCTCTAGCTCTTACTGATTCTTAAACTATTTTTTCGACTTGTACTATTTTTGTTTTTAAAGGAAGTTTATGAGAGGCGCTGCTAAGAGCCAATCTTGCCATTTCTTCATCTACACCGGCAATTTCGAATAAGATTCTGCCTGGTTTAACTCTGGCCACAAATCCTTCAGGATTACCTTTTCCTTTTCCCATTCTTGTTTCAGCTGCTTTTTTTGTAAAGGGAAAATCTGGAAAAATTCGAATCCAGAGCTTTCCGCCCCTTTTTACTTTTCTATTTATTGCAACCCTTGCTGCTTCAATCTGTCGACTTGTTATTTTGGCAGATTCAAGTGCTTTTAGGCCATATTCTCCGAATGAAACAGTTGATCCCTTCTGGGCCAACCCCCCCATTCTCCCGCGCATAACCTTTCTGTATTTTACTCTTTTTGGCATTAACATTGCAATTCACCTTATCCGTCAAACTTTATCGGGTTTTTCTTTTTACAGAATATTTATCTTCTTCATCTTCCTGATCTTTTGTGAGAACATCTCCATTGTACAACCAGACTTTAATACCAATAAGACCAAAAGAGGTAAGTGCTTCAGCAGTACCATAATCTATGTCAGCTCTTAAAGTATGAAGAGGAATTCTTCCTTCTTTAAAAGATTCCGTTCTGGCCATCTCTGCGTTATTTAATCTTCCGGAAACCATAACCTTAATTCCAAGAGCACCGCTTCTCATCGCATTTGTAATCGCCTGCTTAACCGCTCTTCTATAAGGAAATCTTGCTTCAACCTGAGATGCTATCTGCTCAGCAATCAATTTTGAATTCTTCTCTGGTTTTTTTACTTCAACTATATTTATATATACCGTTTTAGAAGCCAGTTTTTGAAGCTGATTTTTTAGATCTTCAATATCAGCTCCCTTTTTACCAATTAGAACACCAGGACGTGCTGCATTTATATTTACATTAACTCTATCAGGAAATCTTTCAATAGTTACTTTGGCTATTCCCGCATTTTTCTTTTCTTTAGATACAAATTTCTTGATTCTGATATCTTCATGCAAGTTAACTGCATACTGTTTTTTTTCTTCATACCATACGGAATCCCATGTTCGGTTTATTCCTAACCTGATACCTATTGGATTGACCTTCTGACCCATTGTTTTTTCCTTTACCTATCTTTTAATTTTCATCAGATAATATAATTGTTACGCTGCTGGTTCTCTTTCTTATTCTTCCCGCTCTTCCTCTGGCTCTTGCCTGGAATCTTTTCATTGTGGGCCCTTCATCTACTGCAACTTTTTTTATAAACAAAGCCTCATCAATTATATCCGGATTGAGATATTTTGCATTAGCTCCTGCAGAACTTAGGGTTTTGAGAACAATTTTTGCCCCTTTATGCGGCATGTGTTTTAGCACATCAATAGCTTCAGGCAGAGAGTAACCCTTTATTTCGTTTGTTACAAGACGAACTTTTGATGCTGAAATTCTATTATTACTTGATTTAGCAGATGATTCCATTAATAGTCCTCTTTATCTTTTCTTCTTAGCCAGTTTATCATCTTTACTTGTATGACCTCTATATGTTCTTGTTGGAGAAAACTCACCAAGCTTATGCCCGATCATATTTTCTGAAACATATACCGGAATAAAAATCTTTCCATTATGAACCATTAAAGTATGGCCTATCATATCAGGAAATATAGTAGATCTTCTAGACCATGTTTTAACAGCTTTTTTAGAATTAGTAGAGTTCATCTCTTCAATTTTCTTAAATAGCTTAGAATCTACATATGGTCCTTTTTTAATTGATCTTCCCATACTAAGCCTTCCTTCTCTTAATTATATAATTATCACTGTATTTATGTCTTTTTCTTGTCTTATATCCTTTAGATGGCACACCTGTTGGTGAAACAGGATGACGACCTCCTGAAGATTTACCTTCTCCACCACCAAGAGGGTGATCTATCGGGTTCATCGCTACACCACGGACTTTTGGTCTTTTGTTCATCCATCTGGATCTTCCAGCTTTACCAATAGTCTGATTTATATAATCCTTATTCCCCACAGAACCGATTGAGGAGTAACATTCTTTATGAATTTTTCTTATCTCACCGGATGGAAGCTTAACAAGACAATACTCTCCTTCCTTTGCGGCAAGAACTGCAGTAGTTCCGGCAGATCTTACAAGCTGACCGCCTTTACCTCTGTGAAGCTCAATATTGTAAATATTTGCACCAAGCGGAATATTCTTTAAAGGAAGAGCATTACCAACCTTGATTTCAACTGATTCACCGGACTCAACTTTATCACCGACTTTCAGGGATTCAGGAGCAATTATATATCTCTTTTCACCATCAACATAGAATATCAATGCAATATTAGCAGATCTGTTTGGATCGTATTCCAGTGATGCAACTCTTCCCGGTATACCATACTTATTTCTTTTAAAATCTATCAGACGGAGTAAGCGTTTGTGCCCGCCGCCTCTTCTTCTCATGGTGATCTGACCTTTATGGCCTCTCCCTGAGTCTCCGGTCTTTCCCTTGGTTAGAGGTTTATGCGGCTTATCAGCAGTAAGATCACTCTTATCAAGTACTGTTTTATACCTTAAACTAGGTGTGATTGGTCTAAATTTTTTAATTCCCATTTTCTTTATCCTTTATGTGACAATGCTTAATCACTGTCCCTCGAAAATTTCTATTTTGTCACCAGCACTTAGTGTAACTATTGCTTTTTTCCAGGCAGCTCTTTTACCAACTTTAAATCTGAGTCTTCTGTTTCTTCCTCTGACATTTAAAATGTTAACTTTTTCAGGAGTAACATTAAACAAATCTTTTAATGCCCTCTTCACTGTCAGTTTATTTGCATCTCTGGAAACCTGAAATACATATTTATGCTGTTCCATTAACTCAGTTGTTTTTTCTGAAATAATAGGCCTTATTATTATATCATTGGAATTCATTTTACTTCACCTTAGCATATTTTTCATTTATTTGGCTGAGAGCACTTTCGGTAAAAATAATTTCCTTAGAAAAGAATATATCTCTACCGGACATTCTACTAACATGATTATATTTAAACCATGGAATGTTTTTGATAGCTCTTTTCAGTAATGAATCTTCCGCATCAGGGTTTCCCGAAACAAGGATTCCTTTTGTTATTAATAATGCATTACCAATCTTTGCTATATTTTTTGTTTTACCATCAACTTTGAAATCCTCAATCACTCTCACTGCACCTGATTGAGCTTTCTGAGAGAATATTGATATAAATGCTGCACGTTTTATTTTCTTTGGAAGTGTAATTGTGTAGTCTATTGGTTTACGGGCAAATATCATTCCACCACCACGCCATATCGGTGATCTTGATGTACCAGCTCTTGCTCTTCCTGTACCTTTCTGTCTCCAGGGCTTAGCTCCACCACCTCTAACTTCAGCTCTACCTTTTGTAGCATGTGTCCCCTGACGCATGTTAGCATTTGCTGCTTTAATATATTCATATATCAAAACATCATTGACTTCAGTGGCGAATATCTCATCAGAAATATCAACCTGACCTATTACTTTTCCTTCGATTGAGTATTTATCAACTTTCATAATAATTCACCTAATTCGCAACTGTTACTTTGATTAGTGTATCTTTTCTTCCCGGTATAGCACCTGAAATCAGAACTATATTTTTATCTTCAAGAATTTTAATTACTTTAAGATTCTTTACAGTTACTGTTTTATTTCCATGACGGCCCGGCATTTTTTTTCCTTTCCAGACTTCCGCCGGATAGGTATGTGCACCGATTGATCCAGGTGAACGGTGAAAGTGAGAACCGTGAGTTATTCTTCCTCCGCCAAATCCGTACCTTTTAATTACACCGGTGAAACCATGTCCTTTTGAAATCCCTGTTACTTCAACTATATCATTTTCCTGAAAGATTGTGCATTTGATCTCGCTTCCAACTTCAAGAGAATCATCAAAGTTTTCAACCTCTGCAAAATGTCTTTTGGGAGATATATTCTTTTTCTTAAGATCATCAGCAATAGGTTTTGTAAGCCTACTCTCTTTCTGATCAACAAATCCCAGTTTTAGTGCTGAATAACCATCATTTTCAACAGTTTTCTTCTGAACAACAACGCAAGGAGTCATTACGCATGCAGTTACAGGAATAACTGTACCATCTTCTTTTATGAACTGAGTCATGCCTATTTTTTTACCGAATAGTGCCTTTTTCATCACCTTAACCTATCTATCGAAATAAATTCTTTATTTACTGTAACGGAAAGTTTTTTGCATTTTTTCCCGAGGCAGAAATGTACTACTTATAATTATCTAAACAAACTTAAGACTTAATATCTACAGATACACCCGCTGGAAGTTCAAGCTTCATCAGAGCTTCAACTGTATCAGAATTAGGATCAATTATGTCTATCAATCTTTTATGAGTTCTGATTTCAAACTGTTCCCTAGCTTTCTTATTAACGTGGGGAGATCTTAATACACAAAACTTTTCAATTTTTGTCGGAAGTGGAATTGGCCCCGAAATTTTTGCACCACTTCTATTTGTAGTTGTAACAATTTTTTCCGCTGACTGATCCAGGAGTTTTGCATCATACGACCTTAGTTTAACTCTTATACGCTGCCCTGCTAACTTTCCCACTTTTTTCACCCTGTACATTTATAGATAATAATCGCCAGGCGATTAAACCTGACGATTATATTGCTTTAAAACTAAATATTTTTATGCAAGAACCTTAACAACAACACCAGCTCCAACTGTTCTTCCACCTTCACGAATAGCAAATCTGAGTTCTTCTTCCATTGCCACCGGAGTGATCAGATCAACAGTTACATCGATGTCATCACCAGGCATAACCATTTCAACTCCCGCAGGAAGCTGAATTGTACCTGTTACGTCAGTTGTTCTGAAATAGAACTGTGGACGATAGTTTCCGAAGAAAGGAGTATGTCTTCCACCTTCTTCTTTTTTAAGAACATATATTCTTCCTGAAAATTTTGTATGCGGTTTAATTGAGCCCGGTTTAGCAAGAACCTGTCCTCTTTCAACATCTTCTTTTGCAACACCTCTAAGCAGACAACCAACGTTATCTCCTGCAAATCCTTCATCGAGAAGTTTTCTAAACATCTCAACACCGGTACATACAGATTTCTTTGTTTCAACAAAACCTATAATTTCAACTTCATCACCTGTTCTAACTATACCTCTTTCAATTCTCCCTGTTACAACAGTTCCACGACCGGTAATTGAGAAAACGTCTTCTATAGGCATAAGGAAAGGTTTATCTTTTGCTCTTACTGGCTCTGAAACATAATTATCTAGAGCTTCTCCAAGCTTTATAACTGACTGGAACCACTCATCATCTTTATTTCCTGCATCAGCAGCCTCAAGCGCTCTAAGAGCTGAACCTGGTATTACAGGAACATCGTCACCAGGAAAGTCATTTTTAGATAGAAGCTCTCTGATTTCCATTTCAACAAGCTCAACCATTTCTCCTCTATCAGAAACATCAAGCATGTCTACTTTATTTAAAAATACTATTATCTGAGGTACGTTAACCTGGTGAGCAAGAAGAACGTGTTCTCTTGTCTGAGGCATAGCACCATCGGTTGCAGCAACTACAAGGATAGCCGCATCCATCTGAGCAGCACCAGTAATCATGTTCTTTATATAATCCGCGTGACCAGGACAGTCAACGTGTGCATAATGTCTCTTAACAGTTTCATATTCCTGGTGTGAAGTAGCAATTGTTATACCACGCTGTCTTTCTTCAGGTGCGTTATCTATCTGATCAAAATTTACCGGTTTTCCAAATCCATATGCAAGATGAAATACTTTTGTTATAGCAGCAGTCAAAGTAGTTTTACCGTGGTCAATATGACCTATTGTTCCAACGTTAACGTGTGTCTTGTTCCTTTCAAATTTCTGTTTAGCCATTAGATGTCTCCTTACTAATTTTAAATTTTAACTCATAATTACTTTTGATTATATTATAAATCACGCAATTAGAAGAATTGCATTGCATATACATAGTACTTCCGCTACCGATTTCAAAAGCGAGTATTTGAAATAAAAAAAAACTCATTATTCTGTCAAGTAAATTTATGAAAATAATACTTTATTTTATAAAATAACAACTTACGAGTTCGTTTCTACCAAAAATACGTGTTTTCCCGCTTCAAAACAGGAAATTTCACATGAATGTCACTCTCTGAAACAAAAGAAATTTTGTAAAACAAAAAACTTAATTAATTTAAATTAATCATTAATTACTGACAAAACTGAGGGAAATATCTCCCCCGAACCTGAGCATGGAGGAGATAACAATCATCATGCTTTATATAGCGCTATATTAACCCGCTTATCCTTCCTAAAATCCGGTTCATAACGGATTCAGGGACAAGGTCATAATGAGAATACTGTAATGTATGTGTTGCGCG
This sequence comes from uncultured Leptospirales bacterium, assembly GCA_964450405.1. Classification (GTDB taxonomy): domain Bacteria; phylum Spirochaetota; class UBA4802; order UBA4802; family UBA5550; genus WRGT01. Next base: position 34,268 of record CAYVCQ010000020.1, on the reverse strand, counting down.
TCCCTGACTCATAGATCTGACAGCAGTTGCATAACCAAAAGCCTCAGAAAGAGGAATTAATGCATCTATTACTTTAAGCGCGCCTTTAAAATCTATATTCTCAATTTTGCCTCTTCTGGAATTGAGATCGCTGATTATCTCGCCGGTATACTCCTCGGGAGAAACTATCTCAAGTTTCATCACCGGTTCCATTAAAAACGGTTTTGCATCTCTTACACCATCTTTTAAAGCCATATTTGCTGCTATCCTATAGGCAAGTTCTGTTGACTTTAATTCGTTATAATCCGCCCTCAGGAGAGTTACTGTTATATCTTCCATCTTATAACCGGCAATAACTCCACCCATCATTGAATCGTTTAAACCCGCTTCAATGCTGCTGATAAACGCTTTTGGTATCGCATCCGCCGATAGATTGTTTTTGAATATAAATCCTTTTCCGGAACCGGAAGGTTCTATAATGATTTTCACATGTCCAAAATTATCTTTTCCAGCAATCTGCTTTTCATATATATGTTCTGAAGTAGTAGATGAGGTAATTGTCTCCTTATAAGTAACCTGGGGTTTGCCTATATTTGCGGGAATATTAAACTCTCTCAACAATCTATCTACTATTATATCAAGATGCAGTTCCCCCATTCCTGAAATAATCAGCTGTCCGGTATCTTCGTTAATACTTGATCTGAAAGTCGGGTCTTCTTCAACAAGTCTTGAGAGTGCCAAGTTTAGTTTATCCTGATCCGCTTTAGACTTCAATTCTATTGCAATTGAAATTACCGGTTCAGGAAATATCATTTTCTCAAGGAGTACTGGAAAATCAATGGATGTTATTGTATCTCCTGTCCGGGCACTTTTCAGACCAACTGCTGCGACTATGTCCCCTGTGCAGACATCATCTATCTCTTCCCTGTGATTTGCGTGCATTCTTAAAAACTTGCCGACTCTCTCCTTCTTACCAACGAAGACATTAAGGACCTGATCTCCTGATTTAAAGGTTCCGGAATAAACTCTCATATATGAAAGTTTCCCGACATGAGGATCTGTCATAATTTTAAAAACCAGTGCACAGAACGGTTCTTTATCATCAACTTCACGAACAATTATTTTATCATGATCATTAACATCATGCCCCTGTACGGCAGGTTTATCCTTGGGTGACGGAAGGTAATCTACCACTGCATCGAGAAGAGGCTGTACCCCTTTATTGCGGAGTGCCGCTCCGCAGAATACCGGATAAAGCTTTGCATTTACTGTTGCGTTTCTTATAGCTTCCTTTATTTCTTTCTCATCGGGAATAATTCCTTCCAGAAACTTTTCCATAATAGACTCATCGCAATCGGCAAGCTTCTCAAGCATATGCTCACGGCCTTTTTCAGCAACGCCTTTAAGGTCATCACTTATTTCTGCCATGCGATAATCCTTACCTGCAGGATCATCCCATATCAGCATTTTCATTATAACAAGATCAATCACTCCAATGAATGAACTCTCCGATCCGATTGGGATTTGAAGAGGGAGAGGTTCTGCAAATAGTTTCTCTCTGATCATCCTTAAGCACATATCATAATCAGCACCAATACGGTCCAGTTTGTTTACAAAGCATATTCTCGGAACATTATAGCGGTCAGCCTGTCTCCATACGGTTTCGGATTGAGGCTCAACTCCTGCAACACCATCAAAAACAGCTATAGCTGAATCGAGTACTCTTAAACTTCTTTCAACTTCCATGGTAAAATCAACATGTCCCGGTGTATCGATTATATTAATAGCAGTGGTTTTCCACATACATGTAGTTGCAGCTGCGGTGATTGTAATACCACGTTCCTTCTCCTGTATCATCCAGTCCATCTCAGCGGTACCGTCGTGAACCTCTCCCATTTTATGAGTTTTACCTGTATAAAAAAGGATCCTTTCTGTAAGAGTCGTTTTACCGGCGTCAATATGAGCCATTATTCCGATATTTCTTGTTCTGATAATTGGCAATTTTCTAGCCATAATATACCTGCATTAAATATTTATCATACCTTAAAACACCAAATACCAGGCAATAACCTGGTATTTGTTTAGAAAAAAAGAACTTTATTTATTTAGAACTTAAAGTGAGCAAATGCTTTATTTGCGTCTGCCATCTTATGAGTATCTTCTTTCTTTTTAACTGAAGCACCTGTGTTATTAAATGCATCCATCAGCTCTCCCGCAAGACGCTGAAACATTGTCTTTTCAGATCTTTTTCTGGAATAGTTGATAATCCATCTTATACCGAGAGCCTGTCTCCTTTCCGGTCTTATCTCAACTGGAACCTGATATGTCGCTCCACCAACTCTTCTTGATTTAACCTCAACCATAGGTTTTACATTCTCAAGAGCTTGAACAAAAACTTCAATTGGATTCTTCTGAGTTTTTGTTTCAATTATTTCCATAGACTTGTAAAGAATTGTCTCTGAAATCCCCTTCTTGCCGTCAAGCATCATACAGTTTGCAAATTTTGAAATTAATTTACTGCCGTATTTTGGATCTGGCAATACTTCTCTTTTGACTGGTCTTCTTCTGCGCATTAAAATATCCTCTTTGTAATTCTATCTGATTATTGAACTTAAGCCTTAGGTCTCTTTGTACCATATTTAGAACGGCTCTTTCTTCTGTCTGCAACACCAAGTGAATCGAGTGTTCCTCTTATTATATGATATCTTACTCCCGGTAAATCCTTTACTCGACCGCCTCTTATAAGCACTGCTGAGTGTTCCTGAAGATTGTGTCCTATTCCCGGAATGTAAGCTGTTACCTCTATACCATTTGTAAGTCTGACCCTGGCTACTTTTCTAAGCGCTGAGTTTGGTTTCTTAGGAGTAAATGTCATTACCCTTGTACATACGCCTCTTTTCTGAGGGCACTGCTTCAAAGCAGGAGACTTAGACTTTTTATTCTTCTGCTCTCTTCCGTTTCTTATTAACTGATTAATTGTTGGCATTTCTACTCCTATAAATCCTATCTACAAATTTAAATATTATAATTCTTAACAAAAATAGCTGATTTAATAATTCAAGTAATGCTTATTTTCAGCCATATTTTGTCAAGAATTTATTAGTTACTTACTTATTTTTCAATATTTTCAAAATCTACAGCATCAGGAACCACTGCATTCGGCACTTCTTCATATTCTGCAACTTCAGGAGCAGTTCCATCAAGATCTCCCGGTGTTACCTGAAATACATCCATGTTGTCATAGATTTTAACTCCAGTTCCTGCCGGAATTAAATGTCCTATGATTACATTTTCTTTAAGACCTCTCAGGTGATCTATCTTACCCTTTATTGCTGCGTCTGTTAAGACTCTTGTAGTCTCCTGGAATGATGCAGCAGAGATAAAGGACTCGGTGTTCAGTGCAGCCTTAGTTATACCCATTAGAACAGGTATCGCAGTAGAGGCTTTTCCGCCCTCTCTAAGAACTCTATCATTCTCTTCGATAAAATCGAATTTATCTACCACTTGCTCTATAACAAAGTTTGAATCTCCCTGATCGGTTACTCTTACTTTACGAAGCATCTGTCTTACTATAACTTCTATATGCTTATCATTGATGGCAACACCCTGTAGACGGTAAACTTCAAGAATTTCATTAACAAGGAATTTCTGCAGTTCTCTTGGTCCCTTGATCTTGAGAATTTCATGAGGGTCAACAGGACCGTCATCGATTTTTTCACCTTTTGAAAGCCAATCCTTATCCTGAACACGAAGGAATTTTGAAACCGGAATCGAGTATTCCTTTTGTGAACCATCCTCGGCTGTAATGATTATCTTTCTTTTGTTTTTTGCTGTATCGCCTATTGTTACAGTTCCGTCGATTGCTGTTAAAGTTGCAGCATCTCTCGGTGTTCTTGCTTCGAAAAGTTCAGCAACTCTCGGGAGACCACCTGTGATATCCTTGGTTTTTTCTGCACCTCTAGGAATTTTTGCAAGAACAATACCGGCATTTACCGTAGCCCCGGTTTCTACCATAAGATTTGCACCTTTAGGTAATAAATAAGTCGTAGGCTCAGCTCCGCTTCCGTAAATATTTACACGGGGCTGAAGCTTCTCTGTCTTATATTCAACAATTACTCTTCTCTTATTATTGGTTATCGGGTCGATCTCTTCAAGTAAACTTTTGTTCAGCTCAACATCGACAAACTCTACTCTTCCTGTTATCTCTGTAAGAATAGGTTCAAACCATGGATCGAAAGCTGCAATGATTTCATTTGACTGATAAGGTTTCTGAACAGGCTCAAAAAGTCCGCTCTTCTTATCAAATTCAAGCTCTGCAACAATTTCAGTACCGACATTTACCGGAACTGAATATGGCTCTCCAATAATAAAAGCCTTCTTTTTATCTATTCTTAGCATTCCCGTATTGGTAGCTCTGTACTCATCACCTGCAGGAGATTTTGCAAATACCTTTCCTGCATAAACTTTTTCTCCATCTTCCAGAAGAAATTCCGACTTTGGTTTAAATTCAACCTCGGAGATAATCCTTTGAACTACAACATATCCACGTCTTACAGTAATAATTTTTTCTTCTTCAGTTTTGATCATTTTTGAAGTAATATTATTTATGAAGATCGGATAGTTAAATTTCAATTCACTCTCTTCAACCGATCTTGAAGCAATACCACCGATATGGAAAGTTCTCATTGTAAGCTGTGTTCCAGGCTGTCCGATTGACTGAGCGGCAATAATACCTACAGCCTCACCCAGTTCGACAGGACGTGATGTTGCAAGGTTACGTCCGTAACATTTAGCACAAACACCATGTTTAGATTCACAAGTCAGTACCGATCTTATTTCAATAGAATCAATTTCTATTTCATCTATTATATCTGCAATGGCTTCATTTATAACTTCATCAGATTTCGATAGTATATCACCAGTTACAGGATTTATCAGATCATACAGAAGTGTTCTGCCGAGTACCCTCGCTCCAAGAGACTCAATAACCATGTCCCCTTCTTTAATAGCATAGATATCTATACCAACAGTTGTTCCGCAGTCATCATGATTGATTACTACATCCTGAGCAATATCAACAAGTCTTCTTGTAAGGTAACCGGCATCGGCAGTTTTAAGAGCAGTATCCGCCAGACCCTTTCTTGCACCATTAGTTGAAATAAAATACTCGAGAACAGTTAAACCCTCTTTGAAGTTCGCACGGATCGGAACCTCGATGATTTCACCGCTCGGTTTAGCCATAAGACCCCTCATACCTGCAAGCTGTCTTATCTGCTGCTTACTTCCTCTAGCACCTGACTTTGCCATGATGAATATTGGATTGTGTCCGTTCATATCCGTTTCAAGTTCATCAAACATTATATTGGCAATCTTCTCATTAGCTTCAGTCCAGAGGTTAATAACCCTGTTATAACGTTCTTCATCAGTGATGAATCCGTTTCTATATTCGTTTTCAATTACTTCGACTTTTTTATCTTCTTCCTCTATGATCTGTTTCTTAACTGATGGAATTTTAATGTCGGAAACAGATATGGTAGGTGCAAAAAAAGTTGCAAATCTGTAACCGGTCTCTTTTATTTCATCAAGCATTCTAACAGTTTCATTCGGGCCGAATTCTCTGAATGTTTTCGCAATTATCGCAGAAATACCTTTATCTGTTACAACATTATTAACAAAAGGATATCCCTTGGGGAGAATTCCATTAAAGATCAACCTTCCAGCAGTTGTCTGAACAAACTCTTCACCTACAAGAAAATTGATTCTTGATCTATATCTTATCTGCTTATGGTCAACAGATCTCATTACATCAATTATATCATCAAAATATTTATCTTCTCCAACATTCCCTTCTATCATATCTGTAAGATAATATATCCCCAGAACTATATCCTGAGACGGAACAACTACAGGATGTCCGTTTGCAGGGGAGAGAAGATTATTTGTCGATAGCATCAATGTCCAGCACTCAAGCTGAGCCTTTGGAGATAATGGAACGTGAACAGCCATCTGATCGCCATCAAAGTCAGCATTGTATGCATGACAAACCAGCGGATGAAGTTTTATAGCTTTACCTTCAACAAGTGTTGGTTCGAAGGCCTGTATTCCAAGTCTGTGAAGTGTCGGAGCACGGTTCAGCAATACCGGATGTTCTCTTATAACTTCCTCAAGAACTTCCCACACCTCGTCACGCTCATTCTCTACCATTTTTTTAGCAGATTTTATATTCTGGACAAAATCCTTGTCCACAAGTCTCTTCATAATAAAAGGTTTGAATAACTCAACTGCCATCTTCTTTGGAAGACCGCACTGATGGAGCTTAAGTTCAGGACCGACAACAATTACTGATCGACCGGAGTAATCTACTCGTTTTCCAAGAAGATTCTGTCTGAAACGTCCCTGTTTACCCTTAAGCATATCACTGAGAGATTTAAGCGGTCTGTTTCCTTTACCTTTAACAGCTCTCTTTCTTCTGCTGTTATCAAACAGAGCATCTACAGCTTCCTGAAGCATTCTTTTCTCATTTCTTACAATGATTTCAGGAGCTCTTAATGTCAAAAGTCTTTTAAGACGATTGTTTCTATTTATAACCCTTCTATAAAGATCATTTAGATCTGAGGTTGCAAAACGTCCTCCATCGAGCTGAACCATTGGTCTAAGTTCCGGCGGAATTACCGGAACAACGTCAAGTATCATCCATTCAGGTTTGTTGCCTGATTCTTTAAATGACTCAATTATTTCAAGACGCTTGATAATCTTTTTATCTATCTTAGCATCTTTGGCAGCCTTGGCATCTATCTCAGCTCTTAAAGCTCTTGATTCCTCATCAAGATCTATATTTGCGAGAAGCTCTTTAATCGCCTCTGCTCCCATACTTGCTATAAAATTGTCGCCGTATTTATCGTAAAGATCATAGTATACTTCTTCATCAAGAATGTCTCCACGCTTGATATCATCCGCTTCCGCATCTCCCGGCTCAATTACTATATATTTTTCATAATATAGTACTGATTTAAGATTGCTAACAGTCAGATCGAGAATTAAACCCATCCTGGAAGGGACAGATCGATAATACCAGATATGCGCAACAGGAGCCGCGAGTTCGATGTGTCCGCCACGCTCTCTCCTTACTTTATAATGCGTTACTTCGACGCCGCATCTGTCGCAAACAACGCCTTTATATCTTATTGACTTAAATTTTCCGCAATAGCATTCCCATTCCTTAGTTGTTCCGAATGTTTTTTCACAGAACAATCCGTCTCTTTCAGGTTTGAGAGTTCTATAATTAATCGTCTCAGGTTTTTTAACTTCACCGTAAGACCACTCCCTGATCATGTCAGGAGAAGCGAGTTTAATCTGAATAGAACTGAAATCGTTAAAATCCCTCATGATATATCCTTAAACAGTAGTTTTTGATATAGCGAAACTTCGTTTCGCGATTTCGGGGATGCTCCCCTGCGGAAGCTTTCCAAGGAATTTTACATCCTTAGACCCCAATAAGAAAAATTTATATTTCTACAAATTCTCCTTATCCTATGTGCCTTATATCAGGGCACGCTATTTATTCAAAATCTTCGTTTTCAAGAGTTTCTATATGAATCTTTCTCTTAGGCTTTGTAAAACCTTCACTCCACTCGGATAGACTTATCTCTGTTCCCACATCGTCGTAGATTCTGACATCAAGAGCAAGTCCTCTTAATTCCTGAATAAGAACGTTAAACGATTCAGGGATACCTGGAGAAGTTGAGTTTATACCTTTTACTATTGCTTCATAGATTCTTGCTCTACCAAGCATGTCATCAGACTTAACAGTTAATAATTCCTGAAGAGTATATGCAGCACCATAAGCTTCAAGTGCCCAAACCTCCATCTCTCCAAGTCTCTGACCTCCGAACTGAGCTTTTCCTCCAAGAGGCTGCTGAGTTACAAGAGAATATGGTCCGGTAGATCTTGCGTGAATCTTATCATCAACCATGTGTGCAAGTTTGAGGATATATACATATCCAACCATTACTTCTCCCTCGAAAGGCTCACCCGTTCTTCCATCATGAAGAACAGATTTTGAAGTTTCAGGTAACCCTGCTTTTTTAAGATGATCTTTTATATCCTGTTCTGTTGCTCCATCAAAAATCGGAGTCTCCATAAATACATTAAGCTCATGTGCTGCCCAGCCAAGCTCAGTTTCAAGAAGCTGACCGATGTTCATCCTCGAAGGTACCGAAAGAGGATTAAGCACGATGTCAACAGGTGTTCCATCGGGAAGAAAAGGCATCTCGTATTCCGGAGATATTCTGGAAATAACACCTTTGTTTCCATGACGTCCTGCCATTTTATCACCAACAGATATTTTTCTTTTATCTGCTATATATACTTTTACAAGATCTTCAACGCCAGGAGCAAGCTCATCGCCATTCTCACGAGAAAATCTCTTAACATCAACAACTATCCCCTCTACACCATTTGGTACTCGCAGGGAGGTATCTCTAACTTCACGAGCTTTCTCTCCGAATATAGAATAGAGAAGTTTATATTCAGGTGTAAGATCCTGCTCGCCCTTAGGTGTTACTTTACCTACAAGGATATCGTCAGATTTAACATATGCACCGACTCTTATAACTCCGTCAGCATCGAGATCTCTGAAAGCTTTATCATTCAGATTCGGGATGTCTCGTGTTATTACTTCACGGCCGAGTTTTGTCTCACGTGCTTCCATTTCAAACTGCTCAATGTGCACTGAGGTATAAACATCCTCTTTAACAAGACGTTCAGAAAGAAGTATCGCATCCTCAAAATTATATCCCATCCATGGCATGAAGGCAACAAGAATGTTTTTACCTAAGGCAACTTTACCGTTATCAGTGGCAGGTCCATCAGCGATGATATCTCCGCTTTTAATTTTCTGCCCTTCACGGACAATCGGTTTCTGATTAAAGCAGGTACTCTGGTTTGTTCTTTTAAATTTCTGAAGAATATACTCATCAACTTCACCATTTGAAGTTTTAACTTTTACTTTGTATCCGTCAGCGTATATAACTTCGCCGCCTCTTTTTGCAATAACAAGAACTCCGGAGTCATAAGCGGCATAAGCCTCCATCCCTGTCCCGACAAGAGGGGCTTCTTCAGTAAGAAGAGGAACTGCCTGACGCTGCATGTTTGATCCCATAAGTGCACGGTTTGCATCATCGTGTTCGAGGAATGGTATTAAACCTGTTGATACAGAAAAAATCTGCTCGGGTGAAACGTCCATGTATTGAATTTCTTTCGGTTTTTTATACGGAAAGTTTCCTCTATTTCTACATGCTATAAGACTCTTAACAAAATTACCATTGTCATCAAGCTCTGAGTTTGCCTGTGCAATCGAGTAATTATCTTCAATATTTGCAGTGAGGTACTCGATCTTATCGGTTACCCTTCCATTTTCAACATATCTATAAGGAGTTTCAAGGAATCCATAGTCATTTATACGGCCATAAGTACTGAGTGAAACAATCAGACCGATATTCGGTCCCTCAGGAGTTTCAATAGGGCACATCCTTCCATAGTGAGAGGGGTGAACATCCCGTACTTCAAAACCAGCTCTTTCTCTTGATAGACCGCCAGGTCCCAGAGCATTTAGTCTTCTTTTGTGTGTCAGTTCAGCCAGAGGATTTGTCTGATCCATGAATTGTGAAAGCTGACTTGATCCGAAAAACTCATTTATTACTGCAGTTATAGGCTTGATACTGATCAATGCCTGAGGAGTAATAACATCAAGATCCTGAATTGTCATTCTCTCTTTGATAACACGTTCCATTCTCTGGAAGCCCACTTTGATCTGGTTCATGATAAGCTCACCGACAGATCTTACTCTTCTGTTTCCAAGGTGGTCAATATCATCAACTATAGTGTAGACATATTTCTTTTCTTTTTTACCGCTTTTGCTTGTATGCTCAAACTCATATCCATCCGCTTCTGCAATAAGATATAGTATGTATTTAACAGTGTGGATTATATCATCTTTTGTGAGTATTTCGTGCTCTTCATCAAAACCGAATTTACTGTTAATTTTATATCTTCCAACTGAACTTAAACTATAAGTTCGTGGATTAAAAAACAATCTCTCAAGTTCGGCTTTTGCATTATCAAGGTTTGTAGGTTCACCCGGCCGCATAACCGCATGAAGACCAAGAAGAGCAAGTTCAGAAGTGGTATATTCATGGTTTTCATCAACCCGGATGTTTTTCTTAATAAATTCCGGCTCAACCTGAAATGTAGTACTGAGATACGCATCTTCTTTATTGTTAGGAAACTCAATTACTTCTATATCAGTAACTTTTTCCTCTTTGAGACGGTCAATAATATCTATATTAATCCTTTCAGCTGCCTCAAGAATGACCTCTCCGGTAGCCTTACTGATTACATCTGAAGCAACGCGTCTGCCGTTAAGAGTTTCATAATCTGCTTCACTCTTAAGCTTTATTTTAGTAATATCATAAAAGAGCTTAACAATCTCTTCATTAGTTTCATATCCAAGTGATTTTATAAGCAGAGAGACAGGGAATTTTTTCTTTCTATCTATCCGGCCTACTATATATCCTTTGTTATCCATTTCAAATTCAAGCCATGAACCTCTGTCAGGTATTACTCTTGAATTATATGCCCTGTCATCTTCTTCATAGAAGAAGAAAATTCCGGGAGATCTGTGAAGCTGATTTACAACAACCCTCTCAGCTCCATTAATTATAAAAGTACCCCTCTCTGTCATAAGAGGAATATCACCCATATATACAAACTGCTCCCTTACTTCCATACTATCTTTTCTGATAAGTCGTATGGTTGCTTTAAGAGGAGCGGCATAGGTTACATCTCTTTCCTTGCATTCATACTCTGAATACTTGGGTGCACCTATTTCGTAATTTACAAATTCCAGAACCACATCATCATGAGGGCTTTCAATTGGAAATATTTCCTCAAAAACAGCCTGTAAACCCTGAGACTTTTTTTTGGCCGTTTTTGTCTGAAGGAACCACTCATAAGAAGTTAGTTGAATTTCAATCAGATTCGGAAGGTCAATTTTAGATTTTATCTTACCGAAATTTATAACTTTCTTTAATTCTTGCATCTATATAAACCTTAACCTTTATTTTTATTTAAGGATAATAACATTTCATGATAATGAAATAAATGTGGAGCCAGTAAAATTATATTAAACATATAATACCAGAATCAAGAGAATAAAACAAACAAGTTTTTAACATCGATAGGTTTGACCGTAATAGATCAAACCTATCAAAAATTAAATTCAGACTGAAGAAAAAATTACTGTAATTCAATATAACCTATTAAAAATAAATTATTTGACATCAACAGTTGCGCCGGCATCAACAAGCTGCTTCTTAATTGCTTCAGCTTCAGTTTTAGAAACTTTTTCTTTAACTGTTTTTCCGCCCGCTTCAACTAGCTCTTTTGCTTCTTTCAGGCCAAGACCTGTAATTGCTCTTACTTCTTTGATTACAGCAACTTTGGCATCGCCAAATCCTGTAAGAATTACATCAAATTCAGTCTGCTCTTCAGCTGCTTCAGCAGCAGGACCAGCAGCAGCTACTGCAACTGGTGCCGCAGCAGAAATACCAAATTTGTCTTCCATAGCTTTTACAAGCTCAGCTGCCTCAACTAATGTAAGACTGCCAATTGCATCCAACAATTCTTCGATTGTTAACTTTGCCATTTTCTACTCCTTTATACTTAGTGAATTACTTCAAGTTAATACGGACTTGAGCCGTAAAACCTATAAAGGGGTCAGGCATTGATCCGGAAACGTCTAAACGTATATCTGGAACAGGAACCTAAACACCTTATATATTATAATTAACTTACGTTAATTATTTTTCGCTTCAGAAACAGCCTGAATACCTCTTGCCAGAGATGCCATAACCTGATTCATGCCAGTTGCAATGTATCTTGCAGGGGCATTTATCATCTGCATTGTCTGAGAAAGAAGAACTTCCTTAGATGGAAGATCAGCTATTTTTTTGATCTGTTCTTTGCCGTAAACTACGTGCTCAAGAACACCGGCAACATATGAGAATTTGTCATTTTTTTCTGCAAATTCTTTCAAAACCTTTGCAACTTCACCAACCTGCTCACCCGCGAAGGCAACACCGATAGGTCCTTTTAGATGCTCATCAATGTTGGTGTAACCTGACTCCTGAAGAGCTCTTCTGAAAAGGTTATTCTTTACAACTTTGTATAAAGCATTTTTTTCTGCAAGCTGTCTTCTGAGTACAGCTATATCATTAACTTTAACTCCTGAATAATCAGTAAGAATAAAGTTATTTCTCACTTTCAGTTTTGCGATGAGATCAGTTACTTCATCAACTTTATATTGCTTAACCATTATCGCTCAATCCCCTTATGATTAATTTTTATACCAGGTCCCATAGTTGAGCTGATATGAATTGACTTTACATAATTACCTTTAGCATCAGATGGTTTATCCTTCATCAGCTGAACATAAAATGCTTTAATATTATCTACAATTGATTCATCCGCAAATGAAACTTTACCTAAAAGTACATGAACAACACCGGTTTTATCCGCACGATATTCAATACGTCCGCCTTTCAGTTCTTTAATAATCTCTTTTACGTTATCTGTTACTGTTCCGGACTTAGGCTTTGGCATAAGGCCTTTACGTCCAAGAACTGCTCCCAGCTTACCAACTTCCTTCATCATATCAGGAGTAGCAACAACAGCCTGAAAATCGAGCCATCCTTCTTTGATTTTCTCTATCATATCTTCAGCTCCGACATGATCTGCTCCAGCTTCAAGCGCTTCCTTCTGCTTATCACCTTTACATATAACAAGAACCTTTTTTGTCTTTCCTGTTCCAGCGGGCAATACTGCCGAACCCCTTACATTCTGCATACCTTTATGAACTATTTTAATAGACATATCAATTGACTCATCAAATTTTGCAGTTTTAAGCTCTTTCATAAGCTTAACAGCCTCTTCAAGACCATACAGGTTTGTTTTGTCAACCTTAGCCCTTGCAGCCGTTATCTGTTTTCCTCTTTTCATCTCATTAACCTCTTTTCACTTTGCCGACCATATCAGTCAACGACATCAATTCCCATTGATCTTGCTGTTCCAGCAATAATATTTGCGCCCGCCTGTACATCATTAGCATTTAAATCAGGCATTTTTAACTTTGCAATTTCTTCCAGCTGTTTTCTTGTAATTTTACCAGCTTTGATCTTATTCGGCTCACTTGAACCTTTAGCAAGACCTAATGCTTTTCTCACAAGAACTGATGCAGGAGGAGTCTTTGTAATGAAAGTATAAGATTTATCTTCATATACTGTAATTACAACAGGTATTGTTGTACCCATCTGATCTTTTGTTCGTTCGTTAAAATTTTTGCAGAAATCCATTATATTAACGCCGGCCTGACCAAGGGCAGGACCAACTGGAGGTGCAGGGTTCGCCTGACCACCTGTAATCTGCAGTTTAATGAGTTTAATTATCTTCTTTTTTTTCGGTTTTGGTGCCATTTCTTTATCCTATTACGATCATTCAGTTTATATTGCGATATTATATCTTTCCAACCTGGAGAAAATCGAGATCAACAGGAGTACCCCTGCCGAAAATTTCCACCTTTACTTTTAGACGACCCTTCTCGGGGTAAACTTCTTCAACTGTTCCAGTAAAATTATTAAAGGGTCCGTCTATTACTTTAACATGTTCACCAATTGAAAAATCAATAGTTATTGAAGCCTTTTCACCTGTTTTCTGCTCTCCGCCAAGTGAATCAAATAATGAAGCAACTTCACTATCGCTAAGCGGTTTTGGTTTATTTGTACCGAAGGCTCCTACGAAATTTGTTACTCCGGGAACACCCTTTACTACACCCCATGTTGTATCATCAAGCTCCATTCTCACAAGAACATAGCCGGGGAAAACTTTTTTTAATTTTATTTTCTTTTTACCGTCTTTAACTTCCACAACTTCAACTGTGGGTATCTTGACGTCACTGATATCTTCAATCAGACCAAGATTTTTTACCTTAATTTCAAGTGCAGCTTTTACTTTATTCTCATGCCCTGAATAAGTATGTATTATGTACCATCTTTTTGCCATAATTAATTCATCACGACCTTAATTAAAGCCATAAGCCCGGTGTCCACAAGCCACAAGAAAATTGAAAAAACAACTAAAGAGATTACTACAACTACAGTGAAACTGGTAACCTCTTCTCTTTCAGGCCAGGTGACTTTCTTCAGCTCGTCCCGGGATTCTTTAAAAAAACTGATTAATTGTTTAATTTTCGATATCAATTGGGGTAACTCTTACGCCTTAGTTTCTTTATGAACAGTATGTCTTCTGTCAAATTTGCAATATTTCTTAATCTCAAGCTTACCTGTTTGTGTTTTTTTGTTCTTAGTAAAAGAATAATTCTTTCTTTTACACTCCTGACAGGCTAGCAATACCACGTCGCGCATATAAATACCCCACACTTATATATAGTAAACCAAGAGCAAACTAATATCTGCCCTCTTTCAGTCAAGCATTTTTAATGCTTTTTTCCAGAAAACGCTTTTTTCCTTAATAATGGAAATATTAAAAGACTTTATGGATGAGCCCACGACCAGAATCGAACTGGTGACCTTTTGCTTACCATGCAAATGCTCTACCGACTGAGCTACGTGGGCGATTATTTAAAATTTACGGGAAAAAACAGGATGAAATGTTAAAAAAATAGGCCGTTTTATGTCAACATTAATTCCGCAAATATGACCGTTTAAAATCAATCCCTGTAAAACTGACGGTAAACCCGACATGAAAAAATTAAATTGAATATTTGTAACGTAAATAACAGCAGAGTTTCTGTCAAGATGTTATAAACTTATAAAGCAATATTTTAAAATAAATATAAAAGGTTATCTCTTTTGCAGGAAAACACACCACTATTGCTCCCTGAGAGGTGTGAAATACCATTTTTGTACTGACAGCATTGAATGCAAATTATTCAATAATAAATTGAATAATTCTCTACTTAAAAACCATATATTTGAATACAATTTTTATATTCTCTTAAATTAAAAATTCATTAAAAAACCCGCCTTACGGCGGGTTTTAAACTATTTTTTTATTTTTGCTTTTAAGACTTCCTCTTTAAATCCCTTACTGAAAGTAAATTTAGGAACTTTTGTTGCTTTTTTAGCTGCTATTGTAATCTCTTCGCCGGTGATTGGATTTCTTCCCTTTCTTGACTTTGTCGCTGGTTTAACTTTAGCATAAACCTTTCCGATTTTTCCAAGTGGAACTCTCTCGCCCTGAAGAACTCCAGCTTCGATAAGATCCATAACTGTCTCAAGAAGTTCTTTTGCCTCTTTTTTTGAAAATCCCTTCGCTTCTGCAAGATAGTTAGACATTGAGTTCAATGTAAAGCTTTCTGGAAGTGCAACTTTTTTTTCTTTTGGAGCTGCTGCTTTCGGTGCTGCCTTAGGAGCTGATGCTTTTGCCATATTAATTCCTTTCCCTTTTTCGAATAAATAGATTTGTATAATGAAAGTTTTCTGCATTTTTCTTTTTTACGGAGTCACTATAGAAATCTTTCTTTCTATAAATGTTAAAAGAGTGTGTGACTCTGTCAAACTAAATTATTGTTAATATTGAAAAGATTAAATAAAAGATGCTAAAACACTGTGTTTTTATGCATTTCATGAATATAATGAATAAAAACAGCGGATTTATCAGGGTTTTTTGCATCAACATGCAGAGGACCATGCAATACCGGCTTCAAAACGTACTCCGCAGTTTTTATATTAAACATTCTCTTGTTTCGCGCTGTTAATAAGCTCGAGAAGTTTTTCTGTTGATCCAAGAAGATCTGCAGTCATATCTGATACTTCAGATGAGCTTTCCGCATTTTTCTGGGTTATTTCACTAGCACTGGCGAGCGAATTGGAAAGAACAAATGAAGTTTTGCTTTGCTCATTCATTGCAAGTGTTACATTGCTGGAAACACCATTTACTCTATGAATAGAATCCTTAACCTGACTGCTTAATTTCAGCTGATGGAGAGCCGAGTCATTCATCTCCCTACTGAATTTTTCAGAGACAACAAGGGTTTCTTTCATTTTGCGAATATGGATATCAAGCTCATTGAAAAGATGAAAGTCTGTATTTATATTTTTACCGGTTTCAGTAATCAATGCACCGATTTCTTTAGCTGCCTGGGTGCTTTTATCCGCCAATTTAGATATTTCGTCCGAGACTACTGCAAATCCACGGCCCGCTTCACCTGCTCTTGCTGATTCTATTGCGGCATTAAGAGCTAGCAGGTTAGTCTGGTCTGCAATTTCTGAAATCAGTTCGATGATGCTTTTTATCTGCTCGGAACTGTCTTGAATTTTACGCATACCCTCAAGTGCAACAGCAGAGTTTTTTACAGCATTATCGGCAAGATTTATAGCCTTATCAGATTCTGCCATAATGGCTCCTGCGCGTTCCGTAAGACTATTGATATGTGTATTCAAATCACCCATAATCCTGTCTATTTCATTTATTGATTCAGACTGATTTGCGATCTCTTTGGATACATTTTCAATTGTACCGGCCATCTCCTCCATAGAAGCTGATGACTCCTCAAGAATGGCTGCCTGATTCCTGGCACCGTCAGCTATTTCACCTGATGTAAGACTAAAGCTTGAAGCTGTTCCCTGAAGTTTTCCGGAAATTTCTTTTATTGATGTAAACAGTTTTGAAATGATATCAAGCTGTTTTCTATTAGTATCTGCCTCTTCTTTATGGAGACTATTTGATTTTTCTGTAAGATATATATTTATATAGCTTATCACTCCTATTACAAGTAGACCTGCAGTACTGTTTGCAACTCCCGCACTGGCTATTTCGAGAGTCTCCGCTGAAAGCTGACCCTTTATAAAAATGTAAAAAACAATATTCATTGTAAGAAAATAAAAAGAGATCAGAGGCACCATATATTTTTTGCCGAATACAGCAACAAAAACAATAAGATAAAAGTTATAATAAAGATATGATGTAAAACCGCCATAGGGCATACGGATTGCATTGATAAACCGGGCTGCGGTGACAAGAAGCACTGTCGGAATGAGGTACACCATAACAGCTCCTGATAGAAACCCCTTCTTGAGAAAAATAAAGCTGAGGATCACCAGAAATATTATTGTATTTGCACCGATAATGGCCCTGGCTGCTCCTTTGGGATTAATTGCAAGATAGGTCACCATGAGTAAAATCAGAAGAACAACCATAAGGAGATTATAATAAAGTAATGCTTTGGCTTTTTGCTGATTGATAAAATGTACTGTATCATATTTTGATAAAAAAAATCTTTCCAGGATAAACTTCATATAACTCCTTAATAAAAACTATTTATAATTATTGCATCTCGCCGGATGAAGAAAAACTTTCGGATATATCATTTTCCTGATTACTATTCTTTTTAACAGCTCCATTTTCATTACTTTTTACAAGAATATCACTGCCGGAATCCTCAACTCCCTCCGGTGTTCTATTTTTCCATCCAATTTCAATTCTGCGATCATCAGTTGAAATTTCAGAGAGTTCAACTATATATTTTGTTGAGGGTACAAAATATATCCAGTGAAGTTTGTTATTATTACTATCCGAGCTGATTATTTTCATCACCTCTAAAGGTTTTCCTTCTTTATATTTTACAACTGAAAGAACTTTTTTAATTCCATTTTCTGAAGATATTTTATGGACAGTATCCGTCTCTGAATCCAGCCAGAAATTAATTTTATCAGATTCTTTAACAGTGTCGGAATTTAAAGGAGTTCCAATTATATTTTTGCGGCTCGTACATCCTGAGAAATGCATAAACACGATAACTGCGAGTATTAAACATTTTTTCATTTTATCACCTGGTAATAGTTTAAATATCAGGCTTTAAAAAATCAACAGATTTTTAAAATCGTATAAATCAGAACAAAATTCAGTCTAAATCATTTTGTAAATTATATTTCTATAGTAAAATGTGTGATATAAAAAAATAATGCTGTTTTAATCATTAGACCACCCTCACCCCCTCTACTTAATACATCATTTTTATAAATACTTAATATCAATATATTTAATTATTGACTAAATAAAGCCATCCGATTCTTAAGATGAAAACACTAAGGACTGACTTATGATAAATGCCGGGATTGATATCGGATCACGAACAGTTAAACTTGCTGTTGTGGAAAACGGTACTGTTAAAGAATTAAAAAAGACAATAAACTCATACAATCCCCTGACTACATGCAGGGAGATACTTGCAGATGTGGAGTTTGATACTCTGACAGCAACGGGATACGGCAGGCATCTGATTAAAAATTATATGAGCTGCGAAATTGTAAGTGAAATAAAAGCTTTTGCAGTCGGTGCGAGAGTATACTCTAAGGACTGCAGAACCGTTCTTGACATTGGAGGTCAGGACACTAAAGCGATCTCACTTGATGAGAATGGCCGTATGAGCAGATTTGAAATGAATGATAAGTGCGCTGCAGGTACAGGACGTTTCCTCGAAATTATGGCTGCAGCGCTTGGGTACCAATTTGAAGATTTTGCCTTAGATGCGCTTTCTGCAGAAAAGGGTGAGTCTATAAATAATACATGCACAGTTTTTGCAGAATCTGAAGTGATATCACTTTTAACTCAAGGTATCCCGAGAAACGAGATTTCACTGGGAATTCATCAGTCCATAGCGCAGAGGGCGGTTAATCTACTTAAACGCGTATCGGTCGAAAAAGAAATTCTATTTGCCGGTGGAGTAGCACTAAACAAATGCATGACTGCACTTATCGAGAAAGAATTAGGATGCAGAATAATAATTCCAGATGACCCGCAGATGGTCGGTGCGATTGGATGCGCATTTTTACACGAATAAAAACTACAGGAGAACATTATGACAATTAAAGCAGAGCCTCTATTTAACGATTCTTTCATTGGAGAACCGCCGGCAAAACGTGCAGTTGCATATATTCAGGGGGAGAGAGAAAAGGGTAAACATGTTTCAGGAATATATTGCGGATATGCACCGGTGGAATTACTCTATGCGATGGATATTGTACCCGCAGTATTGTGTGCTTTCTCTAACGGAACAATTGAGGAGGCGGAGTCTGTGCTTCCTGCAAATTTATGTCCTCTGATCAAATCCAGTTACGGATTTATTGCAAAGGATACCTGTCCATTTTATTCTTTCTCGGAAGCAGTAATTGGAGAAACAACCTGTGACGGCAAAAAAAAGATGTTTGAACTTATTTCTGAAAGAAAACCGATGCATGTTATGGATCTTCCACAGCTTCCGGATGAAAAAGAGGCTCTGGACAACTGGACAGTGATGATAACAAAACTTCAGGGTTTTCTTGAGAAAACATTTAATACAAAAGCTTCAATAGATGACATCAGGAAAGCAATTACTGAGAATAATAAAAAAAATGAACTGGTAACGAAGATCCTTGAATTTGCAGCACTTCCGGATCCGGTTATCGGCTGGGGAGAGATGCACGATGTAATATTCCTTGCTACTCCCGCACGAGGGGATAACATCAATGCGACACTAGAAGGAATTGTAACCAAGCTTGAAGAGAGAGTGACGCAGGGTTATACTCACGGAGCCAGCGGGGCACACAGGGTACTGATAACAGGATGTCCGACTGCCGGAGATGCTGCAAAAATATTTAAAATAGTCGAAGAGACCGGCGGAGTGATTGTTGCACTGGACTCATGTGTGGGATTAAAACCTTTCGCTGAAAAAGTGGAAGAGGGAACTGCCGATCCAATAAGGTCCATTGCAGAGAGATATCTGAAAATTCCCTGCGCATGTATGACTCCGAATAATGGACGGCTTACTGAGCTTGATAAATTAATTAATAAGTATAAACCTGATGCGGTAATAGACATTGTACTCCAGGCCTGCCACGGATACAACATAGAGTCACACAAAGTTGGTGAGCACGTAATGAAAAAACACAATCTCCCGTTTCTTAAAATAGTTACAGATTACTCGCAGGGGGATACCGGGCAGATTAAAACAAGAATAGAAGCACTTCTGGAAAGTGTGAAATAATATTTTATCGTTATCTTTCTCAGTCTAAGTAACTGCAGGGTGAGAAAGATACATTTAATTTAAGACTCCGGGCCTTTTCAGGAATTCCATAAGTTTATCAAAGGGAAGCGGTTTGCTGTAGTAATATCCCTGTATAAGATATTCATTATTCTGTGTAAAGAAATCGAGTTGTTCCTGTTTTTCAACTCCCTCTGCAATAATTTTCAGACCCAGCTCTTTTGCCAGAACTATTATTGTCCTGGCAAGAGTTTTACTGTCACTGTCTCCGGGGATATCAACTATAAATGAACGGTCAATTTTCAGATTGTCCAGAGGAAACTTCTTTAAATAGCTTAGCGAGGAATATCCGGTTCCGAAATCATCAATAGAAAATCTGATTCCCATCTGCTTTAATTCTTTCATAATAAAATTTATTTCTTCGACATTTTCCATAATGCTGTCTTCAGTTATTTCTATTATGAGATGTTCCGGTGTAAGTTTTGACTCCTGAAGAGCAATAGTAATAGATTCCAGAATTCTCCGGTTCACAAACTGATGCGAAGTCATATTTACCGAGACATACATTAACGGATATCCCGCATCTATTATTTCTCTGCATCTCATGCAGGATTTTTTTAACACAATATCATTTATCTGCACAATATAACCGGTCTCTTCAGCAACTGGAATAAATGTGGATGGCGGTATTGTTCCCAACTCCGGGTGAATCCATCTGGACAAGGCTTCTACTCCTGCGGCTCTACCTGTTCTGCTGTCAACGATCGGCTGAAAAAATACATCAAACTGATCCTGTTCTAAGGCCTTTCTAAGCTGGAGCTCCAGCATAAATCTTACATCAACTTCGCTGTTCATTTCTACGGAGAAAAACTGATACTCGCCACCTCCGAGATCTTTAGCATGATACATTGCTATATCTGCATTTTTATGAAGCTCGGCCACTGTGGAACCATCATCGGGGCATATACTTATTCCAATACTTGCCGAAACAAAAAGTTCATTATCATCAACCTTCACTGAACTGTTTAATTTTTCAGCGATCCTCTCGCACACCATCACCACATCATTTATCTCAGCAATATGAGGAAGTATAATAACAAATTCATCTCCTCCCACCCGTGCGACAGTATCACCATCTCTTACACATTCATTTAATTTTTGAGCAACATACTGTAAAAGATAATCACCTGTTATATGACCAAGACTGTCATTTATTACTTTGAAACGGTCAAGATCTATGTATAGAAGAGCCATCTGGCTTGCATTTCTTAAAGCCTGATTTACAGCTAGAGTAAGACGGTCTGAAAAAAGAGAGCGGTTAGGAAGCCCGGTAAGAGGGTCGTGATATGCCTGGTATTCAATTTTCTCTTCTGAACTTTTTATATCCGAAATATCTCTAAAAACAGATACATAGTGCTTTATCCTGTTCATTTCATCTCTGATTACATTAATTGAAAGCCACTCAGGGTAGGTCTCTCCGCTCTTGCGCCTGTTCCAAATTTCACCTTCCCACACTCCGATCTCTTCGAGGGTTTTCCACATCTCTTTATAAAATGAATCGTCGTGTCTGTCCGATTTGAGCATTTTAGGATTTTTACCAAGAACTTCATCTGCGGTATAACCTGTGATTTGTGTAAAAGCAGGATTGACTCTGATTATATTATTCCTGGAATCTGTAACAACAATACCTTCAGTTGTTGTTTCAAAGACACGGCCGATAAGAAGAAGTTCCTCCTCCGCCATTTTTTTTTCTGTTACATCGAGCCCGTAAAAATAAACCTCTTTAAGACCTGAAACCGGTGACACCGTAAAGTGGAATATACGCTCATTTATTGCAAACTCCACAGTGAGTGTTTCGTTACGGGTCAATACATCCTTTACAATATCCGAAACCATAGATGGAACATTGCCCTTTGAACTGCAATTCCAGTTGTCCATCAGCCATTTGCTTGCAGTATTTGAGTAAATTATTATATTGTCATTTGTAACACGGAAAATCGGGTTTGGATTATCTTCAGGAAACTTTGCCAGATTCGATATTTCCTCTTCCCTTAATTTCTTTTCAGTGATCTCCTCGATATGCACAGTAACCATTTGCGGCGGAACAAAAACATAGCTGCTAATAATAGATCTATGATCTCCGGAGGATTTTATCTGATATGTTTCTTCAGCAGTGATTACACTTTTTTCATTAAAACAGCGTGATATTCTTTCAGCCACCTGAGGTTTGTCGGCATAAAAATCCCCGACGCTTTTACCCAGGTATGATGAGACTTTCCCTCTGGTCAGCTTTAAGGCCGCATCGTTGAAATCTGTAAAAAAGAAATCGTTGCCTATTTTCGTCCAGGTGAATGATGGTAATGGAAAATTTTTATAATGTGTTCTATACATTATTTCACTTTCAACAAGTTTCTGCTCAGATTGTCTTCTCTCTGAAATATCTCTTGATGAAGACTGCATTTGAATAATCCGGTCTTCATTGTCTTTTATAAATCTGACCAGTGTTTCAAACCAGAGGTAAGATCCATTTTTTTTCCTGACCCGATACTGAACACGGTTTTCGTCACTTCCATGAACTGACATGTTTTTTATTGCATTTATAAAATATTCTACATCTTCCGGATGGATAAATTCAACGGGAGATTTACCCACAACTTCATCGGTAGCATAACCAAGTAGTTCTGTAACTGAAGGTGATACATATTGATATATTCCGCTGCTATCATGTAGACCCACAAGATCAAGCATATGCTCAGAAATGAATTGATATCTCGAACTGGTTGTTTTTAATTCTTTTTTTACGGAATCTCTCCTTTTCTTACCCTTAGGCAAAAAATTTACCTCATTTTCGGGCAATGTTTTTAAATCCGTATCCCGGAGAATGTCTCCCCCGGATTTAACGATTTCAGATTTATCATCTTTACTTCTTCTGGTCATATATCCCGATCTCTTCCTGAACTGACTAATGTATCAGCCGAACATGCCTTTTCTGCCGACTTTTAAATAAAAATTTCCCTTTCCTCAGTTTACGTCTACTATCTATATATAACTTCAACATATAAAATATACAATAATTAAATCATTTTGGCGTTAATAAAAAATTCTATTTAATCTCAATCTAAAATAACACAGGTGTTATCTTATTTATTATGATCTGAGCCGTCTTTTTAATCAAATGCTGTATTTCTGCATGCTTAAAGATTTTAAAATTCATATAGTATTTTCCCGCCCGACGCAGTATTACAATTTCTTTGAATTAAAATTTTTCAATACAACAATTATTCCTTGAATTATAATTTATACTGTGGCATAAATTTTACAGATACTCAAAAATCGCAGGTATTAACGGTTCCTGCCGCGCCTGATACCCGGCAGAAACAATTTTCACCATTGATTTTTGTGTAGCTCATAAAATTAATACTGTTTTCAGTAAAATAATCTTATTGGATGTTTAATGTCAGAAATTAAAATTATCTCCACCGAAAAAGAAATTGCATTATATCTGGAAAACCTGCGCAGCAGAGGAATTGAACAAATTGCCCTTGATCTTGAAGGTGATCAGGGATCGATTAATTACAGGTATTCAATTTCCATTTTCCAGTGCTTTGACGGCATAACTCCAGTCGTAATTGATGTTCTAAAAACCTCCAGATCACAGGAACTTAAAGATTTTTTAACATCTCCTGACATAAAAAAAGTAATGTTTTCCAGTGAAAATGATCTGTTTATGACTCAGAACGTACTCGGTTATTCAATAACACCAATAAGAGATATTGCAATAGCACAGAAACTATTAGGTTTAAAAATAAATCTTGCAGAATACATTGGAATAGAAAAAAAAATGAAGGATTCTTATCAAAGGGCCAATTGGCTGAGACGGCCGATAAGAGACGATCTTCTTAAATATGCAGTAAATGATGTGCTGCATCTTCTGGAGATTAACGAAAAATTTGAACATGATTTGAAAGCTATAAATCTTTACAGCAACTATGTAGAGGCCTCAACACTTGTTTCTGAAAAAAACTTTATTGTGGATCAGCACCACCAGTATAAAGAGAAATTTCCGGGATTCAGACGGTTAAGTAAAGAGAAAAAAGAACTCGGTAAAACAATCTGGATATTCAGAGAACTACTGGGAGAATATTTCAACTGCCCCTCAGGTTATGTTTTTTCTAAAAAATCAATGAATGACATTATAAGTGTCAGCGACAACATCACAGCAAAACTCGAAGAGGAACTTAACCGTAACCGCGGGGGGAGAAAAAAAATAGATATAGAATTTATAAAAAAATTTTATAAGAGAGCCGAGGAAATCGGGAAAAAAAACAGTAAAGATTCTTTTTAAACTAATTTTTAAATTATTTGAATCAGTTGTATTGTAAAATAATTTAAGAATTAATTGCCTTATCCATTGCAGAGGCAAGAGCTTCCATTGAAAATGGTTTTTGAAGAAATAAAGACACTCCATTATCTAATAATTTTTTAATACTTTCATCTTCTCCGAAACCTGACATTATAACAACGGGAACCGCAGGGTTTATCTCTTTGAAAATCTTAAAGAGTTCACCGCCTGTTTTTTTAGGCATGATCATATCAAGAAGAACAGCACTAATCGAAATATTGTTTTCTTTAAATATTTCCAGACCCTTCTCTGAATCATCAGCTGCTATTACATCATAACCGAATATTTTCAGCATACTGGAAGCCATTTCACACATACTCTTTTCATCATCTATGACAAGAATCAGACCGCTCCCTCCGGAGATGCCGACATCACTCTTCACTAAATCCGCAGTTTTTGTTTCAGCAACAGGAATGTATATACTGAAATTGCTCCCCTTCCCCGGCTCGGAAGATACATCAATGAAACCACCGTGCTGTCTTACAATATTGTATGACATAGCCAATCCAAGCCCGGAGCCTTTACCTCGTCCTTTTGTCGTGAAAAATGGTTCAAATATTTTCTGTAGTATTTTTTTATCTATACCAATTCCATTGTCCATTATTGATACCACCCAGTAATCAATTCCAGGTATTGCATCTGTACGGGAGTTACAGAAAAACTCATCCACAGTTTGTTTTTCAATGTTTATTAAAATTTTTCCGCCGCGGGCCTCACCCTCTCTCCGCATAACAGTCATTGAATGGCTTGCGTTTATCAAAAGATTAAGAAACACCTGTTCAAGTCTTACAGAATCCGCCAGAACCAGTGCATCCGAGTTAAAAAATACCGGATTAATTTCAATTGATTTGTCAAGAGTATGACTGCAGAATTCTATCACCTTTTTTAAAACTTCATTCAGATCTGTTAATTTAAAAGTCATCTCATCTCTGCGGGAGAGCGAAAGAAGCTGTTTTGTCAGATCAGAGGCTCTGACCCCTGAATCTTCCATAATATCTAAAAACTTTTTCATCTCTGCAGCACCTGGTTCATCTCCTCTCTGAATTCTGAATTTAATAAGAGATACAGTGCTTGTTATTCCTGCCAGGACATTGTTAAAATCATGAGCCAGGCCGCCTGCAAGATTACCTATAGTATCCATCATCTGAGCATGTCCGAGTTTTTCATCTTTTTCTTTCATCGCGGTAACATCATCCAGACGGATTACTGCGCCTGACCCTCTGCCGGATATCAGAGGTGAAAATGAAATATCTATATACCTGTCTTTTTCGGGAGACGCATATTGCCTGCGTATCTCATCTGTTTTCTCTTCGTTAATTACTGCATTGAAAGCATTCCTGTACTCTTCAAGTATCGGGATAAGATCCCATATGCTTTTATTTAATGCATCTGGATAACTGACTCCCGTAAAATTCTCAGCCTCACTGTTCCATTGTTTAACAGATCCAAACTTATCAACAGACACCAGAACAGATGGAATTGAATCAAAAACACTTTTAAGATATTTATGAATATCAACAAGTTGATCCTCCTTTTCTATCCTGGATTGAATTTCCATGCTCAGTGTTTCAACCATGCGGTTAAAGTAAATCTCGATCTGCTTGAATTCATCAACAGTATTGATATTCATCCTATGGTTAAAATCACCTTCATCAACTTTTCTCAGACCATTAACCACAGAGTCAATTGGACGTAAAAGATAACTCGATATTAAAAAAACAATAACAGCATTTATTACTATTAAACCCATGGTAAATAGAATCCGTTCAATTACCAGACCGGTGAGCCTTTCAATGTAAATTGAATTAGTATACTCTATATAAGCTTCGCCCAATTTATCTTCATTTTTAACTATGTCGAGTTTATGAGGAAATATTTTACCATCTTTATATCTGTCTTCTTTTCTCAGGGTAAAATTAATATTACCGGTCATATCTTTTAAAGAAATAACCACTACTTCAGGATCACGAAATATCAGATCGAGGTTTGAACGGATTTTTTCAGTATCAAAATCCCAGAGGGGCATTACATTCATCAGCTGTATAAGCGAATTGTAATTATCAATCTTATTTTTAAATTGCTCTCTCTCGCTATCAAGTTCTTTTTTAATCGTAAAAAATCCGAATATGAGATTAAAAAGGATAGATGAGAGAGTCAGTGCGATAATTATTTTATATCTGAATTTCATTTATGTTGAATTCTCTCTAAAAATCATAATATTACAATAAGAAATTATACCGTCTTTTTTTAATAATTTTTGTTTTTTCTATATTATTTTCAATGCTCAGATAATACAATCAGAAACTAAAATTTTCACACTCTCCAGCTGCACACCGCATCAGTTTAAACAGCTAATCTAAATTGCATTTCTTGAATACAGATAAGCGGGCTTTCCATCCTTGTAAAAACTTTCCACTATCCCTTTCTTTACAAAGCCCTCTTTTTCATAAAGTGCCATAGCTGCCGGATTATCTGTCCGGACATGGAGATTAATTTCTTTCAGGTTCATATCAATAATTTTTTTTATCATAAATTGAAGAGCAGCATATCCCAATCCACGGCGTCTGTAGTCATTTCTGATTGCAATTGATTCAATATAACCGGCATTGTTCTCGATAAGAAAAACAGAGTAACCTATAATTGCGTTGTCATCTGTGAGGATATAAAAGCCCTCTCTGAATTCAGAAAAAAGTTCGACCAATGTTTCTCTGTCGAGTCTGTCATACCGGTTAAAAGAGTCTTCTTCCAGTTTTAGTATTATCTCAAAATCATTTTCTGTAGCTGATCTGAATGAAACATTTTCTCTCATACTATGTTATACTGAAAATTATAATACAGCCGATCACAACTGTAGTAAATATTTTCCTCCCCCATTCAGGATATTTTTTTTTGATACTGCCCCATGTTACTGCTGCAGAAATCATTAACAGAAGCAGTGCCAGAGTTGCCGCCGCACACTCAATCACACCAAAACTTTTGTTTACAAGATTATCAATACTTTTCCCGTTAAACATCACCCTATATATAATTAAAAGATGAAGCCAGTAGACAAGTAATGATTCTCTGCTCATATCGAGAAAAAAAGATTCCCGCTCTCCACGTTTTTTATAATACAACCGGAAAAGATAAAGTAAAATAAATATAACTCCAAGTCTCTGAATAAAAAACAGAGGATTCGGTTTTACCTCAAATTCCGGGGATTTTTCAAGCCAGGCAACAATTGGTGAAGTTATGGCAAATATAATCCCCCCGGCAATAATCAGCATATTCATAAATTTATCTTCTCCCCCATTCTCCCTTGATTTAAGCAGATAAGTTGCTGTAACTGCACCTGCGAAAATAAAACCAAGCCAGGGGAAAACCGGGAAGAACGAACCATTAACTTCATTGAAATAACAGGCAACAGGAAGATATAAAAATCTGCTGAAATCAACATGCCAGATGAACGGTGTCGCCATGACAAACCCGATCATCGATAATATGATAAAAGCATTATAAACATTATCAGATTTAATTACAAGTCTTGAAATAAAAAGAAGAAGAATACCGGCTCCGATACACTGAAGCACATCTACATTATAAAAACTTTTAAGAAGGGGGAGATCTGTATAAAGAAAATTATTTCTCATTGAAAAAAATGGAATATGAATGAGATAACCCACCAGAAATATCAGCCCGATTCTTCCGAGTTTTTTCCGGAAGAGATCTCCAAAAGTTCTCAGTTCATCAATATTAGTTCTGAAAGAAAGTATGAAGGCAAATCCTGCTATAAAAATAAATGACGGTGCCACCATACCGTTAATAAAATTAAGTACAGGGAACCACCCCTCCTTTTTTATTTCAGGTCTTAGAAATGCATTAAATACATGTACCTCAACCATTATTACCATTGCCCAGCCGCGCAGCAGATCGAGATAAAAAAACTTTTCCTTACTCTTCATTTTTACTCTTCATTTTCAAAAAATCCAATAAAATTTAAATTATTCAGTATTTATAACGCAGCTGATTCCCCATCTTTCAGGAATGACTTTATATATAGTTCAAAGAATCACACTGTTACTGCACGGCAGCTTACAAATGAAAGGACAATGGAGCAACCAATAATTATTCAATGTAAAATCCCCATGCTATATAACGATCAGATTCCATTATAGCGTTTAAATGAGAAGATTATATTCAAAACCGGATATACTGCAAATAGGTCTATATTTTATGTATGATCATACTCCTTTAAAGCGCTATGATCATACATAAATGTTAAAATAAAATTTTCGTGCAATTTTTTTTATGTAATTGTTGATTTTTAATTGGACATTCTGATAGTTGTTTTAAAATTACTTGACACTGACGCTTTGAAATTAAGTCTTCTTTAACAATTATTTTATAATCTCTGCAGAAATAATTGTTATAAAAACGAATACTGTATCAAAAAATAAGGACTAAAAACTATGGAAACTTTTGTAATCGTATTTTATCTGCTGATATTATTTATGCTTTCGGTGTATGGTGCAAATAGATATTATACAATATATCTATTCAAAAAGCATAGACATGATGTTATAAAGCCGCTTTCTGAATTCTCAACACTTCCGAAAGTGACTATTCAACTCCCTGTTTTTAATGAAAAATACGTTGTTGAAAGACTGATTGAGTATGTATCTAAAATCAGATATCCGAAAGAGCTCATGGAAATACAGCTTCTTGATGATTCAACTGATGAAACCCAGGAAATTGCAAAAAAGAAGTGCGATGAAAAGAGAAATGAGGGATATAATATTAAATATATCCATAGAACTGATAGAACAGGATTTAAAGCTGGAGCTCTTGAAAACGGGCTTAATATGACCGATGGTGAGTTTATTGCCATTTTTGATGCGGATTTTCTACCCCCTGAAGATTTTCTCGAGCGTACAGTACATTTCTTTACAGATGAAAAAATAGGAATGATTCAGGCTAGATGGGATCATATAAATAGAAGGTACTCTCTCCTTACAGAATGTCAGAGCATTCTTCTTGACGGACATTTTATGATAGAACATACCGCAAGAAACCGTTCAGGCCGTTTCTTTAATTTCAACGGAACTGCCGGTATATGGCGAAAAAATACAATAATAGATGCCGGCGGATGGCAGCATGATACTCTAACCGAAGACCTTGACCTGAGCTACAGAGCTCAGCTGAAGGGATGGAATTTTATTTATCTCCCGGATTTAACTGTCCCTGCGGAACTTCCAATAGAGATGACTGCTTTCAAATCGCAGCAATTCAGATGGGCAAAGGGATCCATTCAGACTTTTCTGAAAATTAAAAGTACCGTATTAAAGGCAAATATCCCTTTAAAAGTTAAAATTGAAGCCTTTTTCCATATAGGAGCAAATTTTGCCTACGCATTGATGACAGTTATGACACTTTTCATGCCTATCATTTTGATAATCAGATTCAACAGCGGATATAAAAAACTATTATATCTTGATGTTCCTATATTTATATGCGCCACACTCTCCGTGTTTCTTTTCTATTTTTATACAGAGTATGTTGTAATAAAAGAGACGTTAAGTGTTAAAGGCAGATCTATGTCTAAACCCCTTATGTTCCTTCCATTTGTCGTGGCAATTGGTATCGGACTCTGCATTAATAACACAAAGGCAGTTCTCGAAGCAATAATTCACAAACAGAGCCCTTTTTTACGGACTCCTAAATATAACGTTTCTGACGGCGGAGATAACTCCATGCCCGCAAGAATGAAAAACGTTCTTGGAAATGTCTACAGGACACGAAAGATTGATGCTGTTTCAATTATTGAACTTATTCTGGCTGTTTACATGACTTACGCTGTCTATTTCACTTTTACTAATGATCTTTACCTGTCACTCCCGCTGATACTGCTATTTCAGCTTGGTTTCTTCTATACATCACTGCTGAGTATTGTAAGTACACCAATTACGATGTTCTTCAACAGAAACAGTAAATAAATTTTCAAACAATCATCTGTATTTTAAATATATAAAAAAAGCCCCCTGCAATGCCGGGGGCTTTTTTTCGATTAAAATACCGACTTCTTCTTGATAAGCAGACTATTATAAAATTTTACTTACACTTATCAAAATTACAACTTTTTATAAACCAGCGGTATTTCTTCTCTGGTGTATTATCTGCTACACTGAAATCTATTCGGGGTAGTAAATAACCATGGACATAGTCGTAATAGTCTCCCCGGGATTATGATAAGAGTGAGGTTTGTCTGCCATAAATCTTATGGAGTTCCCTTTTTCTACAAGAAATTCATTATTTTCTGTCCTGAGTGTAAGCTCCCCTTCGAAAACAGAGATAAACTCACTTGTATTATCACCATGTGCCTCTGCATTCAAGTATCCCCCCTTATCTATCTCTACTGTAAAGATTTCAAATTTTTTAGAGTCTTCGTAAGGGAAAAACGGGTAAACCCTGTATTTACCGTTATCCTCAACAAATGGATTTATATCTTCTTTTCTTATTACTATTGTTTTAGGCTGTGGAACACTCATCAATGATGAAAAAGAAATTTTAAGTCCAGTTGCAAGTTTCCAGGCAGTGGTAATAGTCGGATTTGATTCCCCTCTTTCAATCTGTCCTATCATACTTTTGCTTACGCCTGTCAGTTCAGCAACTTTATCAAGACTGAGCTTCCGTTCATCTCTAATTTTTTTTAAATTTCCCGCAATGATTAAGTTCAGATCTTCCAAAATATTTCTCCATTTTGTGCGTTATATTGCACATATCGATTGACATATTGCATGTACACTATATTGTACGTAATGTATACTATAACATATTCCAGAGGTCAACTATTATGATGAATATTTCAGGATTTTTAACATACGTTATCTTAACCACATTTACACCGGGACCTAATAACATTATGTCACTTTCAAATGCAAACCGGTTCGGATTCAGAAAAACAGTAAAATTCATTATGGGTGTTGCGGCTGGATTTGCCGTAATTATGGCCCTTTGCGGTATTTTTAATCTTGTTCTGTTTAATTATATCCCACACATAAAGAGTTTTATCGGAATAGCCGGAGGTCTGTATATGGTATATCTGGCTTTTACATTAATGCTTGCAAAAGATAAAGTAAATCCTGAACTCTCAGGACTGAATTCAAATACATTCATTTCAGGAATGATACTTCAGTTTATTAATCCGAAAGTAATAATCTATGGTATTACTGCTCAGTCGGTTTTCATTATTCCATATTTTAAAAATGAATTTTATATACTGCTTTTTTCAATTTTTCTGGCACTTACAGGTCTAATATCAACAGCCGTTTGGGCTCTTTGCGGTAGTCTGATGCAGAAATTCATTACGGAATATAAACCGAAATTCAATACAGTTATGGCCCTGCTTCTTCTTTATTGTGCATTTTCTGTTTCAGGTTTATACACTTTTTAATATTCTATTCCTTTAGTTCATCAAACTTTAATGAAACAGAATTCATGCAGTATCTTTTACCTGTGGGAGCCGGCCCGTCATTAAAGACATGCCCCAGATGCCCTTCACATCTGCTGCATAGAACCTCTACTCTCTTCATAAATAACATGTTATCCTCTTTTAGACTAACATTGAGATCATTTACCGGCTGATAGAAACTGGGCCAGCCGGTACCTGAATCGAACTTTGCATCTGAAAGAAACAGGTCGCTGCCGCATCCTGCACATCTATAAATACCATGTTTTTTATTTTTATCATACTCTCCGGAAAATGGCCTTTCGGTTCCCTTCTCTCTTAAAACATGATATGAATCCGAATTAAGTTCCTTCTCCCATTCTTTATTTTGTTTTGATATTTTATCTGATTCTATAATCTTATTTTTTTCAAAACTGAATACTTTCATAATATCACTCCTATTCGATTGAATACATTATTTATTTAGTATTTTATAATTTACTTATGTTACTAGATAAATAAATTCCTCTGTTAATGATTTTTTTTTGCATTTTCGCGTTTTTTTCATTATTTAGTATTAGCACCACATTTTACCAGTTTCAGTCTCAAAAAATCAGAAAAGAATTGAATCCATAATAAAAATCAGAATTATAAAGAGAGTGTATGAAATCTAAAAATAAAAAAAACAACAGATTGTACTTAATAATAAATATCAGCATTTTTATATCTATCCTCTGTACAATTGCACTAACAGCAATAAATTATTTTAATAATCTGTATTTGAATGAAGAGATGGTTAACCGTGCAAAGACGTTAATCCGCAGCATAGAAATTACCAGGGAATGGAATTCATCTTCCGGTGGAGTGTACATAGAAAAGACCTCTGATGTAAAATCTAATCCCTATATAAAAAATCCCGATATTCAATCTGTCAGCGGCAAAAACTATACATTGAAAAATTCATCCATGATGACAATTGAGATGTCACACCTGACTGGTAAAGGTGAACTTTTCTCATATAAAATGAGAAGTCTTAATCCGATTAATCCGGCCAATACTCCGGACAATTTTGAGAATGAAGCCCTTAAACTTTTCGACACCGGCACTAAGGAATATCAGAAAAAAATAAAATCCGAAGAAAAGACCTTCTTCAGATATATGGTTCCGCTTTATGTTAAAGAGGACTGTATGGCCTGTCATAGCAAGCAGGGATATAAAATTGGAGATATCAGGGGTGGAATCAGTGTCACACTAGATATTACCTCAAGTGATAAAAGAACAAATCTTACAAAATATTCAGCAATTATATTTGGATTGATTTCACTCTTCTTCATCGCAGCTGTTCTTTTAATTTCCATATGGTACCTGAAAATGGACCTGGACAATTCAAAAAAAACAATTCAAATACTTAATATTACTGATGATTTAACCGGTCTCTTCAATAGAACTTATTTTCTAAAGAAAATTAACGAGGAATTTGAGAGAGCCAGGAGATATAAATACCCCTTATCTCTAATTTTAGCCAACATCGATTCCTTTAAAACTTATAACGACCAATTTGGAATTAAGGTAGGCGATCAGATTCTTAAAAGCGTAGCCTGTATTATAAAACCTATCTGCAGAGAGAGTGATACCGTTGCGCGTTACGGCGAAACCGAGTTTGCTATAATTCTTCCAAATACCGGAGACAAAGGCGCAGTAATTCTTGCTGAGAAACTCAGATCCAATGTTGAGGAGTATAAAGACAGAAAAAGTACGGAGCATGTAACAATAAGTCTGGGTATCTCCACTATGTCGGCAGATTCAGCTTATTCAGCAGAGACACTTATTTATGATGCGGATACAGCTTTATATAGATCCAATGAGAGCGGAACGAACCGGGCAGTACTTTATACTCCAATATAATAAATTATACAAAGTTACCCTATCAGTTCATCCAGTCTGCTGCTTAATTCTGAAATTGTATAGGGTTTCTGTATAAACATAACTTCACGACCAGAGCCTGTCATATCCTGCTTGTACCCCGATGTTAACAGGAATTTTGCTTTGGATGTAATTTTTTTCATCTCAGCATAAAGGTCTGTACCTGAAATATCCGGAAGTGTCATATCAAGAATTACTGCAGATATTTTTTCACAATTAGCTTTAAAAAGATCAAGCCCTTCATTTCCTGTGGCTGCTACAATCACTTCAAATCCGAGTTCCTCAAGTATTTCTCCGGAAGTCAGCCTTATAATTTCCTCATCGTCCACCAGCAAAACAAGCTTTTTCATAATTAAAGACCTCCGTGGAAATCAACCCTCTAATTGATATAATAGGTACTATGCATTTTTATGTGTCTGATGACAGCCCTCTAACATATAATCGAG
>CAYVCQ010000019.1:6179-99588 GCA_964450405.1 uncultured Leptospirales bacterium | reverse complement strand
AACTCGATTATATGTTAGAGGGCTGTCATCAGACACATAAAAATGCATAGTACCGTTACTTTGCCCCCTCCGGGGGTTAGGGGGCCGTTGAGTTATGGGTACACGTCGGTCTGGGAGTGCGGGGGCAGCAAAGAATCACAGCGGAATATCGTGGCGTTTTCTCTGCGTAAACCCGGATACTTTTCTGTACCCGGCACTTTTAAGTTTCTCTATTGCCAGAGAGTATCCGCTGCATACATCATCCGGCGTATGAGAGTCGGAACCCATTGTAACAGGAACATTTTCCTGAAACAATATGTTTATAATTTCATCCGAAGGGTACATCTCCTTAACCGGTTTACGTAAACCCGAAGTGTTGATCTCCGCCGCAATACCCTTAGCGGACATCTTCTTTGCAATTCTTCTTATAACAGGAGACATATCCGACTTCGCCCTGTGACCAAACTTTTTAATCAGATCAAAATGCCCCACTATATCACAAAACCCGGAATCAACAAGGCCCTCGATTAGTGTATAGTAATCTATATAAATATCATCAATATCTCTTTCATTATATCTTGCAACCTCAAGAGGATTATCAAAGCCCCAATCTCCCATGTAGTGAGATGAACCTATTATAAAATCAATTCTGGGATCGGTGAGATAACTTTTCTGCAATGATTCGAATAACGGAAAATCTATTTCAAAACCGACTTTAATATCTATGCGGTCTTTATACTCAATTTTTTCTTCAAGGATACTTATAATATAGTCTTCAGTATCTTCCGGAGACATAGAAATCCCTTCTCTCAAATGCAAAGGCACCGGAGCATGATCTGAAAATCCGAACTCCTTTACGCCATGTTCAATCGCTTTTATAATATACTCATCCAGCTCGCCGATTGCATGACCGCAGAGAATTGTGTGATTGTGATAATTAACCATTTGTCAATACCCGTGTCTGTGGTAGAAATGTGAAATGTCATTAAGAGAGGTATATATTCTGGAATCGACCTTATCCATTTTAATAAAGAATCGCTCCATCTCTCCATCACCCTCGGAGTTTATTACAGTGAGCACATTCCATAGATACGGAATTTTACCGCCGGGCTTTCCGCTGCGGTCAATGGAATCCTCTATCACTTTTGTATCCATAATGTTTTCCAGATTCACAGATACAAATTTTTCGTTATCGTCAGAACTCTCCGTCGCGCCGGATGGATGAGTCAGATAGAGTACCAGAACTTTTTTCTTTTTAAGATACACTGCGGCAAGTTCAACATTCCCCGCCTCAAAGTATCTGGGCCTGATTACAATTTTACTGATCTTGGACAGATCACCTTTGTAAGGATAGAATGAAAGTAAAAATCTTAATCTGTCGGGAGTGAGCAAAAGCGACTGATTCCCCGGATAACCTGTTCCGGGATAAATTATTTCAATTATTGAATCATGATTTTTATATCTGTCACAGAGATACAGGCTCCCCACCCTGTCGGTAAGGAGTGTATCGATGTCAGAGACAATTTCGTCATCAATGCCGGGGATAGTGTAGTCAATACCCTGTCCGCTTCCGGCACTGCAGTTATAATACTCTCTGATATCGAACATTCCGCTCTCCCTGTTACTTTGCAAATCCTAGAAGATCACTTATGAGCGCCCAGGCCTTTACTCTCTTTTCGTCATATGCTGTAAGAGAAGCCTCTGCACCTGTATTAACATATTCTACAAGAAATTTACCTTCATCCATCAAAAGAGTATAACAGTCTATCATTTTTTTAAGGAAAACTGCATCAGCCGGTTTTACATCCTTCGATTTTGCAAGCTTGTCAAGATAATCTTTCTGAACCTTTGCCTGTGCTATAATTGAATTTACAAATGAAACAGTCTGCTCTTTATCATAAAGCTCTTTAGTGTGGGCATCTGCAATAACTCCGATTGAGAGATAAGTCAGATAAAGATTTGAACCGCCCGATGCTCCGATAATTTCCAGCTGCAGATCACTTGCAAATGCTCCCGAAGAAATAAGAATCGCCGCCAGAATAGTAAAAATTTTCACTTTCATTTTATCATTCTCCTTTATTATGCTTTACCGGCCGAGCCGAGCACATTAATATTTTTGTTCATATACATTGTCTTTAAGGCATCCCTGGCCGGACCAAGATATTTTCTAGGGTCAAACTCTCCGGGATTGTCTTTAAGAACTTTTCTAATGGCTGCAGTCATTGCAAGCCTTCCGTCGGAATCAATATTTATTTTACAAACCGCTGATTTTGCAGCCTCGCGGAGCTGGCTCTCGGGGATACCGATTGCATCATCCATCTTTCCGCCGTTTGCATTTATCTGCGCAACCAGCTCATGAGGTACCGATGAAGATCCGTGAAGAACTATGGGGAATCCCGGAATTCTTTTTTCAATTTCGTGAAGAATATCGAGTCTTATTTTAGGGTTTGTTCCCGGCTTGAACTTATAAGCTCCATGCGAAGTACCGATTGCTATTGCCAATGAATCAACTCCGGTCTTGGAGACAAAATCCTGAACCTCCTCCGGCTGTGTAAACACATGCTCCTCGGCATGAACATCATCTTCAACTCCTGCAAGAACTCCAAGCTCACCCTCAACGGTGACATCGTGCTTATGCGCATAAGCCACAACTTTTTTAGTGAGCTTAACATTCTCAGCATATGAAAGATGGGAACCGTCAATCATAACAGATGAAAATCCCGTATCGATACAGCTCTTGCAGAGTTCAAAGGAATCGCCGTGATCCAGGTGAAGAACAATGGGAATTTTTTTACCGAGTTCCTTTGCATACTGAACCGCGCCCTCGGCCATGTATCTCAGCAGAGTCTGATTGGCATATTTTCTCGCGCCAGATGATACCTGTAAAATAACCGGAGAGCTTGTCTCGACGCATGCCATAATTATAGACTGGAGCTGCTCCAGATTATTAAAATTGTATGCGGGAATTGCGTATCCCCCTTTAACTGCTTTTTTGAAAAGATTCTTTGTGTTTACCAGACCTAATTCTTTATAACTGACCATAATTTCACCTCGATTTATTTAAAAAATAACAAAATATATTTTATAGGCACTTTGCCGATGTCAATGAAAATTTTTATACCGATTATGTACAAACGGCATGTTTAAAGATAACAATTATTTGTGAAAAAGGCAAAATTAAATTAGAATTTTACGAAGAAGTTGTCTGAAATAGGATTCATTGGATTAAGGAATTATAGGATGGCGTAATAGTAGGCTCGTAGCTCACTACGTCTCTTCACTGAGTTACCTGTCTGAACACGATTTCTATGATTCAATGAATTACCGGGATTAAATACGGAACGCTTTGTTTAATACGTAACTTTTCATACACAGAATTTCGTTATTCTAAAAGATTCGCGTCATTTACAGGTGATTCTCAATTTAATCCTGGTAATCCCTTAATCCCCGTAATCGTGTTCAGACAGGTTTCAGAATGGATTATATACTCCATAAAAAAATCTTGCCATCCCTGACCTGTCGTATAATCAGTTACAACCATACACAAACAGGAAATTGATAATGAAAAAAAATGATCTTAGAGCAACCCTTGCTCTCCTTGCGGCGATGATAATCTGGTCCACATCATTTATCGCTCTAAAGATGACATTCAGAACTTACGACGCGATGTTTGTTATATGGGGGAGACAGATTCTTGCATCGTTCCTTTTCCTTTTTGTTATAAAAAAATTATGGAAAAAATGCACATACAAAAAAGGAGACTACAAACTCCTGCTGCTGATGGCGGTATTTGAACCATGTCTCTACTTTCTCTTTGAGGCGATGGCGATAACAAACACCACTGCGTCTCAGGCGGGCATTTTAACGTCTACTCTTCCTATACTTGTTGCTATTGCCGCTTTCTTTACTCTTGAAGAGAAGACCACTCCGCTTACATGGCTTGGATTCGTCATTGCAATCTCCGGTGCGGCGTTGTTGAGTTTTTACAGCGAAGTGACTGAAAGCGCGCCCAACCCCATGCTTGGAAATTTTCTTGAATTCTGCGCTATGATCTGTGCGGCGGGATATACCATTGCGCTTAAAAGACTCAGCCGACGATACAATCCTTTTTTTCTCACGGCATTCCAGTGCTTTATAGGATCGGTTTTCTTCATCCCGTTTATTTTCATAAATGGGAGAGGTTTCCCCACGGAGTTTTTTCTTCTGCCGGCGCTTGGGATTCTTTATCTTGGTGTGATCGTCACAATCGGTGCCTATGGACTTTACAGTGTGGGGATCAGCAAGGTGAAGGCCAGTACCGCGGCGGCTTTTGTTAATCTCATTCCGGTTTTCACCATGTTCTTCGGATGGATTTTACTGAACGAGAAGATGAACATGATGCAGTACTGCGGCTGCGGATTAATCTTTACAGGAGTTTATCTTAGCCAGAGGAGACGATAATGAATAATGAGGTGCATATTCGTTACGAATACCCAACGGCTCCATCTCCGATGGTTGGGGGGCTTAGCTGTAACGAAATATTCTTTAACTATAGCTGTTTACGTTTGAATTAGTACACTTATTGTCATTCTCGCGAAGGCGGGAATCCCACAGAACCTGTTTTATGAGATTCCGGTACTCCGCTCTCGCTACGACCGGAATGACAGCGTACTAAACATTTCGTAAAATGCTATAAAGACATCAATGTATTTAATTTAGAAATATTAATCACGTCAGATTTAAAAATGACCGGCAATATATAGTGATTCCGCATTAGCAGTAAAAAAAGATCTTAAGATTTTCCCGCTCTATAAAATTTTATAATTGCAAACTTAAATCATGAATGATATAATAATCTCATTATAAAAAGAGGCTACTGATATGAGAAAAACAGCACACATCCATATTCTTGTTTTAATTATTATTTCACTCCAGTGCTCCGCTCCTGAAAAAAAGCAGCTGCCTCCTGCATCAGAGAAAATCATTGTTCAGAAATCGCATCTGATTACTATAACCGGAGTTGTAAAAACGACGAATCTTGTAAACATAGATAAGAGCGGAAAAAATCCAAGGTTTATGCTGCACTTCCTTGTACAAATTACACGATATGATGACGGCGGATGGGGAACAGTTCTCGGTCCGGAGGTGACATTTGTCGGCCGTGAAAAAGATTTAATCGAACAGACCGGCGGACGTATCGAAACCGGAAAAAAAGTTTTAATCACTGCGCAGATAATTGAGAAAAGTCCTAAGACTATTGCAGTAAATACAATCAAGTTTCTTTAACGGAGAGAATTATGCCGGATACACTTAAACTCCTGATGATATTGTTTACTATTTTTATACTAGTTCTGCCGGGATGTTTCAGAAATCCGTCGGGAGATGCCGACTCGGAGTTCAGGTCACTTATGGAGAATCAGTACAGCGCTTCCGGTTCAGATCTGACTTTCGCGGTTTGCGGCTGGCCTGTATCGGGGAAGATGAAACTGAAAGATCTTAAACTTGAACTGTTCCCCGACAGCACTTCAAAGAGCGGAAGAGGATATGCCGGAATTTCCACTGCTGGTGACGGATTTACCTGCGGAGGTAAAATTTTCTTTGTCTATAACTACAGCTATACCGGCGGACATGGATACAGCGGCGGAACGGATCTCAGACTCGCTATACTTGAACGGGAATCAACCGTGGATGAAAAAATAAGCAATCCGTCAACTGCAGCATCAATTGAAACAGGAAAACAGATCGAAGGGACTCTTTCTGAAACAGATCTCCGGCTCCCGGACAATTCTCCTGCTGATTATTTTTATCTTGAACTTAAAGATAAAAATCCCGGAATAAAAATCACATCATCGGGGAAAAACGGACTATCTGTTAAAGGGTGCATCTATCAGAACAACAAACTTGTTTCGTCATTAACTCCATTTGGTTTCAAACTTAAAACTGGACGCGCGGTGATTCTTATTACTTCAGGTGGTAAAGTCGGGAACTATTCACTGCGGGTTGACGAGCTTAGTGAAGCGGAAAAATCGAATTTGAAATAAAACAACAGATGAAATCAGCTGCTCTGTGACCTCTGTGTCTCTGTGGTTAAAATTTATTATTATTTCACCACAGAGGCACAGAGGGCACGGAGGTTTTTGTTTTAAAGAGTTTGCTGTGAAGATTTATTTTGTCTGAACCTTGATTTTAAGGATTAGAGGATTTTCTTGATTTGGCAAGAGTTTACTAACAGTAAATCAGGAGAATTCCTTAATCAAGCGAATCAAGGTTCAGCCAATTAAAATGCACGGACTGGACGAATATAACGTTGAAGATTTTTAGATGTACCGCTAAAATGGCCCAATCTACCTGTAAGATTGATTTCCCATGCAGTAGTCAAACCCAATTCAGAGGAACTAAAATACATAAGTTCACCAAAACCACCCACGCCACCTCCGTTTGATGATGCATTGGACACATCCGGGTTATATAAATTGGGATCTTTTACCCCTCTTAAGTTCCAGACCATTTGATACAACTCATCTTTTGAAGGAAGAAACCAATCGTCGTATCTTACGCCATTATTATCAACAAAATATGCAGCGCATAAATCTGCGGCTTTATTCGGCGTCGGATCATTTGCAATTATATCAAGGGTATTCTGCATACCTGTACCAACCGCTGTACCATCAGCACCGCCGGTAGCTGTAGCCTGGCCCCATGCATATTGGGCACTCAGGTTTGCCGGAGCAGCCTCCAGATACCTCCAGCCATCCTCCCTGTAATTCGGATTAACATAAAAAATCCATCCACCCGCCGGGCCTCTGTCGCGGAGATGATATATCACACTGTCATCGTATGTATCAAAAACATCATCATAACATGATGTTAAACCTGCCATAATAAGCATTATTAAAAATATTATTTTTCTATGCATAATCATCTCCCCTTAAAAAGAATAACCTATCCCGGCATTGATACTGATATATGTCATCAATCCGGTATTCTGCCGTATTGCACCGTAGTCACACCCGGCTGAAAATGAAAGCTTATCGGTATATTTATACTCCACGGCCAGTCCGGCTTTATATGCAGGTTCAACTATTTGAAGTTCTCTCGCCTGCCCCTCTGCTATTGTTTTGTTTCGATCAATATAGTCCATGTCAATATAAACACCGCCTATCGAGAGAACCGGTTTAATAATAAAACTGTCACCTATCTCTATATTATATGCCGCGGTTAAATACAGAGGAACAAGCATCATATATTTATAATCTTTATTTTTCTCTTCGAGTAAATCCTTCCCCGGAAGGTAATAGAACCCGAGAGCAGCACCAGCTTCAAAATTATAAAAAAGCAGATTACGTTCAGAGATAGTAAATATCCCTCCGATACCCGGATTAAATAACTTTGCGAATTTTCCTGTTGGAATAATAATACCGGGATTGAATCCTACCGCGGTACTGAAAAACAACTTTACCCAGCTAGAATTAGATTCATCACCCATCTCATCAACGGCTGCAATTTCGAACTTCTTATACTGCCGGGCGTTTTTCAGATCATACTCAGTCGTTTTAGTTTCCGCAACCATCTCACGCTTGCCCCCTTTTGTTCCATATAAACGGTACTTTTCAACTTTACCATCGATATCTGATGAGGGGTTCCAGACAATTTTTCTTTCGTCTGCTCCAATGTTTCCGGATGATATAATAACAGTTTTATCGGGCGGAATATTCTTCGTTATAATTTTGATTTCGTTGCTTGGTGATGATTCGGTTTTATCCTTATCGACACCGGTTGTTTTAATAGTATACTCAGTGTTACTCGCAAGGCCTTTAAGTGTCTCAGAATTATCAGATGAAGTTGAAACTATTTTATACTCATTACCCTTCGTCTTGATATAGATATTATAATTACTTACAGGATCGTAGGGTGCCAGCCAGTTTAAATCTATACTGTTAGTTCCCGGAGTTCCTTTTAGTCCGGATGGATAACGCTCTGTGATAAAAAGTATATCAGAACGTTTGACCGTAAAAATCTCAGGTTTAAAAAGATCATCTCTAAAAATATATTCATCTTTACCTTCGGAGATTAAATACGTTTTAAATTTCCTCCCATCCTTAAGTTCAACCTCAACTGCTGCTCTTGTCGTTATCTTAAGTTCATTACTTGGAGTTGATTCATAATTCTCCATATCGACACTTGTAACTATAAGATAATAAGTTGTATTGCTTGATAAATTCTTCAGGGTAATCGATTTATCCTTTGAGCTGCCTATGACCTCGTACTTTCCTGATTTATTTTTTGTAATATAAACATTATACTGCTTCACTGCATCGTAGGGCGGTAGCCACGCAAGTGATACACTGTTTGTGCCGATCTCGCCTGTAACTTTTAGTCCCGAAGGATTCTTTTCGGATATAAAGAGCACGTCCGTTCTGTTAAGAACAAACTCCTCGGGCTTGTACAGATCTTTACGGAAGGTGTAGGATACTCTGTCCTCATCAACCATAAAGGCGACCAGTCCCTCACCGTCACGTTTCTGAATATATATCTTGCTCATTCTGAGTTCAGTATAAAGTATGCGCATTATATTTTTACGCAGAATCTGCTTCTGCTTTTTGTCGGTGGTACGTATCATTACTGCAGTAGCGGAATCTGATTCGATTGTCCCCTCTATAATTGATCCGTCATTGATAAAAACATATTCTGCCATCAATGGCATCACGGAAAGAACAATGATGACTCCAGCCGCCGGGAGAGCAATCAGCAATCTCCTTAATACTTTAACTTCCATTTATAATTCCTCAAAAAAGATTTCTCATTGTTTGTATAATTACACAAAAACCGATGGTAATTTTTTTCCTCCGCGCCGGATGTTCGGGGAAAATTCGTTTCACTAACAGTTTTTAAGCAGATACTAACGTGTATACTGACAGGTTTTAATTTCAATAATATATAGTAGAAATTAACGCCAAAAATTCCCCATGAATTTTAAAATTTATTCAAAAAACAGGAAAAAAATTAAAAACCGGAGTCAGTAATTTCTAAAGAAAAGTCTGGTTTTGTGTCAATGATTTTTGGGCTTTTTTACAGAGGGAGATTTGTATATTAAAAAACTCCGCAGTCTCCGCGTCTCTGAGGTTAAAAATATTAAATATTTCACCACAGAGGCACAGAGGGCACAGAGTTTTGATTTAAAATATATGATGTGAAAATTTATCCGATATTATTGTCTGAACCATGATTTCAAGGATTAGAGGATTTTCTTGATTTTCAAAGTGTTTACTCTCTCGAATCATGAGAATCCTTTAATCATGCGAATCAAGGTTCAGATAGATGAGACAATAATAATCCTTAGTCACATCCGGGAAATGAATCTACAAACTGAACTTTAAAATCGGGAAAGGAGTCTACTAACTGTACTTTGTAGTCAGGGAAAGAATCAACTATCTGCCACTTTCCCGGACCATCTGCAAAGGAACTCATTACCTGAACTTTTATATCGGGAAAAGATGACACCACCTGAACCTTCACATCGGGAAAAGATGTGACATACTGAATCTTTCCATACAGACCGCATTTCCCCGGATTACCAGAAGCCTGCGCCTCTTTGCATGCCTTCATTTCAAGAGCAAATTTTTCACTTTTACTTAAGCCTTCATTGTGAGATGTGGTATTTACAACAGTAATTCCGTAAGACATTACAATGAGAAAAAGAAAACTGAATAGTGCAATTTTTTTCATAATAGTCTCCTTGACTGATAGTTTAATAATATTGTATTCACTATAATTACACTTCAAGGAAAAGTCAAATGCCGGAATCAGGATTTGCAGGATTAAAAGATTTTCTTAATTAAGAAAATCTTTACTACCGGTTAATCAAGAAAATCCCTTAATCATGCAAATCAAGGTTCAGACAGATAACAGGAATTTACCACGGAAGCAGTTAAAATTAACATAATGATCCGGACTCATCTCCTATATTATTTTTACTGGACAAAATATACCTCATTCTCTTAATTTTACATATACTCAAAAACCGGAGTTTAGAATGAAAGAAAAAAAATATATACCTCTTGAAAGTCACGGTCATCCGGGAACATTTTCGTATAACTGGTTTTATTACAAATCGGCAATACTGGGAGTGCTTCGCAAACATAGACTTGTCTTTACAAAACCACGTTACGGGCGCGACAGCAATTTTGTATATATGGAATCCACTAAGCGGAGATGGCATCGGCTTTACAATGTACCATCAAATGTTTATGTGCCATTTACTGTTTACGGTTATTCAGGCGCAGTGGGTATGATGAAAATACTGAAGGAACTCGGCGTCAATTTCAGGCATCTGCTCCATTTAAAAAGTGAAATACATATTTTCGGAGAGATGCAGGCCGGTGAATCGTACATTGTCGATTTTGAATTTGACAATGTTCTGAGAATAAAAGCCGACAAGGCCGCAATAATCGGCACTGTTATTGTTAAACAGAATGACAGAGTTTTTCTTGAAGTCCGTGATCACTTTGTAATAAAAGAAGTTCCTGCATCTGATCTGGAAAATTTAAAGTCAGATGAAACCGGTCA
Source organism: uncultured Leptospirales bacterium (assembly GCA_964450405.1). Taxonomy (GTDB): domain Bacteria; phylum Spirochaetota; class UBA4802; order UBA4802; family UBA5550; genus WRGT01. Next base: position 89,064 of record CAYVCQ010000019.1, on the reverse strand, counting down.
ATTCAAGGGGATAACCCGTATCCCTTCAAAGTCCATGGAGGGCGCACAAATAATCGAAATGTTTATTAAAGGGCATTACGCCAGAGATTACGGCAGTGCATCGGGTGACAAAAACATTGTCCACACAACAACTTTAGCTTCAAGACTTTTCGGATACAGACGCCCGTTCATCCAGGGACTCTGCAGCGCAAATCTCATTCTATCCGAACTCAGTATGGCCGGAGTAAGATTAAATTATTTCAGCATTGTATTCTGCAGACCTGTTTATCTCAAAAGCACGGTGTTTCTTCACTATAAAGGAAACGAATACAGACTGCTGGACAGAAAAGGAAACGTTCTCTGTTTTGGAGAAATTCAGAGTTACTAATACTGCACTCCGGAATGCCGGGATTAAGCTCTTCCCGGTTTTTTGCTGAAACATTACCGATATGGCGATGCCGGCAGATTACAGTCTTATTCTTCCACCCACGGGAAGTGTAACAGTGAAAACCGCACCATTACCCGGAGTACTTGATACCTCAATAGTCCCATGATGCTGTTCAATGATACCATAAATTACCGCCAGTCCAAGACCGGTACCTTTCCCGGCCTCTTTTGTAGTGAAAAATGGATCAAATATTTTTGTAATAATTGCGTCGCTTATACCCTCGCCGGTATCTGCTACAGTTATAAGTATATTCTGACCTGCATCGTCCAGTCTTGATATAATATTAAGATCTCCTCCGGAAGGCATGGCATGAGCGGCATTCTCCGCAAGATTATTAAAAACCGATCGCATCTGACTCACATCGATCTCCGTCATCGGTATCTCAGCGGAGAGATCAATATTCATATGAATATTCTGAAAAGTCATATGCTTCTCAAGGATTGAAACAGTCTCTCTGATTACATCATTTATATTTGCAGCAATTTTTTCAACAGATGTATTTCTGGCAAAATCGAGAAGTCCCTTTACAATTTTTCTGCATCTCATGGTCTCATGAATTATAACATCAAGATCCTCTTCAAAATCGCTCCCCTTCATTTCCTCTTTCATTAAACTTGAATAGGTCAGCACTCCGGTGAGAGGATTATTTATTTCGTGCGCAATTCCCGAGGCCATACGTCCGAGAGAGGCGAGTTTCTCCGACTGGATCATTGCTCTCTTGGCCTTCACGATTTCTTCATAGGAACCGGCAAGTTCATTGGCTGTCTTCTTCAGTTTCTCTATTGTATACGGAAGACACATTTCATTCTCGGCAAGGCCTTTGTGAATTGCCGTGGCGTGCTCAATACAGGTATCATATCCGCATGCGCCGCAGTTAAGTTCATCCCTCTGTTCAAATTTCCCCATTGCCCTGAGTATAAACCTCAATTCTCCGCTACTTGGTGCAGGCACCCTGTTGTCATCCTTGCAGAACTTTGCGGAGAGGTCCAATTTCTCAAACCTTTCAATGAGTTTGTTGTATTTCTTTTTATCCAGTTCCCCGTGACGTTTCCGGGCAAATGCACTTACATATCCGCGTTTGGTATAAAGAGGCATATCGTGCGACATTCCAGAACCGGAAATACAACCCTCACAGCAGTTAAGTTCAAGCAGTACAGTACTATGTTCTACAGTTTCATACTCCTTGATGGCATGAATAAATTGTTTGTGACCAGATGAAGCAACTATATCCATGGAGAGAAAATTTTCGTTAAGATCCGACGCCTGCAGCAGACCTCCTCCTATAGGGTAGAGTGTACCTCTCCCCCCGTGAGGCGGATCAAAATCCGAGCGTTCCACATCCTCCGGCCTGATCTCCTTAATAGCAAGCATCTCACGAAGTTCCCTGAATGTAAGAACTTCATCAACATCTCCTGCAACATCAGCACGGACCGCTTCATCCTTCTTCGCGATGCAAGGACCTATAAATACTATTTTTAAATCATCACCGTAAATTTCATGTACAGCTCTTGCAGCGGCAACCATGGGTGAAACAATTGGAGCGAGATTCTCAACAAGTGACGGATGGTATTTCTCAATATAAAATACAACTGATGGACACGTGGTTCCGATATAGCTTTTATCCCTTTTGCCGCCGAGTAGATCTCTGTATTTTGCAGAGACCAGATCGGCACCGAAGGCAACTTCCACTACATAATCAAAGCCCATCTTCCGCAGCATACCGACAACATTTTTGTAGTTCATATTATAAAATTCTGCGGGAAAACTCGGTGCAACAAGTGCCGCAACCCTGTTCTCGCTTGAAAGCAGCTTCTGGACATTTATCTTTGAATTCCTGACAATCTTTGCATTCTGGGAACAGACCCGTACACAGTTTCCGCAGCCGATACATCTCTCTGCGATAACCTCCGCCTGCCCGCCGTAAATCCTGATTGCCTTGGCCGGACATTCCCGCACACAGGAATAGCACATTCTGCACTGCTCTTTAAGAGTTTTAACAAGTGGTATATCTGTTCTACCGGTCATATTCTTTTTATTCTTTTTATTCTTTTTATTCTTTTTTATAAATTTAATTTTTGATTAAATACCATTGAAATGAGATCGTAAAAAGTCAAACAAAAACATGTAATTTGTTCAAATTTTACAACAGGTCTAATTGTAGGAATTTCCGATTTTTAATGCAGCTTCTGTATAAAAAACATTTACGTTTTATGCGGAATTTAAGTTTCAAATAGATGCAGGGTCAGAGCCCATATTCATATTCATCTGCTCCAGTGTTCTGATCATTCTGTAAAGTATATTATTCACCGGGGTTTCAACTCCGTACTTTTTACCAAGCTCAATAACAGTTCCTGAAAATATTTCTACTTCAGTTTTACGTTTTGCCTCAATATCCTGGAACATAGAGGTCTTGCCCTCAGGAGAGAGTGTATCAACTATCTCCATATATTTTAATATATCATTTTTTCCAATATTTATTCCGGCCTTTTCTGCGATGGCAACAACTTCGAGAGATGCCATTTCCATAAGCTCTCGGGCCTCGCCTATCTTCTGAAAAACCCCGTAATCAGCCCTCAGTATTGATGATACCTGATTTATTCCTACATTCATCATAAATTTCCACCAGAGTTCACGCATTACATCTGAAGGAACATTATATGGAATTCCGGTGTGGTCAAAGAAATCTTTTACTGCAGAAACTTTATCTGCTCCGCCATCATCCACTGTCCCGAAAACAATTTTACCAATATTTCCGAAAGTGATTTTTGTCCCTTCGCGAACAGCATCTGTTCCAACTGCAAATGAATGCAGCAATTTATCCATACCGAACACTTTACCGATTATCTCTTCACTTACTATTCCATTAAGCAGCGACAGGATAATAGTATCGTTACCGACAAAGTCTTTGATATCCTCAATTGATTGATGAAGCTGATGGTGCTTCACTGCAATTATTATCAGATCAGCAGTATCCGCTCCGGATTCCGGTGTTATATATTTAAAAGGATACAGTTTTTCATTTATTAAAATTCCCCTTTCACTGTAACGTGCAATTCTCTCCCTATCGGCAATTACTGTCAGGCATCCGGGATCAGCATCAAATATTCTGCTGCTGAACATTCCGCCAATGGCTCCAAGACCGGAAAGATAAACTTTATTTATTTTTTTCATTAACTGCTCCAGAAGGTGTAAGTAAAGCTGACAGTGAAACAGAAGATAAAAGATGTAAAGAGTTTTTTAAAACAGGTTTTGCCATACCAGCGCATGCGGGTACCCGTTTAATTTCAAAAAGTATGGACTCCCCTTTTCAGGGGAATGACATAAAGTTTTCATCTTATAGCATTTTAAAAAACGATTGATACGCTGTCATTCCGGCCGTAGCGTCAGCGAAGTGCCGGAATCTCATAAAACTGGTTCTATGGGATTCCGGTATTTGCACAAATTTAAACCGCAAAACCGGAATGACTTAAAAGGTATATTCCAATCGCAAAATGCTATAGTAACCGCTAAAACTAAATGTTCTCAATCAGAACTGCAACACCCATACCGCCGCCAACACAGAGTGAAGCTATACCGAATTTTTTATTCCTTTTTTTAAGTTCGTACATCAATGAAACTATTAGTCTTGCACCTGTACATCCCACAGGATGTCCCAGTGCTATCCCCGATCCATTTACATTGACCTTTGATCTGTCAAGACCAAGTCCCTTTTCACAAGCAAGGTACTGTGCAGCAAAGGCTTCATTTATTTCGAAGAGATCTATATCCTGAAGTTTAAGTCCGGTTTTTGCTAAAAGTTTATTTATAGCGGGAACCGGTCCATATCCCATCAGATGAGGTTCGCATCCTGCTGATGCGCTGGATACAATTTTTGCCATTGGTTTTGCACCGATCTCGCCTGCTTTATCCATTGATGTTATCACCATTGCAGCTGCACCGTCATTCAGTCCCGATGAACTTCCAGCTGTAACTGTTCCGTTTTTATCAAATGCAGGTTTAAGTTTTGCCAGAGATTCAAGAGTTGTTTCTCTTTTAGGATGCTCATCAGTTGTGAACATAAGTGGCTCACCCCTTTTCTGAGGAACGGAAACAGGTATAATCTCATCTTTAAATCTTCCTGAGTCTGACGCTGCTATTGCCTTACTGTGACTTTCAAACGCAACCTGATCCTGCTCCGCGCGTGTAATGTTGTATTTTTTCGCAAGATTTTCAGCAGTCTCCCCCATTATATATCCTTCGCCAAGAAGTCCGCTTCCTGAATAGAGGAGTTCCCACATCGCATCTGTCATCTCTCCATGCTGCAGCCTCTGCCCCCATCTGGCTCCTTTCAGAACATATGGTGCATTACTCATGGATTCTGTTCCACCCACCAGTACAAAGTCAGAATCCCCGGCAATTATCTGCTGTGAACCGAAAATTGTCGCCTGCATCCCCGATGCACACTGTCTCTGAATTGTTACGGCCGGGACTTCAAATGGTATGCCGGCTTTAAGCATTGCGGTCCGCGCAGTGTTAGCCTCCTCGCTGGTCTGAATACAATCTCCGAAAATCACGTCGGACAGCATCTCTCCTTTAACATTTGCACGCCGGAGAGCCTCTGTCATAACAATTGCCCCCAGCTCATATGCTCTCATGCTTTTTAATGTCTGACCGAAACTCCCGATGGGTGTTCTGCATCCGGATAAAATCACAATTTCTTTTCTGGACATTTTTTATCTCCTTTGTGTATAAAGCGGAAATCCGCTTCTGTATATTTAAAATTATTTTAATTTGTTATTTTATAATTTCAGGTTAACCGCCAACACTCCGCCCCTATCCGCCCGCCTGGCACCTTTTCCCATGAATAGAGCAAGGGGTAATACAGAATTTTTCCTATTGCCTCTCCTCCCATTTATGTGGGACTGGAAACAGGATGTCCAAAAAGCGTCGACTAATGGCAAGCGGCCAGAGGGGGCGGCTTATAACGACAGAGACCATTTCCTGATAAACTTTTTAACGTCTCAAATCAATGATCAAGGTTCGCTTTCATTTCGGAGCGTTTCAGTTCAAAACCGATTTTTACGAATTCGGGATAAAATACTACTTTAAGGGGATTCGGATCCGAGGAATATTTTTTAAGTACATTTATAATCAGTGTCAGGCCAAGACCCGCGCCCTCTGTATTCTCATCTTCATCGTCGAAAAAGCTGTCGTTGTCCAGACTGGAGGGTGCCAGTTTTTTAACTATCTGTTCTTTTTCTATCAGAGAAATATTCTGAGTGTTTGTAACCCATACTTCAATTGAATCCATGGAGGATTGAAATGTAATAGTGTAGTAACGGTCATCCTTTTTAGCAAATTCAAGAAGATTGCTGTTTCCGTTTTCTTCGATTTCCTCCTTGAAGAGATCCAGAAACTTCCGGTAATTTCCCTCTGATCTGATTCCCTGTTTCTCAGTAACATACTTCTGAAAAAGAAGTTTATAGTTCGCCTTACTGGCATTGAGAGCAAGTTCTTTAAAACAGAAAAAAAGCTCGCCGGTAAAAGACTGAAGATTCTGCCTTGCCAGGAGCATTTCCATAATTTTTCTTACTAGCTCACCAATGTGCTGTTCAAGATCATAAAGTCTAAGGGTTATCCTCCAGTGCAGATCCTGAATGCTCAGTTTTTTACTGATTGAAGCAATTTGTTTAACAAGATCAGAAACATCCAAATCTGTGCGGAGATCTATGATCTGGATTTTATTCAGAAAATTAATTTCATGTTCATAAAAAGGATCACGGAAGAAAATTTTCAGATCACGGTCATATACCCATTTTTGACGTTTGATGAGAATACAAAATTCCTCTTTTCCCCAAATCACCAGGTCCCGGTTATAGAAACGCTCACCCTCGTGTCTGAGCATAATTGCGAATAGATGGACAATATCCTCCTCATCCTTAAAACGATTAATCAGAACATCAGCAGCCGTCTGTCTTGGGATTGGAGTGGTTGAACTGAAGCCGGATTCACGATAAAGATCAAAGGAACTGTCAAGCAGCACACCCAGATAGTTCACCTGCTGTGTACTTAGAGAATTGATTATTATAGTTTTAAATAGCCGTCTAATCTGCCTGAGCATTAACAATCTCCACTATACACCTTAATAATTTTCTCTTAACATTTCTATAATATCAATTTATAACAAACTTTAGCAGTTGTCAAACTTAAGTGCACATGTTTACAATATTATATATAATATCCTGTTAAAAAAAAATGCAAACGTTTTTATATGAATATTCTGCAGTTTTGATAATTTAATAGAAAATATTGACAATACTTAATCCCGATCCTACACTATCCATGGAAAGCAAAAATAAATAAAAAAAACCTGCCTCATAATACAAAGGAGATTAAAAAATGGGACTTTTCACTCCTGATATAAACAAACTCGAAAAAAACAACAAACTTTCTGACCTTGTAAAATGTCTTGATCATACCAAGAGCAGTGTCCGTTACAGCGCATTTGCTGCTCTTGCCGGCAAACCGGATTTAAGTGATGAGATAAAAACCAGACTGAAAAATATGATGTACCATGATCCCGATCCCTGGGTTAAAACCATCGCCACCCTTCGATTTGCAAAACTTGGAGACCCGTTAATTTCAGAAAATCTCATTCAGATTATCAAAGAAGGCTCTCAGAAAAGCAAACTTGAACTGTTAAGAATCATTACAGAGAACGGACCTTCAAATGATGTTACGGTTCTGCAGGTGATTATGACCGGTCTTGGAGATAAAAAAATACTTGTAAGAATGGAAGCAATTAATGCCGCAAATGCCGCAAAAAACAAACATTTAATCCCTAATCTTGGCGACATGCTCCACGAAAAACATTCCAAAGTACGGCTCCTTGCTGCAAAGGCTCTTTACAATATAGGGAGAGATGAAAGTGTTGATTTTCTTATTGGACTTCTTGCCGACAGGAACATGGAGGTGCATGCTGCAGCCCGGACTTATCTTGCAACAATTAAGAACGATCATGCATATAAAGCAATAAATGACGATTCGTTTATGCAGCTTGCCGGAGCAATGAATGACAAAGAGCCGATCCGTGAAAAGACAGCACAGAGAATCGGACAGGACAGAATAAGAGAGGGACTTGCACTTCTTCACATCGCATGCAGAGATAAATATCGCGGTGTACGAATAGAAGCTTTAAAATCAATAGCAATCTTCAAACATCAATCGTCCATCGACATTGTAGAGAAACTCCTCTACGACAAATTCCCTGAAGTCAGAATTGAAGCGCTAAATACTCTCGAAAAAATAGGGGGCAAGCGCGCACTTGAAGCTATTGAGAAGATAGAACGGGATAAGAAAAAAATTGTACGGGAAGCAGTTGAGAGATCACTGGCAAGAATGAGAAAAACACGCTAGTGCTTTGACCTGATAGATTGTACTAGAGTTTCAATCCAGTGAAGTCGAAAATTATCTCCTTAAAAAAAACGGGTATCCACTCACGAGTGGATGACAAGTTGATACTTAGTTGTAAAATCTTAACTCTGGGAATAAGTTGACATAACATTTTTTCCTGAATATTATTAAAGGGATTTTGCTATACTTAAATTTAATAAGGCCCTCGTTCAAAAAATAAAAATGAAGGTTTGAAGAAGTGATAAACAAAATAATTAACAGACTGCTTTATAGATACGACTCCTCAAGTTATTCTTTTAAAAGCAGAGCCCGTTTTTTGCTTTATTCAATTCTTACAGTATTAATCATCACTCCATTGATAATATCACTTTATGCATCTTTTCATTTCCACGACCAGTCATATCATCATACAATTCAATTAAGAGTAATCGGCCCGCTTACGATTGTATTTATACTCTCTTTTGTCTTACTGATAATACTTTACAAAGGTTACTTTTCAGCAGCAGGAAATCTTCTGCTTTTTTTCTGGCAGTCCGCACAATGGACTATAATGTTTCTTGCACATGGAGACCTGGTGGCGCGCCTTGATACAATAGTAATAATAGCAGCGCAATTAACTGCAATGCCGATTATTATTGTCCGCAAAAAAAAATTATTTCTTTTCTATACCCTGGCAAACATCTGCATGCTGTTTCTATTTATGTTTCTTTATAAGAACGAACTGAATCTTTCTGAAACTGCATTTATAGATTATCTTTCAGATAATACTCTTTCATTTATATTTATCGGAATTTTTTCATACACCATATTCTCAATCAACTCCAGAGCACTTGAAAAAGCCGAGAATGAAATATCTGAGAGAAAAAAATCTGAAGAGCAGCAGAATAAACTGCAGACACAGCTTCTTCAGTCACAGAAACTTGAATCTGTTGGTCTACTTGCGGGCGGAGTAGCGCACGATTTCAACAATATGATTGCAGCTGTCCAGGGTTTTGCGGAACTTGCTGCAGACAGGATTGACTCAGAAAATCCGGTAAAAAAAGAAATTCACGAAATAATCAAAGCTTCCAAAAAAGCGAGAGATCTTACCCAGCAGCTACTTGCTTTTGCACGAATACAGCCCCTTGATATTCGAAAAATTAATCTCAACGATATAATTAAAGATTTCACCGGCATGCTATCAAGAACATTACGCGGTGATATTAAAATAGAAAACAATCTTTGCAAAAATCCCGGATTAATAGAAGGTGATCCTGTTCAGATAGAACAGATTATACTGAACCTTACTCTTAATGCACAGGATGCAATGCCAAATGGCGGCAGGATTATTATTGAAACATCGAGAGTGCAGATTGAAGAGGATTTTGTAAAACAATATGAGAATATTCAACCGGGACCTTATATTCTTCTCTCCATAAGCGATAGCGGAACCGGCATAGACCGGGAGAATATCAACAGGATATTCGATCCGTTCTTCACAACGAAAGATTCCGGCAAAGGAACCGGCCTGGGACTCTCAACGGTTTACGGTATAATCAAGCAGCATCAAGGGATGATAAATGTTTACAGCGAAAAAGATAAGGGGACTATTTTTAAAATATATCTGCCGGTCAGAGAGGGGGAGCTGGAAAACATCCTCCCGGTCACTGAAAAAATTGTGCATTACAAAGGAGATGAAACCATTCTTGCAGTGGATGACAACCCCGAAGTAAGAAATCTTCTGGAAACATTACTGAATAAAAACGGCTACAAAGTATTAATTGCAAAAAATGCCGCGGCAGCTGTTGCTGCTGCATCCTCTTATGATGGAGTAATTCATATGCTGATTACCGATGTGATTCTTCCAGATGCAAATGGAAAAGAACTCAGCAGTAAAATTATAAAAACACGGCCTGATATCAAAACCATTTACATATCCGGATATACCGCAAATGTAATAGCACATAACGGAAAGCTCGATGACGGGATAAATTTTATACAAAAACCATTCTCAATAACTGACTTTGCACGGAAGGTGCGGGAAGTGCTTGATTGCAGATAGCAGGAGAATCCCTCTACAAAAAGAGGGGCTGACCAAAATGTCTGATATTTACGTATTTGTCTTTCCGGTTTTGCTGCTTAAATTCGTGCAAATACCGGAATCTCCTGATAGAATCAGTAGTATGAGATTCCGGCATTTCGTTTCACTACAGCCGGAATGACAGCGAACGGACATCTGAAATCCGGTCTCAAATCCGTTATTCTATTTAACACCACCGCTGATAAGTTTCTGCAATGTTCCATCAGCCTTCATCGCCTTTAGTCCTGCATTGAATGCTTTACGCTTGGCCTCTGAATCTTTTCCCTTTTTAGAAAATGCAATGTAAAGATCCTTTTTCTCAAGTGCTGGCTTCATAAACTCAAGTGCTGACGCATATGTCGGATATTGTGTTTTGATAATATACTGGGCAACATACTGATCTATAAAAATCAGATCGAGCTGTTTATTATATAGATTCTTGATGTTTACATCATCACCTTCAGACTGAGTTTTCTTTAAATATGATGCAGCATCAAACTCCGCGGTGTTGATATACCCTCTCACAACTCCAATTGTGTAAGGCTTCAGATCCTGAAGAGTTTTAAAAGTAATCGTCTTGTCTTTACGCTTCATAAGACCCACAGGTCCGCCTGGGAATGAATCGGAATAGACAAACTTCGCCTTACGGCTTTCGTCAAAATACTCAGGAAATAGACCATCATAACTCCCTGCCTCTGATTCTTTTACAGCTCTCTCCCATGGCAGATACGCAATCTTCACAGTGTAGCCGCCGCGCTTAAAGGCCTCAACTGCAATTTGAGCGCAGTATCCATTACCGGGTATTTTAGCTCCGATATACGGCTCCCAGTCAAGACTTGCAAGAGTAACAACTTTCTCCTGAGCCTGGCCATGAACCATAAACATCATCACTACACCAATAACAGCAGCAAAAATACTTAAACGTTTTATCACAATGAACCTCCCTGGTTAACATAGTTATTCTTAATTACTATTTAGAATACTTACTGATATGATCAAATTCAAGTATTGATTAAAAAAATTCTAAAAATTTGACTATTTACTTTAAAAAGTGTATTATAAATTATAATTTAATGCCTTACCATGCTTTAAAATAATACGTTTGTTGGTATTCGTTTTGAGTGAATTCAACATCTTATAAAGTGAGGATTGTATGCAGATTAAAGACGATTATCGTGATTCAAAAATCGGGAAATATATTCTATCTATGAATATCCGTCAGAAATTCACAATCCCCTCTGCAATCCTGCTTGTTATTACATTTATATTGTTTACGATCTTTATTATCTCCGACCAGAAAAAAAAGAATTACCAGGAGCTCAACTCTAATGCGGAGAGGCTTACAAACCTGATAGCTTTTACCAACACCGAAAATGTCTGGAATTTTAATCAGGATGGACTTACTAAAAATTCAGATTCATTTTTTCTTGATACAGATATTGTTTCAATTACAATCAGCGATAAAAACGATACTAAACTTATAGATCTTAAAAAAGATATTAAGGGGAGTTACGACTTTTCCAGAAGTGCGGATATTATAAGAGAGAATAATGTAATCGGCAAAGTAAATGTAAGTTTTACCAGCCACTACAGAGATATTAATATAGGTCAGACAAGAAATAAAATCGGGATAATATTATTATTAATTCTGATACTTGTAATTGCCGGTCTTAATACAATTGCTAAAATGGTTGTTGCTCCACTTAAAGATATTTTTGATGCCGTAGATCAGCTGGCTGAAAATAATCTTACTTCAAAGATTGAAGTAAAGAGTATGGATGAAATAGGAAAACTTGCAAAGAATATCAACCATGCATCAGGAAACCTTGATTCTACACTTTCATCTGTAAAAGCATCTATGAGATTTCTTCTTGAAACTATTGGAGAGATCAATAGAGGAAATCAGGAATTAGCTCAAAGAACATCTCAGCAGGCTGCGGCGATAGAAGAGATTGCATCCTCTATGGAGGAAACAGCATCACTTATAGATCAGAATAGTGAAAGTTCAACAAATGCGAGTGAAACATCAAAAGCCTCTCTTAGCTTTGCAGAGAAAGGGAATGAACTTGTAAATGCATCTGTTTTATCGATAAACGAGATAAAAGATTCAAGTAAAAAAATCGGAGATATCACCTCAGTTATAAATGAAATAGCATTTCAGACAAATCTTCTCGCCCTTAACGCAGCTGTTGAGGCTGCACGGGCCGGTGAACAGGGACGCGGTTTTGCCGTTGTCGCCGCCGAGGTTAGAAATCTTGCGCAGAGATCCGGAACTGCTGCAAAGGAGATCAGCAAGCTCATAACCGAATCGATTCAGAAAATTGATAAGGGAACCGCACAGGCGAACGAAAGCGGTGAAGCCATAAAAGAAATTGTCGCATCAGTAAGGAATGTATCAAACTTAATGCTGGAGATTACTGCATCAACCTATGAACAAAAATCGGGAATCACCCAGATTAACTCAGCAATAAATGAAATGAATTCCATGACTCAGCAGAATGCAGCACTTGTCGAAGAGACTGCTGCAGCAAGTGAAAATATGTCAGACAGAGCAAAGGAACTGGCAGAATTGACCGAGGTTTTCAAAACCTCCAATCAATGAGCAAAGGACATTGTATGACAAAAATAATGGATAAAATTTTTGTGAGGGATAAGCACACCTGCCCATGGTGGCTCTGTTTTACATTCGATAATCCCATCCGGGGATTGCTTCAGAACCCATTTAAAATATTAAGCGGATATATAAAACCTGATGATGTAATCCTTGATATAGGCCCCGGGATGGGATATTTTACATTTCCCATGTCGCAGATGGCCGGTGGAAACGGCAAAGTTGTTGCTCTTGATATCCAGGAGGGCATGCTGAAGCGACTAGAGAAAAAGGCTGCAAAAAATAAAATCGAAAACATAGAGATAAAACTTTATGATGGAGATAAATTTGATCTCAATGAAAACTTTGATTTTGTTCTGCTTTTCTGGATGTATCATGAAGTTAACAATAAAACGACATTTATAAATGAAATTAAAACTGTTATGAAGAGCGGTGCCAGACTTCTTATAGCAGAACCGAAAATTCATGTAGATAAAAAAAGATTTGATGCATCTATCCAGCTTCTGATTGATGCAGGTTTCAGAACAGTTGAAGAGCCGCGGATTTCTCTCAGCCGTTCAGTTGTGATGAAGAAGCCCTAAGTCAAGACTCTTCCATCGGAACTGTTTTTGGCCGACCGGGGTACGTGGATCCGGCTGCAAATTAAATTCATATAAGTATCTCCAAAATCTTTCGGGATACTTCTGGGGTTAAAAAATCATTCAACGGAGATAGCATGAAAAACATAATGGCCCTGGTGGAACTTCTTCAGAAAGAGAAACATATTTATATACAGACACACAACTATCCGGACCATGATGCTGTTGCATCGGCATTTGCTCTTCAGGAATTCTTTAATCATTTCAGCATAAAATCCCATTTAACTTTTGATGGAGATATTCAGAGAGATTCACTGCAGGATATGATCAGTTCTCTAAAAATAGATATTAAACCGATATCAGAATACAACATGAATGCTGAGGACAAAATTGTAATTGTTGACGGATGCAAGGGCAATAAAAATGTCACTGACCTTATCGGCGATGAAGTAGGAGTTATTGACCATCACCAGGTGGATAAAGCAGAAGATGTAGCATTTAACGATATCCGCTCTGATTACGGAGCGTGCTCATCTATTGTTTTCAGCTATTTCAACGAGCATAATATCACAATTCCTCAGAATGTTGCCAGCGCGCTTCTTATAGGCATCAACATGGATACTTCATTATTAACCCGCGGTGTTAGCGAAAATGATATTTACGCATATTCGGCACTTTATACACTTTCCGATGTAAGGCTGGTAAACTCAATCTTAAGAAACTTTATTCAGCAGAAAGATCTTGAATTTTACAAAGAGGCAATTGACAGAGTTTTAATCAGCAATGAAATTGCCTACTGTTATTTTGCAGATGGGTGTAACCAGAATATGCTTGGAATTCTTGGGGATTTTTTTCTCGCTCTTAAAGAGGTGGATTTTGTTATACTCCTTGCGAAAAATAATGATAAAATAAATTTTTCACTCCGTAATGAAAGCAGCAAATGGAACTGCAGCTCTGTAATTCAGGCTGCACTAAAGGGTATCGGATTCGGTGGAGGTCATTCCGATATGGCTGGAGGAATTATAAATGATATAAGCCTTTTTGACGAAAGAAATGTTTACGATAAGTTTATGGAGCTGCTGATATAAATGGAAATACTTAAAACATCCCCTGAAGATATTAAAATAATGCGTGTTATGTGGGACGAAGCCATTCATCTCCAGAAAGAGGGGGGCAACCCCGTATGGCCTGATTTTCCAGAAGAAATTATTACCAGAGAGATTGAATCCGACTTAAACTACAAACTTACATCAGGCGGAAAAATTCTCTGCTACTTTTCTGTTGCATTCAGTGATCCGGTAATATGGGGTAAAGACGAGAGAGGAGATGCACTCTATCTTCATCGAGGCGTCACTTCTACGGAGTTCAGAGGCCTGGGACTTACACGCTTTGTATTTGAATGGGCCCGGATTAAAGCACGGCTTATAAACAGAAAATATATCCGGATAGACACATGGGGGAGCAATAAAGAACTGATCAATTACTACATCAGGGCGGGGTTCAGACATATAGGTTTTAAGGATATGGATGAAGCCCCGGATTTACCTGCTCACTACAACAATCTTAGACTTGCACTATTTGAAACAGATGTGGAGCTGCGTGATGAATGAATGTAAAATAAAAAAGAATTTAACCGGACAATATGTTATGGAGGGAGCAGGAGTGAAGCTGAAAAGATTTTTCGGTTTCGGAGATCCGGAACTGACAGATCCTTTTCTTCTTTTTGATCACTTCGGATCTGACAATCCCGACGATTATCTTAGAGGTTTCCCCTGGCACCCGCACCGGGGAATCGAAACAGTAACTTATATGATCAACGGAGAGGTGGAACATGGTGATTCTCTGGGGAATAGAGGTGTAATTGGAGCCGGTGACGCGCAGTGGATGACCGCAGGGAGCGGAATTATTCACCAGGAGATGCCTCTCAATACTGCCGGCACTCTCAAGGGATTTCAGCTCTGGGTAAACCTTCCCAAAAAAGACAAAATGTGCACTCCTAAATACCGGGATATTATTTCAGATAAAATACCTTCTTTCATTGACAGCGGTATAAAAGTTAAAGTTCTGTCGGGAGAGTTCGGAGGAATCAAAGGAGCAGCACAGGATATATCCGGCAATCCCTTATACATCGATGTATCCCTTGATGCGGCAAAGGAGTTTATTATTGATATTGATTCTGCCAGCAATAAATTCCTGTTTCTTTTCGAAGGGAATATCTTTTACGGATCTGATTCTCAGAATATGAAAAATGGGTCTATGATTGTATTTGAAAGCGGAGAGCGTTTAAAAATTCAGACCGAAGAAAAAGCCCGGTTTCTGATTTTTGCCGGCAATCCTCTTCATGAACCGGTTGCATGGCGCGGACCGATAGTAATGAATACGGAAGAAGAGCTCGATCATGCATTTAAAGAATTGAATAATGGAACATTTATAAAATAACATATATTATGTTATTTTATAAATACTGAAGAAAACTTTACACAAAAAAGCCTCTTTTTTTCTAAAAACTCAGTTTATCTATGCCTGCAGTTTATTTTTAATAAAAATAATACTTGATACTCTTTAGGATAATTTGTATTTTGTCTCACCAATAATATGAATTCCTGAATTTTTCCGTTGTTATAATTTCAAATTCCGGCAGTATTATTATTGATCAACCGGTTTAACCTCTCTTCCGGCTGCAGTCATCAATTTTCAGATGACATTTAGAGATGTTTAAATACCGGCAAAAAAATGCATAACATTAAAATGGGGGATAGTACTTTATGAAAGAAGCAGTAATTCTAGGAGCAAGCCGTACACCGATAGGAGATTATCAGGGAGCACTCAGTTCTCTATCTGCCGTTGAACTAGGCACAATTGCGGCTAAATCCGCTATGGAAAAAGCAGGTGTAAAACCTGAGCTGGTTGATGAACTGATCGCCGGACATTGCCTGCAGGCGGGATGTAAAGGCAACACCGGAAGACAGGTTGCACTTGGTTCAGGATGCAGAGTAGAATCAGTATCATGTACAGTAACCCAGCTTTGTCCTGCATCTATGCGTGCGACAGAAATTGCATCACAGCAGATTATGCTTGGGAAACATGACATTGAAGTTGTAGCAGGATACGAAAGCATGAGTAACGCTCCATACATGTCTCTTAAGGCACGTCAGGGACTTAGAATGGGAGATCAGCCATTTGTTGACCATATGCTTCACGACGGACTTGTTGATGCATTCAACAACTACCACATGGGTATCACTGCAGAGAATCTTGCAGAGCAGTTTAAGGTAACAAGAGAGGAGCAGGACGAGTGGTCATACATGAGTCACCAGAGAGCGGTTGCTGCTATCAAAGCCGGCAAGTTTAAAGATGAGATAGTTCCTGTTACTGTAAAATCAAGAAAGGGTGATGTTGTAGTAGATACAGATGAACATCCTAACGCTAATCTCACACTTGAAGCTCTAGCTTCACAGAAGTCTGCGTTCAAAAAAGACGGAACTGTAACTGCAGGAAACGCTTCATCCCTAAATGACGGAGGAGCTTCACTTGTTCTATCAAGTTCTGATAAAGCAAAGGAGCTTGGACTGAAACCTCTTGCGAAAATAGTTGCCACAGCTTCTGCAGGTTGTGATCCTAAAATTATGGGTTGGGGAGTTGTTCCCGCGGTTGCAAAGGTTCTTAAATATGCCGGATTAACAATGAGCGACATCGGACTATGGGAATTAAACGAAGCATTTGCAGCTCAGGTTATTGCATGTAACAGAGATCTCAAAATAGATAAAGAAATTATAAACGTAAACGGATCAGGAATTTCACTTGGACACCCGGTTGGACAGACAGGATGCAGACTTATTGTTACACTTATGCACGAAATGCAGAAGAGAAACGTTAAGTACGGTCTTGCTTCACTTTGTGCCGGCGGCGGACCTGCTGTTGCGACCATTATCGAGCTTATCAAGTAACTGAATAACAAACAAGTTCAGAGTAGTTGATCATCATTACCTTGAACTTGATAACAGGTTATAAAAAACCGGGGCGCCTTAAGAGGTGCTTCGGTTTTTTATTTTATTATAGATAAAAGATAATTTTAAACCATATCATTCTGTGAAAAATGCGATAAATTGAATCAGAGAGTCATTAAACATGAAAAAAATCTACCAATGTGTTCTGAGTGCTGGCAAGTTCTGCAAGATTGCCTGCATCCCCCGCCATTTCTTCTGCTTCGGCTGAATTATTTTGCGTAAGATCACTTATATTGGTTATTGAACTCATAATCTCCCGCATAGCCATCTTCTGTTCATCAATTGAAAATTTAATTTCTTCAGATCTTTCTCCTACAATTTTAACCTCTGCTATTACCTCAGCATTAACTTCTTTCTGATTTATCATATCAGTCTTTATATTTTTCATCATTTCACTTATGGCATTTACTCCTGTTATAACATGAGTAATTGTATCGAAGGTTTCATTTACATTTTTAATACCGTTATTGATTTCATCTTCACTTGTCTTTATCAGCGATCCAATATCTTTAAGGCTCTGTGCTGTCTGATCGGCGAGTTTGGAAATTTCATCGGCAACAACTGCAAACCCTCTCCCGGCATCTCCTGCACGAGCTGCTTCAATGGCAGCATTTAGAGACAACAGATTTATCTTTTCAGAAATGTCATGAATAATATTAATAATGTTGGTCATCTCCTGTGAACTTTTATTAATATTGATCATACTGTCGCTCATATATTTGAGAGACTGCTCCCTTGATCTTGCGTCTGAATACATAGACTCAGATAATGTCGAGCTCTCTTCTATTTTTACATCCATACTTAATATTATAGATGATAGAGTTTCTATTTTTGAGGTGAGAGAGGCCACACTCTCATATTGTTCAACGGAGCCCACAGCAATAACATTGATGTTAGCCTGAATTTCTTCAATTGATGCTGTAATTTCCTCCGCCGATGCCGCCTGCCCCTGGGCATTTTCTGAGAATGTTCCGGTAGCCGCAGAAAGGTGATCAGATGAAGCTGCAAGCTGCATGGAAGTATCCTTAACCTTTGCTACAACATTTCTTATTTTCATAACAAACTCGTTGAATAATTTTGCGAGCTCTCCTATTTCATCATTGGTGTGTACGTCAAGAGTTCTGGTAAGGTCACCTTCTCCCTCTGAAATATTATGCAATATTGCTATGGTTTTCCTGATCGGATTAACAATTACTCTTGTGATAAAAATACTAATAACAGTTGTAAGAACAAGAGCAGCTATTATAAAAATAATAGTCAGTGAAATAAATATTGCAAGGCTGTTTTTTGCACGGCTCCCCTGTTTAATACTAAGTTCATTCTGCTTGCTCATAATTTTTTTCAGATTCTCACTCAGAATCTGATATTGATCATCACACATCCCCATCATAATAGTGCCGGTGAGCATATCATAACCGGCAGTTGTAATTGCCTCCATGGCTTTTCCTTTATACTCTACGACATTTTTTAATGATTCTTCGTATAATTTTTTTTCATCATCCATAAGCAGATCGGATTTAAGGAGTGCATTGATCTTTTCAATTATTATATCTAGACTTTTCCACTGCTCTTCTGTAAGCTTATTTATCTGTTCCTGATCAAATTTAGATGTCATGTAATTTAAAATTTTGTAGATGTTCGCGTGTACAGCAGTAGTACTGGCATTGATTTCTGAACTCTGCTGATATATATTAAACCGGACATTTAAAATGCTGTTTAGTGCTGTTCTCTGATTCATCAACCCTGTGAAAAACATGATCCCCAGCATTGAAATAATCGTTATTGCCACTACAGGTGACAGCAAAACTTTTTTATTCATAGAAAGATTTAATATATATTTTCTCACATAGACCCCTGAGTTACTTGAAGATCGGAAAACAAAAGATTCGTAAAAATCTGCCTTCCTCTAAAAAAATTTAAAGACAGGCAGATTTTAAAAAATAAGACAGTTGGTTAAAAACTTAAAAAAAATTATTCCCATACTCCACATGCAAAAATCATATCGCCGACTTTTTTAAATAAAGAGATTTTCGAACCGATTTTTTTTGTAGTAGGATTATTCCACTTGTATTTAATCCATACTTCATCTTTTGTTTTCAAAGCTTCAATAGACTCTTTAATAAAATATTTCCCGTCTGCGTCTTTTATATCCATAAAATTTTTACCCACAAAGTTTGGAAGCATAGGATGAGCAAGCACTATACCCGCTTCGGTAAATACATAGATATAAACTTCGCCCTTGACAAACTGTCCGTCTTTCTTCTGAATTTCTGCGACGGTTACATCCTTACCTTTAGCTTTAAAAAAAGCAATGGCTTTGTTTGTCATCGCCTTTGCATCATCTTTTGGTGCAGCATATACAGATACTCCGGATACAAATAACACTAAAAGAAACATACTTAAAAACTTTTTCATTAAAACTTCCTCCAATAATTCAGATTATTATATTCTGATGATTTTAAAAATTTTTAAAAGTCACCTTTTTAACATATTGAAAAACAATGGAAGAGACAATTATTTATTAACTATTTTATAAAATATCCAATTTAAATTTGTAATGTTTAAATAAGCAAAAAATAAATGAAATTCGAAGCCGAGCTCAATTCCAATAGCTTTAGAGATACACATCTAACATATCGATCATTTTCAGATCGAGGAAACCGGTTCTTTATATCTTTATTCAGAGAATAGTTTCCACCAGCTTAGCTGATTTTTTATTTCAGAAATTGATTATCCATGCTAAACTGAGACTGAAATACTTTGTCATATAGTACTTCAGACAGACTTAAATATTTATATTTTTTTTGCAGTTTAAATTTTGTTTCTGTCCTGGAGAGAGAAAAAATGTTTAAAAAATAAACATGAGGATTAAAAACTAAAGCAGCCAGCTTTTTTATTTTCATTTACTTTTATATCGACGAAACATCACGGAAATTTTTTGTCTCACCAGTTGTGATTAAATTCCTGCTGGAGAATTTTGACAGAATCGACTTTCCACATATTGATATTGTTAAAAATATGATTAATGATCTAATCCTATTAATAGACATCAACTAATATCGCATATGACAGAAATCTTTAAATTAAATTATATACAATTAAATTCAGGATTTTGTTTTAGGCATTTTAATAATATCCGCCTCAACTTCCATTATGCTGTTAATACCAAAATATGCCTTCTTCATAAATATTACAAGGGGGACTCCTTTGGGTTCATAATTAATCTGCTTCCCCATCTCAATCAGGAGGGCCCTGTTTGTATCACTATGCCAGACTTCATATCTGACAACTTTCAGGGTGTACTTCTTTTCGAGGTCGTCGATTATCGGAGCGGTTTTCTTACAATTACTGCATCCTGTCCCGTAAAAATAATACAGAATTGATTTGCCTGCCGGATTCTTTTCACCAGTTTTATTTTCAGGCTTAATAGTGCTTTCCGCTGCAGTCTGATCTTCATCTTGCGGGGTTTCTTTTTTACACCCCTCAAAGGTTACGCCCGCTGATAATATTATCAAAACGGCAATTAGATATGAAACTACATTTTTTTTCATAATATTTCCCATTGACAAAATAGTTTAATTGTGTTATTTTATAACAAAGATAAATAATAGGCAATTACAAATTCATTTGTGTGATAATAAAAAATATGAATAATCAAAACAATAAAAAACACTCTGCGATAATTCTGACAATTATCCTCCTTTCATTTCTCGGAATTGCTGACTCAATATATCTGGGCGTTGCCCACTATATTCCATCAACAGTCGATTTCTGCAGCGGGTTAAAAGGGGGATTCGATTGCGATCTGGTTAATACAAGTGAATACTCCACAATAGACGGTGTGATAAATTTTCTTCTGGGGACAAAACTTCACATGCCTGTGCCATTCGCACTTCTAAGTATATTTTTATTTGTATTCATTATTATTACTACAGTTTTTATTTATAAGCGATTATCTATATCGATATTCAAATTGAAGATAACTTATATTCATCTCGCAAACCTGTGCAAATTTCTCCTGATATTTTCATTATTTTTAGGTTTATTTTTAATATACACCCAGGCCAGACTCATAATGGCATGGTGTCTTTTATGCATTATATTGGACACCATAATTCTTTCTGTAAATATAGCATTCTGGCTGTTAAAATATTATCCGAGGAAATCTCATTGATTCGTCCGTTAGTTTCTTCCCAGAGTTTTCTTTTTCCATAAAAGATAAATTGCCGGATATACAAGAAGCTCCATAATAAATGAAGTAAAGAGTCCTCCAACCATCGGTGCTGCAATGCGTTTCATAACATCCGCGCCGGTACCAAGGGACCACATAATAGGCATAAGACCCATTGAGGCCGCCATTACGGTCATAATTTTCGGCCTTATCCGCTTTACTGCACCATGAATTATAGCCTCTTTCAGTTCAGATATTGTATTTAATTGTCCCTTCCTTTTCGCCTCTTCATATGACAGATCAAGGAAAAGCAGCATAAACACCCCGGTCTCGGCATCCAGCCCCATAAGCGCAATCATCCCCACCCATGCGGCTATTGAAACGTGGTACCCTAGAATAAACATAAGCCATACAGCTCCGACAACTGAGAATGGAACCGCGAGCATTACAATAGTCGCTTTAAATGCAGACTTTGTATTGAGATAAAGCAGAACAAAAATAAGAATTATAGTCAGAGGGAGAACAAGTTTCAGTCTCTCCTTGACACGCTGCATATTTTCATACTGTCCGCTCCATGTGAGAGTATACCCGGCGGGGAGCTTAACATTATTCTTCACCATATTCTTAGCTTCTTCAACATAAGACCCGACATCGCGATCGGATATATCAACATATACATATCCGGCCAGACGGCCGTTCTCATCACGGATCATCGAAGGGCCATAATTAAGCTTAATATCAGCGACCTCTCTTACAGGAACCTGTACTCCCATGTTTGTAGTTATAAGAACTCTCTCCAGCTGATCAACATCAGATCGGAGTTCACGGGGATATCGTACATTAATTGAATAACGTTCTCTCCCCTCAACCGTTGTCGAAACAGTGTCTCCGCCGATGGCGCCCATTATTACAGATTGAAAATCATCGATGCTTAGACCATATCTGGCAAGAGCTTCCCGTTTAGGAATAAAATCCACATAGAAACCGCCGCCGACCCTTTCCGAGAAGACACTCCTGGTTCCTTTCACATTCTTAAGCGAGGCCTCGATTTCAGACCCGAGCCTTTGTATCTCCATGAGATCCGAGCCGAAAATTTTGATACCTACGGGAGTTCTTACTCCTGTGGTGAGCATATCTATCCGCCCCTTGATAGGCATGGTCCATGCATTTGAATTACCCGGGATCTGCATAGCCGTATCCATAAGAGTTATAAGTTCATCATATGAAATCTTATCCGGCCACATACGCCGCAGAATCCACTTAAGGGGAGAGGGTGCCCACGACGAGTACCATCTCGGCTTCTCTCGCCACTCATTTGACGGCTTAAGCTGTATTGTTGTTTCCATCATTGAGAATGGCGCCGGGTCGGTTGAAGTCTCTGCTCTCCCCGCCTTCCCGAAGACTGTTTCCACTTCAGGAAATGTTTTCAGGATTTTGTCCTGCATCAGTAAAAGATTTCTTGCTTCGGTTACAGATAAACCGGGCATGGTTGTAGGCATATAGAGGACAGTACCCTCGTTAAGCGGAGGCATAAATTCCGAACCTAGTTTAAAATATATTGGAATTGATAAAATAACTAAAGCTGCAGCTCCGGCGATAACTCTTCTTGGATGATCCAGCACCCACCGGCAGGGACCATCATATAGCCTGAATAAAACTTTACTTACAGGGTGCTTCTCCTCGGGATAATATCTACCGACAAATAATGTATCCGCAGTTTTTGCCAGCCACTTCGGCTTAATATTAAACGGATCAAGCCTGGTGAAAAGCATTCTTACTGCCGGATCAAGTGTAACAGCAAGAAGCGCCGCAAGGCCTATGGTTAAGGTTTTTGTCCATGCCAGAGGTGTAAAAAGGCGACCCTCCTGATCTACCAGCGTAAACACCGGTAAAAAAGAAACGGCTATAACAAGCAGAGAGAAGAACACCGAGGGACCGACCTCCATCAGAGCCTCAAGCCTTACCTCGTGGAAATCGCCGACGCGGCCGTTCTCAATCCAGAGTTCAATTTTTTTGTAGGCGTTTTCGACCTCGACTATTGCACCATCTACTAGTACCCCGATTGATATTGCGATACCGGAGAGGCTCATGATATTGGAGGATATCCCGAAATAATACATCGGGATGAACGCCATTGCTACAGATATCGGTATTGTAATTATAGGCACCATGGCCGAAGGGAAGTGCCAGAGGAAAAGCAGAATTACAAGACTCACAACAATCATCTCAACGATAAGTTCCTCTTTAAGATTATCAATAGACTTCTCGATGAGTTCCGACCTGTCATAAACAGGGAGCAGTTCTACACCTTCGGGGAGAGATGATTTTATATCCTGAATTTTAGCTTTTACATTTTTAATAACATTAAGGGCATTTTCTCCGTGCCGCATTACAACAATTCCGCCGACAACATCTCCCTCGCCATTAAGCTCTGCCAGTCCTCTCCGGATCTGCGGCCCTAAGGTTATTGTAGCCACATTTTCAAGCAGTACGGGTGTACCATTTACAGCTTTGAGCACAACTTTTTTTAGATCTTCAGGATTCTTTACATATCCCCGTGCCCGGACCATATATTCTTTACCGGACCACTCGATGAGCCTGCCTCCGGCCTCGTTATTATTCTTTTTAATCGCTTCTATAACTTCCATCAGAGAAAGGTTATAACTCTGCAGCCTGTTAGGATCTACTATAACCTGGTACTGTTTTTCAAAACCGCCGATGGTGGCAACTTCGGATACGCCCGGTACACTCTGAAGCGCATATTTCAGATTCCAGTCCTGAAATGCACGCAATGAACCCAGATCGTGCTTACCGCTTTTATCGACAAGGGCATACTGAAAGATCCATCCCACACCGGTTGCGTCAGGCCCAAGTTCAGTCCGCACTCCGGCAGGGAGGTTCCCCTGTATTTTCGAGAGATATTCAAGCACGCGGCTCCGCGCCCAGTATATATCTGTTCCATCCTGAAAAATAACATAAACATATGAAAATCCGAAATCGCTGAATCCTCTGATTGCCTTAACTTTCGGAGCACCAAGGAGCGCCGAAATTATCGGATATGTCACCTGATCTTCAATAAGGTCGGGACTTCTGTCCCACTTTGTATAGACAATTACCTGCGTATCGGAAAGATCGGGAATAGCATCGAGAGGTATATTATTCATTGTAAAAATTGCATATCCCAGAGCCGCGGCGACCAGCATAATCACCAGCATTCTGTTATGAGCCGAGAAATATATAAGTTTTCTAATCATATCATCCCTACTTTTTCTGCTCGGAGGCTGCAGCCTTGAATGCCGCTTTAAGAGATGATTCTGAATCTACCAGAAAATTTGCAGAAATTACAACTCTCTCACCCTTTTTCAATCCTGAAAGAACCTCATAATATCCGTCACCCGAACGCATCCCGAGTTTTACCTCGTACGGAACAATCAGTTCATGGTCACCTTCAATGAATACATAATCACGCGTCCCTGTCCGCATAACTGCACTTTCCGGAACAGCAATCCTTTCCCCGATGGCATAATGAAGTTTGGCATCGGCAAACATATTCGGCTTTAAAACAAGATCGCTATTTGGAATCTCTATCCGGGCTTTGAGAGTCCTCGCCTGAGGATCAAGTATTGGAGAGAGAAAAGTAATTCTTCCTTTGAAAACTTTTCCGGGCCAGTAACTCAGAGTAAGCTCTGCCGACATACCTGTTTTTATATATGGAATATCCGCCTCATAAATATCAGCCTCCCCCCAGACTCTTGAGAGGTCAACTATAACCATAAGTGCATCATTCTCCTGAATCTTCTGCCCCTTAAGAATTGTTTTTTCCATCACATAACCTGACGCAGGTGAATAAAGCGTAACATCGCGGTTAACCTTTCCGGAATTTCTTATGCTATCAATCTGCGCATCGGTGATATCAAGCAATTTCAGTCTCTGGCGTGCCGATTCGGCGATATCACCTATGCTTCCCGACATTGACTTGTCCATGCCGTACAATTTACTCTGCGCATTAATAGCCGAGAGATACTCCTGCTGCGCCGCAAGAAGTTCCGGACTGTAAATAGAAAGAAGAGGTGCGCCTCTCTTCACATACTGACCGGTCTGATTTACATAAAGGTTCTCAACATAACCGCCGACTTTTGTAGTAACCCTGTACTGCCGGGTTTCATCCTGAACAATCTTCGTTGATGTCCGTATCTCTTTAAACATATTTCTGTATTTTATAGTTTCAAAATTAAGCCCCATCATCACACGCTTTTCATTTGATATTGTCACAGGACTAAGACCCGGGAGTGAGGCCGCATCGGCACCCGCTTTGGCACTTTCACCCTCAACATCAAATGGGACCATATCCATACCCATTGAATCTTTACCCGGCTTATCGCTCACCTCTCCGGCATTCATCGTCGAACGGTACATCACCTTCTTTTCAGCTTTCTCTATCTTCTTCTCTTCTTTGACCAGAGGAACGAGTTTCATACCGCATATCGGGCAATCACCAGGTGTATCCTGGACAATCTGAGGATGCATAGGACATGTGTAGAGAATTTTATCTACGGCTTTTCCATCATGTTTATGCGGATAAAACTGAGTGAGAAAAAATCCCCCAAGCGCAACAACCAGCAGTGCAACGACTATATATTTTCTTTTTGAAGTTCTCATCTTAATACCTCGACTCCCTTAAGTGCATTCAGTTCAGAATAAACCGTGTAGTATTCCTTCAGCGCCATATTCAGATCCTTGCGGTACCGCAGTAGCATCCTGATATTATCAATAACAGGCATAAACTCAACGGAGCCTGTTCTGTATCGTGCGAGATTAGTTTCCAGTGTTAGTTCAGTCTGCGGGATAAGTTTTTCTTTGTATAAAGTATAAAGTTCCTGCCACCTTGAAAGCTGGCTGATAATTATATCGGTCCTGGCTGATAGATCATTCGATCTGTCCCTGTAGAAACTATCTGTTGCCGTGTTTTTGGATTTCATCTCATCAACCATTGGTGAATTCTTTTTCCAGAACCAGACCGGAATATTCATTGTAACCATGCCGGAGATCATATCATCTCTCTTCATATCTTTGCCGTTATCTCTCTGCATGTAGGAGAATCCCACTTCAATATCAGGAATATACTCCATCTGTTTAAGATGAACCTCCTCCTGACTTATCTCCATATCTATCTTTATCATTTTAAGTTCGGGGTTGGAAGTAAGTATCTCATTTTTTAAATCGTCAGGGGAGAGATTGTTAAACTCCGGAACCGGAAGTTCTTTCAAGTCAATAACTGCCGGTGCACCGGAAATATAGTTTATCTTCTGAGTCAGTTCCCGCTCTTTCTGCACAAGATTTATAAGTTCCTCTTCGGCCATACTGTATTCGATATTTGACTTAAGCACATTGGCAAGAGTGCCCGCGCCGGATTTACTTGCTGCCACCTCTCTGTCTATTAAAAGTTTAATCTGTTTTTTTATCTCTTCGAGTATTAATATGGAAGATCGTGTATATATAAGTTCATAGATATTCATACGCAGTTCATGGAGTGTATCAACTTTTTCTTTCTTAAGTTTCTGGAGAGATTTTTCATATTCTTTCTCAGCGATGGCAGTTTTTCCGCCGAGTTTGCTGAAGGGTATCATCTGCGTTATGCCGATCTCTTTCGATGTCATATCCTCTTTAGTGAATGAATATGAACCAACAGGAAGATTGTTCACACCGAATTTCAGCCTCGGATCTTCCAGAGCCCCGCTCCAGTCGATACGGCTCTTCATCATCAATGTTTCTTTCTCCATTGCTTGGAGCTTAGGACTGTGCGAGAGAGCAGTATTCTGAATCGTAAAGATCTGATCATTCCCCTCGCTGAAGAGCGGTGTAACGAATAACAGCAGAAGCAGCAGTGTCTTTTTCATAACGTCCTCATTTTGAATCTTTTATGTTTAATATCACCGGGACTGAATTCTCTAATCTGAAAATCTGTTTCTACAAAATCAGGATGATAAAATTATGCTATTATTTTTTTTAAATTTAATCTGCTAACAGGCCACTCTGTCTGAATGTCTCCCTGAGCCTGTCGAAGGGAGTCACACAATTATACATACCTTATTCGACAGGCTCAACGTGACGGAGTTAGTATTTCACTTCGCAGGAGTTTTCTCCAGTACAACTCCGCTTTCTTTAAGCTTCTTCATATACTTTTCAGGATCCTTCTTAAAATCTTCCGGGCATCCTGCGCAGCAGAAATATATTCTGCTCCCCTTATAATCTACAAATTTGCTCTTATCTATGTCCCATCCCATAACCGGACATTTTGTCTGAGCTTTATCCGCTGCACTTAATCCTGTGTTTACAAGTGAGAGCGCAATAAAAAGCATAATGATGATTTTTAGACCTTTACCCATTTTGATTCTCCATTAATTTTTATTAGAAGCTTTAATCACTATCAATTCAATAAAATTAGTAGTGATGACGTATACAAGTTACAAGTTTTTTAAAGATTTTTTAATTTAGCAGCCGATTCCCTTTTCAAACCTCCTTAACAAAGAGAGTTTTTTGAAAAATCATTTACAAAATTGATTTTCTGTTTAATAATTATAGAAAGTTCAGCAGACTCAGAAAAATATTTTGAATATAAAATCAAATAAATTCACTTTGATCCGAGTCCCTCTATATACTCCTCGTAATATACTTCTCCAAGTGCTTCAATATTAAGAATTTCACAACCGATGCGGTAAACATAGTTCTTTATAATTGCAATATTTCTTACTTCGCAAAGTAAAGTCGCCTGTTTTTTTTCGGGGAGAAAAATATTGAATACAATCAGGCTGTTTTCTTTAAAATGTTTAATTAATACGCGGTCTTTAAAAAAGATTCCAAGGCCGCTCATTGAGAGATCCGTAACGGCAATCTTATCCTCTGAACTTATTATAATCTGTTTGTCATTAGTATATACGGTTGATGCAGACATTCCGAATTTCCTTAAAATCGAATTGTCTTCATCGCTTAGTTCCTTCAGACTGCCGGTTTTTACATAGCCGAAGGGCATCATCATTTTATAAAGAAGGGGAACACAAATTTCTGATAATATTTTAGCCCTGTTCTCCAGTGAATTTTTATCAAAAATATATGAATGATAATATTTCAGATCTTCATCGCTGTTTAACTTTTCAGGATCTTCCATATCTTTAATATTCTTAATAAAATAAGGTTTTCTCTTTTTGGTGAAATAGAGCATCCTGGGATCTTTCGATTTATCATTTAGAAAAACAATTTCTGAATCGG
Source organism: uncultured Leptospirales bacterium (assembly GCA_964450405.1). GTDB lineage: Bacteria > Spirochaetota > UBA4802 > UBA4802 > UBA5550 > WRGT01. The sequence goes on along the minus strand of CAYVCQ010000019.1, from coordinate 60,553 downwards.
GGTATATCGTTATAAGCTTTTTAAGCAGTTCATCCTTAATCATATCGACTTTTCTTCTTGAAAGTTCCAGACACTCATGAATTGTAAAATCTGAAATAATATTTGAAACATATAAAGGTGCAGCACCGGGTTTATCAACTGATCCTACACTTTTTCTCTCCTCTTTTCTAGGTATCTTAAGAATCTGAATATCCAGCGGCTCATAAATAAGTCTGCCGCTTTCATTTTTAGAAACTAAAACCGCATGTGAAAAAATAACTTCATCATTCTCCCTGATATAAAACAGCACACTGTTTATTTTTTCATCTGCAGCAGGTATAGTTATAGATATCTGTTCATTCTCGAAGGCAAAGGAGTCCACCTGAATATTTAAATCAGAGGTTTTTATAAAGATTTTCCCGTCTTTAAAACGCGTCTGGAAAATTTCATAAATCAGCTTTTTATCTGTAATCTTTGAAGCCTCACCACCCATATAAACCCCGTTTTTAAAAAACTTTACCTATAAGATAAGCCAATATTAACTTAATGTCAATAACCGGTAATATTAAAGATGATGATGGAAGGTTTTAAGTATTTACTTGCTTTCCGGTGAAAAATGATTATCTTGAAATTAATTAATAGACACTATAATATTCAGCTATACATATGTATGGCTGCAATAAATGGAGGATAATATGAATATTAAAAGATTTCTTGCCGGCGGTCTTGCCGTGTTTGTAGTTTTTCAGGTTTGTGATTTTATTATTCACGGGCTGATACTGGGAAATGTTTATATGTCCATGGTGAATGTATGGAGACCGGACATGATGTCTTACATGTGGATATTGCGTGTAAACAGTTTTATCTTCTCATATTTTATGATGTATGTTTTTGTAAGAGGTTACGAGGGTAGAGGTCTTCTCGAAGGTGTAAGGTTCGGTATTATCATCGGACTTATGACATATATACTGGGAGCTTTCTATCAGTTCGCTCTCTATTCTCTTCCGTTATCTCTTGTGCTTAAATGGGCAGGATTCGGACTTATTGAATATATTTTAGCCGGTATTGCAGCAGCAGCAATATACAGACCGCTGGCATGTTACGGTGAAGAATAATAAATCATGGATGACGGGTTTATAAAACCCGCCATCCTTTTCATAAAGCATTAAATTCCTATATCAGCAAATGTCCCCATTTCGTTCATTATCTTTGTTGCCGCTTCAATAATATTAAATGCAAGGGCACATCCTGTCCCCTCACCAAGCCTCATATTCATGTCCAGCATAGGGCTTATTCCCAGAAGCTCAGCAACTTTTGCAGCGCCAGGCTCAACGCTTACATGTGATGCAAACATGTAATTTATCGATGCAGGGGCAAGCTTTGATGCGGCTACCGCAGCCACTCCTGAAATAAATCCATCTATTACCACAGGAACCCTGCATGCTGCTGCTGCAAGAAATACACCTGTAAGTCCGGCTATATCAAAACCTCCGACCTTTGAAAGAACATCAATCGGATCAGATGGATCCGGTTTGTTTAGCTCAACACCTCTCATGATCACATCTTTTTTTAACGCAAGCCCTTCATCGGATAGACCGGCACCCCGTCCTACAATTTTGTCGAGATCGGCGCCTGTAAAAGCATAGAGTACTGCACTGCTTGTAGTTGTATTTCCGATACCCACCTCTCCGGTTCCTATAAGATCGGCGCCATCTCTTATAGAAGCCTCTGTAATTTCAATCCCCGCCTCAATTGCTTTTATTGCTTCGTCGCGGGACATTGCAGCACCATCTATAAAACTTGAAGTCGACTTTTTTATCTTTCTGTTTATTACACCTTCTGCCTTTATCTCGCCGTCTAAACCAAGATCGACCACTTTAAGCTCCGCCCCGGCATGACGGGCCAGCACAGCAACACCGGAAATTCCGGAAGCCATTGTCTCGGCTACAAGAAGACTTACATCTTTAGGAAATGATGTTACCCCCTCTTTAACTACTCCATTATCTCCTGCCATAACTATTATGCACTTGTGATTAATGCTGTTATTAACTTTACCGGTTATGCCGGCAAGCTGCCGTGCAATGTCCTCAAGTTTTCCAAGACTACCGGGTGGTTTAAGCAGACTGTTAAGCCTCTCCTGCGCCTCATCCATCTTATCACTGTGAAGCTCGCTGATTCTTTCGATTGTTTTTTTTAACAGTTCCATTTAGAAAACTCTCCACTCTTTAGTTTTTCATATATGCCGATTTCCGGACAAAAAAAAAGGACTCCGGCAGCATATAGATATATGCCATCAGAATCCTTTTCCATTAGATTCGAATCATTTGAACTCCAGTCGTCTTCTGGCTTCCGGATCATCCAGCAGCTGCGCCTTCCCGTCTTAACTTAAAGTGTTAAAAACAGTGGCATTATGCAGAGCTGTCCCCGGTTACAGCGATGGGAGCGCCATGGACTTGCACCATGTTCCGTTACTGAAATCTTAACCACATTAAATATTTTTAAGGATGGATTGTAAAGAAAAATTTTAACGAAACAAATTCAATTCCTGTTCCAACGGAATATATTTTCAAGTTCACTTGAACTAAAATCCCCCCTGCCCCCCTTTATTAAAGGGGGTTTTTTAAGAACAATAAATAAACCACATAACGCGGTCTCAACAAAAACTAAAAATCAATACCCTCTTTAACAAAGGGGGTGGCCGCAGGCCGGGGGATTTTTTTATTATATCAATTAATTTCCTTCAACGCATCAATCAACTTCTGATTGCTCTCTCTATCCTTCACAGCTATGCGTATAAACTTTTCATTCAGATACTGAAAATTTGATGCATCTCTTATCATTACATTTTTTTTAATCATTTCCCCGGCAAGCTGCGCGGATGTCATTTCACTGAGTATTTTTACAATCATATAATTTACCGGCGAGCTGAAAGTTTTAAGCCAGCTGATATTTTTAATATTCTGTAGAATAAAATTGTTTTCCTCAAAGACTACTCTTCGCGTCTCTTCGAAATAACTCAATGCATCGGGAAGAAAGTTTGCACTTTTTGCCGCAAGTACGTTAACGGACCATGGTTCTTTCCGCTCTGCAAGTTTTCTGTTCAGGTCATCATCAAAGCTTATGCCGTAACCCAGACGGAGTCCCGGGAGAGAAAATATTTTGGTAAGTGACCTTACAACAAAAATGTTTTCTGGAATTTGCTCTCCGACAACACTTAACTGAGCAGTCCCGGTGAAGCAGAATTCTACAAATGATTCATCCAGAAGTATTCTGCAGCCATGATTTAAAGAATGTTCCGCAATAGACATCATATCATCTTTGCTGATTAAAGTTCCTGAGGGATTGTTCGGATTGCAGATCACAACAAGATCATATCCTCTGCTGATTTCATTTTTCAGAGACTCAACATCAGTTTTGAAATTATCTTTTTCTTTCAGCTCAAAGTAACTGATTTCAGCCTTCACAGATTCAAGCGCTCTTCTGTATTCAGAGAATGCCGGTGCAATAATAAGAGCTCTTGCCGGTTTAAGAACCCGGCAGTATAAAAATATAAGTTCAGTTGCTCCATTACCGGTTGTGATGTATTTATAAGGAAGCCCGTGGTGTGAAGCAATTGACTTTCTGCATTCAATATAATCAGGATCGGGGTATCTGGTTATTTCATCAAGATTATCCGCAATGATTTTTTTAATCTCATCAGGGGTACCAATTGGATTTAAATTTACGCTGAAATCAATTATATCTCCTGCGGGTATTCCATACTCCCTTTCGATGTTGTACAAGTTCCCGCCGTGATTATTGTTCATTATGCTGATCCTTTTTTTGCAGTTTATAGTATTTGTTTCATAAATAACTCATCAGGACTACAAGAATAAAGCCTCTTTAACAAAGGGGGTGGCCGCAGGCCGGGGGATTTTATTTCATCATTCTACCAGTTTAATGTTAAACTTCAAATTTAAATAATCTTAAAATCCCCTCTGCCCCCTTTAGTAAAGGGGGTAACAGTGCTCCACCACCTGCATCATTAAATATAATATCTTATAAACCAAACAATTCCCCACCCCAGAGCCAGCCCCGACAATGAAGTTGCATACAGCAGTCTAACCGCCCTTTTTATATCATCCGGTTCAAGATCTCTATTACTCTCACCTATATACGGTTTGTTATGAAGCACACCGAAGTAGCTCACAGGACCGCCGAGTCTTATTCCGAGCGCCCCGGCAGCAGCAGATTCAGGATGTCCGGAATTCGGACTGCTATGATTATATCTGTCACGAAGAAGAATCCTATATGAACCTCTTACACTTCCGCCGGTAAATAATGAAGCCACAGGAATTAGTATAAAACCAGTGATCCTTGCGGGGATCAAATTAAGTATATCATCAAATCTTGCGCCAGCCCATCCGAACTTTATATACTTTTCATTTTTATAGCCCAACATGGAATCAAGAGTATTAGCCGCCTTGTACGCCATTCCGAGAGGAGCACCTCCGGCGAAGAGATAGAACATCGGTGCAATAACTCCGTCGACGATATTTTCAGTTACTGTTTCAACTGCCGCACGGATTATTTGACATCGATCCATTTCCGCCGTATCTCTGCTCACGAGAAATGAAATCTGAGCTCTCGCAGCTGGAAGATCTCCCGTGATAAGAAACTCATAAACCTTCATTGCCTCAGCCGAAAGAGATCTCACTGCGAATATTGTGTATATTAAAAATATTTCAAGCGCCATACTTAGCGCAGAGATATACATCGTCAGAAAATAACTTGAAAGAACCACAACAACAACCAGCAGAACTCCCGCAGCACGTTCAAATGATTTCCGCAGAATTAGTTTCTCAATAAAACTTATCAGTTTTCCTATAAATTGTACTGGATGAGGAAACCGATGCGGATCACCGAGGATCAGATCAAGAATAAATCCTGCGCTTATTTTAACTGCTGCTGATATCATTGCGATCCAGTATACTGTAAATTTTTTTTATATCCAGGTTTTCTCTAATCAATCTGCCGAGTTTTACAAACTCGTTTTCCCTTGCATCAATATAATTTGTTTTATATTTTTTTTCCGGTAGCATTTTTCTCCGTCTTATGCTGTTAAGAATATTTTCAGTAAATTCAATGTTATCGAATATTCCGTGAATATAAGTTCCAATAATATTACCCGAGATTATTCCGCCCTGACCATTCCCGGTCCGGGTAAGCGGCTCAACCCCTGCGGACATTGTGCTTACTCCCATATGAATTTCATATCCCGATATGCGTATTCCTTTTATTCCGCTTAAAATTTCATTTTCAGATGCTATAACTCCATCTACCTGTTTTGTAAACTTTTCCTTTTCAAGAACTGTTTTCATCGGTATCAGTGAAAGTCCCGCGGATGTTGTCACTGGACCTTCTACATTAAAGGGGTCGTCAATACTTTCCCCCATCATCTGAAAACCTCCGCATACTCCGAATATCAGTGCACCTTTTTTCTGCAGAGAAGCTATTACAATATTGATTCCTTCAGCACATATAAACGCAAGGTCGGCAATTGTATTCTTGCTCCCGGGGAGTATAAGCATATCCGGTTCGCCAATGTCATCAACAGAAGAGGCATACCTGAGATTAATATCTTCCAGATGATCAAAAATATCGAAGTCGGTAAAGTTCGAAATCCAGGGAGTTTTTATAACACATATATCAATCAGTGAGCTTACTTTTTTTCTGTTAAATCTCCCTGTGACACTGTCTTCGTCCTCAAGCTTTATTTCCGCATATGGGACAACGCCGAGTACCGGAATTTTTATTATACTTTCAAGTTCTACAATTCCCGGTTTAAGTATTTCGATATCACCGCGGAACTTATTTATAATTACACCCTTCACACGCTTCTTCTCGTCATCTGTAAGCAGAAAAATTGTCCCCACCACAGAGGCAAATACTCCCCCGCGATCGATATCGGCCACAAGGATCACCGGTGCATCAACCATTTCCGCCATCCCCATATTTACAATATCATTTTCACGAAGGTTAATTTCCGCGGGGCTGCCGGCTCCCTCCAGAACGATGATTTCACACATCTCTTCAAGCTTACGGTATGCATCCAGAACTATCTTTTTCAGTTCCGGTTTGTATTTATGATACTCCATTGCATTCATGTTGCCATGGACTCTCCCCATGACCATCACCTGCGATCCGGTATCCGACGACGGTTTAAGCAGAACCGGATTCATCAGCACCGATGGCTCTTTTAGACATGCCGCTGCCTGTACAGCCTGCGCACGGCCCATTTCGAATCCATCTTTTGTTACAAATGAATTCAGCGCCATATTCTGCGATTTATAGGGAGCAACAGAGTATCCGTCCTCAGTGAACACTCTACAGAGAGCTGCGGTCATCATGCTCTTGCCGACGGAGGAGGCTGTTCCCTGTATCATTATATTCTTTGCCAATCAATTTTCCTTTTTATAATAGCTGCCCCGCCGCCTTCGGCGGCGGGGCAGCTATTACTATTTTTCATTCAATGATTTTAAATATGCGTATTTTTTATCAATGCACAGCCTGGTGATAGTACAGTTGTCTACAAAAAACTTCCATGAATCTTCAACATATCCCAGCAGATAAAATGAGAGTATTGTTCTTATACAGCCTGAATGCGAAACTAACGCGATTTTATCGGCATCTGTCATTAAAACTTTTTCAAGAAATGCAAGTACCCGCTCTGCCATTTCCGAATAGGATTCCCCTTCAGGTATTTTGTAATTTTTTCTATCGCTACCCCATCGGGTAAACTCATCAGAACATTTTCTCTTCAGCTCTTCATATGTCAGAGTTTCAAATATCCCGAAGTTCATCTCCCGAAGCGCCGGAGTCATTTCAAATTCAGCTCCTCCGCTTATTAGTGCTGCAGTTTCAGATGCTCTTTTAAGATCGCTCGAATAAATCGAAGTTATCCCCTCGGACATAAATTTATCTTTCAGATTATTCGCCTGATCTCTACCTTTTTGATTAAGAGCTATATCAGTAAATCCCGTAAAACGCATCTCTTTATTGTGATCGGTTTCACCGTGACGGACAAGCAGCAGCTCTTTCATAAAAAAAATCCTCCGATATTCCGGAAGCTTATAGCTGAAAAGAATATACTTTTCATGAAATATAATCTCTCAACTGCGGAATTTTTTCAAAGATAATAAATACCGTAAATACTAAAATTTCACTAAGTTCAATAACAGCGCCGATAACATCCCCTGTCATCCCGCCTATTTTTTTTAATGAGTATCGCGAAAATAAGTAAGAAAAAATTATTGCCGATAATACAATTACAATGGTAAAAAAAATCAAACTGAAACGGAAAACAGCTGAAATCACCAGCAGTGCTATAGTTGATGAGATCAGAATTTCCCTCCATCCGGTTCTCTCAACCATCGATTTCCCCATACCATCTTCAATTCGCGCATAGATTGATACACCGGCAGTCCAGGCTATGGTCATCCTCGCAGCAACCGGAGCTATTATAAGACAAAGTACAGCGTGCTCCGGCTTGAGTGAGATCAGAAGAGAATACTTAATCAGCACAACAGCTATAAGAGAGAGTGCACCGTTTGTACCTATGCGGGAATCTTTCATTATTTCAAGAATTCGATCTCTGCTTCGGTAGCTGAAAAAACCATCTGCCGTATCAGCAAGTCCGTCCAGATGTAGCGCTCCGGTCATTACAATATGAATCATAATAGCAGATGCTACGGCAAGCGGTGTAAGCCCCGCTGATGATAAAAGAAAAAAAATTCCGGCAGATGGAGCGCCAATTATAAATCCCGCAGCAGGTGCAAAGATCACACCCTTAACCAGATCGTCTTCGTTAAACTCAATTTTAAAAGGTACAGGAATTTTACTGAGAAACATTATCTGAGCGAGAAACATGCGTATCATCTTTCTATTCCTATCCTTGCTTTAATTCCCTTATCAAAGGGATGCTTTATATTCTTCATCTCTGTCACAAGATCTGAAGCTTCTATAATTTTTTCCGGAGCATCACGCCCTGTTAGAACAAGCTCTACTACGCTATTTCTATTTTTAATCAGAGTTAGAATCTCATCCTCATTTACAAATCCGTTTCTACACGAACCGAATATTTCATCAAGAACCAGAATGTCGCAATCTCCTTTTACAGAATATCTATCTGCAGCGTTAAAGCCTTCTCGAGTTTCGGCTCTCAGCAGTTGACGTTCATCATCGTTCATGTTCCAGATAAATTTATTCTGCGTGTTAAACCGTAAAACTTTTACCAGAGGTATATATTTTTCTAAAAGTATAACCTCTCCGGAATCTTCACTTTTCAGAAACTGAATAAAAACCACTTTAAGATCTCTCCCCGCGGCACGGACTGCAAGTCCAATCGCTGCAGAGGTCTTCCCTTTACCGTCACCGGTATAAACATGCACGAGCCCGGTTTTCAAAGTGTTCCCTTTATTTTCACAGGTATACCCGAAACCGTAAAATACACTTCATCCGCCCGTGAAGCTATTTTCTGATTTATTCTACCAGCTATATCCTGAAAATTCCGTGAGAGAGGATTTGCTGGAACAATACCCATTCCGGTTTCATTTGAAACTATTACAGCAACACCGGAAAATCTGCCGGCTGCCTCTATCAATTCATCTATTTCAATAACAACGCGTTTTTCAATAGAATCAATTTCACTCGAGGTAATGATATCCCAGTCTATACTGCAGTCTTCAAGCATAAGATTTGTCACCATGACAGTAATGCAGTCTAAAAGAATACCGCTTGACTCCGCATGCTGATCGAAAACTTTGCCAAGTCCGCTGTACTGTTCAACAGTTTTCCATCTTGCATCTCTCCGTTCTCTATGAAGCCTGACTCTCTCTTTCATTTCTTCATCAAAGGGAACTGCTGTTGCGATATATAGAAGCTTATCTAATCCGCAGAGAAGTTCTTCAGCAAATCTGCTCTTTCCGCTACGCGCTCCCCCTGTGACAAAAATCAATCTACCCATTTATAATCTCACCGGTTTTTGCAATTATCTCATCTATATCAAAATATGTTGAAACTCCGCCGGTTACAGGTCTTTTAATTACTATAATCTCTATTCCCGATTGAATCGCCGCTTCGGTTTTTTCAATAACGCCTCCCTCGACTCCGCTTTCTTTAGTGACGAGATATTTAATTTGAAATTCTTTCATCAGAGCCTTTTCAAACTCCAGCGAGAAGGTATGCTGCATTGCAATAATCCTGTCGGGGGGGAATCCGGCATCGGCACACGCTGCAAGAGAACTCTCAACAGGAAGTACCCGGGCATAAATTTTCTGTTTTCCCCTTTCATGAAAATACCTTATATTTTTTGATCCTATTGTAAGCAGAACATTCCCCTTTTTCTCGCTGACATAATCTGCAGCACCGGAATATGAATCGAATTCAACAGCACCGGCTATAGAAACCTGTGCCCTGCCAAGCTCCAGAATGGGTATTCCCATTTTTTCAGCCGCATGATGTACATTATACTTCACCTCTTCGGAATATGGATGACTTGCATCTATAATCAGTTTTATTCCATGTTCTTTAACAAGATTCTCCATCCCTGACGAGTCGAGAGCACCATGTCTCAACAGCAGATTTTCATTTTCACTTATGAGTGAGCTTCCAAATGATGTTGATGTCGTTGCCACAACTCTGTAGCCGGATTGGAGAAGTCTTTCGGTAACAACTCTCCCTTTTTCTGTGCCTGCAATAACCCATATCATAATCCATAACCTCTCGGAGTAATTATCTTTCCACCCGAAACAAATGTCTGCGAATTTCCTATAATTATTGTTGTTCTCATATCCGCCTCATGGTCAAGCATATTATCAAGATCTGTAATTACATATGACTGATCTTCGCGCATTGCATCTCTCACTATCCCGACCGGTGTACTTCCCGTTCTGTGTTTCAGAATAATATCTCTCGCCTCAGCCAGCCCTGTAATTCTTGTTTTACTTTTAGGATTATAAAGACATATTACAAAGTCTGCCGAGGCTGCCGCATCAAGCCGTTTATTTATAAGTTCATGGTCGGTGAGGAGATCACTTAAACTTATAGAAGCATAATCGTGCATAATCGGAGCGCCAAGTATTGCGGCAGAAGCGGTGGCCGAGGTAATTCCCGGGATCACCTCAGTTTCAACATCTTTACCGCTCTTTTCAATTATTTCAAGCATAAGACCCGCCATGCCATATATCCCTGAATCTCCGCTGCTCACCAGAGCAACTGTCTTACCGCTCAGTGCAAGCTCCAGTGCCTTCCTGCATCTGTCGGTTTCCTTCATCATTCCGGAGACAAATGTTTCGTTCAGCCTAAAAGACTTCTCTAGAAGTTTAATATATGTAGTATATCCCACAACGATATCCGAACTCTCTATAACCTCACATGCCAGGATACTCATATGCTCCCTGTTCCCCGGACCTATACCAATAATATATATTTTTCCAGCCATAATTCTAAAAAATCTCCTTAACCGGTTTCTGCATAACGGCCATGGTCATTCCGTTTCTCTTTTTTTTCTGCAGGAGCATCTCCCCCTGACAATCCGAAGCAAGATAAGCGCATGGCTCTGCAACTCCGCCTGCGCCTGTTTTTTCCCTGACAAATTCTGAACATTGAAACATATGTTCAACTTCGACAATTCTCTCCGGTGAATAAAACATCAATTCAGCATTAAAAAATTCAGCTGCACGCTTTATTGCAGGCTCATCACTCTTGATATCAATACTTGATACGGAGCACACAGCCCTGTGATCTATTCCAAGCAGGTTAAGCTCATCTGTAATAAAAGTCACAAGCTCTTCGGGATCGTTACCTTTCCTGCAGCCGGTACCAATTACAATATTTTTTGGAATAAGATGGAGAGATGGAGTTTTAACTCCTTTTGTTTTTTCTCCATTCATTCCATCTATTACTTCTTCATTCTTTTCATATTCGAGTACTTTGTTTGTTAAATAAATTATACCCTGAAAATCGAAATCATTTGAAACATATGGATAATACAGCTCAATGCCGCAATCATTACTAAAAGCTATTTTCCCGCTATTGAGCATAACAGCTGTTATATCTTTACATATTTTCATATCGCTGATAACACAACCGTATTTCATAGCAAGCATATCCGGCGAGAGCATTCCGTTTAAATCGGAGGCTGTTGTTATTACGGGAGTTGCCCCTATAACTGAAGCAATAAATTCGGCCTCCCTGTTCGCACCACCCATATGCCCGGAAAGAAGACTTATTACGAATTTACCTTTTTCATCCATAACGAGTATCCCGGGATCAGATGTTTTATCTTTAATAAAATCCGCAATTGTACGTACAACAATTCCCGCCGCCATTATAAATATAATAACATTATACGAATTAAAAATAGAACCGGTAAACTCCTTTAGTGTCCCGGTAATTTCAATAGACGATTCCGCCCCACGCCCCGGCATAGTGTACAAAACTGAACCTGGTATACCGGCATGCAGCCTTGACCCAAGCTCCGCGCCAGCAGAGGTTAGTGTAACGATTGCCCTCTTCACAGACCTTTCCTGAAACCATGCGTAAAAGATCCATCATAGAGGAGTGACCTGTTATATTCATTACCCAGAAAATCTCCCACAAGAATCATTGCTGTTTTATCAATATCCTCGTCTTCAATTTTTTTTCTTATATTATCAAGGGTCCCTATCACTATTTTCTGATCGGGCCACGTTGCCCTCTGAACAATAGCAACAGGAGTTTCAGCATCGTAATGTACTTTAAGTTTTTTTACAACTTCATCCATCATATGGACAGAGAGAAATATCGCCATCGAAGCACGATGAGATGCAAGCAGTTCAAGATCCTCGCTTTCCGGAACCGGCGTCCTACCCTCAAGTCTAGTACATATAACAGTTTGGGAGACTCCCGGAAGTGTGAACTCCATTCCGAGCACAGAGGCAGCAGCGGTAAAGGAACTTACGCCGGGAATAACCTCGTATGGAATCGAAAGTTTTACAAGCTCGTCAATCTGCTCCCTTATTGCCCCGTATATCGACGGGTCTCCGGTGTGTACCCTGGCAACAACTGCATCTGAATGAGATTTCTTTTTTATAACATCAATAACCTCTTCAAGAGTCATTGATGCGCTATTGTGAACTTCCGCATCTGATTTTCTGCATTCTATAATCTCTTTATTCACAAGCGAACCGGCGTATATAATCGTATCGGCCTGTTCGATTATCCTTTTGCCTTTTACTGTGATCAGGTCCGGATCACCGGGGCCTGCGCCGATAAAATATACTTTGCACATATCACTTACACCATTTCATCATATGTTTTTTCTTCTTCTTTATCTTCACCAGAACGGTTGTCATGTATGGAACATCTTCATAAAGAAGACTTATATCGCGGCTGATACTCTCCCCATCCCTTCCGCATTTTGAGGTTATGACACATTCAATAAGCCCGTCAGCCTTGATCAGTTCATCTGCCAGACGTACACTGTCAGAGGATACTTTCATGAATACAATATTCTCTCCATACTTCAGGTGCTTGTGGATATCAGTATCTTTTCCAAGCGGTACAATCCGGAGTTCCTCATTCTGCTTTGCCAGAGGTGTATTCCCCGCTGCAGCAGACGCGCAGAAAGAAGTTATTCCTGGTATAGTTTCAATCTCAACGCCTGAATCAGCAAGAAACTCAAGCATATAGATATAAGTGCTGTACAGCATTGGATCTCCAAGTGTTAGAAATACTGCCGTTTTACCTGACTCAATCAGCAGACGGATCACTTCAGCATTCTCTCTGCGGTTTTGAATTTTCTCATTTTCATCACGGATCATCGGAAAGGTAAGAGTAACAACTTCAACGCCCTCCGCGAGATATACACCTGCAATCTCAAGAGCGATGCTCCCTTTATCACTTCCGCTCTTCGGAACAATTACAACATCGGCGCTGCGGAGTATCCTCACAGCCTTCATTGTAATAAGTTCAGGATCACCGGGACCTGTACCGATGCCGTATAGTTTTCCTTTCATAATGTACCTTTCTCTGCGGAGATAATAAAAACCGGATTAAGCGCATTGAGCATCGAAACATTCCCTGTTTCATTTACTCTTATTATAGATGCCTGAATAATCTCACAAGTATATTTCATATTCTTAAAAAAAGTCCGTGCTTCAAAAAGAGTGTTGAGGGTTACTGCAGTGACTACTATTCTTCCTCCCACTTCAATTTTAGAATGGACCGAGTCCAAAATCTGCCCGATGCTTCCCCCCGATCCGCCGATAAAGGCCCGGTCAAAACTCCCCGCCTTCTCTAGCGAACCGGGCGCCTCGCCTTCTATTATTACAACATTTTCTATTTTGAATTTTTCTGCATTTCTTTTTATAAGACTCAGCGCCTCCGCATTTCTTTCGCATGAGTATACTACACCTTTTTTTGCTATCAATGCGCACTCAACCGTGACAGATCCTGTTCCGGCACCAATATCTATAATCTTCGAGTCTTCAGCAAGACGAAGTTTTGAAATCACAATTGACCGGATCTCTTCCTTTGTTATAGGCACATCACCCCGTTCAAACATACTATCGGGAATTCCGGGTGTTATAATTTTATTCATCGGCAATCACCACCACACAGAGAGAATTATCAATATCTTTATTCAGGAAATCATTTACAGTTCCGGAATGTATTATCTCGTCAGGATATGAGAGATTACAACCTGCATACATTTTCCGTTCACCAAAGCCGGACTCGCTGAGTACACGTGCAATATCTGAAATTTCCGACCTTCCGTCAGTAAGAAATGCAGCACCGCCGCCGGAAACAAGTGCGACAATATTCTCATCTCTCCCATGGAGACTCCCCATTTGAAGAGACTCCCATGTCATGCCGAGCTTCGCGGAGATATACTGCACTGAACTGATCCCCGGAACAACGTTAAGCTCGTCCGCCTTCATAAATTTTTTAAGAAATCCCAGTATACCGTAGAAACCGGGATCGCCGGAAGCGATTACAGTAACTCTATTATTCTTAATTGATCTGAGTATAAACTCCTTCGTTTCATCAAGCCGGCCGGTGATATCATATTTCTCAGTTCCGGATATATTCAAACCCGTAATAAGGTCCAGGGCTCCGAGGTTTCTGGTTCCGCCGATTATAACATCACTTTCATTAATAACTTTTACTGCTGCAGGAGTTATATATTCAGGACTCCCCGGGCCAATGCCAACGACATTTAAACGATTCATCTATCGATCCTCATCTCTACAATCAGATTTTCTGCACCCGATGTCTGTGCCAGGAGCCCTCTCTCCATGGAGAAAATCACAACCTCAATATTCATCGCTTCATGGACATGCTCAATGCATCTCTCTCTTATCCTTCGGCATATATGCGGATAGAAATCATCAATATCAATATATTCAAGAGCCTCTTCTGTTGTTTTACAATTCATTATATTTACCGCAGTTTCAGGCTCACCGCCAAGCAGTATATAGTTCGCGGCAATAATCTCGAACTTCGCGTCGGAGACTCTGCTGTGCATATCAAAATTACCCCCTGCAATTTTTATCAGCTTCCCGGTATGTCCCACTAAAAGAATATTTTTCATCCCGAAATATTTCGCCTGCTCCAGCATATATCCTGCGTAATTCCCTATTGATATAATTCTGTTCTCTGAAATCCCGCAAGACTCCGTGGCAAAAACTTTTCCGTATCTTCCCGGCACAAATACAGCAGAATCATATCCATTCTCTTTCATCATTGATATCTCCAGAGAAATAGACTCTTTCGCCGCATCATTGGACATCGGCTCAACAATCCCCGTTGTTCCAAGTATCGAGATTCCCCCTTCAATTCCAAGTCTTGGATTAAAAGTTTTCTTCGCAATCTCAACTCCTTCCGGTGCAGAAATTGTAATCCGCACACCTCTCCCCGAAGGACGCACACTATTTACTTCACTTATAATCATCTTCATTGGTTCCGGATTTATCGCGGCATTCCCCGCTGCAACAGAGAGACCCTTCCGCGTAACAACACCGATTCCAGTTCCTCCGCAAACATCAACTATATCATCAGCAATTAATTCCGCCCTTGCTGTAATTTTTATTCCATCAGTAATATCCGGATCATCACCTGCATCTTTAATTACTGAACATTCCGCATATATTCCGGATAACTCCATATCTAAAATATCAAGTTCAAGTTTTACCCCCGCAGGTGTATCAATTGAAACGGACTCAGAACGTTTACCTGAAAACAGCAGATCCGCAGCACCCTTCGCAGCTGCTGCAGCACATGAACCGGTTGTGTAACCCAGCCTTAACCTCCTGCCGTTTTTTACAGTAAACCTTTCCATTATATTTTCATCACCTGTTCATCATCAAAAGGATCGAATTAAGAATCGCAACGGCGACTGTGCTCCCCCCTTTCCTGCCTCTGGTTATTATATACGGCACATCCAACTCTCTCAGTTCCTCTTTAGATTCAGCAGCACCGACAAATCCCACAGGAACACCTATTACAAGCTCCGGGAAAACATCCCCGGATTTAATACAGCCTGAAAGAACACTCAGTGCCGTGGGAGCGTTTCCAATTATAAATATTTTAGTCCCGCTATCTCTGCAGGCTCTCTCCATGCCTACAATTGAGCGCGTTACACCTCTGGTCTTTGCCTCTTCAGCAGTTTGACTATCTGCTATATATGTATATACTTCACATTGATTTTTCAATAAAAGATTTTTATTTACTCCAGCCTGAATCATATTCGTATCTGAATAAATTCTGCATCCTGAACTTAATGCGACCATTCCGCGTCTTAGTGCGTCGGGTTGAATTTCTGTAATATCCGCATATTCAAAATCTGCAGTTGTATGTATTATACGGTAAATAAGCGGTTTATATTCGTCGTCAATTTTCGTCTTAATTTCACTATCTATTATTTCAAAACTTTTTTTTTCAATAAGCGACGGATCAGTTATCATTACGTTCTCCTCTTTTTACTAATCATTGGAAACATATTCATTCCCGAACTTCCGGCCCCCGCACCCCCGGAGGGGGCAAAGATATCCCGTACAAACTTAAGTTTAAACATAAAATATCTCAAACAACAAAATTATTCAAGTCCCCCTCCGGGGGATTTAGGGGGCTGCTGTTTTTATAATCCTTAAACATTTCAATCAGCTTCATTAAAAATTCCGGATTGGAATAAAAATGTATGTGAGGATATCCCGCGAGAACATTGAGTTTCCTCAATCCACACGTCCAGTTATCACCAGTCGATTCTTTTGTGACACTATACTTACTAACTGCTTCATCGTCAACTCCCTCGAGAACGCTGTGATGAAACTCATGCCCCCTAAGAGAAATTCCATCATAGCAGATGTTTACATAACCGAACCGCTGAAGTTTTTCTGTCATCACAGACCTGTTGCCGAAAAAATCAACCAGCGGAAAAAACGAACCCTTATGATCAGTGATACCCGATGTGAGATAGATCAGTCCGCCACACTCAGCGTAAACCGGCAATCCGTTCATGCATTTTTCTTTAATATCACAAAGCATTGTTCTGTTTTCCGACAGCTCAGATGCAAAAACTTCAGGATAGCCGCCGCCAAGATAAATTCCATCAAGACAATCCGGAAGTCTGCTATCGGAGATTGGACTAAACTTTACCAGTTCAATCCCTGCCTCCTCCATAAGTGCGAGATTGTCCCTGTAATAGAAACTGAATGCTTTATCCATTGCTATACCGATTCTCAAACCCTTCCCGGCGGCGTTCAGACTTTTAATCTTCTCCGGAGTATCACAGAAAGAGTCGTCCTCCGATGCTGCACGAAGTATGCCGTCAATATCTATACTTGCAGAGGCAAGTTCAGCCATACGGTTTACCTTTACGGAAAGTCCCGACAACTCATCTGCCGGGATCAGTCCAAGATGTCTGCTCTCAAGGGAAACACCGGAGTCCGATGGCATATAGCCGAAACATTTTACATGGCAGTTCTCTTCGATAATTCTTTTAAGAAGGTTATAATGTCTTTCACCGGAGACCCTGTTAAGAATAATGCCTTTTATATTAATTGACGGATCAAAAGAACAGAATCCGTTTATCACTGCGGCGATGCTTCTCGACATCCCCTTCGCGTCGGCAACAAGAATTACTTGGGAGCCGGTTATCCGTGCAATATGAGCTGTGCTTCCGGAGTCACCGGTTCCGCATCCGTCAAATAAACCCATAACTCCTTCAATGACTGCAATATCAGCGCCGCGTGAATTTTTATAGAATAAATAACGGACTGTATCTTCATCAATCATCCAGCTGTCAAGATTATGAGAATTTTCCCCGGTTACAAATTCATGAAACTTCGGATCGATATAATCGGGACCGGTTTTGAATGGAGCGACCTTCATCCCCCGCAATGTAAACACTTTCATGAGAGCTTCGCTTACTGTGGTTTTACCTGCACCGCTGCTGATACCGGCTATGATTATTTTTTTCATATATCGGCCACTACTACAATTCTATCTCACTTACACGCTTCAGCAATAGATCTGCCATCAAAGGCTCAAAGCCTATGGGCTTAGCCATTTTGAAATCTATATCGGGATACTCCTCAACCAGTTTCGATATGATGTCAGGAATGTCTTTTTTTAAATGCATACCCTCATAAAGAAAGTAGGGAGCTATAATTATCTCTTTTACTTTTTTATCAGCAAGGAGTTTTACCGTTTCTTCAATACCTGGCTCGGCCAGTTCCATATGTGCACCTTCGACAAACTCAAAGCTGCATTTTTTGCGTACATCATCAACGATACGTCTGAATACATCAACAGCATCTGCAGACCTGCTGCCATGACCGACTATAAGTAATCCTCTTTCCATTTTTCCTCCATACAGATAAACAAATAAAAAATCCCCGCAACCTTAAGGCCCGGGGATTACTGACGTATGGAATTCTTTTAAAACTAAAAAAACACGCAAGGCGTGTTTTCAATATAAATGGAATATCCAGTGTATGAAAACCGTCTCCCTTCACCCGGGGAATTACAGTTAAAGGAAGATCTGGCTCATCTGCCTTAAGGCAGCATCACAGTTGCGGCACAGCGCGGGATTTACACCCGACTTCCTCCTGAAATCTGATTACAAATTAATCACTATCTGTTATTTGTCAATGTTTTTTATTTGAGGAGAAATTGAATTACCTGTCTGAACCTTGATTCGCAGGATTAAAGGATTTACAAGATTTATAAAATATTTACTTCTTCCATATCATAATAATCTTTTAATCTAGTAAATCAGGGTTCAGACAATTTATCTGCGGTAATCAAAAATCTCCATTATATACTCCTTCAGCTCCTTCAGAGTAATGCGCTCTTTAAGAAACAATTCCCCCTCTTCAATCTCCCGCTGAAAGATAATGTTTATCGAGGCAAGGGCCTTGTTCAGATTTTCCAGATCAAGTATAAATTCCGAATCGATTGTTTTAAGATCCTTAAAGTTTTCCGGACAGAAATCAGCCTTGCCGTCAACCAGTACAGGATAACCATGAGTTCTGCAGATAACAGGTCTTGCGGAGTATATGGAACAGAGCCCATCATTCAGGAATACACACTTTCGAGGAGTTTCATCGAAGTTTAATGTTTCATTATCTATCTCTCCCGATTCTACGGCATTGTATATTGCAAATGCATCTATCGGGAATACGCTCTCAAGTATACAGCACTGGTCGCACCCTTTTATGCAGCTTATATATTCACCGTATTTATTGATAAGTTTCAGTTCATGTGCATTCAGTTTTTCTATGAGAGATTTGTACAACTGAATTGATTTCATTTCATTCATAACATTTTCCTGTATATTTATGGCAGCTGCGGGAACTCCGTCCCGCCAGCCGCAGGTGCCCCTGCGGGGAGCTTTTAAGGGGCTGCCGCCCCTTGCCCCTCTAAATCATATAACTCATCCGTCATTCAACCAACATAAATAACATAAGTCCACCTCGAGTGATCTGACTTGTACCCGCATCATTATCTGAATCTAATACCGGTCGGAGAAGTTCCCATCCGGAGGATTCAGGGTGCCTAGGGTATAAGTCCCCCCAGTGTTTGAGAGCTGTTGTAAAAAGTGATTGCAAAGGATTTCATTTATCTATCATTTTTAAATCATCTTTCTTTTGTAAACAGAAAAAAGAATAAATTATTCCTGCAGGACTCCGATTAAAAATTATGAATATAAAAAACTTAACCCTTGCTCTGACCCTCTGCTGTTTAGTTATTAACGACTCCATGGCTATTTCATATAAAAAACAGAACGCAATTTTAAAAAAAGCAATAATCACATACCGGGGACTCCCCTCCTCAAATATCAAGTGGAAAGTTCTTGGAAGATCAAACTGGAATAACAGAATTTACTATAAGGAATTCGGTTCAGGTAAAAAGCTCACAATGATTATCGGAGGGATGCACGGAGATGAACCTTCAGGTTTTATCTCGGCACTGAAGTTTGCACAATACATCAAAAAGAATCCTTCATCAATAAAGAACCGTGTACTTATTATCCCATGCCTCAATCCCGACGGACTTATCACCGGAAGACGGACAAACGGCCGAAAGGTCGACCTTAACCGGAACTTCCCGAGCACCACATGGACGCCTGAATATGTAAAGTTCTACAACAATCCCGGAAAGCTCCCTGCGTCGGAACCTGAAACCGTTCTGACTGCAAATGCTATTGAAGACTACAGACCTGACCTGATAATACAGATGCACCAGCCGTTCAACACAATTTATCCCGACGACAAAGTTCCAGCTGAACTTCTACAGAAAATGTCAGAGATAACAGGAATCCCCATATCTTATGATATAGGATATCTTACGCCTGGATCTCTTGGAAGTTTTAAATCATCTCTTGATTACAAAGTGATGGGAATAACATTTGAACTTTGCGGAGTAGATAAAGAACCGGACTATAAGAAAATAATAGAGGCATTGATCGAGGCTGTAAATTACTGAGAGGTGGTTTATTCCAGTTTCTCCACCTGACTTGATGGCTTAACCCCAAGCCCCAAAATCCCCCTGTCCCCCGGAGGGGGCACGCAAAAGAGAAATTA
The DNA here is from genome assembly GCA_964450405.1 of uncultured Leptospirales bacterium. Taxonomy (GTDB): domain Bacteria; phylum Spirochaetota; class UBA4802; order UBA4802; family UBA5550; genus WRGT01. The sequence continues at coordinate 40,466 of CAYVCQ010000019.1, read as the reverse complement.
TTAATGAATTTATAATTCACAAAAAGAATACGAAAGATACAGGGATGAATTCCTTATGAGTATTGGAATCGATATATTGCGGAATAACCGATATACTCGGTGCCCCCTCCGGGGGATAGGGGGCCGTGGGTGTCAGGAAACTAAGATTATGCATTAAGAGTTATGATTATTTTTTTGTTCAATACTACATCCTCGGAGCAACCAGTCTCTTTGAACTCTTTGTTTTAAGTATCAGATCTGCAACTTTCCCTTTGTCAAAATTTTCAAGTGGTTTATCATCATCATCATAAACAGCATATGGCGAGCTGTTTAGATCCATATTGTTTTTATAAAGCACCTTGTATCCGTTACCCATGATTGCATAGCCGTTTCTCTTAAAGCTCACGAGAATACCGAGAGATGAAATCGCGTAATCGAGATCCGCATTGTAATTCACCAGAGACTTACCTGTAGTGAAAAGACTCCAATCGGTGCTGATACCGATAAGATCAAATACTGTGGGCATAAAATCCTGATGCGAGGTATATTTATATTTAATACTGTTCTTATTGATGCCCGGAAAATACACTAACGCTGCCGGAGATATCTGTATATTATTAAGACCCCATGTGTGACCAAAACTTCCATGCTCCCAGAACTCCTCGCCATGGTCCCCGGAGATAACAAGAATAGTATTTTTTAATCTCCCCATTCTGTCCAGCTCGGTAATAATCTTTCTGAGAAGCTGATCGGTGTAACATACGGCGTTCATATATCTGTTCTTCAGCTCAACTCTATCCTTCTTAAATTTCTCCTGGGTTCCGCTTATGATAGTAAAGTTCGAGTTGTAATCCGGAAGATATTTTTTGCACTCCTCAGGATAGAAGTAGTTAAAGTGTGTAACGTTCATCAAATAATAATCAAAACGCCTGTTCCCTCTATCGCTCTTTAGTTCGTTAATAAGTTTATCAACCAGGATCATCTCCCTCGGGCCGTAGTCATCATTCTTCGTTCCGGGAGCTCTGAAAAATTTATTCTGTGTCTTTTCAATTATATCCCGGTGAATATATTCATATTGGAGCGGGGAGTTATAAAAGAATGACTGCACATAACCGGCCTTCTTTAATACTTCAAGCGGCATATTTAAAAATTTATTCCCTCTTAGCGGTTCAAAATAATATGGAGCAAGACCTGTGAGCATACCGTACAGGCTGCCGGGAGTATTATTCCCCGTGGTGTAGTGTTTTTTGAGAATGAATCCTCTCTCTGTGCCGAATTTGTAAAGAAACGGCATGTTTGCAGGATTCAGCATATCGCTTCTCAAACCTTCGATGTTAATAAAAAGTATATTCATCGGCGACTTGACATTTATATTCCGTGAAAGAATTTTCTCTTTTACCAGATTTAGTTTTTTCAGCTGTTCAAGTTCCATCTTTTCATCTAGAAAATCCGGATTTGCAAATAGTCCCGGAACGGTCTTATCTTTTTTTCCGTCTTCATCCACCTTAAAACGGTCTTCCGGAAAACCGGTAATGGACTGCCATGGAATTTTATTCTTCATTAAATTCATTTTTGAATCGGTATCTGCAAGAGCGACAAGTCTGAAGTGAAGTATAAATGCCAGCAGAAAAATTATAGCTACAGAGATCAGTGATGAACTGAATTCCAGAGATCTCCCCGATAGAATATTATTCAGCAGACGATAAAGTCCGTAAAACAGAAGCAGGTAAAGACTTACAAAGATTACAAGCTTGATAACGCTGGATGTAAAATCCCCCATCTCTCCGCCAATCCACCCGCGGTAGGCCATGACCACACCCTCGGAACCGAGCTGTTTGCCATACACCATCACTGCCATATTATTTACAAAGAAAATCATTGTTATCATAATATTTGAAATCAGGTAGGCTGCCATGGGACCATATTTAAAAAAAGATAATAAAAATCGTAATATATAAAAAAGAACCGCATTGAGTACAATTATTGATGTAAACAAATATATATAGGTAAGAGTCAAATCTCCGTCAATGCTTCCGTTGTACCTGTCATAAAGCAGATAAACAGTAAAAAGCCCCGACCAGAGAAACAGGTTAACGACTCCCGCGGTATTGCTGTAAAAAAATTTTTTAAATCTGCGCTGCATGTGCTGCTCCTTGTAATTTATGCTACAACGTCATAATGAGTGCTGTATTTTTCAAATATTTTTTTGTTCAAAAGAGAATATTAATCGAAAAGATTAAACTCACCCGCCCACTCTGTAACTACGTGACATCTCCCCCATGAATGGGAGGAGAGGTTTCGGTCTATACTTTCTATAACCCTTTCCCCATTCATGGGGAAAGGTGCCCGGAGGGCGGATAGGGGCGGAGGAGTCCTCACCCGTGAACACCCCGTCTTATACCCTTAACTAAAAGCACAAAAATGTATATCGCGGCCGAGCAAAGAACAATCGATGCTCCGCAGGCACTTCCTGTATAAAAAGATATAATCAGGCCCGAAACTCCCGATATCAGGCTGATAAACATCGATCTGAAATAATATCCCTTAAGTGAACCGGACAAAAGTCTAGCTGACGCAGCGGGGAGTATAAACAATGAATTTATAATCAGCAGACCCACCCATCTGATTGAGAGAATAACCACAAGCGCAACAAGTACAGAAAAAAGAGTTCTCACGACAAAGGGTGAGATAATTCTATTATATGCCAATGCCGGGTCTACGCTTATCAAAGCAAGATAGCTCCCGAAGAATATCCAGAAAATAATTACCGACAACAGAAGAAGAACCAGATACACTATTTCCATATGTGTCACAGAGAGAATATCCCCGATTAGAAATACAGAGTACTTGTTAAACGAACCGCCCCGGCTTAGAAGAGCAACTCCCAGAGCAACTGTCGAAGCGGAGAAAACACCGATAACCGTATCGCTTGAAGCTTTTGTTTTCTCCAGAATCAAATTGATAGCAACAGATAGAATAACTGCAAATACAATCATGACGGGACGCACATCGGTGAACCCCATAATCACCCCTATTGCAATACCGGTAAGAGCCGAATGCCCTATCACATCGGAAAAGAAAGCCATTCTGTTTCCAACCACCATTGTCCCCACAAGTCCGAAACATGGAGTAACAATAATTACCGACAGCAGCGCGTTTTTCATAAACTCATAGTTCACCCATGAGAATGGAAGCATTTCAATTATTCTATACCAGAGATCCATCATAACCTGACACCGGACGAGTGAGTATCTTTTAGTACTTTAGTAAAAAAAGGATAAACACTCCCCATCTGTTTTCTAAACTCCGGGTGTTTTAGAACGTGCATGGGATCACCCATTGCATATATTTTTTTATTTATCAGAATCATTTTATCCGCGTGTGGAGCAATTGCACCGATATCGTGCGTCACAAGAACTATTGACATATGAAAAACCTTCCTGAGATTACAGATAATTTCATAGAACGACTCCATCCCCTTTACATCGACCGCAGATACAGGCTCATCCAGGAGAAGCAGATCAGGGAGAGGATTGAGCGAACATGCAAGAAGAACTCTCTGAAGCTCCCCTCCGGAAAGTTCTCCCACTCTTCTCTCTGCAAGATTATCCGCAGATACAATTGCAAGAAGATCTATCATCTCTTTTTTCTTTTTCCTTGAGACATGCAGCCATGCACCGAGATACCCTTGAGAAAGGAGCATCAGGTCCAGCACACTGATTGGAGAATCGGGCTGAATTGACACCTTTTGCGGAACATATCCTATTCGCGGCCTGGCACCATTGCCCGAGGTAGAGCAGAAACCTATACTTCCCCTGTACTCAACTTCACCAAGAATTGCCTTTAATATAGAACTCTTCCCTCCGCCGTTAGGACCGATAATTGCCGTAAGTTCCCCGCATGAAAATCTGAAGTCGATATTGTCAACAGCTTTAACACCGTTATAGTTTACAGACACACCTTCAATATATGTAGCGCACTGATCGCATGTTCCATCCATACTGCATTTATGCCTGCCGTTATTTTTCATTTGAATGCACCAGCCAGCACTGACAGATTTTTTTTCATTATGTTTATATATGCCCCTTTATTATCTTCACCGGTAACCGCAGGGTCAAGCATATAAACCTTTCCCCCGGTTTCACGGGCTATTACATCGGCAGATGATGAAGGATACTGAGGCTCGGCAAATAAAGTTTTAATTTTTAATTTACGGATATAATTTATTGTATCTGCAAGCTCCCTCGCTGAAGGTTCACTCCCCGGTTCACGTTCAATTACCGCTGCAACGTCTAAATTATTCTCCTTTGCAAAATACGGAAAAGCTTCATGGAAAGTTATAATTTTCTTCCCGGCGTATTTTTCAAGTTCTGCTTTCATCTCCAGCCTTAGTGAATTCAGCTGTTTTATATATTCTGAGGCATTTTTTTTATACTGATCTGCATTTTTTTTATCAGCATCGGACAACACCTTCGCACAGTTTTCAGTCATCGCGATTGAGTTAACCACACTAAGCCATATATGAGGATTTTCAGTTCCGTTATTTTTTATCAGAGAAATCCCCCTGGATAATTCTGCAGTCTTCAGTCCGGGGTATTTTCCTGCAATTTTATCCATAAACGATTCCATTCCTGCACCATTACTTATGAATATATCGGCATTCTCAAGATTTTTCATGTCGGATGCTGTTACACTGTAATCGTGGAGACATCCGGTAACCGGCGGTGTCATGTTCACAACTCTCACTCCATCGATACCGCCGGCAACATTCAATGCGATAATATACACAGGATAAAAAGACGCAACTATGAGAAATTCATTTACTGCAGCAGATGGTGTTTCTTTTTTACATCCTGCAGAGATAACAATCAGGATTATCATTAACGAGATCAGTTTATTTTTCTTCAAAACTCCCACCTTGGAATTAATTTAAATCCCCCCTGCCCCCCTTAGTAAAGGGGGTTTAAGAATCTACTGCTACAACACTATCGCTGACATGCCGGACATATACCGCTGTACTGCAGAACAGTTTCATGAATAATAAAATTATCTCCGGTATTAATCTTTTTTGATACTGAAGAATTACTTTTTGTTTTTAAACAGAAAATTTTCCTGCATGCGCTGCAGTAGAAATGCGGATGGACAGGATTTTGCGGTGAGGATAATTCAAAATACTGTCTCCCGCTTTTATTCATTACCTCTCGGAGAATGCCCTCTCTGCATAGCATAAGCAGATTGCGGTAAATGGTAACAAGATCCATCTTCCCTTTAAGTTCATCGAAAAGATCATTGGCGCAGAAAGATGAATCCCGCGAGAGTATATGATTAAGAACAGTAACTCTCTGTTTAGTTACTTTAATTCTTTTTTCGCCAAGAAGTAATTGTGATGTATATTCTTTCATAACGCCCCGGATAATAAAAGTCCAAGTGCAAACTATTTGCAACTGAAGTAATATGTCAAGTTAATTATCAATGTGCTCCGGCTGTTTTCACTTTAAATCTATGAGCCCGAGAACCTGAATAATTAAACATAAAACAATAATTAATTTGACAATCTACCCAAATTTATTAAAAATCAAACCATGAATACGAAGGAACATATCAATTACTGGATTGAAAGTGCCGAGCATGATCTTGAGACCGCAGAAACTCTTTTTATTTCAGGAAAATATGACTGGTGCTTATTCATTTGTCATATAGTTATAGAAAAGGGATTAAAAGCCTTCTATGTTTTGAAACATAATAATTCCATTCCTCCTAAAATTCACAACCTCACCCGTCTGGCTGAATTATCTGGAATCGTTGCAACGGAGGAGCAGATTGACCTGCTTGACCGGATAAATGATTTTAATATTGACGCACGCTATCCCGATTACAAATTTTCATTTTATGAGGTCTGCACAAAAGAATTTACAAGTGAATATTTTCATAAAATCAAGGAGCTTTTTATATGGATAAAATCCCGGACACAATTAAATCCATAATTGATAATTATATATCTTCTTTAAATGAACACCATATTAAAATTGACAAGGCATTTCTTTTTGGCAGTTATTCAAAAGGAACTTCGAACGAATGGAGTGATATAGATATTGCGCTTATCTCAGAAATATTTACAGGGAACAGAATAAAAGACAGAGACAAAATACGTGCTTGCACCCGCCACGTATCAACTATGATTGAAGTTATTCCATTTAGTAGAGAAGATTTTACAGAAGCAAATCCGCTAGCAAACGAGATTATTAAAACCGGTATTCAAATAATATAAATCTTCAAATCACCAGGCATTCAGTGCCATATTTCGAAGACAGTATAACTATAACTAAAATAATTCTTAAGGAGAAAAAAAATGGTAATTGTACAAATCTATCTTACAATAAAAAAAGAATGCATTGGAGATTTCATAAAATTCACCAATGACAATGTTTCCAACAGTGTTAAAGAACCGGGAGTAAAACGTTTTGAGTTTTTTAAAGATCTCGACGCAGAGAATAAATTTGTTTTATTCGAGATGTTTCACTCAGTTGAAGATCAGAATAAACACCGTGAGACAGCTCACTACAAAAGATGGAAAGAGAACACCGTCGAGATGATGGAAGCTCCTTACACAAGAAGTTCTTTTGAATATGTTGAGATGAAGTAAACTTTTGAGCGTGCCAAAATTGAATAATAAATTTTTATTTATATATGGTATCTATGAACAATAATATAATTATTTCAAATGAACAGGTAAAGCAGATTGCTTACAACTTCGGTGCAGATTTATGCGGACTGGCGTCGGTTGATTCGTTTAAGGACGCTCCGAAAGGTTTTCACCCTCTGAATATTTTTCCCGAATGCAGAACAGTAGCTGTAATCGCAATAAAAATGCCTGAAGGTGTTTTTCTCGGCAACAGCAAAATTCCATATACCGTTACCAATGACAAATTACTGGATGAAATAGTCAAAATTTCAATCTCGATGAGCATCGAACTTGAAAGAAATTATAATATTAATAGTATTCCCATCCCGGGCGAACCGTACGAATACTGGGATGAAGAGAATAAAACCGGCCGGGGAATACTATCATTAAAGCATTCCGGTCGATTAGCCGGTTTGGGAACTATTGGTAAAAATTCCCTGCTGACTAATAAAATGTTCGGCAACAGGATTGTTCTCGGAGCAGTGCTGATTGATCAAATCATCACCGCAGATAGTATTGACAATGATCCGGTATGCATTGAGGGCTGCAGTCTTTGCGAAAAAAACTGTGCTGTTAATGCAATCAGCAACGGTTCTGTAAATCAGAAACTATGTAGAGGCAATTCATGTTTAACTACTGACAAAGGATATTTTATTTATACCTGTTTTGAATGCAGAGTTATCTGTCCGAAAGGCAAAGGATCTTCCGGTAGGAATTAAAACTCTGAAAAAATTCATAACAAAAAAAATGAAAGTAATAGAAAACTTAAAAGCAAGAGCAGAAAATATCAGAAAAGGGGTCACTCTGATTTATTATGCTTATCAGAATCCAGGGACAAAACTACTGCCTAAACTTATCATTCTTTTTACACTGGGATATGCACTGAGCCCGATTGACCTTATACCTGATTTTATTCCTATCTTAGGATATCTCGATGATCTCATTATCATTCCGGCATTAATTTTACTTTCAATAAAACTTATTCCGAAAGATATTATTGACGAGTCAAGAGTGAGGTCGGAGAATGAGCCTTTGGAATTAAAAAAGAACTGGATTTTTGCATTCACTTTTATTTTAATCTGGATGACTTTATTTACATTTATTATACTAAAAATATGGATTAGTTTTGAGAGATGAAGTCCGTGTAAAACTAAATAATCTCTATTTAAATTTTTTAATCATTGGAGACGCATATGGAAAATAGAAAAAAATTGCTGATCTTTTTTTCAGTTCTATTGATTATAATATTTACAGCTTCTTACATATACTACTCCGATCATTCTCAACTTGCAGATCTGCCCGATAATATTATTCCCGTTGAACAGGAATTAGTTACCGCATATTTAATAAAAATTCCAAACGGTTACCTGCTCTTTGATACGGGCTATGAAAAAGACTTTAACAATTTTAAAAATATACTGGCAAAGAAAAATATCAGTGCAGGCTCAATCAGGTATATACTTCTTTCCCATCACCACGATGATCATTCCGGTTTTATTACACAACTGACTCAGGCAAATCCCGCGGTAAAAATAATTATTCATGAAAAGGGAGTCGACCTGCTTGCATCGGGTAAAAATAACAAATCCAATGGCGGCGGTATCATAAACCCTTTAATCTATTCGTTGTTCAGAATTAAGCAGATCATTACTCCGGACTGGACTCTGACTTTTCCACCTTTCAGAATCGGTCCCCGGGATATTATAATTCATAATGAGCTGAGCCCCCTTCCGCTTGAAACTGGAATAGAGGGAACAATTATTTTTACACCGGGTCATTCGACAGATTCAATCTCACTGCTGCTAAACGGAAAGTATCTTTTATGCGGCGATCTGGCCTCTAACTTTCTGAACTGGGCCGGGGCAGGAAATCTCACTCTATTCAATGAAGATGTAGCGGAAGTTTATAAATCATGGGAAAAAGTAATTTCTATGAAAGTACAATATATAATACCGGCACATGGCAAAACTTTCAGTATAGAAAAATTGAAGGAAAATTTAAATAAATATTCCCAAAAAGATTTAGTTCGTTTTTTTTAAGATTTTCAAAATGTGTCCATTATGAAAAACATCAGAGAAAAATCCCCAACCTTCTTATAATTCTTCTCTTTTAAAAAAAAGTGTTGAAAATTAGATTTAAAAAAAAATATTGATATGTGTCTTAGTCCAATCTTATTTTAGAGGAAATTATGAAAAAAATATATACTATTATTACTGTAATAGTGCTGACTGTTTCAGTTCTTTACGCCGGGCAGGATAACGCTCCTGCAGTAAATCTTTCGGCAATCAAATACAGACTTGTCTATGAAACATTTGACAAAACCAGTTTTGACATCTGCGTAATCAATGCTGACGGCACCGGAAAGAAGAAACTTACAAATACCCCGGATATTCATGAGATGTATCCTCATGTCTCCCCTGACGGAAAAAAAATCAGCTATTTAGAGGATACCGGAGAAGGTAGAAACAGGAAACGCGATCTCTACGTAATGAACATCGACGGCTCAGGAAGAACACTTTTATCAAAAGACTCCCGGGAGCAGTGCTGGTCCCCGGATGGAAGATATATTGCATTTGTTAAATCCGAGTCCACAAGAAGATTTTCAATGGACAGCTGGTCCACAAAGGGGCTCTATTTTTACGATAAATCCAACGGACAGATTCGCGAACATGCAAATAAAACCCTTCAGCATTTATATGCCCTCTGCTGGTCCCCTGACGGAAAATATATAACAGCAACGGTTCTTGGAGGAATGGGTCTTAAGCATACAAATATCGGCATTGAAGTAAACAGTTCAAGATTTTTTAAACTCAACATCACGGGCTGCAGACCTGAATTTTCACCTGATGGAAGCACCATCGGCTGGGGGAGAACGGATTATGAGTTTAACATAGCAAAAATTTACATGAACAGAGCAATTCCTGTTGCAGACAAAGATAAGATTCCATTCCTCCAGGTTACAAAAGGATATGAAGTTTATCACCTCGACTGGTCCCCGGACGGTAAATATATTGCTTTCTCTTTCGGTCCTGACGGTGAGCAGCATGTGGGCGGAACAGCAAAGGGATGGAACATCTGTATTGCGGAAATTGCCACGGGAAAATCGGCCTATGTTACAACAGACGGAAATCAGAACAAGGAACCTGACTGGATTCCATGAGGAGATATAAAATGAAAAATATTGTTACAGCATTATCAATCACAGCGGTTATACTAACATCCGTATCGTGCGGGAAAAAGAGTGACAAAACGGTTAAAGATATAAAAAGCAAATCCGGCATCGAAATGGTTTCACTCCCCGGCGGAGAGTTTATCATGGGTGACGGAGCCGATGCGCACAAGGTTAAACTCTCTCCCTTCAGCATCGATAAGTATGAAGTTACTCAGGAGATGTTTAAAAAAATAGAACTCCCCAACCCTTCACACTTCAAGGGGGATAAAAATCCCGTGGAGATGGTTGCATGGGTCAATGCCGCAGTATACTGCAATGAACGGTCACTGGAAGAAGGTCTTACTCCCTGCTACAATGAAGATACATGGGAGTGTAATTATGATGCCAATGGATACAGACTCCCCACTGAGGCGGAATGGGAATACGCTGCAAGAGCCGGAAGCAAAGATAAATATTTTTTCGGCAACGAACAGAAGAATTTAAAAAACTACGCAATATACAATAAAAACTCATCGGGAAAAACCGCAGAAGCCGGTTCGCGAAAGCCGAACCCGTGGGGAATATACGACATGTACGGCAATGTTGCCGAGTGGTGCAACGATATTTTTGCCGCGGATTACTATAAATCATCTCCCGCATCAGATCCGCGCGGTCCGAAAAGCGGCAAAGAACGTGTCCTTCGCGGCGGTTCATGGAATGAGCCGGAGGAATTCTTCAGCTCTGCAATGCGCGCAATGGATGCATCGATCAATGATGCATGTATTCTTCGTGATACAATCGGTTTCAGATGCGTAAGAAGAGCGGACTGACAGAATATGCTTTTTCATTCATGGAGTTTTCTACTCTTCTTCGCAGCGGTTTATGCAGCTTTTTCTGCTGTTAAAAATCCGCAATGGAAAAGAAATATTATACTCGCCGCTTCATTCATCTTTTACGGATGGTGGAATCCTCTATATCTTCTGCTGATATCATGGGTAATTGCATTTGATTATACCTCTGTTCTTTTTATGGAGAGAACAGGTAAAAAAAAATTATTTCTCTCCCTTAGCATAATTGATACAATCGCGATACTCTGCTTCTTCAAGTATTCAGGTTTCATTGTAAATAATTTAAACAGCATTTTCATCTCTGCAGGTGTTGACTACTCAATCCCGCAACCGGGAGTTCTTCTACCTGTGGGAATTTCATTCTTTCTATTCCTCTCACTGGGGAACACAATTGACTTCTACTTCGGAAGAACTGAAAGGGAGAAAAGCATAATTCAGTATGCATCATTTGTATCGTTCTTCCCTTCGCTCCTTGCGGGGCCTATCGAAAGGGGACATCACCTGATGCCGCTTCTTAAATCCTGGCCGAAAGTCACCCGCGACGACATCGAGGAGGGGATTTTTCTCTTTACACAGGGTTTATTCAAGAAGATGGCTCTTGCTGATTACTTCGCGCTTTACGCAAATAAAGTTTTCGGCAACCCGATGCAGTTCGGTTCAGCCGACCTCATTGCCGGATCACTTGCATTTACATGGCAGATATATTTCGACTTCAGCGGATACACAGATATGGCCCGCGGAGTTGCGCGGATGCTCGGAATTACTCTGCTCGAAAACTTTAATCTGCCTTACATGGCTTCAAGCACCGGAGATTTCTGGAGTCGATGGCACATAAGCCTCTCCTCATGGTTTAGAGATTATCTCTACATCCCTCTTGGAGGAAACAGAAAAGGGGAGATTAAGGAGACAAGGAATACATTTGCAACAATGCTTCTTTCAGGTTTATGGCATGGCACATCGTGGAATTTTGTTCTCTGGGGATTTATGCATGCTGCGATTCATACAATCGGTAAATTGATCGGGAAGATAAAGATAACGGCAAAAATTCCGGTATTTGCAAAACGCATTGCCGTATTTATACTGATTGTTTTCACCTGGATATTTTTCCGTTCAGAAAATGCCGATGATGCATTTACATTTATTTCCAGAATCTTCACCACGGATTTCAAATCCCCTCAGATGCCTGTTTTCATGGCGGCAATCATCGCCGGATGCTATCTCTTTCAGTGGCTGAAAGAATATAAGAAAATTGAGTTTACAGGTAAGCCGGCGTTCCGTGGTGCGGCATTACTCCTTATGCTTTTATACATAATGATTTTTGTAACATATAGTTCAAGTGAATTTATATATTTCCAATTTTAACTGTTTCGATCTGATGAATGATACTCATTGTCTTTCACGCGAAGACGAGCGACCGTAGGAATTGCTTTTGTGGTAGATCCACTCCTTTTAAAACAATGGATCCACACACTTGTGCTGAGCTTTGCCGAAGTATCCGCGAGGATGACAAATTGATTTAAAATCATAAGATCACAGCACTAGTAAGATTTCCGGCAAAAACTAATAGCTAAAAAATAAAGAAAGTGTGCGACAATGAAAAAACTTAAATACATAATAATGCCCTTTGCAGCACTTCTAATTATTGCAGCAGTGCTTCCGTTTGTTTTCCCGTTAACTGACACTTCTTCATTTAACGGAAACTACAGGATACCCTACAGTATGGGAGAGGATTACTTTCTCTACAAACGTTACGTAAAAGATATCTCCTCAAAGATCACAATTCCGGTTATTGGAGATTCGGTTATATGGGGACACTACACTGACAATGACCATACCCTCTCTGCATCTCTTAACAGCATTAGCGGGAAATATAAATTCACAAACATGGGGCTGGACGGAATACATCCTGCCGCAATGAATGGTCTGATAAACATTAACTCCGCCGGCCTGAAAAATAGAAAGATTATAGTCGGAGTAAATCTGCTATGGATGACATCCCGGAGACATGACCTCAGCGGTGCGGTAAACCCAGAAATAAACCACAAGTCTCTTTTACCGCAATTCTACCCGAAGATACCGTCATATCAGCCATCTTTCGAAGAGAGACTTTCGGCAGTTATAACACAGTCAATACCGCTCTTCTCCTGGATCGACCATTTACGGCTCACTCGTTTTGCAGATAAAAGTTTTTATTTATGGACAATGGAGAACCCCGGCATAAATCCGATCAGCTATTTCTCCCACAAAGAAGATGAATTTAAAGTTCCCGAGGGGATTCTTTCTTCAAAGATGCAGGAACAGAACATTGAGTGGATAACGGCGGAGAAATCTCTCCAGTGGAAGTTCATGATGGAAACTCTCATGACTCTTAAGAAAAACGGAAACAGTGTAGCTGCCCTGATCACACCATTTAACACATACATGATGACTAAAGAGAACAGTAAAAAATACTTCACAATACTTGCCGAAATGGAGTGGATACTTCGCGATAATGGCATTAGACCGCTGATTCCGCTGATACTCGAAAAAAAATATTTTGCCGATTCAAGCCATCCGACAGCTGAAGGTTATAAACTTATTGCTGAAGATTTAATGAAAAGCAAGGAGTTCCTGGAATTTATCAGGGAGTAGCAAACCTCTCTACTCCGGCAGAACAACCCTAAGTCCGTTCATACCAATTCTTTCAAACGGTTCAACGGGCCATCTTTTATAAGAAGCCAGATCTTTTGGAGAGTCGAGCATTGACCCTCCCCGCACAACACGGTATATGTACTCGCCGGAAAAACCTGATGGATCTTTTTTATCACCTTCAGAATAGTAGCTCCTGCTGTATCTGTCAAAACACCACTCGGCGACGTTACCGCTCATGTCATATAGCCCGAATTTATTGGGAATCTTTGTTCCGGTTTTTTTTACTTTATTATATTTTACCCACCAGAATCTCCCTTTACTGTACTGCTTCAATCCTGAATTAAACATATGCCATGAATAGTTTCCCGCACCATCCCATGATGAATTTTTACCCCAGTAGAAGTCTGTCTTTGTCCCGCCACGACAGCCGTACTCCCACTGAGCTTCAGTGGGGAGCCGGAATCCATCTGCGTTTTCATCTACTCCGACCTCAATCCGTAAATCGTCGTTTATCGAAATGTTATCATCGTCCTTATCATCGGCATCAATTTTATAATACGGCTTCAGCCCGTTTGCTTTACTAAGATTGTTGCAGAACTCAACGGCTTCATACCAGCTTATATTATAAACAGGAAGAGAATCACCCTCCCCATATTTGCTTTTTTCGCAAGGGTTGACTCCGGTTATGTCTTTATATTGCTTCTGGGTTATCTCATACTTACTCATCCAGAAACCTTTAGTGATATCAACCTGACGTGAAGGACTATAATCCTTTGAATCAGAATCAGCACCCATAATAAAAGAACCGGAGGGTATAAAAACTAAATCGACCCCACCGGTTTTTTTTTCAACTACATCCTGCTTTGAATAAAGATTAAATGTACAAAAAATAAGAAGCAGAAACAGAAATCTCTTAATCATAAAAGTATAATTCCCCGGATTAACAATTTATTTTAGTGCGGCACCCAAAACTCCGTTTCGGGTGCCGCAGGATGCCCTGCGGGGCTTGTAAAGGGGCTATCGCCCCTTAGACCCTGTAAAGCTATAGCAATTAAAACTGCCATTTAGTAACTACCCATAAACCAGCAGCAGACTTGTTCACCGCTTCAACCTAAGGCGCGACGGAGACAAAATACATCTGGTGTTTTTGTGCGGTTACTTATTTTACAGCCTGTTTTACACCTTCATCGTCAGGGTAATAGTCTTTATACTTATCATCCTTTACTACAAGAACTCTATCTATAACAGCCGCGCCGTTTTTTTTACTTAATATTACCGGAGAATAATTAACCTCCAGAGGATTGATGTTAACCGGTATAAGAGTATATGATTCAACACCGGCTTCACTAAGCGATATACGAACCATCATACTCGTCCTATGAGCTGCAGAATGTCTCCCGGCGAAAACAAAATCCCCGAGACTATAAAAAATTATTCCGTTCTTATACCTTTCTACAGGACCAAGACCATGAGACTGGTGACCGATGATACATGAAACTCCTGCATCTATAAGCTTATGACCTAGCTCGACCTGTTCTTTCTCGGGCTGATTTACCGGATAGTCCGAGGTAACCTCCTGACCCCAGTGAATACTGACAACAACCGCATCCACCTCTCCACGGACTCTTTTAACTGCTGCACACAAAAGCTCATCAGATCCACCGGCGGTACCGGCTCTGTCCGGCGAGGCCCATACACTTTTAGGCACAACATTGTTGAATGCAAATAATGCTACCCGGGTACCCCGGTGCCATACGAAAACAGGCTTAAGCGCAGCTGTAATATCCTTACCAACGCCTACCGGTGCAATGCTTATCTTTTCGAGCCTCTTGACTGTATCAAACATCCCCTCCTCTCCCGCATCCTTAACATGGTTATTAGCAAGTGAGGCCACATCGAATCCCGCGTACTTGAGAATCTCCTCGCTCCCTCCAGGAGAACTGAAATAAAAAACTTCATCTTTATCATTAAATGTTTTCAGATCATAATTTGTAATAGGCGATTCAAGATTGCAGAAACCAATGCCCTTTATCTCTTTAGAAACTTTAGCAAATGGATATGTCATGGCATCCTTTCTTCCGAACTTCTTAATCCGGTAATCCAGAGTATCCTTCATAGTTGCAAAATTCAGAGCAACATCTCCAACTGCTGTTATTACTGCAGGCTCCTTCCCGGGCCATATCTTTTTTATCGCCTTGCTGTCTTTATATCCATAATCAAGGGTGTTCCTGGAATTCTCCGCGACAGGCTCATCTCCCTTTATTATCTGTTCACCGCTATGCTTAATCATTTTTGGGGTACACGCTAATATCGCCACCATGGCGAAAAGAAATAGCGGCCTCCTGTGCTTTCTGACACTGCTCATTATATATAGCCCTGTTTTAATTATAATTTTCATTTTTTAAATCTGATTATCACTGCTCTAAAATAACTATTATTCATCAAGAACTTTTTTTTAGCACAGGCGGATTGAAAAATCAAGAACAATTCATAGCGCGACAATAGAGCAGATTAGAAGATAAACCGCGCTTTTTCTTTACATTTCTCCGTAATATATTACATTATATTCGATTATTAAAATTATATATCAGATCCAACACAGGAGGTTCTCTCAATGATTGAATTTATCTATAGCACACTTGCCGCAATAGGATTTAAACATCCGCTCCATCCGGTAATGACGCATATTCCAATGGGGATGATTATAGGAGCTTTCATGTTTCAGATTGCATCATTCAAATGGGACGAGCTTTCTAAAACTGCACATCACTGTCTTACATTGGCACTGATTTTCCTTCCCCCAACGATACTTTTCGGCTACATGGACTGGCAGCACCGCTACGCCGGATACCTCAGCAGTATCATCCTGACAAAAATTATACTCGCTCCGGTATTGCTGATGCTTCTCTCGGTTACGGTGTATTTTTACAGAAAAGGAATACTAAGTAAAAAAGTACTCACGGCTTTGTATATTCTTAATCTTCTGACAGCGACAGCCATGGGATTTCTCGGCGGAATGCTTGTTTTCGGATAGATTTTGAATTATTATCAATGGCACAAAATATCTTGACTTTGAAATAAATATATTTATTGTACTTATAATATCTATAGACAATATATCAATGGAGATTATAAATATATGAAAGTACTCCGCTGGATAATTTCCGCAGCAATCAGTACAGGTGTTTTTTCTCTTTTATTCATCATGGTCGATGCAGGAGCTCTGATCTCTCTTATTCTGGGAGGAACAGCCTTTGCAGGTGGTGCACTTCTCCTCTCGCCGGAAAAACTGGATCCGGTGTTTGAGGCTCTTGCAAAAGAGAATGGAATATCTCCTTCCCAGCTTAGAAAAATTTTAAAGAACGGTAAAGCAAAGGTTAAAACTCTGAGGGATTCAGCTGCAGATATAAAAGATCAGCCTATTAAATCTGAAATCATAAAAATTGCCGCAACAGCTGAAAAGATCTTTCAGGACTTCGAAAGGGATCCGAAGGATATAAAGGCCGCCCGTCAGTTTATTACATATTATCTCGATGCTGCAATCAATGTAATAAATCAGTATTCTGATTTATCAGAAAATGCTCCTGATAAAAAAGTCTTCCAGGTTAAAGTTACCGATCTCCTTAAAACGATTGGTAAAAGTTTCGACACACAGCTTAAAAAACTCTACGAGGATGATTTCCTTAACCTTGATGTTGAAATGAAAGTTCTGG
Source organism: uncultured Leptospirales bacterium (assembly GCA_964450405.1). GTDB lineage: Bacteria > Spirochaetota > UBA4802 > UBA4802 > UBA5550 > WRGT01. The sequence continues at coordinate 23,462 of CAYVCQ010000019.1, read as the reverse complement.
AGAAGACCATAAAGTCAGAGGGACTCGGCTGAAACTAACTATAAAGATTTTATTGCTGTCGCCCTTCGACTGGCTCAGGGTGACAGCAGACTCAGTGTTACAGACTATCAATCATACTGATTGATAGTCCCATTGTAATAGACTTAATTTCATGCTGAGCCTGTCGAAGCATCATCTCTCCATTAAAAGAAAAAGCTCAACTCTCTTAAGCCTATTATCATAAGCTCTATCAGATTCATCATTCAATCGGGAAAGAGGTTCACCTGAACCTATACCTATTGCTTTAACACGGTTAGGATCAACACCGTAATTCATCTCAAGCTCCCTCTTTACAACCTGTGCCCGGATCATTGAAAGCTTTCTGTTCTCCTCGGGGTCACCTTTCATTCCGGTATGCCCCTTAACCATAATCCTGAAATTCGGATAATGACTAATACTTTCAGTAATCTCCCTTATCTGCGCAAGTCCGCTCTCGTCGATCAATGATGTACCGCTGCTGAAAGTTACCGGACGGATTTTCAGACTTCCCACTACATTAAGTTTGTCCCACTCTGAATCCGGGAGTTTTGAGAATCTTCTGCTGAGTGAATCATCAGATTTTACATCTACCTTTTTATTCTGTTCACCAGCGCCGTACAGTCCTCCAATGAAAGAAGAGTTAATAATTGTATACGGGTCCCCTTCAATAAGCGGGCTTTTCGAAAAATCGCCATTTGCAATCAGTATTTTTAAACTTGAATTAATCGAAGCGACTATCTCCGGTTCACGGAGCTGATTTTTATTGGAGATTCCAAACCATGCTGTATTTTCCGGATAATAAAGCCATTTCACACCTTTCAGCATGGCATCGACACTTTTCTCAGGCATTGAAAGTTTCATTGTAATATCCTGCTTCAGCCGGGCCGGTGAAGCTCTGTAATAATTCAGAGCTTCAAAGTATTTTTTTAACACAAGATTTACAACTTCAGGTTTCTCCTTTGCAAATGCTCTATTTACAAGAAGTATATCAACTATAAGATTTTCCACATCCTCGGAACCTATAAGTTTCACAACACCGGGATTACCAAGAGCATCAGTTACATGAGGCTCCCAGAGTACCGCGCAATCTACCTCTTTCTTCATAAACTTTGCGTATGCCTCTTCCGCTCCATTGACCTCAACGCGCCATTTTTTATCCCCGCCGCTGAACAGCGGAATATCAAAGTGAGTTGCAATAGATTTAAGAAGATGTTCACTCGGGGAGGCAGGGGTGAACGCGATGGAGAGTTTATTCCTGCCTTTAAGACCTTCAATGTTCGGAATCCGGTCTCTCCATGCAACGACGGCATCTCCACCCTTGGACTGATCTATCACTGCAATTATTGCTCCGGGAAAGTGAACTCCTTCACCGTTCAGAAGATATGAATCCACTGTGCAGACCGCAAAATTAATCTCGCCGTCTTTAAGCATTTTCATCCGTTCTGCATAATCGGCTCTGTCATCTACAACTTTAATTCTGTACCCTTCATCTCTCATGAGATTTCCGAACACAGGTGATCTGAAAGGGAAATATCCTATCCAGCTGTCCAGTGCTAAGGAACACTCACCCTTAAGGTCCCTCACATCGCTTGTGCTGTAGGTAATATTTTTAACCTCTTCCTTTTTTACAAAGAAGAGATATACTCCCGTTGCAACTACTCCTACAATTATCAGTAGTCCGAGAAATCTTTTTAGTTCATTCATTTTTTAAAATCCATCACTGTAAAATCTTCTGTCTCAGCCAGGACGTTTTCAAGTCCCTTTGACAGTTCCTCATAATTATCGGCAGATTTGTAATATATTTTCCCCGGCTGATTAAGAGCATGCCCCTCGCCGATCCTTAGACCAAGAGTGTAAATCACTATTGGAGTCTCCGAAAGAATTCTATTTACTGCAATCCCCATCTTGTCACCATCGGTGGCCGCACCATCTGTAATTATAACAAGATTATACTCTCCATACCCCATCTGTCTTACAGCCTGGGTTCCTAGCTTTTCATAAGCAATATCAATACATCCGCCAAGCGGAGTATTACCGCCTGCTTTTATTTTCTCTACCTGTTTTATTATATCACTTTTAGAAGAACCAAGCGGAGATCTTTCAAAAAAACCGGATGCATCAAATGATGTAAGCCCGATGTTTGATTTATCCGGAATAACTCTAATAAACTTTGTGAGTGCTTTTTTTGCTATTTCAAGTTTCTCGCCCGCCATACTTCCCGAACCGTCGAAGATGATATAATAATTCTTCACACCGGTCTTCTTCAGATCGACCTGAATATCACCTTTTAAACTTTCCGGCGGCCAGGGGATCTTTACACCCTCCTCAACCTCCGGCTTAAAACTGAGGATATCCTTTATCTCAGAGGTATTACTCCCCTGTTTGCCGCACATAATCAGAGTCAGAAAAAAAGGAACAGCCAGCACTGCATAAAACTTTTTCATGGTTTAACCTCCAAAACTTATTTGAGCGGACGGAACACATCCTCTTCAGCCTCAACCTGAAGTACCTTAAACTGCACCCTCATGTTCTGCTGCCACTCACCCTCGCTCTGGGGAACTTCAAATTTCGGCTTATCAATTCCATGACCGATAATATTAAACTGAGATGCATCAATGCTGACCCCTTTCGACTGTGCATATTTGATTATCTCTGTTCTCGCGGCGTCTGCCCTGCTGTAGCTTAGATTTTTTGCCGCCTGCCTTATCTTACTCAGCACAACATCATCCCCGCCCTCTTTCTTCTTTCTCAAAAAGCCCATGGGATCCGAGTGACCCTCTATGGTTATGAGAGCACCGCCATAGGTTGATGCAAAATCTATTATTCTGTCGAAATCATTTTTATATTGAGAAACAGAAAAACTGTTCTGGTTAGGTTTAAAATAAATTTCAAATGTGAAAAGAGCGCTTCCGCCTCCGCTCAGTTTTTCAGCAACAGCCGATGCTTTGCTCTGATCAAATTTTGTAATCTTTACATCCTGTGCGTATTTGAGACCGGACTTTAACTCGTCATAATCCCAGTTAGCTACTGCTATATTTGAGGTCTGCCCCAGAAGCCCGAGCATAATTAAAGATTCCTGAATCTCCGCAGAGAGCTTTCGATAATTTCTCGGGAAATTCGCATCAGAGAAAAATCTCACATTTCCCGCGAATCCCGCCATTGACGCATCGGCATACATACCCTTGACATCTTCAACCGCGTTGGCATCGTCCAAAAGAATTTTTCCGCTCACCGACAGCAGACTTTTCAGATCTGCAGAATCTTTTTTATTCATCAGATCCCGAACCTGCTCCTCCGCCTGAAGGAGTGCCTTAACAAACTGCTTAACCTGATCCCTGTTCTTCTCGAAATAATCTCTCCGTACTGCGTATACATCACTGATAATTCTATCCGCAGTCTTTGTTGAAAGCAGAATTCTTGCCCCCTTAACCGAGTCTTCTGATCCTGTACCCACTGTACCCTGCGAAGTAAGGGCCTTCGCGTCGGGAATAATCAGAAAAGCCGCATCGATATCACTGGTATAGAACTTAGCCATGGGAGTATCACCTCGTGAACCCACCAGATCTTTAGTCCAGACAATTGTAACCTCAGTTGGTTTTACCTGGGCATCTTTCAGGAGTTTAAGAAGATAATCCACATGCGGTCCGTTTTTCTGAATCGCTATCCGTTTGCCTTTAAGTTCAGCCACTGATCTGATTCCCGATTTTACAACAAGGGCATCCCCCCCTGCGGACCATGAATGTTCAAATATAAGTATAGGTTGAGTATTCTGGCTTCCATTCAACTTATCAATCGATCCGTTTATCATTCCCATTGTGCCGCGGAGAAATACAATCTCACCCTTTAGATACAGATCCACCTGTTTGCTGAAGTCATCCTCTCTGAAAAGATCAATTGAGAAACCAGCTTTGTCAAATAGAGAATTTTTAATCGTCTTTGAACTCTTACCGTTTGCCTGGATTGTAACAATATCCGCACCCCATGCTATAAGTGGAACTCTCAGGGCATCTCCACCCTTCAGTTCACCAGCATATTCCTCCACCTGTGTTGAATCCGATGCGCCCTTTTGTTTGCATGAAGAGAGAAGAGGAATCATCATAAGAAGAGAGAGAGTAATACCTAAAAACTTATTTGTTATTTTCATAATTATGCACCTTTAAAAATTTAGTTATGATATTACATCAGTAATCTCCACAACCCGCCAAAGTGTGAATCTAACATCTTTACCAACAAGCGGAGTGCGGAGGCCGGACGAGTTTGTTTTGCATCACTTTTATTATTATCTTTGTTTCTCTATATCCGAAAGACTCTGAAATGAATCTGGATGCTGCAGATTAAAATCATTTACATGTTTTCTGTAGGCAGGATCAAACCCGTCTTTTCTGATTTTAGCAATAAGCTTCCCGAAATCAGCTGTCTCCTTCACTACTGTTGTTGATGCTTTATCCTTAATCTGGTAATCAGCAACAATTCTCGCTCCCCGCTCTGCATCATATCCTCTACCATCAAAGTAAAACTTTGACAATACTATAATTCTTGTTCCAAGGAAAAGTGCCTCTTCAAGGTCATGTGTAACAAAGAGAACAGTCATTGGAGCGTTCTCCCATACCTCGAGAATAAATGTCTGCATAAGCTCTCTCATCCCCGGATCAAGAGCGCCAAAGGGCTCATCCATAAGAAGAATACGCGGCCTCATTATAAGTGCCTGAGCTATTGCTACACGCTGCTGCATTCCGCCGGAGAGCTCATGAGGATATTTGTGTGCATGATCATTCAGACCCATTCTTCTGAGGAATTCATACGATTCATCGAGAATCTCTTCCATTTTTCTTTTACTTTTAAACAGGCCGAGTCCCAGCCTTTTACCAAGTGTAACATTTTCCAGCACTGTAAGATGCGGATAAAGAGAATACTTCTGATAAACAACACCGCGCTTTGTATCTGCAAACCCCATGGGTTCACCAAGAGAATGAATAGTTCCCGAAGTTGGAATCTCCTGACCAAGTATAAGCCGCAGAAGTGTTGACTTCCCGCATCCGCTGGGTCCCACAACCGTGCAGAACTCATCCTCCTGGAGAGAGAAATCTATATCATCAAGAACCATAGTATCATTATATTCTTTATATACATTTTCAAGATAAAGAAGATTTTCTTTTTTATCAGTCATGTCAGCTCCTCAATTATCTTTAACTTTTAGATACCAGGGATATCGCCATTTCACAAACTTCTTTAAAATATAATCTATTGTGAAACCTAGAAATGTAATCAGAATTACATACGGAATAATTATATCCATTGCAAGGTAACGTCTCACAAGAAAGATTCTATAACCAAGACCGTTGCTTGAAACAATAGCCTCGGCGGCAATAAGAAACAGCCATGCCGCACCGAATGAGAGACGTGTAGTGTCAACAAGACGCGGAATTATCTGAGGCATAATAATGCTGTATGTAGTCTGGAACTGTGTTGCTCCGAGAGTCAGCGCCTTAGTTATCTGCTCGGTGGGAATCTTCTTTACTGTAAGATATATATCCCTGCAGATAAAAGGAAAAGTCCCGATGAAAATAAGAAGTATCTTAGCGAACTCATCAACACCTGCCACAATAAAAAGAATCGGCAGAATCGCAAGAGGGGGAATAATCGATATAAATGTTATAAACACTGAGGATAAAGATTCAACACCGGGAAAGAGACCCATATTAAGACCTATAATCAGACCCAGAAAAGCCGCAGCAGAAACACCTATGGCAATTCTCTTTAAACTGGATAAAGTATCTACAACCATAAGCCGTTCGCCTGTGCGCGCATCCACCTCAAAACCCATCCGGTAAACTGATTCCCCCATCTGCTTGAAAGTCGGGAGAATTTTATCATCCGGATTATCCGCATGCCGTATATGCGACGCTGTCATATATCCTGCTATACAAAGTATAAACAGAATATAAGACAGGAAAAATTTCAAACCCTTCGAGGGCCGTGCAAAAAAACCGAGGAATTTCGGATGCCTGAATTCCATCTCGTTATCGCTCCTGCTTTATCAGAGTTTATTATCCGCAGCCATCTGCATATAGTTCACATCAAATCTCAGTTTGACATTAGTTTTGCTGCCTGTAATCGAACCGTCGGAGAATTCAACCCCTACATAATCCTTGGTTGTCACACCCTGACCAAAGAGTCCCTTATCAAAAGAGAAACCCCTTACATACTCCATAGTCTGTTTGATTTTCGCATCACGGGTAAAGGCAACCGCATCAGCCGGTTTATAAAACATTGCAGTAGTTTTCAGTTGTGCAATAAACTCATCCGGTGTCGCTCCTGAATTCTTTGCCATAAACTCTGTTGATGCCGCGGATTTCTTATTATCCTGCATAATCTGCATTGTTTCAAACCAGGCGCCGACAAGGGCTTTTTTCAGCTCAACGGGCGCATTTGTATTTACCACCATAAGATCTATTATCTCGCCCGGTATTTTTGAAGAATCAAAAATAAGATTAGCTCCGGGTGTTTTCACTGCATTCATCAGAATCGGATTCCATGTAACTGCAATACTCCCCTTCTGTGTTTTAAAAATAGATCCGATTTCAGCATCACTGGTATTAACCAGATTCAGATCCTTCTCCTTCATTCCATTAATTTCAAGTGCTCTTGAAAGAAGATAATGAGATACGGAGAGCTGAACCAGCATAACTTTTTTACCTTTCAGATCCTTAACGGTCTTCTCACCCATAGTAACAATTCCATCATTTCCATTTGAGTAATCACCCACTATCAGAGCGGTACAGTCTACCCCGCCGGCAGCAGGAATTGTGAGAGCATCCATATTTGTCATGGCACAGCCCTGATACTTACCGGCTGTAAAAAGATTTATCGATTCGATATAGTCATTTATCCTATCGAGTTTAATTACAATGTTATATTTATCTCCCCACTTCTTTAAAATACCGGCACTTTCAGCATACTCCCAAGGCTCCCATCCTGTATAATGCGACCATGCAATTCTATATTCTTTCTTTTCTTTGCTGCAAGTGGTGTTAAATGCAACAGCCAGTATCAGTATAATAATAACGCTTAGCGACTTTCTCATAACTCCCCCTTTAGTATTCCAATGCATCTATTAATTGATATAATTTGAATATAAATAAGATATATTTCAGTAAAAGTCAAATCATTCTTAAAAATTAAAAAATAAACACCATATTTTATTTTGCACCTTACCAACTGGTACAATTTTTTTAAAACTACTTTTAAAAAAACATTCTTGAAATTATATCAGTCCCGGTTTTCAAAGAATTGTAATTCAAGATATTAAAAAACAGATTCAAACCCTCGGCATTTCCTTGTTGACTTTCTTTATTTATGAATTAATTTTTAAATATATTAATGCAGACTCTACACATCCGGAGGATCAGTTATGCTGATTGATAATTATTCGGAAATTGAACCGTTTGAAATATCGTCGATCCGTCCCCCTACAGAAAACAGCAGTCTTACATTCAGATTAACACGAAATTGTTATTGGAACAGATGCGGCTTCTGTCCGGTTTATAAAACAGGTTCCAGATTTTCAAAAAGACTGATTGAAGATGTAGAGAAGGATATTTCCCGGGCTAAGTAGATTGATACCCTTCTTTCGGAGAAAGGTATTTCAGGTTTACCATCGTCAACCTACAATCAATCATCCCTCTATTCACTAATTGCCGATGTAAAGCGAGCCCGGTTTAAGTCAGGTATCATTTCATCAATGAGTGAAAAAAGCAATGATCTTGAAGATTCACCCGATCTTGATGAAAGAATGAGATGGTTCCTCTCCTGGTTTAAAGATAAACCTCCAACTGAAGACAGTTTCACTCATATCTTTTCATGGCGCATGGCAGGCGGACGAAACTGTTTTTTTGGCGATGCGGATTCGCTTATACTCAAGCCGGAGTTTATTGCAAAAGCTGCTTCACTTGTAAAAGAAACATTCCCATCTATAAACCGGATCACAATCTATGGAAGAACAAAAAGTGCCGCTAAATTAAGAACACTTGATGATTTGAAGAAGTATTCGGCTTCAAGCATTAACCGTGTTCATTTTGGCCTGGAAAGCGGCAGTGACAGAATACTTGAACTTGTGTCAAAAGGAGAAACCTCCGAAGATCATATAAACGGCGCACTGAAAGTTAAAGAAGCGGGTATATCCTGCTCGGTCTATGTAATGCCCGGACTTGGCGGGAGAGCGTTATCTTCTGAGAACGGCATTGAAACTGCAAAAGTACTGAGCCGGATAGAACCGGATTTTGTACGGCTTCGGACTCTTGAAATTTTTCCCGGTACAGGACTTGACCGGATGAAAAAAGATGGCACTTTTACTGAAGCATCCGAGGAGGATGTGGCCAGAGAAATACGGACCATTGTTTCAGAAACAACCTGCCGGACCGAAATTGTCAGTGACAGCGCCACGAACTTACTCAACATCAACGGCACACTCCCTTACGACAGAGATTACATGCTGAGAGTGATCGATGCATATCTGTCTTTATCCTCGAGAGATAAAATTGAATTCAGCATCAGATCAAGAATTGAATCTTTTACAGGTCAATATGGCGGATTGACTGAGGATATCTTCTCAATGCTGTCACCTTATATCAGAAATGGAATGTTTATTGTCGATAACGCTGATGATGATAGTTTATTAGACATCATATCATGCATAAAGGGGAAGCTGATGCCTTGAAAATTTTTATCGTCGAACAATTTATTTAAAAATATTTAAATTCTCTTTGCTTTATACATTCCGTATAAGTATATTTCATGAAATATCAAATTCATTATAACGTTTAACGATTGATTTAGACCAATGTCATTTCGAATCCCCCTTTTATTTTTCGGGGTGAGAAATCTAATAGTATTAGACAGCAGATTTCTCAGTCGCTAAAGGTGTCGTTTCACAAAGTTTTTTTCTCAGCTCCTTCGAAATGACAAATTAAAACTAATTCGATCGTGAGATGCTAATTAGTTTATAAATAGAATCAATTACAGGAGTTGATTATGAACTTAACAGAGGCGGAAAAATTCTGTAACAACTGGCTCCCGGCCTGGTCAGGAAATGATCCCGAAAAACTTATCGGCTTTTATGCACCCGACTCACACTATTCAGATCCCACGGTAAAAAAAGGGCTCAATGGTCACGGGGAAATATTTCCATACTTCAAAAAGCTGCTTAAAAATAATCCGGACTGGCGCTGGTATTATAAAGAACTATTCCCTAACGAAAAAGGATTTCTGCTCAAGTGGGAAGCAGTCATCCCTGTTGGAGATAAAATGATTATGGAATACGGGATGGATATAGTTGAGATAGACCACAACCGGATCACAAGAAACGAAGTATATTTTGATACCTCTGATCTGGTAGATGCAATCCGGAATCGTTTATAGAAAATCAGTTTAAAGATCTTCTATTATTTCACACTCCCCAAAATATACTCAAGGGGATGCTGTACATCGATCTCCGGCATACCATTCTTTATATAGAACCTGCACATGGGACATTCTGTTAGTACAACCCGGGCACCGGTTTTTTTTATTTCATCAATCTTTGTCGACCTTATCTTTCTGCTGATATCAGCATTCTTCATATAGTAAGCACCTCCGGCACCGCAGCACAACTCGGGATTATCCATCACTTTGTACTCTGCTCCTGTGACCTTTGAAACAAGTTCAACTACGTCGAATTCAGAATTTGAAAACTTTTCCTTATGGCATGGAACATGATATGTAAACGCAGCACCATCTTTTCTCTCTGATTTCTTTGTAATCACGCTGTTCAGAAAATTCATCGCTCCCTTGATCTTTCCGTTAAGCACATTAATCTTTTCCTGCAGCGGGTCGTCTTTTGGAAACAACTTCACGCTCTTCTTCATAAACATCATCATACAGGATGAGCATTCCATCACAACGGCATCACACTCTATCGCTGATAAAGCTTCAATATTCCCCCGCATCATCCCGGCAGCCTCATCAATATCACCCTCGGCAATGACTGGTACACCGCAGCAGGTAATATTACCCGGGATTACAACATCATATCCGTTGGCGGTCATAAGTTTCACAAGCGCCTCGCCGGTTTCAGGATAGATAAGATTTGTACCGCAGCCGTAGTAATACGCAACAGTCCCTTTTTTTTCGACATTTGTTTTAATCGTTCCCGACATCCGCTCTTCAAAAGGCTTTGAAGTGAATTTTGGAACATCACTGCCAAGACCGAGTTTTTGAGCAACAGATCCCGCTTTAATCATTATGCTGCGTGTTCCCTTTTCCTTCAGAACTTTGGCCATAACTCCTCGCTTTATTGAAGCGAACCCTTTTTCATTTTCTATAAGTTTACCCCTTGCAGAGATTATTATTTCATCAATGGGAACTCCGCTTGAACAATATTGCGAGCAGCTTGTACAGAGCATGCATTTGTCGATTATCTCCCTGAATCTTTCCGTGTCGGGCATTGTTTTATCAATCATTACCTCGCGAATCAGATTAAGTCTGTGACGGGCGAGCCAGTTCTCCGATGCCTTTGCCTTATACACGGGACATGCAGCCTGGCAGAAATTGCATTGTGAACATTTTTTTATTGATTCAGAATAATCATCAAGTTTCATAATGAACCTCCGGTTTCTATCCAGATCTTCCCGGGATTCATTATATTAAACGGGTCAAGCGCCCTCTTGATATTTTTCATTATTTCCACCTGATCACGGCCATGCTCTAGTTCCAGAAATTTATTCTTATGGATACCTATACCATGCTCCCCGGAAATAGTTCCTTTCAGGTCAAGCCCAGCCTTTATTATCTCTTCAATCGCCTGCTCCGCTTTGCGGGACATCTCTTCGCTGATCTCACTCTGAAGAATCGTTGGATGAATATTCCCGTCTCCAGCATGTCCGGCTAGACCGATTGAAACACCGACTGATACCGCGATTGACTGTATTCTCCTCACCAGTTCAGGAATTTTATCCCTTGGAACAGTAATATCTTCTGTTATTACCCTTTTAAAAATAGTTGTCATCAGCGGATAAAGTCTTGATCTTGCATACCAGTATGTACTGCTCTCTTCCGGATTTCTGATTATCCGGACATCATGTGCGCCAAGTTCTATGCAGACTTTCTCAATTTCAGCGGCATCAACGTCGACCTGCGTTTCAGTTCCATCTATCTCCATAAGAAGATATGCTTCACCATTAAGCGGTATCGGCGGTTTAATATAGTTGTTCATTGCAATCACTGCAATTTTTATCAGAAATTCAAGCATTGCAGGGACAGCGCCACGGGCGATTACTTCAGATACAATCTCCGCCGCCTGGTCTGAACTGGCGCATGTAACAATAATTGTTCTTTTCGCCTTAGGGAGAGGTAGAAGCCTCAGCATACCCTTTGTTATTACACAGAGAGTACCCTCGGACCCTGTAAAGAGATGTGTAAGATCATAACCGCTGGACTGCTTAACTACTTTCCCGCCGGGAGTTATCACAGTGCCATCGGCCATAACAGCTTCAACTCCGGTAACATAGCGTTCCGTAGTTCCGTACTTCACACCGCGCGGCCCTCCGGCCCTTGTTGCGATATTCCCGCCGATAGTACAAACCTGTGAACTCTGCGGATCAGGCGGATAAAAGAGACCCATCCGTTCAACCTTTTTCACAAAGTTTCCCAGCACCACTCCCCCTTCAACGGTAGCGGTCATATTCCGTGCATCAATTTCGACAATACTGTTCATTCTTTTCATATCAACAACAATACCGCCATGTATCGGGGTACACCCTCCCGCGAGTCCGCTCCCGGCACCGCGAGGCACAACAGGTATCCTTTTAGCCGAGGCATATTTCATCACAGCACTTACATCTGCTGTAGATTCTGGGAGTACTACAGCATCGGGATTTTTTTTCACTATATAGTATGTAGCATCATTCGCGTAAGCAGAAACATCCTCTATCTGATCAAGCACCTGATCTGATCGTATAATTTTTCTAAGATCTTTCCCTAATGATGACATATAGCCTCCTGTAATTCACTGTATAACACGGTTATCCCCCGGCCCCCGCACCCCCGGAGGGGGCAAAGCAAATTCCTTGCCCCCTCCGGGGGTGCGGGGGCCTGACAGCAGGGTTTTAACAAAAATTACACCACAGCAAGTCTCTTCCCCAGATTAAATCCTTCCATATTAACAGCCATCTTCTTCGCAGGGAGATATGCCGACATAACCTTTTCAAAATCGGAATCTTCAACGGGGAGAACACCGAGCCCGGCAACAGCACCGATCATTATCACATTGCTTAAAATAGGATTACCCAGTTTTATAGCCTCTTCAGTGGCATCAACAAAATGTATATTACTGCAGAGCTGTTTCAGCGAGGCACTAAGCTCTTCCAATGATGGATATTTAAAGTCGCCGCAGATTACACCCACGGGATATACCGGCCGTGTATTGCTTACAACGGCAGTCTGCTCATTGCCGTACTGCGCCATAACTCGGAGAGACTCAACCGGCTCAAGAGCCACAACAAGATCTGCCCTACCCTTAGGGATCTGCGGACTCCATGCAGATTTCTCTGATACGCGGAGATGACTCATAACCGAACCTCCCCGTTGAGATGCACCGAATGTTTCACCTATAGTTACATACAAACCCCGAAGCGCCAGCATGTTACCGATAATTCTGGCAGCCATAACATTCCCCTGGCCGCCGACACCTGTAATAATTATATTGTACGGGTCCCTTATCATACCGCGACCTCCACTTTCTTAATTGCTCCTGATGGACATATGCCCTCACAGACACCGCATCCGGCACAGATAACGCTATCTATCATAGAGATACCTTTGTCCCTGTTCCATACAAGTCCCGGGCACCGGAACACCTTTGTACAGAATCTGCTGCACCCGCAATTCTCGCCGCGGCAGAGAGATTCATCGACCGACATCTCGTATTTCTTTTTACCTTTTTTCCCGGGACTAAGCGCACAGCTCTGCTTCAGTATAAGTACCCTTGCGCCTGTTCCGTTATCTACAAGGTCAAGAATCTGATTCTGAGTCACAGCGAGATTAAACGGGTCACCAACATGAACTTCGGCTCCGATTGCGCGGCATATACTCTCTATATCAATTGCATTAACGACATTTCCCATGGCATCATTCTCTGTACCCGGATGAGGCTGAAATCCGGTCATTGCAGTACCGCGATTGTCAAAAACTATCAGCATCATGTCTGATTTAACATGTACCGCATTTACCAGTGCAGGCATTACAGCATGAAAAAACGTAGAGTCTCCACAAACAGCGACAGCCTTCTGCTCCATTCCAAACTGCCCCAGTTTTCCAAAACCGCTGGCAATCCCGGTTCCCGAGCCCATGGCATGAGCAGTTTTAATAGCATTAAATCCAGCGCCAAGTATACCCAGAGTGTAACAGCCTATATCACCGCAGACAAACCCCCCTTTTCCGTTAAGGGCCAGCGCATTGTTGATCGACCAGAACGAAGCCCGGTGAGGACAGCCGGGACAGAATGTAAGCTCCCTGTTTGGAGCTCCGGTAAAAGAAAGAATTGTTCCTTTCTTTTCATACTCCTCCGTCACCGCGCGGTATTCAATCCCCATAATCTTTGCAAGCGCGTTGATTATAATATCAGGATTGAGCTCGTTCACCGTAGGTATTGATCCATCGTACTTACCGTAATACGGTTTCTGTCCCGCAGCTCCCCATGTTGCAGCGCAAATCTTTGTCAGATCTTCGATAAAGGGAAGCACCTCCTCTACAAATAGAACTGCTCCTGCGGCCTCAACATGTTTCTTTACTAATCGTTCAGGAAGAGGAAAAGTTGTCCCGAGTTTAAGTATACCAGCACGTTTATCAAGACCAAGAATGTTCACAGCCTCTCTGCTGTAGAGATTACATGCACTGCCGGTAATAATCAGGAGTTCCGGCTTATCGGGCCCAGTATATATATTGAATTCTGATGTTTCAAAAATTTCATTAATCGTTTTAATCTTTTCCTGCTGTTGTCTATGCCTCATGGCAACCGGAGCTGTAATAACGGGACCGTTCAGCGGATCAAGCAGATGACTTCCGAAACTGAAATACGCCTTGTTCTCATTTACAGGGAGAGCACCTACCCTGACATTTCCGCTGGCATGAGAAAGTCTTGTTACAGAACGCACCATCACCACGTTGTGAATCTTCTCTGAGAGTTCAAACGCCCACTTGATCATATCCCTCGCATCCTGAAAGTCACCCGGCTCAAGAAGAGGAATCTCGAGCATTCTAGCGAAGTGTCTTGACTCACCTTCGTTGACACTTGAGATAGCACCGGGATCGTCGCATGATACAAGAACCATACCGCCCCTTGTACCGGAAAGAGCAAGGTGAAGCAGAAAATCAGAAGCAACATTAACTCCATTCTGCTTCATAACGCACATTGAACGAAGTCCGGCAAATGACGCCGCAGCCGCAACCTCCAGCGAAACCTTTTCATTTACAGACCACTCAACATATAGTCCCGCCTTATCTGCAACACCGGCAAGATTTTCAATAATCTCCGAGGACGGAGTACCGGGATAACCGGCTGCGACTCTCACCCCGGCCTCTAAAGCACCGCGGGCAATAGCCTCGTTCCCCATTAGAAGATTAACTGAACCATCCTTATAATCTAATATCGACATCACAGACCTCCTTTATATCGAAGGATGCTCTCCATTGCGGGAGTGTTAATGATCATCGCGGGCCTTTCAGCATCACCGTTAAGCATCTTTTCATCTGCCAGGCGTGTAATAGCCCTGACCTTTTTATTCATTGAAGCATTAGAGAGTCCTGCCATTACACCTTCAGGGAGAGGTGAACCGAGAATATATCCGGCTGCAACCGCGTCTTTATAAAGCTTCTCTCCACGGTCCGTGCGTATTATAACAACATTCCGGTTCTTCCCGCCGGCAACCTCAAGAGCACCGACAGAGATGTCTGCAAACTCCGCGGTCATATCATGACAATATGCGCATGCAGCAGGTATAGTGGAACGTATTTCATCAAGAGGGAGTACCACATCCCGTCGGGAATCAGTGAAAGTCATCACATCTTCAGGTGGAGGCGGGATATCAACTCTCCGGAGCGAATCAAGATCCATTTTATCTTTAAGAATTTTTTCAATACTCCGCGTGTCAAGCGCCCATGTACAGAAAAGCCCCACAACAATCCCTGTCCTGTCGCTGAAATCTGCAATTTCTGTCGGATTACTTCTGATTTTAGCAACTGCAGTAACAGCACATGGTGTACCTACAATTCCGATCTTTTTGTAGCCCGATGATGCGGCCCTGTTGAATTCACCAACCACAGGTGATGTGGAGTATTTCGAGGAAGCATAGCTGAAAACTTTATCTGGATCAGTTACAATTTCGGGAACACTCACCGCACCTTTGCGTCCGGTTAGAATTGCCGAGTCTATGGCACCGCTTTGTAGAGCAAATTTCACAAGAGCGGAAACTGTTCCGCCGTTCTGAATGTTACCCTCTCCTGCTGAAGTGCTTTTTTGTGAAACATAAACAGATTTATAACTGCCCAGAGCATCACCTGTATAAGTGCCGTTAAAAACTGTTGCCGATAAAATGTCGAGATCGACACCGGTTTTTGGACAGAATGCGTTGCACCTTCCGCTCTCCCTTGAGCACTGAAACATCGCTGAAGTTTTACCCCTGTGAGTTTTAAAGTACGGGCAGAGCGAAACACATGCACCGCAGCCTGCACAGAGATTTTTCTGCAGAACATCACTCTGCAGTTCCTTAGGTCCGAATATCTGCATAATTCCCCCTTTGCAAAAAATATCAGAAACAGAGGAGCCGCCTGAGATGATTCAGTAATATAAAGAGACTACGGGCTCTCAGACCCCCCGGTTCCTGTAACCCATCTGTTCTGAAATTCTGGAACAGACATATTTAACAGCATCGATAATCTCATCGCGCCTGCTATCTATTCTTGTAGCATTGCCGCTGAGAGATACCGCTGCCATACATTCATTTTTATTATTAAATACCGGTCCTGCAATACATGAAAGCCCGATGATCGACTCTTCGGTGTCGAAGGCAATTCCGTCACGCTTTACCTTCTCAAGCTCTTTGAGATAATCCTCGCGGCTGCCGATAGTTTTGTCTGTGAACTTTGTGAATGCGCACTCTGAAAGAATTCTCTCCCTGACAACGGGACTCATCCATGCCAGAAGAACTTTTCCGATACCGGTTGAATGCGGCGGGATCACCGATCCAGTCTGTGGAAACACCATATAGTTTGCATCGGGCTCAACCTTCATGACCACTACAATCCTCTCGCCCATAACGATACCCGCCTGAGACAATTCGCCGTACTGACTGCAGAGCTTCTCGAGCCACACACGGGCGATCATTGTCAGATCCATGGAGTTGGCGTACTGCATACCCAGCTGAAAGAGTACCGGGCCAAGCCTGTAACCGCGGGTCATTGGATCCCTCTCCAGAAGCCCGTTTTCTTCAAGGGTTGAGACGATGTTCTGAATTGTAGGCTTGGGGATATCCAGCGCCCGGGAGAATTCGGTTATTCCAAGACTCTTATCTTCATCGAGATAGAGTTTCAGGATATTAACAGCTTTTACCAGAGAATTTATTGTTTTTGACATGATTTACCTTTTTTGTTCAACATTGTTGTACATATAACATCAATGTTGAACAAAAGTCAATAATTAATCAAAAAAACATCAATTAATACGAAAATTCTCAAAAAAATAAGAATTTTGCCACGGAGGCACAGAGACACAGAGGGCTTTTGGGTCATTCAACGGTTATTTGCACATATAGCTCATCAACTCCGATAAGAATAAAAAATAAAGAATGGGTTTGAAGATTATAAAAAACCTCCCCTCTCTATCCTTTCTCTGTGTCTCCGTGCCTCTGTGGCCAACCCCTTTGCACATAAATCACAAAATAATAAAGATTTTACCACAGAGGCTCAGAGACACAGAGGGCTTTGGGTCATTCAACGGTTATTTGCACATATAGCTCATCAACTCCGATAAGAATAAAAAATAAAGAATGGGTTTGAAGATTATAAAAAACCTCCCCTCTCTATCCTTTCTCTGTGTCTCCGTGCCTCTGTGGCCAACCCCTTTGCACATAAATCACAAAATAATAAAGATTTTACCACAGAGGCTCAGAGACACAGAGGGCTTTGGGTCATTCAACGGTTATTTGCACATATAGCTCATCAACTCCGATAAGAATA
>CAYVCQ010000019.1:0-6079 GCA_964450405.1 uncultured Leptospirales bacterium | reverse complement strand
ACCTCCCCTCTCTATCCTTTCTCTGTGTCTCCGTGCCTCTGTGGCCAACCCCTTTACTCATAAATCACAAAATAATAAAGATTTTACCACATAGGTTCAAAGACACAGAGGGCTTTTGGGTCATTCAACGGTTATTCGCACATATAGCTCATCAACACCGATAAGAATAAAAGATAAAGAATGGATTTGAAGATTATAAAAAACCTCCCCTCTCTATCCTTTCTCTGTGTCTCCGTGCCTCTGTGGCCAACCCCTTTACTCATAAATCACAAAATAATAAAGATTTTACCACATAGGTTCAAAGACACAGAGGGCTTTTGGGTCATTCAACGGTTATTCGCACATATAGCTCATCAACACCGATAAGAATAAAAGATAAAGAATGGATTTGAAGATTATAAAAAACCTCCCCTCTCTATCCTTTCTCTGTGTCTCCGTGCCTCTGTGGCCAACACCTTTGCACTTGGTTCACAAAATAATTCGTTTTATCCCGTTCCTTAAAACCGGCACGTTGAAATTAATCAATAATCCAATTCTCTTACCCGTTACTTTCAGGTAAGTTAAAAGCTGCGCATTGAATACAGATTCCATGTGATTTACAGCTTTCAGTTCTACTATAATTTCATTTTCAACAAGTAAATCAATATGATAATCCCCGAGACTTACTCCTTTATAAACAACAGGAATTTGCACCTGCTGCTTATACTTAACTCCTTGCTCGGTTAATTCAAAACACAAAGCATTTTCATAAATAGATTCCAGAAGTCCCGGTCCCAGATTTTTATGAACCTCTATCGCACTTCCAATGACTATATCTGTAATATCATTTAAAAATTCTACGCCCTTAAACATTAAACCCTCCGAAACATTTCTCTTTTTCCATTCCAGCCAACTTAAAAGATAGGAATAAGTTTCTATAAACTTATTAATTAATACGCTGGAAATACTCGCTGAAGAAAAAAATTTTAATAAAAATGTAAAAATACATGTTAATTGCCGATGTTCAAAGCAGGGTAACAAATCAAACTCTAATGCTGAAATTGTTTCACGGATTTCATAAGTAATACCGGAAACAATTATTACCCGTGTTTATAATTTTCAAGACAAGAATGGAGTATTCAGATGAGAAAAATTTTGTTAGTGCTGCTACTGATTATAATCCCCGCCATGGGGTATTCAAAAAATATATTTTTAAAATCTTACATGAAACACAACCGATTAAATGCCACGGTGGTGATAGAGGATTTAAAAGGGAAAAAAAGATATATATACAATAAAAAAAGGGCTAATGACAGATTCTACCCTGCATCAACTTTTAAAGTTGTAAACACACTGATAGCTCTTCAGGAACATGTAATTAAAGACGAAAAGGAAGTTATCAAGTGGGATGGTACCGACAAAGGGGTTGCCTCCTGGAATAAAGATCAGTGCCTGGAGACAGCCCTGCCCGACAGCTGCATCTGGTTTTATCAGGCACTGGCAAGGCACATTTCAAATGACATTTACGTAAAATATTTAGAATTGATGCATTACGGGAACATGAAAACCGGCAGTAATATTGAATCTTTCTGGATTGATGGTGATTTAAAAATATCTGCCATTGAGCAGATAAAAATTCTTAAAAATATATACACTAAAAAATATCCATTTGATAAAAAGAATTATGAGATACTAAAGAATCTTATGGTTGTAGAAAAAAATGACAACTATACCCTTTACGCGAAAACAGGATGGGGCGCAAATACCAAACCTGCAATAGGATCGTATATCGGATTTGTCGAAACTAAAAATAAAGTCTGGTTTTTTTCCTGCAATCTTAACATCAATAAGCATTCTCAGGGAAAATACAGAAAACAGATTATAGATCAGGCATTCAGAGAACTTAAGATATTTAAGTGAAACAGATTAAATCATTCCCTCCGATAATCAGCAGATCCTGCCGGATACTGATTCTCGGATCAATGCCCGGAGCCGAATCACTCAATAAAAAACAGTACTACGCCAACAGCAGAAATCTATTCTGGAAAATTATCTATGCGCTGTTTGAAGCCGAACCGGAATCATCTTACGAAAAGAGAAATGAATTTCTTCTGTCAAAAAAAATAGCGCTGTGGGATGTAATTAACTGCTGCTCAAGAGAAGGGAGCCTCGACTCAAATATTAAAAATGAACTGCCGAATGATTTCGATTCCCTGTTGCGCGAATATCCAGATATAAAATATATTTTCTTCAACGGATCAAAGGCTTACGACTCTTTCCGTAAACATATCGGGTTTAAACAGGAGGATGGGATTGTCTACAAAAAGCTCCCCTCCACCAGCCCGGCCCATGCTGTCAGGTTTGAGGATAAGCTGAAAGAGTGGTCAATAATCAGAAAATACCTGAACATATAGAAACTCCGGGGAAATGTTTTAGTCTATAATCTTCAGTTTTATCCTTCAGAAACTGCACAAAAATACCGATATGTAAATCAAACACTCTAGAATGTTTGAAGTCATCATATGCAGCACACGGAGGTGTGGCAATGAAAGTTATGATTATCAGACAACCTGACATTGACTCATATTTATACCTGACTGACGAATTCGGCAGTTATGGAAGATTCGGAATTACCAATACCGGAAGTTTTTATGTTCTCCCCTTTCAATTTTCCCACCCCTGCAATACGCTTATCGGCGGATTCTGGGCGGCAAACAAAGTCAAAGACATTTTATATCTTTACCCCAGAGGGGAAGCGCTTGAATTCGAAATAATGGTAAGAGAAATTATTGAGACAAAACAGATTGGAGAAATTGTCGAGGCAGCCGGACTTCAGACCATGCATTAATTCAGTGACACAAAAGCATGCTTTCCCGATAAATTTAACCAAATCAAAAAATATTTACTCAATTCTACCCGGAATGCAAACACCGCCATTCCGGTTTATTAAAATTTTTTATAGGATGCATAAATGGAAGTTCTGATAGAAAAAAATCCACCTGTCTGCACTATCATCATCAATCGCCCCGAGATAAAAAATGCCGTTAACGGGAAAACTGCTCAATTACTTTTTGATGCATTTAAAATGTTTGATGCAGATGACAGCCTTTCTGCAGCAGTATTATATGGAGAAGGTGGAACATTCTGTGCTGGAGCCGACCTTAAAGCTATCTCTCAATACAGTCCGGATGACGACTCAATCAGCCGTATTAATCCGCTGGAAAACGATATGTCAAAAATCGGCCCCATGGGACCCAGCAGACTACTTCTTTCAAAACCAGTTATTGCAGCAATAACAGGATTTGCCGTTGCCGGCGGACTTGAACTTGCCTGCTGGTGCGACATGAGGGTTGCCGAGAGAGATGCTGTATTCGGTGTTTTCTGCCGGCGTTTTGGTGTACCGCTGGTTGACGGAGGTACTCAACGGCTTCCACGTCTTATCGGTGCAAGCCGTGCCATGGATATGATACTTACAGGAAGACCTGTTGGAGCCGAGGAAGCATATGCCTTTGGACTTGTTAACCGTCTGGTCGACAAGGGCTCTGCCCGTAAAGAGGCAGAGAAGCTTGCGCTTGAGATCTCCTCTTTCCCTCAAAAATGTATGCGAAGCGACCGTGAAGCACTCTACCGCGGACTCGGGCTTGATATTAACGAAGCTCTTGCTCTTGAATTTCAGCTGGGAATGAAAGTAATGGAAAGCGGCGAGACTGTTACCGGCGCCCGACGTTTCGAAGAGGGTAAGAAATAGCGATCTTCTTGAAAGATTTATTTATACTGTTATATTTCACAGACAAAAAGTGACTACTATTTAAAACCAGTATTCAGGATATCTCCTGGAAGAAGGAATATTGTTAACAACAAGCGCCACAGCAAGCATTATAAACGCACCAATCCCCACAGGAATGATCGCATAATAATACCCCAGAGCATGTATCTGATTACTTCCTATTACCGCGATAAGAGCAGTTGCACCTCCGGGTGGATGTAGTGTTCTGGTTACATGCATTACCGCGATTGCACATGCCACTGCCATTGCTGATGCAAACCATGGATTGTAAAAAAAATACTTATAGCATGCTACTCCAATAACAGCGGAAATAATATGCCCGCCGATAAAATTCCGCGGCTGCGCCAGAGGACTTTTCACTGCACCATAAATCAGAACTGCCGATGCGCCGAAGGATGCAATAAACAGCATCAGATCTGATTTCTCTGCTATTCTTATATTACAATATGATACTAAAGCAATTCCTGAAAAAGCACCGATCCATGACCATACTATCTCTTTTACACCAATTCGCGGCGGACTATGTTCTCCCCCCCGCATCTTAATAAAATAATTTTTCACAGTATGGCGTTTCTTCTCTGATATCACTGAATGTTCACGCCCGGATAGCGGTTCCTGTTTTTTCGAAACTGAAGCCGACGATTTACCGGCATTCACTTTTTTATGAGCATGCATGTAAGCATGCAGATATATCTCCCTGAAATCCTCCAGTGTTATATCTATATAACCGGACATCTCTTTCATTGCATCAAAGATATCAAGATCAGAAACCTCTTCAGGGCTTTGCGGATGGGCTGCATCTGTTTTTATGATATTGCTCATTCTTACCTGCTTATTTTTCCGGAATACTGGTTTAGTGCAGTAAAACAGAATATAGTTCTTATTATTAAGATGTCCTTGACTCAGATCAATTTTCAAAAAAATATACGATCAGAATATTTCCGGCAAGGGGTTATGACCATCATCCTGGCAGGCATTTCACTTGTTCATTATCCAATCACATGGACTATGCAGTAAAAAATATCCGGTTATTCCAATCTTAATTTTGAATAATCAAAAGTCTTCCGGTCTATCACAACCTCTTTTAAAAACTGAGAGAGTTTTTCGTTTTCGATTATTCCCTTTATCTCACCGGCATTTACTGCATTGATCAGCTTATCCTCAACCGTCCGGTAATCCGATTTTCGTTTTCGGTTAAACTCAGATTTTTCGGACTCAATCCATGCACGGTATTTCTCAACACTTTTATCAAGCTTTTTTGTATTCACTGATTTAACAGAATAGAGATACTGCATATGACGCAGAAGCACATATACTTCATCGTACAATGTCATACGGTTTTTGTAGACATAGTGAGGAATACCAACGGGCATTTCAAGTTCTGAAAGAACCGGCTGAGTCCGCTTATTAAAACTTTCCCTGTAACTGTAGATTGAGTTTCCCGACTGCCTGTTTTCTTTATAAATAGCTTCGAGTCCCTTTGAGTGCTCAGGATACTCATTCTTAATAAGCTCAACAAAAACATCTTTCTGCCTTCCCGGTCTCAGAGTCAACCCGCCAGGCATAATAAAATCCACTCCCAGTGATTTCAATTTTACAAAGAGACTCCACATGTTTTCATCCGTGTCCGAGATAAAGGGAATAAACGGCATTGCAAGAACCCCGACATACATTCCAGCCTTCTTGAAACTTTCAATCATTGCAAGACGATCATCTACTGAACTTGCGCCAGGCTCAAACACTTTGCGAAGATTATCATCCAGAAAAGTCAGAGATACCATCAGAAGAAATCCGCTTCTTTGATGCACATCTTTCCATACATCTATGTCGCGCATTACTAAAGCCGATTTTGTAAGCAGTGTTACGGGATAATCCGTTAAGGCAATCTCCGCAGCACAGCGCTTCATCAGTTCTTCCGACTCCTCCACAGGCTGGTATGCATCGCTAATACCTGAACCTATGGATATGAACCCGGGTTCTTTCAGAGTTTGAATCTCCTTAGCTAAAAGCTCCGGGATATTTTTGCGGATAACAATGTCTTTGTCAAATTCACCATCAACATAATATTTTTCCGCTCTGCCGTCACAGTACATACAACCATGCTGACACGCCGAGTATGGAGAAAATCCGTACTTTCCGAGGTTAAACTCGTTAGCCAGATTTCCCTTCCGGAGCGCGGTCTTTACTTCTTTATAATGTCTGTTGATCACTAAATCAATCCGACTCAAAAACGAAGCTCACTTCTTTGTCGCCGGTTTTACTCATCTTCCATTTCATTGTTCCGGTCTTTGCATCAAAATTTTTAGAATTGTG